>JAHFST010000001.1 GCA_023265625.1 Deltaproteobacteria bacterium | reverse complement strand
ATTACCGGCGCGTGAGTTCAGCTTTTATGGTACAGGCAAATCAAGTGCCAACAGAGGTCAAACAATTAAAAATAGTTCCTGCTCCTTTAAGAATCCTCCCCCACTAAATTAACGCACTCTTTACATTTTTTAGCACTGCTTCAATCCAACTTCACGACCGCGACTAAGACATTGTCGTGGACATTGGCCGCTTGGGCGGCGGTGATAATCGCTTGGGCGGCCTGTTGCGGTGGATGGCTCCGAAGCAACGCCTCCATCCACTCGTCGTTTTTCAACATACCGGTGAAGCCGTCGGTGCAGAGTATCAAGGTGCCGCTGGAGGGGACCGGAATGAGATCGTACTGATACGATCGCTCACGATCGTCCTCCGACATTTTTTTCCGGATAAGCCGATCTCCCACAAAACGCGCCATGGCAATTTCTCTTCTGTACGATGGAGCTTTATCAACGTCTGAAGAGAAGGGGGGCCATGTGTGATCAGTGGTCACTTGGCGCAGCCCCTGTCCCAGTTCCAGCTGGTAGGCGCGCGAGTCGCCGATATGGACGACATACGTCGCATCGTCAAATTGAACAACTCCCACAAAAGTGCTCCCCCCAACAGGACACTCTGCTTCCGCCCCCTCCATCATTCGGCGCATCGCCTGATCGATCACCACGCGGGGGTCTACCGAATCCCCGCCCACCACTGCAACCAAGGTGTCAAAAAAGCGCCGCACCGCCTCGCGGCTCTGCCGGGCCCCGATGTTGTAAGGCTTGCTACCATGCCCGTCCGCCACGAGTGCCACCCGTCGCAATCCTTTTGGAAGCCCCCGCTCTTGGATCAGGACCGAGTCCTGCTGAGTGGACCGACCGCCAATCGCGGTCGCGGTCCCCGAAGAGGGCTCGCCCAAGCTTTGAAGGACTGAGGGGCGCTCGGCATGGGGGATGGGCTCCAAACGCCCGTCATGGATGCGGCGCCGCAGCGCCTCAACGTGCTGATTGCCATCATCGAAAAGTTGCCTGGATTGCCAGGGGGCGTGAGCATGCTCTCGTTCCAGTATCCCGGCCACCACCCCTGATGGGATCCCTTCCAACCGCTCCAAGAGGAAGCGGAGCTCGGGCAAGGCACGGTAATGTTCGTAAAGGAGATAACCCCGAATCAGATTAGGATCCGTGAAGAGATCAATGGAGAGACCGTCCCCGTGGTAGGTCTCGACCGCCGCCCCCGCCAGCAAATCAGATTGAGCCACGGCGCCGGTCAGGAGGGAGGCAAGCTCCCTCCCCCGCTGCCAATCGGAGCAACCTATTTTCAGACGAGGCTCCCCGGGGTCCTTGAACCCGGTCACACAGGCGGCCGCATCACCCAAAAAATGATCAGGAAAATGGATCCCATCCATCAACTCCTGCTGGGTGCGTCCGGAGGGACTGAGTGATTCCGGGGCATACACCCAAAAGGCATCGCTGGGGAGCTGTTTCCGACAGAAGCCGGCCAACACCATCTCGTCCATCCGCTCCCGGGGGGGAGAGAGGAAATGAAGCCGAAAACAATAGGAATAGGAACCGTCATAGAGTCCATTACCGGCGGCCGCCAGCGTCCCGGACAAATCCCCCACTGGCTGGTCGCACAGGGCCCGGACCGGATCGAGGGTGTCCAAGGCCATCAGCGTAACCGGCGCCCACCTCGGCGTACGGCGCGTCGCCGCCTGCCGGTAGAGTCCCAAGAGACTTCGGTCCCCCCAACTCTCGGTATGAGCCACCGCCCCCTGGTGCAACGAAAGAGCATCTCCGAATCGATAGGCAACCCGCCATCGCTGTTCAAAATTAGCCAGAATCCGCACCCGGTCCGGTCGGTCCGGGGTGGCGCACAAGGCGGCCGCCACCACGTCGGAGGGGGCATCAGACGGCCATTGGGCATTGGGATCCTGCCATTGCCTCAAGTAATAAGCCCCCTCATCCGGAGAGAGCCCCGCCACGATCCGTTCGATAAGAAAGGGGGCCAAACGTTGTAGTTGTTGTTCGTCTCCGAGCACCTTTTTTAGCGCCGGCAGCCTCCCCCGCGGGCCGATCAGATCACGGAGGCAATCCTGCGCAATGCCAGGAACAGACTGTAGATAGCTAGCCACACCCGTAAGAGAGAAAAACGAACTCATGGCAATGTTTCGACAAAACCGGAAAAAAGTTGTCAACAAAGACGATTAAAACGGAATCGAGAAAATATCCTATTCGATGACGATTTTATCGAGAAAGGGCCATTCGGAAGGCGATGCAATGGACAATCTTCTCCAATCGAGATCCTCAATGTTTGCCGTACTTTTCTCACGGGATTTCAGATCGATCAGATGGGCCTGGGCCTTGCCATATCCTTCCTTGAGGAGCAGGGGAAAGATGTGTGCTAAATTAGTGACGGCAAGAAGCTCCAAAGATCGGCGATGACGACGCGCCTGCGCAACATGGTCGCAAATCAGGGCCGCACCGATGCCAGCTCCCTGGTGTTGGGGTGAAAAAAGTTCCAGCCAATGTAAGGCAAAGCTCCTGGGCCTTTCCCGGTACCCCACCGTAAAAAATCCGATCGGAGATTCGTTAAGAAAGATACCAAATAGATGGCAGCTGCTGACATCATAACCATCCATGGAAAAAGCACTCATGCTAGCCCGATTGGTTAAAAAAATCTGCTGTAACAAGCCAGACCCAACGGCCAAAGCATGAATCGGATAGTCATCGATCCTAATCCAATCACCCCCGCGAAAAGCGATACTTCGGCCGCGATTGAGGGGATACCCTCCGTCCACCACCTGCCATCCTTTCGCGGTGGTATGCAAAATCTCAACCGATGCGGGAGCCGCCAACAAACGGACCAGCGGATTCGCCGCCAGGGGGGGATCCAACGCCATAAGCTTCCGCAACGGGGGGCGAAGCGCCGGAGGTATCTCCGTTGTGCCTATCGGCAACGCCCCCAAGACCCGACATACGGATGGAGCTATAATTCCACTTTGGAGTGTCGCCAATCGAGCTCTCAAGAGCAGTAATGCATCATTCATCCCCCGGGTTTCGGCAGGAAGGAAAAAAAGTTGTTCACTTATTTCATTGGCATCCGCACTAGAGAAAACAACATGAAAAACTTCAGTAAGGACTCCGCTATAATCTTTCCACCACCAACGACACCCCCTCCCCACCCCCGATGCAGAGCGAGGCCAGGCCGCGTTTGAGGTTGAGGTCTTGCAGGGCATGGATCAAGGTGACCAAGATCCGGGCGCCGGAGGCGCCGATCGGGTGACCCAGGGCCACGGCGCCGCCGCGGACATTGACCCGATCCGGGGTCAGGCCCAGAATCTTGTTGTTGGCGATCGCCACGGCCGCGAAGGCCTCGTTGATCTCAAAAAGGTCGATATCCTTTGCGGAAATCCCCAATTTGTTAAAGTTTTTCTTGATGGCCTCCGAGGGCCCGATGGTGAACCACTCCGGGGCCACCGAGGCCTGGGCATGTCCCACAATCCGCGCCAGGGGCTGCAAGCCCCTTTTCTTGGCCCAATCGCTGCTGGCCAGGACCAAGGCCGCGGCGCCATCGTTGATGGAGGAGGCGTTGCCGGCCGTCACTGTCCCTGCCTTGTCAAAGGCCGGCTTCAGGGTTCCCAATTTTTCCAGATTCGCCTTGAACGGCTCTTCATCGGAATCGACCACCACCTTGCCCTTCCGTGAATCAATCTCCACCGCCACGATCTCCCGCTTGAACAGGCCTTCCTTCACCGACTTCTGCGACCGTTGATAACTCTCCAAGGCATACTGATCCTGGGTCTCGCGCGAGATCTCATATTTCTTGGCACACATCTCGGTGGCCGTTCCCATGTGAAAATTATTGTACACATCCCAGAGACCGTCCTTCACCAAGCTGTCCAACACCTCGCCATGCCCCATCCGATAACCGGCTCGCGCCTTAGGCAAGAGGTACGGGGCCTGGGTCATGCTCTCCATCCCGCCGGCAATCACCACCTCCGCATCGCCGGAACGGATCGCTTGATCCGCCAACATCACCGCCTTGAGGCCGGAACCACAGACCTTGCCAATCGTGAGCGCCGGCGTCCCCTGCGGGAGTCCCGCAAACAGGGTCGCCTGCCGGGCCGGGGCCTGGCCCAGGCCGGCGGTCAGCACATTGCCCATGATTACTTCGCAAATGTCTTCCCCCTTGAGCCCGGCACGCTTGAGCGCCTCGGCGATGGCGATACTGCCAAGTTTCGGGGCCGAGAGATCCGCCAAGGCCCCTTGAAAACTTCCGATCGGGGTACGCACCCCACTCAAAATCACGGTTTCCATACTTCCTCCTTAATTATTTTCCTTCCCCCTCTTAAAGTAAGAGGGGGCCAGGGGGTGTTATTTCAATTTTTCCAACAAAGTCAGACTCAACGCCGGGACATAGGTAATGATCAACAGGGCAAAAATTAAGATCAATAAAAATGGGAGCGTATCCATGAAAACCCGCGCAATGGGACGTTTGAACCGATAGCTGGAGAGAAACAAATTAAGCCCGAAAGGGGGTGTCAAATAGCCAAGTTCCAGATTAGTCAAAAAAATGATCCCCAAGTGGACTGGATCCACATGATAACCGGTGGCAATCGGGATGATGATCGGCACGACCACAATGATGGCCGAAAAGATATCGATCAGACACCCGACGATCAGCAAAAATATATTCAACACCACCAAAAACATCGCCTGGCTGGTGATGTACTGCTTCGTGATCGCGAAGATCTTCATCGGGACTTCCTGATCAATCACAAAATTGGTGAATCCCAGGGCCACCGCCACAATGATGAGGATCCCTCCCACCAGGATCATACTCTCCTTCATGACCCGCGGCACATCGGTGGTCAGCTTCAGATCGCGATAGATGAATACCTGGACGATAAAGACATAAAAGGCGCAGACCGCCGCCGCCTCCGAGGCTGTGGTGAAACCACCATAGACCCCCACGAGCACGATCAAAGGAAGCGGCAACTCCCAGATGGCCGCCCGCACGGCCCGCAGGGCCTGCTTGGCATTGAATTTAACCCGCCCGCTGCTCTTGCTCCCAGCAACAATGGAATAGATACCCAGGAGCGTCACCAGTAAGAGTCCCGGTAAGATCCCCGCGATGAAGAGCTTGTCAACATCCACCTGGGCAATCACGCCATACAGGATGATCGGCAAACTGGGGGGAAAGAGGAGGCCCAAACTCCCGCAGCACGTGACAATCCCAAGTGAAAAACTCTCCGAATAGCCCCGCTTTTTGAGGATAGGATACAACAGTCCCCCAAGGGCGATGATCGTCACCCCCGAGGCCCCGGTAAAGGCGGTGAAAAAAGCACAGGCAAAGAGGGTCACCAAGGCCAACCCACCGGGCATCCAACCAACCAAGGCTTGAGAGACCGCCACCAAACGTTCCGGTGTCTTACTCTCCGCCATCATGTAACCCGCAAAGGTAAAGAGCGGGATCGCCACGAGCGCCGGGGCCGAAATGAGCTGGGTCATTTGGATAATGACGGACGAGGTGTTGATATCGGAGCTATGAAAACCAAACAGGGCCGCCGCGCCAAAAATCGAAAAAAGCGGGGCCCCCAATACCGCCATCAGGATGATCCCGAGCACGACTAAAACGGTCATCCCTTTTTCCCTTTCATAAAGTACGCAAAGTCACGGAAGATGCTCATGAGCAGGTGAAAGGAGATGAGGACAAAAGTGATCGGGATGATGCTCAAACTGATCCAGGCGGGAAACAAGTGTAGGAACTCCCCCCCGGCGGACCGCTCATCGGCCAGGAAACGCAGGGAGGCCATCAGTAAAAAATAGCATATCATGCCGGCAAACAGTTTCACCATCACGGATGCAAGGTGCTTGGCCCGTTCCGGCAAATACTTGGTCAACACCTCAAGAGTGAGGTTCTGGTCCAGCTTCGTCGCCAAGGCCGCCCCCAAAAAACCCACCCAGAGGACCATGGACCGAACCACGGTGTCAGCCCACGGGATACCCGCATTAAAGGCGTTACGCATCACCACCTGAAGAAAGGCGAGCACGATCATCGACAACAGAAAAAGACAGAGAAAGAAGGCCTCAACCTTGGAGACCCAATCGTTGATCTTGTTCAACAAACCCATATTTTGAACCCCGACCGTGTTTTCTAATGTCCCTGCACCTGGGCGAGCAGGTCTTGCGAATAAAGCTTACCGACCAATTTTTGGCCAACATCCTTGGCAACATTCACTAGCTCTGCCTTATCCGCCGGGGCCACGGCAACTTTTTGCATCCCCAATTTTTGCAAAGAGGCCATGCTGGCGTCATTATCTTTTCGGGTCTGTTCCACGATTTGTCGGCAATATTTCGATCCGACTTCCTTCAAGGTCTTCTGTTGATCGGGAGACAGCTTGCCGAACTCCGCCTTGCTCACCACCAGGGCCCCAATGGAATTCACCAGGGGAAGATCCGTAATATATTTCACCTTCGAGGCCCACTGCAGGGCCACCGCACCCATCGGGGGGGCGTAAACCGCGTCAATCATGCCCGTTTGCAACGAGGTCAACACATCGGCAATCGAGAGCTGGATCGGCGTCATTCCCATGGCGTTGAACATCGCCTCGGCCATTGGATCCCCTTCCCACATCCACATCTTGACCCCTTTGAGGTCCGCTAACTTCGCAATCGGCTTATTAGACATAATGTAAACAAACCCAGCCTCGGCCCAACCGAGCAATTCCACTCCGGGATTCCCAGCCTGCAAGGCCTGCGAAAGCTTCGACGTCACCTTACTGGTCACCGCATCCGCCTCGCTGGAGTTATTGAACAAAAACGGCACCTCCAAGACCCGGACAGAGGGGGCAATCATCCCAAGTCCAAAACCGGTGAGTCCGCCCGCCTGCAACTGTCCGCTGCGCATCTTCTGCACCACGGCCTTCTCATCACCTTGCACACCGCCGGAGTAAATTTTAAACTGAACCTGTCCGCCCGTCTTTTGTTTCAACTCCTCATTCATCGCATTGGTAATCTTGTCCCAGGAAGACCCAGCTGGGGCAATCGTCGCCATTTTGATTTCCTTTGGTTCCGCCCTGAGTCCTAAAGAACTGAGGATCACCAGGATCCCAAACCCCATCGCTAATTTTTTCATAAGTCCTCCTAGATATAATGTTTCGTTGATTAAAAATAAGCCGCTTCATGCGCTCGAAGTAATTTGGCCCGTTCCTTTGCCAAGGCATTGGCCAGGCGTTGCGCCGGATCCGCATCCACCGAGCCGGCATCGACCTTCCCCAACAACTCCTCAAACAGGGCCTTGTCCAGCAACTGCGTCGCTAAAAACTGGGCCTGTAACGCATAAACCATCAAGGCCTTGCCGCCGGTCAACCGTTCCGCCTCGGCAAAATGTTCCTTGGCCTTGTCGGGACTGCCCCCCAACATCGCCGGCCGACTGGCATAATAGACCCCATAGAACAACTGGGGACCGGCAAAATAAAAGGCGGGATTCACTTCCAACACCCGGGCCATCATCGCCTCAACCAACGGGAGATCGGCCACCGCCGTAATATCATCCTTCGAAAGGTTGATCAGGCTCCCCCAGTTAAAGGCCAGCCAAAACATCGAGGCCACATCATGTTTGCCATAATGCTTAATCTTCTTTTGTAACGGCAACAAACCCGTCTCCACGGCCTTTTTGAAACCACCATCTTCGCGCTTCATCAACTGCATCCCATACTGCTTCCCCCGGGAGTAAAACAACTTCGCCCGATCCGCATAAATCTGGTACTTGGCCGGGTCGTTCTTGTACTGGATCATGCGATTTTCCAAAAAGCCGAAGGCGTAGGTCCCATAAGCCTTGGCCAACAAGAAGAGATAGTTCCTGTTGCCGGGGTTGGCGTAATAAAACACCTCCAAGGTCTTGATCATCGCCAGCCCGGCGGTCTCCGATGTCTCGATATCACCATCTTGCTCGAAGATCGGCGACCCATCCTTGAAAATTCCGGAGGTAATGTCCGAGGCCACCTTGCCAAAACTGCACGCACTCACCACAAAAGGAATCAGCACGAAAGCAGTCCATTTAGATTTATTGAGAGGTGCCATAAGGAGTTGTCCGGGTTAACATTGCCTCTAGGAATGTGTCAAGTTTTGCCGAGGAAAATTCGTAACGCAGCGCGTAATTTTAATTCAAAAGGTCAGATCCTGATAAACCCCATCCCCATAAGGCCCCCTGAAGAAACGGGCCTCGCGCCGCTTGAGATCCACATCAAGTCCTCCGCAAGTCATCGGGCCATGTAGAGCCTCAGGGCGTGGCACATTGACACAAGCGCGACCACCGTCCAGCAATACATCTTCGGCAAACTGCGCCTGTGAGACGATCCCCTGATAGCGCCCCTCCCCAAGATAACCTTCGAGGGCGGAAAAACGAGCATAAGTGGTACCACTCTTACGACCCGACGGCATGGTCTCGGCCAATCCAGGATTTAAACAATGATTGGTATGAAATACCTCTCCATCGCCCGCAATATTGTGGGTCTCCACCCATTCAGAACCGGTCGCCTCGATATTGAAAACCCGTTGCCGTCCCACCAGCATGTAGTTGTGGGTCGACATCGGGAGGTGCCCCTGAAGATAGGCGCGTGCCGCCTCGAGGGTGGGCTGTTTCAGCATCGTATCCACCAGGTAGGGCCAGGGCAGTCCGTCGACATTCACTTGTTTGGAAAAAACATTGTTAATCATCACCATGAGACCGGCACTCGTCACCCCACAAAGCGGGGGGCACCCCATGATCGTCAGGGCATGGCGGTCAGGAAGGCCGCCCTCCCCCCGGATATGAAGCAGGACCACATAGTCAAGGGCCGTGGCATGCATATCCCATGTCTGCCCCGCCAGGTCGACCTCCCCAGCACTGTGACAAACCCGCCAGGCGGAACAACCACCAGCATCGCGATCTGCCGAAGCAGAGGAGTCTGTACTCCCTTGCCTGGGGACTGAACGTCCCAGCATTCTTTCCAAATCTTCATACGCCACAAAACCCGCATCGCGCAGATCGGTATAATTCTGCATGGCCATCAGCTGGTGAGGCGGCACATCGGCCCCTTCCACGATCCCCAAAAAAAGCTCATGGGCATCCCGATAGGCTTCGTTCCGTTCCAACACAAGGATCTGCCGTTCGGCCAGGGCCCGCACCATCGGTTCTCCATGCGCTTTGAGAAAATCCCCAACCAACAAGGCATGGTAACGAATGTCCACGATTCCCTGAATCCCGGCGCGCAGGGTCTCCCCATAGGCGCGTCCCATGTCTCGAGGAGATCCAGTGAGATGGATGCTTGGAAAAGAAACCGCCGTCATAGACACCCTTTCACCGCCGCCGCAAAAATTCGTTCCCGCTGGGCCCTGATGTAAGGTTCCAAATCCCCCGCATGAAACGCCTCTTCCTGCGCACGAATCTGGGCCCGGTCCTTATTGTGATAAATTTTGTCACTATACAAATACCACAGAGTCTCATAGCGGGCGGCATCTGTCATCATTGCGGCCGCTTCCGCATCGAGTTGCCCCTCCCAGACCACCAATTGGCTCAAGTCTTCCACAGTCGCCTCCTCAATGACACTTTCTCCATGCCCCACCAGGATCAAATGACCCAGCTCATGGGTGAGACTTTCAAGAAGTTGCGGACGCTCTATCGGGACGAGCAACTCATCCCGAATACAAATAATATTTTCAGGTCGTAACACGGCTGCCAACGCCGACTCCGGAATGCCTTTTTTTGTCCATTGCTCCGGAGTGAGAATTTCCACAGTGAATCCTTTTTGCTGAAAAATATGCAGGCTTTTTTGGAGTAAAAAAATCCCTGTCGGTAACGTGGCCAATTCGCTCCAAATGGCATCCAGCTGCTTTTTCTGTGCCACCGTAGCCTGCGTCACCGATTCGGAGAATGGAGAGAGATCCAGCGACATCGCAACCGTAAGGCCTAAGTTCAACGATGGTGCCTCCGCACCTCGAACAAAAGGCAAAAAAGATCCATATTCAGCTTCGCTGATCCCGGGGACTCCGTCACAAAGTGACACTCGCGCAAAATTTGTTATCCACCAGGACAATTCCTGCAGCTGTCCCGCGTTATCACTGATCTCCTCCAGAGAGGGGGCGGTCACATGCCCGGCTAGTTCCCGGCGGTAAAAATCTCGATGCTCCGGCAAAAAACGCCGGTACTGTTGAATGACCTGTATGACAGCCTCGGCCGCCTCATTTTTTGGGCCGTCGTATCCTTTGACGGTAGGGGTCACACCGTTCTTTTGTTTAGATTCCCAAGTGGAAAAAAAGTCCAACCCCTTATCAAGGATCATTTTTTTCACAAACTCGTCGCGATTCCTGACGGGATCACCCGCTCCCCTCCCCAACAAACCCTCGATAGCCATCTTGGCATCCCGAACATCGCGGGCCACAAACAGCTCTTCCATGTCGAGCGTTCCGTCCCCATTCAAATCAGCGTATGCAAACAGGTCTAAAGACATGAAACTGGGATCGTCATTCTTCCAAAAAGGTTGCCTGGAAAATAAGCTTTGTTATTTCTCCCGCGGACTAAAGGAACTCCGGGCCGCCACCTGGCGGAGCAGTTCTTTGGCGGTTTCATCCAGGTCGGGGGGGACGACAATCTTGATCACCACATACTGATCCCCCTGCCCCTTTTCTCCCAAATGCACCACACCCTTGCCGGCCAGCCGCATCTTTTGCCCCGAACTGGTCCCGGCCGGGATCTTGAGATTAACCGCCGCATCCAGGGTTGGAACCCGCACGGTGGCCCCCAAGGCCGCTTCCGTGATGGTCACCGGAATTTCCAAATAGAGGTCGTCGTTTTCCCGCCAAAATTGCGGGTGGGGCGCCACCTTGACTTGGATGTAAAGATCCCCGCCCTGCTCGCCCTTCCCGGCCACGCGAATCTTGCCCCCGTCCCGAATCCCCGCCGGTATTTTGACATCGATTTTTTCCTGACGCCGGCCGTGATCAATGGTCAATCGTCGTTCTGTTCCCTTCACCGCGTCGATAAACCCAATCTCCACCGTCGCATTCACATCACTGGAACGCGCCCCGGCTTCCTGTTCGGTATCATACCAACCCGTCGCGCCGCGCCGACTCCGTCCCGTCCGTTTCCCCATCCCAAAGAGATCGCCAAAGATATCCCCCAAATCAAACTCGGCACTACCAGGCCCTCCAGCCCCTGCTCCACCCGTAGAAGACCACTGCCGATAGGCCTGCTGCCGCGGATCAAAACCCTGCTGCCCCATGTCGCCAAATTGGTCGTACTTCTTCCGATGATCGGCATCCCCCAAGATATCGTAGGCCGCGGAGATCTCCTTAAACTTATCCTCCGCCTCCTTGTTGCCCTTATTCACATCCGGATGATATTTTTTCGCCAACTGGCGATAAGCCTTCTTGATTTCTTCCGGCGTTGAGGTGCGGGACACGCCGATTATTTTGTAGAGATCTTTGGCCATGGATGGTTAAGCTCTTTCGGAATACTCATTCGTTGTCGTATCCACCCTTATCTTGTCTCCTACTTGGATAAATTGTGGGACCTTGACTGCGAGACCATTGTCAAGCGTGGCCGGCTTGTAACCACGAGCGGCCGTGGCCCCCTTCATCATGGGCTCGGTGTCCGTCACCGTGAGCTCCATCATGTTGGGCAATTCAACCCCAATGGGCTTCTCGTCGTAGAGTTTCACCTTCACCTTAGTATTGGCTTTCAGATAATGAACGGCATTCCCCAGTTCCTGCTTGGAGAGCTGGGTCTGCTCATAAGTTTCGGTATCCATGAAGTGATAGCCATCGCCATCCTGAAAAAGATATTCCATCTCCTTTTCCTCCAGCACCGCCCGCTCCACAGAGTCTTCCGAGCGAAACCGATACTCTAACTTAATCCCATCCCGCAGCCGCCGCATATCGACCTGCATCTTGCCACGCTTGTTTCCCTGGGTAATATGGTCCGTCCCCAAAACCTGGCACAACTCTCCGTCATATAAAATAATCATCCCAACGCGAATTTGTGTTGCCTGCATGGTCATCTCTCCTTATTTTTTTCAGGAATTGCTTCTTAAAAACTTATTGGGTAAAAGGCAAGGGAATGAAAAAGTTACTCTGGTCGATTGGCCTCCTGTTACTTCTCATTATCTCGCTACTCGTCTCGCTGCCTTTTTGGTTTAAGGTCGACCACCTCAGGGCACCACTCATCAGCCTGTTGGAAAATCGGTTTGATGCCAAGGTTTCCATTCAAAAACTCTCCCTCAAGATGTCGCCAACCCTGTTACTGGAACTGGACAAGGTGTCTGTGGCCAAGCCAGAGACCGCGACAGAACCTCTCTTACAAGCCGATCAGGTGGCGGTGCAATTTAACCTCAGAAGTCTTTGGAGGCGTAAACCGGAGGGCAGTTTGCGCATCAAACACCCCCTCATCATCCTCCCCGCCAACACCACCAATCAGAGTTCACCTCTCACTCCGTCGACCGACACCGCGCCCTCGCCGCTGCTCCCCGCCTGGCTCACTCGTATCCATATCCAACGCATCACCATTGAGCAGGGCCAGTTGCTCACCGGGAGCACGCCCCCGCTGCACCTAGGCAACATTAACGCCACCCTCAGCGGTATCAACTTATCCAAGACGGAGACACCCATTGAAGTCGAACTCACCGCCAATCTCATGGCCAACGAATCAAGGCCTCAGTCGCTGAACTTGGCAGGCCAAATCCTGGTCAATCTCGCGGAGCATAAAGTCACCCTCGCCCCCACCGCGATCTCACTGGCCGGCTCCACCCTGCAAATCGGCGGCGAATGGGGGGAATTATCCACGGTCACGTTGTCCTCCGACTCCTTCCCGGCTGAACCGCTCTTGGCCTTCCTGCCCACGGATGCCGACTCCCTCCCGTTTTACTTGGCGGGAAACATGGGGCTCAATCTCTCCTGGGCCAGTCAACGGGAAAAATCTTCCCTCAAGCTCGCGCTGAAACTCCGTGACACGGAATTAAAGTATGGCAGCGTTTTCTCGAAAGAGGCCGACCTGCCCTGCGACCTGACCTTGGAGGGAACCCGCACCGAAAGCGGTTTTGCGCTCAGCGCGATTCATTTCAATCTCAATAGCTTTAGTTTGGATGGAACCGGTCAAATCGCCCAGGACGGCAAACTGGAGGTCACCCTGACAACGCCGCCCACGGAGTTACACGACCTACTCCCGTTTCTCACCGCGTCAAAATCAGTCTTAACCGGCCCAGCCACCCTCCAGCTCGATGTCACAGGTCCCGCCACCAAACCGATCGAGTGGGAATATGCCGGCACGCTCAAATCCGATTCCCTCCACTGGGGCGCCTTCCCCCTCACCAAGACGGAGGCGCGCTTCACCGCGGTGTCTGACACCCTAACCCTTAAAACCTTCGATGCGGATCTCCCCAAGGGTCATTTGGGTGGCTCGGGATCGGTCAAACTCGGCACGGGCGAACCTAGCTGGGATCTGGCCCTCAACCTGAGTCACATCGAACTAGCGCCTTTATGGGAACAACTCTTCAGGACAAAGATCAATCTCAACTGGGCCGGCACGCTGACCCTCAACGCCAAGGGAGAGGGCAAGGACATCGAAGCCGTCAAAAAAACCATGACCGGCGACGGCAAGTTCGTCGCTGATGCAGGCGATTGGCCCCTTGCCACCAACATAACGCCGCTCTTTTCCAATGCGATGACGAAGGCCTTGCAGTTGGCCCCACCATCTTTCTGGCAGCAATTGCAGGTCATCCCGCTCAAAAAAACCGAGACACCCTTCACGCTCACGCCCGGCTTGCTGCAATTTCCGTCGTTGGTTTTTGAGGACGACAATCACAGCGTGGAATTAAACGGACCGATCGCGCTCACCGGCCAACTCCAGATGGTCGGGACCTACCGGCTCAGCAAACTTAAGTCGGATACCTGGATCCCCGATTCCAAATTGCGGTCGTTATTAGCCGACACCGATGGCCGCTATCACCTCTTGTTCAGCCTGACCGGCCCCCTCACCGCCCCCACCCTGACCCCCGATCCCACCTTCCTCCAAACCCAAACCGACCGCATCACCGCCGAGATCCCCCTCCCGTCGGCCACGGAGACACCTGCCGAGGCCCTCGACAAGACGATTGATGCGGTGACGCCGAACAAGAAGGGGCAGGAGAAGAGCAAGAAAAAATCGAAGAAATAAAATTCAATAGTGCACAAATAAATAAAAAAGCCCCCAAAGGGGGCTTTTTCATTCCTGAGCGGGAGACGGGATTTGAACCCGCGACATCAACCTTGGCAAGGTTGCACTCTACCACTGAGCTACTCCCGCAAAAATTGGCGCAGCCAATTTTCCCTCTATCAACTATCTACTATTTTCAAGGGAACCGCACCATAATGAAGACGATTCTCCCTGGCAACAAGAAAAGTGGTTTGTAGGGGTTCAAAATTTTGAACCCCTACTTGGCCTTCCTCGACCTCTGTAACACGGTCGCAAAAAACGAATACGTATAATGAACCCCCGATCCCACCGACATCGGGACCGCAATCCACAACAGTACCGTACCGATGCGGTGCGGATTCACCTGCCAAAACGGATAATGGATGAGCAAAGCCCCAATCACGATCGACAAGATAACCGTTTTCTTCTTGCCCCAATCCGAGGCGGCGATTTCCAAACCTTCCGTGGCCGCAATGCCCC
Source organism: Deltaproteobacteria bacterium (assembly GCA_023265625.1). Classification (GTDB taxonomy): domain Bacteria; phylum UBA10199; class UBA10199; order JACPAL01; family JAHFST01; genus JAHFST01. The sequence goes on along the minus strand of JAHFST010000001.1, from coordinate 381,345 downwards.
GCAATGCAGTGATGGTTACTTCTCGCGCCAGCAGCAAGGCCACTACCCAGGCGGATACTCGATGCAAGGAAACCAACATCACCAACGTCGGCAAGGTCAGAAGTTTGTCCGCCAAGGGATCCAGAAATTTACCAAAGGCGCTGACCACCTGATATTTGCGCGCATAGTAACCATCCACCATGTCGGAGAGTGCCGCCGCCGTAAAAATAACCGCGGCAATCCAGCTCATCATATGATTCATCGCCAAATGACGTGGATTGCTGTCATCAATCCAAACCAAAAACAACACAATGACGGGCACCAGGACAATCCGTCCATAAGTAATAAAATTGGCGACCCCTAGGAGCTGTTCTTTGGTGAGTCGTTTTCTGGCGCGCGTGCGGCGTTCCATCCAAGGCATGCAAAATTCTTAACATCTTTCCACAGGCCCCGCAAAACAATTATGTCATGTAGGGGCGTCCCGGTGGGACGCCCAGAACCTCGGCATCATCCGGAGGGCGACCCACCGGGTCGCCCCTACAACAGCCCCTACATCAAACATTGATTCACACCAGGTTCACTGTTAGGAATCCCCCCATGTCCCTCCTCAAAACCGATTTCCTCGTCATCGGCTCCGGCATCGCCGGCCTCTCCTATGCCTTACAGGTCGCCGCTCAGGGCCAAGTCCTGATTGTGACTAAAAAAGCGGAGGCGGATACCAATACCAACTATGCCCAAGGGGGGATCGCCGCCGTGATGTCTTCCTTGGACTCAGTGGAATCGCATATCCGAGACACCCTCGATGTGGGTTATGGCCTCTGCCACGAAGACATTGTTCGGATGGTGGTCAGCAACGGTCCGGAAAAAATTCAAAAACTTATTGATCGAGGCGTCCAGTTCTCAAAAAATGCTAACCAAGAGTTTGACCTGGGGCAAGAAGGCGGTCACAGCCAGCGGCGCGTCCTCCATGCCAAGGATCAAACCGGGGCCGAGATCGAGCGGGCCCTGCTTCAGGCCATCAAACGGCACCCCAACATCCAACTGCTCGAACATCACTTCACCATTGACCTCATCACCGAGCGTAAAATCAATCCCAATTCGAACCATCCCAATCAATGTCTGGGGGCCTATGTGTTAGACACCGTGCATAACGAAATTAAAATCGTGGCCGCACGCGTCACCCTCCTGGCCACGGGTGGGGCCGGCAAGGTGTACCTCTATACCTCGAATCCCGACATCGCAACCGGCGACGGCATGGCCATCGCCTATCGGGCGGGGTGCCGCGTCGCCAATCTGGAGTTTGTGCAATTCCACCCCACTTGCCTCTATCAACCCGACGCGAAATCGTTTCTCATCTCCGAGGCCGTCCGTGGCGAGGGGGGAATATTACGCCTCAAGAACGGCAACCCCTTCATGGCAAATTATCATCCCTTGAAAGATCTGGCCCCCCGCGACGTCGTGGCCCGCGCCATTGATGCCGAGCTCAAAAAACGCGGCGATGACTTTGTCCTGCTCGACCTGACTCACAAACCCGCGACCTATATCAAAGAACGTTTTCCCGGGATTTATCAACGGTGCCTGCAATACCATCTGGACATCACGACCCAACCTATTCCCGTTGTCCCGGCGGCGCATTATTTTTGTGGCGGCGTTTTGGTCAATCAGGACGGCCAGACCGATCTCCCCAATCTCTATGCCATTGGAGAGGTGGCCTGTACCGGCCTGCACGGCGCCAATCGCCTCGCCTCCAATTCGCTCTTGGAGGCGGTGGTCTTTGCGGATGCCGCGGCCCGCTGTTCCTTGGCGGCTATTGGGGATATTGGGGCGTATGGCAATACGCCCCTACCAGCCTGGGATCCCGGCATCGCCATCGACAGTGACGAAAGTGTCGTCATCACCCACAATTGGGACGAGATCCGCCGCCTGATGTGGAACTACGTGGGCATTGTCCGCTCGGACAAGCGTCTGCATCGCGCCAAACGTCGCATTGACCTTTTGGCGGATGAGATCAACCAGTACTATTGGAATTTCAAGGTGAGCGCGGATTTGCTGGAGCTGCGCAATCTCGCGCTGGTGGCCGGTCTGGTCATTCAATCGGCGTTATCACGCAAGGAAAGCCGGGGGTTGCATTGTAATATTGATTATCCGGAGACGAAGGTGGAATTCGCAAAAGACACGGTCCTGTAGAGCTTCTCCCCCTCCTTACAAAGGAGGGGGCTGGGGGAGGTCACTCGCGGCTGGACCTCTCCCTAACCCTCTCCTTTGTAAGGAGAGGGAACCCATCACCGCCACACCAACGCCGATTTCGCCGGGATCCCCGTCATCCGCAGGGTGAATTTTTCTCCCGCATGGATCGTCTTAGGAAAGGTAATCCGATACGCCTGATCCCAACGATCTAAATAAGGATAGAGAATTTTCTCCCTCTGAGTAATCGTCACGCGTTCAAAACGCACCGGCTTGACGGCATCCCCATCGGCCGCCTCCAACACAATACTCCAATCACCCGTGTTTTTCCCCATCCCCGGCCAGTCACTGGAACCCGCATAGGCCCCGATAAAAAATTCATCGTAGCGACCTTCTTGGGCTTGGTTTTCGCGGCGTTCCGCCGCTACTTCGGTTGGTGTCATCGCCAAAAGAGGCGCCATCTTATCCAGACTCGCCTCCCGAAATTCATCACTCAGATAGGTCGCATCCCAATCAAGCTGGGCCTCTAAGTTGGCCACGACAAACGCGGTCCCATGCCGCGTCCAGCGCTTCAGGATTTTTTTGTAATGGCCCGACGCCTGTAGGGGCGTATTGCAATACGCCCCTACAAATGCCGTGATCAGAAGATAAAACAAATATTTATAAACGCTTTTCAATCCAACCCTCCATATCCTTAAAAACCGTCTCCCGATCGATCTCATTAAACAACTCATGATAAAGGCCCTGATAGATCTTGAGTTTTTTATCCTTGATCGGGATGTTTTCGAAAAACTCCTCCGTCCCGGAGGGGCAACAAATCTTGTCATCGCCCGCATGCATCAAGAAACAGGGCAATTTGAAACGGTGGGCCATTTTGAGCAGCCATGGCTGATTGGCCATCATGACATGGGCCAACCGTACCGTGATTTTTTTGATCACATTGGGATCCTGCTGATAGTCGCGCACCACCAGGGGATCATGCGACACCAACCGCGGGTCCAGATCGTTGCCCAAGGCCAGGGTGGGCACAAGCAGGGAAAGGGTTTTTGCCAACAACAACTTATAAAATGCGATGGGCATCTTGATGCGAATGTTGGGAGAAGACACCAGAATACCGGAAATAAAATCAGGGGCCTGGAGACCGTAATTGAGCACGATCTGTCCGCCAAAACTGTGCCCGATCAAAAAGATCTTCTTGCCGGATTCGCGGTTGCGCACCCGTTTTAAAAAAATGCCCAGGTCGTTGACAAAATCATCAAAAGAGTCCGCATAAACCCGGCGACCTTCGGACTGGCCGTGACCGCGCAGATCAAAGGCATAAACCGTATATTTTTTCTTCACGAAATACTGGACGGGAAATTCATAACGACCGGAATGTTCGGCCATCCCATGGACAAAGACCAATACCGCCTTGGGGTTGGCAACAGTCCACGATTGCCAAAAAAGCTTGGTCACCCCTCCCACGTCAAAATAGTCCTGAGTGCGTTGCGCGGTTGCCATTAAAAAATCCCCTTCTTTTTCTTAGCCACAGAATCACCCGAGAGGGAAGCAAATTCCCGCAGCAACTCTTCTTGACGCTTCGACAAACTCTTGGGAATCTTCACAATCAAGCTGATAATATGGTCGCCGCGAGTTTTCTCGCGCAGATGCGGCACCCCCGCATGAGGAATGGTCACCGTATCCCCCGTCTCTGAACCCCGCGCAATTTTGACGGTCTGAGACCCATCAATGGTAGGCACCGCCACCTCACCCCCCAGGGCCGCCATTGTAAATGAAATTTCAAACAAACTGTAGAGGTCAGAGTCTTTCCGTTCAAAGATCTTATGCGCCCTCACATGGATAAAAACGTAAAGATCTCCACTACGCGGGGTCCCCCCTGTACCGGACGGTACAGGGCCTTCCCCTTCTCCCTGAAGAACCAACCTCGTCCCTTCATCAACCCCCGCCGGGACCTTGACCCGAAGACTTTTGTTCTTCTTCACCAAGCCCTGACCGCGACAATCTCCACAGGGATTCGAGAGGACACTCCCCTCGCCACGACAATTGGCACAAGCCGTCATGATGGTAAAAAAGCCCTGGCTATGCCCCAATTGCCCGCTCCCCCGACAATGCGGGCAGGTCTGGCGGCCAGCCCCTTCGGGATGGCCGCGTCCGTGGCAGGTCGCACAGGCCTCGCGGCGCGACACCTCAATCGGTTTTTCCACCCCAAAGCAGGCCTCTTCAAAAGTAATCGTTATTTCACAGGAGAGATCGGCCCCGCGACTGGGCCCCGTCTTGGGACGACGCGACCGGCTGAAACCAAAAAAGTCTTCAAAGATGTCGCCAAAGGAGGAGAAGATCTCATTGGCATCGGCATAGTGATGCGCCCCACCGCCTTCCAATCCCGCGTGTCCGAACTGATCGTAGCGCTGCCGCTTGTGCGCATCCGAGAGCACCTCATAGGCCTCGGCCGCTACCTTGAACAACTCCTCGGCCTCATGATTGCCGGGATTCCGATCCGGATGATGCTTCAAGGCCGCCTGGCGGTAGGCCTTCTTGATCTCGTCGTCCGAAGACGTGCGGCTGACGCTCAAGATCTCGTAGTAATCTCGTTTGGCCATGGGAAGCGGCAAGTTATTCGAATTTTTGGGATTGTCAATCGGTAGGGGTTCAAAATTTTGCACCCCCACAAAAAAACAAACCCCCTGCACCATACGATGCAGGGGGTTTTCTCATGACCTATTCGATATCAGCCGCCACAACTACGGGACGCAAACGTTGGTCGATCCACCAACACCTACCCTTGTTTGCGACTGACAGGTAAAACCAGCGAAGGCGGTACAATCTGCGTTAACAGTGCAAGGTACCGCACAAACCCCGGGCGAGCTAGATCCGACACACTTCGTGGCTTGCCCACTGCAAGAGCTGTCATTAGTACAAGCCTGGGGACCACCGCTACTCGAACCTCCAGATGAACCACCAGAGCTGGAACCACCGCTACTCGAACTTCCGGACGAACTACCAGAGCTAGAGCCGCTACTACCCGAACTTCCGGACGAACTACCAGAGCTGGAGCCGCTGCTACCCGAACTTCCGGACGAACTACCAGAGCTGGAGCCGCTGCTACCCGAACTTCCGGACGAACTACCAGAGCTGGAACCGCTACTACTCGAGCCTCCACCACCGCAATCAGCGGGGCAGCTGATTGCAGTTTCACCGGATATGCTCTGGCATAGCCTGTCGCCACAAACAACGGAACCACCCGTCGTGCCGCCAGAAGTACCACCGCTCGAACCGCCACTTGATCCACCAGTCGTCCCCCCCGTGATCGGAGGGATCGTCCCGGTGAAAGTCGAGTTAGGAGCCGTCGCACAAACCCCCGCAGGAGGCGTTGTCGATCCGACCGTCGGTGCAGAAAACTCGCAGAAATTGGAGATGCAATTCTGTGGTCCGGTACAAGCCTCCCCAGCCTCTCCCCGATTCGGGTCAGCGATCGCCCCGGCGATAAAGACTTGCCCAAACACACTATTCTCAGGCGGGTCGAGACAGGTGCCCGTTGCAATTTCACACGTGTTGCTCGCACAATCGCAAGGCTGACTGCAAGATTCGTCCGTATCTCGATTGAAGAGACAGCCACCCCCGCTATTACCAGTGCCCTGATTCGTCACCAGCACCCCGATTTGGGTCGAACTCAAAGGATAACAGAGGTCATTCGTATCATCACACCCTAACTCCGATTCACATTGATCATCGCTACTACAGGGCGTAAACGGAGCCCGCTTGAAACTGGCCGAGATACAACTCCCAAATACGTCATCCGTACATGACTGACCCGTCGGACAAGCCGGAAATCCGGTGCCGCAAAGAGGCGGAGGCTCATACCCCCCAGGACCACCAGCCTCTCCCGCTATGCCCCCAGTATCATAGACCGGCGCCCCAAGCGCCACTCCGGCTCCGCACATGCAAAATTTATTGATCCCGCCCGTGCACGCGGTGAGATCGTCACAATCGTCTTGATCGTCACAACCCGCCCCCATCTTGCTGGAACCGGCATTACATGTCCCATCAACGCAGACATCACACGGAAGACAACCGCCACTCGTCGTACAGTCTCCCCCGGGAGGCGACTTGAAAGCGCCAATAAAGGTGGCCGGCACAAAATTGTCCGGACCGTTATCAACAAAGTTCTCAAACATGTCCCCAAACGCCGCGCTCCCACCGGTGGCACAGGCGGACCGATGCGTCGGATCCGAAAAAACACCGATGAAATTTCTCCGCATATCGTTAGGAGGCGCAAAGGTAGTGCCGGCATTCGCCACATAATCCTGAAAACCGTTGAAGGCCGCCCGGGCTGCCGTGGCCGGGTCAAAGCTGTTGCCAAAAGTAATGTTCGCATAAGCAGAAGCCGGGCAATTCTCGATGTCGTCATCGGTACAGCCCGTAGGATGGGGGAATGATGCCGCCATCAATCCCAAGGCAGGACCCGCCTTGGTCGGATCAGAAAAGGCACCCAAACGAAATTGTTCCATCAGGGCCATACGTGCTTCGGAATGCTGAAAGGTCTGAATCCCACCGGTCACACTCGCCAGATTGTTGACAAACCCGCGAAAATCCTCCGGCTCCACATCATCTATCTCGTCAGGAGGGAAGGCGTACAAAGGCCCAAATGCGGCCCGGCGAATATCCGACGCCGTACTGCCACTCCCCACATCGTTCTGCAACCTCCGGATGGGCGGCAACGTCTGACCCGCCTCCCGAGTGCAATACGAATCCCGGACACGACCGGTCACCGTCCGTTGCTGCGTCGCCGCTGTCGCCAATGCGGTGGCGTCAGCCCCGGTCACTGTCAAATTGGCTATCCCAGTCGGATCACCACGCATGGCGTTGAATATCGCCTCGTTCGGCGCGATGGTCAACGTTCCCGCAGCACGCGCCACGATCGCCGCCCTCATCAACCGATACATCGTCATCGTCCCGCCGATGACGGTGTCATCGCCTACCGCTTCATCCCCTTCCACACCTTGCTTGACCGATTCCAAGTTCATTTCATACATGTCTCGTACACTGACATCCGCACCGCAATCTTCCAAACCACCGCTACACGTGGCATCCGCAAAGGCCAATGCCGCAGCACTCTCCGGGGTCACCTCGTTAGAGAGGGCGGTGGTACCAGCCACCGCCGCTGCCATTTCCTCCGTCGTCGGGGAGAGCAAGGCACATTGTTCGGTACTGTCCATACAAACCCGACAACCCGCCTCTAACACAGATTCAGGTATGGTGATATTCACTAGGCCGGCCGTATCGGTCGTCCCTTCCAATCCATCAATCGGAGTGCCCGCGAGGGTCTCTACATGGACGTCCTCACTCGCCGCCACCTCAGTTTCACCGTCAATAACCGCCACCGCTTTGGTCCCAAGCGCCAAGGTCGGCAAGGAAAGGCTGCTGGTCAGACCAGTCGGCTGGGTCACGGTCACCTGGACCGCTAGACTGTCGCTGGTCGTTGTGGTCGTCCCCCCACTCGAACTACTCGAACTCCCACCGCATCCTCCAATCCCGGAGAAAAGGACAAGGATGCCAAACAAGGTCAGCATCATCGACCCAGACAGACATGATTTGCGGAATACGTTCTTCATAATACCCCCCATTGAGGTGCTTATTGTTGAAATCATTTTAGTTAATGCAATCGGCATCCGGCTCATAGAGAAGCAATTGGAATGCCAAATGATAAACAATCGTAACTACTTAAAATTAAATAATATTGATCTCTCATTCACGATGAGACGCCCTGCATTACCTGGGTAAAAATCAACCCCATCTGTCAAATTTCAAACAGGATACCGCACAAATAAAAACCCCCTGCACCACATGGTACAGGGGGTTTCATTCAAGCATGACCTAATACAACCAACCACCTAGAAAGAACAGTGGTTAGACGGACAAGATAAACCAATACCGATCATTGTATTGGTACAAGAGGTGGGAGAGGCATCCAACGTACAATTCACCTCGCAAATGGATGAAACACACCGCACGTCACCGCTGTACGCATTAACGGAGGCCTGCTGTCCTGCGCTAAGTTCACTCACAAAGCCGCTGAACCCAGTGCTACATTGACCATTAGTGCTGCAACTGGTCAGACCGCCACCACTTGAGGAACCACCGCTGCTCGAGCCTCCGGATGAACCACCAGAGCTGGAACCACCGCTGCTCGAGCCTCCGGATGAACCACCAGAGCTGGAACCACCACTGCTCGAACTTCCGGACGAACTACCAGAGCTGGAGCCACTGCTACTCGAACTTCCGGAAGAACTACCAGAGCTGGAACCGCTGCTACTCGAACTTCCGGATGAACTACCAGAGCTGGAACCGCTGCTACTCGAACTTCCGGATGAACTACCAGAGCTGGAGCTGCCACCACCGCTATTGTTACAGAAATAGTAATCCGTCCCTCCAACATTCGCCATAGACTGGCAACTTTGTCCGGCACCGCAACTGCCCCCAGGACCAGAACAAGATGCCATGCATCTGCTGGGCAATGATACTCTAGATAGGTCAATGCATTTTTCAGTAGAGACGCAACTAGCCTGGATGGGTGGAGAAGAAATAGTGCCTGACGTGCAGGAAGCGAAACTGCTGATGCTGCCCCCCCCCGAGCTGGACCCTCCGCTGGAACTTCCTCCACTCGAGGATGAGGATCCACCCAGAAAAGTTGAAATACACCGATTCCCGTTGTCGGTCGGCTCACAGGTATAGCCGGCACCACAAGGAGCTGTATTGGAACACAAGGGTGCGCAATAATGAGGAGAGCTGGTAGATTCTCCCACACAGGCCTGCGGCATTGCTCCGCTCAAACCGCACTCACTATTCGACGTACATGCGGCACCTTGCAGCTTAGTTCCCGTCGAACCACTCGTTGTGGTCCCGCCAGTGGTGGTCCCGCCAGTGGTAGCCCCACCTGTCGTACTTCCACCGGAACTCGAGCCAGTCCCAATCGTCGTGGTCCCACCAGTCGTGGCTCCAACACTTGACCCCGTGGAGGTTTGTGCCGCACACTTAAAAGTCGCCGTGTTACAAATGTACGGCGGCTTACAATCGATAATCGTCGTGCAACTACCATCCAAATCATGCTGGCCCGTATTGGACGTAAACGCAATGGCCACAAACGTGGAACTAGGCGGATCCGCACAAAAACCTGACACACAAAACAAGCCGTTTTGGCAATCACATTGCTGGCCACAAGCGCTGCCCTTTGCCCGATTAAATTGACAGCTCGCTGTCGTGCTAGACCCTGAGCTCGTTGTCGTCGTGGCTGTAGGCAACTGCACCGACGTCAAAAGATCGCAGTAACCGGCATCCGTACAACCATTGGTCGATTCGCATTCCGCATCCGCCGTGCATGGCTGATAGGGTCCCTTCTTAAATGTCGAAGTCAAACATGTACCTGATACCGTACCGCTGCAGGTCTGGCCGGTAGGACAAGGTGTTAGACCCGTCCCGCAAATCGGGTTGATCGTCACATTCACCCCAGCCACCCCAATGCCCGTAGCCGTACTCACAATGGCCCCCACGGGCACACCCGCACCGCACATGCAAAACCGACTGATGTTCGTATTCGTCGTGCTCGTACTCCCGGAACCCACACAATCCGTCACATCATCGCAATCAGTCTCCGTGCTACAACTCCTCCCCATCTTCGTCGAAAGAGACACGCAAAAACCAAGCTGACAACTGTCACAGGCCAGGCAACCCGAATCATCGGAACAAGCCCCCCCGGGAGGAGCCTTGAGATTAGCCACGAATGTGTTCAATGTGTTCGCAGTAAATCCTGTCGGCCCCGTCTGCGCATAATCCTTAATCATGTCCCCAAACGCCGCCGTTCCCCCTGTCGCAAAGGCAGAACGATTATCCACATTTGAGCACACACTGTTAAAGGTATTTCGAATGTCGTTCGGATTCGCAAAAGTATTCGAGCCAATATTCCCAACGTACTCATTAAAAGTCATCAGAGTCGAGCGCGCCGACGTCGTCGGGTCAAAGTTGGAACCCCAGGGGATCGTCCTAAAATCCGAAGGAACACAGGTCGTGATGTCCGACGCACAGGCCGTCGGAGGAGGAAATCCCGCAGTCGTAAAAGCCAAGGCCGGGCCAGCCTTCGTCGGATCAACAAACACCCCTAACCGAAACTGCTCCGCCAAGGTCTGACGGGCCTCGCTGTTTCCCGCAAAAACCTGATACCCCCCGGTGATATTCGGCAAATTTTGCGCAAAACCCCGGAACGCCGCCGGTGAAAATGACGAATCACCCATCTCCACAGGTCGAACCTGTCCAATAAAACCGACCATCGCCGTCGGATCAAAATTGCTTGAACCTCGTTTCAAATCAATGAACGGCGCCCGTTGACCCGCCGCCGGAGGCACACAATAAGCGTCTCTCATTTTATCACTCACCGTCCGTGTGTTCGTCGACGCATCCGTCAACGCCACACCGCCTACCGTGGCACCCACCCGGGCCACCAAGGGTGCGGAATTACCTTGCAGGGCAGTCGACAACAACCCCGCAGGACCGGCATTGCGATCCGTCAGTCCCGCTGTGCGGCAAGCGCTATCCTGCAAACACGTCACCATCGCCTGGTACATCGCCGCCGCATTACCCGCATTGTCATCAGTGCTCGGCGTCGTGTCCGCGATCGTATCCGCAAACGCCTCATTCGTGCCATCCACAGCGCCCAAATCAACGTCAGCACCACAGGCCGTACTGTCCCCATCGCAATCCACCGCCACCGCTACCCTCACATTCGCCACCGCATACTCGCTGGACAAATCCACCGTACTCGTCAAATCCGTCGTGCCCGCTACCGCCGCCGCCAATTCGGCATCTGTCGGGGCTGGCACATAGTCCTCCATCCCGTTACTTCCCACTGACACAACACCAGCCTCAATCTGCGCCTCTGTAAACCCAGCCAAAGAGCAGGCCCCGGTAGAATCCGTCGTACATGGAGTCACATTTTCCAAAGTGTTCCCATCCAGGTCTTCCGCATGAAATTCCACACCATCCGCCGCCGCCTCAGTCACTTGTTTATTCCGAATCACAAGTCCCTGGGCCCCGGATGTCAACGTCGGTAACGACAAAGACGCTGAACTAGGCTGCGTCGCCGTCACATCGATCGTTAAATTGCCGGTCGTCGCGGTGGTGGTAGTGGTCCCTGAACTACTCGATCCCCCACCGCAACCCGCTATCGAAACGGCGATACCTAGCCAGGTCACCATCATCAACCCAAAACGTTGTTTATGAATTACATTTTTCATATGTCCCCCTCGTAAGGCACTTAATCGTAAAAGCAGCTGAGTTAATCCAATCGACATCCGGCAGATAGATAAGCAATCGGAATGCCAAGAAAAAATAAAATTAACTATATGAAATTATTAGTATTATAGCCAATGTAAGAAAAAATGCGACAGCACAAATGTGGGTAAAAATCAACCCCAGCTGTCAGTTTTACAACGTCTTAAAAACCCCAATTTTAATCCCCTGTTTCCTTGACAAGGGGGGTATCCTCCTTAAATGAGGCGCAAAGGGGACAATCTATATGGGAAAAATGATCGGAATCGATTTAGGCACCACTAATTCTGTCGTCGCGGTGATGGAGGGGGGAGAACCCAAGGTCATCGTTAACGAAGAGGGGTCAAGAATTACTCCCTCTGTCGTGGCCTTCAACAAAGATGGGGATGTCTTGGTGGGGCAGATTGCGAAGCGGCAATCCGTCACCAATCCGGAAAACACCGTCTATTCCATCAAGCGTTTCATGGGACGAAAATTTGACGAGGTCTCGGAAGAGATGAAGATGGTCCCTTATAGGGTGGTCCGAGCCAGCAATGGGGATGCGCAAGTCAACATCGCGGCCGCCAACAAGGATTTTAGTCCGCCCGAGATCTCGGCCAAGGTCTTGATGAAACTCAAGCGCGCCGCCGAGGAGTATTTGGGCGAGAAGGTCACGGAGGCGGTCATCACCGTCCCCGCTTATTTCAACGATAGTCAACGTCAGGCCACCAAGGATGCCGGCAAGATCGCCGGTCTGGATGTCAAACGTATTGTGAACGAACCGACCGCCTCGGCCCTGGCCTATGGATTGGACAAGAAGAAAAACGAAAAGATTGCAGTCTATGACTTTGGGGGCGGCACCTTTGACATCTCGATCCTCGAGGTCGGGGAAAATGTCGTGGAAGTCATCTCCACCAACGGCGACACCCACCTAGGCGGTGACAATATCGATCAAAAGATCATCGAGTACCTGTTGGCCGAATTCAAAAAAGACCAGGGCATCGACATCTCCAAGGATAAGATGGTCTTGCAACGCCTGCGGGAAGCGGCGGAGAAGGCCAAGATCGAGTTATCCGGGGTCCTAGAGACTGAGATCAACCTCCCCTTCCTGACCGCCGATGCCAGCGGCCCGAAACACATGACACTCAAACTAACCCGGGCTAAATTAGAATCGCTCTGCGAAGACCTGATCCTGCGTTCCTTCGAACCACTCAAGAAGGCCTTGGCCGATGCGAAGCTGAAACCGTCTGAAATTGACGAAGTGGTGTTGGTTGGAGGTTCCACCCGCATTCCGCGCGTGCAAGAAGAAGTGAAAAAGTTTTTTGGCAAAGACCCTCACAAAGGTGTCAATCCGGACGAAGTCGTCGCGCTCGGAGCGGCCGTTCAGGCTGGCGTCTTGAGTGGTGATGTCAAAGATGTCTTACTCCTCGACGTCACGCCACTCACATTAGGCATTGAAACCCTGGGTGGTGTCACTACGAAACTCATCGAACGCAACACCACCATCCCCACCCGTAAGAGCCAGGTCTTTTCCACGGCCGCGGACAGCCAAACCTCCGTGGAAATCCATGTCCTCCAAGGGGAACGTGAGATGGCCAAAGATAATCGAACCTTGGCTCGTTTTATCCTAGACGGTCTCCCAGCGGCCCCACGAGGCATGCCACAGGTGGAGGTAATTTTTGATATCGACGCCAACGGCATCATTAATGTCTCGGCGATCGACAAGGCGAGCAACAAAAAACAACATATTACCATCACTGCCTCCAGCGGTCTCGCCAAGGATGAGATTGATCGTATGGTCAAAGATGCTCAGTCCCACGAGGCCGAAGACAAGAAGCGTCGGGAAGAGATCGAGCTGCGCAATCAGGCCGATGGCCTGGTCTATGCCACGGAAAAGACCTTGAAGGAACATCGCGCCAAGATTGACGAAGCCACAGCCTCCGATATCGAAGCCAAACTCGCTGACTGCAAAAAGACCATTGAGGGTGGAGATGCAGACCTCATCAAGAAGAGCATGGAGGCCTTGACCACCGCCTCGCATAAGATGGCGGAGATCATGTACAAGGAACAGGCCGCAGGCGCTCAACCTGGTGCTGGCACCGAACAACCGGCCCCGGAAGGTGAAAAGAAAAAGGGTGACGACGCGGTCGACGCGGAATATACCGAAGCCAGCTAAATGAAACTGGCGGCGGTTCCTTACATTAATGCCCTCCCGTTAATCTATTATCTCAAAGAACACCCGAGACTCGCCCCACCGGCAGCGCTGGAGCGGTTACTCAAGATTGGGGAAGTCGACCTTGCCACGGCCCCCATCACAACATTGCTGTTAAATCCAGAATTTCGCATCGTCCCGGGCTTGGCCATCGGCACGCGTGGGCCGGTTCAGAGTGTTCGTTTGATCCTCAAAAAACCGGGCATGGCCTTGGCGGATGTTCGCTCCATCTACCTCGACATGGAATCACGCACCTCCGTGCTCTTGCTCAAGGTGTTGCTACGATTTAAATACAACCTCGATCTGGATAAAATTCATTTTATGACACCGGTCCCAGCGCCGGATGTGGATGCGGTGTTGTTGATTGGGGATAAGGCGTTGGATGGGTCTGTAGGGGCAACCCTCCGTGGTTGCCCAGCCCCGGAGGGCGGCCACGGGGAGGGCGGCCACATAGGGCCGCCCCTACAGTACGACCTGGGACAGGAATGGTGTTCGTGGACCGGCCTGCCCTTCGTTTTTGCCGCCTGGATCTCGCCGAAAAAATTGATCGATACCCAAATTATTCAAGACCTGACCCAGGCCCGGGACCGGGCCCTGCAAGATTTGGGTCCCATCTTGGACACCATCACCTTCCTCCCGCGAGCGGCGGCGGAAGAATACTTGAAAAAGAACATCTCCTATGATTTGGGGAAGGAAGAAATCGCGGGGATAGCGCGGTTTCATGGGTATTTAAAGGAAATGAAAATTGTGACGGGAGATTTTCAACCCCGGTTTTTTTGATGTGTGATGTAGGGGTTCAAAATTTTGAACCCCTACCCCCCAAACATGAATACATTAGAAGAAAAAACCAGATCCGGCCAACGCATCAGTACCGCAGAGGCCTTGGAAATTTATCACACCTGGGACCTACTCCAACTTGGCACCGTCGCGCGCCATCTCTCCCAGGCCAAGAATGGCCAACAGGTGGGCTTCATCATCGATCGCAACATCAACTACACCAACGTCTGCGTCCTCTCCTGCGGGTTCTGCAATTTTTACCGGCGTAAGTCGGACGAGGATCATTACACCCTTAGCTACGAACAGATTGATCAAAAGATCGAGGCCACCATCGCGGCCGGTGGGACCGGCATGTTGATGCAAGGGGGACATCATCCCGACTACCAACTCGACTGGTACGAGGCATTGCTCAGCCACATTCACCAAAAATTTCCCAGCTTTGACATCCATGCCTTTTCGCCCCCGGAGATCTACCATTTCTCCCATGTCTGCAAAAAACCGGTTCGGGAAATATTGGAGCGCTTGAAAGCGGCCGGATTGAAATCAATCCCCGGCGGCGGTGGCGAGATCCTGGTCGATCGGGTCCGAAAAAAATTAACCCCGGGAAAGGTCTTGTCCAACGACTGGCTCGAGGTCTCCGCCACGGCCCACGAACTGGGCATCCCCACCTCGGCGACGATGATGTTTGGGCATATTGAAACGATCGAGGACCGATTGGAGCATTTGGAAAAAGTTCGGCAGACCCAGGATCGGACTGGGGGATTTTTTTCGTTTATTCCGTGGACGTATCAGCATGTGGAGACGGCGTTGTGGGAAAAAAACATGGAACGTAATTTGGAATATGTAGGGGCCGACCCATGTATCGGCCCGAACCACCGCGGGGAGGGCGAACACATGGGTTCGCCCCTACAACCCCCCATCCACCTAGTCGGTTCACACGAATACCTGCGCATGCTCGCCCTGAGTCGGATCTTTCTGGATAATTTCAAAAATATCCAGGTCTCCTGGCTTACCCAGGGGGTGAAGGTGGGACAAATCGGGCTCCAGTTCGGGGCCAACGATATGGGCAGTATTATGATGGAAGAAAATGTCATCAGCCAGGCCGGTGCCCACCATCAGGCCACCACCGAAGACCTAACCAACGCCATCCGCCAGGCGGGGTTTACTCCCCGAAAGCGGGATAGTTGTTATCGGTATCTGGATTAAACATCGTTGACAAAATTTAATATATCATGTAATTTATAAAAATATCATGTGAAGGAGTTTTCGTATGCAAACAACCGTAACGGAACGAGGACAGATCTCCATACCATCCAGCATCAGAAAAAGGTTTCAATTGAAACCAGGGATGGGGATGGAGTGGATCGTACGTAATGAGGGGATTTTTCTCATGCCGGTTCCCAAGGACCCCATCAAGGCCTTTAGAGGGGCTGGTGGCGTTTCAACCGAACATCTTATGGAACAACGGGCCTTGGATAAGAAACTAGAGAAAAAACGGGGATACTAATGAAAACCCGTTATGTGCTTGATACATCAGCCCTACTAACCCTTCACCATGATGAACCTGGTGCCGACGAAGTTGAAAAAGTTCTTTATGATACCTCGGCGGATCGCTACCTGTCTTTCATCAGTATCACAGAGCTATTCTATATCATTTGGCAACGAAGCGGCAAAGAAGCGGCCTATCAGTCAATCGTCCAACTAAAAATGCTGCCACTGCACCGCGTGGATCCCCAAGAGGAACTGCTTCTACAAGCGGGTGAGTTTAAGGCGATGCATTCTCTTTCACTCGCCGACAGCCTCATCGCCGCAACCGCCTTGCATATGGATGCCACGCTCGTTCACAAAGATCCGGAGTTTGAGCAACTAAAAGACCATCTCTCCCTGCAGGCCCTCCCCTACAAGGGGTAGAACCAAAATAAAACGCAACCTTTCGTGGTTCTTGACGAAAAGGACAAGAGACACGAAAGTTAATTATGGTGGCTACCTCATCAACAAGTACAAATCCCTGGGCCCTGGTGGTTCCTGGTGGTGTCTTATCCGCAGCATCCGTGCAAAACCTGATTTTTGTCAGTGAGGCGCTCCGCAAAGCGGTACCGGAACTGGAGGCCGTCGCCAATGGGACGGCGCTCCTCGACCCTCCCGCCCGGGAGAACGGCCTGATGCTCCTCAAACGCATCGCTGGCAACCCTCACTTTGAGATACCTCTTAGTACGTACACAAATATTCAGAATCAGATCGACGCCAATGAGACACTCGGCAACCGGGCCTTAGCCAGGGCATTGTTGCAGGCACACCGGGCCTCCACACTAAGAGAAGTGGAGGCCTCGGATACGTTGTCTCAGTTGGCTGATCCTAAGCAACCCATAGACATCTTTACCCGCAAACCTAAAGAACCGAGCTTAGCCGACACCGTGGGAGATTTGCGCAAATTTGGCCACACCCTCTTTGGCCCACCACCAGAAATGAGCCAAGGGCCAGCCCCTGCGGCGGCACAACCCAGTCCTGTGCAACCGGAGGTCGTTGTTCAAGTGCCTGATGTGGCCCCACCCGTGGCCGCAGAAGAGCCGCGCAGCACACTGTTGCGAAAAATTCTCAAGGGAAAGGGTGCTAGTACCGTCACACCCGAAGATCAAAAAATCCTGGAGATGATGGACTCCATTCTGGATGAAGAGGGGTACTTGCGCGTGAAGGTCGAGGTGAAACCAACGCCTCAACCCCAAATTGAACCTAAGAGCGAGCCTAGCCCTATCCCCCCTTGGGTTGAGAGATTTCGCAGGATGCACTTGGGTTTTGTCATTAATCGGTGGTTTCCAACAACACCCGTACCACAACCCGTACCCATAGCGCCAGCCGCAGGCGAATCTTTTGCCGAGGCCGCTCCAAAATGGAAATTGTTACGCTACCTCGGCGGTGGCGGGATGGCCGTCGCCTTCCTGGCCTTTGACACGCAGCTCAACCGTCACGTGGTCATCAAAGTGGCCCGGCCTGACTTTACTTCAGATACGGTCGACCCGGCTAAATTATTCGAGAATGAAATTAAAACCCAGGCCAGTCTGGGAATCACCCCCCATGTGCTCAGCGCCTATGATGCCGGCGCCACCGTCATTGACAAACCGTTTCTGGTCCTGCAACTCGCCTCCGGTGACGCCGAGACCTTGATCCGCCGCGGAGATGTGTCCGATTGGCGACTCCTCATCCAACTGCTTACCGACCACCTGAAGGGCCCCGAACAAATCCATGACGCGGGATTCCTCCATCGAGACATCAAACCGACCAATATTTTTTACATCACCAATGCCAAGAACGGAGACCCGATCAGCCGTCACAACACGCAATTGCTCCTGGCCGACTTCGGCCTGGCCAAGAAAAAAACAGCGGCGGCCCAAGAAACGGCCCTCATGTGCACCCCCATCTTCACCGCACCGGAGGCCGTGCAACTTAATTTCAGCACCCAAAGCGACGTCTTTGCCTTGGGCTGCACCTTTTACCAAATGCTGGCGGGCAAACATCCCTTCTACGAGCATTGCGAGCGCAATAGTCAAGACACCGGAGGAGTTTATCCCTGGATGTCCGAACTGTGGGCAGACGATGTCTGTCCGCCATCCGTGGCCCGTTCCCCCATCCTCTACGCCCTGTACAAAACCCTGGCATCAACCACCACGGAGAGCCCGGTAAAACAGTACGCCAACGCACGCGAGCTGAGAAAGGCCCTGCTGCAAGATGACATTATCGTGGCGGCCATTCAGAAATCCCGTAAACTGGCTGAGGCCTTTCAACAGGCCAAGAGAGATGGAACACCCGTTCCCAAGACAACGATCAATGATGAGATATTGGCGGACTACCAGAATGCGGCAGCGGTGCGCAAAGCCCTGCTCGCGGAAGATTTGATGCCACCTGAACTCGATGACATCCTCCTGAAGGCGATCAAGGTGGATCCAAAAGACCGTCATGCCGATGCTGGGGAATTGAGAAGTGCGTTGGTGGATTTTGAAAACTGGCTGACGGCTGATGAGAAGTGGAAGGAGGCGACCGAGGCTTTGACAATGGCGCGAGAGTCTTTGGATAAAGGGCTCAAAGAATTATGGATTCAACATGCCCGCCGAGCCTATACCCACGCCCGCGAGGCCCTGAGAATCTACCAGGAGCCTGAATGGCTGGACATCACCATCCGGGTCCTTAAAAAAACCCTCGATATTGCAGAGGCAGACGGCAACACAACACTCATTGACGAGGTTCACCAACATATGATGGAGATCAGCACCCTCTGCGGATCAATCATTGATTCAACACCCGTGTTTAGCCCAATTCTCATGGCCTCAAACCAACCAGGAGAAATGAAGTTGGCAATTCGTCGATTACCTTCTACCGCCATGCCCATCATACAAATTCATGAACTCAAGGAAGTGGGAGGTGTGATCAAACCAGTCGCAGAAATTGATACAAGCCAATTCTCGCTGAGACCTACAGAATCCGACGGTTGGCTTTTTGATGCCAATTTACCACGAGGTAACTACCAAATTACTCTCTCAGCACCGGGATATTTTCCGATGAGGGAAGTTCTCCACCTCCCACGTGGTGGCTTACACAGACAAAATTTCGACCTATTATTGAAGTCAGAAGTACCGGAAGGATATCTACCCATTGTCGGAGGGATAGTAGACTATAGTGAAGGCCGCAAATTCAATGTCCCGACCCAACAGGATCCTGAAGCAGAATCCATGCGGGACGAAGTAGCCCCTTTCCTTACCTCACAATTCCCGGTGACCAATCTGGATTATCTACGGGCGATGGCACTAATCGCATTCCACCATGCTTTAGAATCAGATCTCACACCACAGGCTTGGTCTCGAGGGCTCGAGTTGGCTTCTCAGACGCGACTTCTCTATTTTGATGAAGGGAAAACAACAAAATTCTTACGTCCGCTCTTTCAAAGCTGGCTACCTCATCGTGGTCAAGATCCTCTCCTTTCATTCCGCAGCGCCCTTACCGTTTATCTGAGGGATGAAAGAGAACTGGCAAACCTTCTTGACTACGTGGGTGACACAATTGTCTGGGATGCCCCCGCTGTCTGGACTGATTTGGCCCATGTCCCAGGTATCATTGCCGCGTTAGACCCAAAGGGGAGACTACCTTTGGTTAAGGAAATAAGAAGATTAATGGTAGGAGGAGACCGCCGCGCCTATCCTTGGGGGGACTCTCCACCACTAGCTGGATATGGGTATTTCAATCTCATCAGCAGTAAAGGGATTCCCATCCAATCCCCTTTAAAAAGACAAATAGCTGATGGAGATCCTTACTACGATAACTCACCGCTTGGTTTGCGAGAATTTGGATATCCCATCCCTGGTATCGTGGAAACCCGCGCTTGGACGAGCGAGATTGCAACACAAGGAGCAGAATCCTATCCACTCATAATCGGAGTTGGCTATAGCGCACCCTTCACTGCAAACCCTCTCCAATCAAACTTTGGAGAGAAACCTGGCAAAGCAGCGGCCGCTGTCGGCATTCGCATCCACCGAAATTATCCAAAAGCTAAAGTTTAATTTGTCGGGGGGGGATAATTTGCTCCCGATGGCATGTTCGTAGGGGGGGGATAGTTCGCTCCTGATGGCATGTTAGTAGGAGGGGGATAGTTAACTCCTGATGGCATATTCGTAGGAGGGGGATAATTCACAGCACCATCCCCAGATGTTACCCCACCCACCGACCCCTCCGGTACTCCAGTCAATCCGGTCGCGGTAAAAATGGTCATCTGCCCGTCGCGATAGCCCACCAAAGCCGGGGATAACTTGAGATCGGCTGGAATAGAGAAGTCCTTGGTGTTCTTATCATCTTTAATAGTGATCATATGCCTGGAAGAATCTTTCGGATCAATCGACCGCTTCATGTCGAGGGCCGCCGAACTAAGTGGTTGACCATCTACCGGTGCCGCTACCCTAGCAGCAGGTGCGGCGGGTGCCGCAGATCTACTGGCAGGTGCCGCAACCCTACTCGAGGTACTAGCCATGCGCGCTGTCTGCGCCTCCCCCGTCCCCACCATCGCCAACCCCAAGATCCCCCCTACGACCAACATAAAACCATTCTTCATAAATCCCCCTTGTCTGCCGCCCAACAGCGGCTAGGGGGATACCTGTGCAACCTAAATGCCAAATAAAATTATACAAACTATTGATTTTATTGTACTAATTTTTTACTCCGTCTTCATATAAAATCTCATTTTGATAATTATTTATCATTTTGATCTAAAACTTTAATAAAATTGTATTACACCTTATATGTTGGGTATTAATAATGATAAGTAATTATAAGATATGACCTTTTGTCGTAAGACGGAGGAACTTTAAGAGGAACTTTAATTTGATTGGATTTAGAGCGAACAAAACCAGGGCTCCTGACCGGAGTTAGCCAGGGTTGGGCAATTATCGACGTTATCGTTGACACCATCCCCATCAGAATCGGCCTTCAAGGGGTTGATTTCTTTCAGGTCATATTCCCAAATGCCATTATTATTCTTGTCCTCCTGGCCATCCGGGATCCCATCCCTCTTCACTCTAGGGGCGAGCTCTCACCCAACTGGATAATCCCATCGTAGTTTTTATCCTCCTCCCCATCTGCTAAACCGTCACCGTCCGTGTCTGAATTTAAGGGATCGGTATCGCCTAGCTGAGGATCATACTTCCCATCGCCTCCTGTCTCGACAAAATCGGACAACCCGTCATCATCCGTGTCTGATAGATAACTAGCCGTTTCCCCAGCATCCTGCTTTCCGCTTAGATTTGTGTCCTCTAGGGAATCCTCCAAACCATCCCCATCCGTATCATCATGCCAGCATGAGGAACTTGATTTTTCAAGTTCATGGCTATCCAAGAGACCATCATGATCCACATCTCGATCCAATGCCACAGAGGACAACTCAGAGCAGTTCTTCTCCTCGTCACACACCAAGGCAGAAATTACTCTGCCAGGAGAAAGCTCCGGATCTGCCAAATCATGGGAGAAGGGGCTCTCCGGAATGACAAATGCCTCCAGAAAAGCCAGGGCCCCTTGGCCATCGGCCGGTGCCAGATAGATCTCGGCCGTCGCCCCAACCACCCCTTTTCCAGTCAGACGATAAGCAAAGACATCTTTTGCAAGATCCAGGGGAGTGGCTGTAAAATCGAGAGTAGGAATCCCCGCGTTTGTGCCCACAACATACTTTTCGCCTTTATTGATCTTGCTATCCCAGTTGATATTGACCGGAAGCCCCTGGTTTCCTGCGATGACATTGCGGGAGTGGAAGTTGCCGGTGCCATCTCCCATCAGGGTGATTCCATCCCCTTCGTTGTAGACAATCGTGTTGCCTTCCGCATCACTCTCCCCGCCGATCACATTCCCTGAGGCATGGTGGACCAGTTGGACACCGCTCCCTCCATTACCGCACCCCTCGGGCACATCGGAGATCATGGGCATCCACGAACTTGAGGCAAGATAAATAAGCTCCCTCATGTAGGAGAAACCATCCTCTTTCGGGGATGAAAAGAAAAGCGGACAAAGTCCGTTCTTGGTTCCAACCAAATTCCCTTGAATCACATTGTCATGCCCATCCATTAAAATCCCTTCCTCATCATTGCCGGTAAGGGTATTTTTCGTGATGGTATTGCCATCTCCAGAAATCACCATCCCAAATCGGTTGGGTTTGAAAGTATCGGTTTTTCGATAAATGCCAAAAAAATTGTCCTCCACCAAGTTGTCATGACCCATCAAGGTGATTCCAGCCCCGTCTTTAAATCCAACGAAGGTAAGCCCTCGAATCTCATTCTTTGCAGTCATCACCTGCAGGATCCCCGGAACCTCATCCATTGCGGCCTTCTCCTGAAAGGCAACGGCGGGTGGGATCGCAGCACCATTCAGGATCGTCTCGACCCCAGGCAAGCCATTGATCGTCACCTTTCCATCGCACCAGGCAGGAATTTTGAGCGGCGATTCGAGCGCAATGTGGACCTCCGACACAGTCACAAAGTTGATGACATCATCGCCCGGATCCTCACAGGCCCCCTGAATGACTAGGCGCAAACTCCCGCCGCCACCATCCCCAAAATAAGTCACCAGACGATTTACGGCGTGGGCCGTCTCTGAGACCAACCCGACTTGAGCCAACGAAAATAAAATCAACAGGGTTCTCTTCATGGCAGCACCTCAAATTCCACACGACGATTCAAATCGGAATCGGCAGGAATGTTCGGTAACGGCCGATCCCAGGAGATCCCAACCACCTCCACAATCTGCGCGGGATCCACGCCCGCTTGCTTCACCAAATAATCACGAACAACACGGGCCCTCTTCTCAGAGAGTTTCAGGTTGGTCTCGTAGGAACCGATACGATTGCCATGACCCACAATGCGAATGCGCATCCCGGCATGACCCTTGAGATAATTCGCCACATGATCCAGTCTTGGATCGCGATACGCAAACCCTTTGGGAGTTTTCTCCAACTGGCGGAGCAAACCGTTCCTGCCATGTTGAAAGATAATCACCGCCTTGAGAGGCTCACCCGCCACAAAGGGATCGGAGGGCTTGTTCTTCACCTCTGTTATTTCTTCCTTTAGCCCCACATTAATTCCTCGCTCCTGGATCAAGCTCGCCCTGGCCCGCTCAATCTCCGCACGTACTCCCTCAAGCTCCTCCCTTTTACGGCCGAGATTTTGCTCCATCAGGGCCTGTCTTGCCTGTAAAAGGGCCCGCTCTGCCTCTGCCGCCCGTAACGCAACCGCCACTTCCTCGTCTTCCTTTCCGGTCAGACGGAGTCCAAACAGCCACCCCTCATTTTTGTATTCCTCGGCCCACTCCTGGAAGGGATTGACAACGCCATGCAGACACCAAGTGGAGGCACAATAACCGATGCCCACCGTTTCCTGAACAATCCAGCTCTGCCCAAAAGATTCTTCAAGAGGGACTCCTCTGCCAAAATTGAGACTGTCCCAATTAAGGCCAATCCCCCCTTTGCCTTCCATAAAAACATAACCCCAAAAATTGATCTGAACGCCACTTCGAATCGACAACTGCTTGCGGTTGGACCCCAATACCTGATCATCTCCCCCTTGCAGGGCACCCCCCAGCTCGATCAATCCGCGAAGTTGTAAGGGGAATGTCCAAAACGGAATCGTGATCCCCACATCTCCCTCAATGAGGGAATAGTAAAGTTGATCATCATCTCCTTCTTTATGAAGATTGGCCTTCCCACCCATCACCTGTAAATACAGCTCATCTCCCATGTTCATTCCCCAATCAGCTTGATCTCCATCTTGCTGCTCCCCCCTGAGGCCATCCCGTTGTAGGTCAGCACCAATGTTTGCTGATATTTCTTATCCTGTTTGCGATGGTAACGAATCGGCAGGTCCCGTTTCTTTCCGGCGGGCACATATAAATTCCCGTGGGCTGGGACAAAGACAAAGTCGTTCATCCCCCCTTCAGTCAAGGGGACCTGGCTCCCCATTTCATCCAGTATGCTGATCTCGCTGATATAGAGATCCGATTCCCCTTTGTTCGTGATCGTCAGGTGCTTCCACGAAGTGCTCCCCTTGGAGTTTTTGAACATAAGGATGTAATCCGATGGCGACAGGGCCGGTGGCAGTCCCGAACCAAATCCAAAAAGTGGGATCTTGATCTCTTGTGTGTTATTTGCCAAAAAGGCTTTCAGGATGAGGTTCCCCTTGATCTCCCCATAACGATAGGGGCGGAAGTTAATATTAAGTTCCTTGGTTCCCAGGGGAGGAACTTCCACCGAGTACTCCTCAGGCCAGAAGGCCACCTCTTGGCTTGTAACCGCCACACGCAGAGGCTGATTGCTAAAGAGATTTGAGATCGTAACCGGTTTTTGTCCCGTGATAAACGTATCCTCAAATCCAAAATTGATCTCTTGGGAGTCGACCTTCAGGTTGGCAAACAGACCCTCCACCTGGAGTGGGATCTTCACCATCTTTTGGGTACAATCGTTGCTCTGGAAGGAGACCTCTCCATTGCTCGTCCCAGCCTGGACCGGATGAAAGACAATCGGGACCTTCACCTTCTTCCCTGGGGCCAGTTGGGTGGGAACAGCGCCCATGGTGAACCCGTCCCCCTTAATCTTTCCCTGGACCATCAGGTCAAAGTTTCCTTCATTGGCAAGTTCGTAGTCGATCACCTTGCCACGACGGTTTACCTTGCCGAAATCGATAGAATTGGGAGTTACCGAAATGACGGGTCCCTGCTTGATCTTCGGATGATAACCATACGAGGCAAACTGCACCTCATACCCATCCGGCCAGCAATCAGCGTCGGTGTTGGGATTGAGGGGATTGGTTTTGTACTTATTCACCTCTTCACTATCCGTGAGGCCGTCTGAATCGGTATCCATGACCAACGGATTGGTCTTGTGGAGATAGACTTCCATCCCGTCTACAAGACCGTCGCCATCGGTATCCGCCTTTAAAGGATCTGTCTGCCACTCCTTGACCTCCGCCCCATCCGGGATGAAATCACCATCGGTGTCCCCTACCAGGGGATTGGTCTTCGTGGTCTTGACCTCATCCCCATCCAACAGGGCATCATCATCGGTGTCGTGATCTAACGGCTTGGTGCCGTACTTGTTAACTTCTGCACCGTCACTCAAACCGTCGGTGTCAGTATCAGCCACCAAGGGATTGGTGCCATACGTCTTGACCTCTTCCTGATCGGTCAATCCATCGGCATCCGTATCCACCACGAGCGGGTTTGTCTTGAAGGTGTGGACCTCATCGCCGTCGCTCAGACTGTCTCCGTCGGTATCCGGATTGAAGGAATTGGTCTTCCAGGTGGCCTCGTCTGAGTCCAACAGACCATCGTTATCATCATCCAGGTCGCACACATCCCCCTCACCATCCTGGTCGTTGTTCTTCTGGTCGGTATTGGCAACGAGCGGGCAATTGTCCTTTTCATCCAAAACCTGGTCGTTATCGTCATCAGGGTCACACACATCTCCCTGAGTATCGCCATCAGTATTCTTTTGATCGGTATTGGTCAGCAGCGGACAGTTGTCACTCTTGTCTCCCATGGCGTCGTCGTCCGTGTCAGGCTTGAAGGGATTGGTCCCCAAGACTTTTTCCTCATCATCGGTGAGACCATCGTTGTCATCGTCGAGGTCACAGGAATCCCCCAAGGCATCTTGGTCGTTATTGGCCTGGTTGCTGTTGGCGATCAGGGGGCAGTTATCATTCTCATCGGGGACGGTGTCATTGTCGTCGTCGGGATCACACACGTCTCCTTGTTTGTCTCCATCGGTATCCTTTTGATCGGCATTGCCAATCAGAGGGCAATTGTCGGGTACATCCAGAACGGTGTCGTTATCATCATCAGAATCACAGAGATCTCCCGCGACATCCTGATCATTATTGGCCTGATTGGTGTTGGCCGTGAAAGGGCAGTTATCTTTGCCATCCAACACACCGTCGTTGTCATCATCGGGATCACACCCATCCCCCTGGGAGTCCCCATCGTTGTTTTTCTGATCTGGATTGGCGAGGAACGGACAATTATCCACCGTGTCCAAAACAGTGTCATTGTCATCATCGGAATCACATGCATCCCCTGTTCCATCCCCATCGGTATCCTTCTGGTCCGGGTTTGCCCGGAGGGGACAATTATCCATTTTATCCCCAACACTATCCCCGTCGCTATCCGTCTTGACGGGATCGGTCCCTAAGGTTTTTTCTTCCTCATCGGAGAGGCCATCGTTGTCGTCATCGAGCTCACAGGTATCCCCCCAAAAATCCCCATCGGTATTTTTCTGGTCGGAATTTTTCACCATAGGACAGTTGTCGTTGCTGTCCAATACTCCGTCGTTGTCATCGTCAGCATCACAGGCGTCGCCTTGCCCCTCCCCATCGGTGTTGAGTTGATCGGGGTTGGTCATTAACGCGCAATTATCCATCTTATCTCCGATCCCATCCGCATCGGTATCCGAAGAGAGGGCATTGGTCCCTTGATTAATCACCTCGTCCCCATCAGTAAGACCGTCACCATCCGTGTCGGCAAGCGTGGGATTGGTTTTGTATTGGGTTACCTCCGCGCCGTCTGTTAGCTTGTCACCGTCGGTGTCCGGGTTGTTGATGTTGGATCCAACAGATATTTCTATTAGGTTAGATAAACCATCCCCATCCGGGTCTGCAGCGGCATCGGACGCATTGAGTGGATTTAAACCGTTGTCGATTTCTATCTTATCCTCAATGCCGTCTCCATCGGAATCGGCATTATTGAGAAGCGTTCCTCCCGCAATCTCATCCCCATTGCTCAAACCATCTCCGTCATAATCCTTCTCTTTGTCAGATGCGTCCTTGCAATCCAAAGAAAATTGAACCTCTACAAGATCGGACAATCCATCCCCATCCGAATCAACCAAGCTTGGATCGCACTGGTAGGACTTCACCTCCGCAAAATCCGTCAAGCTATCCTTGTCCGTATCCGGCTCAAGTGGATCCGTACCATACTGCAAAACTTCTTCACCATCATTCAACCCGTCTCCATCCGTATCAGGATTATTAGGATCAGTGGACAAGCTTATTTCTGTTTTTTCCGTCAAGTTGTCGCAGTCAAGGTCAAGATGGCAAACACACAGATTCGGCTTATCCGGAATTTCACCACACACATAGATGCACGAAGGTTCAAAACAGGTAAGGGTTGCTCCCCCATAGATGGCAATGAGACCGTTGATATCGTTAGAATTGATATCTCTTTGCTTTGTATCACCTGTTCCAGTGGACTTGTACATTGTTGCATCTTTTTTAATTGCATCGGGTTCAATGTCATTCGCCGAGGAATGATCCAAACCGAGCATATGGCCTAATTCATGGGCCGTTACCGACCAAAGATCAATTTGCGTATCGCTAGGCTTCCCGTCGCCAGCATACCAGCTTATCGAATAATATTGCCACTTAAGCAGGGTTGGATTCCATGCGACAACGTTCTGGCATATGACAACGTACGAGTCGTAAATCTCCCCCCCCTTGTCGGTCCACCTAAGATTGAAGCCTAACCTGCGTGTTTTAAGACCATATTCCGAAAACAGCCCACTACAATTAAAAATAATACTTCCCCCTGGCAATATGGTTGGAGCACCATCCGAGATCGACATGATCGTGTTGGTTGTGTTGGGACTGTTATAGTTCGTGTCGCTATTGACCCCTTTGTACTGATAGGAAAATTTTGCCGTGTTTGACCAGCTCTCAGCAGCAAGCTTAGAGGTTTTAATCTGCACGTCTTCAGAATAGCCGGGCAAATGCATATTCACCCAATAGGGAACGGGTATCGCGTTGAGAGGCCATGATAGATAGCCCCCATTCCCATTTGGAAATGGGTTGCCAGCATAACCATGCTGTGAATTTAAGAGGAAAACGAGAAAAAACCACGGGATAACCTTTGTTGAAAAGTGTGACACTAATTCTCCTGAACGATTTGAAGAGGATTTGAAACAAAGCTTTCCCTTTCCTTCCCCTCTTCATCAAGATAAAAAACTGAAACTTTTAACAGACTTTTCCTTAAGTCAATTTCCGATGGCTGGTAGTCTGCGCCCGGCGGCTCACCTTCTTCTGTTGCCGAACATGAAGGGGTCGGCAAGGGAATAGAGTCTTGAGGTTCCAGAATGAAAGAATTCAGGTCACATTCATCAGCTTGCAACACTTTACCGAGTACATCAACAAACGCCGTTCTGATCCGTGTAATAGTGACGGGATCAACACCCACGTTATCTGCTCCCCAACGTATAGGGGGCATATTGGGGTTTGCTAGACAATGGAATGGCGCACAGAGACAATAGTCATATCCATATAAACAGGAACCATTCGTACACCGTTCGTAGCGAATAAAGCACCCACTTGCGACACTCACTTGCAGGGCTGATTGAGACTCAGTTATATTTACCGTTTCTTTGGGACTATTGCCATTGGTGCAGGCAAAAAAATGGAACGCCAGCAAGAGATGAAGAAATAAGTATTTTTTTGAGCGAATCACGATCGCCTCCTCAAGATTAGGGTGCTAGTTTTCTAAAAAAATCCACCGATAGACCCCCAAGCCATGTTTGAGTTTTTCTCAAAAAAAATGATGGATCTCTTTTGTCTTGGACACGAACAATCTTAGCAATCCGTTTTTCAAATTTTTCTATTGAATCTCCTGTCCGCACCACATTTCCCGTTTCGTCCACGATGTATCTTCCATATTCTCCCATGATACTTTGCAAATGAGTGGTGCCATTTCGTTCCAAAAATAATATCACTCTCTGGCCGACGAGAAAATTCGGATAAAGCGAAACAACCAAGCACTTATCCAAAACGCAACCACCCGGTTGCTCTAAAGCAAGTACACCCCGCAGGTTCCCTTTATAAGATTTCACAACATCCGCAGTGATCTCGGAAATAATGGTTTGGTTTTGTCGGTAAAAAATGCTTCTTTCTTCTTGATCTTTCAGAGTCACAAAATGGGAAACAATCTTCTTGACCTCCGCATAAACAATTTCTTCAGCTCCCGCGGTCAACTCCTCAACGGTAGGCGACACCGCCGAAGATGCCATAAGCACGCTTGAAGAAAGAGAAAGAAAAAACAGTATGATAAAAGTTTTCATCATTATGTGTAGCCTATGGAGCTGCAACCTTAACAAATTCAACACTCTCACTAAAATTGCCTGACAGTTCTCCGACGGCTTTCCCCTCTTTCAGAAGGGCAATGCGAAACTGACCAGCAATCATTCCATTTTTATCAACTGTGAAAAAAGTAAAGTATACCTCGACCGATGACGGCTGAAACTCCTGCACCTCTTGATTGGGAAAGGTGATCTTGACATTCCCCCCGAGCGGTCCTTCCAAAAGGTAAGTGTGACCAGTAGTCAGAGAACCGGCGCTGTAGAGGTTCATGGAGAGTGATATGGTTGAACCTGCTGTGCCTCCCTTCACATTCACTTGTTCCAGCTTGATAATGAGTTTCTCATTTTTATCTATGATGCCGTTCTCGTTCCAATCATTGACGGATATCGATACCTCGGAGTCTTCCTTGGCCACTTGGATGGGTTGCCCCTCAACAGTTCCGTATAGAGAGAACCCATCTGGCACTTTAATGGACCCATTGAATGCCTCGCACACATCTCCGATGCCATTTTTATCGGTATCTTTTTGATCCGAATTCGCTACCGTCGGGCAGTTATCTTGAGAGTCTTCAATCCCATCCCCATCCAAGTCTGGCTCGGGCGAGCAAGAAGCGGCCAGATTAGGAGTATCATTACAGATGGGACATACATCTCCCCAACCATCCTGATCGGCATCAACTTGATCCTTGTTTGCCACCCAAGCGCAATTGTCCTTGAAATCAGGGATCCCATCCCCATCTTCATCCGCTTGAGGAAGTCTCGCCAAATCACTCGCCGCAACCGATAATCCGGGACAAAGGCCACTCTGATCTGAAGTGTTTTTTTTGAAAAACCCAACCTTGTTGGGACCATAACTCATCTTGATATAATTTTTGCTGGTGCCATTGAATAATAAAGGGGCAGGGTTGTTAAGACCCGTTAGATCCACCCCCGGATGGCCCACCAATGAGATTGATGCCAGGCCATTTGTTTCATCAATGGAACCATTAATCGGGGTAAAACCAGGTTTAGGTCCCGAAGTTTGGTTGATCGTTCCATCAGACAAGACATAGCTACGATAAACTTCTATAGCGGTAAATTCGCCTTTATCGATGATCAAGCCCAAATAGTAAGGATAACTATTCGCCGCCGAGTAATAACACCAGGTCCCTTGCAGGGCCTCTTGCATTGTGTTGGAAACGGGTATCGGGGGATCCTTCGCGGGCGACGGAGTATTATCGAGTCCAATATTGGTATGCTCGCCACAGGAAGAGAGGGCAACACCAAACAGGACCAGAACGAGGTAACGAAGGAGCATCAAATCTCCTCAAGCTTGAAGCTTGTGCCATCCAAACCACTCACGCCTACCATCGTCAAGGAGAATCAAAAGTTGCGGATTTTTTTTAACTTCTTGTGACTCGATGTGTCATCACTAGCATCGCACCGACCACATGGAACAACTCCGCCGCATCCAATCATTACTTTGGAAAATGACTGAAAATTATAATTTTTATGGTAAGATGGAGGAACTTTGATGCCGCGCTTACCTTAAAGCCGGTCAAGGTGGCGATTTATCTTCTTGAGCATATCATCAAAAAGCGGCTGACCACGAAAGTAGAGCGCCCTCGTGTTGACATATTCCCGCTCAAATAATGCTCGCTCTCCGGTCTCAATCGACCGAAACGCGCCGCTCCATCAATTTCTTAATTTTGAGTTGGGTGGAATAGGTCCCGTACCGATTTGCGGCCTCACTCAACTTGCGATTATTAAACGTCGACAACTTCTCCCGTAGACGAACCATCACCTGCCCCCTGTCTTCCGCCAATTCCTGAAGGCGGTTGAGAAGTCCCACAACAAGAAACTCCCGAGTGACCACCTTGGGCGCCTCTCTCCAGCGATGAAACAGATAGGTCCGTCCCCCCAGATTGAATTCGCCCGAGCGCTTGCGGTTGAAAACTACCTTACGGTTATAGAGCTGAGTGGTACCCAACCCCAAACTGTTGAAGGCGTTTGGGCTGTAAACAACAAAATGGTTGTCATTTAAGAAGGCCTCAAGCAGCACGTCTTCATCCGGAGGAGCCTCACCAAAAACTGTATTCTGGGGACAGACATAAAGCCCCTGTTGAAGCTTCCTCAAAAAACCGTCACGCACCAATGCTGCCAGATGACGATCAACATTGGATGATAACATCGCCAGATCCCGCCGCCGATAAACCAGGCCGGGCTTTAAGAAGGCTTTTAAGTTTTCTAGGGACCGAGATAGACGCATAACCACTCCTGCCTATGTATGAATATAGGCCAGAATCAACATAATGTCAAATTATTTATTAAAAATTCATGTAATTTAAAAGGGCCTCGATTACTTCAGAGCTAGAGCGAACAAAACCAGGGCTCCTGACCGGAGTTAGCCAGGGTTGGGCAATTATCGACGTTATCGTTGACACCATCCCCATCAGAATCGGCCTTCAAGGGGTTGATTTCTTTCAGGTCATATTCCCAAATGCCATTATTACTTTTGTCCTCCTGACCATCCGGAGTCCCATCCCCGTCGGTGTCGACCAGCCGTGGAATCAAGAATTGGTATCCACACTCAGGGGACCGGCAATTGGACTGCAACAGCACCAGTCACAAATACGCCTTGGCTCATATAATCAGGTTCACCCGCAATGGTGTGGTCCCCTTGATAACCAAATCCTACGGACGCACAAATTGGGCTCCCAAAACATAATTCAACTCCAAAGCTACCGTCGTAGTGCATATTCGTCGATTCTTGTCGATACGGCATAGTTCCACCTCCAAAATTCAGAACGTTGTACGATTTACTGAATCCTAGATTACCCTCAATAAAAAATACTTCCCAGAAACGTTGACGGTAACCAACATTTCCTCCAAACTGATCGCGATGAGAATCATTGTTACGAAAATTACCACTCGTATGAGAGTAAAAAGCCGAAACTTTTGGACCGCTATAACGAAGCCAATCGGGCCAGCTTTTCGTATCCACGTACAATTGAAAAGATAAATCAACATCGTGAATTTTATAATTTGAGTCTTGGTGAACTGAAACCTTTCGCAACAGCGAAGGATTAGGACTAAAACGATATCTGACTTCTACTTCTCCGACACCTTTATCACCCATGACGACTCCTCCAGTTTAAATGATACCCCTATTATAATGAGAAGTTCCCAAAATCAATGGTTAGAGTTGCAATACGGCTCACCTCAATCTGAGGATAAAACTCAGCAGTTCCTTTGGCCCAGAGCTGAACAGATGGTGATTTACAAATATTGTGAGCTAATATCCAATCAATCAAGGTTTGACAGTCTGGAAAAATGTCAGTAAGCGGCTGAAATCATGTGAATCATGAACGTGTGAACCGGATATGAAATCTTATTCACTGGCCCTACTGATCAGCATCTCTCTCCTTGCCTCGGCATGTGCATCGATGCGTCCCATTCCATTAAATCCTGAGTCATTGAAGGATCAGCCGCCTGCCAAGCTCTTTGTTGTTCAGTATGATGCGCCCAAGTTTATGTTATTGCGTTCCAAAAAGGCATTTTGGAATATGTTTATTTCAGCTGGACTCGGCGGAGCAGTGGGTGGGGCAATCGGAGGGGCGGCAACTTACATGGGGGCAGAGAGCGACGGGGAAAAACTGCGGTTGGCTTATCACCTGGAGGACCCGGCGACGGCGATCAAGCAGAACTTTCTCGAGAATCTCGATTCCGATTTGGCCGGCCGGCCTCGGGAGGAGGCGGCGGCGAGCACGGATAAAATGAAGGACTTGAAGCATCGGTTCGGTGAGTCATTGGTTTTGGATTTTAAGACGATCGTTTGGGAGTACAGCTATTACCCGACATCTTGGAGTCATTACCGTTTTATCTATATGGTCCGTTCGCGTTTACTCCAGCCCTCCACCGGAAAGGTGTTTTGGCAGGGGATTTGTTCGTATCAAGAGAAAGATGAGAAGCAGGCGCGGCCGACGTTCAAGGACTTGTCGACGGGTGACGGGCAGTTGGTCCGGGGTGAGATCGGGACAGCCACCAAGGAATGTTCCCAAAAGCTGGTGGCCCAGTATAAAAATCGAGAAGCCGTCAAGCCGGTCAAGCCTGTGAAGACAAGAATTGCAAAACATCATTCGCCGGCAGAAACCGTTCCTTCGCAACCAAAACCCGCCGCCCCTCTTCCGATCCCTGAGCCAGAAGCAGTCCCGGTCGTCAAAAAAGAGGTGGAAAGCCCACCCACCCCCGCACCTGAAAAAGCGCGACCCACTGGGTGCCTGCGCGATGAGGGATCTCTTAAGCCGCTCTATGCCCTGGAACGTTGTGAAGTGAACGCCTTAGCCAAGCGTTGCGGCCCCGGGGATGCCTGCATGATCGACTGTTATGTCTCCAGAAAGGGAGAAACGGTTGAAGGCGGTTGCTACAAAATTTGCCATGTCTGGGCCAAGGGCTGGGCGATCCCGCAGGAATGGGCCGCTTGTCGGTAATGCTGCTCACCGCCCCTTGGGTTTTGCCGGTTTCTTCTCCGCCGTTGCCATTAGGGGCGGTGCTGCTGGAGGGAGAACGGATTATCGCGGTGGGGCCGGAGCGGCAGTTTCAAGATTACCGAGGGGCTCGGGTCTCACTAACAGACCAAATTCTCCTACCCGGATTGGTCAATGCGCACGCGCATTTGGAATTTCCCAAGAGAGAGGGACTGCCGCGAAATTCATTTACCCAGTGGGTCAAGGCCTTGATGGGTTGTGAGCCATCACAACCTGCCATCTTTCAAGAGAATATTCGTCAATTGCTGCTCGGTGGAACTACCACCTTGGCCAATCATATGGGAATAGGGGCGCAGCATCCACCAGAGACGGATCAGCCTCCGGCTGAAGCGGCGCCCCTACATTTGACCCCTTTGCGCACAGTGTTTTTTTTAGAGGTCTTAGGGTCAGCAGAGGATCGCGCCCGGGCCAGCCTCGTAGCCGCACACGAAATGCAACGCACACTACAAGATGCCGGGATCGCCGCCTGGATCACCCCCCATTCTCTATATGCGGTTCATCCCAATATCTTGGAAAAATTGATTCCTGTATCGACCCATTTCCTGGAATCCTTGGAAGAGGAACAATGGTGGCGTGCTGGGACAGGGCCTTTGGCGGAATATGTTCGGGAGCGGGACGGCGTGGGGGCGTATGGCAATACGCCCCTACCAACCAACATCATCGTCCACGGCAACTACCTCAACCCAGCCGAAATGGATCTCTTGCGCAAACAAAATGTGAGTGTTATCCACTGCCCGGGGAGTCACCGGTTTTTTGGACACCGGCCTTTTCCCTTGCAGGAACTCACAAAACGAGGGATCAACGTGGCCCTGGGGACCGACAGCCTGGCGAGCAACGACGAGATCAGCATGTTGCGTGAGCTGGCCCTGGCGCGCATCACCTGGCCCGATTTGGCCGCACAAGACCTGGTGACCATGGCCACCCAAAATGGGGCGAAGGCCCTGCGGATGGAAACGGAAATTGGCAGTCTGTCGCCCGGAAAAAAAGCGGATCTGATTGCGGTACCATGCGATGCCTCTGTAACCGATCCGTATGAAATGGTGTTGCGAGCCAAGCAGGTCAGTTGGATGATGATAAACGGAAAAATATGTATCCTTCACTGCGTCATTTTATAAATTTTTTAGAATCAAAAAACCAACTGATCCGCATCCAGGATCCCATCCGCGCCGAACTCGAGATCACGGAGATCACCGATCGCGTCACCAAGGCCGGGGGCCCTGCCCTACTCTTTGAGAATGTCATTAAGGTGGATGGACAAAAATCCCAGTTTCCCCTGCTCATCAACAGCTATGGCACCTGGCAACGCATGGCCTGGGCCCTGGGGGTGGAGGATGTCGAACAAATCGCGCGCGAGATCGATGAAGTCATCAAGACCCAACCGCCGTCCGGTCTGCTCGACAAATTGCGCATGATCCCCAAGTTGGCCAAACTGGGGAGCTACCTGCCCAAAACAGTTTCTAAGGGAGCCTGCCAGCAGGTGGTCCAGGCACCAGTCGACCTGAGCATCTTGCCTTATCTAAAATGTTGGCCTCAAGATGGCGGCCCTTACATCACCTTCCCCGTCGTCATCACCAAGGACCCGGACACCGGGATTCGCAATGTGGGCACTTACCGCATGCAGGTCTTTGACAAGCAAACAACCGGGATGCACTGGCAGATCCACAAGGGAGGCGCGAAACACTTTCAGCGCTATCGTGAATTAAGACAAAAAATCCCCGTCGCCGTCGTTTTAGGGGGAGACCCTACCTACGGTTATGCGGCCACGGCGCCATTACCCGACAATGTCGATGAAATGATCTTGGCGGGGTTTATCCGCAAGCAGGGCGTCGAAATGGTGCGTTGCAAGACCATTGACCTGGAAGTCCCGGCCGATGCGGATTTTATCTTGGAAGGTTACGTCGACCCGATGGAACCGCTCGTCCAGGAAGGGCCCTTCGGTGATCACACCGGTTACTATTCCCTCGCGGACAACTATCCCCTCTTCCATGTGACGGCCATCACCCACCGAAAAGACGCGATTTATCCGACCACGATTGTCGGCCCTCCCTTGCAAGAGGATGGTTTTATTGGCAAGGCCTCGGAACGAATCTTTCTCCCCCTGATCAAGACCACCTTTCCGGAGATCCGCGACATGAATCTCCCGATTGAGGCCTGTTTTCACAACTTGGCCATCGTCTCGATCAAGAAACAATACCCCGGTCATGCCAAGAAGATGATGCACTCCTTCTGGGGGATGGGACAGCTGATGTTTT
Organism: Deltaproteobacteria bacterium; assembly: GCA_023265625.1. GTDB lineage: Bacteria > UBA10199 > UBA10199 > JACPAL01 > JAHFST01 > JAHFST01. Next base: position 345,492 of record JAHFST010000001.1, on the reverse strand, counting down.
CCAAGTGCATCATTGTCGTGGACGACGATGTGAATGTGCAAGACTTGCGGGAAGTCACCTGGCGCGTCGCCAACAACATCGACCCGCGCCGCGACATCACCTTCGCCGAAGGCCCCCTGGACGCCCTCGACCACTCTGCCGACCAATTCGCCTACGGCTCCAAGATGGGCATCGACGCCACCACCAAGTGGAAAGAAGAAGGCTTCCCCCGCGAGTGGCCGCCATTGATCAAGATGACTGAAGACGTAAAAAGAAAAATTGACACTATTTGGAAACAATTGGGAATCCATGTCTGAACAAGTCAAACAACTCTTCACCGAGATCGCCCCGCGCTACGATCAGATCAACAGCCTCTTGAGCCTGAAGATCGATCAACTCTGGCGGCGAGCCGCCATCAAGCATCTCGCCGGAGATCGCTATCGCCAGGTCCTCGACCTCTGCGCCGGCACCCTGGCGATGACCCAGCAACTCTTGCAGGTCAACCTCGACTGCCATGTTACGGCGGTTGATTTTTCGGAAACGATGCTGCAGATCGGGCTGAAGAAACTTCCCTACGGTGATCTAGCTCGGGTAAAAATCCAAAATGCCGACGCAATGCAGTTGCCCTTCCCCCCCCACTCCTTTGACGGCATCATGTGCGCCTACGGCATGAGAAATTTGGACGACAACCGCCGGGCCCTCGAGGGAATTTTTCGGCTGTTAAAACCGGGGGGCAAGTTGGTCGTGCTCGATTTCTTCGCCCCCGATCGCTGGGCCTCGCGCCTCTTCTACGCCACCTATGGCCACTTTTTCATCCCGATGTTGGGGCGTCTCTTGTCCCGTCACCGCAACGCCTATGAATATTTGCAACGCTCCATCCAAGGTTTCTACACACCCGTCGCCTATGCGGAGCTGTTAAAATTAATCGGCTTTCAAAATGTCGCCATCAAGCATCAGACCGGCGGGATCTCGTGCCTGTTGACCGCCGAGCGAGGCAACCCATGAAGATGGTGATCGGCATCTCTGGCGCCAGCGGGGCGATCTATGCGCAACGACTGCTCGCCGCCTTGAAACCCAGTGGTCACGATATTTCCCTGACGGCCAGTGAGAATGCCCTCCAGATCGGGCAGGAGGAGGCGGGGATTGATTACCGGGAATGCGGTTTTCCGTTTTTTACCCCTCGCGACTTCACCGCCCCCTTTGCCAGTGGTTCGGCGCGGTACGATGTCTTGGCGATCGTCCCTTGTAGCATGGGAACCTTGGGACGTATCGCGCATGGTCTCTCTGATGACTTGCTGAGCCGGACGGCGGATGTTTTTTTTAAGGAACGCCGCAAGATTATCCTGGTGCCACGCGAGACACCGTTGAGTTTGATTCATATCGAAAATATGCGCCTGGTCACACTTGCCGGGGCCACGGTGATTCCCGCCATCCCGTCCTTCTACAGCAAGCCCAAGACGATTGAGGAGGCAGTTGATACGGTGGTGGCACGAATTCTGGATCATATGGGGGTAGAAAATAATCTGCGGCCTCGGTATGGCGTGTAGGGGCGTATTGCAATACGCCCCTACAAAAACAATGAATTACCTAAAAAAAATCTACCACGTCGGCGAACTCGTCAAATTCAGCCACACCATTTTTGCCCTTCCTTTTGCCCTGGCCTCTTTGCTGGTGGCCTCCGGTGGTCGACCACCCGCGCGTCTTCTCCTGCTGGTCATCGCCGCCATGGTCACCGCCCGCACGGCGGCCATGGCCTTTAACCGTTGGATCGATGCCGATTTTGATGCGCGTAATCCTCGCACGGCCACGCGTCACATCCCAGCCGGGCTCCTCTCCAAGCGCTTTGTGCTCCTGGTCAGCCTGGGATCAGCCATACTTTTTGTCTTAGTAACCTATTGGATCAATCCATTGGTCTTTCGATTGTCGCCCATCGCCCTACTCATCCTGTTTGGCTACTCTTACACCAAACGTTTCACCGCATTGAGCCACCTCGTGTTAGGTCTGGCTCTTGGCATCGCACCCATTGGGGCCTGGATCGCCGCACGAGGAAGCTTCGAGTTAGCCCCGATCCTGCTCGGGATCGCCGTATTATTTTGGGTGGCCGGTTTTGACATGATCTACGCCACCCAAGATGCGGAGTTTGATCGACAAACGGGGCTGCACTCCCTGGTCGTCGCCCTGGGAATTCCCCGAGCCCTTTATGGTGCACGACTCCTGCATCTCCTCACCCTCACTCTATTGATCTGGTTCGGAAGTTATAATCACCTCACACTTGCCTATTATGTTTGCCTCGTGGGGGTTGGTATTTTGTTGGCTTACGAACACTCGCTCGTTTCGCCCCAAAATCTCTCCCGGGTCAACGCCGCCTTTTTTACGATCAATGGATTTATTTCGCTACTTTACCTCTCAGGGGTTGCCTACTCACTTCTTATCTCGTAGAGTGCCCCCGTGAAAAATCTCTGGTCAGAAACAACCGCCGCAAAACTATCAGGGATAGATCTGTTGGTTTATCGTTCTCGGCTGATCGGGAAGGAGGCCAACCTGGTCCTCTGGGGTGGTGGCAATACCTCCATGAAATTAACCGAGACGGATCACCTGGGACGCAAGGTGCGCGTGCTCCGAGTCAAAGGGAGTGGTTCGGATCTGAAGTTCTCCCAGGCCAAAGATTTTTCCCCACTGCGTCTCGAAGAATTATTGGCCGTGGAACAACGCGAAGTCATGTCTGATGAGGAGATGGTCGATTACCTCAACGCCTGTTTGTTAAATCCCAAGAGCCCCAGGCCCTCCATTGAAACCCTGATGCATGCCTTTATCCCGTACGATCATGTCGATCACAGTCATGCCGATGCCATCTTGGCGCTGACCAACACCAAAAATAACCAAAAGATCTTTGCCCAAGTCTTTGCGCAAGACATGGTTTGGGTTCCCTACATCAAGCCTGGCTTTCCCCTCGCCAAGGCCGTAGCCCAAGCCGTCCGAAAAAATAGCCGGGCCCGCGGGGCCATCTTGGAAAAACATGGGATCTTCACCTGGGGAAAAACAGCACGGGAAAGCTATGAGACAATGATCGAAATGGTGACACGCGCTGAACAATTCGTCTCGGCAACCCCCGCTCTCAAACCATTTGGCAACACACACACCACGGAATGCTGCCAACAAAATTACCTAAAAATCGCCCCCATCTTGCGCGGATTGGTCTCTCCCCAAAAAAGATTTATCCTCACACTCGCTGACACGCCACCCATCCTAGAGTTTGCCAATTCTGAGATTGGTCCTGAGATTAGCCGTCGAGGACCGGTCACACCCGACCATCTACTCCGCACCAAATGCAGCGCCCTGTTTGTGCAAAACGATTTGACCCGGGATTTACAAAATTACCAGGATCACTATACCGCTTATTTTAATAAGCACGCCAACCCTGAAACAAAACTGCAAGATTCTTTTCCCCGAGTTGTCTTGATCCCAGAGGTCGGATTGATCTCCATTGGGAAGAATTTAACAGCGGCAAAGATTGTTCGTGATATTTATCAACACACCATCTCCGTTTATCGGGATGCCATGACGATCGATGACTACACCTCACTCACCGAGGCTGAAATATTTGAAATGGAGTATTGGCCGCTGGAACTTTTTAAACTCACGCTGGCCCCACCGGATCCAGAAATGGCGGGAAGGATTGCGCTGATCACCGGAGCCGGCAGCGGTATCGGACGGGCCACCGCGTTTCGCCTGGCCCAAGAAGGCGCCCACCTCGTGATTGGCGATGTCGACGAAGCATCTGTCAGCCAAGTGGGGCAAGAGATACAAAAGAAATTTGGGCCCGATGTCTGTATCGCGATCCGGATGGATGTGACATCACCGGAGTCAGTAGCCCAGGCATTTGCCCAAGCGGTGCTCCACTTTGGCGGGCTCGACCTCTTGGTCTCCAACGCCGGCATCGCCGTCTCGCACCCGGTGGATCAAATCTCATTGGAGGAATGGGAGCAAAGTTTTGCGGTCAACACTAGGGGACATTTCTTATGCGCCAAGGAAGCCTTGGCCATCTTTAAGCAGCAAGGCATCGGCGGCAACATCGTCTTTGTGGCCACCAAAAACGTGATGGCCCCGGGCAAAGACTTTGCGGCTTACAGCGCCTCCAAGGCGGCGGAGGCACAACTCGCAAAAGTGTTGGCCATTGAAAACGGCCCGTTGGGCATTCGGGTCAATATCGTCAATCCTGATGCCGTGTTTGGCGATTCAAAGCTCTGGTCAGAAACGGTACGCCGCGAGCGCGCCCAAGCTCATGGGATCCCGCCTGAACAATTGGAAGATTTTTACCGCAAGAGAAACCTACTCCACGCCCAAGTCACCCCCATGGACGTGGCCGAGACCATCTTATTTTTGGCCTCGGATCGCTCCGCCAAGACCACCGGGTGTACCATCACCGTGGATGGTGGCGTCAAAGAGGCGTTTCCGCGTTAATCCGGCAATTTTTGAAAACCATATTGGACGAAATGGTCATCCAGCGCTAGGGCACTACTGAGTTTTTCATTCTCCATCACGGCAAAAGAAGCGCAGTCGACGAAGGAAAAATCTTTATCCGCATACCGCTCAAAGATCTCCCAAGCCCGGTGAAAATCGGCTGAAGCCACATGCCTAAGATGAACCACTTGGCTGTTCAGTATCATTTTGCCGAATTGCACCGCCAGCCGATGTCCCAGGCCACGACGCATGCGAAGCAATGTAACGGTTTCCGATAGAATGTAGTCCGTGGTCACCAAAACGGTATGATCGCGCCGACAACGCAAGAATTGCTCGCTGACCGCCTCGTGAAATACGTCTTTTTTGTCAAGATAGGCCTTCCAAGCGCTGGTATCGACGAAGACGCGGAGACTCATTTTTTCAACCCATACAAAATCTTGTCATGATCCCGCGAATCGGTGTTGGAGACATTCCCCTTACCGGCTCCATTGAGCCTCCATAGAGTGTCTTCTTCCCACGCAGGACATTTCACCACCTCTGCCAGATAACGGCGGATCGACTCCCGGATCAGCTCTGAAAAAGGCCGCCCCAGGGAGGCCGCCCGTTTGATCAGCATTTGGTAGTCCTGTTCTTCCAGATAAACCATGGTACGATGCATATGACTGTCATATATGCCATATTTTTGAAGAAAGATCAAGGGCGCCATACCCGCCAGAGGCGGGTCAGCCTCCGGCTGAAATATCACCTACAGTCGAGGGGTCGGCACGGCCTGATCGATAAAATCAGCCTGATTGTCATCCGTGTCTTGGCCCGCCACCTTCCGTCCCAGGGTATGCCCATTGATCACATCCGGGGCGGCCGTTCCCTCAAAGGTAGCCAGGCCATTCTCGGCCTGAGGCGGCAGACCGGTCCCATAGCCTAACACATCCATTATTTTTCCCTGCAGATCGAACAACTGCAGGGCATCCGGACCATTCTGGGGATCAAAGTTTTTGATCAGATCGGCTTGGACTACAAAGGACTCGATTGCCGCACTACTCTTGGCATCGGCGATCACATAAAAACCATCCGCTCCAAGGTGCGCACTGGTAGGCAAACTCAGAGTGTCATAAATCTTGCCGTCATCTCCATTGATGAAGAGTAATTGATACCCGGAAATATCCTGACCCGCTGGACCGTACAGTTCAATAAAGAGCACGCCGTTGGTATCGGTACCCACCGCATCGTAGAAGAGTTCATTGATGACGACCTTGCCAACAGGAGCCACTATTGGTGTCTCAACAGGTATCTCAGCCGGCGGATCTGTCGGAGGGATAAATGGTTGTGTTTCCGGTGGCAATGGTTCTGATGGTTCTTCGGTTGGAAGCGGTGCGACAGGTTGCATTGGTTCTACCAGAGGAGGCTCAGGCGGCAACGGAATCGCCTCCTGGGACTTGTCAATGATCTCGGCCTCAAAATCATCCCAAGCAGCCGTGGGTTCATTCGGACTAGCGGGTTCAGGTTCCGTCATGGGTTGTGAAGAGGATACTTGAGGAGCGATAGGCGCTGGTTCCGCGCTGGGGGAGAGGGTTCGATAATAGCGCGCAAATGGATGCAGACCGCCTTGCTGAAAAGACAAGCGTGCCTGAGATAACACCCGAGTTGTGACAACAAAAGTATACTCCACCCCTGCCTGCAGGTCATAGGCCGGCTCCACCACAATCAACGTTTGATCGGGTGTCATGGCAAAATTGAGGGGGACACTGGTCAGGTTCTCTTGATCAACTTCACGATTCAGTTTCAGCGATGAATCCACTAAGTCCTGTGACAAGACAATGGGCAGTAACAGGATGGATTGCTCATCAATCGTCGTTGGGTCCATCGCCTGAGAAAACAACAAGAGTAGTTTGGGCCGCAAACCCAACGCCTGTGCCCCCGACGGCAGTACCTGAAGTAAGGTGGGTATTTGATCCGATAACGGGGCAGGCCGAGCCGGGACACGACCGCAGGCAACCAGGCAAAAAATCCCCAATGACAGCCACCAACGCCTCATGGCTGCCCTCCTATCCCTTGGGAAAACCATCCCCCCGTCAAGGCATCTAAGGTGGCCACGGTCTTGGCCAATTGAATTTTTAACTTGGATTTATCCTCGGCCTTCACATCACGCTTCTGCAATTCACGTAAGATCTCCAGACGGTCATAATAATTCTTATTCACCTCGGCCAAGAGACGCTGTTGGTCCTGATGCCAGCGCCGCTGTTCCGAACTCACGTCGAGCGTGTCCCGATTAAAGACCAACTCATTCAGGACCCACACCGCCCGCACCTCCACACTGGTCCCCTGCCGCACATTATCATCAAAGTTATTCTCCCCAGGCCCCACCAAGACCGTCCCCCCGGTGATCGAGACCGAGTCCTTGGTAGTCAAACTCACCGTATCCCGCACGTCCCGATTGAAACCCACCTGCAACCGCGGCAAGGCCGCCGCCCACCGCGCCCGATGCCCCCATTCGCTAATATCTGCACGATCATAACCCGCATAACGCAGGGCCTCCCGCTGCACCTCCAACACCGCAGGCTCCCCCGCCCACACAGTTTGGGCCATCAAGATCCAAATGAAACAAAAAATCAGACGCATAGAACGTTTGGCTAAAGCAAGATTGATGCCAGAGAATTTTACGCACGATTTGTGTCGCAAGGATGACCCAATCGACCGAAATTCGGACGCTACCGTCCGAATTTCGGTCGATTAATTTTTTTCTTTTTTTGCGCAACCTTTTCTCATAGGAGTGCGAAACAAGGTTTCAGAGGGGGAAATTTATGAGTGTAGGCGCTATTATTGATACCGTATCAAGAGTTCAAGATCTTGCCAAACTTGCCTCGAGCATTCCTAGTGGAGCTCATAGCTTAGAATTTCATTATCAGGCGGGGTTGGCGTTAGGGACAACGGATCAATACCTGCGAGACGGGGGGATTTCAACGCGACCGCAACCAATCACCGGTCAGAAGCTCGCCACCGATCTCTTGAGACAAGAGCCGGATACGCTTGAGTCTTGGGAACAAAGATTAATCAATTGTCCAGACTTGAAGCGGCTCCTTGACCAACAGATTGCAGAGGCCGCCAAGGCCTTAATCCCCCTGCTCAAAGATGGGATTGATTTAGGTGAAGAGGGAATTTCAGCAAGCTTAGCTGCTTTGGTCGCCGCCATGTCTGTCTACGAAACGCCTCTTCTGGAGGCACCCTACCATTATCAATATCGCTCCGATTTTGCAGAACCTGATTGGCGGCGGATTCCCGGTTACAAAGATGTGTCCGCTGAGGATTGGCGCAGTGATCGTTGGCAGGTCAAAAATGGCCTGAATTCCTTGAAAAGACTAAAAGAAGCCCTCGGCCCGTTTCTCACCGATGCAATGGCCGCCGATATCGGACGTGACATGCGCGAGCGAGCCACGATGGGGCTCCTCATTCCCCCTCACATGTTGAATTTAATGAACATCCAAGACTTGCGAAACGACCCGGTGCGCCGCTACATGATGGCCATGTTTTCAGACCGTGATCCCCGCTGGCCCTCCCACCCGATGGCGAGCCGCGACAGCCTGCATGAGTCTGATATGACAGTCGTCCCAGGCTTGACCCATCGTTACCCCACCAAGGTCTTGGCCGAATTAACCACCGGGTGCCCGCAATATTGCCAATACTGCACCCGAACCGACTCTGTAGGACCAAGCACCCAATTGATTGAGAAGGCAAAACTTCCGGGGACCTTTGAACAACGCGCCGAAGCCATATTAGGTTATTTGCGCACCCACTCCGAGGTACGCGATGTGGTCGTCTCCGGGGGCGATGTCGCTGCCGTCAAAATCCACCACCTGGAGGCCTTCGTGAGCGCTCTTTTGGACATCGAGCACATCAAAGACATCCGACTGGCCAGCAAGGGATTGATGGGACGTCCGCAATATTTTCTCCAGGATGAAATCCTATGGGCACTCGAACGGCTGGCCAAAAAAGCCAACGAGCGCGGGGTCGGGTTGCATTTTCACACTCACATTAGCCACGCTAACGAGGTCACTCCTCTCCTTGCGGAGGTGGTGGTAAAGCTCCGGGACATGGGTTTCCGCGACGTGCGCAACCAAGGAGTTTTGGCCCGAGGGGTCAACGCAACCACCAAGGATCTGCTCGATCTCTGCTTTAAACTGACAAACATGGCCCGGATCACCCCGTACTATTTTTACATGTGCGACATGATCCCCAATTCGGAACATTGGCGCATCTCACTGGCCCATGCCCAAATGCTGCAAAGCTCGATGATGGGGTTCCCTTCCGGTTTCCACACGCCGCGCATCCTCTGCGATGTCCCGTTCGTGGGAAAACGCTGGACCCATCAGGAGAGTTTCTACGATCGCACCTTGGGAGTCTCCTCCTGGGTCAAGGCCTACGACACGGCCCTCGACCGGGCGCACCCAGATTTAAGACGTGATTTTTACCATTATTATGACCCCATCGACACGCTTCCCGATGCGGGCCAGGAATTCTGGGCGGAACACTACCCCTCGGCAAGTGCCGGATAAAATAGCTCATAGGCCACTATTAATCCTACTGTATAGACAAATATTAATATGCTAGAAGGGATTTTTTTGAGGATTTTTAAGGGAGATTAGATTGAAAAAAGCCCGTCTAAAAAAAGAAGAGAAAGAAATCGAGGATGCGCTAATAAGTGGGGAATTTCTTGACGTGGACCGGTACGAATTCAACCAAATCGCCCAGGCAGTCGCGGCCCGGAAGAAAGACGCGGTCTTAAACATCCGGGTCAACCATAAGGATCTGGAGGAGTTGAAATCAAAGGCCAAACGGCACGGCATCCACTACCAAACCTTCCTCGCCGAACTCATCCACCGCGTCGCCCAGAGCTAAATATTGACTCGTTCTTGAATAAAAGGTTAATGGTGACAGCTCATTAACGAGTGAGTATTGGCTGGATCCGATTTATTCGGTCCAGACAATGAATGATGGCTTCGCGAGGCAGAGGAAAACTCATGATAAACTTTAATGTTTTAGCTAATAAAAACTGAGGATGGCAAAATGGCAAAGCGACTTTATCATTAAAGATGACGGATCAATTTTATTGATTGCTACCAATCCCAAATATGCACCGGTAGAAGTGAAAGGGAAAGATGCTCGGCTCAGATGTTTTAAAATAACCATAAGGATTAAGAAACTATAAAAAGGGGAATGAATGCGGCTTGTCATGTTGTTTGTAATTATTCTTGTTGGGTTCCCATTATGGGCAGATGAACATCCCGTGATTTCAGCAAATGGATTTAAGTGCTATAGAGTTACAAAGCAGGTCATTTGTATGGGAAATTTCCTGCATTTCCCAACCGCTCAGAGTTATGTGGTGCGAGGTGATGAGGCAGTTTTTTTTGATGTTACTTTGGATGTAGATGGTCACAGTCGTGGCTATGCTTATGATAGCGAGACCGGTTGCGTAGTGGTTACAGAGGATAAGTTGCAAAATAATACCTACGCCAACATAGCTATTTATTCAAAAGATGGAAAGCAGCACAGCTACAAAAATGAAGATGTGGCAAAAGTTTTGAATCAGCACTGCAAATAGGAGGATGCGTGAAAACTCTCATCGCCATTATTTCTCTGATGATTATGCCAGGAGTTCTTTTGGCTCAAGCGTATGTGCACCCATACACTAGGCAGAATGGTACATATGTGGAAGGTCACTATCGTACCGCACCGGATAACTCTCGGCTTAATAACTGGACTACTCAGGGCAACGTGAATCCTTACAATGGTAATCGGGGCACTCAACCGGCTTATGATATGCCAAGACTACCATCTTTACCATCCTTGCCACATACTGTTTATGATCGACAGAATGATTAGCGGAAAAGTTTCTACTGTTTTTTCTACCATTTCAGTAGAAACCTGTCATTTTGAGGCTAAAAGCACTTGAGAAAAAAAACATAATGATGTGTTTTATTAATATTTTCAGTATGTTGTGATTATTAAAGAGATAAAGGCGGCGTAGCCAAGTGGTAAGGCGACGGTCTGCAAAACCGTTATGCACCGGTTCAAATCCGGTCGCCGCCTCAGTAAGATAGGGTGCAGGTCATGGGTAAAAAAAGGTCATTTTTTTGGGAATCCCTGGCTCCTAAAAAACTGTGGTACCTTGTTGGACTGATCACCAGCGATGGCTGTTTAAGTAAAGATGGGAGGCATATAGACATCACGGCAAAGGAGCAGGATTTTCTGCACTTATTAAGATCTGAAATGGAATTTAAATGCTCCGTGGCAAAGAAGATGAATGGTCAGGGACAACAATCCTTTAGGGTTCAAATAAGTTCCAAATCTTTTCACCAATTCTTACAGGAAAAAGGGTTAACCCCGAATAAAAGTAAGACCATCAGGAAAATTGAGGTACCGGAGGAACATTTTGGCCATTTTCTGCGCGGTGTGATGGATGGGGACGGCTGCATTAGGAATTGGCAAGATCATGCCAAGCGGATTAGCCAGTGGTATTGCAAGATAACATCAGGATCTCAAGCGTTCTTGGGTTGGATCGATCAGAGGCTCAGAGAGGTTTATGCCATAAAAGGGTCTATTCATCTGGAGCATTACGGTGAAAGTAGTGCGTATATTTTGAAGATTAGTAGTAAATATTCCCTGAAAAAATTTTTAGGGTTATGCTATGAAAATGCAGAATTTGCCTTGTCACGAAAACGCGCGCAGGCATTGCAATGTCTGCAATCGTTATAAGCCCGGGTGGTGAAATCGGTAGACACAACAGACTTAAAATCTGTCGGACTTAAAAAGGTCCATGCCGGTTCGAGTCCGGCCCCGGGCATAATAAAATCGAAGAAAATTAAGAAGTTGCCAATAGAGACTCTGCGGGAATCTTCAATTTTTGATGGAGATTTCTCAGCATGGTGACAGTCAAGGATCTTTTTCGGTGGAGTATTTCGGAAACACGATTTCGACCACCGAGACAAGGGGCCAAATCGGCATCACACATCCCCAATTGTTCCATTCTGAATTTAACCGCCTCAATCGGGTCCGGAGGCAATATGGGATGTTTTTTCTGTTCGTAGGCTTCAACGAGCGTCGTAAGGATTTCCAGTTTATCCCCTTCGGGAGTGCGAGGCTTCGCATTCCAGAGATTTTCAATGAAGGACAAGGCTTCTTGATAATCCCTGTCAGTCCGGATTGGTTTTATCTTCATAGCTATACCTCCTCAACCTGAACACGGTCGTATTGCTTGTGGGTCCCGATGAACCTGACAAAGACGATACCAAAATCATATTTAATGGCAACCACGAGTCGATATTTATTGCCGCAAATATTGAAAACTACTCTATTTTTTCCCACGATGCTCGCATTTTTGTACTGAGCTTTAATCTCGTGAGGACCTTTCCAAGAAGCCTTCTTTGCCTCTGTGTACCAAGCACGCAACGCCTGTTCTGAATCCTTACAATCCGGCTGCTTCCAAAACTCTCTTAATCTTTTAACTGAGATGACCCGCACTAGGGATAAGGTAACCCAAAATTCCCAAAATGGGAACTATTTTTTTCACAAAAATTAACACAAAATTAACTCGCCCCCGCGTGGCCACCGGCCTATAGACCGCCGCCATCTTGGGAAAAATACGAAACATCATCATTGGGCCGGCCCGGGATCTCCATGACCCAGCACTAGGGCATAAGCTCTCACTTGCGGCCTTCTTGGCTTGGGTGGGGTTGGGGTGTGACGGGCTGTCTTCCTCGGCTTATGGGCCGGAAGAGGCCTATCGAGCCCTGGGCCTACATGCCCCGCTGGCCATTTTCCTGGTCGTCATGATGGCGACCACCATCTTTGTCATCTCCATTGCCTATTCCAACCTGATTCAACACTTCCCGGGAGGAGGCGGCGGGTATTTAGTGGCCACCAAGTTGTTGGGCAAGAAGGCCGGGGTGGTCTCGGGCTGCGCCCTACTGGTTGACTACTTCCTCACCATCTCAGTTTCCGTCGCGGCAGGATGTGATGCGCTCTGGTCCTTTTTACCGCCCCATTTCGCCGGGTTTAAACTGACCGCCGAGGTCGTGGCCCTGTTCTTTTTAGTCATTCTCAATCTACGCGGCATTAGGGAATCCGTGACGGTGGTCGCCCCCGTCTTTATGTTGTTTGTAGTGACTCATGTTTTCATGATCCTCTACGCCATCGGGAGTCACTTCACAGAGCTCCCCTCGCTCTTTCAAGGGTCTGTCTCTCATTTTCATAGTTCCGTCCAATCGCTGGGTTTTTTCCCCGTCGCTCTCATCATGCTGCGCGCCTACTCCATGGGGGGTGGGACTTACACCGGCATTGAAGCCGTCTCCAACGGGGTCGCCACACTGCGCGAACCGCGGGTCAAAACCGGCAAGAAGACCATGTTTTTGATGGCCACCTCGCTCGCCTTTACCGCGGGGGGCATTCTATTTTCCTACTTATTGACCCATTCCATCCCCGTCACCGGCAAGACCATGAATGCCGTGCTAGTGGACAATCTCTTCGGCGCTTGGAACTTGGGCGGTATTTCCGTGGGCCGCGGGCTGGTCATCGTCACTTTGGTGTCCGAGGCTGCCCTGCTGTTTCTGGCGGCCCAAACCGGTTTTATCGACGGCCCGCGAGTTCTGGCCAACATGGCCCTAGACTCCTGGGTGCCCCGCCATTTTGCGCAATTCTCGGATCGCCTGGTCACAAAAAACGGCATCTACTTGATGGGAGCCGCCGCCGCGGGCACGCTGCTTTATACGCACGGCAACATCACCATGTTGGTCGTGATGTACTCGATCAATGTCTTTATCACCTTTGTCCTCACCGAGCTGGGGATGGCCACCCATTGGATTGTGGCACGACATCAAGAACCTCAATGGAAAAGTCAGCTGGCCATTCAGGGCACTGGATTCATCATGTGCCTCTGCATCCTCATCATTACCCTGTATGAAAAATTTTCCGAAGGCGGCTGGATGACATCTGTCATCACAAGTGCCGTCATCTGCATCTGCTTCCTGATCCGGGGACATTATCGCAAGGTCAAAAAGAGTCTGAGGAGATTGGATGAATTAACCAGCACCCCGATCGTCCCCGCCGCCAAAGTAAATGAAATGCCAAAAATTAACGCCGACTTGCCGACGGCAGTCGTGATGGTCGGGGGATTTTCCGGGTTTGGCCTGCATCAACTCATGTCGATTCACATGCAGTTTCCCAATTATTTTAAGAATTTCATCTTCATCTCCGTCGGGATCCTCGACTCCGGGAATTTCAAGGGGATTGAGGGGGTCAAGCAGGTGGAGGTGGAAACCAAGGGGCATTTGGAAAAATACGTCCAGTGGTGTCACGCGAATGGCTGGGCCGCTGATTATCGCATGGCCGTCGACACGGAAACCATTCAGGCCCTGGAAAAAATGTGCAAAGAAGTCAAACAAGACTTCCCGAAAACAACCTATTTTTCCGGCAAACTTATTTTTCAGAACGAAAAATTTTACCACCGCATCCTCCATCACGAGACAGCCTTTGCCATCCAACGCCGCCTGCAATTTGCGGGGCTTTCCGTGATTGTCCTACCCATTCGCGTGCTTGAAGAAGCCGCCGCCTAGTTTGCCTTAACACTATCTTTACCCTCTTATGACCTTTCTTAACGCGACAGCCGGGCCTCCGCGGGCTTAATATTTTTCAGCTCGGGAGATTTATGAAATATTTTTTCGTGGGTCCATTCGTATGGCTTGTCTGGGGATACAGTAAATATTTGAACTACCGTTACCTAAGGGCCTTGGGATCCGTAAAAAAAAGAGAAGGTTAACTTGGCTTTTAAGGTCGTTTTATTTTATAAAATGGCCTCATGTCTGATCGCGTTCGCTTCACACCTGATGTGCCACCCACTTCTTGGGTCCAGTATGCCTTTGCCCTGTTGACAGTAGGCGGGTGGACGGCCTTGCTAAAATGCTTTCTTCCGACCATAGAGCTGGTCAATTTAGCCATGAGCTACCTCCTCATCAATGTCTTGATTACGCTGCGTTATGGTCAAGGCCCTTCCGTGGCCTCGGCCCTATTGAGCGTGGCATGTTTTAATTTCTTTTTTGTCCCTCCCTATTTTACCTTCGCAGTGGCCGATGTTAAATATTTGGCCACCTTCTTCATCATGCTGGCCGTCACCATGCTAACCAGCCGTTTGATGATTCAGCTACGCCACAGCGCCGAGAAGACCGTTACGGCCGAAAAAATGGCGGAACGAGAGGGTATTGTCAGCGCCCTGTTGAGTTCAGTCTCACATGACTTACGTACCCCACTGACGTCCATCTCGGGGGCAGCCAGCACCCTCTTGGCAGAAACACATCTCCCCTCAGAGGATCAACAACGACTGCTCGAGACCATCAACAGTGAGTCGGACCGGCTCAATCGCTTGGTGGGCAATATTCTCCAGATCACCAAGATTGAGTCCGGCCATATCCACGTGCGCAAGGAACTTCATTCCTTGGAGGAGATTATTGGCAGTGCACTCGATCGCCTGACTCCCTCGCTGAAAGATCGTCCCTTGACCACCGACATCCCGGAAGATCTTCCCTTGGTGCCCATGGACGATCTGTTGATCGAGCAAGTCATGATCAACCTGTTGGAAAACGCCATCCGTTATACCCCAGCCGGTTCCATCTTGGAAATTCGGGCCTTTCAGCATAACGGGCAGGTGCAGGTAGAGGTCCTGGACCGCGGGCCGGGTATCCCCCGGGAAGACCACACGCGCATCTTTGAAAAATTTTATCGCAGCGGCCCGAAAAAAAACACCTGGGGAAGCGGTCTGGGACTCGCCATTTGCCAAGGTATCCTGCTGGCCCACGGAGGCTCGATCGGGATGAGGGATCGGGAAGGGGGTGGCAGTATTTTTTATTTTGTTTTACCGTTAACATCATGCCCAGTAAATTAACCTCCATTTTAGTCGTCGAAGATGATTCGCAAATCCGCCGTTTTCTTAAAGTGGGGTTAGAGAGCAACGGCTATCATTATGAAGAGGCCCATTGCGGAAAAGCCGGGTTGGCAGAACTAACCACACGGGTCCCCGATTTGGTGATCTTGGACCTGGGCCTGCCCGACATGGACGGCCTTGAGTTTATCGCGCAAGTCCGCTCCTGGTCAAAAATCCCCATCTTGGTGCTCACCGCGCGCGAGAAGGAACAAGACAAGGTCACCGCCCTCGACCAGGGCGCCGATGATTACCTGACCAAGCCGTTTGGCATCGGCGAACTCCTGGCCCGGATTCGCGTCGCGCTCCGCCACAACCTGCAAAGCTCCGGTGCGGATGACGAACCAGTCTTTGAGAATGGCACATTGAAGATTGATTTTGTCGCCCGCCAGGTCTTTGTCAGCAAACATGAGATCCATCTGACCCCCACCGAATACAAACTCCTGACCCTGCTGGCGCGGCATGCCGGGAAAGTCTTGACCCAACGCCAGATTCTCAAGGAAATTTGGGGACCAAACTCGGCCGAACAGGGACATTATTTGCGTATCCACATGCACCAACTCCGGCACAAGTTGGAGGATAATCCCGCACGGCCCAAGTGGCTCATCAATGAGCCCGGGGTTGGCTATCGGTTGAAATTAGTGTAAATTACTCTTTTACACACCCTTGTGATTGCCGAAGTTGTTCAAGCATCGAGCTAATGTCACGGTAACATTTGTCAAATGAATCAACCTTACGGGCAGAACTCATATCAAAAATGGCGGCAAGAGTCGACTGATCATCGGTCTCAGAATAACCTATACCTGATGTTGTTCGGGCACTTAACCAGCCCTTTGCATCTCGAATGTTTTCAGGATTGGATGGGCTCTTTAGATCTTCAGTCAGTCCACATTTGCCACGTAGCGAATTGGCTGCTGCAATAAACCAAGCTTCAAATTCTTTCTTCGCTAACACAACAGAAATTAACATATCACTCCGAGCTTTACGGGCACGTGCTAGAAGTTGAGGCCCCATATGTGCTGGACAAGCATCGTCCCAATCACAATCAAGAATGACAACAATGCCACCCTGGCCTTGCAATTTCCGAGCAGCTAAATCAATTGCTCTCTCTATTTCCCCTTGTTTAATCAAACGAGACGCGGGGACACGGATAGGAGGTAAGACACGCGGCACGAAGTCGGGAGCTAACTCCAAGGCAATTCGGCGTATCAATATGGGAACGGCTTCACATTCTCCATGACCTTCAACGATGGCTGCTATTTTTATTTCCGTCATTGTTTGTAATCTGAAAACAGATCTAATTGAGTATCAGAAATGGCATCAACAACTCCCTCATCCGGTTCCAATTGATTCAAGCGTAGAAGCTCTCCAGCTGTATAAAGTCGATCCTTAATGGCCGATCTCCCCGCATTATCCAGCGGTCCAATCTTGGTTTCTCCATTTCGATTTGTGACCGCCAAGATATATTCGTCGGCAATTTCTTTGTCGTCTAAAAGATCAGGACTGTGACTAGTAACCGCTATTTGCGTTGTTTTTGAAGCAATCCGCAGAGCATCACGCAAGATAGCTGCTGCTCCTGGATGCAGGGCAACCTCAGGTTCTTCAATCCCAACAAATGGGACTTTCTTCACACTACCATTGGAAGACTGAAATAGCGCAGTTAACACACCGAGTGCACGCAAAGTGCCATCAGACATGTTTTCAGCCAAAAAACGCCATGGATCTTTGTTGGTGCCCACCAGTTGTCGAAATTCAAGCGTCTCCTTTTTACCTATGTGCTTCACATCAATCCCTTGTATACCAGGCACAACCTTGGACAGAAAACTGACAACACGCTGATGTATTTTTGCATGTTCTTTCTCCATAACATCTAAAACGCTAGCGAGGTTGCTACCATCACGTTTCAGCACCTCACCAGAATCGGGAGGCTGAAGGTCACGAATTTCTCCAGGATTCAGGTTATAAAATCCCATATGCAACAATGCATCATAAATTGGTCGAAATGCTGGTAAACCAGCCGCTGCAACTAAATAGAGCCGGTCACTAGCAGCCGGTGGCGCTACCTCAATAGTGGATTTTGCTACGGTTCCATTCTCGACTTTGTAGGAAGTTTCCTCAATTCCACTCTTGGTAAAAACACGACATTCCTCCCGTTGTACTTCGAAACCATGCTTCTTTTGTGAACCTATACGGAAGGCATACATTCCCTCGCTTCCATCCTTGAGTTTCCAATCCAATCGAATCCCAAAATGTGTTGGATGTCCCGACGAACGACGACGCACCTCATGTATTCCACCCCGATCACGCAAGGAGTGCTCCAGAGATGTGTTAAGAGAATCTGATACAAGTCGAAGAGCATCGAGAAAATTACTCTTACCCGATCCATTCTGCCCAACAAGAAAAGTAAGAGGTCCGAGTTCAACCGAACACGCCCTGATGCTCTTGTAGTTATTAAGCACCACTCTTTTGAGAAATATTTGATCAATCATCGATGCCCTTTTAACAACTAGATAGCTCACTCTGCAATTGATATTTTCCCAAATCTGAGCCAATACTCCACTATGCCCCACCGTTATCAGCAAGAAAACATCCCCCTCCCCACCAGCCCCGTTAAATCGAAGTTGCGGCTCTTTCACGCCCTGCGGGAAAAATTCCGGGAAGGATACTCGCTAGCCGATTTACGGGCCGATCTCATGTCTGGTATCGTCGTCGGGATGGTGGCCATCCCGCTGGGCATGGCCTTGGCGATCGCGAGTGGCGTCGCCCCACAGAATGGGCTGTATACCGTCATGATCGCCGGGATCCTGGTCGCGTTCTTGGGGGGATCTCGCTTTCAAGTCACGGGGCCGACGGCCGCCTTTGTGGTGATACTGGCCCCGATTGCCAATCATTATGGGTTGGGAGGATTGCTCACGGCAGGTTTACTGGCAGGGATCATTTTACTCGTGATGGGTATCGCCCGCATGGGTAAGTTGATACAATTCATCCCCTACCCGGTCACCACCGGTTTTACCTCCGGCATCGCGATCGTCATCGCCACCTTGCAACTGAAAGATTTTTTCGGATTGAAAGTCGGCCCCATGCCCGAGCATTACCTCGAAAAGGTTTGGGTGTTACTGCAGGCGGCTCCATCGGCCTCCCTAGTGGAATGCGGCATCGGGCTAACCACCCTTGCCTTGCTGGTGGCCTGGCCTAAGATCAATCGCAAAATACCCGCCCCGCTGGTCGTCTTGGTCTTTATCTCCATTCTCACCGCCGTACTAAAATCCATCTATCCGAACCTCACGATTGCCACCATTGGTTCAAAATTTGGCGGCATTCCACAGATTCTGCCCCATTGGTCTCTTCCCTGGCACTACGGTAGTCCGTCCTTTTCACTTTCGTTACAATCGATAGAATCTCTGATTCCTTCCGCGTTCGTCATTGCCATGTTGGGGGCCATAGAATCGCTCTTGTCTGCGGTGGTCGCTGACGGGATGGCCCAGACCAAACACGACCCGGACTCGGAGCTCATGGCTCTGGGAATCGGTAACATTGTTTGCCCCTTTTTTGGCGGGATCGCCGCCACGGGGGCCATCGCCCGGACGGCCACCAATATCCGATATGGCGCAAAATCCCCCTTATCCGCTGTCTTCCATGGATTGTTTACGATTTGCGTCGTGCTCTTGTTGGCGCCCCACATCTCCTATTTGCCCATGTCGGCCTTGAGCGCCCTGCTGATGCTGGTGGCCTACAACATGTCGGAGATCAAACACTTCAAACACATCCTCAAGGTGGGACCCAGGAGCGATGTGGCCGTGCTGCTCATGTGTTTCGGCTTAACCATCGTTTTTGACATGGTCATGGGGGTTACCACCGGCATCTTGCTCGCCGCCGTGCTCTTCATGAAACGCATGGCCGCCACCACCTCTTCGCAAATCGTGTCCGCAGATTCAAAGTTACATCACTATCAGGTTCCACCGGATGTCCTATTGTATGACATCAACGGCCCGCTCTTCTTCGGGGCCGCAGAAACGGCCATGGAGACCCTTGATGTCATCAAGGATAACATCCGAGTGGTTTTTCTGTTGATGGAGGATGTGCCTGTCATTGATGTGACGGGGCTCGTCGCCCTCGAAGGCACCGTGGCGAACCTGATCAAACACAAACGCAAGGTCTACTTAATCGGAGTCAAAGACCAGCCCAGGGAACTCATGCTCAAGTCGGAAACCCTGGCACAGTCCCCCAAACTATTCTTCTGCCATACCGTGGCTGATGCCATTGAACACCACAATAAATAATTGGAAAAAATGATCGAAAATTTCTCCCTTACAAAAATTCTCAAAAGGGCCCTCAAAAACGGCGGTGATTTTGCCGAGATCTACGCCGACCACGCCGAAAACCTCCAGATGATTGCGGAGGAACACAAACTGGAAAAATTAATTTCCGGGATCGATCAAGGCGTGGGAATCCGCGTGCTGTGGAACGGACAAACCGCCTACGGCTTTACAAACGAGATCACCGAAAAATCGTTACTGTCGTTGGCTGATTCAGTGGCCAGCGCCGTCCAGGGAAAAAATTTTCAGCAAATCATAAAACCCAAACAAGTCTCCGCCCCGTTGATGAGCCCGATCGCGCAGTTTCCCGCAACGGAGACGGCCGTCGCCAAGAAAGCACTGGTTAAGCGGGCAGAGGAAACGGCCTGGGGAATAGATCCGCGCATCAAACAGGTAAAAATCCTGTACGCCGATATCGATAAGCGGGTCACGATGGCCAATTCTCTGGGAGAGCTCGCCCAAGATCGTCGTATTTATACCCTGATGTTTGTTCAAGTTGTGGCGCGTGAAGGGGAACAGATCCAGACGGGATATTATCCCGTCGGCGGTTTGGTGGGGCTCGAAATTTTACAACAAAACCCACCCGAACAAATCGCCCAACGGGCGGTGGCTCAGGCCCTCTTGATGCTCAAGGCGCGCCGCCCACCTTCTGGAACGATGCCGGTCGTGATCTCCTCAGAGGCCGGTGGGACGATGGTCCATGAGGCGATCGGTCACGGCCTCGAGGCCGATCTCGCCTGCGAGGGTTTGTCAGTGTATCACGGCAAACTAGGGACTGAGGTCGGCAATAAAAAAGTCACCGTGGTCGATGATGCCACCGTGCCCAACAAGCGCGGTTCCTTTTTATTCGACGACGAGGGCGTCCCAGCCGAGCGCACCATCCTGGTCGAGCGCGGCACCTTGGTGAACTACATGTACGACCGCCACATGGCCATGAAACACGGCGGCCGCCCCACCGGAAATGGCCGTCGCGAGTCCTACCGTTACAAACCCATCTGTCGCATGACCAACACCATGATCTTACCTGGTCAAGACGATCCAGATGAGATCATCAAGACAACCGAACGCGGCCTCTTCGTCAAAAAAATGGGCGGGGGCCAAGTCAATACCGTGAATGGCGACTTTGTCTTCGAGATCAATGAGGCCTACTTGATCGACAAGGGAAAAATCGGCGACCCCGTGCGCGGGGCCATCCTGACTGGGAATGGGCCTAAGGTCCTGCAAACGATCGATAAGATAGGGACTGATTTGGGATTTTCCCTCGGCACCTGCGGCAAAGATGGCCAGGGAGTCCCAGTTGGGGATGCCCAGCCAACGTTGCGAATTCCGGAGTTGGTGGTGGGGGGAGCTATGGATAAAGCGTAAGAACTTTTTCCAAGATAGCAACATCGAGGTCAGAAAAATTACAAAAAATACTAATAAAATATGGCAGTTAGATCGAATTCTCTTTTTTTAAATAATTTAAATAAAATAAGCAACTTTTAACAGTCCACGCCGATAACATAACACAAGATTGGTTTGACCAAACTACAGGAGAAACATATGAGCACCATTGGCACCCCTACGATCAAAGTCGGCTCCCTATCTCTTCCCGAATCAGTCAAGTCCTTTGGATTGGGAGGTC
The DNA here is from genome assembly GCA_023265625.1 of Deltaproteobacteria bacterium. GTDB lineage: Bacteria > UBA10199 > UBA10199 > JACPAL01 > JAHFST01 > JAHFST01. The sequence continues at coordinate 324,152 of JAHFST010000001.1, read as the reverse complement.
CATTAAGCGTAGCTTCTGAAAACTCAAGTGCAACTATACCTTTTGCCAACAAAAGCGGCCCCTACGTCCTTTTTGAGATCACAGGCACAGTTCGTGCTGCCAAATGGCACGTAAGCCTATCCACAAAGAAGGATCGAGATGTTATAAGGATTAGTTCAGTAGATTACTCCTGTTCATTACCGAACCTGTGGTTTAGCCCGCAAATGAATCAATGGGAAGTAGCAACTAGTATCGCACTTGAAGCTGGTAGCTGGGCCGTTTGCAATGGGGATGAGATAACAACAGTGGAGTTACCAAATCCATCGATCATTCTTGAGCGATGCGAGCGGTTTGCACATGAAAAACGGAAAGCCAGGCAAGTAGAGTTGCTCAAGGAGGCCAGGGCAAGTCGAGGCTTGGTAGAAGTACTACGCCAAAGATCACCTATTACATCTTCGATACTCCCCGAACCAGTAAAAACCTATGCGCAGCAAATCGCTAGAATATTTTTTGCTAACTTAGAACCAAATTTTGAATGGAGTGATGAAGTCCCTTACCTCTTGGCTGATGTCAACTGTGATTCAGGGGAAATCACACACATCGATCCTGATAAGATAAATATAGGCTATAGAGGTGATGGCGCTCAAAAAATATATTTGCGGCAACATCAAGGCCAAGGATCAGAGAGAATGCACATTTATTTAAAAAATGATGGAACTATCTACCTCAACCTCTCTAAAGACCTAGCACTACCACCAAACCTGGCTCAACTTAATGGCGTGTCAATACTTCAATATTTTGAGTAGACTGCTGGTATTCTCAAATCAGCCAATCAGTTCCGAGAAAAGTTTGAGAATAATGCTGATGTGAATTCGAGAATGACAAAATTTCCTCCAAGTTCGCGGTTTATAAAAATGTCTCGACATTGTCTTGGTGGTAGGAGTTCAAATTTCCCCCCCCTACTCTAAGCCGCCCGCCGCATTTTTGGTTTGAAAGACAGCTGAACCCTGGCAACTTCAAAAATATTTAACAGCGTGCGAAACTCAGGATTCCCTTTTTTGGAAAGAGTCTTGTGTAGCCCCAATCTGGATAAGGCAATTTGTTTGGCCATCCGCGCAACACCATACTACTCATCAAGAAGCATCATGACATCAGGCACATCTGATAGAAATTTTGGAGGATTAATTTCAATATTCTCTTTTTATATCAATATTTTAGAGATATAAAGAGATTTTTCGAGGTATGGCTCGGATTAAAGTGGATGACCATTTAATGTGATTTGCTTTGAATCACGACATCCAGTTCGGACTTTAAACGCGGTAAAATATCGTCATAAGAATACTGCCCCAACGATTCCTCACCCTTCTTGAGATTGACAAAATTCGGGGCGCACCAGAGGCCAAGATCGGCGTCATCGGTCTCACCGGGGCCATTGACCCGGCATCCCATGACCGCAATCGTGACATCATATTCCTTGGCATACTGGGCCATCTCTTTGACGGCCATGGCCAACTCCACAAATTTTTCATTCTCAACTCGGGAACAGGAAGGACACGAGATGATATTCAATCCTGAAAGATCCGGAACGGAACGAAACCGGCCGTCTTTGACATCCTGAATAATCTGCCGCGCCACCCGGATTTCTTCGCCCTTGTCATCAAACGGGACCGTCAAGGAAACCCGGAGGGTATCCCCAATGCCCTGGCTCAAGAGCTGCTCAAAGGCGATGCGCGTCTTGATGATCCCCTCGGGCGGCAGTCCCGCCTCGGTCACCCCGAGATGCAAGGGCACATCGGGACGCAGTTCCGCAAAACGCTTGTTGCCGGCAATCACCTTTTGCGGATCGGAATCTTTCAACGAGACGAGATAATTGGAAAAACCCAAACGATCCAGGATCTCACAATGCTCGGCCGCCGAGGCCACCATCGCCTCGATATCATCTCCCGGATAACGTTCTTGCCAGCGGGGATCCAGCGAGCCGCAGTTGACCCCAATGCGAATCGCACAGTTGTGTTTCACCGCCCGCTCCACAATCCAGGCGACCTTGTCCGACACGGTTTTTTCCTTCTCGTGATGATGCAGATGTCCCGGATTGTAGCGGATCTTTTGCACCAGCGGGGCCAGGTCTTCCACCAAGCGATAGCTCTCTTGAAGATCCACCACCAGGGCCGCATCGGTCTGCTGCCGCAATTCCTGCAAGGCCTCGACGTCCTTTTTGCTATCAATGGCAATCCGAATCAGGTCCGCCCCGGCGGCCTCCAAGATCCGAATCTGGCGCAGGGTCCCCACCAAATCCTGGGTGCGGGTCGCACACATGCTTTGCACGGTGATGGGATTGTGTCCGCCCATCCTGACGGGACCGACTTGCACCTCGCGGGTGCTGCGTTCTGGGAGCATAGGAGGGTGGTTTTGCCAGGGTTGGGGGGGGTTGGCAAGCGTTAAATCCCCCTTAATCCCCCTTAATCCCCCTTTTTCAAAGGGGGAGGCTGTGGATCGCATCCCTTCGCAAATGAGAGAGTTGTGTATTACCCCCCTTTGAAAAAGGGGGGATGGGGGGATTTAAAACCCCGGAATCAAACTACACCCGCCAGAACTGGCACTACTGCCAGTCGTAACCGTCCCAACCGTGCTGCTAGAACAACTAGAGGCATTTTTCGAACGAAGCTCCAAGGCGGCAATATCGGCGGCAATGACCTGCTGACTCTCCGCATCCAAATCAGGAATCTCTTCATCTTGTTCCGGGGCCTGCTCCACATTACCCACCTCCAAGGTGGGCAATCGTAAACTACTGGTTCCCGCCAGGGTAAAATCAACGCCCGTCGCACTACTTCCTGCCGTCGCACTCACCGTCGTCCCGCTGGTCTGGTCGGTAAACTGTTTGCTCGAAGGCCCCGGGTTACTGCCGCTGCCATCACAGGGGGGCAATCCCGAAGAGCTAGTGAAGTTGGCATTGATCGGCTCGGCCTCCACCGAATAGCTTTGTCCCGCCGTCAAGCCCAAGATCTCATAAGTCCCATCGGCCGTCCCACCGGCCGACAAGGCCCCAGAGATAAAAGAGATGGCGTCTGTCTTGGAGAGACTGGACGTGGTATTTCGTGCAATCATATTGGCGCATTGATACTGCGTCCCTGAACTATTTTTGACCGTTCCACTCAACTTGCCCGTGGTAGAGGCAAAATCAGAAGCCGGGTAAAGAAAGGCCAATCCAACCTTGTCATCCCGCTCCGGAGACTTAAAATTGGTTCCATTCCCAACGGTGAAGATGGGGTACATGGTCGTAATTAAATCATCATTGGAAGTATCGCTGTCATTGGCCGCATCATCATTCACTTGGGTATGATTCAGCCCCAAGAAATGGCCGGTCTCGTGAACAATGAATGAAGTGAAATCATCATCACTAAAACTTAAACTCCCACAACCCGTAATCTCAACGGTATTGAGACAAGCCGCATTAAAGACCGCCTCACCCTTGGCGGCCACACCCGTCGCCGAATCGTAACTGATGATGGCCGCAAAACCGAGTACGCCAAAACGATTGGCCGTGCCAAAAAAGCGGGCCACAATCGAACCGTCATCATCGACCACAATGGGATTGATTCCATCCGTCAATGAGGCACTTGGACACGCCGCCGAATCATAAAGATAGCAACACACATTATCGTTATCGATCGACACCCCCAAACTCCCCTTAGTGATCAATATGGAGGACTCGGTAATAGCGGTCCATTCAGCCACGGCATCATCCAACAAGGTCGACACGGATTTACCACGCACATCCAAATCACTCTCAATATCATAAGCGATCGGGAGGGTCCATTTCACGGGCTGACCGGTGGACGTAATCACGGATTGAGGCCCATAAGCCAAGGCAACCGCTGGGATAAGCACCAACCCGGTGACCCATAATTTTAAAATATTTTTCATGTTAATTTTTCACCTCGACCAATTTCTTAACGAGGGAAATAAACGGGGTATAGGCCAGGGGCTGCCCCGAACTCTCTAACAATTTTGTCTCCGAGGTAACCAAGCTCAAGGCTTTCACCTTTGGACTCTTTTTCATCCCCAACATCAAACCTTTGTTACCAAACCCATTCACCACGACGGACTGCCCCCCCGACTCCGTCACAGAAAACAGCCCTTGATGCAGTCCCACCGGAGATGTCAGCCCAATCTCACTCTCCCCGCTCAAAAAAACCACCGCACTCTGCCCCACCTGATAACGCGGCATCTCGGCAAACGCACTCTGCCCAGCAATCCCAGACATTTTGACACCCCCCTCGGGTGCGCTGATTTGCTTAAAGGTAATCTGGGTATCCTCCGGCCCCTTCAAGGTCTCCGTAACTCGGAAGGTCACATAACGCACATGCAACCCATTGACATCCTCCCCGGATCGAATGGAGATGCATTCCCCGGAAAAAATACGATCCGACATCGCTGTCAATTGTTCCAAATTAAGTCGTAACAACAACAGGGCATGGGCCTGGCCAACGAAACACAGGACCAACACCCAACCCAACAATATCCGACAAATATTTTTTTTCACTGATTTCCCCCTATGAAGAAGAAGTGATAGTAAATGAGCGTAATCACAAAGTCAATCTTAGGAGCTTCACTAAAATAACTTGAGCAACATTCAGGGACATCCTGAGCTTGTCGAAGGATAAATTGGGGTCGAATTAATGGTTCGACAAGCTCACCATGTCCATATTATTTTGGTGCAGTTCCTTACCAATCTATCCTCTGCCGGGAGGTATTGGGGATGAGGGTGCCGACGAATTTGAACAGGCTGGAATGCTCATTTTCCACAAATTCCCGCTTGGCCACCCGGGCCGTGACCTTGCCTTCTTCGGTGCCGCGAATAAATTCGACCTTTTCCAAATCGATGTATTTCAAATCAATATGCACCACGATCACCGACCCAAAATCACCATAAAGATTCACTCCCGTAAAATCATCGACCACCAGATTTTTGGAATTACGCGCCGTCCGAAGCCGGAAAGAAAAGGGATTATAAAAAACCAACTCGCGCGCCACCTGGCATTTCCCCTGATCCCAACTCGCAAAACCAATTCCCTCATTGAGGGGAAATCTCACCTCAGGATTGGCAAACGCCACCTGAATCTTGGGAGCCTTGAGCTTATCGTCCTTGGTCAAGGTCGTGGCCATTATCTTTTTGGGGAAATCCGGATTCTTAAAAACCTTCGCCGCCAACAATACCTCGGTAATGCCAGGCGGTTTGATCGTCACTGGCAATCTCGACTCGGGCACATGGCGCTGGATCCAATAGAGGAGTTGATAAAACTGTTCCAACTTGGAAATGGGGGCCGATCCTTGAAAGACATTTCGCAACTCGGACTCACCCTCCGGAGTCATGTCCACCAAGGGCCGACCACCCACATCCTGTAAGTTCTTCAACGCGGACACCAACCCGGAAAAATCCGCCGGCACCACCCGCGGCGCCGGAATATCCGCCAACGGACAGCGCTCATCCGCGTGCGCATTCCAACTCAATAATAAAAATACAACAAACAACCATTTTCTCATGGTCCCAACAGAGCAACTTCCTGGCAAATGTCAACACCCATTGCCTTTTTTCTTAGATCTGCTAGCAATCCAGCCCCATGGCCTTTGACCTGAAAAAGCTGCTGGAAACCCGCTGGGGAGAGAACTATGAGCTCCATGGGCAATACGTTAACCCGCAATTGGTGAAAGTTCTTCAAACCATCGGGTTTGACAAGGTCTACCGGCGCGCAGAGGGGCAGTATCTCTACGATGAATCCAATAATCGCTATCTGGATTTTTTATCCGGCTACGGCGTTTTTGCCTTGGGTCGCAATCATCCCAAACTTAAACAGACGGTCAAAGACCTGTTGGATCTCGATCTCTCAAATCTGGTGCAGATGGACTGCGCCCTGCCAGCCGGGTTGCTGGCCGAGAAACTCATCTCACTCGCCCAGTCTCACGGGAATCCCGAGATTGACACCGTCTTTTTCACCAACTCAGGCACCGAGGCCGTCGAGGGGGCCATTAAGTTTGCATGTGGGGCCACCAAGCGCGACCGAATTTTATTTCTCGATCATGCCTTTCACGGCCTGACCTTGGGCTCGCTCTCGGCCAATGGCAATGCGGAGTTTCGTGACGGCTTTGGCCCCCTACTCCCGGGTCAAAAAATTCTTCTGGAAGATATCGCCGCCCTCGAGACCGAATTAAAGAAAAAAGACGTCGCCGCCTTCGTCTTTGAACCCATCCTAGGCAAGGGGCTTTACGTTCCTTCAACCCCGTTTCTCAAGGAGGCGGAGCGTCTCTGCAAAAAATTCGGGACCCTGATGATCGCCGATGAGGTACAGGCAGGGCTCGGACGAACCGGAAAGTGGTTTGCCGTCGAGCACTCCGGCATCCAACCTGACTTGATCTGCATCGCCAAGACCTTGTCCGGGGGCCTCGTCCCGGTCGGGGCGATTCTGTATCGGCGGGAAATCTATCAGAAGGTTTTTTCCAAGATGGAGCGTTGTGTGGTCCACTCCAATACCTTTGGAAAAAACACCCTGGCCATGGGCTGCGGTCTGGCGACACTCCACATCCTTGAAGAAGAAAAAATTCCGGAACGGGCCCAGGTCTTGGGAGAAAAATTGCGGGCGGGGCTGCAAACGCTTGGCGCCAAATATGAAATGTTCAAGGAGGCCCGCGGGCTTGGCCTGATGCTCGGGATCGAATTTCACAGCCCGAAGTCGCTCAAGCTCAAGACGGCCTGGACCATGATCCATGCGATGAATAAGGGACTCTTTGGCCAAATCATCGTCGTCCCCTTGATGGGCAAGCACCGGATCTTGACCCAGGTCGCGGGGCATAACATCGATCTCGTCAAACTCCTGCCCCCGCTGATCATCACGGAAGACGATGTGCGCTATTTTTTAACCGCCTTCGAACAAGTGGTCGCCGAGGCACACCGGTTTCCCGGATCCGCCTGGGAAGTCATTATGGATCTCGGCAAAAAAACCCTGTTGGGAAAATCCTCCGATGAAGTCGAAAAAGTGATGGCCGCTTCATGAGGATAAAACAATTATTAACATGGTTATGCATCGCACTGATCTTTCATCCACTCCCGTTGAGAGCCCAATCACCAAAAGCCCCTCAACAAGCTGAAGAACCCGTCATTCCCGAAGCCCTCGATTTTGATCAGCGCCAAACCGAGGGCTACCGTTTCGAGCTCAACCCATTCATCGGGGATTATGTCGGAGACAAGCTAGGCCACAGCTTCATCACCGGCTTAAATATGGCCGTGAATTTGACTCCGGCCCTGTCATTCCTCGCCGATTTTGGTTACAGTCCCGCTGTTGTCGACGGCAGCAGCCTGCTAGGAAGTAGTTTTACCAACAAAAATATCTGGCTCTACGATGGGGCATTAGCCATCTCAAAACCGGGGGCCTATCGGAGTAAAAAGGGCGTGGTGGAGATCGATCTCTACAGCCTGATCGGCGGCGGCATCTTACAGATCAACAACAGCAACCGCGGCGCGGGCTTTATTGGCGGTGGCATGAAGATTTATGGGAAACATCAATGGTTCGCCATCAAGGTGGAAGTCCGAAACTACTTCCTCTCCATCCAAAATCCGAACGGCAGCAACTTCGAAAGTGATTTTACCGCCCTGGTAGGCCCCGTCTTTCGCCTCCCGCCTAGATTATAATTTTAGGGGCGGCACCCGCTTCGTTATTCTTGACTAAGTATCCGGTAATCATCAGGTGAACGAGGGTATTCACGATCGTCACATCGGCCTCGGGGGCGATACCTTTGCAATATTTTTCAAACACCATAATCAACTCAGGCCCGATATCATCCTTGATCATCGAGGCATAACCGCTCTCGTCCTTTTGATTGAGCGACATGAGAAAATTGAGGGCCTGTTCTCCTTTGGACATAAACTCTCCTTGTTTTGCGGCGGACGGTAGCACCCGCTTGGGGCAAAGTCCAAGGGATTATCGCAACTTTTGATCATGAAGTTCGTTGATAAGCTGCATGAGACAAGGGGCAAGCGGCACTTCAACCCCCTGGGCCAGTTGCAACAAGGGAGGACATGGATCTGATTGGTGCAATTCCCGCCAAACCTGGTCGGGGGCCCGTCTCAATTGCGCCGCCAGGATCCAAACAATCCGAGTCCGGACCATGATGTTGGGAAAACTGTGTCCCTCCCACCAATCGCGAAGAACCCCGCCATGAACCTTGGCCTTCAAGGAAAGCTGAGGGACGTTAAGCCCGGCCGCCTCCATCAGTCCCGTCAAATGAATCCGAGAGGTTTCACCTGAAATCCATTCATGACTCCGAGCCTCATCCAACGACTCCAGGACACTCCGTCCCAATTGACAACTCAACGCCGCCGCCACCCACGGAATGCCTCGCCACGGAACATACATCCCCTCTTCCCACTCTTCCAATTCCTGACTAGACACTCCTTGCACCGCCTCGCTCAAAAGCGCCGACAACTCCTCCCGACTCAACCCGGCTTCACCGCGCAACTGCCTCAAAGTCGCCGCAAAAGACTCGGGGTTGTCCGGATCCGGCAATCGGTCCTCCATCAGGATCTTCCCCAATTGAGTGCTGTAAAAAAATCGCGCCACCGCCATACCACGCGGAAGACTGGCATCATCCTCGAGAGAGGTCACTTGTCGCAAAATTCCACTCCTAGGATCAAAACGAGCTTGGAGTGGGATCAGGCGCGGACGCATCCGTGGAGAGGACACCTCAGAAAGCCCTAGCGCCGCAAGACGGTCCCGAACCACCCCACCAATCCGCCCCGTCCAGTAAGGCACAAAATGATCCTTCACCCCCTGCGAAGAAACGTGGGCCAGCAGAGACTCGGAACAACCGTTCTGACCGAGCCATTTCCATTGCCTGGCCCCAAAGCCTTCCCGCGCTTGACTCCCAACGATATCCATGCCTCGCGGGGCCGTGAATCCCGATCCGTCGGCATTGCGAAACCTTGCGACAACCAATCGGAGATCTTTCAAACCGTCGGCGAAGGTGTCACGGTACGAGAGTTCCGCCTCAATGGCGTCCAAAGGAGGCAGATCCTTGGGAAGGAGCTTTACCTGGTTGAGACGGCGCGCCTGCGTCACAGCCTTTTCCACCATTGGCTCCAACGACTCAGGCCTCCCCCCCCGATCGAATTGTCGGGAGATTTCCTGGACAAGAGACGCCAGTGTTCCCACAGCCCCTGATATGGAGAAAGCAATCATGGTCCCATTTCGGCAACTCGACAAACAAGTTGCTTACTGTGCGGTAATTTCAAAGCTATCGAGTAATTTAGTGAGAAAAGCGGCCTGTTTGTGTTCCTTGCGCGACTCCGCCAAGCGCAGGGCTTTTTGGAGGTAGACCTGGCATCGATCTCGCTCCAAGTTGCGGGCCAAAAAGGCCTCGAGGAGGTCAAAATTGATGTTTTGCGCCGAGACAATCCCGACAAAATCCGCCTCCATGGCCTTTTCCAACATCCGGATGGCGTCTTTTTTATTTCCCTTTTTTAGATAGGCCAAACCGATAGTGGCATGGGCCTGATGTTCAAAAGAAGGACTCCCCTTGGCCAGTTTAAGCACTTTTTCTAATTTTTTAATGGCGGCATCATACTGCGCGAACTTATCAATCAAAAATTTGGCCATGATCAGTTTCAAGGAGGGATCATCCGGCATCAACTTTTCCGCCTTTTCATAACAACGCCAGGCCTCTTTGGGTTCGTCTTTCAACTTGTAGAGCACCCCCATGGTGGACAAAAGGAGCCCTGCCTGGGCGGGATGAGACACTTCCGGATTTTTTTCCAAGGCCTGGCGCAGCGTTGTCTCGGCCCCAGAAAAATTCTTCTGTTTCATCTGCTCAAAGGCCACGTAGATTTCTTGTTGGACGGAAGATTCAGCCATGTTGAAGGATTTTTACCATATCCTGATGCAAAAGGCCATTGGAGGCGACAATTTGTTTGTCTTGCATCGTCACAGCACTCCCATCGAACCGCGACAATCTTCCCCCGGCCTCTTGAATAATCACCATCCCGGCCGCCACATCCCAGGGCCACAGTTCCAACTCCCAAAAACCCTCATAACGGCCCCACGCCACGTAGCAGAGATCCATCGCGGCCACCCCATCACGCCGCACGGCCTGGGCCGCCTTGATAAAATTGCCAAAATTACGGATGTTGTTTTTTTCGACCTGATTGACGTTATAGGCAAACCCGGTGCACAGCAGGGCTTTTTTCAGGGTGTCAATGGGCGAGACATGGATCCTTTTTTTATTGCGATATGCCCCCAACCCCTTCGCCGCAAAAAACATCTGGTCCATATTGGGCTCGTAGACCGCACCCAGCACCAATTCCCCACGATACTCCAACCCGATCGACGTGCAAAAAAGCGGATACCCATGGATGTAATTCGCCGTCCCGTCGAGCGGATCGATGACCCAACGAAACTCCGAACCCACGGGAGACGTTTTGGCCACCACACTCCCCTCCTCGGTCAAGAAGCTATGGCCGGGAAAGGCCCGTTTGATGGTCTTGACGATGGCCTCTTCACACTTCAGATCCACCTCGGTGACGGGATCAATCTCGCCTTTAAATCGCAGGTGGCGAATCTTTCCATAGTAACGTCGTTGAATCCGCCCGGACTCCTGAGCCGCCCGAGTGGCCACCTGTAACATTTTTTTAAGCAGCGCGCGCGACAACATAGGCATCTACCTCCTTGGCCCCGGCTTTTTGCAACACCCGGGCGCATGATTCCAAAGTGGCCCCGGTGGTGTAGACATCATCCACCAGCAAAATGGTCAACCCGGCCACATCACCCGTCACGGAAAAACTAGTCGCGTTATTTTTAATCCTGGCTTCCCGCCCCAACTCTGTCTGGGACACGGTCTCACGATGCTTGCGCAACCTCAGCGGATCATACTGCAAATGGGCATGACGGGCCAAGTCACGCGCCAACCAGGCCGCTTGATTGAACCCGCGTTGCCGCAACCGACGCCGATGCAGCGGCACCGGCAAGACCAGGTCATACCCCTCGCCTGACCAACCATGAAACATCTGGTCCGCTAACGGGGAGGCTAGCCATTCCTGATGACGATACTTCAGCCGTATGATCAGGTCATGCAACACACCACGATAAACCCCCAAGGCCCAGACCTTGCCTAAGGCGTAACTCCCCTGGAGACAGGTCGCACACAGATGACAGCCCCCTTGGGGGGCCGCAAAGGGTGCGGCGCAACGTTCACAATGCGCCTCGGGCAACCAAGGAAACACGGCATGACAACGGACGCACAAAGGATCACCGGACTCGATCCTGGTCTCACAGGCCAGGCAACGTTCCGGGAAAATAACCCGCAAGAGCGGCTTCATCATGGAGTAGATCCGTTCAGTCCCCCACTGGGATGGGAGACGGCAACACCCGCAGGGGGCACAAAATTAAACTGGAAGCCCAGCTCAGGATTGGTGCGGATGTCCGAGAATTGATAGTGACTTTCGTTGCCGGCACGCGGGTAGAGTACAATCTCCTGGGCAAAATACGAGACGGGATCGGCCCGCAAGCGAATCTTCATAAAAGGAGAGCTCTTGTTCCGCGGTACCAAGGACAACCAACCGCCGGCCTCCACGCGCACCTGGAACTCCTTGGTCATTTGTCCCAACCCGCCCAAGAAGGCCAGGGCCTCATGGGTCAATAAATTTTGGATGTCGGGATAGACCTCCGCCTCCTGCTCCTTGGGGTGATAAATCCACAGGGTCGCTCCATTGCAAATGTATTTCCGTTCCTGCTTGCCGCGATAGTGAATCATGAAATTCCCCGGCTTGGAAAAAATCATGTTCCCTGGTTCCTCAATATCTTTTTCGAGCAAGGCGATGTGCGTCTTCTGGACAAAGTCGGCCTGAAACTTCGAATTTTTCTGGTAAACGCCTTGGACGCGGGCCACGAGGTCGGAGGCATGGGCTGCTGCTGGTAGCAGCATAATCAAAAGCAGAAAAATCCGGATCATCCCTCACTCCGTAAATTATTCACATAAACCTCGCGAGGGCGCGCCCCATCCGCCGGGCCCACCACGCCTTCCTTCTCCATCTTCTCAATCATCCGGGCCGCACGATTATAACCAATCCGCAAACGGCGCTGGATCATAGAAATGGAGGCCTGGCGGGTTTCCGAAACAATCGCGATGGCTTGATCGTACAGATCATCGGCAATTTCTTCCCCATCTTCCCCGCCTTCTTTTTCATCTTCCAGGGGCTTGAGCACCGACTCATCCAGATATTTAGGATCCCCTTGTTTCTTCCAATGTTCGACAATGCGCAAAATCTCGGTCTCGGATACATAGGCCCCGTGGATACGTTGCAAGGTCGACGCCCCGCCGGACATAAATAACATATCGCCCGAACCGAGGAGATGCTCCGCCCCCACCATGTCGATGATCGTGCGGGAATCATGCTTGGACGTCACCTTAAACGAGATCCGGGCCGGAAAATTGGCCTTGATCAGGCCGGTCAAGACATCAACCGAGGGACGTTGCGTCGCCAAGATGAGATGGATCCCCGCCGCCCGGGCCATCTGGGCCAGACGGGTGATCGAGACCTCGACATCGCGCGAGGCCGTCATCATGAGGTCGGCTAGTTCATCTATGAATACCACAATGAGCGGCAATCGTTCCTCGGCACTCACCAACTTGTTATAGCCCGCAATGTGCCGTGCCGACTTGTGCGACAACAACTCATAACGCCGTTCCATTTCCGATACGGCCCAGCGCAGGGCCTGGGAGGCACGCTTCGCATTCGTCACCACGGGGAGCAACAAATGGGGGATGCCCTCATAAATGGATAATTCCAACATCTTCAGATCAATCATGATCAAGCGGACCTCGTCCGGAGTCCCCTTGTAGAGAAAAGAAACCACCATCGAGTTCAGGGCCACGCTCTTGCCCACCCCCGTGGCACCCGCCATCAGCAGATGGGGCATTTTCGCCAAATCCGCCACAAACGGGATGCCTTCCGTGTCCTTCCCCAAGGCGAGGGTCAGGCGCGACTCCGTCTTTTGGAATTTGGCATGACCAACCGCATCCTTGAGCCAAACGGTCTCGCGATGATTGTTGGGAATTTCAATCCCCACCGCCGCCTTGCCCGGGATGGGGGCGATGATCCGCACACTCTTCCCTCCCATGATCATGGAGAGATCATCCTCTAGATTCACCACCTTGTTGACCTTGACCCCGGGGGCCGGGACAAACTCATACATGGTAATGATGGGCCCCGGGTGAATCTCCGTGATGTTTCCCGCCACCCCGTAGTCGAGCAGCTTCTGCTCCAAGAGGCGGGAATTCATCCGCAGCCCTTCCTCGTCAATCTTGGCCACTTCTCCCTGTAAATCTGCATCGAGGAGGGAGAGTTGCGGCAACTGGTAAGTCGCCCGTGTCGCCACTGCCATCTCTAACTGTAGCTTGGCCTTCCCCTCTTTGAGGTCAACCCGTGGCAGGATCTTGGGCCCATCGCCGGAAAGCGTGATATCACGAGACTCCGCCGCCAGGGCCGGGTCGAGTTCGGAACGAACCACCTCATCACCCTGCTCCTTGACTGGCTCTGCCACCGGCTTCGCGACCACACGCAGCGGCTTGAGGGGAATTACCTTGGGAGATGAAACCACCGGCGGGGCCGTCACGACTTTGGGAGGGGCGTTGATCTTTACCTTGCGTTTGGCCCGCTGATGATCACGCCACCAACCATTCAAACGGTCTTGCAAGCGATCCCATTCCGTGCGCAAACGGCCGCCCGATAAAATCACGAGCGATTGTAACTGCCGCAAGGCCACGAGGCCCCAACGTCGTAATCCGGCGAGTACCGCAATCAATGACAGTTGCGTGATCGAAATAGCCACCAAAAAACCTCCAGAGACCAGCAGGAGGGTCGTGCCAATCTGGCCAAAAAAACGATTCAGCAATCCACCCAACCACCATCCCACCAAACCACCAGCGTCCAGGAGTCGCCCCCCAAACATCTCTTCGTGCCGATAGACATGCCCACCCACGGCCGCCAATAAAATCAGGAGCAGATAAGAAAATATTTTGAGCGCAGGGATGTGCACATGCCGCCCGGACAGATGCAGCAAGGCAATCCCAGCCAATGACAGGGGAACAAGATAGGCCGCGTACCCCAACAGGTTGAAAAAGAGGTCGGCCAAATAGGAACCCACCACCCCGCCCAAATTATGGACGTGCGCATTCGTGGCCGAGGAGGTGAAAGAAGGATCGCGGGAACTAAAGGAAATCAGGCAAAGGGTCAGAAACACCCCCGCCATCAGAAAAAAGATCCCGTAAATTTCTTTGACAATACGCCGAGACCGACCGGTCTCTGCTGCCCGTTTACCCGAATCCGCCTTCGCCATAGGCGGGTAATATGGCCAAGTTTGTGGAGAAACACAACTAAGGAATCAAACTACAGCCGCGAGCAGAAGAGGAAGAACTCCCGCCCCCGGCGGAACCGGTGGTAGTTGAGGTTGTGGACGTTTTACTGGTCACAATCTCGGTCGTTGCAACCGTCCCGGCAGTAATGGTTGTCCCAGCGCTACTACAGGAAAAGAGACCGTCCAAAGTCTTGGCCGTAAACCCAGTCAATGGAGGGTCACAGGGCTCGATGCTGGAACCGCCGGTAAAGGCCTGGCTGAGTCGTTCAATGCTCAACTGATACGAGGCCCCCGGGATCAAACCGCCAATGGAAAAATCTCCCACCAAGTGACCACAAGCCCCGACAGTTCCGGTGTAATAAGAACCTGAGACAAAACTGGTGGCTTCCTCCAGGGTATTATCGCTGCGGGCCGCCACCACGTTGACCCCTTGCAGCTCGGTACTCCCATCAGCTTCGTAAACCGTCCCGGACAAGGTGCAAAATTGTGAGCTGTAAACAACCGCAGGATAGAGGGTTGAGACCGCCACCTTGTCATCATAATGAGGCGTCCCTTGCGCCACCCCATCCACAAACAGGGGAAACATCGTCGGGATGGCATCCACTTCAGAATCATCCCCATTGAGCGATTTGAGCGCTGAAGCTAAGTTCACCTGGGTGTGATCGAGGCCAATAAAATGTCCCATTTCATGAAAAATAACCCCTTCGTATTCCGCCAAGGAAACTTCCGTATCTTGGCAAGGATCCGTAGCACTCGCCCCTTCCGCGCAATCGATAAAGTAGCCATTGAGTACCGCCTGTCCTTCGGTAATAACCATCTGCCCGTCAACGGACTCAACCACCCTCGGACCGGCGAAACCTAAGATACTGTCCTTCGCCCCATTGCCTTCAATGAGGTCGGTAATCGACCCATCACTATCAAAAATAATTGGACTCTGGCCGGTACGAGCACTCCCAATAACAAACGGGGCATCCTCACCTGGACAATTTTGATCCGGCGGACAGTAGGAAAAAAAGTTATTTATATTATTTTCATCGACATTTCCCAAACCACTTCCTTCCGAGACCTCAAAGCTGACCGTCGCCCGACCGTTGATGGTCACTTCCTGCCATTGGGCCAGCAAGTCACGGATCAGTTGAACGGCCTCGGCATTCGTAAACCGCCCCAGGCCGGAATCGGCCCCGGACTCCGCATTGTAATGGACCACACGACCTTCCCAAAAGATGGGCAGCCCTGTCCCATCGGTATCGACCAAGATGGGACCAGCCGACCAAGCCAGGGTTGGGAGAAAAAGCATGAGTAAAAGGGCTGTCATCCTGAGCCGCGTCATGGGCCCACCACCTTCCGAACTGTCGTGAGAAAAGAATTCAGCTCAATGGGACCACCCTCTGCTGGGAGGGAAAGGGAAGGGAGTGTGGTCGCATTGCGATTTTTATCGGAAAGATGCAAAAAGTGATTTTGCCAAATATTGCTCACCACTTGTCGATCCGTTTCCTGCGAGACAATAAAAGCCCCCTGACCAAACCCAACCGGTGAGGTAAAACCATAGCGGCTATCGGGATAGATCATCAGGACGGCCTCATCCCCAACTTGCAGGCGCATCGGCACCT
Organism: Deltaproteobacteria bacterium; assembly: GCA_023265625.1. Lineage (GTDB taxonomy): Bacteria > UBA10199 > UBA10199 > JACPAL01 > JAHFST01 > JAHFST01. The sequence goes on along the minus strand of JAHFST010000001.1, from coordinate 308,164 downwards.
CAGCCTGCGACTTGCTCATCCCTAGGATACCTCCCAGTTGGCGGGGAGGGGGGGCGTATTGTTTGAGCAAAACTTGGCTGCCTGATGCAACCCCTTTGATCCCCTGCAAGACCTGGAGACGAAGATAGGTCGTGGGGATGTTTTGCTCATCGAGGTCCTGTTCAACCACCAACACCTTGCCGAGAAAGATCCGATCGGCCTGCCGCACCATCGATTGCAATCCCATTGGCATCACCATAGTAGCCTGAACTGAATGAGAGAATCCAACACCTAAGAAAATTCCTATCAAAACAATAAAAAATTTGAGGTTAAACATAGATAGTCTGGTAATGATAATGCTTTTCCACAAAAGTTTCACTTGAAATGATGCCTCGTCATCTTTTAAGGTAAGTTGCTTCCGATGGACAAAAAAAACGCTATTTTGAAAACTTTAGCGAAAAGATTGGTCCTCCTCTCTTTTCCTATCATCCTGACAACCTTGATCGCCGGTCGGGTCAAGACGGAGTCCCCTGTCCCGCAGGATCTTAAGGAAACCAAGATCCTAGGTCGTGCCCTCCACTTTATTAAAAGGAACTATGTTGACCCAAGCCAATTGGATGGAGAACGCCTGCTCCGCAAGTCACTCCGGGAACTAGAACGCGCCATCGCCCCCCTGCACGTCAATCTATCCGGTAAGACCTTGGAGGCAACCCTTGGGGACCATGCGACCAAGATTGCCATCGACCGCCCCATGTCCTTCGAATATTTAGTCCCTACCTTTCGACAATTATTGGGTTTTTTGGATCAGTACTACACCGGGAGGATCAAAGATTCTGAACGTGAGTACCTCGCCCTATCGGGGATCGTAGAGGGACTCGATCCCCATTCCAACTTTCTCCCCCCCAAGGTCTATAATGAGTTCCGGATCGGGACGAAGGGCAATTTTGGCGGCCTGGGGATCGTCATTGGGATTCGTGAGGGCCAGCTCACCGTCATCTCCCCCATTGAAGGAACACCTGCCTATGAAGTGGGGATCAAGGCCAATGATCATATTATCCAGATTGGCGAGGAGGCGGCCACAAACCTCTCATTGACCGAGGCGGTGGAGCGACTCCGCGGTCCCGTGGGCAGTGTCATTACCTTGGTGATCCAACGTGAATCCTCTGCAATGCCAATCCATGTCACCCTCAAGAGGGCGCTGATCCAAATCAAGGCCGTCGGTTCCACCTTATTGCCCGGAGGCAAGGTGGGGCTCGTCAAGGTGAAGAGTTTTCAAGAAGACACCAGCGCCGAACTAGTGACCCACATCAAGAGCCTGATCGCCCAAAGCGGAAAACTGAAGGGGATCATCCTCGACTTAAGAAATGACCCGGGAGGTCTCCTGGACCAGGCCGTGGCCGTCTCGGATCTGTTTTTGAAGGAAGGATTGATCGTCAAGACGGTGGGAGCCAGCGAGTTCAAGGTGGAAACGGAAAACGCCGGCCCGGGGGAACCATTTGAAAATATCCCCCTCATGGTCCTGGTGAATGAAGGCAGCGCCTCGGCCGCCGAGATTGTCGCCGGAGCCCTGCAACAAAATGACCGCAGTTGCGTGATGGGGACCCGTAGCTTTGGCAAGGGCTCCGTCCAGACGGTCTTTGATCTCAAAGACGGCTCCGCCCTGAAACTCACCATTGCCAAATACCTGACCGCCCATGATTACGAAGTCCAATCCGTCGGGATCACGCCTGACATTAACCTCATCCCCGTCACCATTGGCGCCAAGCAGATGGACCTGTTTGAAAATGTCAAAAGACGGGAAGACGACCTCCGTGAATCCCTTGACGACGAAGAACGCAAATCGCCCCCGCTCCCCCCTTCGCGCTATCAACTCCGCTTTCTCTCACAAGAGAAGGATCCCGATGCGGAGGAAAATGCCGCCAAGGTGGTGTTGGATCAAGATCCCCCGGTCCGCTTGGCCCAAGAACTGATCTTGTCTCACGAGGGCTCCCTCCATTGCTCCGACTTTAAGGATAAGGAAATTAAGGCGCTCTTGGAACGCTGGAAGGGCGAAGAAGAAACGAAGATGGAACAATCCCTCAAAAAGGTCGGTGTCAATTGGGAAAAACCCGTCAGCAGCGAGAAAAAGACCGGTAAACCCGAAGCGATCGTGTCGCTTCGCCTGACCGATGACCAGGGCAATCTGAAGAAAAAAATCCTCCCGGGAGAAACGGGAAAGCTTATCGTCACCGTGGAAAACAACGGCACCGCCCCCTTCTATCGATTGGCGGCCGTCACCAAAAGTGATGATCCCATCTTTGCCAATTTAGAGTTTCCGTTCGGCATCGTCAACCCAGGGGAAAAGAAGGAGTGGTCGGTTCCGCTAAAAATTCAGGATATGACCTCGCAACGCAGCGAACCCATCACCCTGGTCTTTCATGAATTGAATGACCGCACCCCTCCTGACAAAGAGGTGGATATTGCCATCGACGAACCTCCCCATCCTCGCTTTAGCTACCGCTATGAAGTGATCGATATCGCCGGCAAAGGAACCCAAGGCAATGGCAATGGGCAACCGGAAAAAGGCGAAACGCTTGGCATCAAGGTGACGGTCAAAAATGTCGGCCCGGCCGCGAGCCCAAAACCCTTCATCAATCTGAGAAAAGGTGACGACGCCGATGATGAAACAATCTTGATTGAAAAAGGTCGCATCGAATTGGCCCCTCTGGCCCCGGGACAAGAAGCCAACGGGTTGTTGCTCCTCCACGTGCAGGCCACCAAGAAGTTCGATATGGAATTGTCGATTGTCGACAGCAAGATGGGGGAAGAACTGTCCGACCACCTCACTTGGGATGGCGCCCATTGGTTCCCAGCCCCCAACTCGGCTCAAACACCGCCGCAAATTACCCTCTCGGAACTTGTCTTTAAGACCAGCAGCAATTCTTATCCCATCAAGGGCATAAGCTCGGACGACCAAAAGGTGAAACATCTGATGATCTTCGTGAATGGCGACAAAACCTTCATGCTCCCCAATCCCTCCTCCGAAAAAACGCTGCCCTTTGACACATCGGTCAAGTTGAAAAAGGGCTTCAATGTCATCCAGGTGATTGCCCAGGACGACGAGGAACTCAGCGTTCAAAAACAGTGGGTGGTCTGGAGAAAGAAGTAACGTGAAGATCATCACCGGTTCGCAGCACGTCCCTGCCCGTCTGCGCCGTAACACCGCCGTCACGATCGGGGTCTTCGACGGGGTCCATCGCGGCCACCAGCATATTTTTAAAAAACTGGTCGAAGCAGCCCGTCGCCAAAATGGCATGAGCCTGATTTACACCTTTCACCCGCATCCCGCCCGCGTCCTCGTGCCCGACGCCTGCCCCTTCATGCTGAATACCCTCGAACAAAAACTCGCCTTATTGAAGGCCATGGGCGTCGACGCGGTCGTCGTGGAACCCTTCACCAGGGCCTATGCCCGTCAAACGCCCGAGAAATTTTTTAAAAAAATCATCGTCGGCCGATTGGGGACAAAAAGTTTATGGGTGGGTTATGATTTCACCTTTGGGGTCCATCGCAGCGGGACCCTGTCCGTTCTTAAAGAACTGGCGCAGGCCAGTGACGTTAACATCAACGTCATCAAGCCTTATCTTCTCAAGGAGACGATTGTTTCCAGCACACAAATCCGTCAACGCCTCGCCAGTGGCCAAGCGGAGGCGGCCAATGACTTGTTGGGACATCCCTATTTTATGGAAGGCCTCGTGGTCCAAGGACGCGGCGTTGGGGGAAACTTGGGCATCCATACCGCCAACCTGCAACCGGACAATGATTTGATCCTTCCCACCGGTGTCTACATTACCCGCACCGAGGTGCTCGGCAGAAAATACCAGAGTGTCACTAACATCGGACCCAACCCGACTTTTGGGCCGGCCCCGATCTCCATTGAAACTCACCTCCTTCATTTTGACCGCACCATTGCCAAAAAGAAAATCCGCGTCGAATTTCTCAAAAAATTACGCGAAGAAATCACCTTTCCGTCGGCCAAAGAGCTCACGGTGCAAATTCAAAATGATATCCACCTGGCCCAGCAATACTTCACCCGCCGCGGGAGGCGTTCATGACCTCGCTGTATGGCATCATCGGGGATCCCATCACGCACAGTCTCTCACCCGCCATGCATAATGCCGCCTTTACCAAGCTCAAGTTTCCGGGGGTCTATCTTCCCTTTCGCGTCCGCCCCCAAGAGCTTGACACTTTTTTGGAAAGACTGAAAAAGTTGGGCATCCGCGGCTTCAATGTCACCATCCCTCACAAAGAAAAAATACTGCGTTATTTGGACAAGATCGAACCCGGGGCAAGCGAAATGGGGGCCGTCAACACGGTGATACGAACGCGCGGCCAATGGGTTGGGTTTAACACGGATGGGGCTGGCTATCTGCTCTCCCTGCAACACGAGGCGAAATTTCGGGTTCGTCATAAACGCGTCCTGTTGGTCGGCGCCGGTGGTGCTTCACGAGGTCTGGCCCACGCCCTCCTCAAGGCGGGCGTTGCGCAACTCACAATCGCCAACCGCACCTTGACGCGTGCCGAGAAACTAGTCGAGACACTTCGCGTTTTTTTTCCCAACAGACAAATCGACTCATTGTCATTGACTAAGCTGAGCCAAAAAAACGTGCAGCCCGACCTCATGATCAATGCCACCTCGCTGGGACTTGATAAAAATCATTCCTCCCTCCCCGTGGATTTTCTTCCCAAGGGCTGTCTCGTTTCTGACCTGGTCTACCGGCCCCGCATCACGCCATTGTTAGCCGCCGCCAAACAACGTAAGCTCGCTATTCATGAGGGTTGGGGGATGTTACTCTACCAAGGAGTCCTGGCCTTCGAGTTGTGGACGGGACTCAAACCTCCCGTACCAACCATGAAAAAAGCCCTATGGACCCATTTATGAAAAAATCCGGATTCACGTTGATAGAGATCATGGTCGCCGTCGCCATCTTGTCGGTCATCGCTTCGCTCTGGGTCCCCCATTACTTAGAACAAAAGATCGAAAAGAAACGTCAGGAATGCCATTTTCAACTCAAAAATTTTTTCCAGGCACAACAACGCTACTTCCAAACCCATCAGTCTTATGCCTCCAATCTCCAATCACTCGAGCGACCATTCAACGGCACCCACTTCCAGTTTACCTTACTCCCACCTCACTCCCAGGGTGGTTTCCTGATCGAATGCAGCGGCAACATCGACCGGGATGCGACCCTGGACAGGGCCTCCATCGACGAAACGGGCGTCATTACACAGCTGGTTGACGACCTGCGTTATTGACACCACCTCCTGTCAAAATCCCGTTCGTATTGAGTGGCTTTTTACCCACCTGACAAGCTACTGGTTGGCCCCCTCTCCGACCTACACCTCATCCCATAAAAAATAGTCAAATAAATACAACATCTTATTGATCCATCCCGTCCCTCATTCTACCCTGACACATGGCATATTAATTGCTTAAGTAATCATGACGGTGGGAGACGTAATGACAAAAAAGAAGATCTTGGTCGTGGATGACAATGAATACCTGTTACGGGCCTGGGAGCGGATCCTCAAGAACGAAGACTGCACCTACGTCATGACCACCAACCCTCAGGCGGCGTTGCACTACCTCGAAGAGGAAGGGGCCGACATCCTGATCAGCGACATTGTCATGCCCCAAATCGACGGCTTTGACCTGATCCAACGGGCCCAACGCTTTGGCACCAACATGCGCATCGTCCTCACCACCGGCTACACCTGCGACTTCGGCCGTATCAAACTCGACATGGCGGCGCAAAGCATTCACGTGTTGCTCAAGCCCTACAACGACATCGACCAAATCGAAAAATTCGTCAAACGCCTCATCGCCGAAGACCCCACCTTAGAAGATTCCGACGATCTCTCCATCAAAAAACCCAATGATGTGAATATTCATGTCTGGAGTTTGTAGGGGTTCAAAATTTTGAACCCCTACTTCAGATCAAATCCAAATTGGCAAATTTCAACATCAGCACCTTCACCCGGCCATCCTCAAAATAGACCGTCACCTTCTCCGCCTCGCCCCAACGACCCTTTGACTTTTAGATTTAACGCCTCAGAATCGCTAGACTTTCCATCTCTCCTGCCTTAAAACCCTCTAGAAATATCATCGTCAAGGAACTGAGGGGGCAAACCTATGAAGAATGGTGTTCATAAAGAATGGCGGCTCACTTGTTTGGAAATAGACAACTGGCGCAATTTTTCACACGTGTCTGTCCCGTTAGCCTCCCGAGTTCTTTTGGTAGGTCCCAATGCCTCTGGCAAGTCAAATTTTCTGGATGTTTTTCGTTTTGTTCGCGACATCGCCTCTAGCAGTTCGGAGCGCGGTGGTGGTTTTCAGAATGCCTTGGGACTCAGAGGCGGAGTGAGCAAGGTTCGTTCTCTTGCAGCCCGTGCTAATTCCGATATTGCGCTTCGCTTCCAAGTGGGTACGGATGAGTCAAGCAACCTTTGGGCCTACCGACTTCACTTCGGACAAACCTCTCAAGATGAAAGTCCCGTTATCTTGGAGGAGGTCATTGAAAATAATGGACAGGTGATTCGCCGTCGGCCTGACGATCAGGATAAAAGAGACCCTCGTCGTCTCACCGCCACAGCACTCGAACAGTTAGGTGAAAATGAAAGTTTCCGTGAGCTGGCTGATTTCTTCGCCTCGGTGGAATATTTACATATTGTCCCCCAGCTGATTCGTGACCCACAACGCTCGCTCGGCATCCGTCACGATCCCTACGGCGGCGATTTTCTGGAGACGGTGGCAGGCATTAATTCCAGAGACCGGTCTACACGATTAACGCGTATTGAAAAGGCGCTGCAAAAAATCCTGCCTCAAATAAAGGATCTTGAATTTCATCAGGACAAGAAGACGGGCAAACCTCACTTGAGGGCCAAGTACCAACATTGGCGACCGCAAGGGGCTTGGCAAAATGAGGATCAATTCTCCGATGGAACCTTGCGCTTTATCGGCCTACTTTGGTCCCTCTTGGAAAGCGGCGGGCCTATCTTACTGGAAGAACCGGAGCTGTCGCTGCATCCCGCAATCATCCAACGTTTGCCAGGTTTACTGGCTCGAATGCACGCAGTCAGCGGACGTCAGGTTCTCATCACTACCCATTCTGCCGATCTGCTCAAGGATCCAGGTATCGGACTCGATGAGGTCCTCCTGCTCCGTCCTGATGAAAACGGGACACAGATAACAACCGCAAAGAACATCCGGGATGTGGATCGTTTGCTCGAAGACAAGATTTCCCTCTCCGACCTAGTAATGCCCCTGACGGCTCCCGATCAAGTCAACCAGCTCTCATTTGCATTTGGAGGAGGACAAGTTTCGTGACAAGATCGAGCTTACCCTTGTTACGTTGCGTCGTCGAAGGCTTGATCGATCAGGAAGTTGCGAGAGTCTTGGCCAGGGAGGCTGGATTCTTACAAACAGAATTCGTCGGGACTCTCAACGGCAGAGGGAACGTCTTAAAAAATATCGGCAACTACAATCGTTCGGCAAACCAAATTCCTTGGCTGGTTTTGGTGGATCTCGACAAAGAGAAGTGCGCGCCAAACCTTATGAAAAAATACCTACCTCATCCCGCCAAAAAAATGTGTTTTCGTGTCGCTGTTCACGAAATGGAGGCCTGGTTACTGGCCGATCGAGAAAGGTTTGCATCATTTTTCAAGCTTCCAAGTGACTCTATTCCAGATAAACCCGATTTATTGAAGGATCCCAAACAAGAGGTCATCAGCTTGTTAGCAAGCTCAACCGATCGCATCATCAAAAAACTGATGCTCCCAAGATCTGGATCAGGTCGAACCGTTGGCCCCGGTTACTCGGATAAGCTGATTGAGTTTTTAGTGGAGCCTTCGCACTCCTGGCGTATCAGGGAAGCGATCAAACATTCACCCAGCTTGAATCGATGTTTTTACGCCTTACAAAAATTACGAAAACAGGCATAATCTACCCCAAATCCAAATTGGCAAATTTCAACATCAACACCTTCACCCGCCCATCTTCAAAGTAAACAGTGACTTTCTCACCCTCACCCTTCCCTTCACGACGTTTGATCACACCGGGACCAAACAGGGTATGACGAACCTTCATGCCAATCTTGACGCCTGCGTCTGACTCGCCGTGGTCACTGTAGGTTGGATCTGGTTGATCATACGAAGGCATTGCTTCATGAGACCAGACCTCATCCCCCCATCGCCCTTTTGGTTTTTGCCCCCAGCCTTGCGGTAGACCCGCCTGTTCTAACAACTCCTGCGGCATCTCATCCAAGAAACGGGAGGGGAGATTGAATTGGTCGCCCCCGTAGAGTCGGCGACGCTGGGCATTCGTGAGATAAATTTTCTTCCGAGCACGGGTGATCCCCACATAGCAAAGCCTGCGTTCCTCCTCCATCTCCTCTTCCTCATCGAGTGAACGGCTATGCGGAAACAAGCCTTCTTCCATCCCCACCAAAAAAACATAGGGAAACTCCAACCCCTTGGCCAGATGGAGGGTCATGAGAGACACAACCCCTTGCTCGGGATCAACATTGTCGGTCTGCCCCACGAGGGCAACTTCATCTAAAAAAGTCCCTAAGAGTTCCCGAGTCGTCGGTCGGGGTTCTCGATCCGCCTGTTCGGTGGCATACTCGCTCAAAACATTGAGCAATTCCTCCAAATTCTCCAAGCGCCCCTCCGCCTCAATCGTCCCTTCCTTTTTGAGCATCGCACGGTAACCACTTTTATCGATCACCGCCTCCACCAAGGCCGCTAACCCAAGCTCATCCATCGCTAACTTTAACCCCTCGATCAGTTGCACAAAGTCACGCATCTTTTCCTTGCCGCCTTCACAGATGCGCTGGATCGTCTCATACAAAGAAATACCCGCCCGCATCGCCTCGGCCATGATGGATTCAACGGTCTTTTGCCCAATCCCCCGCGCCGGCACATTCAGCACGCGCTGGAGACTCACGGAATCCTCAGGATGAATCAGCAAGCGGAGATAGGCCAAGATGTCCTTGATCTCCATCCGCTCATAAAACTTCATGCCGCCAAAAATCTTGTAGGGGATCTTGTGGCGCCGCAATTCTTCTTCAAAAACCCGCGACTGGGCATTGGTCCGATAAAAAATGGCGCAATCACTGTAACGCGCCTGCTGCCCCAATTGCAGTCGAGTAATTTCCTCCGCCACAAACCCGGCCTCCAACCGTTCATCGGCCGCCAAAAAATGCAACCCCTTCTCGCCCGGTTCGTTTTGCGTCCAAAGCACCTTCCCCTTCCGACTCTGATTATTCTCCACCACGCGCGTCGCCAAGGTGAGGATGGTTTGGGTTGAACGATAATTCTGCTCCAACTTAATGACCCGCGTCCCGGGATTGTCTTTCTCAAAATCGAGGATGTTTTGCACGTTGGCCCCGCGCCAGCGGTAGATGGATTGATCCTCATCTCCCACCACGCAGAGATTCCGATGCCCCGAGGCCAACAATCTGACCAAGACATACTGGGCATGGTTGGTATCCTGATACTCATCGATCATGATATAGCGAAACAGGTTCTGATAATGATGGAGCACCTGGGGATGCTGTTGAAACAGTTCCACGCATTTGCAGATCAAATCACCAAAATCGAGGGCCTTGTTTTCCCGTAACTTGCGCTGATAGAGACGATACAACTCCACCATCCGTTCCACAAAAAACTCCTGATCCTTGGCCCCGTAGTGGTCCGGATCAATCAACTCATTCTTGGCCGCATTAATCTTGGCCGCCACGCCCTTGAGGGGAAAGACCTTGTCATCCAGTTTCAACTCCTTCAGGCAATTTTTGAGCAGGGTTTTTTGATCGTCGTCATCATAGACAAGAAAATCACGCGGATACCCGAGGCGATCGATGGATTGCCGCAAGATGCGCAAACAGGCAGAGTGAAACGTGGAAATCCACAGCGACTGGCTACCACCGCCCAACAAACGCGCGATCCTCTCCTTCATCTCCCCCGCCGCCTTATTGGTAAAGGTCACCGCCAGGATGTTGTAAGGTGAAACATGCTGTTCTTGGACGAGGTAGGCAATCCGCTGAATGATAACCCGGGTCTTACCACTCCCGGCGCCGGCCAACACGAGAATGGGGCCGTCGATGTGTTGGACGGCAACCAATTGTTCTGGGTTTAGTTCCATCTGGGTTTAGTTCCATAGGTAGTCCTCCCCCTCTTAAGGTAAGAGGGGGTAGGGGGTGTTATGATTCACTCGACCGTGACGCTTTTCGCCAAATTCCGCGGCTGATCCACATCCGTTCCACGACAAATCGCCATATGATACGCCAACAGCTGCATGGGGATCGACTCAAGCAAAGGCGTCACATACCAAGGCGCTGGCGGAATCAGCAGGAGATCATCCACATGCCGAGCCAACTCCCGGTCTCCCTCCGTACCCACGGCAATCACCGAGGCCCCGCGTGCCTTGACCTCGGCAATATTCGACAACACCTTCTCATAGGTCTTATCTTGGGGGGCCAACACCACCACCGGCATACCCTTGTCGATCAAGGCGATCGGCCCATGTTTCATCTCCCCCGCCGAATAACCCTCGGCATGAATATAGGAAATCTCCTTCAGCTTTAAGGCCCCCTCTAAGGCGATGGGAAAATTCACCCCACGGCCAAAATAGAGAAAGCTCGAACGTTTGGCATACTTTTTAGCCATCGCCTCAATCGACTTGCTCCGTTTCAAAATCCATTCCATTTGACTGGGGACGCGCAACAAGGCCGAGATGGCCTCGTCGACAAAACCGGAACTAATTTTTCCCTGACCCCGTCCTAAATGGAGGGCCAATAAGATCAAAACCGCCACCTGAGTCGTAAAGGCCTTGGTGGAGGCCACCCCGATCTCAGGCCCGGCACGCGTGTAGAGGGTCGCATGCGAAGCGCGTGGGATCGAGGCATCAATCACATTACAAATAGAGATAATCTTGGCCCCTTGAGACTTCGCCTCTTTGAGGGCGGCCAAAGTATCCGCCGTCTCGCCGGATTGGCTGATGGCAATAAGCAAGGTCCTACGGTCAATGATCGGTCGTCGATAACGAAACTCCGAGGCCTGATCCACCATGACGGGGAGACGCGCCATCTCCTCGATGAGATACTTACCCACCAGCCCCGCATGATAAGAAGTCCCGCAGGCGATGATATAAATCTTATTATAGGGGAATTTTCCCTTCAGGACCTTTGCCACCCCTTCCAAAAAAACCCGCTTCTGTTTTTCCACCGTCCGATTGGCCAAGGTATCCATCAAAATACGGGGCTGCTCGCAAATCTCCTTCAGCATAAAATGCTTAAAGCCGCCCTTTTCGGCCTGTGTCTGATTCCAAACGATCTTCTTCAAGGGGCGTTTCACGCGATTGCCCTTACGATCATAAAATACCGCTTGGCTCGCGCTGAGCATCCCCCAATCATTGTCCTCCAAAAAAATCGCCTGGCGCGTATAGGGAAGAAACGCCGACACATCCGAGGCGGCGAACGACTCCCCCTTGCCCACCCCGATCACAAGCGGACTCCCCTGCCGGGCCACATAAAGACGCCCCGGTTCGTTGGTGTTCATCACCACGAGGGCATAAGAACCGCGCAACTCTCCCAAGACATGATGAAAGGCCTGCTCCATACTGAGCCCATCGTAGAGGCGCTGTTGGATGAGATGACAGACGATCTCCGTGTCCGTCTCCGATTTGATGGTATGTCCCTTCTTGGCCAGGAAGTGACGCAGTTCCTGGTAATTCTCAATGATACCATTGTGCACCAAAACAATCGGGCCGGCTTGATGAGGATGGGCATTGGTCTCCGAGGGTCGACCATGAGTCGCCCAACGGGTGTGTCCGATACCAAGCGGGCCCTGCGGCCAATGTTGTTTGAGTTTTTCTTCGAGAGCCTTCAGCTTGCCTTGAGCCCTGACAATCGTGACACCGCGTCCACCTAAAACAGCCAGACCAGCAGAGTCATAACCGCGATACTCCAGGCGGCGAAGCCCATCTAATAAAATTTCGGTGGAATTTCTATGGCCGACGTACCCAACTATTCCGCACATAATTTCATTTTCTTTTTTTTCCGACGTTTACTTGCGAAACTCGCGAGAGTACCAAACTGCCGGCGGGCACATCCTTCGTCACGGTCGTCCCAGCACCAATCAAGGCCCGGTCCCCCACCTTGACCGGGGCGACCAACTGGGTATCGCTCCCGATAAAAACATTTTTCCCGATCTCCGTACGATGTTTTTTCTTCCCATCATAATTGCAGGTGATCGTACCCGCCCCCACGTTGGTGCCGGAACCAATCGAGACATCGCCTAAATAGCTCAGGTGATTGGCCTTCACGTCTTTTTGCAAGATGGCCTTCTTCGTCTCCACAAAATTTCCAATATGCGATCTCTCCCCCACCACCGTCCCCGGCCTCAGATGGGCAAAAGGGCCAATCCTAGCCCCCGACTCAATGACACTGTCTTCAATCACCGAATGGGAAAAAATCTGGGCCCCGCTCGCAATCCTCGTCTGCCCCGTCAATACCACGCCGGGATGAATGACGACATCCCGCGCCAACACCACTGTGGTTTCAATCCAAGTATGATCAGGCGCGACGAGCGTGACACCTCGATCCATCCACGAACGATTGACCCTTTGTTGCAAGAGGCGACTGACACGGGCCAAATCCACACGCGTATTGATTCCCAAGACTTCGTCAGAGTCTTTCACAATGTAGGAGGTCACCTTTTTTCCATCCTTCAAGGTTTCCACGATTAAGTCTGTCAGGTAGTATTCACGTTTGACGGCGCTGGGTTGGATCCGGCTCAATAAGTTCAGCAACTCCGCCTTGACCAAATAAATCCCGGGATTGACCTCCAAGATACCCCGTTGTTGCGGTGTGGCCTCTTTTTCTTCCACAATCCCCGAAACTTCACCACGCTCATTACGGACAATACGGCCATAGCCGGTCGGGACGGGGAGATGGGTGGTCGCCAACATCACATCGGAGTCTTTTTCCTTGGCCAGTTGAAGCATCTGACTCAAGGTCTCCGCGCGCAGCAGCGGCACATCGCCGTACAAAATCAAGACCCGCCCCTTAAACCCTCGTAACAGGGGCAGGGCCATGCGCACCGCATGAGCCGTCCCCAACTGCTTGGGCTGTAAAACCCATTGAACACTCGGATGTTTGACAAAGGCCTGCCGAACCTCTTCGGCCTTGTGCCCGATCACCGCGACAACTTTTTTTGGTTTTAATACGGCCGCCGCCTGGAGCACATGACCCAGCAGGGGAATCCCTCCCAAGGGATGCAGCACCTTAGGGAGCTCGGATTGCATCCTTTCTCCCTTGCCAGCCGCCAGAATGAGAACTGCGAGGTCGGTCATCCGAGAAGGTCCCCAACGATCATGGGGCGGTGTTCTATCGGGGCTTACGCCACCCGTCAAGAAAAGTTCTCGCCACCGTCACATTCTCATTGACGAACTCAAGGAAAGATCCTTAGGGTATCCCAAAAAGGAGGGGTTATGGCCAGTGTCAATAAAGTGATCCTCGTGGGAAATTTGGGCGGTGATCCGGAGTTGCGATCGTTGCCCAGTGGTCAGGCCGTGGTTAATTTTAATATCGCGACCACCGAACGTTGGAGCGGCAAGGATGGCAATCCCGGAGAGAAGACGGAATGGCATCGCATCGTCGTGTTTGGCAAACAGGGAGAAAACTGCAAGGAATACCTCAAAAAGGGACGGCAGGTTTACATCGAAGGCCGGCTCCAAACCCGGCAATGGAATGACAAAGAAGGCGGCAAACGCAGCACCACGGAAATTATTGCCAATCAGGTGACATTTCTCGGATCGGGCGCCGGTCGAGGTGGCGACGCGGCCGCCAGCCATGAGAGCTCCCAACCTCAGCCTGAATTTTCTTCGGATGTTCCTTCGGCGCTGGGGAGTTCGGATGATGATATTCCGTTTTAGGTTTTCAAGGACTCGATCGCGTAGAATGGCACAAAACGAAGCATCTCCTCTTCAGCATACGGATTGCTGCCGATCCGGATACCGAGAGGCTTGTTTTTTTCCGAAAGAAACCGTCTCAAACTAGTCAGGCGGCCTCCCGTACCACTCTTCACCTCAATCGGGACAATCTCCGCTTCCTTGACGATGACATAGTCGACTTCCGCGTTACTCGCCGGTTCTTCGCGATGCCAGTAGTGGAGTCGGGGACGTTCCAGGGGAGAGGTGTACGCTGCCAGTTCCAGACCGACAAACAATTCGGCCAAGCGCCCTTTATGAACCGCGCTAATGTCGGGATCCTTGAATAAGTCCTTTATCTCGAATCCGGCAATTCGATTGGCCAATCCAAGATCAAAAAAGAGAACCTTAAATTTTTTTCGATTGATCTCAGCCTCCAGCGGCATCGCATTGGCATTTGAATGGTACACCTTGTGGACAATCCCCGCCATCTCCAACAAGTCCAAGGCTTGGGAGAGTTCGCGACTGCGCACATCCTGCGAGACATGGGCATATTGGAACTTTTTTCCCAGTTGCAGGCACAGGGAATCAAACAGGAGGCGAACATACTTGATCTGGCTCCGGCGCGCATATTTGCCAAAATCGCTCCGATAAGTTTCTAAAATACCGGTCTGTATTTCCTGACACCGTGGAATATTTTTTGAAGTGACAAAACACTGCACCACCTCCGGCAACCCCCCGATGATGGAGTAATCACGCACATGCTCCATCAGTTGTCGATGAATCGGTTCCGGCACCTCCCGCTGTTGCCGCAATAGTTCCCTCATTGCCCCCCTGCCTATCGCCTGCAAAAATTCACCAAAGGATAAGGGGTGAAGATAGAGACACTGCAGGCGTCCCACTGGAAATGAGAGATGCTGCAGATCAAACTCTATCAATGATCCCGCAGCCGTCACGTGCAGGTCGGGCATCTTTTCGTAAAAATATCGCAGCGCCAAAAGGGCACGAGGGCAGGTTTGTATCTCGTCAAAAAAAAGCAGGGTCTTGCCCGGCGTGATGGACACACCCAGATAGTTTGATAAGTGAAATAACAAGGCCTCCGGCTCAAGATTTCCCGCAAAAAAAGTCTCAATCTCCCGATTTTCTTCGAAATTGATCTCGACAAAATTCTCAAAACTCTCCCCCAACTTCCGCACCAACCAAGACTTACCCACCTGCCTCGCCCCACGAATCAGCAGCGGTTTCCTGGAGGGGGCCACTTTCCAAGCCCTCATTTCCTGAAAAAGATCTCTTTTCATATCTGCATGATTTTATTAATAAATATTTAAATTTGGCTATTTATATGGCTATAAATACCACTTTTTTGGATAAAAATAAAGGTATTTAATAATGAATTATGGTGTTTCTACTGGGGTCGAACCTCTAAAAATCGGCCGTAGCCAGTGGGGTAAGGAAATCTCCCGGAACGATCGTCACTGTCCAGATAGGCAAAAATGAGCGCCATCCGCGCCCCAAGGTCGGTCATGACCGCCGCGAAAGATTCTCCAACACCCTGCCCTGATCCGCCTTCTTCGCCCACGTAGATTCGATCGCCTTCACCAAGCAATCCCTTTAAAGCGACCAGGAGCATGCGTATCTCAGTCGGTTGCAAAACTTTTTTTCCATTCGCCCGACGGGTCGCTTCGAGTAACCGGTCCATGTTAGTCACCATGGCCTTCATCTGACTCAGGTAAGGCGCGGCAAGTTTGGCATGTTGGGGGCCATAGGTGTCAATCAAACTCATGGCTATCTGCAGATGTTTTTTCAAAGAGTCAACCGCCTGGAGAAAAAATTCTGCCGTACTCACCTTCCAACGTGTCGACCCGGTCAGGGTACGTTGCGAAATAGCCTCATGAAAAAAGGCATGGGCTTCCTCGGCCGAGGGAGTTCTCCCAGCCATCGCCTTGGCGATGAAACCAGCCAGATCTGCCAGGTCTTCCCGAATCTCCGGAGGGATCACCTGGGGTACCGTCATCTGGCGGGCCTCCGCAATAAAGGTCTTCATCCTGTTTGGCATCCGTTCTATTTGGTCGGCAGAAAGTCGGATCAGGAGGCGCGAGAGCGTGGTCATGGCCTCAAAGGTCATATCTTTGGGCCGCAAGGCACTCAGACTGGTCGCCAAACCGTAGCGAACCGCATCACGGCTCGCAGGCACCGAGATCCCCGCCACAGGGTTTCGGGTCGCCACCGCATCGGTAACTTGGGCTAACCATTCATCGATCGCTATCCTTACCTTAGCGGAATTGAGTCGCCAACGCTCAATGCCCTCCACGGTCTGTTTTTCATAACTGGCAAAAAACAGGTTCCGAATCAATTGGATCAACAACGGCATTTTCTTGACCCGCCAACTCTCACGGGCATCCTTCAAAGAGAGACCTAGTACGACCGCCTTATCCGGATCCATCCCTTCCACTTCCGTGATAATTTTAACAATGTCTACCTCTGATTCCTGCATCAATTCTGCATGGCGACATTCTGCGTCCCTGACTATCGAGTCTGATAGTTCTCCCCCGTTCTGTTCCAGTGCATGCCAGATCCAGGCATAGAGCTCCTTGAAAATAATACAGGAATACACATTTTTGTAGATGGCAAACAGCCGCTGGGTCCGTCGCAGATCGGCGTCATCATACACGGAGATCCGGAGAGAAATAGGCATGGCAAGATTGGTAAACACATGAATATTTGCCCCTCCCGGTAACGTTTTAATTTCGGCATCCTCGATGGCCACACCCGTCAAGAGTGAGGCCAGGGCCAAACCCTGTTGCAAGTGATTAACCCCTAGCCCCAGATCCAGGCCACGAGCGCCCCCCGTGCCATCCAGCTCGGGCAATCTCTTTTGCAAGACGGCCTTGGCCCCTGTGTATCCAGCCAGAAAACCGGTTCCAATATCTGGCCTCGCTGCCAAATCGCAAACATGCTCCATCCATTGGTCGACATCTTGGCCACTTTGACTAAATGACTTGGGCCCGTAAACAAGCAATGCCCCTGTGCACATCTTCGCAATCAGCCCAGAAGTCATCGCTGATTCTATCTGCTGCGCCGTGGGGGTAAAAACGTGAAGGGCGAAACGACCCACCACAGCATCCAGGCATTCCAACGGCAGGGCCGTCGTCCGATAAGGCACACGCATCCCATGAAGCGGCAAATGACGTTTCTGGCGCCCAGCGGTGTAACGAACCGCATCCACACCACCCACTAAGCGTTCTACATCCTGCCCCCTGGCATCCGTATCGTGCACCACACGGGGACGACTCATGACCGCCATCATGAACGTTCCCTGGGAAGAATCAGATCCTTGCCGAGCATCCCGAAGAGAATAAGCCTGGGCCAATAAGGCCATCACCACCGCATCCATATCCCCGCCGGAGTGCGCCAGCGCTCCTATCTCCATGGGAATCAAATCCTGTTCAACCACCCTGTCCCTCATCTCCACCTGACGAAGCATCGCCTCCAAAATAGCCACGCGTTGCTGGTCATCGCAATCCTCCAAGGCTGCCATCAGTTCCGGCTCGTCCAGATAGGGAGTTTCGTCAAGAACCTCCGCCAGAACCTGATCCCCCTGCCTGCGCAACAAGGCATGGACCCCCGGCGCCCAAAGGGCACGTAGCAGCTCAGGTTCAGCCTGAATGCTTGCAAAATCAACTGAGCCGTCTTGCGCCAATGTTTCCAATCGACCGGCCCGTTCCAAAGAAACCGGGTCCCCTTGAATACGAAGTTGCTCCACCGCCTGGCCTAGGACGCGACCCAATGGAACTGGAGCCAGTCCGTTCAGAAAATCAACGACTGGGGCCATTTTAATGAATCCGCAGGTAAGAATAGCAGTGGACATGCACGCTCCCGATTTGTATGAGGATTATCGTCATCCTCCGGAAAAAGTTGCCTAGAAAAAATCAAAGTGCTATTCCCGTTTCTCTTTTATGAGCCCTACCATACTGCGTTACAAAAACTACCGGTTCTTCTTCTTTTCCAGGGAAGAAACAAGGATGCATGTCCATGTCGCCTGTCCTGACGGCGAAGCCAAGTTTTGGCTTGAACCTTTGGTCGCATTGGCACAGAATTACATTTTATGGGCAGTGTCCTAATTTGCCGCTTTAAGCCCTCCCATATTCAGTCCCCTTAAAATCAAACTTCACCCCAAAAAATCATATCACACCCTTGACGACGGGTAGGTGAAGTGATATCGAACAGGTATGACTGATGAATCCTACCTTCCGCCCGAAGCGAAAGCCTATCAAGCGTTTCTTCGCTGGATAGAAGAAGGGAAGAAAGTGTGGACGATCTTTGAACAGGAGGGCATTCCGGTTCCTGATACTTTAAAGCGCTCTCTTACGGAATACCCAAGTCAGGTTGGGGCTGCCAGAAGTCAGCCAAAGCGAATGACGATCCCTCCTCCCGACAAGCCTTCTATGCCTAAAGAGGCAAGCGGGGACTGGTTTTGGCTCGATAAAAAGGAGGCGGCGCTTCGCACGGTTGTTTTGGCCCTTCTAAACCAAGGGGTGTCAATTCCGGTTAAAGAGTTGATTGCCCAAGTTAAACAAATTCTCCCTGACGCAAATGAAGGGAGCGTATCAAATCTTGGGACGCAACTAGACGATAAGGTAATTCAAAGGACGGAGCGCGGATGGTCACTTAAAGAAGGAGTAAAAGCGCCCATTCTTTGCGAAGACTATATTTGGGCGCCAAAATCTCTTCTACAGAAACAGGATTTAGCTGCCTTTAGAAGAATGGCGGTCAGGTATCTGCTGGATACAAGTCATGATGGGATGCAATTAATGCAGATTTATAGGGACTTAAAGGAAGTGAAGTGGCTTAAAACACCACTTTCCAAAGATCTCATTAAGGCGGATCTATTTGTGATGAGAGATGAACATAGGGTTAGGCAGAAGGGGACATCAAAAAAATGGACTGTTATAAAAAAATAATTTTGGAGGATACCTAATGGTATCAGTTTAAAGCGCGAATGGCTGAAATGGATCGTCCCTAAGCGCGCAACGACATCAAATGAGACCACCCCTAGAGGGTCTTGGCCGCTAAACCGGCCCTCTAGGGGTGGAAGGTCCTACATATACTGTTATGGGGGCCATTCCTTCACGTGGGTGACTAACGGCCTTTTACACGCCTAGGACTCGCTGTTATAGCAGCGAAGGGGTTCGACTCCCGTGGCCTCCGTAACTTTATGTAATACGTTTAATACGAGTTGAAGCTTTTTGCAATACGATTCTGGCAAACTCCGACGGAGTTAGTCCTTCGCTTTTAGCCGCTTGTTCTAGGCTCGTCCTCTCCTCTTCACTTAGTCGAAGAGTGAACACGCTGTCCTTTGCCTTATTTTTAGGAAGTTTTGGCCTCCCCATTTTTTTACTTTCTGTCATACAATAAGTGTTGACTAAACTTACTTATTGTATTACAAAAAGTCTATAAGAAAGAGGGGTTGTCATGGCAAACGTTCTTCCCAAAGATAAACAAGTGACAGTGATCGGAGCGCTGGCAGAAGGAACAGCTATTCGTTCCATCGAAAGGATGACGGGAATTCACCGCGATAGCATTATGCGCTTGGGTGTGAGGATCGGGGAGAAATGCCAAAAGATTCTTGATGAAAAAATGAGAGACCTTTCTTGCGATCAACTCCAACTCGACGAGATTTGGGGTTTCATCGGTAAAAAACAAAAGAATGTTCAAGAGGGAGAAATAGGGGTTGGCGATGCTTGGACATTCGTTGCTATTGATTCCGACTCCAAAGTTGTCCCTTGTTTCAAAGTCGGCAAGAGAGACGCGGAGACGGCAAACGCTTTCGTCGAAGACCTTTCCAGCCGCCTCAAAAACCGGCCTCAAATTTCTACGGATGGGTTGAGAGCCTATATTGAGGCAGTCGAGCGAGGCTTCGGAAGTGAAGTGGATTACGCTCAAATCGTAAAGACCTTCTCAACCGCCGAAGGAACCCCGCAAGGTAGGTACAGCCCTCCCGAAGTGGTGAGGATCGAAAAGAACGTTATTGCCGGGAATCCCTCTGTTGATAACATTTCCACCTCTTATGTGGAGCGACAAAACCTCACCATGAGAATGCACTGCCGAAGGTTGACCCGCCTCACAAACGCTTTCAGCAAGAAGCTGGAAAACTTCAAGGCGGCGGTTGCCCTTCATTTTGTGTATTACAATTTCGTGAAGATCCACAAGACATTGAGAACAACCCCCGCAATGGCAGCGGGAGTGACACCTACGCTCTGGACTGTGGGTGATCTTGTTGATATGTGTAACGGATAATGAGTTACATCGAGTCATTGCAAGAAGCGATAAAACGCCTTCACGGATGCGATGCAGAGTATCTTGAATCCGTGCCTATTCATGAAGTTTTTAAGGGCCAGACTGTTTGGAATGGGACGGTGGAAGTATTTTCTATTGAAGGACACCCGAAAGCCAAGCGATGTTACGCATGGAGCCACAAGGAGGGTGAAGGAGATAATGACACGTGCTTTGTGACTGTGCTAGAGATCCCGCCCGTTGATAGCCCAAAGACGGCGGTTCAGGCTTCTATTGTGAATGCGGTGAGGAAATTGAATTGACCATGAAAATCTTCAAAGTTATCCCCACTTTTGCCGCTTTCTTATTCATTTCGGTTAGCGTCGTAATCTTTTTTTCTGATGACGAAGGAGAAAAATTTTGGGTAGGAGCATCGTTATTGTCACTTGGCCTGACTTATTTCTGGTTTCAGATCAAGAAATCAAATTAGGACACTACCATTTTATGAACTCACAGGCGCTTGGAAAAAGCACTTCAAAAGCTGAGGTCCAAGGGATCACGCCCCAGGGCATCTGGCTTTTTGTGAATGATCGGGAACATTTTCTTTCATACCGAGATTTTCCGTGGTTTCAAGAGGCTCGGGTCAAGGATGTCTACCACCTCGAATTTTCAGCGTCTCATCACCTCTATTGGCCTGCTCTAGATGTTGATCTGGAGCTTGAATCTTTGGAACATCCGGAACACTATCCACTAACCTTCAAAAAATAACACACTATGCCCAACATCGAAAACATCATCATCATCGGCTCCGGCCCCGCCGGGCTCACGGCCGCCATCTATACCGGTCGTGCGGATTTAAAACCCCTCATGATCGAGGGTTATCAATCCGGTGGTCAACTCATGCTCACGACGGAGGTGGAAAACTATCCAGGGTTTCCGACCGGGATCATGGGTCCGGAATTAATGGAAAATTTTCGTAAACAGGCGGAACGATTTGGCACCCGTTTTATCACACAGGATGTCACACGCGTTGAGTTGTGTAGGGGCGGGGTGACCCCGCCCACCCACGCCGTCTGGGTCGGGGACCAGAAATATGAGGCCAAGGCGGTCATCATCTCCACCGGCGCCTCCGCACGACTGATCGGTCTAGAATCGGAAAAACGACTGATGGGGCATGGGGTTTCGACCTGTGCCACCTGTGACGGGGCTTTTTTTCGCAATCAGAACATTGCCGTGGTCGGGGGTGGCGATTCCGCCATGGAAGAGGCCAACTTTCTGACGCGCTTTGCCAGCAAGGTCTATGTGATCCATCGGCGCGACCAACTCCGGGCCTCCAAGATCATGCAAGAACGCGCCTTTGCCAATAAAAAAATCGAGTTCATCTGGAATGCCGCGGTCACCGAGGTCTTGGGAGACAAAGAAGTGACTGGAGTTCGTATCAAAGATTTCAAGACCAACCAAGAAAAGACCGTCGACCTGACCGGTCTGTTTGTCGCCATCGGGCACGATCCCAATACCAAACTTTTCTCGGGTCAAATCGAGAGCGACAAAAACGGCTACCTCCTGACCCACGACGGCAGCAAAACCAACGTCCCCGGCGTCTTCGCCTGCGGCGACGTCCAAGACCACGTCTACCGCCAAGCCATCACCGCCTCCGGCAGTGGTTGCATGGCGGCACTGGATGCTGAGCGGTATTTAGAATCTCTTCATTCCTGAAGTCATCAAGTTAGACAACCGTCCGGAATTCGGACGCCACCGTCCGATTTTCGAACCCTTTTTCACCATCCGACGCTCAATCTAGCTCAACATTCTTGGCACAAAAATTGCTTATAAATTCAGCGATGAGGATGAGATTGAATCACCAACAACGGGAAAAACTATCGGATTTCTTTCTGGATGTGGCAAAAATCCTGTTTGGAGGATCCGTATTGGGACCTCTCTTAAATCGGGGTGAAAAACCAATTGACATCCTCCTGATGTTGCTTGGATGTCTGGCGTCCATGGCCACCATTTATGGCGGGTTGACTTTTTTGAAAAGAAAGGAGGATAATTAGAATATGGTCACTTTTGTCATTGGAGCTTGGGTGGTTGCGCTGATTGCAGTATCATTGGCAATCCTGGATCGGCGCTCCTCCAAGAAACATCCCCACTAAGCTCCCCCCTCACCCGCCATTCCAGCGGATCCATCCCACCGGGATAGACCTGAACATTCTCAAAGCGGCGATGCAAGGCCACTAAAGAAGGTGTGGAATAGAGAAACGAGTAAGGCTGAATCTCATCGACCAGTTGGTGAAAGCGCCGGTACAGCTGATTGCGTTTGGCGTCGTCGAATTCAACGCGGGCGGCCTCGATAATTCGGTCGGCCTCCGGGTCTGAGAAGCCGCCAAAGTTTGAGCCCTGCTTCACCTGAGAGGAATGCCAGACTTGATACGGGTCCTGATCAAAACCAAAGACCCAACCCAGGGTAACAGCGTCAAACTTACGATCATCCAAATTTTTGATGAACAAGGCCCACTCCAATTGCCGAATCGACATGTCGATTCCCTGTCCTCTCAGATTTTCCTTGAGAATGGTCGCCACCTGCTCGGCGGAACGGCGGCCGGAGGGGATTAAAAATTCAAATTTAAACGGGACGCCGTCTTTGTCTAAGATTCCGTCGCCATCATGATCCTCCCATCCCGCCTCTTTGAGGAGCTGACGCGCCTGCACGGGATCGTAGGGGATCACCGGCACGTCGTGGTTGTAGGCCTGACTCTCGACATAAAACGGCCCGGTCACAATCCGTCCCAACCCAAATTGCAATTTATCCAACATCTCCTGCCGGTTGATCAACATGGTAAGCGCCCGCCGCACCCGCCGGTCGGTGAAATACGGCCGGCGCATGTTCCAGGAGATAAAACTGTAGCTGGGGCTGTAAAATTGGTATTTGGCAAAATCTTGATTGAACTTTTCCGAATTGGTTTGCCGCACCCATTGAATGGGACGCAACCCGGCATAGTCAAGCTCGCCTTTTTTCAGCAACTGTAAGGCCACCGTATCTTCCGCGATCACCTGAAAATCGAGA
This sequence comes from Deltaproteobacteria bacterium, assembly GCA_023265625.1. Taxonomy (GTDB): domain Bacteria; phylum UBA10199; class UBA10199; order JACPAL01; family JAHFST01; genus JAHFST01. Next base: position 284,885 of record JAHFST010000001.1, on the reverse strand, counting down.
CGCCGAATCGCGGGTCGTTTCCCCCAATAGGATTCGTTGCGCTCCAGCACAATCCGCTTGCCGGTTTCCCAAGTGACAAACCGGTAGGGACCGTTCCCGATCGGGGCGCGGCCCTGGGGATGGACGTTAAAATCCCCGCCCGCCTCAAAGAGATGTTTGGGGATGATCGGGATCGAGCCGCAAAATTCCAGGGCCATAAAATACGGCCGGGCATAGGTGAACCGCACCGTCCGCTCATCGATTTTTTCCACCTTCTTGATATCTTGATAATAAACCCGCAAGTGCGGCGCATCGACCTGGGCATCCATGATACGGCCAAAGGAATAGAGAATATCATCCACCGTGACGGGATGACCGTCGTGCCAAAAAAGTCCGGGACGCAGGTGAAAGGTAAACTTCAGGCCGTCGCTTGAGATCTCCCAGCGTTCCGCCATCTTTGGCTTCCAACCCAGAGTCTGATTGTCGCGTTCGATCAAGCCATCATACAAAAAAGACGCGATCCGGGAAGCGTAGGCATCGGTTGAAATAATCGGATTCAGGGTGTCAGGCTCCGCCCCTAAATGCCATAACATCGCGTCAGGCTCCTTCGGGACCCGAAAGGTGCAACCCACGACCAACAAAAAGATCAGGCTAATGAATCGCTTCGGCATTTTTTGGGATGGAAATATTAAAAGTCGGGTTTGGCAAAATCGGGTTGAGATCGATCTGATCAAAACTCAAACGAAAGGTTCCGCCGTGATGCATCACCACCTCCACCGCTCGAGGGAACAAGATCCCCTGCACCGTCACATAATCGGAATAGTTCACCGCAAAATCGGGATTTTCGATCCGTTCCGGCACCACACCGCCCCCTTGGGGCAACAACCAAATCTTCTGCTGTTCTCCCTGCAAAAATGTCCGCTGTTTTTTCCGGCCTACCCCATACCCTTCCTTAGGCCCCAGCGGCGGTGCCGCCAATAACAGGGCAACCACTTCTTCGGGACGAAGCGGCAAGGCCAACTGGGCCTTCATCTGTGCGGGAGTCGCCTCCGTGATTTGATAGCGATTTTCCATGGGCCAATAAACCGTCAACTCCCCTGCATGACACAAAAACTGCAACTGCGAGGCCCCCATGTCGGTTAATAGTTCCCCGCGAATCTCTCCCGGCCGACGCGCCAAGAGGACCAACCGCCCCTTCCCCCCAAGGCTGCGACTCATCATCGCTAAGCCGCGCAAACCCCGCAACGACTCCGTCCGATCCACCAAACCTTGCCAAGCCTGATCCAGGCTCAAAGTAACCGCTGGGCTGTCATGACGCGCCGGGGTGGAGGCGCAGGCACTCAGCACGACACTAAGCAGCATGGGGATGAACGGCCGCAGTTTTCTTTTTGAGACGCTCCACATCCTGTTGGACATTTGGCTCATCCTTTTTGTCCTGCAAAATCTCAATGGCCTCGCGGAAATAATTCAAGGCCTTGTTAGGATCCTTCAATGCTAAATAAAAATCCCCCAAATGTTCGGTGATGGTCGCTTCCTTCGGAACCAATTGATAGGCCTTCAGCAAAAAAGTGCGCGCCTGATCTATTTTGCCCATTTTAAAATACGCCCAACCCAAACTATCCACAATAAATCCATCGTTCGGCTTTAAGCGGTGGGCTGTTTCCAGCAAGTTTAAGGCCTCTGACAATTTGACACCGCGATCGGTATAGCTATAACCGATAAAATTCATCGCATTGGCATTTTTCGGATTGAGTCGCAACACCTTCTGCATCTGCTCAATCGCCTCGTCAAAGCGTCCCATTTTGTCATAGAGCGCCCCTAACGCGTAGTACAACGACTCCTTGTCCTCGGTATGAGACAAGCCTTGTTGCAACAGGGCCGCGGCGTCCGGCCATTGTCCCTGCTGCCGCAACAAATCAGCCGCGTATTCGTAAAAAGCCTCCTCATCGCGCTTTTGCCGAATCCCATTCTTAAGAATTTCCAAGGCCTCCGCGGTGCGCCGCTGGCGATGCCTCACATAGGCCTGGTGCAGCAAGGCATCACGAAAAAACTGGGATCGCGGTAAAATTTTGGCAAACTGACCCATCGCCTCTTCATCACGCTTCAGCTGTTCACAGGTAATCCCCAAGTAATAATGAACCCGATCAAAGGTGGGGTAGGACTGTAAGATCTGCTTAAACTTCTCAATCGCCTGATCATACTGTTTGGATTCGTAATAGAGTAATGCCAGTCGCAGCTGCACCGCCACATCCCCGGGGGCCTGTCGCTCCAACTCAAGAAACAATCCGGAGGCCTTTTGATCTTGTTTCAAGGCTAAGTAAATCTCCGCCAGGGCGGAGAGGGCTTTTTGATTGATGGGATCAATGGACAGAATTTTTTCATAGGCGGCAACGGCCTTCGGTCGGTCTTGCAATAAGTCATCATAAATGGACGCCTCATAAAAATAAGGCGTGGGGTCCTCCGGACTCAATTCGCCCCAACGGTGGACGAGTTGCAACGCGGCCTGATATTTTTTGTCCGCTAAGTAGGACTCCATCAAGAGGAGATTGGCCTCCTCCGAATCCGGTTGGATCACCAACGCACGCTCATAAAAGGGAATCGCCTCCGCACGCCGTCCCAAGCTCTGATCCACCTTTCCCAACAAGAGCAGGATGGCAAAATCACGGGGATTTTCCGCTAAAGCGGCACGAGCCGCCTGATCGGCCTCTTCGAGACGACCGAGCGCCCCCAACAGGGAGGCCCGCTTGTATTGGAGGTAGGAGGAAGGTTCATCAAGAATCGCCTTGTCGACTTCACGCAGCGCCTCGGTGGGATGATCTTGCAAGGCATAAAGATCCCCGACCAAAAAATGATAGACGGCGCCCTTTTTGACATCCGATTTTGCTGTGGTGATGACACGTGGACTCGCGCAGGCCAGACACCCCATCATGGTTAACAATAACCACACCCACCGATCAGACATGTTCATTTCCTTACACTTTTTTCCGGCAGGTGAATATAAAAAACTCCTTATTGCCCTTCGGACCCAAAATTGGCGAGGGAGTCACCCCTAATACCCGTAGCTCCATGGCCACCGCTTTTTCCTGCACGCGCGCAATGGCCCGATCCCACAAAACTGGATCGCGCACCACCCCCTTCTGAGTTTGCCCCGGTTCCAATTCGAATTGCGGCTTGATCAACAAGACCATCTTTCCTTCCGGCTTGAGGCAAGCCACCAGGGCCGGTAAGACTTTAGTCAGAGAGATAAAGGCTAAATCGGCCACCACTAAATCCACCAACTCACCCAGGTGTTCATGGGTAAGCAAACGAGCATTCAACCGTTCATAAACCACCACGCGCGGATCCGCCCGCAATTTGGCATGAAGCTGGCCATAACCCACATCGACCGCATGCACCTTCTTGACGCCTTGCTGCAAGAGACAATCGGTAAACCCTCCCGTCGAGGCCCCGGCATCTAGGGCCGTGAGACCGGCCACCGATATCTCAAAAACTTTGAGCGCATGGCTCAGCTTAGTGCCCCCTCGACTGACAAACGGCAGATTGGCCTGCACGGTAAAAACGGTCCCTGGGTCCCATAATTGGCCAGGCTTGTCGACCCTTTGGCTGGCAACCAGCACCTGACCCGCCATGATCAAGGCCTGGGCCTTTTCTCGGGAAGGGGCGAGGCCGGTTTCATGCAATAAAACATCCGCGCGTTGTTTTTTCATTCCCCTACAATTGACAAACAACCCCCTAGACTTGCAACAAAAATTCCCCTAGATAAAAAATATGCAAGTCGCCGCCCTTTATCAGCATGAGATCCGCATTGAAGAGCGTCCCATCCCTGAGATTGGCGATCAAGAGATCCTCCTCAAGATAGCCGCCTGCGGGCTGTGTGGCACCGATATCCTCAAGATCAAACAGGGCAATGCCCCGCATGGCGTGGTCCTAGGACACGAAGTTGTTGGCACCGCCATCAAGCTGGGCAGCGCCGTCACCTCGTTTCAGGAGGGGGAGCGCGTGGTCGTGGCCCATCATGTCCCCTGCGGGCAGTGCCGTTACTGCCGGCATGGCAACGAATCCATGTGCGCGCAATTCAAACAAACCCAGCTCGATCCCGGCGGTTTTGCCGAATATCTTCGCATCCCGGCCAGCCACGTCAAACAGACCGCGTTCCGCATCCCCGCCAATCTTTCGAATGAAGAAACCCTCTTCATGGAACCGCTTGCCTGTTGTGTGCGCGCCGTGCGCAGAAGTGCGTTGCAACCAGGGGATTGTGTCATCGTGATTGGCCTTGGCTCGATCGGGATGATGATGACCCAAACCCTGTTGAATGAGCAGATGAAGGTCATCACCCTTGACCTGATGACGGAGAGGATGGAACTCGCCACCCGGCTCGGGGCCATCGCCTTGGACAGTGATGCGGCCAAACAACTTTTGCAAGATCTCAAGGGAGCCGACATGGTCCTGTTCACGGGCGGCACCCCGCAACTCCTCAATGAGGCCCTGCCTTGGGTTAGGAACGGCGGTAAGTTGCACCTCTTCTCCAGCTTGGGCGGAGAACCGCTCCCATTTCCCATCAATGAATTATACCATCGCGAATTGACCGTACTTTCCACCTACTCGTCGACACCACCCGATTTGCGGCGCGCCTTGGCACTCCTGGCCTCCCGGTTTGTCACCCCAAAAAGTTATGGATGGGAGGCCTTCGCCCTTTCAGAAATCCCCGCGGCCGTTGACAAAACGGTGCGACGCGAAACCATGAAGGCCATTATTTACCCCACCCCCTCATGAAAACTGGCGTCTTACTCATCAATCTTGGCACGCCGGAGCAACCCGATAAAGAAGCGGTACGCACCTATCTGAAAGAATTTTTATCGGATCCCCGTGTCATCGATATCCACCCCATCGCTCGCTGGTTGCTGGTCCATCTCTTCATCCTCCCGTTTCGTTCCCGGCGTTCGGCCGAGGCGTACCGAAAAATCTGGAGCACCCAGGGTTCACCACTCCTCCACCACTCCGAGGCCTTGACCTATGCCGTGGGAAAAGAATTGGGCGATCCGTATCTGGTCAAACTCGGGATGCGTTATGGCAATCCCTCCATTACCAGCGCGCTAAATTTTCTCCTAGAACACTCCATTTCGTCCCTCAAGATAGTGCCACTCTATCCGCAATACGCCTCTTCCTCCACCGGCACGGCCCTGGAGAAGGTGTTGCAACACCTGGCCAAGGCCACCAACATCCCCACCCTGACTTCCATCCCCCCCTTTTATCAGGATCCAGGATTTCTCGAGAGCTACGCCGCCTTGGGACGGCCCCTCCTGCAACAGCTAAAACCAGACCATGTGCTTTTTAGTTTTCACGGCTTGCCCGAGCGACACATTGTGCAAAGCGATCCGAGCGGCAACCACTGTTTAGAAAAATCCGACTGCTGCGAGCTGATGAATGACCAAAATCATTTTTGCTACCGAGCCCATGTGCACCACACCACTCAGGCCTTGGCCCAAAAACTGGCCCTCGCCCCTGACACCTATTCCCTATCCTTCCAATCTCGCTTGGGTCGCACCCCTTGGTTGCAACCCTATACGGATAAGGTCATCCCGCAACTGGCCCGCAAGGGCAAAAAACGCCTGCTGGTTTTTTGCCCCTCCTTTGTCGCGGATTGTTTGGAGACCCTGGAAGAAATCGGCATCCGCGCCAAGGAATCATTTTTAGACAATGGCGGCACCAGCTTCACACTCGTCCCTTGTCTCAATAGCACACCAGGATGGGTCAGTTCAGTGGCCCAAATGATCCGAAAAAGCGGCGATTGACTTTACCCGGGGGACCATCTAACTAGGCTTATTCCAAGGAAAATCCTATGAAGATGCAAGCGGCCCTCTGGTATGGGCCTGAACACATGCAAGTGGTTGAGACCGATGTGCCCGAAATATCGGACCATGAAGTGCTCGTGAAAATTGGCGCCTCCCTGACCTGCGGGACAGATTTTAAACTATTCCGCCGGGGCCATCCTATGCTCGCAAAAAACATCCCGGCCCCCTTTGGTCATGAAATGGCGGGGACAATTGTGTCGCTGGGGCAGGCCGTAAAAAATTTTCGGGTGGGCGACCGGGTGGTCGCGGCCAATTCAGCCCCTTGCGGCCATTGCTTTTACTGTCACCACGAACAGTTTAACCTGTGTGAAGACCTGCTCTTTCTCACCGGGGCGTATGCCGAATACATCAAGATCCCGTCTCGCATTGTCGAAAAAAATCTCCATCGGATCCCCGATGCGCTCCCGTTTCAAGAGGCCGCGGCGGCGGAACCGCTCGCCTGTGTGGTCCATTGCATGGACCGGATCCAATTGCACGCACGCGAAACCATCTGCATTGTTGGGGCCGGTCCTTGCGGCCTGTTTTTTGTGCAACTGGCGAAACAAATGGGGGCCAAGGTCATTTGCGTGGGACGCACCCCGGAAAAATTGGCGGCCGCCAAACAATTCGGGGCCGATCATGTGGTCAGCGTCCTGGATACGGAAGACCCGGTCAAGGAAGTTCATCAATTGGCCAATGGCGGTTATGGCCCGGATGCCGTGGTGGAGGCGGCTGGCATGCCTGAAACCTGGGAATTATCCACCCGTCTCGTCCGCAAAGGGGGCCGTGTCTGTTTCTACGGCGGCTGTGCCAAGGGAACCCAAGTCTCGCTCGATACCCATCGAACCCACTACGAGGAGTTGAATTTCTTCGGTGTCTTCCATCACACCCCGTTTCACTTCGCCAAATCCATCGCCCTTTTGTCCGAAGGAAAGATCAAGGTCAAGAATATGATCGGTGGAGAACGCCGGTTGAAGGATTTGAACCAAGTGTTTCAAAAAGGGGTGAAGGAAACCCCCCTAAAAATCGCCATTATTCCTTAGCTATTCCGCGTCACAATATATTCAGCAATCTGACGCAACGACTCGCCACGCTCACCAAAGGGCTGCAAGGCATCGATCGCCTGTTGTTTTAAGGCGCCGGCCTTTGCCTTGGAGGCCGCCAAACCCAACAAACCGGGATAGGTTGATTTGTGCTTGCGGGCATCCCCTCCGGTATTTTTGCCCATGGCCTCGGCCCCACCTTCCACATCCAGGATGTCATCAGCGATTTGAAACGCCAAGCCAATGCTGCGACCGTACGTCACCATGGCCTCCAAAGAAGACCCGCTCGCACCAGCCAGCTTGGCCCCGGTGGTCACGGAAACCTCAATCAGGCATCCCGTCTTATGACGATGTAAATTCTCCAACTCAGCCGCCGAAATGTGCTTCCCTTCCGCCTCCAAGTCCAACCACTGGCCACCCGCCATGCCAAAGGCCCCGGAGGCCGCCGCAATATCCGCGATCACGGTCAACAGCAGGGCCTCATGGCCCGGAAACTTCGTCTGAGCCATGATGGAAAAGGCCTCCGTGAGTAAGGCATCTCCCGCAAGGATGGCGGCCGCCTCCCCAAAAACCTTATGAGAGGTGGGTTTGCCGCGCCTCAGGTCGTCGTTGTCCATGGCCGGCAAGTCATCATGGATCAGGGAGTAGGTATGAATCATCTCCAAGGCCGCCGCAAAAGGGAGTACGAGGTCATGACAAGGGGCCTCCCCTATCGGCAAACACGCCTGATAAGCCGCCATCACCAACACCGGTCGGAGCCTTTTACCGCCGGCCTCCAGACTGTAGCGCATGGCCTCCAGCAATTTATTGACAGGTCCCGCCAAAGCGGCCTTCAAATAGGCCTCGATCGGCTGCTTCTTCTCTGTAAAAAAATCATCCATGACAGAACTCATTCGGACTCCGTCGCGAGATCAAAATCAACGACCTCTGTCTGGCCTGATTGATTTTTAATAAGCATTTCCACTTTTTTCTGCGTCTCATTCAGCTTGGTCTCACAAAAACTGGCGAGCTTCATGCCCTCTTCAAAAACCTTGAGCGTTTCTTCCAAGGGGAGATTGCCGGTCTCAAGCGTCTCCACCAACACTTCCAATCGCTCCAAGGCCTGTTCAAATTTTTCTTTTTTCATCCCGTCACCTTGGCGTTGATACATCCTTCATAAAGCTTGATCTCCAGGGCCATCCCAGGTGCCGCGTCTGCGGCACACCGGAGCGGCAGGGAACCTCCAACCATCCGCGTGATCGAATAACCCCGTTTCAGCACCGATTGGGGTCCCAGGAGGTCGAGCCGCCCCCTCAAGCCCTTCAGCCGTTCTCGAGTCACCGTCACTTGATGTTGCACCGTGGTAATCATTTGCATGATGAAATGATCGGTTTTAAGGACTTTTTCAACCCATATTTTTTTGGGGTCGCGCAAATAAGCCCGCCATTGCTTTAGCAACAACCAGCTTTGTTCCATTTTTTGTTCCATGCAGCGCCCATAACGTCCGCGCAGATTGGCAATCGCAGCCAACAACTCGCGCTTAACCGGCACCACCAATTCAGCCGCCGCCGAAGGTGTTGGCGCGCGCAAGTCAGCCACAAAATCGGCAATGGTAAAATCCGTCTCATGGCCCACCGCCGAGACCACGGGATGCCGGCACGCCACAATCGCCCGCGCCACCACCTCCTCATTAAAAGCTGCAAGGTCCTCCATCGATCCGCCCCCGCGCCCCACAATGATCACATCCACCTCATCCCGTTGATCCAAGGCCTGAAGAGCCAGCGCAATCTCCTGCCCCGCCTTGGGCCCTTGGACGGCCACCGGATGCAGTAAAATTTGGATGGTGGGAAACCGCCGCGTCATAATCTGGATCATATCGTGAATGACCGCCCCCGTTGGCGAGGTCACAATCCCCACGGTATGCGGGAGCATGGGAAGGGGGCGTTTGCGTTCCGGGGAGAAAAGCCCTTCCGTGTCTAATTTTTTCTTCAGTTGCTCAAAGGCTAATTGCAGGGAGCCCACGCCCTGCGGTTCCAAATGCTCCAAAATCAGCTGCATCTCCCCCCTAGCCTCGTAGAGAGAGAGCTGACCGTAGGCCAGGACCTCAAGTCCATTTTCAGGCCTAAACTTCAGCTGCACATTGGCCCCACGAAACATCACGGCCTTGATCTGGGTCTGGGCATCCTTCAAGGTGAAATAAAAATGCCCCGTCGAGGCCGCAAAAAAATTAGAGACCTGCCCGCTCACCCAGAGCGGTGGAAAAGCGGCAAGACTATCTTTGATAGCCTTCACGAGTTCTGACACACTGTGAATCTTCATGGATTTACCCGTTGGACACAAGCTCCAGCGGGTGCTGTTTGGTCCCCTTCTTCGGGGACTCTTTCTCGAGGATGGTCATGACGGTTGCATCATCGGAGGTGGGCTTGGAAATCTTTAGGTAATCAAGATCGACAATCTCCCTAGTGGTCTCGATGCCATAGGAGTTAAGAATGGCCGAGATCTCATCATAGCGTGCCTCGATAGACTCACGCACCGTTGTAAACCCATGCCGAGCCGCCTTGGCTCGATTCCAAAAAGCGAATGGATTCATCTCAAAGAAAGCGGCATCGTCTTCCTTGGGCTCAATCAGGATAATATCACCCTTAAAATTTTGATCGTTCTGGATCTGATCGATATAATAACGAATCCGGGTATGCAGGATGGTCCGAAACACCTGGTTAATCACCATCAGGACGCCGTTATCGGAAATACGCCGATTTTTCGTCACGTACTTATCTTCTTCTCGCAGGTATTCCAAAACAATCCGATTGTTAAAAGGCCTAAACGGGTTGTAACACACCACCAAATCCGCACCCTTTTTAATCGCAATATCCATGTTCGTCGTACGACGAACCGCCCCATCCACGTAATCAACACCCTTAATCCGAGCCGGCTTATAAAATCCCGGCATCGCCGAAGAGGCCTGCACCGCCTGGGAGATGCTCACATCGCTCTTCTCATCGGGGCCAAAAATAATCCGCTCCGCCGTATCAATATCCATCGCCACAATATACAAGGACTTCCCTCGCACCCGGCGCAATGTCTTGAAATTGTTCGTCAAGCGATTGCGTTCCATGTTGGTGCGCAGATATTTTTCCAGGCGGTGATTATCAAACAAACCCGTCGGGAGCCCCTGGGAGATAGAAGGCATAGAGCGCGTGGAGTAAACCACGCGCGCCAATGGCTTCAGCATCGACTCCAGGTTGGAATAATTAGGATGACTCACAAATTGCATAAAATTATCCCGAAACAACGGCCACAATTTGGGCGAGCTCCGGACAAAATCGTACAAGATACCGGGCAAATAAGTGGCCCGCCGGTAAAGATAAGACAGTGGCCGCTCAAGATACTCGCTAAAATTCGGCCAATAAACATGAAAGGGGGATAACTGGCTGAAATACTCGGAGGTTCCATCCAAGCTCTTCAACATCTCTTCCGGAGAAATACCTCCCGCCAAAGGCGCCGCCAAAAAACCGCCGGCGGAGAGCCCCACATAAATATCAAAATCCGTCACCTTTCGGTTGACCAAAAAGTCATTAAGGGCCTTGAGGCCACCGACCTTGAAGGTCCCACCGGTAATGGCGCCACCCGCCAGCACCAAGGCAATCTTGGGGTTGGTTTTCTTCTGGGAAAGATCGCTTTTTTGAATGATCGTGATGCCCATAAAAGAAATGAGAACTGAAACCTATCTACGGGGACATCACTTGTAAAGCAATTATTGTCAAAAAATAATTTTAGGCTATAATCCTAACTTCTAGTCGGCTTGGGCTCATTAAAATGGAAAAAGAAATATTAACCATATTAATAATTAATCCTCATCGTGGGGATCATCAGTTGATTAAGGAGTCGCTCACGCGCTCCAAGATCGCCGCTAAAATAAAGTTCGTCCTCAGCAATGCCGAGGCGGTTCGAGCCCTTGCGCAGAGACGCTTTGACCTCATTATCACGGATCATAGCCCACCCGAGGTCAACGTCATGACCTTGCTGCTCATTCTAAAAAGGAACCTCGACTATGAGATCCCGGTCATCGTCATTTCTCGCGAGGGGAATATTGAAGTTGTACGCGAGGCCTTCAAGTTAGGGGTTGATGATTACATTCTCAAGGAAGAACTCGACACGGTGGCCCTCTTTCACATTATTGGCACCGCCTTGGAAAAAAGAAAAATGCGCGATGAATTGCTCGCGGCGCAGAAACGTCTCAAGGAAATGGCGGAAAAAGACGGCTTGACCAATCTTTACAACCATCGCTGGTTTTTGGAGGGCCTGGAAAAGGAGTTTGCCCGATCCAAGCGTTATTGGCGTCCGCTTTCGCTGGTGATGATCGATCTCGACGGCTTCAAAATGATCAATGACACGTGTGGGCACCCCAAAGGGGATCAGGTCTTGATCAACGTGGCAGAAATGTTGCGCGAGACGGTTCGTTCGGTGGATAGCATCGCCCGTTATGGTGGCGATGAGTTTTCCGTCCTGCTCCCGGAGACCGACGCAAAATCCGCCTGTCGACTCGGAGAACGTATCTTAAAAAAAATCAAGAACACCCCCTTCGTCGATCAGAAAAAAATATTTCCCCTCTCGGCCAGCATTGGCATTGCCTCTTTTCATCCGCGCTTAACCTCCGCCGGTAATTTTTTGCGGGAGGCGGACCAATCCCTGTACCAGGCCAAAAAAGACGGCCGCGGCATGGTCGTCTATCTCAAACCCGCCGTCGAAGAAGATCAGCTGGAACTCCCCATCAGCATCGCCGCGCTGCGCAATGACAGTAAAAACGACCTCAATTAACAGTCATTTTTATCAAAATGACTTTATCAAATTGATAGGATAGTCGCGTTTACCCTCTAAATGGGTTCAATATCACCCCATTTCCCCCATTACTTCATCATATTGATCAGTATACAATTAATATAAAATATTAGAAAATAACGACTTTTTTAATACCATAAGTTTTTATTATCAAAAATGACATCATGGAACTAAATTTGCATCTAACTCCTCTCCGTAGGTTCAAACAACCATTCAAGAACCGAGGAGGGGGCATTGAGGGGACAGCGGGGGGGCAGATCAGTCGTCGTTTTAACTTTTGCGGCACTTCTCATCACAACTTCTTGCAGCAGCAGCGGTACCGGCAGCAGCGGGCAAAGCGCGGCCACCAACACCGTCAGTAGCATCGGAGGCGGCTTTGAAAGTTTATCAGGGCTTGCGCTCCAGGACGTCCAAACGCTGGAACTCAACCTGTCAATAAGCAGCGCCCAAGTAACTCCCCAACAAGCCCAAGATAAATACTTGGTGGCGCTGGTCCCAACCAGCTCCAGTAACACCACCATTGCGATCAATAGTTCGGCCAGCTCTCCTGTCAATGCCACCAGCTCGAGATTAGGGCTCTCCATGGCTGACCCAGTCAAACCGGAGGAACCGGAGGAGATTCAATTCCATCAATACCTCATGGAATCCTCCGAGATATTTTCGCAATCAGATGAGTTTGAACCGTTTAAGACCTCTTCCTTGGCCGCATTGAATAAAGCTGAAACCGTGGGAGACACACAATCCTTCCGCGTTCTTTCCAGTATGAGCTCGATTAGCTCGTATAAAACCGTCACCGCCACCCTCCGGGTTAAAACCAGCAACCTGTTGGTCTATGTCGACAACGATGCCGCTAACTTAGTGGTGGATGAGGACGTGGACACCTTGGCCTCAGAATTTGAAGACATTGCCCTCCCGCTCGAGCGAGATATATTTGGGCAAGAGTCAGACATCAACAATGATGGCACGATGACCATCTTGATGACCCCCATCCTCAATAAGATGGCCACTTCGGGCGGCCTCGTCACCGGATTTTTCTTTCCGGGCGATCTTTATGTGCAAAGCTCCGGCAACCCGGCCTCCAACGAGCGCGAGATGTTTTTCACCATGGTCCCGGACCCGCAGGGCAGCTTTGGCCCCAATGTCTCGGTCGATTTTACGATTCACAATATCCTCCCCGGCGTGCTGGCCCACGAATACCAACACATGACCAGCTTTCAACAACATGTCTTTCTCAATGGCGGCTCTCCGGAAGTCTCCTGGCTCAATGAAGCCCTCTCCCATTTTGCGGAAGACATCACCGGTTTTGGCCGGGAAAATCCCTCCAGGGTACGTCTGGCTTTGGCCAATCCTCAGACGAGCCCCTTGGCCCCATCCACTGCCCCTGGCTTGGCGGAACGTGGCATGAGTTACCTATTCATTCGGTATCTTTACGAACAAAGCGCGGACGGCAATGCCTTTATCAAACGCCTGTTAAACACCTCGAAAACCAGTATCAGCAATATTGAGACGGCCTTTGCCGGGACCCAAAGCAGCTTCGATGACTTCAATGATTTTGTCAAAAACTGGTCGATGGCCATCGCCCTTTCTGGCAGCGGAGCGACCGATGATTCCCGCTATAATTATCAAGCCCGCGAGGTCCACCCCGTCACCGGAAACTACACGGGGATTTGCCTCCGATGCAACGCCGATGACGGCCGAGGGACAGTCTTAAGCGGGCCCACCATCTCCACCCCCACCTCTTTTCCGATCCAGGCGTCGGTGGAGTCAACGGCGATTCAATATTTTATGATTGAAGGGACAACCGATACGGTATCCATCAGTGCTGGCGGCAATAATAGTGTCATTGGATCCATCGCCAAGCTGAAATGACTACCCAAATATTAATTTTGTGCTAGCTTAACCCGAGCCCTAGCCCTGCCACCCTCTCCGCAAGGAGAGGTTCCCCGGCAGGATGCCCCAAGCAAGAGCCCCCCGGTTGCCCCCGGGGGGCTTCCTTTTTAGTAGGGGTTCAAAATTTTGAACCCCTACCCGAAACCATCGATACCTGTACTTCCCTTTACAATTCTGTTTGGCTCAGTATATTCTGCGCCAATGCACCCTCTCTTATTTGAAATCCCCCTCTTCAGTGGTATTCGAGTTTACACATACGGCGTCTTAGTCGCGCTGGGCTTTGTCGTGGGGATCACCTGGACGGTGCGGGAGGGGAAAAAAATTGGGATCGCGCCTGACATCGTGATGGACCTGGCCTTTTACATCATCCTCGCCACCCTGGTGGGGGCAAGGCTTCTCTATATTATCGTCGAATGGCATCGTTACGCCTTGGACATCTTAGGTATCTTTCGCATCTGGGAAGGCGGCCTGGTATTTTACGGCGGGCTGATCAGTTCCATCTTAGTTAGCATCTTTTACTTAAAGAAACATCGCCTGCCGTTTTTCAAGGTCGCCGACCTCTTTATGCCCGGGGTGGCCCTGGGGCATGCGATTGGTCGCCTGGGTTGCCTGGCCGCCGGTTGTTGCTACGGACGCCCCGCCGATGGTTTTTTTGCGGCCCTCACCTTCCCAGCCACGGAATATTCCCTGGCCCCGGCCGGCATCCCGCTCTTCCCTAGCCAACTCATGGAGATGGCCGCTGAGCTGGGAATCTTCTTAATTTTGACGCTCGCCAGTCGGAGGAAAAAATTTGACGGGGCAGTTTTTCTTCTCTATATCGTTCTCTACAGCGTGGCACGGTCAATCTTGGAAACCTTTCGCGGTGATGTCGTCCGCGGTTTTGTGATCCCGGGGTGGCTGTCCACTTCTCAGTTTGTCAGTATCATCATGTTCTTGGTGGCAACGGCTCTGTATTGTTATTTGCGCCCCCATAATGGGGACGCCCAAAAAAGGTCTTCATGAAATATCTTCCGCTGCTGATCGCCCTGCTTGCCACCACCGGTTGCACCAAGGTCTTGGTTTATGGCAAGGATCACCCTGCCGCCGCCACGATTGAGAAAAAATTCAGCGCCCCCGCCAAAGAAACCTTTGAGAGCGGCAAAAAGGCCCTGGATATGCTGGGGTATAAAATTGACGATTCGGACGAGGCCAAAGGGTCGATCCGCAGTGGTTGGATGAGCACCAAATCCAACTCCCATTACCTCGACCTGTTTGAGCGCAAAGATTATGGCACTACCGGGGCTTATTACCGTGTGGAAATCTCTATTGAAGAGGAGGGAGGCAAATCGGTCGTGACTATCTCCACCCCGGTCAGAAGTCTGGTTAACCATGTCATTTCGAGTGGTCGGGAGGAACGTCGGGTATTAAACAAAATGGCCGACCTGTTGCGACGGGAAGATTTTGAAATGACCAATGTCGGAGTCCAAGAATAAATCCGTAGAGTATAAGCAAACCCTCAACCTCCCCCAGACCGACTTTCCGATGAAAGCGGATCTCGCGGAGAAGGAGCCCCGCTTTTTACAAAAGTGGGATACGGACAAGCTTTACCAAAAAATCCTCGACAAAAACCGGACGCGCAACCGTTTTATCCTCCACGATGGCCCACCCTACGCGAACGGGTCGATTCATTTTGGCCACATCCTCAACAAGACCCTCAAAGATATTATTTTAAAGTATAAAAGCATGTCCGGCCTGTTTTGCCCCTACGTGCCGGGCTGGGACTGTCACGGCCTCCCCATCGAACACCAGGTGGATAAAAACTTAGGCCCCAAAAAGCGCACCCTTTCCAAACTGGAGATCCGCCAGGAATGCCGAACCTACGCGCAAAAATTTGTGGACCTGCAACGTGCTGATTTCCAGCGTCTGGGCATCTTTGCCACCTGGGATCAGCCCTACTTGACCATGAACTTCGCCTATGAGGCCACCATCTGCCGGGAGTTCGGTCAGTTGGTTGAGAAGGGACTTGTGTACAATGGCCTCAAGCCCGTCCTCTGGTGCCCGCACTGTCAAACCGCCCTGGCCGAGGCAGAGGTCGAATATGAAGACCACGAATCGCCCTCCATCTACGTCGCTTTTTCGATCCAACAAGATTTGGAGTTGCCAAAATTGGCCGGCAAAGATGTCTACGTGGTGATCTGGACCACCACGCCCTGGACCATCCCGGCCAACCTGGCCATCGCCTTTCACCCGAATTTTGACTATGTCGCCCTGGAACATCAAGGCAAGGTCTATGTGATCGCCAAAAGCTTGGTCGACGCCTTCGCCACCCTGCTGGGGATCAAAGGCGAACCGGTGATCCTGGATCGCTTCTCCGCCAAAAAATTGGAAAACAAGGTGGCTCGCCATCCCTTTCTGGATCGCGATTCGCGCCTCCTCCTCTCCAAACATGTCACCATGGAACGTGGCACCGGTTGCGTCCACATCGCCCCCGGACATGGGGAGGACGACCACCAGGTGGGGCTCGCCTATGACTTACCCATCTTGACCCCGGTGGACAATCGGGGACGATTCACCGCAGAGGTGGGCGTCCCGGAATGGGTGGGAAAAAATATCGTCGAGGCCAATCCGCTCGTCACCGAGCGACTCCGCACCTCCGGCCATTTGATTCATGAAGATAAAATTCAACATTCTTATCCCCATTGCTGGCGCTGCAAAAACCCAGTGATCTTTCGGGCCACCAAACAATGGTTTGTCTCCCTCTCCGAAGGAGATTTGCGGGCCCGATGCTTAGACGCGATCCGGCGCGTCAACTGGATCCCCACTTGGGGTCGGGATCGGATCTACAATATGGTCGAGAAACGACCCGACTGGTGCCTCTCCAGGCAGCGTAGCTGGGGCGTCCCCATTCCGGCCTTTCAGTGTTTAGCTTGCGGCCATCATTTATTGGAACCCGAGTCGATCCGGAAAATTGCCGACCTGTTTGAACAAGAAGGCGCCGACGCCTGGTTTGCTCATCCTATCGAAGATTTTTTGCCAAACGGCAGGACATGCCCTTCCTGTCAGGGGTCTCATTGGAAAAAAGAAGAAGACATCTTGGATGTCTGGTTTGACTCAGGAGTCAGTTTTGCGGCGGTGCTGGAAAAAAATTCGGACCTGGAGTTTCCGGCCCACCTCTACCTTGAAGGGAGCGATCAACATCGCGGCTGGTTTCATTCCTCGCTGATCGCCTCACTCGGCACCCGTAATCGTCCCCCTTACCAAAACGTCTTGACCCATGGGTTTGTCGTCGACGGCACCGGAAAAAAATATTCCAAGTCGGCCAAAAACTACCTGCCACCAGAGCAGGTCCTCAAACAATATGGCGCCGATGTGTTGCGGCTCTGGGTCGCCGCGGAAGATTACCGGCATGACATCCGGGTGTCTCCAGAAATCCTGAACCGTCTGATCGAGGCCTATCGTAAGATTCGCAACACCTGCCGATTTCTCTTGGGCAATCTTTCGGACTTTGAAACCGCCACCATGCAAGTCCCCTATGCAGCACTGGAAGAAATCGATCAATGGCTGCTGCATCAGTTGCAAAAACTCATCCACCGCACTCGAGAGGCTTACGAGGAGTATAATTTTCACGTCATCTTCCATGAGCTCAATCGGTTCTGCACCGTGACCCTGTCGGCTTTTTATCTCGATATCCTCAAAGACCGGCTCTACGTCTCCGGTAAAAATAGCCCCACGCGCCGGGCCGCCCAAACCGTCTTATGCCGGACTGCCGTGGTCCTGGCCCAATTGAGCGCCCCGATCCTGGCCTTCACCGCCGAAGAAGTCTGGCAACATATTCCCGCGTTTCCCGGCAAATCGGAGTCCGTCCACCTGAGCGATTTTCCGGAACAAGACACCGCCCTCCTCAACGAGGGACTCTCCAGTCGCTGGGAACATTTGGCCGATATCCGCGGCGAGATCTTAAAGGTTTTGGAAAAGGCCCGGCAAGAAAAGAAGATCGGCAATGCCCTGGAGGCCAAGATCACCTTGACCGCCACCGGAGAGCCGGAAAGCATCCTCGAACCCTTCCGCAACTCCTTGGCCTCCCTGTTGCTCGTCTCACAGGTGGAGTGGGCCATTCACATTGCTCCCGGGGCGGAACCGATGGAGCATTTTCCCACCCTGTTTGTCGCCATCTCCCATGCGGACGGCCAAAAATGTGAGCGCTGCTGGACCTGGTCCACGCAAGTCGGGCAAGCCACGGAGCATCCGGGACTTTGTGGCCGCTGTCTCGAGGTGGTCACGACATGAATCGGCTGCGCTATCAACTCCTGGCCATCATTCTCCCGCTCGTCTTTGCCGTCGACCAACTCACCAAATTATGGATCGTGCGCCATCTGCAAATTGGGGAAAGTTTTACCGTCATCCCCGGCCTGTTTGACATTGTCCACATCACCAACCGGGGGGCCGCCTTTGGCTTCATGTCGCAACTGCCGGATCACCTGCGCATCCCGTTCTTTCACGCCACCTCGCTGCTCGCGGTGGCCGCCATTGGGATCTATTTTATCAAGTCGGAAGAAAGCACTTTTGGCCCCTATGTCGCCCTCGCCTTGATTTTGGGAGGGGCCACGGGAAACATCTTTGACCGGCTGGTACGCGGAGAAGTGGTCGATTTTCTCTCCTTTCACTGGTATGATTCCTGGGCCACGGTGTTGCATTGGAATTTTAAGCTGGAATGGCCCTCGTTTAATGTCGCCGATATGGCGATTAGTTGTTCCGTCGCGTGGCTGATTGCGCGCGGTTTTAAAAAGTAATGCGTCCCTTTATTTTTACAATTGGCTCCACCCGGATTCCTTCGTTCTTTTTCTTCCTCATGGTGGCCACGCTTGCCGCCACCTTTTACATGTATTACCTCGCCCATCGCGAAAAACTGCGCCCCGAGGTGATCCTCGATATGGGCATGATCGGGATGATTGCGGCCATCCTGGGCGGCAGGATCTTTCATATCGTCGTCGAAGCGCCGGCCTACTATTGGGAAAAACCCATGCGGGTTTTTGAGTTTTGGCGGGGAGGCTTTGTCTCCTATGGGGGTTTTATCGGGGTTGTTTTATCTTTGTGGGCCTACTTTCGCATCCGCAAACTGCCGACACTGATTTATTTCGATGTCCTGGCCGCCGGGGCCCCGATTGTCAAATTTTTCGTGCGGGTCGCCTGCCTGCTCACCGGTTGCTGCTATGGAAAGCCCACCAATCTCCCTTGGGCGATCACTTTTTCCGACCCGGCCTCGACCGCTTACTACTATTACCCCAACCTACCCCTGCATCCGACCCAAATTTATTCTCTGATCCATGCGACCCTCCTCTTCTTGGGCGTCAACTGGGTATATAAACATCGCACCTTCACGGGGCAAACCACCTGTGTCTTGGTGATGGGCTGGACCATCCCGCGCGCCTTCATCGAGATCTTTCGCGGCGACGTCGATCGCGGGGTCTACTTTAACGGCCTGCTCTCCACCGCGCAAATCACCGGGATTGTCATCTGCCTCATTGCCGTATTTTTTTATCGTTATTTGGCCCGTAAAAAATGAAAAGAAATCTCCCACAAGAAGCCATCATCCTCCTGATCGCGGTCCTGCTCGTCCTCAAATGTTTTTACCAACTGCGTGCCATTCCGATGATTGGCAACTATCTTTCCACCTATTCGGCCATTTTATTGATCTACGCCCCGGTCCTGCATTTGACCCTGCGCGGCGAGGGACGCCGCGATCCGCTCCTCTGGTTTGAGCGATCGAAGGCCGATCTCATGGGGAGCCTGCGACTGTTCGGCTTGACGGTCTTGTTGATCTTCCCGCCCTTCCTCGTCTTCAGCCATTGGTATCAAAAAATATTTTTCAACCTGTCTTTCAGCCCCGCATCCTTTGAAGCCTTGGGCACCGTCACTCTCACCCAACTTTTTTTAGTCGCCCTACCCGAAGAATTTTTCTTTCGCGGTTACCTGCAAGGCCTCTTGGCCGAACGGTTCCCCAAAAAAATATCATGTCTGGGTCTTTCACTCAGCCAGGGGGCCCTGGTCACCTGCCTCCTGTTTGCCTTTTCCCACAGCATCATCGCGCTGCAATGGTGGCATTTTTCCATCTTCTTTCCCTCACTGGTCTTTGCCTGGCTGCGAGAGCAACGCCAAACCATTACCGCCTCGATCCTGTTTCATGCCTTTTCTAATTTGGTCATTGCGTGGATCGGGATGAGTTATCAGTGATCTTGGTCCATCATCAAGATGGTGATCTGTTAGTCATTGAAAAACCCCCTGGAATCGCCGTCTATCCCCTAGCCGGTTCCACCCGCCCCAATGTGGCCGAACAGCTCCTGCCCCAATACCCCGAGCTACAACATCTTCCCGACTACGGCGCGACCCATCGACTGGATGTGGAGACCTCTGGCCTGGTCCTGTTTGCCCGCAATGAGATGGCCCACCAAAAACTCCGTGAACTTTTTGCCAAAAATAAGGTGGGCAAGGAATATGTGGCCGTGGTCTCGGGGGTGGTGAACAAGGCGGGGACCATCAAGCTACCGATTGGGCCGGACCCGAAGAGCGCCAAGCGGGTCAAGGTTTATCGAAATGTCGTGGAGGCTAGGCGGTGCAAGGCGCAGGAGGCGGTGACGGTTTATACCCCCTTTTCTGTAGGGGCGCTGCTTGCTGCGCCCTCCTCCAATTGGGATGTGCCCCAGTTGGAGGGCGCAGCAAGCAGCGCCCCTACAACAACCCCCCTAAAAATCCAAATCAAAACCGGCCGCCGCCACCAAATCCGGGCGCATCTGGCGGCCATCGGCCATCCCATTTTAGGCGACAGACTGTACGGAGGTCCCACGGCAGAACGGATGTGCCTTCATAGCACGAGGATCACACTGGCCCATCCGTCATCAGGACAAAAGATGGAGTTTCATTCCAATCCCACCTTCCTCAATAAGAAAAATCCATCGGGACAAAACGTTTGAGCGCGCTCACCGTCGGGGTGTCGCTGCCCGTGATGGTGATTTCCAAGATGCGCTGTTGGGCTTTTTTGGAAAACTCCACCGTTAATTCATGACCGGCCACCATCCCTACCAGGGTCAATCGTGCAGCCCCCGCGCCCCAACGACTGTTGATCTGAAGGGCCACCTTGCCAATAAACTCCACCCATAAAAGCTTCTCAATAGCCGGGAACTCAACGCCTGCCAGTGTCAGCCGTGAGGCGATAGGCTGTTCGTTAGAGATTCGGTTCCAAAGCGATGGTCGTGATGGCGGACTTTCGACCACAGGAGTTTCTGGTGCCATCACTTCCGCTGGCAATGATAATGATATAGGCACTGCGGGAGCACTCGGTGGCGGTGCAACTTCAACAGGTGGAATAGGACGTGCCACTATTCTGGTGTTAGCCAACAACTCACGCCATCCCTCATTAGAGACTCCTGCAAGATCGAGCATGTTACGCATCGCCATGACACGTTCACCCGCCGAGGGATTTTGAGTAGCATCCCAAACCAACTGCGCCCGCTCGTGCAATACCTTACCCATATTACCGATCACTCCCGGCAAGACTGTTTCGTCAGACAAAAATGAGGTCACCCCTGCAAGCACGGCAATAGGAACCGCTAGGTCATCACCCATAACGAGCCGATTCGTCACCATCACCACCAAGCCCTGCGAGAAACGGGCCGCCGCACGCGTTAGTTCGAGCAACTCCGACTGATCAATCCTTGCCTGCCTCCGTGCCATTTCTACTTTTCCCACAAAACGACTCACTACCTCCTGCACAGAGGACTTAGCACTCTCATGATTGGGCGATCCCGGCCACACGGGAGTCATCTTGGCTAATTCCAGCAATGAGCCATAGAGTTGTGCCATTGGACCTTTAAACTTTGCATTAACAAAAAACATGCCCCTATATCGACAAAAGGCCCAATAGGTTGCGGAAAAAAACTTGAATTCCCACACAAACCCGATAATCAAGAAACATGGTCAAAATCGAAATGACTTATCGGGGCGACCTCGATGTCGAGGCCATCCACACCCCGTCCGGGACCCACCTGATCGCCGACGCCCCGGTCGACAACCAGGGCAAGGGCAGCAGCTTCTCCCCCACCGACCTGGTCGCCACGGCCCTCGGGAGTTGCATGGCCATCACCATGGGGATCGTCGCCAAGCGCCACCAGATTGACCTCACAGGGATGAAGACCAGCGTCGAAAAAGAGATGACTAGTCAACCCACCCGCCGTATTGGGAGCCTCAAGGTGGTCATCACCGGCCCCGCCGGGATCAAAAAATCCGATCAAGAACTCCTGGAACGCGCCGCCCTGGGCTGCCCGGTCCATAAGTCGCTCCATCCGGAGGTCCAGATCCCGGTCACCTTCCTCTGGGGTTAATCGTCCCCCCTAAAAAAATCCGCACCTTTTTCCCGTAAATGCCGAAATATATGTTGCTATGATACCAAGCACACGCCCCCCACTGCCCACCCTCTCTTTTGCGCCAGCCATCCTCATTGGCGACGCCCGGGCTGCGGCTCACATCGTCTTAAAATGTTGTCGGCTTGCCGAAGACCTATTGCAATCCGGAGACTATTGGACCGCCGTCAAGCCTGACGGCAGCAAGGTCACGTCGATCGATTATGTGCTCAAGACCTTGGCAAGTCGCTGGCTATCGGATCGGTTTCCCCATGATGGTTTCATGGGGGAAGAAACGGCGGAGTCCCTCTATGACTTATTAATCCAGGGAAGACCCTTCTCCATCCCCGGGAAGACCAGGATCGACAACCCCTACTTCTGGATTGATCGCGTGTCTTATCCGACCTCGGGCGCCAGGACCTGGGTCTTGGATCCAATCGATGCAACCTATTACATGGAACAGCGTGACTACGCCATCAACTTGGCCTTAATCAATGAGGGCGTCGTCCAACTCTCCGCCATCGGTTTTCCGCATTTGCGCCTGCCGCAATTTCCCCAAAAAGAAGGCCTCCTGTTGATGGCCATCAAGGGATATGGCTCATGGGCCGCCCCGCTGGATGGGAGCGAGGATTTTAAGCGCCTCTGCGTGTCTGCTCGAGGTCCACAAGAGGCCATCTTGCTACGCTCTTTAGTCAACTTGTCGCATGGGGAAGTCAATCCCGGTGATAGGGCATTTCTCCAAACCTTATACGGGGGATTTCCGGAGGAAAGGACTATTCAGGCCCCCAGTCCGCGCCGGTATGCACTCCTGGCAGGTGGTGTGGGGGATATCGTGATGCGCGCCCCCTTGAGCCTGCCTTGGACCCGGCAATTGCAAATCTGGGATCATGCTCCTTATAGTCTGCTCGTGGAAGAGGCTGGAGGCAAAGTTACCGATCTATTAGATCGGCCCCTCGACTTCAGTGTGGGCCCAGTGCTCGGCCGCAATTTCGGTATTTTAGGGAGCAATGGACGACTGCATGATCTCGGACTGAGCGCTTACCGGGGGGCGCTTGATACTTTTCCAATGAATCACAAAGAAGTTTCCTGTCCCGCCGTACGCCTGGACGTAGCACCAGTTCCATCCCGGCGTGGATTGATCCGCATCGAAGGACGCACGGCCCATTTTAGACCGCCTTATCTGGCCATCTTTGACATCCACGGTACGACCCTGGAACCCAACTGGAAAGAAAGTCTTGAGCAAACCTATTGCTCCATCCTACCCCATAGAACTGCCGTCGACGCAGCGGCCTGGGTGGCAGAAAACACCTATGGCATTTCAGATCAGGAGGTGTTCGCACGCCTGGCCAGATTGAAAAAAGGTCTGACCCCAAAAACAGCGGCGGATAGATTTTACAGCTTCATGGATGAGCGCGGCGAGACCGAATTTCCCCAACCGATGAGAGGCATCCCGGATCTTTTCTCGCTATATCGCAGAAAAGACGTCCCGATTGTGACCCCTACCTATGCCGCGGTTGGCCGGACCAAAGTCCTGGCCCAACTAAGAAATGCGGACCTGTTAGACCTGATAGGCCCCAAGAATGTCGTCACCAGGGATAATATGCCCGCTGTTAGGGATAAAGATGAGTTCCGTAAAGAGGCCATTCTGGCCCTTAAACGGCGTTTCCACGGCACCATCCTCTTCTACAACGACACCCCGGATGGGATGGCAACGGTCAAGGAACTCGGTGGCATTAACTTCGGAGTCCCTCAGGGCACGGGACTCACTTGGGAATTAAATCGCCGTCGCCTGATTGATGCTGGGGCCGACTTTCTGATCGAAGATTGGGCGGTGGCCCTGCCTGAGCTGGAGAAGCAACTTTTTCACTGATAAACCGATAAACGAGATTAGAAATGGCACCAGCGCTTACAACCATGCAGTTAACCTTCTTCCGCGCCCTCCTGGGGCAGCTCAGGGCCAATACGCTCTTTGTGCGTCGGTCGAGCCAATTGTCGGAAGACAGACTGCTGGGCAGGGCCGCAGAAACCCTCGGTGTCGACTCAACTCAAACCCGTTTTGTCAGGGTACAAACCTCCGTGAGCGCCCTGGGATTCCTCCCTCACCTCCCCGTCCGGGGTATTTTGTGCCAAGACAGCGCCACTTCCGCCCGATTGATCTTGGAACGAGATTTTCCCCCAACCTTGGGCCTCTACTGTACCGACTTAGTCCTGCAAACGGAGCTGGCGGTAGTTTCCCTGATTTGTGGGGGTACAAGTGACGAAACGTTGACGCAAGACTATTTCTCGCTACGCGGTTTGGATCTGGCCTACGCAGGCAGGCCAACTGCTGTCCCCCAACCAGCACAAGCCCTCGCTCTTTTTCAAACCCCCCAGATAACCAAAGATCTCGCTGTGAACGCCCCCTCCGGTACCGGTCGATATGCAATCCGTGAGGAAAGTTCTCTCCTGCTATGCATCATGGGACTGATTGCCGGCTTTGAATTGATCTCCGGCACACGACAAATAGGGCCAGATGCCGATAAGCCAGGAGTATCTCTCCCCATTGTCAGCACTCTGTATACTCGCTTTCCCGCTTTGAATTCAGGTCCCAAATATGCCACTTGGTTCTATGCGGAGTTGAGCAAGCTCCAAAAACACTTTGATCTGCCAATCCAACAAGTGCAATTTTCTTCCACCGATTCGACACAAAAAAAGATCGTCGCCTGTCTATGGGAAAATCATATTCGTTTTATCGGTGACTTAATGGGCCTGGACTATGCGCAGTTGAGGAAAATTTTTGCAGCGGGAGAGTTGGAGGCGCTCCAAAGCTGGCAACAATCCTGGCGCCACGCCTTAAACTTAGAAAAAGATTTCCAAATCAATTTCGACTTCGGCATGCCCCTCTTGGGCTGGACATCGCCGCAATCTATTAACCCTTTACCTGACAGACCTCCAAACATTCCTCCTAAAGTCAAAAAACCTCATCAACCTTCATTACTGGACCGCCGCAAAAAGTAGTTCATCAATTTTGCCTTGTCATGCAACGCCGGGTTACGCAACGCAATCCCTTGGACCTCCAGCCGGTTATAAAGCCGGGCATAACGAGGTCCCGCTTCCGAGCGGCCCTCCAAGACCTGATAAAAATCGTCGAGTTCCCTCGACAAAAACTCGACGGACTCATCGGTTAATTCCCCGAGCGGGGCCAAACTCATTGTGGGGACGTCAAAAAATTGCGACACCAACCGGCTCAACAGATAGATCCCGCTGGGCCGGCCGGGGGCCCTGTTCAAGCTCTGGGCCGCCCGAACATACTCGTTTAAAAAAGCCCCCTTGAAGGAATCATCCAGGAGCCGAAACAGGTGTTTCATGAAGGCATGTTCATGCTGTTCCGTATCGACAAAGGCCAATGCGAGCCGCTTGGGAGAACCCGGGTCCTGTTGCCAAAGTGCGGTCACAAAATCGCGCACTCGTTCCACATTCATTTCGTAAACAAAATCTTCTTTAGTAGGGGCATAACCGTCATGACGCCCTAACGAAGAGGGCTTACTCAGCAGTCGCCCCCAGCCATGGTCAAAAATGGCGTCTTCCAACAGGGGTTTTGACCATTGAGCCTCCCTCAGAAATGATTCGACAACGGGCCCCACCTCTTTGGGAGAGGCCGTGGTCCGAGACCGTTCATATCTTGCCTGAATCTCCCGAAACGCTAGGATCGTGGCCACCTCCGTACGCGCGTTCTCTCCCTGGATATCCGCCAGAGTCAGCTCATTTCGCAAAAACCGCGCCCGTTCCCCCAACTTCTCCGTCGTGGCTTGATCACTGAGCCATCCATCTTCATGCGTAGCATCCAACCAGACCTTGGCGCCCTCCTCCAGGGTCTGCTTGGCCCCCTCCGAAAATCCCGGTGAGAGGATCACCGGCACCCGCGCAGCCAGGGCCCGCGGAATAAAATGGGCTGGCGGGGACGCAACAAAGACAATCGCCACGGCATGCTTGAGCACCCAATCCCAATGGGCCGGCGCCACATAATCGAGGACAATGACTAGGGATCGATCCGCACACGGCTGCAACATCCGGCCTTCATAGTCAAACGTGATATTCCCCTTGGCGATTCCCGGGACCAAGGATTTTCCGGAGAGCAAATAACCGGACATCATGCCGGGGTGACGCCGATAACGGGGCGAGGCCAGCGCCCACCAAACCCCATCATTGACCAATCTGACGGAAGCCGCATCCGTCATGATTCCTTCGCGATTCATCGCTACGGCCACCTGCACCCGCGCCATCGGCCAAAGCACCATGGGATCCACCTGCGTCACCCAACTTTCCCCATCCTGCACCACAAATTCAAGCTTTTGGGGACCGTGAAAGTGGGACTCTAACCGATGCGTCATGCCACGGAGCGAATCCCGCGCCGCTTCCATGTAAAAAAACAACCTCCGTAACGGCAGGGCACGTCTATCGGAACCAGTCATCACCTCATCCCCGCCAGCGTGGAGCTTGGCGCTGCCCCAATCGCCCGCCGCCCCGCTTTTCGGATTGCGCGTAAAAAGCACCCCCGAGGCCGAATCCTTCCCCAATCCGCCAAATTTTTGTTCCTGCACAATCAAGGCGGTCGGAGGATGATCCTCAATGCCATTCAAGCGGCGATGCTGAACGACCCCCGCCGCATTCCAAGATCGGGCAATCGCCCCCACCACCATTCGGAGTTGTTCCACAACGCCCTCCGGAAAATCGGCGTCGGCATAAACCCGATACAGCCGTTTGGCATGGGCGACCCGCTCCCACATGGTTGCCCCCTCCAAGGCCTCCAGCACCTTGGCGAAGTCCGCAGGAGCCACTCCGGCAATCTCTTCGGCAAATTGTGTGATGAAGCGAAGATAAATCCGTTCAACTTGCTCTTCTCCGTATTGCGCCACGAGACCTGCGGCCGTTTGGTCATTGAGTCCGACATATTGCAGCGTCGGTATAATCCCTTCCATGATCGTCGGGGCCCCGCTGCGCACCGCCACCAATGGGGGATGCTCTGCAGTCAGATCAAGCCCGATCTCGCGCAACTGCCGCAACAACTGCCAAACCAGGGCATCCAGCAACAGAGGATCCCTCTCACCGTCAGCCAAGAGCCTGTCAACACAATCGGTGGTCACCACAACCCCTTTGGGCACCGGAAGCCCCAATCGCATCACCTCGGCCAAACGGGTCGCCTTGAAACCAAAACGCCTCACCTGATACGGGGAAACGGCTTCAAGCGACACCACTTCACCGGCCAGCCCGGCATGAACGGTCATCGTCCCAAGGCTCAACGGGTGAAAGGCAGGAAGGAGATTCGCGCTGCGCAGGGACCCCACAATCGCGTCTAACGCCCTTCGAACCACCTCAGGGTCGTCACTGGGTAAAACAGGTAAGTCATCTATATTATTAGGAAAAACTGAACTAGTGGCGTGAACAATTCGATCCACTTCCTGCCAAGCGACCGGCATCTGAGACCCGTTCGCCCCCTGAAATCGAGCGATCGCATCTGCCACGTGGACCGCGGGCCAACAAACCTGACTCAAAGGAAAAGCCATAATTCATGGTCGGCAAAATCAGGAAATTGTTGCTAACCGTCCGAAATTCGGTCGCCACCGTCCGAAAATAGGACGGTTTTTCAAAACGCACCCTCCCCTTCCCTCGCAATATTCCCTGGCACGTAGTTTGCTTATCCAAGCCTCTCTCATGCTCTCAAAAATTCTCAGCGCGGGTCTGTTGGGCATTGATGCCTACCTGGTGGAGGTCGAGGTCGATATCGCCATGGGGCTGGCCAATTGGAATACCGTGGGCCTTCCCGAGAGTAGCGTCAGGGAAAGTCGGGACCGCGTCATCGCGGCGATCAAAAATTCGGGCTATGATTTTCACCGACGACGCATCACCATCAACCTGGCCCCGGCCAATGTCAAAAAAGAAGGGACCGCCTTTGATCTCCCGATTGCCCTGGGGCTACTCGCTTCTTCAGAAGTTATTCCCACCAACCGCCTCGCGTCATTTCTGATGGCCGGAGAACTCTCCCTGCATGGCGAGGTCAAACCCATCCGCGGGGCCCTCTCGATCGCCACCCTGGCCAAACAAAAAAAGCTGGGATTGATTTTACCCAAAATCAATCTAGGCGAGGCCACCGTGGTGGCTGGAGTGGATGTTTACGGAGTCGAAACCTTAGCCGAACTCGTCACCTTTCTCACCGGGGAAAAAGACCTGCAGCCAGCGCTTCATACCGCTTATCCCATCCCCACCGCACACCGGACGGATTATCTGATCGATTTTTCAGAGATCCGCGGCCAGTCTCATGCCAAACGGGCCTTGGAGATCGCCGCCGCGGGGGGCCACAACATCGCCATGGTGGGCCCGCCTGGTTCCGGCAAGACGATGCTCGCGCAACGCCTGCCCACCATCCTCCCCGAGATGAGCTTCGAAGAGGCCTTGGAGACCACCAAGATCTTCAGCATCGCCGGAGAATTAAACGGCCAGGGGCCTTTGCTGCAACAGCGGCCATTCCGCGCGCCCCATCACACCATCTCCACCGCAGGACTGGCTGGGGGTGGCTCCTTTCCGCGTCCTGGAGAGGTGAGTTTGGCCCACAATGGCATCCTTTTCTTGGACGAACTGCCAGAATTCAAAAAAGATGTCTTGGAGATTTTACGACAACCCTTGGAATCGGGCCATGTCACCATCGCGCGCGCCGCCTCCACACTCACCTTCCCGTCGCGTTTTACCCTGGTCGCTTCGCAAAACCCTTGCATGTGCGGGTATCTGGGATCGTCACAACAAAGCTGTACGTGCACCCCCAACCAGGTGCAACGCTACCGAGGCAAATTATCCGGCCCCCTGCTGGACCGCATTGATTTGCACATCGAGGTCCCCGCCGTCCCGTTTCAGGAATTGTTGGAGCTAAAGGAGGGAGAGCCCTCAACGGCGATCCGGGCAAGAGTCGTCCAAGCCCGAACCATCCAGATACAACGATTGCAAAAACTAAAACTCCACGCCAACGCCCAGATGGCGGGGCGTCAAATCCGAAAGTATTGTCCGATTGATGCGACCGGCGTAAAAATCCTGGAACAGGCCGTCAAAAAATTCAAATTCTCCGCCCGCTCCTTCGATCGCATCCTCAAGGTGGCGCGTACCATCAGCGATCTCGCCAACTCACCAGACATCAAATCCCACCACTTGGCGGAGGCGATTCAATACCGTAGTCTGGATCGGAGTTTTGTCGTATGAGACAAATATTTTACCTTTACTTTATTTATGACCATAGTACTATGACTATAGTGAAAACTATTGCTATTGGACAATTTAAGGCCAAATGCCTGGGAATTTTGGAACAAGTTCGCTCGAAGAAAGAAGGGATTATTGTTACCAAACGAGGCGTTCCTGTCGCGCAGGTCCTGCCTTTGATACGCGAACAAAAGTCGGTTCGGGAGGAATTGCTTGGAACCATTCTATTTGAAAAGGATATCGTCTCGCCCCTGGAAGAACCGTGGGAAACCGAACTGTGATCTTACTCGATACCCACACTTGGATTTGGTGGTTAGCCGAACCGCAGAAGCTCTCAAAACAAGGCAGAGAGATTATTCAGCGGGCCGAAAAAAAGTCGGAGATAGGCATTGCGGCCATTTCTTGCTGGGAAGTTGCCATGCTGGTGGCACGAGGGCGTATTGGTTTTGCCATGGATGTAGAAACTTGGATCGAAAAATCCCTAAGTCTCCCTCAAGTAAGGTTACTCGACCTGACACCCAAAATAGCCATCCTCTCAACCCGCTTGACTGGCAATCCTCCGGCTAACCCTGCTGATCGAATACTCATTGCCACCGCACAGGTCCATGCCTGTCCTTTGGTCACGAGAGATCTCGAAATTCAACATTATCCCCACGTGGAATCACTTTGGTAACATGACACGTGCTGCAGTTTTTACTTAAACCACTTCTTAAAAAACGGATCCGCCTCGGCGGCCTCAACTAGCTTTTCGGTGATCTCTTCCGGCAACCCGTCCATGTCATAAAATGAGGCAATATTTTTTTTGACCTTGCGGCGGGCATTGACCCGAAGCTTGACCGCATTGAGCGTCTCTCCAGTTTTCTTAATAATTCCGCCTAGTTCTGCGCTCTGCTTCTGAACTTCTTCCGCGCTGGGATGGGGTCCGTCACCCATTTCTAATTTGGCCTTGGCCTTTTTCTCGTAGGTCGCCGCCCCCTGTCCCAGGGTTTGAGGAAGAAGCGTCTGCAAAACATTTTTGATCCAATTAGTTTTCATAATAAAAAATCCCCAAACACATCCTCACTATCGCACATTGAGGCTAAGAAGTTGCTAAAATAAATTAAATTTTCTTTATTTACATTTAATTCAGAGGGAGATACCGCTCTCCCCCTGAGGACCCCCATCTGAAGATCGGGGTAGAGATCGTTCGCTCCGCTTGACTGGCTGGAGCAAGTCCATCCAGTCAATGCTCGCTCACTAACGACTAAGAAAAATTGACTAGTCTAACTATCTGAAGGAGATTTTATGTCAGAAAAAGGGAATAAAATAAAGCCGGCCGAGGGAAAACTGGGAATTATGATGGTGGGCCTCGGGGCGGTTTCTACTACTTTTATTGCAGGAGTGGAGGCCATCAAAAAAGGCCTGGCCAAGCCGATTGGCTCCACCACCCAGATGGGGACCATCCGCCTCGGCAAACGAACCGATAAAAAAACCCCGCTGATCAAAGATTTTTTGCCCCTCGCAAAATTGGAAGACTTGGTCTTTACCGGCTGGGATATCTTTCCTGACAATGCCTATGAAGCCGCCCTCAAGGCCGGTGTGTTGGAAAAAGACTTGCTCCTGCAAGTGCGCACCGAGTTGGAATCCGTCAAACCGCTCAGCTCCGTGTTTGACAAAAACTACATCCGAAATATCGACGGCCCGAATGTCAAACAGGGTAAAAATAAAATGGAGCTCGCGGCGCAGGTCATGGCTGACATCGAAGGCTTTAAAAAATCTCGCAACCTCAACCGCATCGTAATCATCTGGTGCGGTTCCACAGAGGCCTTCCTGAAACCGCAGGCCGTGCACCAAACCCTAGATAGTTTCGAGGAAGGTTTGAGAAACAATGACCCGAGCATTGCCCCAAGCATGATCTACGCCTATGCGGCCTTGAAATTGGGGATTGCCTTCGCCAATGGGGCCCCTAATTTAACCACCGATATCCCGGCCCTGGAAGAATTAGCACGCACCAACAATGCCCCCATTTCTGGGAAGGATTTCAAGACGGGCCAAACCTTGATGAAGACCATCTTGGCCCCAGGGTTCAAGGCGCGTTATCTGGGAATTAACGGTTGGTACTCCACCAACATTTTGGGAAACCGTGACGGTGAGGTCTTGGACGATCCCGATTCTTTTAAAACAAAAGAAGAAAGCAAGCTCGGTGTTTTGGATACCATCCTGCAACCCGATCTTTACCCCGATCTTTACAAACACCTCTATCATAAGGTTTGCATCAATTATTACCCGCCGCGGCGTGACAATAAGGAGGGTTGGGACAACATCGACATCTTCGGTTGGTTGGGTTACCCGATGCAGATCAAGGTCGATTTCCTCTGCCGAGACTCAATCCTGGCGGCCCCCCTGGTCCTCGACCTAGTCCTCTTCAGCGACCTGGCTCAACGGGCCGGGATGCGCGGCATCCAAGAGTGGCTCTCCTTCTTCTACAAGAGCCCCATGACCGCCAAAGGCCTCTACCCCGAACACAACCTCTTCATCCAAGAAATCAAAATGAAGAACACGTTGCGCCACATGATGGGTGAGGAACCAATTACGCATTTGGGATTGGAATATTACGAGTAAGGGT
This sequence comes from Deltaproteobacteria bacterium, assembly GCA_023265625.1. Lineage (GTDB taxonomy): Bacteria > UBA10199 > UBA10199 > JACPAL01 > JAHFST01 > JAHFST01. The sequence continues at coordinate 253,126 of JAHFST010000001.1, read as the reverse complement.
TCAAAATTTTGAACCCCTACTAGATCCTGCGCGGAATTTTGACCTTGCGCAGCTTCCGGCAGAGCTTGAGATACAGCTGAAACGCCTCGCCATCCTTGGCCATGGGATGGCAAAAAAGTTCTTTAATGTCTTCCTTGCCAATTTTTTCATGGATCAGTCCATAGTAGAGTCGATCTCCCAGGATGTAACCCAACCCATGCGTCACCCCAAAAAAGAGCGGCTGGCGGGATTTGAAAAACCGCTTGGAATGAATCGGCACGCCGCGCACCTCCAATTTTTTATGTTCCAAGACGAGCAGGGCAATCTCCAATTCTTGTTTGCGCCCCGCCGAGCTGGAGGTCGACTTCACGTAATCGATGATGGACCGGTAGGCATTTTCATGAAAACACTTCCGTTTCTGATTGATAATCTTCGACCCAAAAAAACCCAGGGCCTCGTGCATCGCATTGGCATAAAAGGCATCCACCGGATCACGCGGGGACTCCGGTCCGGAGCAGAGGTATTTTAAGTAGTGCGCCGCCTCCTCGGCGGCATGGTTGAGCGAAAGGTTGGCCAAGTAAACGAGATGCCGAGAAGGCATGCAATAACTCTCCCCCGCCAAGACCTGCTGCTTAATCTGCTTCAGCTCCAAACGCGAAATATCTTCGCTCTCCGATAACTTTTTAAAAAAGCTTAAATCCCCGCAGGTGAACACCTCCACATCTTCCCCACCACCAGACAAATCAGTTATCCCCAAAAATTCGGCAACGCGATGCATCAGGCCCAAGAAATGGTATTTGGCATCGCTAAAATCAATCTCCCCTTCTTCGTGTTCCAACCAATTTAAATAAGATTGCTGCCAGACGATCGGAGGGGTGTTGATGATGCAGAAACTCCGCTCATCGATTTTAACAATCTCCACCTTATCCTCCACCTCATCCTCCGCCAATTGCCAGTAAATCGTCTCGCTATTCTGATAAATGATCAGGTCGCGCTTCACGATCTTGCGTTCTTTGAGACCGCGTTGGACCAATTTAGGGAGATGGGCGGGGGCCAAATGGAGATCGCCCGCAAACAATAGAAGTTTCTTATCGGGGTTTCGCTTGAGCAGATCCACCACCATTTCAGCCGCCTTTTGATCCCTTTTTTCCAAGGTCGCCTGGGGCCCCAGGGACCATTCGACGCCGTACAACGGCAAGTGGTGATAACGGGCATACTCAAAGATGGGCTTGAAATTTTGCCAGAGATCGAAGTACCAATATTTTTCAAATTGGATCCGCTTTAAAAAAACCGCCTCTGAGATCCGATCCGCCAAAAAATCATCCAGGTACTTCTGTTGGCGCTTCTGGACAAACTCCAAACCGACCATCACAGGGACTTCCCGTTCGGTAAGAATTTTTAACAGGCGCAGTAGGGTTCGTTGCGATTGGTAATTGGTGTGATAGTCCCCCAAATAGACGATATCCGCCGCATCGATTCTTTCCAGCAGCTCTTCAATCGTCGCCACCCTCTGGTATTTGCTCACTTGGCGTTTATAGCGGCGCTCATAAGCCTCAAAACCGCGCTCATTCACCACCGCCTGACTCCGGATGATCTCCTGATTCTGCGCAAAAATTCTCTTCTGAAGTTGCAAAAGCTCTTGTCGGGGGCTAAGGCCTCGGGGCATAAGTTTTACTATTATACCACAAGACGAACCGGGACTTGACAACTTTCCGCAGAGAAGAGATAGATGCCTCCGTCATGACCAAAGAAAAAGAGGATTTCAAAAAAGGATTGGAAGGGGTCGTCGCCTCCGACACCCATCTCTGTCACATCGACGGCCAAAAAGGCGAACTCATCTATGGTGGTTATAATATTCATGATCTTGCCGAACACGCCAGTTTTGAAGAAGTCATCTATCTCCTGTGGCACTTACATCTCCCTAGTAAGCGAGAGCTCGCCAATCTTTGCTTAGAACTGGAAGAAAACTCAACCATCCCCGAAGAAATCTTAGAACTCTTGCAACGACTCGCCCCACGACTTTCCGCCATGGGCATGTTGCGCACCTTTGTCTCCATGCTGGCCCATTTTGACCCGGAGGCTGGAGAGAGATCCCCCTCAGCCAATGAAAATAAGGCCCTGCGCATTGTGGCTAAAATACCAACCCTCGTCGCTTCCTTTGACCGCTTTCGCAAAGGCAATCGTTTGGTCCCATTCAAGGGCGGACAAAACATCGCCACGCGTTTCTTATATCAACTCACCGGCCGCGAACCGCTCAAAGAAGCCGCCAAGGCGATGGACGTTGCCCTCATCCTTCATGCCGAGCATGGATTCAATGCCTCTACCTTTGCCGCCCGCGTGGTTGCCGGCACCCTTTCGGACATTTATTCCGCAGTCACCGCCGCCCTCGCCGCCTTAAAGGGCCCCTTGCATGGTGGTGCCAATGAAGAAGTGATTAAGATGTTGCGGGAAATTGGATCGGTCAAAAAAGTGCGCCCCTACATTCAGGAACATTTGGAAGACAAGAAAAAAATCTTTGGTTTTGGGCATCGCGTCTACAAGACCCTCGACCCCCGGGCGGAACATTTAATGAGGATGTCTGAGGATTTGGCCAAGGCGAGGGGTGAATCCAAGTGGTATGAAATGAGCGTCGAGATTCAAAAAGTCATGAAGGAATTGAAAAACATTGATCCCAATGTCGACTTCTACTCGGCCTCCCTCTATCAAACATTGGGCATCCCGCCCGATATCTTCACCTCGATCTTTGCCATGTCACGGGCCTCCGGTTGGACGGCCCATATTTTGGAACAGTATCGGGATAATCGGCTTATTCGTCCCCTCTCCCAATATGTGGGCCCCGAGGGATTGCAGTACGTTCCTATCGAAAAACGCTCCAATTAATCATAAGGCATTTTATGGCTGAAAAAATCACCATCAAAGACGGCAACCTGCTGGTCCCGGACCAGCCCATCATCCCTTTCATTGAGGGGGACGGAACCGGGCCCGACATCTGGGCCGCCTCCCGACCCGTCTTTGATGACGCGGTGCAAAAGGCCTACGCGGGCAAACGAAAAATCTCCTGGAAAGAGGTCTATGCCGGGGAAAAGGCCAAAAAGGTCTTTGGGGAAAAATGCCCGCCTAATCTGCTTCCCCAGGAAACCCTCGAGGCCATTAAAGAATACTTGGTGGCGATTAAAGGTCCGCTCACGACTCCCGTGGGCAAGGGAATCCGCAGCTTGAATGTCACCCTTCGTCAGGAACTGGATCTTTACGTCTGCCTTCGTCCCGTTCGCTACTTCCAGGGGACACCGTCACCAGTATGCCATCCGGAAAAAGTGAACATGGTGATTTTTCGGGAAAACACCGAAGACATCTACGCCGGCATTGAATGGGAAGCGGAAACTCCCGAGGCCAAAAAGGTCATTGAGTTTTTGCAAAAAGAAATGGGGATCAAAAAGATTCGCTTTCCAGAAACTTCGGGGATTGGGATCAAACCGGTCTCCCGGGAAGGCACCGAACGCCTGGTGCGCGCGGCCATACAGTACGCCCTGAAACACAAACGAAAAAGCCTGACCCTGGTGCACAAAGGGAACATCATGAAGTTCACCGAAGGGGCCTTTCAGCGGTGGGGTTATGAATTGGCGAAGCGGGAGTTTCGGGAACAAATCGTAACCTGGGAGGAACAGGAACGTAGGGGCGGCCCTGCGTGGCCGCCCCAGGGCAACCACACAGGGTTGCCCCTACAGGTCAAGGACGCCATTGCGGACAATTTTTTGCAACAAATTCTGACTCGGCCGGATGAGTATGACGTCATTGCGACCTTGAACCTCAATGGCGATTACATCAGCGATGCCCTCGCGGCCCAAGTCGGTGGGATTGGTATTGCCCCGGGTGGCAACATTAACTACATCACGGGGCGCGCCATCTTTGAAGCCACCCATGGCACAGCCCCAAAATATGCCGGTCAGGATAAGGTCAATCCCGGTTCCGTCATCCTCTCCGGCGTCATGATGTTGGAATACCTGGGCTGGCAAGAGGCCGCGGATCTGATTACCAAGGGCCTGGAAAAGGCCATTGCGAACAAGACGGTGACGTATGATTTTCATCGTTTGATGGATGGGGCAAAATTGTTGAAATGTTCGGAATTTGGTCGCGCAATTGTTGATAATATGTAACAGGTTGCCATCCTGAGCGAAGCGAAGGATCTCACGACGGCCAAGGTCTCCGTGAGATCCTTCGGGCTGTGCCCTCAGGATGACAAATAAGACGTATGTTCCAAAAAGACCTATTAAAAGGAAAAACAGTTTTAATCACCGGCGGCGGCACCGGCCTCGGCAAATCCATGGGCCTGCGCTTCGCGGAGCTTGGAGCCAATCTGGTCCTGACGAGCCGGCGCCTCCCCGTCCTGGAAGAAGCCGCTCACGAGATGGAGAAAAAAGGTGCCAAGGTCCTGGTGAAGGCCTCGGATATTCGCAAGTATGATGAAATCGAAAATGTCCTGACCGAGGCTGATAAGGTCTTTGGCGGGATCAACATCCTGATTAATAATGCCGCCGGTAATTTTATTTCCCCGACCGAGCTCTTATCTCCCAACGCATTTAATTCCGTTGTTGGCATCGTGCTTAACGGCAGTTTTCATGCCACCTTGGCCGCAGGCCGACGTTGGATCAATCGCCAAAGTGGCGGACGTGTCTTGAGCATCGTGACCCCTTACGCCTGGACGGGTTCGGCCTATGTCGTCCCCTCCGCCTGTGCCAAGGCGGGGGTCCTGGCCATGACCCGATCCCTGGCCGTCGAATGGGGCAAATACAAGATCCGCCTCAACGCCATTGCCCCCGGCCCTTTCCCCACCGAACAGGCCTGGGAAAACTTAGTCCCGGAAGGCTTTGAAGAAAAATGGAAGAAGCGCATCCCCTTGGCTCGCACCGGACGCCACGAAGAACTGGCCAATTTGGCCACTTTTTTAGTGTCAGACTTCGCCGATTACATTAATGGAGATTGCATCACCATTGATGGCGGAGAATGGGTCTCTGGCGCCGGTGAATTTAATATGTTAACAGAGATGACCCCGGAGGATTGGGGAAAAATGGCGGAACGGTTTTCTAAAAACAAAAAATGATTCGTAGGGGCGCAATTCATTGCGCCCTAATGCGGGCGTGATAAATCACGCCCCTACAGGAGACATACATATGAAACGACCAAAGATTGCCTTAATCGGTGGCGGACAAATCGGTGGTGTCCTGGCGCAGTTAGCCGCCCAACGAGAGTTGGGAGATATCGTGCTCTTCGACATCATGGAAGGAGTCCCACAGGGCAAGGCCCTCGACATCGCCGAGAGCGGACCTGTCGACGGATTTGATGTCAGCCTCAAGGGAACCAACTCTTACGAAGACATCCAAGGGGCCGATATTGTCATTGTCACCGCAGGTTTTCCCCGTAAACCGGGGATGAGCCGTGATGACCTCCTGACCAAGAATGTCGAGGTCATGAAGCAGGTGGCGGAGAATGTCAAAAAATATTGCGACGGGGCCTTTGTCATCGTGATCTCCAATCCGTTGGACGCGATGGTCTACACCATGGCCGAGATAACGGGCTTTCCTAAAAACAAGGTGATTGGCATGGCCGGAGTGCTCGACTCCTCTAGGTTCCGAACCTTTGTGGCCTGGGAACTGGGCGTGTCGGTGGAAGACGTGACCGCCCTCGTCTTGGGTGGACACGGTGACGACATGGTCCCCCTGCCCCGTTTCTGCACCGTCAACGGCATCCCGCTGCCCGATCTGCTGTCCCAGGATAAAATTGACGCCATCATCAAGCGCACCCAGATGGCCGGCGGCGAGATCGTCAATCTGTTGAAAACCGGCAGCGCCTTCTTTTCCCCCGCCGCCTCGGCCCTGCAAATGGCGGAATCCTACCTCAAGGATAAAAAGCGCGTGGTCGCCTGTGCCGCCTATTTGAATGGAGAGTATGGCGTGAAGGGCTACTACATGGGAGTTCCCGCCGTCATTGGCGCCAATGGCATCGAAAAAGTACTGGAACTTAAATTCAACGATGCCGAACAAAAATTATTTTTGGGCAGCTTGGAGCATGTCAAAAAACTAGTGGCCGAAATCAAGCTATAAATCCAAAGATTATTTGACTTCGCCCCTCACCTCCATTACCTTGCCGCCAGCATGAGTGATTCAGCTAGTTCTTTTTGGCTCAAACGGATTCAATCCCTCACTGGCATATTTCCCATTGGCATTTTTTTGTTGCAACATCTCTTCGGCAATTCCTACGCCTTTGTGTCACCGGAAAAATTTAATGAACATTCCGAGTTTTTGACGAGTCTGCCCTTGGTGGTACTCATTGAACTCTCGACCATATATTTTCCGATCATCCTCCACGCGTCACTGGGGCTGATGCTCATCTATCGAGGACAAAATAATTTTTACAACTACAGCAAGTTTCGCAACTGGATGTTCTTTTTTCAGCGTTTGACGGGATTGTTGGCCCTAGTGTTTATCTGCGTGCATTCTTACACCACACGGATCAGCTCATTTCTCGCCGGCCATGATTTTGTTTATGATGACATGGCCCTGAAGCTAAGCCAACCCGCTTGGTTTTGGTTTTACTTTGTCGGGGTGATTGCCGTTGTGTATCACTTTTCCAATGGTATTTGGAGCTTCCTCATCACCTGGGGTCTCACGGTGGGTCCTAAGGTACAGCGCATGAGTTCGGCCATTACGATGGGATTGTTTGTCTTTATGAGTATTTGGGGAGTATCGATTCTGTTGGCGTTTAGGTAAAATATGGCACAACCAAAAATTATTGTGGTCGGTGGTGGACTAGCAGGTCTCGCAACCTGCATCAAACTCGCGGAAGCCGGTGCTGAAACATCGCTTTTCTCGGTCATTCCCGTTCGCCGTTCTCATTCCGTGTGCGCTCAGGGCGGCATCAACGCTGCAGTCAATACCAAGGGCGAGGGAGATTCCACCTGGCAACACTTTGATGACTCCATCTATGGCGGCGACTTCCTGGCCAACCAAACCCCGGTCAAAAATATGTGCGAGGCGGCCCCTGGCATCATTCATCTCCTCGACCGCATGGGGGTCATGTTCAACCGGACCCCAGAGGGCTTGCTTGATTTTCGACGTTTTGGTGGCACCCTTTTTCACCGTACCGCGTTTGCCGGGGCGACCACGGGGCAACAGATCCTCTATGCCTTGGATGAACAAGTCCGCCACGCCGAGGCGGACGGAAAACTGACAAAATTTGAAGGATGGGAAATGCTTTCGTTGGTGTTGGATGACCAGTGCGTCTGTCGCGGCATTGTCGCCATCAACCTGAGTACGATGGAGGTCAAATCCTTCCGGGCAGACGCCGTTGTGATTGCCAGCGGTGGGCCTGGGCTAGTTTTTGGCAAAAGCACTAACTCCATGATTTGCACGGGGAGTGCCGTCAGTGCCTGTTTTCAACAGGGCGCTATTTACGGCAATGGGGAATTTATCCAAGTCCATCCCACCGCCGTGCCGGGAGAAGACAAACTCCGGCTCATCTCCGAGTCCGTCCGGGGCGAAGGCGGCCGTGTCTGGGTTTATAAAGACGGCAAGCCCTGGTACTTCCTGGAAGAATGGTATCCCAAGTATGGCAATTTAGTGCCCCGGGATGTCGCGACCCGCGCTATTTTTAAGGTCGTCTATGATCTCAAACTGGGGATTGATGGCAAACCCCAGGTTTATCTGGATGTGAGTCACCTCGATCCGACCTTCCTCAAGAAAAAACTGGGCGGCGTATTGGAAATCTATGAAAAATTTGTCGGTGAAGACCCTTGCAAGATCCCCATGCGTGTCTTCCCTGCCGTCCATTACTCCATGGGGGGCCTCTGGGTTGATTTCAATCAAATGACCAACATCCCAGGTCTCTTTGCCGCGGGTGAATGCGAATACCAGTACCATGGGGCCAACCGCTTGGGAGCCAACTCCTTGGTCTCCTGTATTTATGGTGGTTTCATTGCCGGTCCGGCAGCCTTACGTTATGCCAAGGGCCTCACAAAGGGGGCCGATGCCCTCAGTGACAGCTGCTTTACCGCCGAACAGCAACGCCAAGTCTCTATTAACGAAGAACTCATCAAATCGGGTGGCAAGGTCAATCCCCACCATATCCACCAGGAGTTGGGCGATGTCATGACCGAAAATGTCACCGTCATTCGTTACAATGATAAATTAAAGAAGGCCGATGACAAGCTCCAAGAATTGATTGATCGTTATCGAAATGTTGCGCTGCCCGATACCAGCCTGTGGGCCAATCAAGAGCTCGTCTTCACACGGCAACTGGGCAATATGTTGCAATTGGCCCGAGTCATCGCTTTGGGGGCGTGGCGCCGTAATGAAAGCCGTGGCTCTCATTACAAACCTGACTTTCCTAACCGTGAAGATGAAGGTTGGCTGAAGACCACGAAGGCCAAGTTTGCCGGGACCACTCAAGAGCCAGAGTTCAGCTACGAGGCGGTGGACACACAATTTATCAAGCCACGACCTCGTAAATATGATATGAAACAGTAATATGAATCCAACTATTAGCCTGAAAATCAAGCGATGCGACACCCAGGATGGTGAAACTTATTGGGAAGAATTTACCATCCCCTACAAGCCCTCCATGAACATCATCAGTTGTTTGATGGAGATTCAAAAAAATCCGGTCAATGCCCGCGGTGAACGTACTAGCCCCGTCACTTGGGAGTCTTCTTGTCTTGAGGAAGTGTGTGGCTCGTGCACGATGGTGATCAATGGCCATGTGCGCCAGGCCTGCTCCACCTTGGTGGATAAGCTCACGCAACCCATCACAATTGAGTCGATGACCAAATTTCCCCGAGTCCGAGATTTAGTCGTCAATCGCAAGGGTTTGTTTGAAAATTTAAAGCGGGTCAAGGCCTGGATCGCCATCGATGGGACCCATGACCTGGGACCCGGCCCGCGCATGAGTGCGGGCGAACAGACGGTGGGCTATGAACTCTCTCGCTGCATGATGTGCGGTTGCTGCCTCGAGGCCTGTCCTCAGGTCAATTCCCATTCCAATTTTGTGGGAGCGGCGATTATCTCCCAGGCGCGCCTCTTCAATATGCATCCAACGGGTCAGATGAATGCTGATGAACGAATCGATGCCTTGATGGGCGATGGAGGCTTGTCTGATTGTGGCAACGCCCAGATGTGCGTCGAGGCCTGCCCCAAAGAAATCCCCCTCACCACCTCGATTGCTGAGATGGAACGCTCCGCCACTAAGCGGGCCTTCAAACGCCTCCTGGGAACCTGACCTAACTTTTATATGTCCGGATCTTCTGAAGCTGGGAAAAATGCCTTCTTGCACTGGCTTCAAGGGATATCAAGCCAAGTACATACCATTGTTGATTGCGGAGCAGGACAAGGCACCTATCGAAAACTCTTTAATGAGTTAGTCGACAAAAAAATATTCCAGCCGGGTGCTGTCCGTTGGATAGCCGTTGAGGGCTATGCCCCATACATTGAGAGGTACAAGCTCAAAGAACTTTATGACGAGGTTATTTGTTGTCCACTAGAAGAGTGCTTTGAAAAAATTTCCCAGGCCGATCTTTTTGTCATGGGCGATGTACTAGAACATTTATCATTAGAAAAAGCGCTCCTATTCATAAAAAACATGAAAGAAAAATATGATCCCTTGATATACCTATCCCTGCCCATTGTCTATTACCCTCAAGAAAAAGAGGACAACAATGCTCTGGAATCACATCAACATCACTGGCATTTCAACGAGGTGTATATTCGTTTTCTTCAGTTGGGATTGAGCATGAATGGTATGGCTCATGGCATCATTGGGGTTTTTCGCAATTGGTTGACGTTCGCCAATCCTGCCGGTATTTTTCTGGCAAAAAACCCACCAATACCATACGGCGTCAAAGTTTGCGCTGGATGTCAGCAATATACGCCTCAATTTAAAGTTCCAAAAGATCTGATCCTAAAGTGGCAACAGGTGCCAGAAACTGGAGATGTAGGAATATTTCCATTATCTAGCGGAATAACTCCTGACATTGATCTTTCAAAGTGAATGGACATCAGACTCGTTTTTTCCTCAGCAACGCACGCAAGTTTTTGACCTCTTCCACTCCGAGCAACCGCAAAAAAACAAAATAACAAACCATACCAATCATAACCAAACAACTCAGGGACAACACCTGAGACATAAGCCGTTGATCCTGGGAAATAAACCGCTGCAAATAAAAGAGGATAAATCCCATTAAGAGTGCCCCCAGGGCCATCCGCAAGGAGGCGGAAAAAACCTTCTTTAACCCCAAAAGCCCAACCTTCTTTCTAAAATGAACCAAGTGCATGATCAGGTTGTAAGCGGAGGCAATGCTCACCGCCAAGGCAAGACCGTTATGCTTCAGCGGCCACATGAGTAGCAGACAAAAAACAATGTTGACCAACACCGACTGGTTGGCCACACGCACCGGCTGCTTGGAATCCTGCAAGGCAAAAAAGGCGTTGGAGGTCATACGCACCGCCGCAATGAAGGGAAGTCCCAAGGCGTAGCAAATCAAGGCCTGGGAGGTCTTCTCACTGGCCAGTTCGGTAAAACTACCGTGTTGAAACAAAATATGGATGATCGGATGGGAAAGCACGATCATACCCACCATCGCGGGGAGGGTAATCAGCAACACAAAACGCAGGCCGTAACGAAAGGTCTCTTTAAAAGCCTCATGATCTTGATCGGCCGCATGATCGGACAACGATGGCAAAACGACGGTCGCCAACGATATGGCAAAGACCCCTAAAGGAAATTCCATGATACGGTCCGCATACCAAAGATAGGAGACACTCCCGGTCGGGAGAAACGAAGCCAGTAGAGTGATCACAATGACATTAAACTGATAAACCGCCGCCCCATAAGCAGCGGGTAGCATCATCCCCATCACCTTCTTAACCACCGGGTGCTTTGGATCCCACGCCAATCGCGGCCAAAAACCAAATGGTTTCAAATAGGGAAAATGGCAAGCAAGCTGCATCACCCCACCAACCATGACCCCCACCGCCAATCCTAAAATAGGTGGATGAAACCAATGCGTGAACCAAAGGGCCCCCGCAATGATACCAATGTTCATAAAGATAGAAGCCGCCGCCGGAGAGGCAAAATGCTTGAGCGAATTCAACACCCCCATGGCCAAGGCGGCGAGTGAAATCAAGAGGATGTAGGGAAACATCACCCGCGTCAAAAAAACGGTCAGGGCGAATTTTTCCGGATCACGGGTAAATCCCCAGGCCGTCAGGCGCACCAACCATGGGGCCACTAAAATCCCAACGATGGAAACACCCGTCAACACCACCACCATCAGGGAAAATGAGATATCCACCACCCGCCGCGCCTCTTCCCGATCGCGCTTCAGGGTTTCCGTAAAAATGGGCACAAACGAAATAGTCAGGGCCCCCTCGGCAAAGAGCCGACGCAACAGGTTCGGGATCCGAAAGGCCACAAAAAAGGCATCCGCCGTCTGTTTGGACCCGAAGGCATTGGCAATGGCCATATCACGCAACAGGCCAAAAACCCGGCTAATCATGGTCCAGCCCCCCACAACCCCCGCCCGTTTTGCGATTTTATTTTTTTCGCTCAAAAGATTCCTGACAGTTGCTTCACGAATTCTGTGAAGGGGTATAAATCCTAAATCGAGTTTCTCGAACCACAACGGTATTACCTTTCAACAAATGCCACCGCCCCTTGAACATGTCACAAAAATGAATAACAACTGAGCAAACATTTTCCCGACTCTGATCTTTGAGTCGAAAGACGATAATTCCGGAATGATGGCCTGGAGGATATTTAAGGATATTGAGAAAATCGGTGTCAAGACTTAACAGACAACGGTCTTGTCGTTTCGCCTTTGCATAAATCTGTTCATCAGACAAAACGCCGGGAACTTTTCGCACCGGAACACCAAATTTCTTTCGGATAAGGTCAACCAAGTTGTTCGGTAAGTTGGCATCCAAAAAGAATTTCACTAGACGGCCTTCTGATCCAAATGGTGTTCCTCTCCTTTAACCAACAAAGAGGCATACTGAAGCGCATAAAGAATGTCTTGGCGTTTTAGAGGTGGATATTCCCGCACCAAAGTTTCAATCGAATCGCCAGCCGCTAGGGAATCAAGTATGGTCGAGACAAGGATCCTCGTCCCTTTAAAGCAGGGTTTTCCATGACAAATCTTCGGATTAAAGACGATAGAACGATACAAACGGGGCATATCAAAGAGTTTAATCAATCAACGGTGGAAAGCAAGGGAACTTTGGCAAAAAAATCCCGCCTATCACTCTCATATTAATAGGATTGTCTGCAGAATGCCCCGGTTTGTAGGGGCAAATCTTGTATTCGCCCCAATCCTCTCCACCCGGGTGAGGGCGATCACGAGGATCGCCCCTACGGCAGACTTATGGATCAATTGGACGGACCTCACAAATTAGTTGCTAAAATTTTACAACATGCTAGGAAAACACCCTCCTATGGCAGACGCAAAAGCAGACGCAAAGAAGGGCAAGCTGGTTAAGGGGCGGCATCGTTCAGCGATCAAGCGGCACCGCCAGAGCCTGAAAAGATACGAACGGAACCTGGGTGCGCACACCCAGCTCAAGACCGTGACCAAGAAGGTCAAGGCGGCCGTCCAAAAGAAGGACGTTGCGTTGGCTGGAGAGGCCCTGAAAAAGGCGATGGCGGCGTTTTCCAAGGCAGCGGCCCATGGGATTATTCATAAAAAGAACGCCTCGCGTCACGTCTCGCGCCTTTCGAGTCTGGTCCGCAAGCTAGCTGCATAACTCCCACAACAGCCTTTCAAAAATCACCTCACCCGGCAACGGCGAGCTTTTTAGGTTCCAGTCCGTGTGAAAGATGTTTTCATACACCTTTTTTAAATCGGGCAACGAAAAACGCTCCGCCTGTCGAACGTAATCCTTAAAAAAATAGGGCGAAATGCCAAAGTCAGTCGCCCCCTGCCTTGGAGACGACTTAATCTTGAACAGGATACGAAAATGCCGCGCAATCAATGCCAGCAACCCCACCGGGCTTTCACCCGAGGCCGCCATGGATCGGAACAATTTGAGGGAAAGGGATTTATTGCGTGTCCCGACCGCATCTGTCAGATCAAAAAGACTCTTCCAGGAAAAGGCCGTGACACAACGCTCCACATCTTGCAGGGTGATCTCGTTACGGTCACCGATTAACAGCCGCAATTTTTCCAGGGTGGCGGCAATGCTCCCCACATCGACACCCACCACCCCGGCCAACCAGGAGAGGGCCTTGGGTTGTATCTTCACCCCGTGGGAGCGCAACTCTTCGTTCATCCAACCCGGCACCTCGCGCGGATAAAGCGTTTTATATTCGACCAACTTTCCCTGTTTTTCCACCGTCTGCCAAAAACGAAATCTCCGGTCAATTTTGCCCCCGACGAGCAACAATTCAATCGACTCAGGCAAATTTTTAAGGGCGGGCTCGAGTGTTTCCAAATCTTCCTTTTTAAACTTTTCCACTTCCTTGATGATGAGGACGCGCTTCCCTCCCAGAAACGGCAAGGTATTGAGCGATTCCAAAACCCGCGTCACGGGGGTCACACCCGCAGCGAACTGGTCAAAATCAAAATCGGAGAGGCCTTGAAGGAGTCGTTCCTTCAAACGGGCACAGGCCCGTTCTATCAAAAAATGTTCTGTCCCGACCAAGGCATTAATCATTTGACCACTATGTTTAGCAAGCGATTAGGGATGTAAATAATTTTGACGACGGCTTTTTGTTCCAGATATTTTTTGACACGGGCGTCAGCAGTGGCCAGGGCCTCCGCGTCGGATTGGGCCAAACCAACGGCAACCGACAGAGTCGTCCGCACCACGCCATTGACCTGCACCACGAGAGTCACCTCCTCCACCACCAGGGCCGACTCGTCATAGGTCGGCCAAGGTTCGATAGCGAGCAACCCTGTCCCTGTTAAATCTTGCCATAATTCCTCCGCCAGATGCGGCGCAAAGGGTGACAGGAGGACTACCAAGGCCCGAACCGCTTGCCAAACGGACTCGCGGGCATAGTGTGATTTCTCGATTTTCGCCAAAAAATTGGAATATTCCATGATGGTCGAGATGGCGGTATTAAAATGAAACCTTTCCAGATCCTCGGTCACCTTCTTGATGGTCTTGTGCAACCACCTCTCCAGATCACGTTTTTCCTGTTCGCCATCAAGCTCTTGCTGTACTTCGATCAGTCCCTCCCCCCCGGACAGCCAAGCCGCGCCATCAGAAGATTCAGGACTCCGCTGGTGGATCAAACGTTTCCGTTCCGCAATAACTCCCCGAACCAAACGCCACACCCGCCCCAGGAAACGATAGGCCCCCTCCACCCCTTGATCATTCCAATCCAGATCCTTTTCCGGGGGTGCGGCAAAGAGACTGAACAACCGGGCCGTATCCGCCCCATATTTTTCGATGAGGTAATTGGGATCCACGACATTCCCCTTCGATTTACTCATCTTGGCGCCATCCTTGATGACCATCCCCTGTGTCAGGAGATTTTGAAAAGGTTCATTTAAATCCCCCCCTTTGAAAAACCCAAGATCCCGCAACACCTTGGTAAAAAACCGCGCATAGAGCAGATGTAAAACTGCGTGCTCAATCCCGCCAATATATTGATCCACCGGCATCCAATAGGCCACGGCCTTGGGATCAAACGGGCCCTGGTCGTAATGGGGCGAACAATATCTGAGAAAATACCATGAGGATTCCACAAAGGTGTCCATCGTATCGGTTTCACGCCGAGTGGTTCCCACCTTGCACTTAGGACAGGGGGCCTCCAGAAAAGACTGATTGCGTTTCAGCGGCGACCCCCCTTGGCCGGTAAACTCGACATCGGTTGGCAACACCACTGGGAGCTGGGCTTCCGGGACCGGGACCATGCCACAATTGGGGCAATGTAAAATCGGGATCGGGGTCCCCCAATACCGCTGGCGGCTAATCCCCCAATCCCGCAACTTATAAGCCAGCGTCTTTTGCCCCACCTTGCGTTCCTCTAGCAGCCGGACAATCCCCACCTTGGCCACCTCCGACGAAGTGCCATTGAAGGCCGCCGAATTCACCATGATCCCTGACTCGGCAAAAGCCTCTTTCATGGTCAATGGATCCAGCGTGTCTTGCATCGAGGGCTGAATCACCACCTCCATCGGGATCTGATATTTTTTGGCAAACTCAAAATCCCGCTGATCATGGGCCGGTACCGCCATCACCGCCCCCGTCCCATAGTCGGCCAAGACAAAATTGGCGGCATAGACGGGCATGCGCCGGCCGGTCAGGGGATTGAGGCAATACGCCCCGGTAAAAACCCCCTCTTTTTCATAGGCATCGGTCAGGCGTTGGTTACGATCCATCTTTGCCACTTGCTCCGCAAAGCGTTTAATCGGCAACTCCTGCGCCGTGCCCCGCGCCAGCTCTTGCGCCATGGGGTGTTCCGCAGCGAGTGACATGAAGGTCGTGCCATAAAGCGTATCCGGCCTGGTCGTAAAAACCTCGATACACCGATCGGAAGCCTCGCCATTCTTTCCTTCTAAAGGAAACCGAACAGTGGCGCCCTGGCTTTCCCCGATCCACTCGCGCTGCATCGTCACCACGCGCTCGGGCCAACCGGAGAGCTGCTTCATATCCGCCAACAATTGGTCCGCATAGGCGGTGATTTTGAAAAACCACTGCTCCAACGGCTTCTGGCTCACCTCCCGGTCACAGCGCCAACAACGGCCATCAATCACCTGTTCGTTCGCCAAGACGGTGTCACAAGGGGTGCACCAGTTGACGAACGACTTTTTCTTATAGACCAAACCCTTCTCAAACATTTTAAGGAAGACGAGCTGTTCCCAATGGTAGTACTCAGGGCGGCAGGTGGCCAATTCACGATCCCAGTCGTAGGAAAATCCCATCCGCTTCAACTGCCGATTCATGGTCGACATGTTGTCATCCGTCCAAGCCGCCGGATGCGTCTTGTGTTCAATGGCGGCATTCTCCGCCGGCATGCCAAAGGCGTCGTAACCGATCGGATGCAACACATTGAAACCACGCATCCGCTTAAACCGCGCGATCACATCCCCAATCGTGTAGTTACGGACATGCCCCATGTGAATTTTTCCCGAGGGATAAGGGAACATCTCCAAACAGTAGAATTTAGGCCGCTGCCCATCCTCCAAGGCCTGGAAAATCTTCTTTTCTTCCCAAACCTGCTGCCACTTTGGCTCAATTTCCTTGGGGTGATAAGGCTGTTCCGGGTCAAACATAGGCTGGGACTTGTACTGAATCGTTATAAAAAATGAAATAAAAATTGTTTGGGACTAACGGACAATATCTGTTAAAATGGTTGCCTCTATGGGAAATAGGATTCTGATTGTCGATGATGAGGCCGATTTAATTGATGCGATGACCACCATGTTGGAGAACGCCGGCTACATCGTGGAAGAGTCGCAAAGTGGCGCCGAGGGGCTCGGAACCTACATCGCCTCGCTCCTCAAGGAAGCCCCCTACGACTTGATCCTGCTCGACATTCGAATGCCGGGAATGTCCGGCATCGAGGTGCTGGAGTCCATCCGCAAGGTCGAACAACTGCGGGGGATTCAACCGGGGGCCGGTGTCCCG
The DNA here is from genome assembly GCA_023265625.1 of Deltaproteobacteria bacterium. Taxonomy (GTDB): domain Bacteria; phylum UBA10199; class UBA10199; order JACPAL01; family JAHFST01; genus JAHFST01. Next base: position 236,528 of record JAHFST010000001.1, on the reverse strand, counting down.
ATCATCCTCCTCTCCGGCTACAAGCAGCCTTTCCTGACCAATTTTAACCGAGAGTGCGACGACTTCATGATGAAGCCCGTGGAAGAACGAGCGCTTTTGGAAAAGATCGAGCAGAAAACACGCCCCAGACAACTCAACTGAAGAGTCGGTCCATCACCCCTGATTTTTCCTCAACACCTTGCTAAACTTAGCCAGAAAATCGCCGGCGGCCTTGACCGGCTTACCGCTTATCTCGAGAGCCCTCACCAGGGCGCTTCCCACCACCACCCCGTCGGCCAGTTCAGCCATCTTCCGAGCCTGTTGCGGATGGGAAATTCCAAAACCGATGGCCACCGGAAGAGAGGTGTGACGGCGAATCTCCCGGATCTTGCGACGGATTTCCTTGGCGCCTTGCAAGGCCCCGCCGGTTACTCCGGTCATCGAGACAAAATAGACAAACCCTCGCGCCTGACGGCTCACGAGGCGAATCCGAGCCTCGTCACTGGTCGGGGTCAACAGAAAGATCAGGTCAATCCCCACCCGGCGCAACTCCCGATTAAGAGGCCCGGCGGCTTCCGGAGGAAGATCAACCACCAAGGTGGCATCCACTCCAGCCTGGCGGGCATCGCGCGCGTAGGATTTCAAGCCATACGCCAGGATGGGGTTATAGTACCCCATCAACAAAATGGGCGTTGAAACTTGAGACCGTACGTCTTTGACCAACTTGAGGATTTTTCGCAGCGTGGTCCCATGCGCCAGCGCCCGCTCGTCAGCTCGTTGAATCACGGGGCCATCGGCCATAGGATCGGAGAAGGGAACACCTAATTCGATGAGATCGGCCCCGGCATTGGCCAAGGCCTGGATCAAACGCTTGGTGGTAGCAAGATCCGGGTCACCGGCCGTGATAAAAGGGATGAGGGCCTTGCGCTGTTCCTTTTTTAACGTTGCAAATAATTGTGTTATTTTTGACGTCACAATTTCACACCGAAATAATCCGCCGCCGTCCCGATATCTTTATCCCCTCGCCCGGAAAGATTCACCACCACCCGCTTGGAACGAGACAGTTTCGGCGCCAAGTGAAGCGCATAGGCCACGGCATGAGCCGATTCAATCGCGGGGATAATGCCTTCGGTCTCCGACAAGATCTTAAACGCGTCCATCGCCTCCCGATCGGTGATCGACACGTAGGTGGCCCGCTTCGTTTCTTTCAAAAAGCTGTGCTCCGGTCCAACCCCGGGATAGTCGAGCCCCGCCGAGATCGAATGGGTCGGGATCACTTGACCGTTCAGGTCTTGCTGCAAATAGGAAAAAGCCCCGTGCAACACCCCGGGCCGCCCGGCAGAAAGTGTCGCCGCATGCCGTCCGCTGCGAATCCCCTCCCCCGCCGCCTCCACCCCGATCAGCTTGACCTTGTTATCTTTCACAAAGGGATGGAAGAGCCCCATGGCATTTGATCCACCCCCGACGCAGGCGATCAGATAATCCGGACGACCCCGCAATTGCCGCTTGGTTTCTTTGCCGATCACCGCTTGAAAGTCGCGGACCATCATCGGATACGGATGCGGCCCCGCCACCGAACCGATGCAGTAGAAGGTGGTGCGGATATTCGTGATCCAGTCGCGCAACGCCTCATTGAGGGCGTCCTTCAAGGTCTTCGTCCCGGAATGAACGGGGATCACCTTCGAGCCCAACAGTTTCATCCGAAAGACATTCAGCGATTGGCGATGGACATCTTCATCGCCCATGTAGACCTCACAGGATTGACCGAGCAAGGCGGTCATGGTCGCCGTCGCAACTCCGTGCTGTCCCGCCCCCGTCTCGGCAATCACCCGTTTTTTCCCCATGCGTTGCGCCAACAGGCATTGGCCTAAAGTGTTGTTCACCTTATGGGCACCGGTGTGGCAAAGATCCTCCCGCTTCAGCCAGATCTCCGCCCCGCCTAGTGTGTCTGACAACCTTTTGGCCCGGTAGAGCGGCGTGGGACGACCGATATAATTTTTCTGGTAATAACGAATCTCCTGCTGAAACTTTTTGTCGCGAGAGAAATGCTGATAGGCCTGCTCCAATTCCTTAAGGGCGGGCATCAGCGTCTCGGCGACAAACTGACCGCCATACGATCCAAAATAACCTTGTTTGTTGGGTAACGTCATTCGCCTTTGGCCTTCCGAATAAATTCTTCCAATTTAAACCGATTCTTCTTCCCAGGCGAATCTTCCACCCCACTGGCCACATCTACACCATCGGGCTTCACCACTTTGATCGCCAGCTCGACATTGTCCGGTCTCAACCCCCCGGCCAAGAAAAGCCGCCCCACTTTTTTGGCCTCCGCCGCCAGGTCCCAATTACCGGTGATGCCCGTGCCACCATAGCCTTTTTCCACAAAGGTATCGACCAGGTAATATTCACAGTGATATTTCTTCATCAACTCCAACCCCTTCTCATTCTGCATGCGGAAGGCCTTCCAATAAGGTGTGGCGAACTGCTCGCAATAATAGGGGGTTTCGTCGCCGTGAAATTGTAAATAATCAAGACCGAGCGTCACCGCCAGATCGGCCACATGAACCTCAGGCTCGTTGACAAAAACCCCGACCCGCCAAACATTGGTTGGGATCTCGTCCAAGATTTCCGCAGCCTGTTCAGGAGACACGTAACGGGGACTCTTTGGGTAAAAATTGAACCCCAGCGCATCGGCCCCAAACTCAACCGCATCTAGGGCGTCATCCACATTGGTTATCCCGCAAATCTTGACTAAACACATGCGGCGTTTTTTGGCATGAAATGAACGGGGGATCAAGTAGGGATTATAATGTGTGACCCTTCGACAAGCTCAGGGTGTCCAATTTTGTAACAGCTTAGGAACTGCACCGAAATAATTTGGACATGGTGAGCGTAGTCGAACCACACGTTCGGGGTTTCGCGATAGTCGCTAATTGTTGCTACGGCTGACTTCCACCCAACGATCGGATATGTAGCGCATCGTGATGACATCATACTGTCCCGCGGCAAAGGCCGCGGCTATTTCGGAAACTCCGCTAGTATCGGCGAAGTTTACCGTATTGGAAGAAACATTGATGATCGTCACCTCCTGGCCCTGGCTTATCCCAGTCTCCGACATGGTGATATTGCACCCGTCGGCATCGCTACAGGTAATCTCCACACTGGTGGTGGTGGGGGCCAGGGTCAAGGCGGCGGCAGTACCACCGCCGTTATCCGCGATGGTCCGCGCATCAACCCTGGTCCGGATCGAACCGACTTCCACCCAACGATCCGAGATGTAGCGCATGGAGATGACATCGTACTGTCTCGCATTAAAATTTCCTGGGATCTCCGAAACCCCGCTGGTCTCGGTAAAACGGACGATATTGGACGAGACATTGATGATCGCCACCTCCTGGCCCTGGTTGATCCCGGTTTCCGACATGGTAATATTGCACCCATCAGTATCGTTGCAGGTTATTTCCACGTGAGAGGTGGTGGGGGCCAGGGTCAGGGTCGCGGCACTCCCGTCTCCACTATCCGCAATGGTCCTGGCATCCGCCCGCACCCGGATCGACCCATTCACATCCAACGCATAATCCCAACCCGAACCCACCTTGATCGCTGTCTCCGTCGCCTGCGCATCCCCCACGATTCCTGAGATATTGACCCCCTGAACCGTATTGGAAGCCCCTCCATGATCCGCATTGACCAAATTGATATCAACCGCCGTGTAATCGTCCGAATTGTCAAAGGCTAACAACGTACTCGTAACATCGATCGGATTGGCTGACCCCCCCAGAGCATTCGTCACCGTTGACGCAATCGTAATATCATTGGGTACTTCCGAATCACTATCCGGCGTATCGTCATCCGCCGTACAACCCTCCGCCACCCCAGCCGCTGTCACTCCGGCCGCCCACTGACCCGCCGCACAATTCGCAGGATCCGCGGCCAAGGCCGTCGCCGTTGAAACATTGCTCGTTGTCAAGGCCACCGTCCCGGCAGAAGCGGGCAGGGTCAAGGCAATGTTACCACTTACCGTCGCCGGGGGACTCAACGTAATCGTGTCCCCGTTCCCGTCCGTCTCCGCAAACAAGATATTGTTCACCCCGGCGTTCAACGCATTCGTAATGTTACTCGCCGAGGCATCGATCGCATCGGTCACCCCACCAGCAGCGCCACTCGAGGTAATTAGGATGGCATCCGGCATCGAACCCGATGTATTCTCCGCATTATCGATCACGATACCCGCTTCATAGGTCCCAGCCGCCGCATTCGCCGTCGCCGCGCCGGTGATCTTGATACCAAACATGTCCCCATCCGCGTCGTTGGCGGTTAAAACAATATTTTGTGCAATCGCATCCACCCCCGCCGTCGCCCCATCGTTCTGCGTCAAACCAATATCTATCCCCTCCACCGCCGCATTCCCGGCCCCCACATTCAAATCAATCACCCCAGTCGTCCCCGTGTTTGCCGTCGTCGTGGCATCAATCGTAAAAAGATTAGCCGCCCCGAAGGTGAAGCTCTGGTTCTTGGCACTCGAACCAATCGTGATATTGTCCGGCACCTCCGTGTCATCATCCGGCGTGTCATCATCCGCCGTGCATCCCTCCGCCACACCGGCCGCCGTGACCCCACCGGCCCATTGACCCGCCCCGCAATTCGCAGGATCGGCCGCCAGAGCCGTCGCCGTTGAGACATTGCTTGTCGTCAACGCAATCGTCCCCGCTGATGCCGGTAACGTCAAGGCAATACCCCCAGCCACTGTCGCCGGCGGACTCAACGTGATTGCATCACCGCCCAAGTCTGTCTCCGCAAACAAGATATTATTCACCCCGGCATTCAACGCATTGGTGATATTGGCCGCTGACGCATTGATCGCATTCGTCACTCCGGTATTGATCCCACTGGAGGTAATCAAGATCGCATCCGGCATGGAGCCCGCCGTATCCTCGGCATCATCAATCGTAATCCCCGCCTCATAGGTCCCAGCCAAGGCATTGGTCGTTGCCGCCCCGGTAATCTTGATGCCAAACATGTCCCCATCCCCATCGTTGCCGGTCAACAAAATATTTTGCGCGACCGCATCCACCCCGGTTGTCGCCCCATTGTTTTGCGTCAAACCAATATCTATCCCCTCCACCGCCGCATTCCCGGCCCCCACATTCAAATCAATCACCCCGGAGGTCCCCGTGTTGGCCGTGGTGGAGGCATCAATCAAGAAAAGGTTAGACGCCCCAAGGGTGAAGGTCTGCGACTGAGAGGTTGAGGCGATCGTGATATCGTTCGCCACTTTGGCATCAGTATCCGCCGTATCATCATCCGCCGTGCACCCCTCGGATACCCCGGAGGCATCCACCCCCAACGCATAACTCCCGGCGCTGCAATTGCTCCCATTGGCCGCCAACGCCGTCGCGGTCGACACGTTACTCGTTGTCAACGCCACCGTCCCAGTCGTATCCGGCAGCGTCCAGGTCCGGTCCGCCGTCGGCTCAGTGACGGTCAAAAGTCCCTCAAATCCGTTAGCCGTCGCCCCCTCAAATAACAAACCACCCTGGCTGTCGCCGGAGTCAAATACCGATTGCCCCGCCGTCAAAGCTGGGTCCCCAGCCAACGTCGCACTATAACTCATGGAAACTGTCCCGGTACTCGTGATCGTCCCGCCAGTCAATCCGGTCCCGGTCGCCACACTCGTCACCGTCCCGGTCGTCTCCACCGTGCACCCCTCCGCATTTCCCGAGGCATCCACCCCCAACGCATAACTCCCGGCACTGCAATTACTTCCATTGGCCGCCAAGGCCGTCGCCGTCGCCGCATTCCCCGTAATGCTCGAGCTCGTCAACGCCACCGTCCCGCTCGCATCCGGCAAGGTCCACGTCCGATCCGCCGTTGGCTCCGTCAGAGTCAGTAACCCCTCAAACGTATCCGCCGTCGAGCCTTCAAACAAAACGGCACCTTGAGCATCCCCGGAAAACTCCGTCTGTTTTGTGGCCAAGCTATTGCTTGCCAACGTATCGCTGTAATTCAACGACAGTGTCCCCGTACTCGTGATCGTCCCACCCGTGAGCCCAGTCCCTGGCGCCACGCTCGTCACGCTCCCCGTTGTCGCCACCGTGCATCCCTCCGCATTTCCCGACGCATCCACGCCCAACGCATAACTCCCCGCGCTGCAATTGGTCCCGTTCGCCGCCAACGCCGTAGCCATTGCCGCAGTCCCTGTAATGCTCGATGTTGTCAAGGCCAAGGTTCCAGTCGCCGTTGGCAGGGTTAACGTAATATTACCGCTCAGTGTGGTAGGCGGTTGGAGGGTAATCGCATCCCCACCCCCATCCGTCTCGGAAAAGCTGATCGTATTCCCACCCACATCCAGGGCCGTGCCAATCTCCGCATCCGAGGCGTCAATCGCCGTCGTCACCGCCCCCAACGATGAGCCTTTGATTTGAATCCCCTTCGGCAACGCCAGATCCGCATCCGCATTGTCAATCACCAGACCCACATCCAACCCGTTGGTGTTGGCACTATCCGCCTGTTGAATAACAATCCCCCGGGTGGTACCGGCCGTGGCCGATGGAGTCGCCACCATGGAAAGCATGTCCACTGAACCCGCCAAGTCGGAGGTCACCGCCAGATTTTCTGAGCCGGAAAATTGAAAATTGACATCTGTCTGAAACAGGTGAATCCCCGTCCAACTGGCATTGATCGACTGATCGAGCGCCAAGGTCAAATCCCCGCTGGCCCCGCCACCCGTCAAGCCTGTGCTGGCCGTCACCGAGGTCACATCCCCCACGCCCGTCAGGCTGGCGATGCCACCGGTGACCGTCAGGGTTCCGCCGATTGTCACATCGCCCTCTTTGTCAATCGTGAAGCGATCCGTACCGTTGTCCTGGGCGGCAAAAAGTTTTTCATTGGCACTGGCGGTTGTCGGATTGATCAACACCGAGGCATTGGCAGAAGTCGTATCGGCCGGATCTTTGGATGAAACCAATTGCGAACTATACGTTTGCAGCCCCGTCCAAGTCTGAATCGAAGAGGTATCGAGTCCAATCGTTGAGCCTGAGACACGCAGACCATTCCCCGCCAAACTAGTCGCGCCGCTGGAGTTCAAGGATTGCGCCACCGTGGCCACATCCGCCAGCGTGGCCCGATCCGCCACCTCGGCCAACTTCGCCCAAGGGGTGGAGGAATAAGCCACCCGCGGCGTCGCCTCGGCATCATCGGCAATCTTGATCCCAAGATAGAGCGCCGTGTTGTCGGCCAGGTCATCCGGCAACAAATTACTGTCCGAGGCCCCGAGGGTGGTATTGTAGAGCCCATTGTCGAAGGCCACCGTCTGGGTCTCCGTCCACAGGGCCGTGCCATCGGTGGCCGCCGTATAGAGACTAAAGGTCACCGCATAATCCCCATCCAACGGCACCCCATCGGCATCCACAAAAAATCCATAATTGGGGAAGGTAAGACGCGCCGCAAACAATGAATTTCCCAAAAACAGGGACACCAAGACCAGGAGTAATTTTAGACGCCAGTTCACCTGTAAAAGTAGGTGCAATTACTGGACCAATAAGCTCATTTACTATCGATAAATATATTATATAAATATATGATATTATTAATATATTTAATTTTAATCTATTTAATTTATCATTAAAATAGGCTTAGGTGTCAAAAAAGCGTCATGTGCGGCAATTTTGATAATATTTTAAGGTTCCTGACAAAGAGTCGGCTGGGAGGCTAGCTGGCCATCGTCGCCTACCATCACCTTGAAGCAAGATCCGTTGGGTGACTTCAAGAGAAAATGATCTGGCGCCGGTTCGGGGTGGTCCGATTCATTCTCGTGCTCGACTTCCGGTCCGCGGTACCCTGGTTCGATAAAGGCGATCACCACGCCCTCATCCTGGTCCGCGGCCAAAGACGTCAGGGCCTTGCCGATCACCTGACCCGGACGATCCGCGCGCATCGCCACTCCCGGGACCTCCGAACTGGTGAGAAAGTCTCCCGCTCGGATCGGATTCTGACCGTGATGGGTCGTGACCTTGACTGGGACACGGCCGGCCATCGCCACCAAGACGGGATGGGAGGCCGCTCCCGTGGGCGGGTCGCCCATGACCAGACCGGGTTTGGTGGAGACAATGCCCAAGGTGTTGTTGTCATAGGGACGAGCGGTCTTGCGCACCTCACCAGCGGCCCCGGTATCTAGGGCCACCAGCTCTCCCGCCTTAATATCGCGATCGACGGAATAATAGGTCTCGGCGAGATCGGCACCGGTGACCCTGTAGGCCAGGAGGTAGCTACCCTTGTATACTTTGAATGCTGTGGCATTCGTCGTCGCTTGGGCTGCCTGTATGTTCACTGTGTCGGCGGTCACAGCGGTCACACTTCCTGATACAAGGACTGTTTCGTCGTTTGTTGTGGCCACGGCAATAGTTCCGGAGCTAGTGTCGCAAGCCACATTGCCGACCGACGAGGCGGCCTCGATACTATCGACACCCACCACGCAGGTGTCATCGGTCTGGTTGGTAGCGACCTGAAACTTCATGTCTGGGGTTTGGTCAGATGTAACATGGAGGTAGGCAAAGAAGACCCAGGTCTCATTGGCTCCTGTTGTAAAGGTGAAGGTAGCGCCACCCGCGGTACCAATGGTCACAAAGGTGCTGTCTACCCAGGAGTCATCGGCTAAGCTGACTACGCTTGTCGTTGCCCGATCCGAGCCGCATTGCCACAGTGAGTTGGTGTCATCCCATTTGAGAGTCTGCCCCGCAGAGCAACCCTGGATCAGCCCAATCCCACCGGTCCCAGTCTCCAAGCCGGAGCCTGAACTGGTCGCACCCGCCCCATCACCGCTGGTGAGATCGTTTTGATCAACCAAGGCGGCATTCTTTCCGTCCAGATACCCGAGCTCCGTCGCAGAGAGAGTCGTCCCGTTCAGATCCAGGACCTGATCCCATCCTGATCCAACCCGGATGGCGGTCTCTGTGACCGTCGCATCCGCGCTAGAGAGGTTGCCAACATTGAGTCCATAGACCACATCGGCGTCGCCGGTGGCGGCCGAGGTCACATCGATGTTGATGCCAGAAATAGTGTCGGTGTCCGCATCATTGCCGAGTGTCAGGTTCACATCCTGGATCGATCCCGTATTCGTCACGGTTTGGGTAAAGGTGTGGGCCCCGGTCCAGGTGGGGCTGGAGGCATCGGTGACCAGGGTACCGGTGATGGCCGGGATCGTCACCGCGTAATCCGCCGTCGTATTCGTCGCCCCGATCAGCTGGATCTCGTTCCCGTCGGCCGCCCCCGCCCCTTCAAAATAGAGACTGTTCCCATCCTGCCCCGCCGTCGCCGTAAACGCCGCACCACTCGTCACATCCCCCACCGCCGTCATGTCCCCGGAACCGGCATCACTCCAACTGGGGTTGGCTGCAGCACCGGCCGTGGTCAGGACCTGGCCGCTGGTCCCCGGCGCGAGACGGACATAATCGGTGCCGTTGTAATACATCACATCCCCTTGGGCATCCGAGCCCAGGGCGATATCCGTCCCGTCCACGCTGTTGTCCGCAATCGTCATCGCCCCCGTGTTGCTGTTCGTCACATCCCCCGTCATCGTCACATACGTCGGTACCCCGCTCACGTCCGCCACGATCATCTGAGCACTCGTCCCGGCGGCCAACTTGCTCAACGCTATCGCCGCCGAGGCATTGATATCCGCATTCAAAATCGTTCCATCCGTAATCATCGTCGAGGTCACACTTTGACTGTCCCCCGTCGTCACAATCGTCCCAGTCACATCCGGCAACGACCAAGTCCGATCCGCCGTCGGCTCTACCACCGTCAACAATCCCTCAAACGCATTCGCCGTCGCACCCTCAAACATCAATCCACCCTGGCTGTCACTCGTATCAAACGAGATCTGTCCCGCTGTCAAAGCCGGGTTCCCCGCCAACGTGTTCGTCGCCAAATCCGTCTCCGTAATCGTCCCATCCAAGATCTTCCCCGTCGTCACCGCGCCAGTCGCAATCGTCACTGACCCTGTATTGCCAATCGTCGCATCACCGCTCATCGTCGCATAAGCTGGCGCAGTCCCGTTCACCACAATTATCTGCGCATCCGACCCGGCCGCCAACTTCGAGAGGGCAATCGCCGCCGAGGCATTGACATCCGCATCCAATATCGTCCCATTCAAGAGCATCGTTGAAGTCACGGTCCCGGTATCACCCGTAGTGATCAAGGTCCCGGTAATCGCCGGAATGGTCACTGCATAATCCGCCGTCGTATTCGTCGCCCCAATCAGCTGGATCTCATACCCATCCGCCCCACCCGCTCCCTCAAAATAGAGGCTGTTGCCATCCTGACCCGCCGTCGCCGTGAACGCCGCACCCGTCGTCACATCCCCGACTGCTGTCATATCTCCTGCATCTCCCCAAATGGGATTGGCTGCCGCTCCCTGCGTCTTGAGAAACTGTCCCGAAGTGCCCGCGGCCAATCGGGCCCAGTCAGTCCCGTCGTAATACATCACATCCCCTTGAGCATCTGAGCCCAACGCGATATCAGTCCCATCCACACTGTTGTCGTTGATTGTCACTGCCCCGGTATTACCAATCGCCGCATCACCGCTCATCGTCGCATAAGCTGGCGCAGTCCCGTTCACCACAATTATCTGCGCATCCGACCCGGCCGCCAACTTCGAGAGGGCAATCGCCGCCGAGGCATTGACATCCGCATCCAATATCGTCCCATTCAAGAGCATCGTTGAAGTCACGGTCCCGGTATCACCCGTAGTGATCAAGGTCCCGGTAATCGCCGGAATGGTCACTGCATAATCCGCCGTCGTATTCGTCGCCCCAATCAGCTGGATCTCATACCCATCCGCCCCACCCGCTCCCTCAAAATAGAGGCTGTTGCCATCCTGACCCGCCGTCGCCGTGAACGCCGCACCCGTCGTCACATCCCCGACTGCTGTCATATCTCCTGCATCTCCCCAAATGGGATTGGCTGCCGCTCCCTGCGTCTTGAGAAACTGTCCCGAAGTGCCCGCGGCCAATCGGGCCCAGTCAGTCCCGTCGTAATACATCACATCCCCTTGAGCATCTGAGCCCAACGCGATATCAGTCCCATCCACGCTGTTGTCGTTGATTGTCACTGCCCCGGTATTACCAATCGCCGCATCACCGCTCATCGTCGCATAAGCCGGCGCAGTCCCATTCACCACAATTATCTGCGCATCCGACCCGGCCGCTAACTTCGAGAGGGCAATCGCCGCCGAGGCATTGACATCCGCATTCAAAATCGTTCCATCCGTAATCATCGTCGAGGTCACACTTTGACTGTCCCCCGTCGTCACAATCGTCCCAGTCACATCCGGCAACGACCAAGTCCGATCCGCCGTCGGCTCTACCACCGTCAACAATCCCTCAAACGCATTCGCCGTCGCACCCTCAAACATCAATCCACCCTGGCTGTCACTCGTATCAAACGAGATCTGTCCCGCTGTCAAAGCCGGGTTCCCCGCCAACGTGTTCGTCGCCAAATCCGTCTCCGTAATCGTCCCATCCAAGATCTTCCCAGTCGTCACCGCGCCAGTCGCAATCGTCACTGACCCTGTATTGCCAATCGTCGCATCACCGCTCATCGTCGCATAAGCCGGCGCAGTCCCATTCACCACAATTATCTGCGCATCCGACCCGGCGGCCAACTTGCTCAACGCTATCGCCGCAGAAGCATTGATATCCGCATTCAAAATCGTTCCATCCGTAATCATCGTCGAGGTCACACTTTGACTGTCCCCCGTCGTCACCAGTGTCCCCGTCACCGCCGGTAATGTCAGTGTGGTATTCGCCGACACCGTCACCGGAGGGGTGACGGTAATCGTGTCGCCATTGCCATCGGTCTCCGCAAACACGAGCGTATTTTTATTGAGGTTCAATCCCACATCCCATCCCGCCCCCACCTTGATGGCCGTCTCCGTGGCTTGGGCACTCCCCGCAATTCCCGAGATATCAAGACCCTGAACCGTATTCAGTGACCCGCTATGATCCCCATTGATCAGATTGACATCAATCGCCGTGTAGTCATCCGACCCGTTAAAGGCCGCCAAGATGCTCGTGATATCGATGGGATTGGCCGATCCACCTGCCGCATTGGTCACGGTGGATGCGATCGTGATATTGTCCGGCACCTCGCTATCATTGTCCGGTGTGTCATCATCCGTCGTACACCCCTCGGAATTTCCCGAGGCATCCACACCCAAGGCATAATTCCCGGCGCTGCAATTGGTCCCATTGGCCGCCAAGGCCGTCGCCGTGGAAACATTCCCCGTCGTCAGGGCGATCGTTCCCGCGGATGCAGGCAAACTCAATGCAATATTCCCGCTCACCGTCCCGGGAGGACTTAATGTGATTGTATCGCCATTTCCGTCCGACTCTGAAAACAGGATATTGTTCATCCCGGCATTCAGGGCATTGATAATATTTCCCGCCGAGGCATCGATCGCATCCGTCACGCCCCCGTTGGCCCCGCTCGAGGTAATCAAGATAGCATCTGGCATCGAACCAACCGTCTCTTCCGCATCATCAATGGTAATCCCCGCCTCATAAGTCCCGGCCGCGGCCGTGGCCGTCGCCGCGCCGGTGATCTTGATGCCAAACATGTCCCCATCCGCATCGTTTCCAGTCAGGGTAATATTTTCGGCGATCGCATCACGTCCCGCCGCCGCCCCATTGTTTTGGGTCAGGGCATTGTCGATTCCCACCACCGCCGCATCCCCGGCCCCCACATCCAGGTTGATCACCCCACTGGTCCCAGTATTCGCCGCGGTGATTGCATCGATGGCAAAAAGATTCGTCGCCCCCAAGGTGAAACTCTGTGATTGAGAGGTTGAAATAATCGTAATATCGTTCGGCACCTCGCTATCGTTATCCGGGGTATCATCATCGGTCGTACACCCCTCGGAAGCCCCGGACGCATCCACCCCCAACGCATAACTCCCCGCGCCGCAATTGGCCCCATTCGCCGCCAACGCCGTTGCCGTCGCCGCATTCCCGGTGATGCTCGAGCTCGTCAACGCCAACGTCCCGCTCGCGTCCGGCAAGGTCCACGTCCGATCCGCCGTCGGATCCGCCGGGGTCAACAAACCCTCAAACCCATCCGCCGTCGTGCCTTCAAACAAGACCGCACCCTGACCATCCCCAGAAAATTCCGCTTGTTTCGTTGCCAGACTATTGCTGGCCAACGTATCACTGTAATTCAATGACAAGGTTCCACTCCCCGTAATCGTCCCGCCCGTCAGACCCGTACTCGTCGCCACACTCGTCACCGTGCCGGTTGCCGCCACCGTGCACCCCTCGGAAGCCCCGGAGGCATCCACCCCCAACGCGTAACTCCCCGCACCGCAATTCGCCCCGTTCGCCGCCAACGCCGTCGCCGTCGCCGCATTCCCCGTGATGCTCGAACTCGTCAACGCAACCGTCCCGCTCGCGTCCGGCAACGTCCACGTCCGATCCGCCGTCGGATCCGCCGGGGTCAACAAGCCTTCAAACCCGTCCGCCGTCGATCCTTCAAACAAGACACCGCCTTGACTATCCCCGGAATCAAACTCCGCCTGTCCCGTTGTCAACGCGGGATTCCCCGCCAAGGTGTCGCTGTAGTTCAACGACAAGGTCCCGGTACTCGTGATAGGCCCGCCTGTCAGCCCGGTCCCGGACGCCACATTCGTCACCGCCCCGGTCGCGGCCGCGGTGCACCCTTCCGCATTTCCCGAGGCATCCACCCCCAGCGGATAACTCCCGGCGCTGCAATTACTCCCATTTGCCGCCAACGCCGTCGCCGTCGAGGCATTCCCCGTGATGCTCGAATTCGTCAGGGCTAAGGTGCCGGTCGCCGTTGGCAGGGTTAACGTAATGCTCCCGCCAAGCGTCGTTGCTGGCTGAAGGGTGATCGTATCCCCGCCCCCATCGGTCTCGGAAAAACTAATCGTGTTCCCACCCACATCCAGGGCCGTGCCGATCTCCGCATCCGAGGCATCAATCGCCGTCGTCACGGCCCCAAGCGAGGAACCCTTGATTTGAATCCCCTTCGGCAACGCCAAATCGGAATCCGCATTGTCAATCACCAGTCCCACGTCCAAGCCGTTGGTGTTGGCGCTATTGGCCTGTTGGATCATGATCCCTTGCGTCGTACCGGAGGTGGCCGATGGGGTCGCAATCAACGAGAGCATATCCACGGAACCCGCCAGGTCGGAGGTGATGGCCAGATTTTCTGCACCGGAAAATAGATAATTAACATCCGTCTGAAAGAGATGGGTCCCCGTCCAACTCGCGTTGAGGGACTGATCCAGCGCCAGGCCCAAATCACCGCTCGCACCGCCACCGGTCAAACCTGTGCCGGCCGTCACCGCAGTGATGTCCCCCAGCCCGGTAATATTGGAAATGCCACCCGCGACATTCAAGGTCCCGTTAATCGTGACATCACCCTCTCGATCCACCGTAAAGAGATCGGTCGGAGATCCTGAACTCGCCTGATCGACATTTTGAATCACAAAGAACTTCTTGTCCGCATCAGCCGCCGTGGTGGTGGGACGAATCTTGACGGTGGCGTTGGCCGAGGTCGTATCGGAAGGGGTTTTGGAAAATACCGTCGGACCCGTATACGTTTGCGAGCCGCTCCAACTATGGGCGGACGTCGCATCGAGACTAATGACGCCATTGGAGGTCGTGAGGCCCGAACCCACCATATTGGGCAGATTCGTGGGATCAATCGACAGGGCGACACTGGCAATCTCCGCCAAAGAGGCAATGTCCGACTTCACCGCCAACTTGGCGTAAGGCAGGGCCTCATACGCCAGCCGCGGTGTCATCTCCTGATCACTGCCAATCTGCACACCCAAGCAAAGATCCTCAGTACCCGTCGCAATATCGTCGGAGACATCGAGGCTGGCATTGTACATCCCGTCGGAAAAATCAACACTGGCCGTCTGACCCCAAAGTGCGGTGCGGGCGCTGCATCCGCTGTAAAGGCGAAACGTGACAAGATTGGTCCCATCGAGGGGCTCCCCAGTATTCTTGTCGATGACATACCCCTGAACCGGGATCGTGGAACGATCCGCCCATAATGGGCTCACCCAACAACTGAGGAGCGCGAGAAATCCAATTGTGAGCCGTCGGTTTGGTTTCATTATTCCTGCATTTGTTTGCTCAATCGAGCGGCACCCGTGATCAACGCGGGATCGAGCATGCGATAACGGCTGCCTTCGCTCGTCCCATGGACGGAACCCGTAACCGGCATCATGACTGCGGAATATCGATTCGAATCCGTAAGGATCGTGGCAAACGGCGTTGCCGGGGTATCCGCCGAAGGAGGCACGATCGGAATCCCCCCAATCTCGGTGGTATCGCCCGGATCGTTCTGTCCCCCGCCGTTACTCCCTTGATCGACGGTCATGACAGAGCCCGACTTGCCACAGCCAAGGGCCAAAACGAGCATCATTATAAGAGGCAATAACCGCCAGCGCATACACCACTCCCTCACAACGCGGTTACGGCATTCTTACAGAAAAACTTGAGAATTATTTTTTAACTATTTGATATTATTGGTATTTTTTTATTTGTAATTAAGAAATTATCACTATCTAGAAAAGTCGAATATTTTGTCGATGTTGAGCTCGACGAAGGGATCATTCACAAAATAAGTTCCATCGGTGCTAATTTGTTTCGGCGTCATTGTCGACGTATTGACAAACCCCCTAAACTTCGCCGAGGAGACAACCGCCCCGCTCCCCGGAGGCGTCATCGCAACATTTTTCACCGGCGCGCCGGGCAAACCCACCAGTCCCATCGTCACCCGGACCGCAAACGGATTGTCCAGGGCGTGTTCCGATCCATCTTCCACCCCGGAACCAAAGGTCAAGGTACAGCTCTCGCCATGGGTGAAGACATGACTGCTCGTGAAGCTGTATTCATTGTTGACAATGGTATCCACCGTCTCGGGTGTCGCAAAAAAATCCAAGGCGGCCAGACCACTCCGAGCGCATGACAGGGTAATGCCCGACAAGGTCGTTGGATCCATCGTCATATTAAATTTCAAATGGATCGCCACCGTAGAGAGCACATCGCCCTCCGCCAAATCAGTGCCACTTAGCTTCTGGATCTTAACCAAGGCCGGATGAACGCCCACCACCACCGTCGTGGAGCCCCCCGTTTCCGGCGAAGCGATCCAAATTTGGTCCGTCTCCTGTTGAAACTGGCTGAAATCCACCACCGCTTGGCCATTGGCATCCACCGTCACATTGTGCGTATCGATCACCGTATAACTGCCGTTCGATGTCAAACGTGACGGCACGGCGGTTCG
Organism: Deltaproteobacteria bacterium; assembly: GCA_023265625.1. GTDB lineage: Bacteria > UBA10199 > UBA10199 > JACPAL01 > JAHFST01 > JAHFST01. Next base: position 220,241 of record JAHFST010000001.1, on the reverse strand, counting down.
TGCCGCAAGGGTCGAGGCCGCGCTGGTTGGGCGGATCCGGACCAAATCAACCCAGGCGCCGGCCGCGGGCAAGCCAGAATCCGCATGGGTCACGGAGACCTCGACCTCTCCCATACTTTGCGTCGGGGTTAAAAGACGGGCGGCGATCAAGTAACTTGGACTCGCGGTCGTAGCGGGCAATTCATCGGGACGAAACCCCGTGGTATCATCGCCCAAATCAATGGTCGTGCCCGTTGTGCCACCCCCCTCTCCCGTACCCGTCCCGCCTCCCTCGCCTGCCGGACTGGCCAGCGATGAAACGCCTCCATCGGCCGCCCCGCGGCAAGACGGTATTGCATTTCCCTGAATACCTTGTCGACAAGCGGTGAACGAAATGAAGAGGGGCAAATAGAGTGCGACGAGCAGCGCTATTTTTACACACCAAAAAACACGAACACGGGGCATAGAATATCCACCTAGGGATTAAGACTCTGGGCTAATTCTCGAGCGGCATAAGTCACGATCAGGTCCGCCCCCGCACGCTTCATCCCGATGAGTGACTCTAAAAAAATGGCCTTTTCCTCCAACCACCCACGCGCAGCCGCCGCCTTGAGCATACTGTATTCACCGCTCACTTGGTAAGCCACCACGGGAAGCTGTGTAACGGCTCGCACCTTCGCAATCACATCCAAATAGGGACCGGCCGGTTTGACCATGACAAAATCGGCACCCTCTTCCAAGTCAAGCCGCACCTCGCGGAGGGCCTCGCGAGAATTGGCCGAATCCATCTGATAACTTTTTCGATCCCCAAAACTGGGCGTGGAACCGGCCGCCTCCCGAAACGGGCCATAAAAAGCCGAGGCATATTTGACCGCATAGCTCATGATGGGGACATGCGAAAAACGCCCATGATCGAACGCCGTACGAATCGCCTTGACGCGGCCATCCATCATATCGGAAGGGGCCACGATATCAGCGCCGGCGACAACGTGTGACAGGGCTGTTTTGGCGAGGAGATCGAGGGAGGCGTCGTTGTCGACATAACACCCCCCCGTCCCCCCTCTTACTTTAAGAGGGGGGAGAACAACCCCGCAATGCCCATGACTCATGTATTCACAAAGACACACGTCCGTGATCACCACTAAATCCGGCAAGGCATTCTTCAAGGCCCGCACCGCTTGCTGCACGATGCCTGACTTTGCATAAGCCTCAGAAGCGCGCGCGTCCTTCTTTTTTGGGATGCCAAATAACAGGACGGCCAGGATACCCAGTTTGCTGGCCGCACGGGCGTCTTTCACCAATTCATCGATCGAGAGTTGAAATACACCGGGCATCGAGGGAACAGGCCGTCTCATCTGACGGCCATGGGTGACAAAAAGGGGCCAGATTAAAGCATCCACCGAGAGCCGAGTTTCCCGGACCATACGACGAATCCCCGGGTGCAGGCGCAGTCTTCTGGGTCGTGTGTTTGGAAAGGCCATGAGAAAGATGACTCTGACATAGATTGAGGCCCAGATCAATCTTCGGATAGGGAAAATTCCAAGGTGACCGATAAGGGTTCCGCATAGTAGGGATAAGGACTTGCGCGCCGTACCGTCGCCAGCGCCGCCTCATCCAGCAACGAAGAACCCGAAGAACCGATGACATTCACGGATCGAACCGAACCATCTGCATTCATCTCAAAACGCACCGATACCCGCCCCTTCACCCCTTGTTCCCTGGCCAGGGCAGGATATTGCTTGGCCCGTTCAATTTTTTTCCTGATCTCCGTCAACAATAGGTTGCCTCCCGAGGCCAGCCCGCTGCCAACACCCATCCCCTCTCCCGCCCCGGTACCCACTCCGTGGTCGGATGTTTTTTGAATCGATGCGACGGCTTCCCGGGTCGGCCCTTTGCTATGAAACTTACGGATCCCCTGATCCGACACCGAAGCCCCTTGACTGAGCGAAACAACCTCAACCGTCCCGCCCGCCAACACTCCCGGCTCCACCCACTTATCCCGACCCATCCCGAATAAAAATAAGATCAGTAAACCATGCAGTACCAGAGAGGATAAAAGCCAAATGGAGAATGAGGGCCTCATGAGATGACTAGGCCCTCGGGTGTTTCGAGGCGATCTCTTTGAGATGGCGTAAATTTAAATGCGTATAAATCTCCGTCGTGGTGATATCCGCATGCCCCAAGAAGGCCTGCACCGCACGGAGATCGGCCCCTCGCTCCAAGAGATGGGTGGCGAAAGAATGCCGGAAAATATGCGGGGACACATGGCGTTTAATCCCGGCCCGGAGGGTGCAAGCCTTGAGAATTTCCCAAAAGGCCTGCCGCGTCATCGAACTTCCCCGGCGCGTCACAAAAAAGGCCGCATGGATCTTCTTCTTCAGCAGCGTCCCTCTCACCCCGAGATATTGCTTCATCATCTCGATCGCCGAACGCCCCACGGGCACAATCCGTTCCTTGGAACCCTTCCCCAAGACACGCAAATAACCCGCCGTCAAATCCACATCATTGAGTCCCAAGGTCACCAGCTCGGAAACCCGCAAACCCGTCGCATAGAGCAGCTCGAGCATGGCCCGATTACGCACCCCCTCCGGATGATCGGTGACTGGCACCGCCAAAATTTGTTCGATCTCCGCCAACGAAAGCAGCTCGGGGAGTTTGCGGCCGATCTTGGGGAGATCCATATTGGCCGTGGGGTTTTTTGCAATCACCTCTTCACTCACCAGATAACGAAAAAAACCGCGCAAGGAAATCATATGCCGCGCCACCGAGCGCGCCTTGCGTCCCCCCTTGGAGAGCGCCACCATATGTTCCATGATCAACGTGGGAGTGACTTGACTGGCCTGAGTGACGCGTTTCTTCTCCAAAAATTTCAGGAAAATCCCAATATCGGTGGCATAGGCGGCAATACTGTTGTGCGACAGCCCCTTTTCCACCCGTGAATAATCTAGGAAACGTTGCGCTAATTGATCCATACAACCCCTTGAATTGATCTGAACCTTACCCTAGATTAAACCCCATGTCCATGGACAGCCCTGAAATCGAATATTACCCGGCGCAACCCAGCTTTGAACCGGAGCAATCTCACCTCCTGGAGATCGGCCCCGGTCGCGGTGACTTCCTATTTCACCTGGCCCAGCAAAATCCAGACTCACGTGTCATTGGAGTGGAAATCAAACCGAGGCGTTTTGAAAAATTGAAGGTTCGTCTAGCCATGCTTGGCTTGCAAAACATTTGCCTGTGTAGAGGCGATGCTCGGGTCGTCCTACCAACCCTCATACCCGACCAACTCTTCGAGAAAATTTATATCCTCTTCTCCGACCCCTGGCCCAAGCGGCGCCACGCCCAGCATCGGTTGTTTCAAGAATCGTTCATCCTCGAACTGTTGCGTGTGGTGAAACCATCCGGCATTGTTTTTGTCGCCCATGATGACCCCACTTACCATCAGCAGATTCGAGAAAAATTTTCCCGATTTCCAGAATGGGAATTTTCTCCCGCGGGGATTGACTTTCAGACTTTCTACGCGGAGAAATGGCAGCGGGAGGGAAGAAGTTTAATCTCTTTTTCCTACAAAAGAGTAGCTTGACTAACTTTTTAAAAAGGCTATTATAGCCATATGAAAAAAGCTACTGTGTCTGATTTGAAGAATCACCTCAGCTTTTACCTGCGCGCCGTCAAGGGGGGAGAGCCTGTTCTGGTCTTAGACAGAGGAGTCCCCATTGCGGAACTTCAGAAAATAACGGGCAAATCCACCTCTTCCGAGGATCGACTGACCTTGCTGGAAAGAAAGGGATTGATCCGTCGGGGCAACAGCCGCTTACTGAAAGGATTCCCATTTCCCACTCATGGAGAACCAAGTGGTGTTCTGAAAGCCCTTCTGGAAGAGCGTCGTGGTGGCCGATGAAATTTTGGGATTCCTCTGCCATTGTCCCACTGATAACGATTGAAACTGAATCAAACACCGCTAAGGATCTGCTCACAGCAGATCCGACAATGCTCGTTTGGATGATTACCACTACGGAAGTCCATTCGGCACTATATCGAAAATTTCGAGGCCATGATCTGAGCGAAAAAGGCCTCAACGAGGCTTTGCACCGTCTTAAACATCTCAGTTCGGCCTGGTCTGAAGTCACCAACATTGAGAAGACACGGCAACGGGCCAATCGCCTCTTGGCAATCCACCCCCTGCGGGCTGCCGATGCCCTACAATTGGCCGCCGCCCTGGTCGCCTTCGAGGATCAGCCCGAAGGAGAATCCTTTCTCACCTTCGACCATAACCTCTCCCAGGCCGCCCGGATGGAAGGCTTTCAAGTCAATTAACTAAACGATTCTGAAAAGAATAGGAAGATCCTATATGACGTCCACTCAACCAAGTAAGTCCCTAGAAACATTTCCCAATCCCAACCCCGAGCGGGATTACGAAATCGACTTTGACTGCCCCGAGTTCACCTGCCTCTGTCCCAAAACCGGCCAGCCTGATTTTGCGACGATCAAGATCCGGTACATCCCGGACAAACTCTGTGTGGAATTAAAATCGCTCAAGCTCTATCTCTGGTCGTTTCGTAATGAGGGGCATTTTCATGAGGCGGTGACTAATCGAATCTTGGACGACCTGGTCAAATCCGTCAGCCCCCGACGGATGGAAGTTATCGGTGATTTTTTCGTGCGCGGTGGAATACACACGATAGTAACGGTCACCCACAACAAAACCCGCAACTAAATTGCACTGCCGCCGACAATGCCTAAATGATCCCCCTACCGTCCCAACTAAGCGAATATGCATTGTTGTCCGCTAGCTTCCGAACGAGTCTACTGCCTTATCTGGATACGGCCCGATTAATGGCCGCAAATGTTTTGGATTCTAAAGATGCCGAGGCTATCGAGCGTATTCGACAAGCAGTTCCGCATTCCGATCCATCTCAGGAGGATCTGAGCCGCTTACAACGACTTGTCGAAGGGTTCGAAAAAATCGGCTTAATGGACAGCGTCCGTTTGGCCTTCTGGAACGGTTCTTTTTCCTCTCTAGTGGCCAATACGAGACAGACACAACTTATTCTACAGCTGAAGTCAGAACGAGCCCGTATTACCTTTTTTGCCGCGAGGGACCAAGAGGAACTGTGCCAACTCACGGTTGCCCTGGTGGATATCGCTTACGCCTTGCAAATCCTCGGAGAGACCGATGAAGCGGGTCATACATATGCCTCCGCCATGGCCAGAACGGGCGATATCCTGGAAGGACCTAGAAGAGAAAAAATTGCGTTATTTTGTGAAGAACGAAAAAAGGGATTATGGGACGACCATCACTATCAAGACACCCTCCAAAATGTAGAGTTAGAATACCAGGTGTTGGAAATTGCACGCCAAAGCATTCAAGGGGAGTGGAGACAAGCCCTACAGGACATGGTTTCCGTCAACGTATCCTTCCATGGCGCACGGGCCAGAGCCTTGGCGGTTTTATGTTTGATTCAGGTGCAAAGCACGGAAGGGCCCTACTGGTTGAGAGAGTTAAGTGCCAAAGCGCTAACAGGACTCCCTCCCTCGGCTCTGGATGCCCGGTTGTTCGAAGATTTTAGGATGGCGGGTTATCAGGTGACTGCGATTCTTGATAGCCGCGACGCGGGGGGACATTTTGTGTCGCGACCCTCCTTACGAATTTACCGAGGCCGCCACTACCACACAGGCACCCCCGTCGTCATCCGATGGATTGAGGCCGAATGTCAGTCTGCCCAAAAGGGGGCCCAGCATATCCATACCTTAGGGAACGACCATGATTTTCCAAAAGAGTTGGTCCGGGTGTTTGAAATCGGATCTTTAGAGGGCGGCAGTTATGCCGTCATGGAGTGTGCTGAAGGCGAACTGTTAATCGACAAGCTGATCCAAGGGCCGCAAGAGTCTCTCGGGTTCCTCGCATCACTGCTGGAACAACTCCTCACAATGGAAAGTTATTTAAACTCCAAGGGACTCGTTCATGGGGATCTTTCCCCCTTCAATATGAAAACAACCGAACAACGGTTAAAAGTTTTCGATTACGAGCATACCAAACACACGAGAGGATCTCACGATGAGAAGGACAGCTTGCAAATGATCGCCGGTATCATCGCCCGTTATTTCTTGAGATTTTTTACGGAACGATTCAACCAACCGGTCATCTCTTACAGTCAACGAGACATTGTGGAAATGCTCTCTCCTTCAAAACTTTTCACCAGCCTCCATCGCACGCAGCAGGATGGCATTGCCGTCTTTTTGATGGGCCTCGTCAATAGCCCCGGCAGTGGCCCCTCCTATCCTAACGCCGCTGCGGCCCTCAAGGCATTGGCATGGTTACGCCCCCTCCTTACCACTCAAACTCCCTACCAAACGGATGACCTTGCGGCAGTGTCCTATCGGGAAGTCGGAATTCATCGCCACAAGCGCCTCGATTTTCTTGAAGAAAACGCCCTACTCGCCGCCCTAAAAACCACTGATGGATCGGTGCAAGGAGACAGCCTGCATGTCCGCACCATGATGGCCCAGCTGGAGTCACAAACGGACATGTTTGAAGCCCACGAAGTGCGGGCAGACTTAAAGGACCGATCGGGCCTGAAGGCGGGATCCGTTTACTTTTACTATATTCCCGACCGCCAAGACCGAAAACTTTGGCAAGTGCATAGCTTTCGGGTGCACCTGGAACAACGCGGCCAATATATCGGCCACCAGATGTATGTCGGCGCCATTCGATATCATTATCAAAACCCCCGTTTCAATCGTTTCACACTGACGGGCATTCAACAGGGTAGATTTCTGTTACGTCATTTTGACGGCATCCGCCTCTCGGCTTATGACTTGGCTCAGATTGGTATGTTGAATGAGTTGTACGGTCTAGGCCTACCACGGGAAAAAATAAGATCGGGACTCACCACTCATCAACTAGCGCTCTTACCCTCGGAAACGGGTTGGACATCGACAGACAGTCCTGTTGTGGCTAAAGTTGCCCAACTCTCGGGACGAAACGAACAAAATTTTTTATTGAGTCCGGGAGAAAGCGCCCTCTTCCTGCTCCCACGCTTGACAGGCACCCTTGATCTGACCGAAGGCAATTCTGATTTCACCGCGTTTGAAGCGTCGATTCACGCCTTTCGACAAGCACGCAGACTCGCTCCTTAATCCCGGATCAACTTCATAAACTCCGCCCGGGTCTCCTGGCGATTGCGGAAGGCGCCCAGCATCGCGGAGGTGATCATCACCGAGCCGCTTTTTTGCACCCCGCGCATCTGCATGCAGAGGTGTTCCGCCTCAATGACCACCGCGACGCCGCGCGGTTCAAGGACCTTTTGCATGATCTGGGCGATCTCGTTGGTCATCCGCTCCTGGACCTGCAGGCGGCGCGCGAAGACATCGACCAGGCGGGCAATCTTGCTCAACCCGACGATCTTTTTGTTGGGCAAATAGGCCACGTGACACTTGCCAAAAAACGGCAAGAGGTGATGTTCGCAAAGTGAGTAGATGGAGATGTCTTTGAGGATCACCATCTCCTCATGCTCCTCGGCAAAGAGGGCCCCATTGAGCACCTCTTCCACATCCTGGTCATAACCCTTGGTGAGAAACCGCAGGGCCTTGGCAATACGTTCCGGGGTCTTGACCAAACCTTCCCGTTCCGTATCTTCACCTAACTCCTTCAAGATATTCCTGGCCAACTGGGCCAAGGGGTCTTTCTGTCCGCTGGGGACAAGCGAAACAACTTTTTTGGAGTTCTTCATAAGCTCCCTTCCCTAAGATAAATCATGCGTGATATCAAAGAAATTCTTGACCCGAAAAACGATTTCGGTATGACACTCCTACATTGAAAAAAAATCTCTTCTTTCTCTTACTCGTTTTTTGGACCATCGTCTCGGGGCCGCTTAGTGCCCTCACGTTGACCGGCAATGCGCGCAACGATTTTCCCCCTGAAAGTTGCCTCTCGGATCCCGCCGGACAAGAAATAGCCTTTCCCGTCTCCTTCCCGGCCGGGAGTGTCAGCGGCTTTGACGTCGATCAGATTTGCCTCCTCTACGACCAGCCCAAAGACCTGCTCTACGTCGGCATCATTACCTTTAATGATCCGTTAACGGGCCTGCCCATCCCATTCGGCGACGCCGACGGCGACGGTGACCCGGGTCGTACCGGCCTGCCGCTGGCGCAACTAGAGGGGACCGATTGGCCCGATCTGAGCCAGGAGGAATATTTCGCCCTCATCTTCGATTTGGATGCGGACCTGGACACACCGCCGGACTTCGTGGCTGGCATCAGCGCGCAGGCCAGCGCCCCCGCGGGATTTCGCGTGGCCGCCGTGGCCCTCCCCCATCCTGGGATCAATTTTTCATTCGAAAACAGTTACTACGGGGCCATCTTGCAGGCCAGTACCGGAAGCCTCCTCTTCGCCAGTCCCAGCCCCGCCCACCCACACCTGGAATTTACCATCACCGGGCTGGCCCAATTTCCAGGGATCGGCGCCCTCGATCTGCTCAACCCCGATGCCGAGATGGGCATCCTCTTCAAGGCAGGCAGCCTGGGCGATACCGCCCTGGGCGAGGAAGACATCCGCATCTTCCCTTTGCTGAGCAGCTTTTTCGACGTAGACGGAGATGACCTCCCAAACCAGGCCGACACCGACGATGATAACGACAGTATCCCCGACCTGGTCGAGCAGGGGCTGGACCACTTTGATCTCGACCAGGATCACCAATTGGAAACGAACGAGGTCGTCGCTTCCGGCAGGGACAGCGATAACGACGGCAATCTGGATACCAATGACGTCGGCATCACCTTCCCCGACAGTGACGGCGACGGTGTGCCGGACTACCTCGATACCGATTCCGACGATGACCAGATCTCTGACCAGGAGGAAACGACCATTGGGACCGATCCTACCGATACCGATACCGATGACGATGGAACAGACGACGGCACTGAAGTGAAAGACGGCACCGATCCCATCTTTCCCGAAAATAAGGCAACCCCCAACCCCATTAGCAACACCCCATCTTCCGCCACCGGTCCGTTGGAGATTCAGGGGAGCGGGCTGGCTGGTTGCACCCTCATTTTCGAGCCATCGACTTCACCAGTCCTGGTACAATACATGTTACTCCTGATCCCGCTGTTTTTTTTTATGGCCTTTCGCTCCAGAGGTCAAAGTACCGCCTTTTTGATCATCTCATTCGCACTCCTAACGATCACACGGCCCGCCACGGCCCTAAACGTGGAAAAGTTCCGTCCCAATTTTGACCATTTGGGAGTCATCAACCTCCTCGATTCACGCACCCTGGAGGCCCGCTCTTGGAGCCTGGGGAGCGGGCTGGACTACGCCCTCAATCCGATCGAGTTCGGAACAGCGGGTACGGGACGCACCGCCCCCCTGGTTGATTATCAAGTGCAGATGTTGTTAGACGGGGCCTACGGCATCAATGATTGGGTAGAGGTGGGACTGACACTCCCCTTTTTTCCGACACTGAAAACGGAAACGCTTGGCAGTAACCCAGGCCAGACCACCGCCTCGTTCGGCGACCTCGGGGTCGCGGCAAAGTTTCACATCTGGGATGAGCATAACGATGCGCGTTCCCTACAGATGGGGGTCGCCGTCGCCCCCTATCTCACCTTTCCCAGCGGCAGCAGTACTAAATTCACTGGCGACAGCAGTGTGACTGGCGGCTTTTTGGCGGCCTATGACATAGCCTTTGGAGTCAATAAATTCGCAGCCAATCTGGGGATTCGTTTTCGGGAAAAAGAGAACTTACTCAACCTAAGCATCGGCCAGGAGCTCTTGTTGGGCATTGGTTATACCCGGCCACTCTGGGCCCCTTGGGACCTGCACGCCGTAACCGAATTGACCGGATCAACCACCTTCAACAAGTTTTTCTCTCGCTCCAATCAAACACCCCTGGAGTGGCTATTTGGCCTCCGCAAAGGTTTCTTCGACACGCGACTGCAACTCACCGCCGGTGCCTCCATGGGGATCACCAACGGTTATGGGACTCCCGATGTCCGGATATTTTCCCTGTTAAGTTACACCGCTCCTCCCTTCGCGGGCAATCGCTCGCCGACCGAACCGATCACAGCGGAACCAAGGGTCTCTTACAAAACTTACGTGCGCCTAGAAGGGGGCAAGATCGTCATCTTGGAACCGATCCACTTCGCCACGGCACGCTGGGAAATTTTGCCCCAATCTCTCCCAGTCGTACAAGGCGTGGCCGATCTCATGAATAGTCAACCTCAAATCCGTCACGTCGTGGTCAAGGGACACACCGACGCCCAGGGAAGTGAGCCCGCCAACAAGCTCCTGTCCGAACGCCGCGCCCGCGCCGTCGTCACCCAACTCACCGAATACGGCGTCGCCCCGGAACGCCTCTCCGCCGAGGGTTGGGGGGAATTACAACCGATCGCCACCAATAAAACCCCCGAAGGGCTCGCAAAAAATCGCCGGGTGGAGTTTCATATTGTGGAGATTGAAAAAATTAACCCAAAAAATGAGTGATCACCTCATCCGCTAGCAAAAAACCACGCTCCGTAAGATTCCATTGGTCATCCGTAGGTTTAAAAACTAACTCATCTCTCTTCAGGTGCTCCAGAGTCGTTGCAAAGTTAACTTCAAAATCACTCTGGAATAAGACCTGAAACCGCTCCAAATTAATTCCTTCCCGAGTCCGAAACCCCAACATGACAAACTCCCCTTGGGCCATGCGATCATTGATCCGATCTTCCTCAATTTTGCAGGAACCTTGAATATAACCATTCAGATCACGGGCATTAAGACTACGAATACCAAACAATTGGGTTCTTGTAGGGGCAGACCCATGTGTCTGCCCCCGACAAAACGACGCCGCCCCCGCCCCAAAACCCAAATACTCACCGTAACGCCAATAGTTCCGATTGTGCACCGATTCAAATCCCGGACGTGAGAAATTGGAAATCTCATAAGAGGGATAGCCCGCCATTGCGAGTCGTTCACGCGTCCAAAGCAATTGATTCGCCTGTTCATCCTCCACCGGCAACTTGATTCGTCCCTGTCGGTGCCAGACCTCAAACGGCGTCCCCGACTCGATCGTAAGGTTATAGCAGGAAAGGTGTTGGGGTGCTAAACTCAAGGCCATCTCCAAGTCGGCCTGCCATTCGGCAAGAGTCTGCCCTGGCAGGGAATGAATCAGGTCAAGGCTGACATTCGAAAAACCGGCGGCATAAGCATCCGCTAAGGTTTTTTGGGCCTCCGCCCCCGAATGAATCCGCCCCATCAATTGTAAAAACTTGTCTTGAAAGGATTGCACCCCGAGCGAGATCCGATTGATGCCAATAGCCCTAAACTCGGCCAATTTATGGCGGTCAACCGTCTTGGGATTGGTCTCTAGGGTCACCTCCGTCGTGCTATCAAAGAGAAAATGGCCGCGGAGTCGGTCCAAGATCTGGGCAATAAGATCCGGCCGCAAGAGAGAGGGGGTCCCTCCCCCGAAAAAGATTGATTGAGGGATGCGTCCGGCAAAATCAACGGAACGTCGGTCGATTTCTTCCAACAAACAGGCCACATATTGCTCTTGCAGGTCAAATTCCTCCCACCCCCTGGGTACACTATAAAAGTCACAATACCCGCACTTCACCTCACAGAACGGAATATGCACATAAATCGAAAAATCTCCTTGAAAAGGCTCCTTCATTGCTCTAGGCTTAGCCGCAATTACAATTCATGTCCATAACCGATAAACTAAAAGGCCTGGTAGCCGCCGTCCAACCTCAATACGAGGAGGGAGATCGCCGGGCCATTACCATTGCCATTTCCAGTCAAAAGGGTGGAGTCGGCAAAACCACGACGGCCGTTAATCTCGGGTCGGCGCTCTGTTACTTTCACAACAAAAAAGTTTTAGTCGTTGACCTTGATCCACAGGGACACGTGGAAAAATCGTTGGGTTCGCTCATTTATGAAGGCATCGAGTACACGCCTATTTCCAAGGTATTGGCGGCCAAAAAAGGCAATATCCTTGATTGTGTCATTCGCACCGAGCTGGAAAACCTCCACATCACCCCCGGCGACAAAAATTTGATCGAGACAGAAACCATCTTAGGGAGCCGGATTGGCAAAGAATTTATCATGAACCAGGCCCTGGCCACCGCGCGCACCCACTACGACTTCATCTTCTTCGATTGCCCCCCTTCCTTGGGAAACCTGACCCTCAACGCCCTGGTGTCTTCCGATTTTGTCCTGATCCCTTGTGAGATGAGCGTCCTGGCCTTTGAAGGCGTGAGCGACCTGCTCGAGACCTTTCAAGAGGTCAGTGAGAAACTCAATCCCAAGTTAGAGGTGATGGGGGTGCTCTTCACCCGGTTTGACAGCCGCAACATCACGATGAACGAGTTGATTACCGAAAACATGAAGAAATATTTCGACGGCCGGATCTTCAAGGCCAGCATCGCGATCAACACCGCCATCAACAAATCCCAACTCGACGGCCGCCCGATCTTCCAATTCGCCCCATCCTCCACCGGTTCCATCAACTATCAAGCCCTCGCCACCGAGGTCCTGCAACTCGTCAAAAAACAATCTCCAACGCAAGATCGACGACAGGCGCGCAGCGCGTGAGTGGTTCGACGGGCCCACCACGTCTAAACGCTCTTTATACTTGTGTTATTAAAATGACCATGTCATAATGACCTGGTCTTATTGGAGGGTAAATTTATGACCGTTGCCATCTCAAAATCAGCGCTCAAACCCAAGCTACTGGGCTATCTGCGGATGGTGGAGCATAACAAGCAATCGATCATCGTGACCGATCGAGGACGGCCAGTGGCCCAGATCCTTCCCTTTCAGGAGTCCAAAGAAGGTCCCCTGGATGAGTTGAAGGGATCCATCTTGCATTATACGGACCCCATGGGGCCGGTTGGGCTGGAAGATTGGGAATTGAAATTGTGATCCTGCTCGACACCCATGTCCTGCTCTGGTGGGTGAGCGGTTTTCAAAAACTCCCCTCTTCCGTTTTGAAAAAAATCGAACTTCATAAAAAGAAGCAGACACTGGCGGTCTCTGCGATGACCTTCTGGGAGGTGGCCATGCTTTCCAAAAAGGGCCGCTTGAACCTCCGCACCGAACTCAAACAATGGATCTCTCAGGTAACGGCGCTGCCTTTTCTCCAGATTATTTCCCTCGACCACCCCACGTTGGTCCAATCGGTGCTACTCCCCGAACCGCTCCATGCCGACCCAGCCGACCGCATCCTGATCGCCACCGCCCAACAACAGGGCGCCGTCCTGATCACCAAAGATCAAAAGATCCTCGCATACCCGCATGTCAAAACTTTTTGGGAAGAAAACTAAAAAACTCAAAGGCTATCAAGCTCTTCAAAGGCCTTGTCAGCTCGCGTCCTTGTACCATCAGGAGTAGGGGGCTCAGGCTTGCGTTGCTCTAACTCCCTTTTAGCCTCCTCTTCCACTCTTTTCAAATCCTTCTCGGTTTTGTTTGGTCCCGCCGGTTTTTCCTCAGGCTCCGGTTCCGGTTTTACCGTTTTGGGTGTTGGTCCACCTTCAGGCTTGGACGGCAATGGCTCACTCTTATGAGGTTTGGCATTACCATCAAATGCATCTAAAACAACCTGTCTATTGGTACAAACAGTACCCAAGGCAGGCTGGCCAGGCTTTATGGTCAAATGACCGGGACTACTGATAACGGCTGGGGTCACACTGAAGGCAACTGCCCTCCCTTCACCACCCTTTCCACCTTGCAGATCTAAGAGTTTAAATTTGGCTGTCCGACAAACTTCACTATTTCCAGTCACTTCAGCGACATCTTGTCCCCGTGTTAAAACAACCGTCTCATTGGGTTTAAGTCCAGCAATCTTAGATACATCCCCCGCAAAAGCCGAGCGACTATCCAGTTCAAAAAAAGCCTGGGCTGGTTTATCTGATGATGGAATAATTCTTGAATCCGCCATAAAGTATACCCCTTCCTTCACTTTTTGCAGCGTTTAACCCCATTTCCCCTATTGGCCATATTATCGTATTGAAACGGGTGACGAGTTGCTTATTCTAGAAAAAAACGCAACTGGTGCCCCTAAACATGCCGAAAATAAAATGAAGGAGATATCAACCGCGTGACAACAAAGGTCAACCATAATGAGGTACCCGCTTCAATGGTCGGAGCCTTGGAACGACTTCTTGCCGCCGATCCCAAAAATCAGATCCACGATACGGACAATAATATCTCACTCAATGAGGCCAAAGCCCTCATGGATCGAGATGAAAACGGACTCATCGACCAAAATGATCTCAGCAAAATCAACCTAGACTTGAAGTCACCCGACGAGGCCATGTCGTCGGTTGACTTGGCTAAATTGGGGGAATTGTTTCGCAAAGAGTATTCAACCTCTTTTCCTCAAACCGCAGAAGACCTAAGATCTGCCGCGAAACGGTTTGTTTCCGATGTTGGAAAAACCCCGAAACTATTTTTGGGAGACGAACCAGGGAAAGGGGCAAAATATCAAAATCATCTCCGGCCTGACGGGACGATCATTCCCGATCGTACACCGCAAGGTAGCATTGTACTTGAACAGCACACCCTACTAGAGCCGCTCAACGACATAAGGAGAAAACTGGATCACGAGCTCTTTCATCACCGCTGGGATCATGCAACCCCTCAGGTCAAAGCAGAAGTCATCAAGGCATTTAAGGAATCCTACTCCCTCAAAAAAGCCCGCGATTTTTTAGAGGGTCAAGACCCAACTTACGGAATGAGGGCCGATGCAAGACATAAAAAATTCGGCACTGAGGCAAGCGAGGATTATATCATCAACGAGTGCATTGCCCACATGATTTCCTATGACGATGTCCCAGCCCAAAAAGCCCTGGTAAATGAGCCATCACCGGAAGAAAAAAGAAAACTTATCAAACCCATTGGCTCGATTGATTCGGAGGATCAGCTGAAAATAGAATATGAAAAAATGGAACTTCCTTGGCACGAGGCTCAAACAGAAGACGATGCTCGCTGGATTTCCGCCAACCGACCTGATTTAAGTACGGAAGACCATTCTTATTACGACATGCAATGGAGGGGTCTCACCATAAAAACCGAATTCCGCAAACTTCTTGCAGATCGAGGTTTAACTATCCCTCCAGGCTTGGTTGACAACTATGTAGAACAGGCGAAGACACTCAAACCTCAAAAAGCTCCTTGAATGTCAGTCTCCCCACATCAAAAAACGATCTCCAGCGCCAGATCGACGGCAGGTGCTGAGTGCGTGAGGGAACCGACGGAGATGCGGTTGGGGCCGGCCTTGGCGTATTTAACCACGTTATCCAGGGTAATTCCCCCTGAGATCTCGATTTCGGCATCGTCTTTGATGAGCTTCTTGGCCCGCTTCACGTCACGCGGGGTAAAATTATCCAGCAACAGGATCTCGGCCTGGGCCTTGAGGGCCGCTTCGATTTGTTCCAGGCGATCAACCTCCACCTCAATCAAGGTCTGACTCGGCAAATTCTCCCTCGCCTTGCGAATCGCCTCACCCACAGAGCCACCACAAGCGGCGATGTGATTGTCCTTGATCAAGACCCGGTCATAGAGTCCCATGCGATGATTCCTCGCCCCGCCCATTCGCACCGCCTTTTTTTCCAAATCGCGTAGCCCGGGGGTGGTCTTGCGGGTGTCAAAAATCTGTACCGGGTACTTGCGCACCTTGTCGACAAACTGACGGGTATAGGTGGCAATCCCGGAGAGATGTTGCAAAAAATTCAGGGCGAGGCGTTCTCCCTTCAACAAAGAACGGATCCTGCCAGCCAACCGAATGACAGGTTGCCCCTCCTGAACCACCGCCCCCTCGGCAAACAAGGGTTCAAACTGGAGATGATGATCAATGGCCAAAAATGTTTTGCGCGCCACATCGATGCCGGCCACAATCAACTGTTGTCGCGCCACAATAATGGCCTCTTTTTCTAATTCTTGATCACCAAAAATGGCATCAGAGGTAATATCGGCAGCGCCGATATCTTCTTGCAGGGCTAATTCTAGTAAAACCTGAGTTCGATCAGGCATTGTGAGGCGGTACTCTTACAGACTGAAATGAGAACCAGCAAGAAAAAATTTCAAAATTCCCTTCCATCTTGACATATTGCGTCAAAACTCCTAACCGACATCTCAACGATATGAAATCACTCCGATCCTCCTCGCTGGTTATCCTATTTTTTTGTCTCATATCCATGGGGCAGGCATATCCTCTGGCCCTGGCCTGGGGGATGGCCCAACATCAGCACGTTTGCTGTTGTTCAGGCATTGCCGAACCGTGTCATTGCGATCATTCAAAACAACACGGAAAAGTAAAGGCTTGCCATGAGGACCCGCTCCCCCGCTATGCGCCATTACCTTGCGGCGGCGGGAAAACGGAGGCCCAGAGCTTGAGCTTTCAAGGAGACCCTTTTTTGCCCCGCATGGCGCAAGATCCCTTGGCCACCTTCCGCATCTCTACGCTAAATGATCTCCCTAATATTTTTTTGAATTTCATTCCAAGGCCGGATCCCCGTCCCCCCAAAGCAATTTCATAATATCCTCTCAATTTATTTAACCTAATAAAACGGAGATTTTATGAGACGACTCTTATGCGTGTCGTTTACCAGTCTTTTTATCTTTATCTTTTCCGCTTCCCAAGGAAACGCTTGTGATCTTTGCGCCATCTACAGCGCCACCCGCGCAACGGGACTCGATGGGCGGGGGATCAGCGTGGGGTTTGCCGAACAATTTACTCATTACGGAACCTTGAAGGAGAACGGGCAAACGGTGGCCAATCCTTTTGGGCAATATCTGGACAGTTCGATCACGCAGATTTTTTCCAGTTACGACTTCAATAACCATCTCGGGATTCAACTCACCCTCCCCGTCATTGTCCGCTCTTTTCAGCGGATTCACGACGGGATTGTGGAGACTGGAACCAGTTCGGGCCTGGGCGATCTATCGTTGATCGGACGTTTTCTGCCTTATCAAAAATACACCGAACATTTCAGCTTCAATGCCCACATCCTGGGCGGCATCAAGTTCCCCACCGGCTCCACCAGCCGACTCGGGGAGGAGTTAGATGAAGGGGCGGAAGATCCAAGCGCCCCAAAAAGCGGGATTCATGGGCATGATCTCGCCTTAGGGAGCGGTTCTTTTGATGGCACGGTGGGGGCGAATATTTACACGCGTTGGCGTCGCTTTTTGACGAGCGCCGATTTGCAATATTCCATCCGCAGCACGGGGAGCATTGATTACCGGTTTGCCAATGACCTGCATTGGCAGGTGAGCTTGGGGGGTTATTTATGGTTGCGCCATGCCGCCACCCTCGCCCTGCAAGCGCGTCTTTCCGGGGAACACAAGGGGCTGGACACCTTGGGTGGAGTCCAGGCGGAGGATACCGGCATCACCTCGGTCGCCATGGGACCGGAGCTGCAATTCACCTGGGGACGTCACCTCAGCGCCAACCTGGGGGCGGACATCCCGATCGTCATTGACAACAGCGCCCTTCAGGCTGTTCCGGATTATCGGATCCGCAGCGCGGGCACCTGGCGTTTTTAGTCCATCCGCTTAACGCCAAATCCCGTCTTTTTGGCCTTGGAGAGGATGTTCTTCGGCGTCACCGCATCCCCGTAAAAGCAAACGGCCTCACCCTGCTTGATATCGAGGGTGAGGTCGTTGCATACGGAGGATAGTGCCGAACGAAATTCTTCGGCGCAAGATTCACAGGCCAAATGATCCACCTTGAGGCGTAATACCTTCTGTTCTCCGGCAAAAAGGGTGCTGGATATTAAAAACATCATCAGAAAAAAATAACCGCTCAATAGAACTCCTCTTTTCTAAACAAAAATTAATAATAGAAGCCAATACCCACATTGAATCGATCCACCCCGGCATTGGACATGTTCCAATTAGCCGTATAATCAGCCTTAATGGCCACCTGCGGGATCGGCAGATAGGAGATACCCGTCGTGATACTGCGACGGTCATTCGCCGGATCCGCGGCAAAACCAACCGGCATTTTATGTTGGGTGTTGAAATTTTCAAAGCGGGTAAAGAAGACCAGATCGTGCTTGGTTTCCGGCAAGAGGTGATGAAAGAGATGATAGGCCCCCTCGACATACCAGCCCAGCATCTGGCTCCCGACAAAATCAGCGAAGGTCGGATCAGCGGCCAACAAGGCGTTGTTGATATTACCTGCGTCCGTCAGGTTGGTAAACGCGACAATCCCTTCCAAATCGATCCCTTGAAAACTGTACTTCGCATCCCCTTCCAACATGCTGAGCAAACCACCGCCAATCGCACCATTCCCCTGTCCCGTGTTCCCCACGAAAAATGAGGTGGCAAGGCGTAGCCCGGGAACACCCTTATATTCGAGACGACCCGCCGCGCCAAAATCACGGCCCGGTCCCTCGCCAATCGTATGATCATCATGAAAGCCCTCACTCCCATTGAAACTCTGACTGATCGCCCCCGTATCATCCAGCTGAACAGCAGTGAGACTAGAGAGTCCGTAGAGCTCATAGTCAAATCCTTTTGGCAATTCCCCATGAAATCCAGCGCCAATCCCCTGCCACTCTGTCGGGATAATCAACCGATAGATCTCGGGACGTTGCACACCATAAAAAAGCGGTGGCTCATGATGCTCGTTAATCACACCCATCGGCACCAAAATGGCCCCGGCCCGGGCGTTCGCCCACGGCTTGATGAGGAAATCAATATAGGCAAATTCCAATTCAGGCTCCTTGAAAGAATGCTCCATATCCAATTCCGCACGCATTTTGATGCGATCGGTAAAATCGTAACCCACCCCCAGGGTCAACCAATGAAAGTCGACCTGATTCGGAGTCGCACCGACAAAATCGGTATACTCCGCCTGCCCATAGCCAAAGAAATGAAACCGGCCTAAGTTACCGACACGCTGCAAACCTTCCTCGTCTTTTTCAATCTGTTTTAATTCTTCCTGCGGCACCTCGATTTTAGGCACCGCCTGAACCGAAAAACCCATCGCCATCACCATCACCAAACCCATCACAAACACCCCATACTTCCGTAACATGACTCCCCCCTCATTTTTAGTTTAAACGAAAATGAAAATCATTTTCATTTTCAGAACTGTCGCGAGTTGTACAGTTGCCAGCCATGGACTGTCAAGAAATGTTTTTAGAATGCTGACTCTAACCAACTCGCCATGAGAAAAAGAAACCCCGCCAGAATCATGCTGGCACCGGTTGGGAAGGAATAAAGAAATGAAAAATAATAACCCAGCGGAGGGATCACTCCGCCCACAAAGACTGAGAGCAGAACGGCCTCCACCGGACTCTTGGCTTTTTTCAGGGCAATGAAAGGGGGAATCACCATCAAGGCGAAGACCGGCAGGCTCCCCAACGTCTTCATCGAGATCGTGATCCCGATGGTCAACGTCAGATACAGGAGGGTCAACCAAGCATCTACCCTCACCCCGCTGACCTGCATAAATTCCGTATCCGCCGAGCTATAGAGAAACTCTCGACGAAACAGCCAATGTAACGCAAAAATAACCGCGGCAATCGCCACGAGCAGCCCCAGAGAGTCTGACGTAACCGCCACCGCATTGCCAAAAAGCAGGTTATCGATCGCATGCTTTCCTTCCGCAATACGATCGCCGATCAAGACAATCAGGCCTGACGAAATCACGTAGATGAGCCCTACCAAGACCTCATCGGCATACTTCTTACTCCGCCGAAAAGAGACAAAGAGAAAGGTGGTGGCGATGGCCATCGCTAACCCGGCTAAAAATGACAGGGGCGAATGCTCCAAAGAAACGCCCCAAAAACTGGCCATGAGGAATGAGAGAAAAATCCCAAAGCCGGCCCCCTGCGTGATCGCGAGGCTCACAAAAACGATCCGCTTCCAGATCATATAGAGCCCCAAGAGTCCCGCCAACAACCCGCAGACCAGCCCCGCCAAGACCGGCTCATACCAAAGACCGACGGCGCCCACAAAGTGCGCCGCCTCTTCGCGATTACTCACCCACCCCAAACCGATAAACAGCAAGGTCCAAAGGCTATAAAAAATGAACCTGTATCTCACCGTCCTCCTCGTGCAAATGAAGTTTAGCGCCATAAGCGCGGCTCAAAGATTCCTGCGTAATCACCTGGGCCTTTGGTCCAAATAAGGTTTCCTTCGGACCCAACAAAATAACCCAATCAACTTGATTGATGACGCGATTCAGATCGTGTTCGATAATCACATAAGAAAAATTCTTACGCACCTTCCATTCCGCAAAAGATTCCCAGAGTTTTCCCCGAAAGGAATCATCGAGGGCACTGTACGGCTCATCCAACAGCAGCACCGACGGATGCCCCATCAGGGCCCGGGCAATCAAGATCCGTTGTCTTTGCCCACGCGACAATTCCCGAAACAAGTCGTCCGGTAACGTACTGATTTGCATCTGCTCCAACACCTCGGTAGCGGCCGCCACAAAATCCTGGGAGGAGGGCTTAAGCCTGGAGAGCGATCGATGATATCCCATCTTGAGCAGGTCGCGGACCGTCAACGGGAACAAGGGACTGATCTGATCTTCCTGTGGGACATAACCAAAGTGGGCCCCTGCCCCCCACTGATAAGAGCCGCTGAGCGGAGGGATTAACCCCGCCAAGGTCTTGACCAAGGTGCTTTTCCCCGAACCGTTGGCACCTATCACCCCGACCCCAACCCCCACGGGGATCTGGAGTGCCAACGGCGCAGACAGGCTGCGGCCCGGATAGCCAATCACCAAGTGATCTAAGGTCAACAACGTTTCAGACATCAGAGGGCCCCTTTGATTTTTTCAATGAAACGATCCATCAATTCAAAATAGCCCTTGGTCCCTTCATCGCCCACATCCGATGGGATCTGCACCAACGGGATATGGGCCTTTTCCGCCAAATACTCGGGGACCTTGCTCGGATAAAAACTCTCCATCAGGATCGCCTTGACTTGAGAGTTGGAGATCTCACTCAAGAGCTCATCCACATGTTTGGAACTGGGGGGAATCCCCGGCTTGGGTTCAACCGTATCGATCACCTCGAGACCCGTCCAATCCGTAAAATAACTCAGACTCTTGTGATACGTGATCACCTTTTTGCCCTTAAAACCAGCGGTTTGCTGTTCCCATTGTTGGATCTTCTGATTGAGGGCCGCCACAAAGGTCTTGAGTCGTTCGGCGTAGTAGGCTTTTCCTTCCGGGTCGAGCGCCGACAGGTGTTGCGAGATATTCACGGCCATCACCTTCACATTGTTGGGGCTAAACCAGGTATGGGGATTACCCATGGGATGCACATCACCCAACGACCGGTCCACCTTGCCTTGCGAGATCTCCAAGAGGTGATTACCCTGCGACAAATCCACATTACCAGGGGTGTTGGGATTGATCTTCGGATTTCTCGCCTGCACCACGATCGGTGGAAGCCAGCCAATCTCCAGCTCTAACCCTCCGTGCAACAACAAATCCGCCTGGCTCAAAGCCACCACAAAGGTGGGCTTGGCATCCAAAAAATGGGGGTCTTGATTGGGCCGGACCAAGCGGCTCACCTCAACCCGCTCCCCCCCCACCTCTCGGGCAATTGAGGCAAAAACCGGCAAGGTGCCCACCACCTTCACCTTGGCCGAGACCGCTAACGGGAGCATTAAAAACATCATGAACAAGAATATTTTTTTCATCGGTTCTCCTTTAGAAGGGATGGCCCCCATGTGGTCCCATGCTAAACTCCAGTTGTAGAAAGGCCGAGTGGATCGGATCAAGGCTCGCCACCTTGTCATATTCGTATTGGACCCGAAGCCGGGTAAACTCCGTCGGATTGAAAGTGAGCGCCGGCGTGACGCGATACTCCTTGGCGATCAGGTAACTCGGCAGACCCGTTTGATCGTAGCGCATCCCCGCATGCCATCGTTTGAGGAACTGGTAGTCGACATAACTGTAAAGGCCTCCATCTTTTTGACGACTGGACCCATCCTCAAAAGAACGAAACAGGTATTCCGATTGCCACACCAGGCTCCGATAGGCCTTGGGCTTCCACTTGAACAGCACATCCCCACCGAAAACCTGAGTCTGATTGCCCAACCCGGTATTGTTAAATCCAAAGGCCGCTGAAGTGCCAAACAAGATCGAACTATTTTCCAAGACATCGAAGCTGGTGCTGAGACGGCCTTGATAGAGAAAGTCCTGCTTGCGGGTACCGCCAAAACTGGCGTCCCCGTCCCCATTGCTGAAGGTCCCCTGCAACTGCAGGAAAAAAGGCAGCGGGATCAAATACGAAACCTCCACGCCCAATTCCTTCAAACCATCGGGTCCCAGGACATATTTGTTCATCAGGGCATTGTCCGCAAAATCCCAATTCTCGGTGTGTTTCTGATTCTGGCGCCCGAAAGGCAGGCGAAATTTTCCACCCCGCATCTGAAAACCCTTCGGAAAGGCGAGCGTGGTAAAATAACCTTCTTCCAGCTCCACAGTGTCTTCCGAAAATGCCAGCATCACATCGGCACGCAAGTAAGGATCAATGACGGATTGCAAGGCCAACTCAATCTCCTGGAGATTAAATCCCGTCTTAGCAGGATCCACGCCGGTGGCCCCGGTTGGATCCGTGGAAAAATAGGCACCGGCAAAGTTGCCAATCAAACTGATATCCGGCAACAATTTCTGCAACCCCGCCTGATTGGCACTGTATTTAAAAGGGCCGATGGATTTTGTCTGGTCGCTGGCCGGTGCAGTGGCATTCTTGAGTTGACTGGAAATCGCTTCGATTTCCTGATCTGTGTGGTTTGTCCCCTGTTTTTCTCCTGCCTGTAATGGGACTTGGCTCAGCCACCCAACTCCCAGGCTGAGAAACAGCACCCATAATATTTTTTTCATGTCGTCTCCTGACGTTCTGTTGGAATGAATTGTAGGGGTTCAAAATTTTGAACCCCTACACGGCTATCAATAACCTAGGAGAGACTGGGAGGGCCACGCGGCGAGACATTTACAGAAAATACGTTTTGACGAAAAACTTCCAACTTCTGAAACACCAACTCGGATTGATTAAAAACAACAAGACCTGAAGACTGCGATGGCGGGGTCACCGCCCGTGCCGTCCCGGAGAAATGACAGACGGTGCAATGGTCACTAGCAACCTTATTGGCCGTCTCACTATGATAGTGAAACGGCAAGATCACGGTCACAAACAACACCGCCACAACCGAAAAAAACAACCCCAGTTTTTTAATCCGCTTATGCATGCATCGCAACCCGACTATAGAATGCCCCAAAAAGTCAAGGTCATTTCAATTTGGATTCCTTCCACATCGCAAACAGCACGGGATAAATCAGCAATTCCAAGGCAAACGAAGTCACCAATCCCCCCACCATCGGGGCGGCGATGCGTTTCATCATGTCGGCGCCGGTGCCGATCGACCACATGATCGGCATCAGGCCGATGAAGGCCGCGGCGACGGTCATCATCTTGGGCCGCACCCGCTTGACGGCCCCGTGGATAATGGCCTCCGTGAGGTCATGCGGATTATTCATCCGTCCTTGCTTGACGGCGTCTTGATAAGAGAGGTCCAAAAAGAGCAGCATAAAAACACCGGTCTCGGCGTCCAGCCCCATTAAAGCAATCATCCCAACCCAGACGGCGATCGAGACATTGTACCCCAATAAAAATAGGAACCAGACCGCCCCGATCAGGGAAAACGGGACCGCCAGCATGACAATGCCCGCTTTGATGGCCGATTTGGTGTTCATGTACAACAGGACAAAGATGAGAAAAATAGTCAGGGGCAAAATGAATTTCAAACGCTCCCGGACCCTCATCATGTTTTCATACTGCCCACTCCATTGCAGGGTATATCCCTCTGGCAGGGTGAGTTTTTGCTGCACCACCTTCTTGGCCTCATTGACATAGCCCCCGATATCACGCCCCGCCATGTCCACGTAGACATAGCCAGCCAGCATGCCGTTTTCGTCGCGAATCATCGAAGGCCCCGAGGCCAGGTGGATATCGGCCACCTCGGAGATCGGGATCTGGGCGCCACTCGGCGTGGCGATCAAGACGCGCTGCAGGTCCGGGAGGTCATCGCGCAATTCACGGGCATAACGCAGATTCACCGAATAACGTTCACGACCTTCCACCGTCGTGGTTATATTTTCCCCGCCAATCGCCGATCCAATCGTCATCTGCGCATCCTCAACGCTGAGCCCATAACGCGCCAAGGCCTCGCGCTTCAGGTCAAAATCCAAAAAGTAGCCGCCGGCCACCCGTTCGGAAAAAACACTCCTAGTCCCGGGCACCTCTTTTAAAATCGTCTCCAACTGCTGCCCAATGGCCTCCGTCTTTTTCAGATCGGCCCCAAAGACCTTGATTCCAACGGGGGTGCGAATCCCGGTCGCCAACATATCGAGCCGATTTTTGATCGGCATGGTCCAGGCATTGGTCCAGCCCGGGATTTGCATCTTGCGATCCATTTCCGTAATCAGCTCCTCCCAAGAGATGCGATCACTCCAGATATGGCGCAAGAGGGTATGGTACCGCTCCGGCATCCAGGAGTACCAGCGCTTGACCTGGCGCCACTCCGACTCCGGTTTCAAGACCACGGTCGTCTCTCCCATGGAAAATGGCGCCGGATCGGTGGAGGTGTCCGCCCGGCCCACCTTGCCAAAGACTCGTTCCACCTCCGGAAAATTTTTAAGCAACTGATCCTGGATCTGCAACACACGCCCCGCCTCGGTCACCGAGATCCCCGGGAGGGTGGTCGGCATGTAGAGGATCGCCCCCTCATTCAAGGGCGGCATAAACTCGGAGCCCAGGCTCAGATAAACCGGAATCGTGGTGAGAAAAAGCAACCCTGCAGCGATGAGCGTTTGTTTCCGATGTTTGAGCACGAACCGACACACCGGTTCGTAGAGGGCAAACAACACCTGGCTGATCGGATGTCTCTCTTCCGGATAATAGCGCCCCACCAAGGTGTGATTGGCAATGGTACGCAACCACTTTGGCTTGAAACTAAAATAATCCATGCGCGTAAACAGCATCCGCAGCGCGGGGTCCAAGGTCACCGCCAAGATCGCGGCAATGGCCATCGCCAGGTTTTTAGAATACGCCAAGGGCTTGAACAACCTCCCCTCCTGATCCACCAGGGTGAAGACCGGCAAGAATGCGACGGCGATCACCAACAGGGAAAAAAAGACGGACGGGCCCACTTCTTTTAAGGCATTGAGCCGCACCTCGTGAAAATCACCCTTTCGGCCGCCGGACTGCCACTCCTCCAATTTTTTATAGGCATTCTCCACCTCCACAATCGCCCCATCGACCAAGACACCAATGGAAATGGCCATGCCGGCCAACGACATGATGTTGGAGGTGAGTCCCAGCAGATAAAGCGGGATGAACGCCAGCAGGACGGAGACGGGGATCGTGATGATGGGGACAATGGCCGAGGGGATGTGCCAGAGGAAGAGCAAGATAACGATACTGACGATGAGCATCTCGTCAGTTAAGGTCTTCTTCAATGTCTCGATCGAGCGCTGGATCAACTCGGAGCGATCATAGGTGGTGACGATCTTCATCCCCTCCGGGATAGAATTCTTAACATCCGCCAATTTTTGCTTGATGCGTTCAATCACGTTCAAGGCATTTTCACCGTAACGCATAACGGCGATGCCGCCGACCACGTCACCGCGTCCGTCGAGATCCACCAGTCCGCGCCGAATGTCCGGTCCCAACTGCACCGAGCCGATATTTTTCACCAGGATGGGAACGCCGGTCTTGGCGTCCACTCCGACGGCAATATTTTCAATGTCTGCTAAAGAATGGATATAGCCACGACCGCGCACCATGTATTCGCGTCCGCTAAATTCAACCAACCTCCCTCCGACTTCGTTATTTCCCTTGCGGATTGCATCCACCACCTGATTGATCGGCACGTGGTAGGCCAGTAAGGCATTGGGATCCACCTGGACCTGATATTGTTTGACCTGCCCGCCCACCGAGGCCACCTCCGCCACCCCCGGGACGCTCTGGAGTTGAAAACGCAGGTTCCAGTCTTGATAGCTGCGCAAGTCGGATAAATCATGTTTGCCGGATTCATCGGTCAAGGCATACTGATAGACCCAACCCACACCGGTCGCATCGGGCCCCAGCTCCGTTTTGACACCCGCCGGCAACCTGGGTGTAATCTTGGAGAGATATTCCAAGACCCGACTCCGGGCCCAGTAGATATCGGTTCCATCCTCGAAGATCACGTAGACATAAGAAAAACCAAAATCAGAAAATCCACGAATCGCCTTGACCCGCGGGGTGCCCAGCATCGTGGTGATGATCGGATAGGTCACCTGATCTTCCAAGATGTCGGGACTACGATCCCAACGAGAGTAGATAATCACTTGGGTGTCGGAGAGATCCGGCACCGCATCCAGGGGAATATGCTTGAGGCACCATACCCCAATCCCCAGCGCCACGGCCACGAAAGTAAGCACGATAAATTTGTTACGGGCGGAAAACTCAATTATTTTTTCGATCATACGACCCTTTCTACATGCACATCGCCATACCCACATCCCACTTCTGTCCCTCGGGGCAACTCGGGGCGGAGGGCGCATCGGCGGCGGCCTTGAGGCGCGATTCAGAATCCACCAAAAAGGCCGCGTTGGTCACCACCGGTTCACCTTCTTGAATCCCATCGAGGATCACCACGTCCTCTCCAGCCTCCGCACCCATCTTAATCTCACGCTGCGCAAAATACCCGCCCGCCTGCGCCACATAGGCAATCTTGCGTTCGCCGGTATCGATCAAGGCCGACTTCGGGATGGTCAAGGCTTCACCGAGATCCACTTTTAAGAAAACGTTTACGTAGGTGTCAGGCCGCAATACGCCGCCCAACTTGGGAACCTCGATCCGGGCCCGCACCGATCGCGTCACCGGATCAACCACGGGATCGATCCCGCGCACTGTCCCAGTCCATGGGTGCGAACCTGAGGGAAGAGAAATTTCTGCGGACATTCCGGGTTGCACCAGATCCATCTCTCCTGGATAAAGGGTCGCATAGATCCAGACCGGCTCTCCAGCCTCGGGGAGATAGAGATTGTCCGCCACCCGACCCTTTTTTGCGAGGGCACGAATCTCCTCCGCACCCATACCCAGCAGACGCAGTCGTGACATCGCCGCTGACTTGAGGGCCGGGACATCTTTGGCAATTTCTACAAACTCTCGTTGCGCAATCGCCAACTCAGGATCAAAGGCAATGCGCCCCACCGTTCTGATTTCCTTGGTCACCTGCTTCTTCTGGGCCGTTTCCGTCTTGACGCCAATCAGTTGCTGCCGTTCCGGGGAGATAATGACTGACCTCTCCCCAGCCCTCTCCTTATCAAGGAGAGGGGGCGACTCATAAACCGGGACCAACTTCATCTGACATATGGGACATTCACCCGGATGATCCGCATGGATCTGGTGATGCATGGGACAGGTGTAGTAACTGATCTTCGCCTCGTCTTTAGTCTCCATCCCATCTAACTTCTTACTTCTGACCTCTCGATACCCCACCCACAACAAACCCAAACCAATGATCACCAACCCCACGATCCCCACGTTTCGTCTTGTCATAAATCCCTCCCCACCAGTCGCTCCAATTCGGCAAACGAGATGCCCAACTGGGCCTGTTGTTCATAAAAATCCCGATGCAGATCCCGATAACTCCGGGCCGCATCCAGCAAGGTTAAAAAATCGGCCTGTTTGGACCCATAGGCCAGTCGGGCCGCCGCCAAATTCGCCCGCACCTGCGGTAACAAGTCCTTTTGATAAGAGTTCACGACCTGCTCCGCCGTCTTCACGGCGCTGTAGGCCTGTTCAATCTCATGATGGGTATGAACCTCCATCGATTGGCGCTCCGACTCGGTCGCGTGGAGCATGGCCTTAGCCTCGCGAATCTCACCGCGATGTTTGCCCCAAAGCGGGATGGGAAGATTCATCATGGCCGTCCCCGACCAGGTATCTTTACTCATCGGCCTTTGGCCATATTGAAAGCCCAGGGAAAAATCGGGGATCAATCCTTGCCGGGCCACCGTCAGGCTCGCCTGATCGCGTTGGGCCCGACTCCGGATGGCGGTTAATTCCGGGCGATGTTCCTGTGCTAACACCACCACCTCCGCCAGACTCTGCGACAACCGAGGCCAATTCAGTTTGCTGGGAAGTCGAACATCCTCATGAGTCGACCGTCCCAGCAGGGCCTTGAGGTGGGCCAAATGAGTGGTTCGTTGCTGTTGCAACAAGAGTGCGTCATTTTTGATCTTGGAAAGTTCGACACGGGCCTTGAGGGCCGCCTCTGCGTTGGTCTGTCCGGTGGCATAGGCCGTTTCCGTCGAACCCGAGAGTTGCTGCAGCAGGCCTTGGTTCTCTCGATTGACTTCTAGCGAACGATCAATCCGATATACCTCATAGTAGGTTTTTTTCAGGTCAAGCAAGACATCGCGCACCTGTCCGCGCGATGTCTCCGCAACCGACTCCGCATCCAAACGGGCCACCTTGCCGCGCACATGACGCTTGCCTGGGAAGGGAAATTTCTGTTCCACGCGATAATCAATCTCTTCGGATTTTTTGAGATTGGCCGTATCCCGGGGCACATCGTCAAACATCACCCCCACCATTGGATCTTCCAAACCCTTGGCCTGGGAGATCCGAGCCCGAGCCGCATCAGTGCGATAACCCGCCGCGTGCACATCGGGATTGGAGGCCAGCACCTCGGAGATCGCCTGATCCAAGCTGAGGACCGGCTCGCCAGCCGCCAAGAACCCTGGTGAAAAAATGCTCAGTAAAATCAGGACATAATTTTTAATTTTCATCCCATACCTCATCATGAACCGCATGCCGTAGGGGCGATCCTTGTGATCGCCCTGTCCGGTGGACGCATACAAACGGGCGAACACAAGGTTCGCCCCTACGAAGATGAATGGGAATGACTTAGATCAGTAAAGAACCATGAACAATAAAAAATGGCGGGGCATGCCAGGCGGGTACGGCTGAAAAATCTTCCTGCGGCAGGGCCACCAAGGCCCCTGCTGAAATGGGCTGAGATACCAGCAAGGCAAAAAACACCGGACTGACTCGGAATGAAGCGGAGGGAATCGGACTGGGTACAGAATGATCTGACTTGATTTCACAACAAGGCCTCTGACTCTGGCAATCACCCGCACAGCAAACAGGACGCGACTGAGTCGTTGGGACAACCGCCCAAAGGTTGCTCACATTCACCAGCGCCGCCAAAAGGAGAAAAACCTTCAACATACTCATAAGATAGCAACTCCCTGCTCCAGTGTCAAACCCCTTAAAAAGGAATGGACCCTTGGAATAAATAAAAATGCGACTCGGGATGACATCTGGTCTCCAAGTTCGGGCTGGATTTCTGGACCTGAGGTTGATACCCCCAGGTTTTCAATTTACCAAAATCCATGGGAATCTTTTGGGGAACCAGAAAACCAAAGCTCATATGGGTATCCAAAAGCGGCATCGGAATATTACCAGAGAACGGATTCTCGGTTTGCACCTTCGCATGCAACTCTTTGTTAGCGGCATCCAGGGGGCAAGTTTGCCTGGACTGTTTTTGTTCACCAAACACGACTGAAATGGGAATTTGCAAGATCAGGAACAGTAATGTTGGACTTAAAATCTGACGCCTCATCAATAAGACTATACTCCAGATAAATATTTTTTGATCTTTTATTTTAATTGGGTATAATCAATTCTCTTAATATAATTAACCATTAAAATCAGGGGGTTAAAGCCATGCATGTCAGAAAAATATTACAAAATGTGGGAAGGGTCGTAGGTGCACTGTTCACTGTCTTTATAATCATACCATTTGCCGGCTGTAGTGGCACTGCGAGTACCACAACAACGACAACCACGTCGGCGTTAACCACCTTGGATGGTCTCCCTAATGCCACAAGCCCGGTGGTAGATGCAACATCGGGAAGCCTTTCGGCCTTAACGACCAAAGCGGCGGCCACTGTTGGCATGATCTTGGGCACCACGACAGAAAGTAGTTTCACTTCAAGTAGCAGTCTTGCCGCCTGTGAGATGTTCAACCAGACCAAACGGAACATCGCCTCGGCAATCGAGGGAGATCTCATCCAATGCTATGTCGCAGAAATAGCCACAGCTAACACCATCAGCGGCGTCGATATCTATGACGGCGACTATCACATTTTCGGCCTCGCCGATTCCGCAGGTGAAGCGCCAGATCATGTCAAATTCAAAGTGGTAAAGGACAGCTCCGGGAATATCACTCAATTTGAGATGTTCGCCTGCCGTTCAGGATCCCAAGAATTTTACCTCAACCAGACCATCAGTAACAATACCTTTACCATGTCAGAAAAGAGCATTGAGTCGGGGCATGGCAGCCATGAATTCAGCGTAACAGGAACCGTCAACAGTGATGGCAACTTCACTGGCACTAAAGTCCTGACGGAATCATTCTCTGGGGGTTCCAGCGGCAACAACTTCTGGGGATCTTCCACGCTGGAACAGACCACCGACAACATTTCCTTGACCGGATACAACGCGGGGAGCTTTACCGACAGCCAATCAAGCTGCACGGGGAGCTATTCCAACATCGTGGCCGCCGAGGCCCAGCTCTTGGATGGCAACGCTTCCACGGAGAACTATGATATTGCCTTGCTTGCCTTGGGAGATGGCGCCGTCAAAGGTTCCTTTTCGGGAACTTCCAATTGCAGTGGCGATTCCGGCACCTGGAGCGACTCCGGTACCGAGGGATGGAACGGCGATACGCGGGTCGTCGATTCAACGGCCGCAGCCAGCTACATCACCGCCGTGTCAAGTGCCACATTGCCATCCGCCTCTTCCAGCGCCCCAAGCATTGCTTTTAGCGGCAGCGAGATTTACAACTGCCTGGGAACAGAAATTGCGGAGCTAGCCGTCAACCAGCAGAACCTCAACACCGCCTGTGAATCCTTGAATGAGTCACATTCTTGGATCGATTGCTGGAACGCCACCGGCGGACTATAAGACTGTCATAAAAGATTTGCCAACCCCCTTGGTCCTGAGCGACCAAGGGGGTTTTT
The DNA here is from genome assembly GCA_023265625.1 of Deltaproteobacteria bacterium. Taxonomy (GTDB): domain Bacteria; phylum UBA10199; class UBA10199; order JACPAL01; family JAHFST01; genus JAHFST01. The sequence continues at coordinate 189,231 of JAHFST010000001.1, read as the reverse complement.
TTACTCAATATTGCGCAGAGTTTCTTCCAACTTCGTTTTTTTTTGCACAAACTGGGTGAGACGCACCCGTTCTTCTTGAACTACCTCGGCTGGGGCGTGATTGGCAAAATCGGGTTTGGCAAGTTTTACCTCGACTCGTGCAATATCAGCGATCAACTTTTCAATCTCCTTGGCCAAGCGTTTCTGTTCCGAGGCAAAATCAATCAATCCAGCCAAAGGGATAAAAACATCAATCGAACCCGCCACCGTGTGGGCCATGCCCTTGGGCGATGGCTTCGCGTTGACAAATTTTATCTGAGAAGCCTTGACCATCCGTTGCAATTCGAGTTGAAAAACGTGCAAGGACTTTAACACCCCCGGATCTTCCGAAAAAATGATCGGGGCAATCTCCGCCTTCAGGGGGATCAGATTCTCACCACGCACCGTGCGGATCTCAGCAATCACCTGATTCAACAAATCGATTTGCCGCGACTCTTCCGGAAACCGCTCGGTTATTTCCGGATACGAGGCCAACTGAATGGTTTTGCCCGATGCTGCCTGTAACTTCTGCCACACCTCTTCGGTGATAAACGGCATAAAGGGATGGAGCATGCGTAACGACTGATCCAAGACATAGGCCAGGACCTCCGGGTTCAACGAGGTCTTGCTGTACTCCAAATACCAATCGCAGAACTCATGCCAGAAAAAATGATAGGCGATATGGGCCGCCTGATTGAAGTCATAGCCGTTGATCCCGGCCTCCACTTGGGCCGAAGCCTCTCCCAATCGGGTCACAATCCATTTGTCGAAGTGACTCAGACCCTGCGTTGGCAACACACCGCCCGACCGATGTCCCTTCAGGTTCATCAAGGCAAACCGAGAGGCGTTCCAAACCTTGTTGCAAAAGTTTCGATAACCCTCGATCACCTGATCGGAAAGCTTAATGTCCCGCCCCTGAACCGCCAGGGAGGCGAGGGTGAAACGGAAGGCGTCCGTGCCGTATTGATCCATCGTGGTCAAAGGATCAATGACATTCCCCTTCGACTTGCTCATCTTTTGCCCTTGGGCGTCGCGCACCAAGGCATGGATGTGCACATGCCGAAACGGCACCTCTCCCATAAATTTAAGACCCATCATCATCATCCGCGCCACCCAGAAAAAGATGATGTCAAACCCGGTCACGAGCACGGAGGTGGGATAAAAATATTTAAGCTCCGGCGTCTGATCCGGCCAACCAAAGGTGGAAAAGGGCCAAAGGGCCGAGGAGAACCAGGTGTCGAGGACATCGCTCTCCTGCTCCAGATCGGTGCCACCACAGGTGGGACAAGACTTCGGAGTCTCCCGAGAAACGATCGGCGGGCAAAATGGGGGATTTGTCTTTTCTTGCCGGCAGTACCAAGCCGGGATCCGATGCCCCCACCAGATCTGGCGCGAGATGCACCAATCCTGGATATTTTCCATCCACTGCGCAAAATTTCGCGTCCACATCTCCGGATAAAATCGCGTCTCCCCGGCACGCACCGCCCGGAGGGCCTGCTCCGCCAAGGGCTTGGTCTTCACAAACCATTGCAACGAAAGATAAGGCTCCACCACCGTCTTGCAACGATAACATTCCCCCACACTCATCTTGTGGGGCTCCACCTTTTCTAAGAGTCCCAGCGCCTCGAGTTCCGCCACCATCTGTTTGCGGGCCTCGTAACGATCCAATCCCTGAAATTTTCCACCCTGTTCGTTGATCTTGGCGTCTTCGGTAAGGATATTAATCCGCGGGAGTTTGTGATCGTTGCCCATTGCGTAGTCGTTGAAATCGTGGGCGGGCGTGACCTTGACGACACCGCTGCCAAACTCCTTATCGACCCGGTGATCGGCGATGATGGGAATTTCCCGCTGGGAAAAAGGCAGGATCACTTTTTGACCGATGAGGGATCGGTACCGTTCGTCATCAGGATGAACCGCCACGGCGGTGTCGCCTAGCAATGTCTCGGGGCGGGTGGTGGCGACGATGACCTCACCCGGCTCCGCCTGCGGCGGATCCACCCTCTCCTTTGTAAGGAGAGGGGCGGGGAGAGGTCCCCCCGGGACAATCGCATACCGAATATGCCACAAATTCCCACCCGTCTCCCGATGTTCGACCTCCAGATCAGACAGCGCGGTATGACAACGCGGGCACCAATTGATCAAATACAAATCCCGATAAATGAGCCCCTGTTCATGCAGGGTGACAAAGGCCTCGCGCACGGCCTTGGAGAGGCCCTCATCCATGGTAAAACGTTCTCGTTCCCAATCACACGAGGCCCCCAAACGCTTCAATTGATGGATGATGTGACTCCCGTGCTGCTCCTTCCATTGCCAGACCCGTTTGATAAATTCCTCGCGGCCCAAATCCTGGCGACGCTTCCCCTCCTTCTTCAACTCGCGTTCCACCACATTCTGCGTGGCAATCCCGGCATGGTCGGTCCCCGGCATCCAGCAGACATTGAATCCCTTCATCCGCTTGTAACGCACCAAGATGTCTTGCAGGGTGTTGTCCAGGGCATGCCCCATGTGGAGCGACCCGGTCACATTGGGGGGCGGGATCACAATCGCAAAGGCCGGACGATCGCCCTCAAGCCTGGCATGGAAATACCCCTGCCGGAGCCATTCCTGGTACCACTTCTGCTCCACCTCTTTGGGCTCGTAGACCTTGGGGAGTTCGTTCTCTGAAGTATCATCCGTCATGAAGGGGGGCACGATAGGAAAATTCAAAAAAATCCGCAACCCTTTTGCATCCCAGCCGAAGATGGGGGGATGAATACTTTGACCGCCCTGCTCCGACCCCAGGGGATTAAAACAGTCACGACCGGCAGCGATGAAATCGGACGCTTCCTTTTGCAACGTTATGGCACCACTGATTTAGCGCAGGTCGAACCCGTCTGGCAGCAAGAATTGGATAAAATTGCCACCGCCAAGGTCGTCATGCTCGGGGTCCCATCGGATGTGGGGGCCGGCTTTGAACGCGGGGCCTTCAAAGGCCCGCTGGGGATCCGGTTGCAATTTCTCTCCGTCCCCGGGATGTACCAGGCCCTGGCTGAGCGCGGGGTCATTGATATTGGCGATGTCTTTGTCAATCCGAGCTTGTTGCATGACGACCTGCTCCATCCTGACTTGATCGCACATATCCAAAGAGAACGTTGGGGTAAAGACGGACCCGCGCAAGGATTGCCCGTCAGCCCACTCTCGGCCCTAAAAAGATCCTTACAAGCCATCCATGAGATCAATCCTCAAGCCCGGGTGTTACTCCTAGGCGGGGATCACTCCATCTCCTGGATCCCGATTGAATGCCTCACACCAGAGGATTCCCATGCCCCCGAAGACCTGGGGATTGTCCACTTTGATGCCCATACCGATCTTTTGCGAGAACGCGACGGGGTAAAGTACAGCTTTGCCACCTGGGCCTACCACGCCAATGACCGCATTGGGCGGGGTGGGAGACTGCAACAAATTGGCATCCGCGTCTCAGGTAAAAGTCGCGAGCACTGGGAGAGCACGCTCGAGCTCCGTCAATTTCGCATGGAAGATGTCCGCGCCTTGGGAACCGAAGGGCTGATTCAAGAAGTGATTGCCAATCTCCAAAGGGCCGGGGTCCGGCGCGTGTACATTTCCAACGACATTGATGGCACCGACCCCCGCTGGGCCGCCGCCACTGGGACCATGGAGCCAGAGGGCCTCCACCCCAAACTGGTACGCGGCGTGATTCAAGCCCTAGGTAATGTTTTTGAGATCGTCGGCTCTGATCTTGTCGAGGTGGCCCCGCCCCTCAACGGGCACCTGCTGGGCGAGCCAGGTCGCACCCTACAAACGGGGGCCTGCTATGTCTGGGCTCAGCTGGATGCCATGCTAGGCAATAAATTGGACCTGGCCAATCCCTTTTCGATCCCGGAACCGGTTGAGGGGGATCTGATAAGACGTCGGCCAACTTACGCCAGTTCAGGAGCTGGGCCATTACGACCAAAGCTGGCCTCGGTTACCGATGGAGACCGTCCTTTTATTCATCCACTCAACCGCTCCGTCATCCCAGTCCGACAAACTATTCAGCAGGACATCCCAGGGCTGCGTGCGGTCGCCGACAGCCAACGCTATCAAACTACCAATTTTAGCAACCATCGTTTGGGGCAAAAGGTTGGTCGCTCCACTCGTTCTTTCCGGCAACAAACGGTCCGGGCGGACAGGCAAGAATTTATGTTCACCATCCTCTCCGGTCTTGGACCAGGGGCGATTCCAATCGGCACCTCGTCTTTTTATCCCAAACATGGCACACCAGAAAGACCCCATAATTATTATCGACAAATTGGCTACCAAAAATTGACGGGGCCAACGGGACAACTCACACCCGATCCCCAACTCCTCTTCGGCCAAGACTTCGATGGACCGGCCGAGGTAGGGGCCTTCATGGTGCATCGTGCCGTGGCTGGCCGTAAAGACCAGGAGTCCCTGGTCGAGGTCATGATCGCCGGTAGCAGCCACACCTTTCCCCTCCAACCCGGATACGCCCGGGCCGGATCTCATGCCCGCTTCTTCTGGGCGGCCCTCTCGCCTCATCGAGAAGATCTGGCGGAACGTACCTGTTTGAGCGAGTTTCTACCTCATTTTGATGAAACAGGTCCTGGCACACGTACCAATGCTTTTTATGAACAGGTCGTCCGACGTTATCTAGACGGCCAAACTTACGCGGAGATGGACGCACTGACCGCGCACGATCACCACCTGCTCGCAAAAAAACTACCACCCTTCCTCCGCATCAACGCCATGCCCGAGGCGGCCCAACCCCTGATCGGTAAGGCGGGCAAGGCAACACAACGGGCCGTCACTCTCTTAACAGAGATTGGTTTTGCCCCCAATGGCGATATCGATCCCCTCGATGGCGGTCCTCATTACGAAGGCGCCTTCGCTGATAACCCGGTTTTTACCGGGACCCAAAAAATGCCCTTCGGCGGCGCGGTGGGCGGCACCGCTTCTCTGGAGCGGACCAACGGGTGGCAATATGGTTTTATCGGCCGTACTTGGGATGAAGGGAGTGTTCGATTTCGCGCCGTGGTTGGTCCCTACCAGATTCGAAACGGCACCGTGGTCACCACCGACGAGGTCTCCCACTCAATGGGAGTCGCTGCGGGCGAATGGATCGGCGTGTCTTCGCTCGATTTTGTCTTTCCCACTGAACCACCCCGTGGAGACCCCGAAGACTTTTAAAATTATTGTCGAGGAGATTTACTCACCCACTGCCGCACCGAACAACCAATAATGGCCAAGGCCATCGCCATGATGGCCGCGGTGAGCGTGATGTTGAGCCAGCCCTGAAACGACTTGGCGGCGTCCTGGGTCAACGGATAGAAATTATCGGTGATGCTCTCCCAACCGGCGATCAGCGTCGTGACCCCGACAAAGGCGAGCGGCAGGAGCGTGACCCAAATGTAGCGGGCCTTGCCCGATTGGATGAGGATGGTCGTCGCAATGCAAAGCGCCACCGCGGCCAGGAGTTGGTTGGAGATGCCAAACATCGGCCAGATGGTGGCGATACTGCCGGTGTAGATGAAGTAGGACCAGGCCCCGACGATCATGGCTGAAGACAGGAGGGTGCCGGGCAACCAGTCGGTCTGGCCGAGTTTTTCATGGAACAGACCGCCGAATTCCTGCAGCAGAAAACGTGCCACCCGGGTCCCGGTGTCAATCGTGGTCAGGATGAACAGGGCCTCAAACATGATCGCAAAGTGGTACCAGTAGGCCATCAGATTACTCATCCCCGGAAAACCGGAGAAGATCTGGGCCATGCCGATGGCCAGCGAGACCGCCCCGCCAGGCCGGCCGGCCACGTCTTCCCCAACCTGTTTTGAGAGTTCGGCCAGGTTCACCGTGGCCAATCCCAGTTGCTGAAATTTTTCGGGCGAGACGTTGATCGCAAAATAATCACCGGGGTGAAGCGAGGCCGCGGCAATCAAGGCCATGATCCCGACGAAGCTCTCGATGAGCATCGCCCCGTAGCCAATCGGCCGGGCGTGGGACTCCAATGAGAGCATCTTGGGGGTGGTCCCCGAACCGACCAGGGCGTGAAAGCCGGAGATCGCCCCGCAGGCGATCGTGATGAAGACAAAGGGATAGACCTTGCCCGGGACGATCGGACCATGGCCGTGGATGAATTCGGTGACCGGGGCCATCTTGAGATCGGGATGAACGACAATCACGGCAAGCGCCAAAAAGGTGATCGTGCCAATCTTCATGTACGACGAAAGATAGTCGCGCGGGCAGAGCAGCATCCAAACGGGCAGCACACTGGCGACAAAACCGTAGAGGGCAATCGAGACGGTGATGCCATTTTTGGAAAGGGCGAACCAACTACCCAAACTGCTCCCTGGGATAAATTTTCCACCAATCACGGCCGCCACCAACCCAATCACGCCAATGACGGTGGCCTCAACAATCTTCCCCTTGCGGAAGACGTACATGTAAAGCCCCATGAACAGGGCCAGCGGGATCGTCGCCGCGATGGTGAAGGTCCCCCAAGCGCTGTCTTTCAAGGCATTGACGACGGCCAAGCCCAGGCCGGAGAGGGCGATGACAATGATAAAGAGGATCGAGATGGAGCAGATCACCCCGGGGACCGGCCCAAGCTCCTCACGGGCCATCTGAGCGAGGGAGCGCCCCTGATGCCGGACCGAAGAAACCAGGATGATAAAATCATGCACCGCCCCTCCCAACACCACACCAATCACCAACCAGAGCAACCCCGGCAAAAATCCAAATTGCGTTGCCAACACCGGCCCAATCAGCGGCCCCGCCCCCGTAATGGCGGCGAAGTGGTGGCCAAATAGGACCCATTTGTTGGTGGGGTAATAATTATTCCCATCATAAAGGGTATGGGCCGGGGTCGTGCGCCGGTCGTCCAGCACCAAAATCTTGGTGGCAATAAATCCGGAGTAGTAACGGTAGGCAATGACGAAGATGCAGAAGCTACCGATGACAATGGGAAGGGCGTTCATGCGTTTTTCTGCCTACCAAAAAAATCTGAAAATATAAAGCAACTAAATTACCCCAGGTGCGATTGGTAATGTGTGCGGCGGTTATTTTGCCTTGGCTCGAGACTCGATGGGGGAGTTCTTGAGTCGGTCGGTGGCTCGCTCAAAATAGCGTGTCAATAATCGATCAGTACCGACACAGACGAATGATTTTGCCAGCAAATGCCTCAATTGCCTCCGGGGGATTTTATGCGGGGTATTGGGATCAAGTAAGTGCTCATCCCGAATCAAGAATTCCAAGGTAGCCAGCCCAATCCAAAGAGGCCAAAGGGCCGCTAAGCGAATAAAATACCCCATACGTGGCAACTGCAGAATATAGTTCTGCCCAGAGGTCAATGCCTGTAAAGATTGGCCGATTAGATAGTCAATCAAAGGACGCAACGTCGTTAGCTTCCCAGAATCTCCCAAATCTTGCGGAGTCAACCCCAAACGATGCAACTCCGTCTCCGGCAAATAGCAACGCCCATGCCGGTGATCCTTGGCGATATCTTTGATTACATTGATGAGCTGCAGGCCCTTACCGAACTCATCACCCCATTGCGCCATCTGCGCCCAATCCAATCCGGCCAGGCGCGGTTCATGGCGGGCCAACATTCGAGACCAGAAGACCCCCACCACCCCGGCGGCATAGTGACAATAGGTGTCCAGTTCCTGTAAATCGGCCAGGGAGGTTCTTTTCAAATCCTGTTCCATCCCGAAGATCAAGTCCTCCAACACCGCCTTCACATCCCCCCGGTCCGCCGGGTCCAACCGCCAATAGCCCGCCAATAATGAATCCAACTCTTGCAACAACATCCCCTCTTCCGGCAAATCCGCCACCCCGCCCCACCTTAAAAGCCGCCACTCATCCGGATCAGTGCCAGGCTCGCTCAAGCGGCTTTTTAACCGGGCCAAACATTGCTGCCGTTCGTCAATCCCCACCAGCTCCGTATCCGCAATGGTATCCGCCGCGCGCGCCAACAAATAGGCCAACCCCATGGGCTCCCGCAGCGACTTCGGGAGTACACGAAGTGAGAGGTAGAGGGTGCGCGCTACTTTTTTAAAAATGGGCTTGAACTCACCTGAATAGAGCATGACTTTACTTCATAGTCGTTATCGATTAGATTGGTCCACATGAAAAAATCGATCAACCGTCTCATCATCGCCGATTCCGAAAAATGCGCCGACCTGCTCTGGGCCACCCGTTTTTTTGTGCCGGATCCGGTTTTTTATTTGGAAATCGCCGGCAAAAAAATCCTGATCGTCTCGGACCTGGAAATCTCCCGGGCGAAAAAAGAGGCTCGGGTCCATCAAGTGCTTTCACTGAACCAGTATTTGAATAAATTACGCCGGCCAGGGAAAAAGCCGCCCACCTCGCTCGATGTGCTGGACACCGTCTTACGGGAGCGCAGGGTCAAAAAATTAGTGGTCCCTTCCTACCTGGGAATACGCGAGGCTAATTTTCTCAAAAAGCGCGGCTATCATCTCGAAATCCAAGACCCCTTCTATCCCGAACGGGCCATCAAGACTCAGGAAGAGAAGAAACTGATCACCGCCAGCCTCCGAGCCACGGAGGCCGGGATCAGCGAAGGGATCAAGGTATTGCGCGCGTCGCGCATCAAACAGGACAAAATTTATTACCAAGGGAAACCCCTCACCAGTGAGACCCTCAAAGGGGTTATCAATTGTAAGATGATGTCACTGGGCTTTGTCGGGCATAAGACGATTGTGGCCGGAGGCAAACAGGGCGCCGATCCTCATTGCACAGGTTACGGTCCTCTCCCGGCGCACCAACCCATCGTGATCGATGTCTTTCCCCGCTCCGAGGCCAGCGGTTATCATGGCGACATCACCCGTACCGTGCTCAAGGGCAAGGCCAGCCCGCTCCAAAAAAAGATGTATCTGGCCGTCAAGACCGCCCAAGAAAAAGGGATTCGCATGATCCGACACGGGATCGATGCCGCCAAGGTGCATGGTGAAGTCGCCGCAACCTTAGAGTCATTTGGCTTCAAAACCGAAAACCGGAATGGCAAACCGGAAGGTTACATCCACTCAACGGGTCATGGTCTAGGCCTTGATATCCATGAGTTTCCCCGAGTCAGCCGTCTCTCCGAGATTTTGAAACAAGGACACGTCGTCACCGTGGAGCCGGGGCTGTACTACGAAAAATTGGGTGGGATTCGAATCGAGGATGTTGTTTTTGTCACGCGCAAGGGGTGCGAGGTCCTGACGAAAATTCCGAAAATTTTTGTTATTCTATAATTCCAGCAACAACTGCTGACGCTTCTTCTGATACTCTTTTTCGGTGATCAGATCTTCCTTCTTGAGGGCATCCAATTCCTTCAGGCGCTGACGGATACTGGTCTTGTCTTGCACCGCTTTGGCAGCGTCCTGCCGCTCTTCTTTCACGGTATCAGTCTCATCCGGACCAGACGAGGCCTTCTCCACCTTTTCCGTCTTGGTCTTGTTGACAATCTTGCTTGATTCCTTCTTGTCTTTTTTCGCAGGCGCAGCTTCCGCCTGAGCGACATTCCGCACAAAGTCATATTTCAAGTCAAACAACACCTCCTTCGGATCAATCGTCACCCACGACTGCCCGGGATGCATCTCAAAGGAGACATTCAACTCTTCCGCCTCATTGGCCGTCCGCGTCGCCCCCTTGGTACCACGATCGCCCAAAAGTTTTGCATAAACCTTGCTGAAACGCATATGCAACCCGTCGTCTTTGACAAAGGCGCGGAAGATGGTCAGGCGGTTGTTCTGGACCAGGTACTTCGAATCCTTGGTAAAGTAGGAAACCACCACCACTTGATTGTCCGTCGCCTTCTGCAGCGCCTCCACAATAAACGGCGCCAAAAACTCCACATGACGCTCCGCCAACAAACCCCGATCTTCCATATCCTTGAAGAGGAGATTCTTCTTGCTAAAATGTATGGCAGACAAAATCCCCTTCATCTGCCCCAAATCAACCGTGGCCGGATGCTTCAAGCCACCCTCTTTCTCCTCTTTTTTGGCCTTATCTACTTTAACAAAGTCGAGCTTATTCGGATTTTTGTAAATGTATTGCTCTTGACCGGCCAACACAGGCCGATCGGCCCACATCGTCAAGCCAACAACAACCAACAAAACGGAGGTAAGTTTTTTCATAGGCCCCCTGCCTTACGCCTAGCTTTTTTAGTTGTCAATAAGAGTCGTTTGAAAAATGGCGAGACTTATGAGAGCTCTGCAAAACGCCGCTTCACTTCTGTAAAATAGGGGACGTTGTTGACTACGTAAACTAACTCTCCCTTCGTAAGTTTACGTAGTCAACAACGTCCCCAAATATTTGCAAATATTTGAAGCTCATGAAACCAACTTAACAAATCGATTTTCCTCATTGACAAAAAACAAGACTATACGTATTTTATACGTATGCCTAGAGCCCTTCTGAAAAAAGAGCGTTGGACCATCACCTTTGACCGGAAACTTAAGAGCCGCGTGCAACAGGAAGCACGCAAACTCCGCGTTTATCCGGTTCAAATCTTGGAGTCCCTGGTACGAGAAAGGCTCAATCCTTACGGTTTTCAGACCGTACTGAACAGCGTCGCCTATGTCAATTCCGCTCGGACGGAGAATCATTCCAAGAACGATAAAGATTTCCTGTCAGAAATCCAAAAATGGCAAAAAAGATAAACCTCCTTGTCGATACCGACATCTTCATCGACTATTTCAACCACCAGTTGTTCCGGAAATTTTTTGAACGCCAAGAGTTTCAAATTTATTACTCCGCCGTCACTAAAAAAGAACTCCTTTCTAAAAAAGGCCTTTCCGATGCCTCTCGGCAGGCCATTGTCGATCTTTTAAAACGCTACCGGCTCGTTCCACTCAATCCTCTTATCTTGCAAACATACTCCGATCTCCGACACAACCATCCCACAACCCACAAAGAAGACTGCCTGATTGCCGCCACGGCCACGGTCAAAGGGCTCCCCTTGGCCACCCGGAATTACAAGCATTTTAAGATTTTCCCGAAGCTCAGACTCTATTTCCACCCATGAGAATCATCTCCGGCACGCACAAAGGTCGTACCCTCCACGGTCCAAAATCGGACCGGATCCGGCCCGCCATTGACAAGGTCAAGCAGGCTATTTTTAACATCCTGGGGGATGTCTCCGGCCTCCAAGTCTTGGACCTATTCGCCGGTACCGGATCGGTCGGGATCGAGGCCCTCTCTCGGGGGGCGACTCATGCCACTTTTGTGGATCAGCTCCCCGAAGCGCTGCAACTCATCAAAAAAAATCTGGAGATGTGTCAGCTGTTGCATCGAGCCAAGATCGTCAAGGTAGGGGTTCAAAATTTTGAACCCCTACAATCTTACGACCTCATCTTTGTCGATCCCCCCTACGATAAAAGCATCGTCACCCCCACCCTGCGCCAAATCGCCTCCCAGAAAATCCTTGCCCCGAATGGATTCATCATCGTAGAACACTCCCCGCGCGAGCTCCCGGAAGAAGTGTCGGGGCTCGAGTTAATTGACCAACGCAAATATGGTCAAACCCTTGTCAGTTTTTTAAAAGGTGCCCTTTATGAGTAACACCGCCGTCTGTCCCGGATCTTTTGACCCCCCTACCGAGGGGCATATCAACATCGTGGAGCGTGGGCTGAAGATTTTTGACAAAATCATTGTCGTTGTAGCGGTCAACTCCACCAAGAAAAATACTTTCACCGCCCAGGAGCGAGTTGCCATGCTACGCGAGATTTTTAAAAATCGTTCGGAGATCGAGATCGACAGTTTTCAGGATTCCCTGCTCGTCGACTACGCCCGCAAAAAAAAGGTGGGCACCATTTTACGCGGGCTTCGCACCATTGCGGATTATGACTTTGAGTTTCAGATGGCCCTGGCCAACAAAAAATTGGCCCCGGAAGTGGAAACCGTCTTTATGATGACGGAGTCGCAAAATTCCCACATCAGCTCCAGCCTCATCAAGGAGATCCTCACCTTGGGCGGACAAGCGGGCGACATGGTTCCGGCCATTGTGGAGAAAAAATTTCGGGAAAAATTGAAAGGCAAATGACCATGGCGCGATTGACACAACGAGTGCAGCGCATCAAGCCCTCCCCCACCTTGGCCATCGACTCGAAGGCCAAGCAACTGATGGCGCAAGGGGTGAAGGTGATTAATTTTGGCGCGGGCGAACCCGATTTTGACACCCCGGAGCCGGTCAAAGAGGCCGCCATCAAGGCCCTCAAGGCCGGCAAGACCAAATACACGCCGGTCGGCGGCATCCCGGAACTCAAGACCGCCATCATCAATAAACTCCAACGCGACAACGGCCTAACCTACATCCCGGAAGAAATCTTGGTCTCCTGCGGCGGCAAACATGCCCTCTACAATATCGCCCAGGTCTTGTTTGAGGCGGGAGACGAGGTCATTATCCCGGCGCCTTTTTGGGTCAGCTATCCGGATCAAGTCTTGTTGAATGACGCCACCCCCGTGGTTGTGCCCACGCAGGAAAAAGATGGTTTTTGTCTGCAACCAGAGGACTTGGAACGCGCCATCACACCAAAGACCAAGGCGTTTATTTTAAATAGCCCCTCCAATCCCACCGGCGGGGCTTACTCTAAAGAGGCCTTGGCGCAACTGGCCCAGGTACTGGAGAAACATAATCTGTTGTGTATCTCCGATGAGATCTACGAAAAAATTATTTACGATGGTTTTGAACACGTCAGTATCGCCGCCCTTTCGCCGCGGATGCGCGAACTCACCCTCGTGGTCAATGGCGCCTCCAAGGTTTACTCCATGACCGGTTGGCGGATGGGCTACTCGGCCGGGCCCAAGGATATCATCGCCGCCATGACCAAGGTGCAGGGACAGGTCACCACCAATATCAATTCCATCACCCAATGGGCGGCGGTCGAGGCGCTCAGTGGCCCCCAGGATTTTTTGAAAGATTGGGTGGCCGAATTCAAAAAGCGGCGTGACTTCATCGTCGACCGTTTTCGGGCCATTCCGGGCGTGACCTGTTTCAAGCCACAGGGGGCTTTCTATGTCTTTCCCAATATTCGGGCCTACTTTGGCAAAAAAGCCAATGGCAAAACCATCGAGACCTCGGACGATCTAGCCAACTACCTTCTGGAACAAGGTCAAGTGGCCGTCGTGGCTGGGAGCGGCTTTGGCGCGGAGGGATATGTCCGCCTCTCTTACGCCACCTCCATGGCCAACATTGAAGAGGGAATGACTCGGATTGCCCAAACCTTGTCCCAGGTAAAATAATCTTGAAGTCAGACCATCAGAGGTGTAGGTCAATGCCCTACAAAAAAGTAAAAAGGGGGAATAGCAAGATGAGATCACTTTCGACAAACAAGTTGAAGCATTTGGAAAAACTGTCCAACAAAAAAGGCGTCATTGCCGCCGCGGCCATGGATCAACGCGGTTCCCTGCAAAAATCGATCGCCAAGGAAAAGGGCTGTGATGTGGCCGCCGTAACCCCGGAGATGATGGCCGAGTTTAAGACAGTGGTCTCCAAGGTCCTCACCCCCTATGCCACCGCCATTTTGCTGGATCCAGAATTCGGTCTGGAAGCGGCCAAACAACGCGCCTCCAACGCCGGCCTCCTGCTCGCCTACGAATCAACCGGCTACGAGCAAAACACCCCGGGTCGCGTCCCCAGATTGGTCCCCGACTGGACCGTTTCAAAATCCATCGCCGCCGGGGCCAATGCCATCAAGATTTTGCTGTATTATTCCCCCTTCGAGAATCCCAAGATCAATGAGATCAAACACGCCTGGGTCGAGCGCATCGGTGCCGAGTGTGCCCTGCACGACATCCCCTTTTTCCTGGAATTCGTCGGTTACCCGACTGCGGAGGGACAAGACGAGAAGGGCCTCGATTACGCCCGCAAGAAGCCGGAAATCGTGCGCGGGAGCATGGAGGAATTTTCAAAAGATCGCTACCGGGTCGATGTGTTGAAGGTGGAGATCCCGATCAATCTCAAATTCGTCGCCGGCACCAAGGCCTGTAAAGGGGACTCTGCCTACAGCCAGAAAGAGGCGATGGAGCTCTACCGCAGCACGGCAACGGCCACCAAAAAGCCGTTCATTTATCTTTCTGCCGGCGTCTCGGATGACGAATTCCGTGAGAGCTTGGAGTTGGCGATCGAGTCTGGGGTGAAGTTTAACGGCGTCCTCTGCGGCCGGGCCACCTGGAAAGAGGGCATCCCGATCTACGCAAAATCGGGGGTTAAGGCGCTGGAGGACTGGCTCTCCGATCGTGGCGTGCAAAATATCCGGGCCCTAAACGCCGTCTTAGACAAAGGCGCCACCCCTTGGTACGAAGCCTTTGGCGGACTTAAGAACGTCAAGGTGGCCTAACATTCGCCCAAAGATTCTTCTATTGGTTGTTCTTCTTGCCCTCTTCAAGCCTTTATCGGCATTGGCTAACGGTTTTCATTACACAACTTTTCATCCTGTCGCCGATTCAACTTCCTACTTGGGCGTATGGAGCCCAAAGACACTTGATTTACTTGAATGGGAAGCGGGGATATCCCTACATTTTGAACATCGTCCGTTTCAGCTTTACCAAGGGGGTGCGCGCATTCGAGGTGTAATTGATGACATCGTAACCCAGCACCTAACCGGCTCCCTAGGGTTGGTTAGTCATTGGCTTGAAGTGGGTATCGATCTGCCGGTGGCTTGGCGCTTTTCGTTTCAAAACCCAAATGTGGCAACGCCGACTCAAGAAGGAAAAACTCGCCTCGCAGACACACAGTTTTATTTAAAATCTCACCTTTTTACCATACCTGCGCAATGGTTGCAGATTGGGCTTCTCTCAAATATTTCCGCCCCGACGGGTTCGGTCGATCATTTTTTAGGAGACAATACGACCGTTTTTACCGAAAGCCTGTTGCTGGAGAGTACGCCTTTAGACCATTTCAACCTGGCACTGAATCTTGGATTTGAATTTAGGCCCACGTTGGTGTTTAGGGATATCAACAAGTCCGATCAATTTAAAATTGGTTTCGGGATGAAATATGACCTGTGCCCCCGCTTGCAGTTATTGGCGGAATTAGAAAGTCAAACACGCCTGAGTGATCCCTACGCGAATACGGCTAATGCCCCAACCGAGGTTTTGGCAGGCATCAAGTATCTTATCAAAGACAGTGGCCTTGTTCTGACATCCGGTCTTGGGGGAGGGATTATTCACGGGTCCGGGGCCCCTTTGATTCGTGGGTTTATTGGGCTTTCGTATGTGCCTTCCTTCAAAAAGAGGCCGAGTACTCAATGAAAAAAATATCGTATCGTAAACTTTTTCTGATGATCGGAGTCATGGCTGCGCTCAATGCCTGCGCCTCTGGGGCTAGCTTAAACACGATGGCTGGAACGGGTACGGCCAATGTGGATACGGGGGATGTGCAAGTCTCGACGGACCGGGTCTTTTTGGTGACATTTACAGCCGCTATCAAAATGGAGTCGGTCACCACAACGAGCTTTTTTATTGTTCCGGACACTTTGCCTGCTCCCGCATTATCGGGAGGCGCACACTCATTAAAAGCCCTGACTACGGATACGACTTGTGACCCAGCTCTCGCAATTCGAGCTACGGTGTCTTGTTCGAGTGATACGTCGTGCTCTTTGACCCCCGATGCGAGCTTGAATGTGAATACGCAGTACCGACTCTGCTTAACGGACGCTATCGAGTTTAAACTGCCTGAAATCTACGGAGTTTTTGCGGGCAAGAGTGTTTCATTTACCACTAAGACTGCGGATGAGACTGCCGTAGCATCCGCAGGCGATGCCCTCGATACGAGCGATTTTACTTTTGGTTCCGGTGACAGCGCCGCCAACATCACCGAAGGTTTTACCCTGCCAACCACCGGCCCAGACGATACAACGATTGCTTGGACAAGCGGCAATACCACAGTCATCGCTATCGATGTTGGTGATGCGACGGTGACACAACCCACGACCGATACAGAGGTGACCCTTACGGCCACCATCACTAAAGGAGCAGCCTCTGACACCAAGGACATTGTCGTCACAGTAGCCGGCACCAGCACGACCAGCTTTTACGCGGTGGGCGGGACATTAAGCGGTTTGGGAAGCGGCAAGACCGTTGTCCTGCAAAATAACACCGCCAACGACCTTCCGTTGACCGACAATGGGACCTTTGCATTGACAACACCCATAGCCGATGCTCGCGCTTATGCTATCACTATCCTGACGCAACCTTCCGGACAGACTTGCACTGTATCCAATGGTAGCGGGACAGTAAGCGGCGCCGATGTTACGGATGTTTTCGTACTCTGCGTCACGAATGACACAACACCGCCTACCGTACTCATTTCTTCCTCCGAGTCCACCTTGACCGCTCAAAGTCCTTTTACGGTCACCATCACGTTTAGTGAAGACATCGGCGGGTTTTCACTGGAAGATATTACCGCCAGCAACGCAACCCTATCCAATTTACAAGCAACGACGAACAATAGAGTATTCACCGTATCGGTGACACCCACATCCAACCCTTCGAATATCACCCTGACGGTGGCCGCAGGGGGAGTGACCGACGGTGCGGGTAATCAGAATACGGTTTCCAATGTTTTTTCCATCCGGTACGACACTTCGGCGCTGACGGTCGCCATAACATCCGCCGTCGGCAATCCCACAAACTCTTCTCCCTTCTCTGTCACATTCAGCTTCAGTGAGATCGTTGCTGGCTTTACGTTGACGGATATCGGCGTCACCAATGGAACCGCGGGGACTTTGGCTTCCAGCGACAATAGGGTTTTTACCGCTAATATCACGCCCACGGCAGGGGGGACGGTGGCCGTAAGTATCGCAGCAGCCGTCGCAAACGATGCTTTCTCCCAAAGCAAATCAAACACGGCGGCCAGTTCATTGAGTACTAGTTACGACGGAACAGCCCCGACGACGGATAGCACGTCACCCACCGACACCACCACTGCCGTCGACGTCAGTACAACCATCGCTGTTGTCTTCAGCGAGGCGATGGATACGTCAACACTCACGACGAATACCACTGATACGACATGCTCCGGCTCCCTGCAGGTCTCGAGCGACAACTTCTCCACCTGTGTCCGGATGGCAGCGGCCCCGGTGGCCAGCAACAGCAACAAAACATTCACCGTCACTCCGAACGCCAATCTTAATTTTTCCACCACCTACAAGATTCGTGTCACAACATCGGCCAAGGACACCGCTGGCAACACCATCGCCGCAAACGTCACAACCGGTACCGGATTTACAACGGATAGTTCTACCCCAGCCGTGGCCAGCACGACACCGGCCGATGCGGCCACCAATGTTGCTATCACTTCAACCGTCGCCGTGGTCTTTAGCAGGGCGATGGATACGTCAACACTCACGACGAATACCACCGATACGACATGCTCTGGCTCCCTGCAGGTCTCAAGCGACAACTTCACAACTTGTGTCCGGATGGCAGCGGCCCCGGTGGCCAGCAACAGCAACAAGACGTTTACTGTCACACCGAACACGACTCTCGCGAACTTCGCGACATTCAAAATCCGCGTCACAACTTCGGCTAGGGACTCCAATGGCACCGCCATTGCCGCAACCTCGACAACAGGCACTGGCTTCACATGTGTCGGTGCTCAGACCCTTCTTACCGCCACAGTAGGCGGGCTCTCCATTTCAACGGACGGGGGCGCAAGTTTCACCAACAAAACCACCGCCAACGGCCTTGGGAGTAACGTGGTTCGAAGCGTATTTGGCAGTGGTAGCACCATTTATGCCGGTGGAAACAGCGGGTTCAACTTTTCAACAAATTCGGGGGGAACTTTCACCAACAAAACCACCGCCAACGGACTGGGAG
Organism: Deltaproteobacteria bacterium; assembly: GCA_023265625.1. Taxonomy (GTDB): domain Bacteria; phylum UBA10199; class UBA10199; order JACPAL01; family JAHFST01; genus JAHFST01. The sequence continues at coordinate 171,396 of JAHFST010000001.1, read as the reverse complement.
ATAGCACAGTGCTCGGCGTGTTTGGCAGCGGCAGCACTATTTATGCCGCCACAGCAGGCGGGCTCTCCATTTCAACGGACGGGGGCGCGAGTTTCACCAACAAAACCACCGCCAACGGGCTAGGAAATAACTTCGTTAGTGGCGTGTTCGCCAGTGGCAGCACCGCTTATGCGGCCACCAATGGAGGGCTCTCCATTTCAACGGATGGGGGCGCGAGTTTCACCAACAAAACCACCGCCGATGGGCTTGGAAGTAACAGCGTGAGAGGCGTGTTTGCCAGCGGCGGCATTATTTATGCCGCCACAGGAGGCGGGCTCTCGATTTCAACAGACGGGGGCACGAGTTTCACCAATAAAACCACCGCCGCCGGGCTGGGGGATAACATCGTAAAAAGTGTGTTTGCCAGCGGCAACACCATTTATGCCGGCACAAATGGCGGGCTCTCCATATCAACCAATGGTGGTACGAGTTTCACCAACAAAACCACCGCCGCCGGACTTGGGTCTACTGGGGTTAGCGGTCTGTCTGTCAGCGGCAGCACCATTTATGCCGCCACACAAGGAGGGCTCTCCATTTCAACGAATGAGGGCACGAGTTTCACCAATAAAACCACCACCAACGGACTTGGAGATAACGAGCAGCTGGGTGTGTTTGTCTTTGATCAATAGCGGACCTTAAAAAAATCCTCCATCGTGATGATGTGGCTAAAATAATGCTGATCACAAAGTTTTTTTGTTGGGGGTGTCAGCGTAATCAGAACACGCTCCAGGATTTGCGTTTTCCCCAAGGTCAGTAATTTGGCTTTTTGCTCCACCTCAAAAATCACCTCGGGGCCTACCGGCTTGTTGACATATTTAATCTCGCAAAGAGTCACAACACGGTCAAATCTTTCGAAGAGGAGATCGATTTGAAAACCATTTTGAACCGTTGTCTTCCTGTTGAAATACGACCCGTAATTCTTGACCAATTGATCGATATTGAGAATCTTTTGAATCAGCTTCGCCTGCTTGAAGCAGAATCGCTCAAACGCGAAGCCCGCCCAAACGGCCCAGCGCTGCTTTCCGATCAGGTTGAGAAAGAGATCCTTTCCCTGATTGTCCAGAATGTGCCCCCTGTTTGGCTTGATGAAATGAAAATAAAAAAGAAGGTACTCATCCACCGTGCGGTAGCGAATCAGGGTGGTTTCACCTTCCTTGCCAAAAGGCATAAATGATTTGATGAAACCGGCCAATTCCAGATTTTTGAGATAACTCCGATAACCCCCTCCTTTTTCCGCATGAAGCGCCTCCAAAATTTCTGAATAATTCATGGAAGAATGTTTCGCCAGGCTATGAACTATTTTTTCATAAACATTGACGGTATCAAACTCATCCTTGAAGAGACGCTCGAATTCTCCGACAAAATAGGCATCTTTTAAGAAACACAACCTGTTGATGTTTTGGACGACCGATTCCTTTGGATTAATTTCCTCCAAATATTTCGGGATTCCCCCGAATATCATGTAGAATTCCAGAACATCCTGACTGGATCTGTGTCCGCCAAAAAAATCCAGGGTTTCATTCAGAGAGAGAGGAGCCAGGCAGATTTCATGGTTGATGCGTCCGTAAAATGCCGATGAGTGCATCAGCTCATTGACCATGAAGGAATTGACAGAACCACAGAAGATCACCATCAGGCTTTCTTTCTCGGACCAAACATTGTCCCAAGTGTATTTGAACAGGGCCACATGTTCTTTCTGTTTTTGAATCATCCATGGGAACTCATCAAAAACCAGAACCTGCTTCTTTTTTGAGGAAAGCTCCTTATGAAGATAATCCAGCGCCTCGTGCCAGGTGTTGCAGCGAATGTTACGCAACCAATCCTTGCCGGTTTGTTGAGCTAATTGTCTGAGGAAATGATCAATCTGAGCCTGTTCATGACCAATCTCCAGGCCTTCAAAACGAAAATGTTTTTTTTCTTTGCAAAATTCCTTCAGAAGCCTGGTCTTGCCAACACGCCTCCTCCCATAAAGAATAGACAGAGAAGATCGGTCTCTTTGGAACTCCTCGTTCAACACATTCAATTCATGCCTTCTTCCGCAGAACAGCATCATCCCCCCTTCCACACTATTTTCACCAAACAAGAATTAAACATCGTTTAGTGAAAAATTAGATAACATAGATCTTTTCACCTGACAATGACAATATGTTCTTCGGTGAAAATATGGTGATGCATCCCGCCCGGATCGGCCAACTATCCTTTCTCGTGGATCACCAACGGAACACCCGTTAGGCCCAGATGCCGGTCGGTGGACCAGCAGGCCGTGACTCTTTGACGTTGCATCAGCCAGAGCCCACAGGCATCGGCTAGGGTTAGATCTTGATCGGAAAATCGTTGTAACAAGGCGGTCGCACCGGCGATGACCTCCTGTCCCACAGGGACGATTTCGAGCACCCGGAGCTCCTTCACAAAATCTAAAAACTGTAGGGCACGCGTCCGGTCATAGCGACGCAAGAACCAACCATGCCCCTCGGCAATTACCAAAGAGATCGTTACCAGCGGCGGAGGGTCTGAAAAAAGTTGCACAAAGAGGGGGTGAAAACTATCTGAGCGATCCCGAAAGGAAATCAAGGCACCCGTATCCAGGTAGGCCTTAGTCTTTTTGGCCATAGATCCATTCGTCTATTTTTTGACTGGACTCGGGGTTGCCGGAGGCAATATCACCGGCATATTTCATCCAAGGGCGCCCCTTGGCGACCGGCATCATCAAGCGAAGCGCCCGCCGCAAAAACTCGGCCAAGGAAATCCCCTGCTGGCGAGCCGCCAACTTGGCCCTCTGGTATTCCCATCGAGACAAACTGATTTGAGTGCGGATCATGATAACATGAATAAAATAAATGTTATCATTTGTCAATTAAAAATCTCCCAACATCCTCTTGTAAATAGAGATTGAATAATGACGGACCTTACAACCAAAAATTTTATCAAAATGATAACCGGTGTCGATTATTTGACGGTATTGGTTGGTAGGGATTGATCCCTTGCCTCTTTTTCTAGGAAAATCAAATGGTTAGCCGCTAAGCTTTTTTACGATTTTGGCATGACTCTTGCGTTTACAATAGAAAATGTTAGGTCCCATCAAAATCTTCCCAGGAGAATACCCTATGTTTAAATTTCTCAGCGCTCTTCTTCTATTACTATTCGCCCTGCCCCCTCGGGCCTGGGCAAGTGACAACCCGAATGGTGGTTCCTGGTGTACTAAGCCGGGTAATGAAATGACCGTTTACAACGCCCCCGCCAAGACAACAAAAAAATTCCCGGACAAGTGCGCCTCCGCGACCACCCTCAAAGAGGCCACATGCGACAAGGCCTTTTCAAAACCCAATGACCCGTATGTGAACAAACCCTGCCCTTCCGGAACAAGCTGTAGCGCAACCAATGGCGAGGCCAAGTGCATCGCGGGAGGAGTCTCAGAGACCATCAATTGCTTCAACGACACCGACCCCGCGGAGGATAGGAAAATACCCGGGTCGCTTGAGATCCAACTGAGCTCCCCTTCCAATAACCAAACGGTGACCAAGTACGACCAGTGTATCCCCTCAAACCCAAAAAAGGTGCTGCAGTTCGATTGTGTAACCAACACCTCCGGCGGCGACCTCAACGCCTACGTCGAGAAGGCCAAGGTGGAGACCCCCTGTCAGGGGAATGAAACCTGCACTGAGGGGAAATGTCAGGAGGGTAAAGCTGAAGTGGTTGCAGCAGAGTGCCCACAGTGCCCCGCCGGACAGACCTGCAACCAGACGACCGGGACTTGTGAGGCAGTTCCTCCCGCCGGGTGTGTCGCAGATGACGGTGATCCCTGCACCATCGATTCCTGCCGGAAGGGAAAACCGTTTCATCAGCCGATCTTGTTCGATGACAAGAACCCTTGCACCAACGATGCCTGCCAAAATGGGCATGAGTTGCACACCAAGGTCCCCAACGGGACCTCTTGCTCGGACGGCAACGCCTGCAACGGCAATGAGACCTGCCAGTCGGGGAGTTGCACAGCCGGGAATCCTCTGCTTTGCCCCAATAAAGGCTCTTCCGAATGTACGGTAAATACTTGTGATCCAAAGCTCGGTTGCATCCCTATCGCAAAGGTTGACGGAACTGTCTGTGGTGGCAATAAAGGTGCTGCGTGCAAGGGAGATGGTTTTTTCTGCCAGGCGGGGAGCTGCAAGTATGTTGTTCCGCCCCAGTGCGACGACAAAAATCCCTGTACCGTCGATGGCTGTCAGCCAAACAGCGGCTGTGATCATAAACCAGCCGGTGGGGCCACCTGCAACGACAACAACGTCTGCACTACCAACGATGTCTGCTCCAATAACGGGAGCTGTGTCGGATCGGCCAAGTGTCCTGAGGGGAATACCTGCAATCCGACCACGGGGGAGTGCAAACAGCCGGATCAGGATGAACCCCTTCCCACCGTCTCCAAGATCGGGGTAGGTGGTTATCGTGCCTGCTGGGTCAAGACCGACGGGACGGTCAGGTGTGCGGGTAACAATTCTAAGGGACAGAGCGGCCAGGCCGGGGGGGGGAGACTCGTATGTCTGTCCATCCAAGGTGGTAGATGGGCTCGGCAATCTCAAGTCACTAGTCGCAACAGCCCACCATAACTGCGCGATCCTGCAGGACAGTTCAGTGGTCTGCTGGGGGGACAACCAATATGGGCAATCGGGCGGCAATGCACCAACCGAAGGGAAAAATCCGACCCCCATGCCAGTGATGATGGAAAACGAGCAACCTCTCACCGGGGCGGTCTCCCTGGCCGTCGGGTTTGCACACAGCTGTGCCGTCCTGCAAAATGGCCAAATTGCCTGTTGGGGAAGTAACCTGTGCGGACAGTTGGGGGATCAGGATGCCCTCCAAGCGGGAGGAACAGACAGTGATGGATTAAAATTTTTCCTGAACGAAAAACCCATTTCGAACAAGGCCCTGCTGGTGGATGGCATCACGGATGCCGTTCAGGTGTCGGTCGGAAGCCCCATGGGGTCTGAAAAATTTGGGTTTACTTGCGCACTCCTCAAAACCGGAGAAGTTAGGTGTTGGGGGATCACAGAGTTTGCCGGTGTCGGCTATGGAACATGGCAAAAAATCAAAACCAACATTGACGGCATTGGTTGCGGCAGCTTCGCCACTCCCACCCCCACCAAGGTCATGGGAGTGGAAAAAGCTCTGAATCTCTCGAGCGGCTCTGAACACAGCTGTATTACTGACCTGCAGGGTCTGCAAAAGACAATTAAATGTTGGGGTCGTAATAGTGCTGTCCACCAGAATCTTGGTTACGGGCCCGATAATAAGACTTCATACGAGGCAAAACCGGTCTCCCTTTCGGGTGACATCAAGCAGATTGCGGTCGGAGATCGATTTACATGCGCCCTCATGTCTGACAAGGGGGTGAAATGCTGGGGGTCCAATACCCATGGTCAATTGGGTATCCCAAAAGATACACTCAGCTCCATGATACCGGTCACCGTCAAGGATTCCGAAAATTCCCAAATCCAGCTTACCGGCGCCAAGGAACTAGCGGTGGCCAGTGTGACGGGAAACGGAACTGCTTGCGTCCTGACCGATGACCATCAGATTAAATGCTGGGGAGATGGTAAGCCCTGCAACAAAATCATCGTGGAGTAAAAAGGAGATCCTATGAAACGCTTTTACCTGTTGGCCCTCGTCATTTTACTCACTTTGTCTCAGAGAACCCTCTGGGCCGATTGTGGCAAGACCATCTCTGAGGCGGACGTAAAGCCGTTGATCGAGACAGCAATCGGGCTTGACGATTTTCTTAAATCTTTACCCGGAATAAGCCCTATGATCAAGAGTGTGGAAAAAACTTCTTCCTCCGCCAAGATCAGTGATGGGAAGGTTTCCTACAATGTCAAACTGGCCGCGGTCATACAGCTCCTGCCATCTCTGAGCTGTAACTACAGTGTTGATCTCTCCCTCCCCATCAATACAACTTGCGCCGGGGGGAAACTAGTTTTTGCCCCACAGCAGGACCAGGACAATTTTTTTGTAACAGCAACAGATGCTTCATGTACAGGTCTCATCGACTTGATTAAACCTATAACATGGAACACTATCCAAAAGAAGTTTATTGGTACAGATTTTCCCTCAAACGTGTCCTGCAATTCCCTGTCAATCGAGTCGGGTTATCTGGATCTCTGCGATCCCTCGCCGGAGCCCCTTTTAGATAGTGATGGTGATGGTGTTCCCGATCAGAAAGACAATTGCCCCAAGACAATGAATCCCAATCAATCCGACTTTGATAAGGATGGGAAGGGGGACATGTGCGACCTCCCGGCCTTGGGGGATTTGAACCAGGATGGGATGATCAATAAGGCCGATGTGTTGTGCCTGGTGGTAATGAAGGGTGGCGCATCAAAACCTAGCTGCCTAAAAACGAATGCCCACGGGGCGGATCTCAACTGTGATAAGAAGTTGGATGCAGGGGATATAGGTGCGATAAAGCGACTGGAACTGGCCTGCACCGGAAAGATAAATGAGGCCTGCCCGGCGGTGTTTCCGAAACAGATCGATAAAGATCAAAACAACATCATCGATGGATGTGAATGAGGCCCTACCGCTCCATGCGATATTTCAGCAACTCCCCCATCGGGTAGTGTTTCCAATTAAATGTGCAAAGTTGCATCCGATGAACCACCGCACTGGCGGCGATCAACGCATCCGCAATCTCCAATCCGTGGGTCTTGCCGTAGGACCTCAGATATTCCCCGGCCTTTTTCCCGACGGACTGGTCGATGGTAACGCAGGTAAACGCACTCAAAGTCAGCGCCGTTCTTTCCTTTTCGTGGGACCGCATGCCCCGATAAATTTCGGCGAATGTGACCGGGGTACAGGCCATGAGGGTTTCCTTTTGGGCAAGCTCAATCAACGCCCGGTTGACCCGTTCATTCCCTCGCAGGGCTTCAATTAAAATATCCGTGTCAAAAAGAATGCCGCGCATCGGATCAAATCCCCAGACGCGTGGAACGCGTGTCTTTTCTCAAGGCGCGAACGTAAGTGTCCGTGTCAGGAAGGTCCTTCCGATGCTGCCAAATGCCAAAGGCGGCTTGCAACAACTTGACCCTGTCTTTACCGTGCGCGCGACGACCATAGACCTTCTCAATCGCCTTGCGCACCAAGTCGGAAATAGTCGTCTTCTTCTCCAAACTGACCAAAGTCAAAAGCTGGAACAAAGATTCATCCATGTAAAGTTGGGTTCGCTTCATATGATGTATGTTTATACATCGTGTTTAAATGTTTTGTCAAGAGCACCAGCAACCTCAGATAACTTCAGGCGCGGGGAACTCGCAAAAATTGCTCGGGCGTGTAGATGTCCCGGTAGAGACGCTTTCCTTTGGCCTGCAACTCAGCATCGAGCGTCACCAACGGAATTCCACGCGTCTCGGCAACCGCCAAATAGGCGCTATCGTAGGTATTCTTGAATTTGAGTTGTTCGGCAAACCGAATGGATTTCTGCATTAAAAAATCCTGCCACTGGAGAAGCAGCGGAAGGTTAAAAAATATCTCCAATCCCCGTTCTGCTTCTGCACCGTTTAATTCTCCGCGAAGTTGTTTTTTACGAAAACTGGAGGTGACTTCGAAAACCAACAGGGCCGGCTCAAACAAAGCCGATTGATGTTGCTCGATATGCTGCATGAGTTCTAAACAACTCTCCTGAGCCGGCTCACGCGTCAGGCTTGCCACAAAGATATTGGCATCGAGACAGACCTCCGAGGCCTTCACGAGGTTTCTTCCCTCAATTCTCGAATCAAAGACACGGCCGGAGTCGCCTGACACCGATGTTTCTTGGATACGGCCCCTGAAAATGCCCGCGCCGCATCGACCCATGCAGATCGCTGAGGGAGCTTGGCACCCTTCAACTCCTGCCAGGCCTCGTAACCCAACAGGACAGCCACCGTCTTACCATGACGCTCCACAAGGACGGGTTCACGATACCTTTGCACTCGAACCAAATAAGCCCCAAAGTTGTTCTGTACCTCGGTCGTGGGTACTGTTTCCAGTGTTTCAGACATAACATTTCTATTTTATCTAAAAATACTAATTTGTCAATATTTTAACTAAAATATCCATAAACCAGTCAGAAGCAACCCGACAGGGGTAACGTGCCGATAATAGCTATCAGGACAAAATATGGCCTTTCCAATCCTTTCAGGCACCGGTGCAAGACAGGTGGCCGGACAACCACCCCCGGAAGGGGCTACAACCCCGGTCCGCACCGGGGAACCGGAGGGCCATGACTCCCCCCTGGCAGGCCTCATTGACAACATCCACGCAAAGGGTCGTTTGACTCGGAACGATTTGCAGAACCTCCTGGACTGCCTGCTGCGCTCCCCCATCACGATGACAGAGCAGTCTCAGATCGACGGCTTACTGCGCGGGCTATCCCGCGACAACATCGAAGGGGACGCGGACCAGGTCTTGTGCAACGTCGTCGGGATAAAAAATCCCTTGGTCAAGGAATATGGCTACCAGGAAAATTATCGCAATGACTCGAACCACCCCATGCTCGTCGCGGTTCGCAGTGACGATCGCATCCGCTTTGTAGGCAGCAGCACCGTGCGCAACCTCTACAAGGACAACGTCCCCATGCTTCGTGATGGGCATGCAGGCGCTATCGGTATCCATGGCACCGGTCCGACAACGGTTTTGGCCTATCTGCAAGCGAATCGGTCCAAGCCTGGTTTTGAGCTCCGGGATGGAATGACCATCGTCTTGGCCGGGATGGGGATCAATAGGAAAATGGGCGACAAGGAAAGCCCGGAACAATATGCCCAGAGAATGCTGAGCGGCTACATGAAGATAGTTAGCTTTCTGAAAGACGAGGCCAAGAGCCAGGGGAAGCAGATCCGTGTCTTGATCTCCGGGCTCCAGCCACAACCTGGCGATCCCAAAAAGAACCAAGCCATCCAACTGTTCAATAAAGTGCTAAGGACCGATCCTCGTTTCAAGGATCATTATCAACCCTTTGCGGACCTCTCTCCCTTGGTGACCGATCCGGGCGGCAGATGGAAACCGGGGGCGGCTGAAAAGGACGGCAAACATATCAATCCCGAAATCCTGCGCGGGTTTATCCGAAATGTTTTGGACAAAGCACATGAAAATAGGCCGCAACCGGCCCGAGGGATGGGCCGATAATAGTGGGATAATAGAGAGGGTTGAGCTCATATGGCAGACGATCCAAAAATTGACCGCCGCGATACCAGTTACGTTTTGACAACGAACTTGGACTGGTCTTCCGGATATGACTGTGCCGTGCCCAAAGATCCACAGGATATGGTTTGGAGCACCCACGACCGCTATTTTTTGGAGCGTCCATACCATGCAGAAGAGCCGTGGCCCCAGATCCAGGAGGCGATGAGCCGGGGAGCGGCGGGGTTGGCAGCCTTTTTCGCCACCGGGGCAGACCCGGAATTTCGGTATGTCCGGCTTAAAGGTGAAGCCCATGGCGGCTGCCAGAGAATCAACAAATTGGATTCCGGGGATTCCGCGGGTTTCTATTATCTGGACATGAGAGATCGATTCGAGCTGGTCCGGTTTGAAAATCGTGGGGGCCAGTGGCAGCCAATCGTCTCGGATCTGAGCAGCGAGGAGGCCTTTGCCTATGTCCTAAGCAACAACTACAAGCCCTTTACTAGAGAACAGTTCTCTATCCAAAAGGTTAATGTGATGCAAAGACCCGCCCTTCCCCAATGTCTGAAGGATGAATCTTTCTACAAGCTTTTTACAGTCCTGCTCAGCACGGAAGAGAGCGAAGGGTTCCCGCCTGAGAAACACCGTTGGAATGGGGTGGTAGCAGGTATCACCGACCCGCTGCAGCGTAGCCACGTGACACAGGTCGTCGCGCAGGCAATCGAAGAGGCGCGATACAGCGGAGTTGAGGTCACAATCGATCCGGAAACGGCCGACCTGCTTCGCCGAACCATCAACCAGCTCCTACTTGAACACGCCCCTCGCTACGAGCAATTACTGGGAAGACTTCGCCAGATTCGTGATGACATTGTTGATAACGTGGCAGAAAAATACGCCCCGGAACCGATTGACACCCCGGCACCGGGAGATCTTGAGACAATCATTGACTCACTTCATTGGTGCAACCGGTGCAGTAACGATTGGGATGATCGCATGGCCAGGACCAAGGCATTGATTTCCTTAAAAAACGAGATGAACCAATGGCTTCCATCCTACGCCTATGTGCTCCAGGCCCAAGCCATCCTCTCCTCCCAACCGCAGGGGCCCATTCATCTGACCGACTGTGCCCAGAGTAGGCCTTACCGCTCCATCGAGGCCCCGGCGGACAACCTTTGGATCGAAGGGGGGGAGGTCATCGATCTAACCCACGTGGTCTACGAGGTGGTCCTCCCGGCCATCCCAGATCTACAAGAAAGGGCGGCCGTTCGGTCCCAGTTTGAAGCCGCCCTGCAACAGGCGGGGGATCTGACGGAGGCCCCATTGGGGCGTATCGAGGCCGGAGCGGCCGACACCATCCGCAGGATCGTCGCAACGGCCCTGGCCGCCCAACCGAATAACACGAGCCTTGCTAGGGCGGCGCGCACCCTTCGGGCGCAACCCACCGGACCGATCACCCTCATGGCGGCCGGATCCCCCTTCCAACGGGGGGGCTACCTCCCACAGATCGACTCCGTGACGATCGACCTCCCGACGCGTGCGCTGGCGCGCGGGGTGGAGCTCAATATGGCCAGCCTGGCCAAGGCGGATGGCCGGCACGAGCTGGCGCGCGACTGGAAGCTGGTGCTGCGTCAGTGGCAGGTGGAGAAGAGATTTGATCCGGTCCAGCCAGAACCCCTCCGAACCGACCGGCAAGGATCCATCCCCTTCGGGGACCGAAAGGTCCCACTATTGGCGGTCCGGGGGGTGGCTGGCGCGGACCGGGTAGAAGCCTGGCGAAAGATTCTGATGCAGGGGTTATCATTCGTCACTGAGCACAAAGATTTTGGCAATCGCTATCTTTCGGAACTGGCGCGGCGGGGGGTGAATGAGATCGTGATCGTCCCGCAAGCCCACCTGGACGCGCTGCTGTCTCGTGAAGGGGCGGATCTGGCCCGGCAAGGCCGGGAGCGTTTCGCCAAGGACCCCGAGGCGGCCATCGGCCTCCTCAAGGCGGCAGCCACCAAGTTCTCCTACCATGCGGCGGGAATGTACCTCGGCAAGACACGGCAAATACTCCTCTCCGCAGAGGCCTTGACCAACTTGCAGGGACAAAAACGGCACGGCATTGCGAACATCCGGGAACTCTTTCTCCACGAACTGGCTCATGCCGATGAAAAGGTGCGACGAGATGCCGGAATCCTCTCTCCGAAACGGCTCGCCAAGATCGACCAGGCCCAGGCACACTCCCTGGCCAGCGATCCACAGACCGTTTCAAATCATCCGGAAGTTTTAAGCCGGTCCCCATCGTCGACAGGGGAATGGCGCGCCGACGGCCTGGTGACCTACTGGACCAACCCAAAACGCCTCCGGGAGATCGACCCGATCCTCCATCACTATTTTGTCGCCCTGACCCGGATCCATCAAGAGAAAGAGGTCACGGGGATGCGCAATCAGCACCCTGAGAGGGTTACGGCGGAACGCTGGCAGACCCCTGGGACCCCGTTTGATCCCCGCCTTGGATTGTTTGCGGAGCAGGCGCCGTTTAACGAGGACTGGCTTGATTGCTTGCTCCAGGCAGGAAATGCAGACCGGTGGTCTCCCCAACCCTGGGAACGGGGATGCCGGTTGGTAAACGATTAGCGCTCCATCCTAATCAAACCGCTCATCTGACACCTTGTCATCCCCAATTTTATTGGCTAGGATGACTTATGTTCAAAGGGAAAAACATCGCATTGGGCGTGAGCGGCGGAATTGCGGTCTACAAGAGCTGTGATCTGGTGCGGCGCATCGCGGAACAAGGGGCCTCGGTCCATGTGGTCATGACCAAGGGAGCCCAACAGTTTGTCACCCCCCTCACCTTCCAGGCCTTGAGTGGCAACCCGGTCCATACCGAACTCTTCAGCCTGACCGAAGAGCAGGAGATGGGACATATTGCGCTAGCTGATAAGGCGGATCTGGTCATGATCGCCCCCGCCACGGCTGACATCCTGGCCAAGATGGCCCATGGAATCTGCGATGACCTGTTAACCACTTTGGTCTGCGTCACCCGCGCCCCGATTTTGGTAGCCCCCTCGATGAATGTGCACATGTGGAAAAATTCCATCACCCAGGAAAATGTCGCGCAGCTGCAAAAACATGGATTTCGAGTCTTGGAGCCTGACTCCGGATCGCTGGCCTGCGGCTATACCGGCAAGGGTCGCCTGCCGGAGACGGCCGTGCTGTTACAAGAAATGGAAAAGATCCTAAAGGTCAAAAAAATTAAACCCGCGTGAAACAACCTCTCAAAGGCCGACGCATCTTGATCACCGCGGGTCCCACCCGGGAATACCTCGATCCGGTCCGGTTTCTCTCCAACCCCTCGTCAGGCAAGATGGGGTACGCCTTGGCGGAGGAGGCCCAAAAACAAGGGGCCAAGGTGATGTTAATCTCGGGGCCTGTAGGGGCGTATTGCCATACGCCCCCACCCATGCGCGTCATCCCCGTCACCTCCGCCCAACAAATGTACCGCGCCGTCATGCAGCACGCCAAACAGACCGACATCCTCATCATGGCCGCCGCGGTTTCGGACTACCGCCCCGAAAAAACATCCCCACACAAGGTGAAAAAACGTCCCGGACCGATGACGATCCGATTGGTCCGCACCCCGGATATTTTGGCGGCGTTGGGAAAAATGAAACGGGCAAGGGCGCAGCATCCGCCAGAGGCGGATCAGCCTCCGGCTGAAGCAGCGCCCCTACTGGTCGGGTTCGCGGCGGAGACACAAAATCTCATTAAAAATGCGCGTGACAAACTGCTGAAAAAAAATTGCGATCTGGTTGTCGCCAACCAGGTTGGCAAAAACCACCAAGGCTTTGCAAGCGATCAGAACCAAGTTTTTTTGCTGGATCGGGACAAAAATATCACCCGTAGCCCGCTAACCTCCAAGCGCCTCATCGCCCGCTTCATCCTCCGCCATATCAAAAAATTATTATCAAAACGATAAACATGTCAAAAAAACAACACTTTCGCCCTCCCCATCTTCCAAAAAGTCATTATTTTTCAAGAATTTAAATAATATTCCATTGGCACATTTCTTGCTTCTATTAAGCCGCAAAAGGGCAAGGGTGTCTTTTGCGAGCACGGATAGCACGACAAATTTTATTGCTGTTCTTACTGGGGAACGGTTTTCTCTTCCTCTCCGGACAGATGTCCGCCCAAGGGGGCGGTTGTAGTTGTTCGAAAGACGGTGGTTCAGACAACGCGCAAAACCCCGGGTCCGAGATCATCGGGACTAATGAATTCAAAAATGACACCGATGGCGATGGTATCGTCGATCCCACGGACAATTGCCCCCTCCTCCCAAATTCGGAACAAAGCGATTTAAATAACAATGGAATTGGCTCTGCGTGTGATCCAGGTGAGGGATCTCGCACCTGTAAGCAAGTCAGCGATTGTCGTGCCTCGGAACAATGTTTGGCTGGTTTTTGTTGGTTACCCGTGATTCCCTGTGCAACTCACAGCCAATGCCCCACCGGGGCCTACTGCTCGGGCAAGGTCTGCCAGTCGGGTCAGGCGACCTGTCATACCGCTCAGGACTGTGCAGACAGTTCCCAATGTATCAATGAGGCCTGCGCCCCGCCGCTGCCCCCTGACTTCATCGAAGGTAAAAAGGGCTGCATCATCAGCAGCGATTGCCCGCAGGGACATTTTTGTTCCAGTAAAATCTGCCAGGTGGCCGCTTCGCTCTGCAAAAGCACCGGAGAGTGCCCGATCGGCGAGGCCTGCTCCAACGGCAGTTGCGTCTCTTCCAGCGGGACCTGCAGCAAAAACAGCCAATGTGCCTCGGGCTCCTTTTGTTCCGGGGAGAATTGCATTCAGGGAGGCACGCCCTGCAGTCAATTCGACACATGCACAGGCGGCACCACCTGCACCAACGGCACCTGCCTCCCCGGAGGCAAGGTTTGCGCGGAACACAATGATTGCCCTGAAAAGCAAAGCTGCCAACCCGACTTGAAATGCGCCATCGGCGGCAAGGACTGCACGGAAGACAGTATGTGCAACGAGGGATTCGCGTGCAGTGAAAACCATGTCTGTGTCAGCAAGGGGCCGATCGACGATGGGAACCAAGACACCGATGGAGACGGGATCCCCGACAACATTGACACCGACGATGACAACAATGGGATCCCGGACATCACAGACGATGATGATGACGGAGACGGGGTAAAAGATGCTGATGAGACCAAGGGAGAATGTTCGGCGACCGATCTGACAAAATGTGGGCCTGACCAGGTCTGCGACCTGACCGCCGGGGTCTGCGTCACACCCGTCGCCCCTACCAATCACGCCCCGATTTTGACCGCGCCCAGCGGGGTTGAATTCTTCGCCGATCAAGACAATGAATTGACGCTCACCGCAACCGATGCAGACAACGACACCCTGGAACTGCTGCTTAGCGGCCTGGAAGGAACGAGTGCCGAGCTCTCGTCGCCCACCAAGACCGACCAAGGCACTCAATGGAAAATTAATTGGAAACCCAAGGCCAAAGAGGTATCGGCCGATCCTTACTCCGCCCAACTGACCCTGAGCGACGGCAAGGGGGGAAGCGGCATCAAGGAAATCTTGATCGTCGTAAAATTTGCACCGGAGAGTTTTGGCGAAGGGGTGGAGGGGGTCCCGATCGAGTTTCTCCCGAGCCTGGGGCTCTGGTCCAACCTGCTCGTAGAGGCAGGGCAAGGAAACTATCAGGGGACCATCTATGGGCTGAACGATGTCGCGCTTGATGCGATCAACGCCCAGATCCCCGCCGGCAAAAAAACCGCCGCTGCCAAAAATGTCTCTGTGGACACGCTCCCCACCCAGGTCAATTTGGTGCTACAAGGGGACGACTCAGGCGGCCTCCCTCGATACTACGCCTCGCAGCCAACCGTGGTGGCCTACGCCTTCCTGCGGGATGCCGCCGGACGACCGCTGGATGAGCGCAGCAGCGGCGCAGTGAAATTCACGCTCTCGGTCTCCGGAGTGCCCATGGCCGGTCTGATCAACCTCTCGGCCGATTACAAAGACAAGGGGATTTTTTACAAAGCCCTCTCCGTCCCGCAAAACGCCTTCAAGAATGACACTGATCGTCCCGGCACACTAACCGTCTCAGCCCCCAACATGCTGCCGGTCTCCACCGACCTGGTGTTGGCGAAACGGGCGGAACCGATTGTTTTGGCCGAAGGAGAGATGGGACTGGTCATTCCCCAAGAACCTCATTTCCCCGGCGAGACCTTTCCGGTCCAACTCTGGGTTAACGCCAAAGAGGGCGGCCTAGACCAAGTGGTCAACGGCTTTCAGGTAGAAATTAACTTCGGCAAGGACCTAGTCGCCCCCGTCACGCAAAAAGGTCTCCCCAAAATCACGTTGGTCAATTGGCCACTCGCCTGGACCCCGGACGACAACAATCATCTGCTCCAACCAGGCAAACTAAGTTTCAGTGCGACCAACCCAGCCCCGAACGCCGCAAGCCCCAAGGGATTTTTCCAACTGGCAACCATCCTGTTTCAAGTCACACCGGAGGCCAAGGGGGGCACGCAACAGGCCTTTTCTGGCAAGAAGATCCAGCTCCAAAAACTCGCCGCAAAAGGAACCAGCCTGGGTGTTCAAGGAGTACCGCTCCGCATCGCCGACCTCACGGGCAACGTCGCGGGTGAGACTCCCCAAGGGAGTATTAAAGTTATTGAACAACAGCTCAAGACCCTGCTGGCCTGGGCCGACCGTGAACATGTTTACCAGGGGGGATTGGCCGCTTCGCTCAATGTCAAAGGGGCCTTCCAGGCACGGGCCCTTTACAATCGGATCTCCGATCCCGACGATGTCACCGCAAAGACCTCGTTTGCTTATGCAGGGGCCAACAGCGGGATCGTGACCTTGCAGGGGGCTGGCTACGCCCCAGCCAAGGGCGGGCAAGACTTCTTCAAGGCGACATTCAGCGGACTCTCGCAAGGAGGGGTGCGAATTACCTCCTCCGTGGCCGACCCGAAGGATCTATCCTTAGAGCTGGAAGATCTCACCCTCAACAAGATTCAAGGTTCCAATCAATATCAACAGACCCGGGCCCGACTCCTCTGGAGCGACCCCAACACCCCAGGGCTCAAGATTGACCTCGCCCCGTACGCCGCTTGGAGCAGTAGCGACCCGGCGGTGGCAACCGTGGAAAAAGGCAAGATTATCCCGGGCACAAAGAACGGGCCAACAACCCTTTCCGTCCCGGGGCTTCCCGAGGCGCAGCAAAAGACCGTCGCGCGCACCGATGAAGAAGTCGCGCTGACCGATCTCAAGGTCCTGGTCCCGGCCACCATCTTCTTGGGCAAATCGGGCCAAGGGAATGCCATCAACCCCTCGCCCGTGACCAACCTCGATGCAGGGACCACCGAGGCCTTCGCCTACGTCACCAATCAGATCGATTCGATGGCCGACACCGCGCCGGTCGAGGTCTGGGGATATGCCGCCGAGGCGGACGGTGTGAAAAAATTCAACCTCACCTCCCTGGTCGGCTCCGAGATCACCCTGGCCAGCGACAATAACTCCGTCGTGGTCCCCCTCACCGATGAGCAGCAAAAAATGATTACAGTCATCAAACCGAAGGGACCGGGGGCCACCGTGATCGCAGCCACTCATACTGCAACCGGTAAAATCGGCAAAGGGGGCGTCCAGGTCAAGGTCCCCGATGCGGACAATGTTGAGGTCAAACTGGGGGCAACACACATCGCCATCAACGCAACCGACCCGGCCGCCACCATGGAAAAAATTCCAACCGGAACCACCTACCAGGTGATCGTCCACTTCAAGGGAGGCGGGACCTGGGATGCGACGCAAGAGGCGCAGACCACCTGTGCCCCTTCGAGCAACCTGGTGACGTTGCCACAAAAAGGAAACATCGAATCGACCGACACCGCCACCGGCGTCGTCACCCTCAGCTGTTCGATCAGCGGCCTCCCCGGTGGTTCCTTCGTAGCCTCCACCAATCTTCAGGTGTTGGGCCTCACCGGGCTCGAGATCAAGACCTCGGAGGATTTCAGCGCGCAGGAATTAGGCGACGCGGGTCAATTCACCCCCGCGATCGATGGCAAAAATATTGAAGACGCCCTCTTCTCCAAGGTGGAAGCGAGCGCGGAGTGGCAAAAGGGACGGCTCACCGTCCGTGGCCTGTGGAGCGATCCGGGTTACCCAAAAATCGACCTCTTGAATCATCCGGAAAGCAAACTGACCTTGAACGAGGGCATGAAAGACCAGACGATCGCGAACCCCTTCAAGGTCGTGAAAGAAAACAATGTCTGGCGGATCCTGCCGCAACAGGTCGCGACCTTTACCATCCAGGCAACTTATCCGGGCGTGGGGGCCAAGGGGGAAAGCTCTCTCAAGAGCGAGCATTCCATCCAGATCGTCGGGGAGGCCGAGGCCTTGGCGACCTTGCATTTACGCGGCACCGAGGGGATCGGCGCGTCGGATGAAATAACTTTTAAAGACACCCTCTCGGGACCGGTAGGTGGCAAGAGCCAGATCCGGGTCGTCGGGACCTTTGAGGACGGGACACGGACGCGCCTGGTCGATACCACCGGACCGGTCATCCCGGGAATCATCCAATTCTCCAAAAAGAATCTTAACCTTCCCAATGATGCCAACACGCCCGAAGAGGACAACAGCTTTTCGAAATGGCAAGACCTCGCACTAGGGACGGTAACAATCACCGGCAACGGCGGGACCGTTATCACCGCCAAGAGCGCCAATGCCAACCAGGACTACCCGCTGGCCTTGAATCTCCTCCCAGAGGTCGGAGATGTCGACCTCGGCAAGATCGGCGGACGCTTCTTTCCGGTCTTAACGGATCAAGAAACCTTTGACGCACCGGTCCGCGTCAAGGTGGGAGATAAAAAATTGTCGGTTTTTAAGATCGAGTTCGCCTGGAACCCGGCGTCGGTCTTGAAGGTGGTCAAGTTTGTCCCGGCCGGTGACCCCTCACTCAAGGTCTCGCCAAATATTGAAGGCAATTCCGTCCTGCTCGACGGCCTGTTCGGCACCCCCGCCACCGGGGATAAAGACGGAATGGTCACGCTCGGCACCCTTACCTTCCAGGCCACCAAGGGCGCGGCCAAGATCGCCGCAATGACCGGTACGGTCTTCAACCTGGTCGACCCGGGCAATCAACCGATCGGCGGTAACCTCCCACGTCCAATTGTCGCGGGTGCCGGCTTGGTCGATCCGGATGTGCTGGATATCACGGCCTGGGACTTTGACGCGGATAACAAACTGACCGGCTTCGATTGTCTCAAACTCCAACAAGGGCTCCTCTCGACCTATTCCCCTCCCTACAAAATTACAGCTGGGGAGGTCCCCGCCTCCAAGGCCGACTACTATCCGGACGGCTTCCTCGAGTTGGGGGATGTCACCCGTTGTCTTCAGATTGTGAACCAGGTCTTCTTCCTCTCCGACCTGAGCATCAAGGACAACGGAGGCGGTCAATACAGCGTCTTCCTGAAATTGGGCCAACCAAAGAATGATCAAAGCGGACCAGACAAGCTCGAATGTGCCAAAAACGTGGCCGCAAAATTGAGCGCCGTCTGCCCTGGCAACCCTGACGCCAGTAAGGAATATACCGACAGCAGCGGTGGCGTCTTCAATCCGGTCGACTGTAGCCTGGAGTTCAAGCTCAATCTGCAATCCAACGACACTTGCACCTTCGAGGCCAAGGTCTCGTCACTCACCAAGACGGGAGAGGACAAGAACGTCGTCTACCTCCCCCCCACAGACTTTGACAAGAAGGTGCTAAACGGTGCCACGGGACAGGACGGCCCCTGTAAGGCAAAGATCTGTCCGTTGGGAGAGATCTGTCTCGTGGAAAATAACTTGGGGGTCTGCAAAAACAATTGCACTGACAAGCCACCATGCCCCGCCAATCTCGTCTGCAACCCCGCCACCGGGCAGTGTGCGGACCTACCCAACCTCTGTGCCGGCAAGGGCTGCGCCGCGGGGGACACCTGCGATCCCCTGGATGGAATTTGTAAAAATAAATGTACCTCGGTTGTTTGCAAGGGACTCGGAGAGAGCTGCGATCTCAACACCGGGCAATGCGCCCTCTCCTGCACCGTCAACGGTCAATGCGGCGCCGGCAAGCTCTGCAACGCCACCGGCACCTGCGAATCCTGTCCTGATGGTAACTGCTCCGGCGGCACCTGCGCTGATTCGAAGCTCGACTGCGTCGCACCCCAAACCTGCTTCCAGGGAAGCTGCACTGGAGGCAACGATTGCGCGGATGGGTGCAACTTCGGCCAGATTTGCGTCGATAAGACCTGCCAAGGCGGGGGAACCTGTCAAAAGCCTGCCGATTGTGCCGGGACCCAGACCTGCGTGGCAGGTCAATGCGCTGGCGGGACCGGTTGTAAGGATTCGAGTGAATGTCCAGGGCAAGTCTGCGTGAGTGGAAGCTGCCAAGGGGGTGGAAGTTGTCAAAAGAAAGAGGACTGCAAAGGGGAAGAGGTCTGCAACATCCCCGTGGGAGAGATAAACGGCAGCTGCCAACTCCCGAACTCCAATCAACTCCCCGTGTATCAGGGCCCCAAAAAATTCGGACCTTTTGAAGTTGACGCCACCGTCTCGATCGATTTTGGCGCCCAGACATTGAATCCTGACCAGGATGGGCTCCTCTTCGAGGTGACCCCGCCACCAGGGATCAAGGCTCAAATCACCCCGGCTGGGGTCTTCGCCTGGGGGCCCGTCACACAGGAGGACCTGGGAGAAAAAACCTTCACCCTCACCATCAATGATTTGGATCCAACCGGGAAACCGAAAGACAAGATCACCGTCACCTTCACCATCAATGTTGTCGCCAAAGGATCCACCGTGAAGGGGTCACCGGTCAAGGGGGCCACGCTCGACTTCGCGATCAAAGACATCGCCGGCAAGGATCCCGATCTGGGACGTCCCCATCAGGCCTTCTGGCTTCAGGAAAAGGCCGGAAGCTATCAAGAAAAAATCTTGGATGTCGCTCGGACCGGTTCCGCCTTTTTGCAGGCCACCATCCCAGCCGGCGGGACCGCCGTGCCACAACCCTGGCTGGTCAAGGGGACACCGGCCAAGCTCCACCTCCTGACCAATCGGGGCGAGGTCTACACGCCGGAATCATCGGCACCAGGTGGAGAAAAGATCAAGGCCTTCGCCTTTGTGACCGACAGCAGCGGACGGCCGGTCGATCCCGACTCCGTTCAGTTTCTGGTGGATGGCCAACCGGCCGGTAACGCCACCAAGACGACCGCCGGTCTCTACCAACAGGAGATGTTATTTTCCAAAAACGGGACCTTGAGTGTCCAGGCCAACCAGGGGGCCATCAAACTCGACCCGGCCCAGCAGGTCCCGATCACCTTCATCCCTGCCAAGGAACTACTCCAGCTCCCCGCAGAGACCGCCGGGATCCAGCTCCCGCAACGCCCGCTGCTTCCCGGTGAGACCTTCACCGTCCCGCTTTATGTCAATACGGGAGATAAGAACCTCCACAGCTTCTTTTTCAAGATTGATTTTACTCCCCCCTTGACCGTCACGCAGATCAACAAGGGGAAGGATGCCAGCTGTTTCCAGGCTTATACACCCAACGGTTTGAATACCGGTTCCGTCGCCTTCACAAGTAGCTGCCCAGACACGATCGGGCCGGGCGCAAAACTCGAGGTTGCCCTCCTGACCGTCCAAGTCGATCCGAAGGTGATGGCCATCGTCACACCAACCGCCACAGGGGGTGCCACCCTCTACCACAAAACGGGAGGAAACTTCCCCGAGTACGGTTCGGCTACCCTCTCCGTGGCCGATCAGACGGGGGTCACCGACGCCTCCGGCCAGGTGACCGTCAAGCCAGTGGTCGACCGCGGAATCTTCGCCTGGGCCAAGGACAGCTACCTGATCGATCTCTCCCTGGCCGGCGCACCCCCCAAGGCCTCCTCCGTGGAACTCCGGGTGGTCACCAGCAAGGGGATCTTCGATCCTGATTCGGCAAAGACCATCTCGCTCATCCCATTAGGACAAGTCATCCAAACCGATCAGGGAAATTACAGCGTCGCCAAGAGCGGCAACGATACCCTGAAAGCGGTCTACAACAACGCACAGAATTTTGACGGGATTGGCGTGACGGCTTGGAAACTGGCCTCCGATCAGATCAAACTCTTTGTGAGTGACACCACCCTGGACCGATTCAGCGGGGTCAACCCGTCCCTCTGGCAGACCGCCCGCGCCTTTGTCTACACCGATTTCGGCGGCGCGGTGGAGCCAATCAACCTTACCGGACTTGCCAAGATCGGACTCCAGGTCTCGAACTCTCTCTCTCTCTCTCAGGTCAATGCCGCAAATCCCCTGTATGGTTCGCTGATCGGCGTGAAGGGGGCGCCTGGGGCAGAATCTAGCGAAAACGTGGTGGTTACACTGAACGGAAACCCCGTCAACGCAACCAAAACCACCATTGCCATCACGCAGGTGGAAAAACAGCCCGCCACCATCTATGTCACCATCCCGGGGCATGTCGACCTTAAGCCACCTCTTCCGCTCTCCATCCTTGATGGGACCGATCCCAATTTTGGCAAGGGAGAGGGGTTAGCGACGGTCACTAATTACCTTTCACAACCGTTCCAAGAGGTCCCGCTCAGCTTCTGGGCCTTGTTTGACGAGGGAGGGAAGGAAATTTGGAGCGATATCACTCCCCTGCTCTCACCGGATGAGATCTCGCTGGTTGACGAGGTGGGCAATCCACAGCCCTTTGCCACATTCACCGACAACACCCACACGCGGATCAAGGCGCTCGCCTCCAACGGGGACAAACCTTATTTCGTCCGGGCCAACTTGAAAAATCTCGGGGAGACGCTCAAGATTCCCCACCAGAACCAGGTAGTGATTGACATCCCCAAACCGGATCTCAATCCGAATCAGGGGTGCCCGACGGGAGGGATGGCGGTTACGGCGGGGGATGCATCCGCACTCCTGCGCGGACTTCCGACCACGGCTACCCTCGTCGTTCAGACCAACGCAAAGACCATCCTCCCCCTTGTGAAGGTCACTCCAATCTCTGGAGGAGACCTTATCACCGTGGGAGCACCGGATCTGGCTGGAAAGGTCACGGTCACCAGCAAAGGGACCGGGGTCGGACCGGTCAAACTGGAGCTCGACGTCGGCGGACTCTTCGGCGTCACCCCGCAGACCTGTGAATTTCAGGTCGTGACCCTCAAGGATCTCAAGATGGAGGTCTGGGAGGACTTTGACCTCGGAGGCCCCGCAAGTTTCAAAAATGCAGTCGCCCAGCCCAAGAAAGACGGCGCCTTCCTGTTTCGGGTGATCGAGGGAGCCAACCAGGCGGACCGGTTCCAAAGGGGCAGACTCACCCTCCGACCGGTCTGGAGCGATGACCTTCCCGGTGTCCCTAATGCCCCCTTGATCTTGACCGCAAATCAATTCGTCCAACTGAAACAAGCGGGACTCAGCCTGAGCTTTCCCAACTATCTGGACCCATTTGGAATAGTCCCAGCTTATCCCGGCACCAGTTGGCCCTTCACCTTATTTATCATCCCAAGCAACAGCTCGGGCGATCCTGCGGGTAAAATCATGCTCTCCATTGCGGGTAAGACGCTGTCCCTCAACCCAATCCAAGGGGAGACATCCATCCTCGTGGAGGAGGGATCGGTGGACATCACCAACTTGGCCGTTATCAGTTTTCCCCTCGGGTCGATTGACCAATTCCCCATCCCGACTAATTTGCAGGATGGCCCATTTGCCGCCACCTTTTCCGCTCCCAAATTGTCCGTCACCCCGCTCGGTGTCATCGCCACCTTGGCCGACGGGACGCATCGCGACCTGACCAATATCACCGTGACCGGACTCCTGAATCTGACGTCCAGCGTGATCCCCCTCCCGGCCATGAAGGACGTGGCTCCCGCCCTAATCGGTGAGCCGATCAAAGTGGTCGACAACGATAAGGCCATGCTGCAAATCCTCGAAAACGGGGCCGCCAAGATCACCGTCACGCTGAACAAAAATGTGGGGGCCGCGGCCCCAACGCAGGACTACGCGTTAGTCACGAATCTCAAGACGAATAAACTGGACGTTGACATTGGCAATATAGGACCAACCACGAAAAGACCCTTCACCGGTCGGTTTGTCGACGTCCTTGCGACCGGTTCGATCGATCTTCCCGTTTTTGCCTCCACCGGCGATCCCGCCAAGGAGTTGAACGGCTACGACATCACCCTCTTCTTCAACCCCGAATTCATGGAGCTCGCCTCCATCACGATGAAGAATCTCCCCGCCGGGAGCGCCCCGCCATCAGTCACACCAAACTTCGATCCGCAAAATCCCGAACCCAACCTGCGGGCCAACGTCCACTTCTCCGGACTCGTGCCGGCAGGCAACAAGGGGCAGGTCAAGCTGGGTGAATTGAGCTTCAACATCCTCAAAAAGGCCGCCGCCCCCTACACGAAACTGAGCGGCACCTTCACCCTCTCCGTAGCGGGGGACAAGCCGGGGGTCATGGAGGCGGGGGCCGGATGGATCGATCCCGCCCCGGTCCTTGACTTCAACAGCCAGGGGGGCTTCACCATCACCGACGTCGTCGAGATCCAGAAATTTATCCAAGATAAAGGCGGCCAATTCGTCTGTCCCAAGATCAACCCTGCTGAAAAATGCGACCAGGCCGACTTCGACCAAGATGGCAAGGTGTTGCCACCGGACACCGGCAGCGCCCTCCAAGTAGTTTCAGGGGCCTTCTCCTTCGTCGACATCTACGCCCAGGAAGACGGTGTTGGAAAATACCGCGTCTTCACCGACCTTACCGATGCCAAGGGCCAGCCGATTAAACAAGATACCAACGTCCATTTTGAACTGACGGAGACGGATGCTCAAGGCAAGCCTCTCTTCACATTCAGCGACGGCACCACCCAGTTCACCGCCACACAGACCAAGGACGAAAATGTGGCGGGAAAAATTTTCGCCGTCTACCAAGCCCCGCTAGCGGACATTCAAAACGACACCGCCGTTACAGTGAAAATCACCTATGAGCATCTCTCCATCGTGGCCGGTAAGACGGTCGGTAACCTGGTGACAGTCACCAAGGCCTTAGCCGTCAAGGGGATCAATGGTGCCAAATCCTGCCAAGGGGATGTGGACTGCCCCGTCAACAAAGAGGCCTGTCTCGATAAGGTTGGCGGCGGCAAGACCTGCCAGCCGGTGGCCTGTGAGCTGGATGCTGATTGCAACCTACTGGTGGGTGAGAAATGCGATATTGCCGCGGGCTACGTCTGCAAGATACCACCGGATCCTTGCGCCGGGGTACAGTGTGCCTCCAATGAATCTTGCGACAAGATCAAAATAGGGGCCGACGGCAAGGGAAGCTGTGTTGCCAAGTTTTGCAGTGTGGATGGGGATTGTGGCGCTGGTCAATCGTGCCAAAACAACGCCTGCGCCATCAAACCGGGAAGCTGCCAAGTGGATAACGATTGTGGCCAGGGGAAAAAATGTGAGCAGAATGTCTGCAAAACGGACTCGGGTGGCTCTTGCGTGGCCAACGAGGAATGCGTCACCGGGACCAGTTGCCAGGGGGGAATCTGCCTGCCTCCCTGCGACACTCCGGGAGTCAATTGTCCCGCAAATGCCCCGTTGTGCGATACCCAGCTCAACCCCGCGCAGTGCGTGGGGGATGGTGACAATGACGCAATCTCCGACGCCGCCGACAACTGTCCATCGGTCGCCAACAACGATCAATCCGACGCCGACAAAGATGGGATCGGAGACCTCTGCGATGAGGATCAGGACGGGGATGGGATCAACAACAATATAGATAATTGCCCCGCCACCTCGAACCCAATCGTCCCTCCCAAAGTTGTGCAAGACGACGCCGATGGGGACGGGATCGGAGATACCTGCGACAAGAGCAATGATGACATCGACGCGGACGGTGTCCCGAACGATAAGGACAACTGCCCCAACGTGGCCAATGACCAAGTCGACAGTGACAACGACGGGGTAGGAGATGCCTGTGATGCCGCCACCGATCTGGGGAACCTCGCGGTCTCCGGGGCCAACCTCGGCTTCAATGCCACCCTTGGACTACCCAACGACTTGGTCGAAGAACTAACCACCGCCAACCCGGCCCAACCAGGCTATTACCAAAGCCACCTCCTGAATCTCACCACGGTCGGGTCAGGATCGGTGACCGCCGATGTTTCTCAGGGAGGGAGCGGGACTCTTCCCTTCGCCACCAAGGCGGGGGCGGTCGATCAAATCACCCTGATCGCCAGCACCGACAAACTCTACGTGCAAAACAAGGCGGTCGACACGAAATCGTCCGTTTCCCTGTACGCCTATGTCACCGATGCCCTGGGCAATCCGGTGGCGGGTGTCCCCTGCGCCTTTACCAATGTTGCGGGGGGACAAGAATTGGATGAAGGGACCGTCACCACCGACACGAACGGAATCGCCCTGAAAAAAATAGCGTACATTGATTTCCCCGACGGCACCAAGTTTCTCCTCTCCGCCACCGCCTTGCCGGAAACGCCTCAGGCGAAGACCTCGCAAAAGATCACCGTCACCGGCATCGGTTCCCCCGCCTTCATTGAACAAGCGGGTGACATTTGGCTGGAACTGCCGAACAAGGCGATGATCCCCGGAGAAACATTTCAAGCCGCCATCCGAACCAACGTGGCCAGTCCCCTGAAAGGATACGGGGCCAAGATCAACTTTGACCCCGCCTTGGTGAGCGTCATCGGCGCTCCGCAAATTCCCGACCCCTTCACCCTAAAATCGGCGTCTGCCAATGCCACCGACATCACCTTCAGCGCCACGGATGATGTGCCGTCGAAAAAGGGGACCATCACCCTGGGCGAGGCCACCTTCATGGTCAACGCACAAACCGCCCCGGGAGCGCTCAACTTCTCCGGAGCCTTGACAGCCGATCTGGTGGCAGGACCTCTCACCGTCCCCAAAGGATCGCCGCTCAAGGTCTGGGACGGCAACGGAGGGATCGACAATTCCGGCCAAGTCAATGTCATCGCCAAGACACTCCGCGGCCTCCTCCTGACAACGAACAGCAATCAGCTCTTTGATAGCAGCCCCCTAGAGGGAGAATCCGGTAAAGAGGTAGGCGAGGTCTCAGTCAGACATATCACCAACGACCCGAACCAACCACTCGGCGACTCCATGGCGTTCGGGGAAGATCCATTCGATCAAGACCTCAAACTGATCTCCGGCAATCCCCAGATAATTGTCGCGCAAGAATCCCCCAAAAATCGTTTCACCAACGGCGCGCAGGAAGGCAAAACCGACCTGACCGTTAAGCAGGGAGAGCAGGTCCTCAGCAACACCTTGCCGGTGCGCAACCTCCAACTCCACGAAATCTGGGTAGAGGCGCTCCCCGTTGACCTGAAGAAACCCATCACCTTGGGCAAAGACGAACTCCTCCAATTCCGTGTCGTGGGAGAATATACGGGGGATCTCCAAAGCGTAAACCGGAACATCACCGGGAAGCTCGACAGTTCCGATTTCCAAGTCACCAATTGCGACAAAGGCGATATCACGCTCAAGGCGGGCTATGTGAGCCTCTCCGGCGGGGCGAAACAAAACGATTGTGAATTCACCTTCCTGACCGCCGATCCAAAACTCCCGCAAACCGCCAAACTCACATTGGGCTACGATCCCAATGCATCCACCGTCCCCGCTTCGCTCCAGGTGGTCGTCCCAGCCCATGTCGGGGTCAGTCCCATCACCCCTCCCCCGGACACGCTTGATCCGGCGGCCAACAACATGGAAGTCAAGGCGGGTGTCTCTTCCCTCTTCACCGAAATAGGACAGACGGTCCAGGCCACGGTGTATGGAATCCTTCCCAACGGTAACCGGGTGGATGTAACCGGCGAGAGTGCGCTAGCCTCGGGCAACCCGAATGTGGTCTCGGTGGACGGCACCAAGGTCACCGCCGTCGGCAGTGGAACAACCGATCTCAAGGCCAAGTGGAAGGATCTCCCTGAACAGGCGGCCACTGTGAAGGTCCAATTCGCCCAACCGAAGAAGGTGGAAATCTGGGTGAAAGGAACGGCTGGCCAGTATGCCAAAACGACCGGTGCCTACACCATCGCCCTGAATGGCGACGAGATTACCTCCGCCCTGAAACAGATCCCGCAAAATCCCGATTATCGGGTGGTGGGAAACATGAAGGGAGGAGTCTGCGCGATCACCCCGGACGGAAAGGTCACAGGGGACGGCTGCCAAGATCTTACCTACAACTCAGGCTGGAACCACGATCCCAAGATGCTCCCCGCCGACTTCCTGGTCGGCTTCACCCAAAATGAAGCAGGGACGGAATTTCACTTCGCCTCCATTAAAACGATCAACAACTGGCCATCCGGGACCGGAAGTGAAACCATGTCCCTCAACATCTCGCTCTGGCCCGCGCTCACCTTCCCCTTCACGGTGAATGTGGTGAGCTATCAATCGCTCTCGCTTAAAAGCTACGAAACCTACACCCCTCCGAGCTTGAATCCGACACCAGAAAATTTCCTCTCCAAGATCGAGAACGGTCCTTACTATCAACAGGCCGATGCCAAGGTCATCGTCACTTTCTCGGATAATTCCACACTCGATGTCTCAGACAAGATCGCCGCCAGCCGCAACGACGAAAATGATCCCCAGGTCATTCTGCGCGGGGACGACACCATCGCCGATCAGTCGGACTTGCAAGGGATCATCGAGGTAGGTGGCATCGATGGTTTTACCCCCACCAATCGCATCAAGGCCAAAATCGACGACGGAAAAATCGGACTCATCGCGATCTTGGGCAAGATGAAGAGCCTCGGGCTACCCATCACCGTCTCCAAAGAACCGGTCAACATTAAGGAGCTGCGCATCGATTGGAAACGAACCTGCGAGGCCAACAACACCATCACCTTGGGCGGCACCTGCAACGGCGACCCCACCAACCCGACCTACCGCGGCGTCAAGGACCCAAATAACGAAGTCAGGATGATCACCTACGCCACCTTTTCAGACGACAACGTCCACACCCTCATCACCCAGAATGGCCAACACGATTATGACGACATGGTGTCCTTTACCACGGAGGATGTCTCCGGGTCCGCCACCAATTTTGTCAACCTGAAGCGCAAAGATTTTGTCACCGCACTCGACCTCAATTCCGGCCGCATCCAGGCCCACGACAACGGCGTGGGCCGTATCTTGATGAATCTCAAAGATAAGGTCGATCAGGGAGAAGCCTTCCAGGTCAGTGTCAACCAAAAGCTCCCGGTCAATCTCATCCCGACCACGGGCGACATCGACCTCGGAAATCCATTGGGCCATGCCTTTGATCTCAATGCCAAGGTAGGAACCTTCACCCTCCCCGTGCGCATCGCCACCACCGGGTTTGCGGGACCAACCCAGGGCGTCGACCTACGGCTCTTCTACGATAAGAAAATCATCGATGTGGCACAAAAGTTAGCGGATTGCTCCAATGCCATTACCTTGGCAAAGGGCCTCTCCGGTTCACTGGCCTGTGAGTATTGGGACAATTCACAACAAACCAACGACTCGGATATTCCAGAAGATTGGAAAGGTTTGGCGGGCATCAAGGTCAGCTTCTTAAATGCCACCCCACTCGCCCCCAACGACGCACTCTCCCTCTTTGACATCAATTTCATCACCAAGGCGGCCCTCGACCAGAAGGCCGCCAATTGGAGTCCCATCCGCGGCTTGGAAAAAGTGGTGGCGCCCGATGGCCAACCAATGCTCGCAAAAGATGTGCAACAAATCGTTGCCGGCGCCGGTGACATCGACCCCACCACCTTCTTTGGCGATGCCTTCTTTGAGGAAGGCAAGTTTCCAAAAGTAGACATCAGCGATGCCGCCGCGGCCCTGAATGTCTCCACCAAGACCGACGCAAAAAATAACCTGATCGCCAATCCATCGCTCCTCAAATATTACGATATCTACACCGACGGCGACCTCACCTGGCAGGACGCCTATTATCTCAACCGCATGGGGGTTGGGGCCACCCACTTTGTCACGGGGGAGATCGACCCGACCACGGGGGTCGCCAAACCGATAGTTAATTACCCCTACAATAACGATTACACCAAGGCCCAGTTCGTGGTGGAACTCCACAGCCGAGATTTCAATGCCCAGTCCGTCCAGCTCCCGCCGGATCCGGCCACCACGGAGGTCTTCTTTGAGATTGGTTCTGGCAACGCCCAAAACTGGGTCTATCCTGACGCTGGCAAAGAACCCGATGCCGGCCCTCAATTCGCCGACGTCAAGGCGAAACCCCTGGGAGGAGGACGCTACGGTGTCACGGCGGAAAAACTCGGTGCCGTTGAGAAAAATATCCCAGTGGCCGTCGTCGTCCGTACCCTAGAGAAGAATGGAGACACCAAACAGGAAAATGCCTTCCGCGAGGCAAAGGGATTGCAAGGTTCCAACACCATCGGGCTCACCTCCTTCGACGTCGATCCCAACGGTCCGCCTTCCTGCACGCAGACCAGCGATTGCGATGTCGGTAAAATTTGTCAGAATAAACAATGTATCCCCGGTCCACCTTGTGACAACAACGATCAATGCGGCCTCGGCAAGACCTGTGTCAATAAAACCTGCACGGATGTTGGATCAGTCTGCGACGCAGCTGACAATGGCGATTGCAACGCCAATCAAATTTGCCAAGGCAATCAATGCAAGCTCAAGGACAATGAACCTTGCAAACCCACCGATATTTGCCAGGATGGCGAAATTTGTCTGAACGGGTTCTGCAAGGCCCCTCCCTCCTGCCAAGACAATGGCCAATGTGCCCCGCAGGTCTGTGTCAACAAACTCTGCGTCGATCCCGGAATCACGTGTGATGAAGGATCCGACTGCAAGGAGGGTCAGTATTGCGATGGCCAGCAGTGCCAGGCCTGCAAACAAGTGGGGGACCAGATCATCTGCCCCAACAAGGGATGTAGCGTGAACACCGACTGTAAGTTTGCAGACGGAGAAACCTGCCTGAATAGTGTTTGTATGCCCCCCAAGCCCTGCGACAGCCAGTCCGGCTGTCCAAATGGCCAGACCTGCGTCAACAATAGCGTCTGCCTCGGTGGGGGCACCTGCGATCCGTCAATTCAGCCTCCGAATCCTAATGGCTGCGCCGCGGGACAAAAATGCTTAGACCCAGACTTCAATGGAGTCGGCGATTGCACGGGTGACCTCAGCAACACCCCCCCGTACTGGCCCGACGAATTCGGCAAAAAATACACCGTCTCCCAGGGAAGCACCCTTTCGATTCTGTTGAAGGCCAAGGATGATCAAAGCGATCCCTTGACCTACTCGGTGGTCGACAACACCGCCACACCAGGATCCCAGCTTGATCTTGCAACAAACACCTACACCTGGGCACCAACCGACCAGACACCCGCGGGTGTCTACCAGTCCACCTTCTCGGTGCATGACGATGTCACCAAACTCAAGGTAAACGTTACAGTCGACATCGAAGTGATCAAGGATTCCGCCCTAGACGGAACCCCGGTCAAACATGCCCTGGTTGATTTCTCCATCCTCCCCGGAATCTGGCAGGGAATCCTCCAGGATAGCGATAGCTTTAATGGGAATTACACCGCCCTCTTTCTCGATATCACCACCCCAGGGGCTGGGCAGGTCACCGCCAAAATTTCGGGAGACAGCACGTCGGCCCCATTCACTATCACGGATAACCCAGCCCGGAGTTATCTCACCCTCTCTCGAAGCGAGGTCTACGAAGATGATTCGAACCTCACCGCCTATATCTTCTTGACCGATGAGCAGGGACAACCATTGGCCGTTTCCAACCCACCCTCCCTCAAGGTCGGTGCGGATTCGGTTGCTGCCAGCCCCACGCCAGACAAGGGAATCTACCAGGCCAAGGTCAACTTCGACACCACGTACCAAAAATTGGCGGTGGGTGAAGGGAAAAAAGTTGCTGTAAACCTGGAAGCCATCGGCAAGGCCCTGGCGACGCAACCCACGGCGGTCACCTTGAAACCAAAGGTTGCCAAGCTCGCCTGGCCGCAGGACAATGCCGGCCAGGAGAAGAGTTTCGCCGGCCTCCAGCTCCCTGATCGGCTCCCAATGCCCGGCTACGAAATCGAGGTGCCGGTGATGATCCACCTCAAGGAGGGAGACAACCTCACCAGCTTTGATATCTCCGTCTACTTCAACAAGGATCTCTTGCAATACCAAGCGACTAGTAACGGAAAAGATATCCAAAAAGTCAACTTTGCCAAGGTAGATGGACATAAGGTTGACATTGCCGAGGAGAAAGACGCCCAGGGTAATATCCTTTTTAATCAATCCGTCAAATTCAACTCCTATCTGGAAGGAAGCACCGAACCAACCGGCCCCCAGACCCTCGAAATGGCCCGGCTCAAATTCAAGGTCGTTAAAGGCGAAAATCCTCCACTGGTAGCAAAATTCGGAGGACACATCACCACACTCGCGGGTAAAAAGGGCGTCCAGGTCTCATTGGATGGCGAGAAACAAGCGTTGCTGGTCGCCGACTTTACGGGCTCGACAACCGCAGAAGGAAAGTTGCCGTTGGCCAAACCGGAGGTCGTTGGTCTTTTTGCCTGGGCCTCGGATCCTTTCTTGGTCTTTGTGCCGGGGGCAGCGGCACCGCTCAATCAAACGAAGGGAACCATTGCCACACGACTGATCCGGTCGGATGATTCGATCACCGCCCCGGCCGGAGAGGCCTTGAACTTTGCGGCAACCAATACCTCTTTTACACCTAC
This sequence comes from Deltaproteobacteria bacterium, assembly GCA_023265625.1. Taxonomy (GTDB): domain Bacteria; phylum UBA10199; class UBA10199; order JACPAL01; family JAHFST01; genus JAHFST01. Next base: position 139,480 of record JAHFST010000001.1, on the reverse strand, counting down.
GATAGGCATCACAATCCCCGACCCCGGCAAGGGAGAATTCCAGACCGAGGCAAAAAAATCGGGTACCGCAGAGCTGATTGTCTCCTACAAAAAAACCCCGATCGATCCCGAATCAACCTTTGAATTTAGGAAGATCTTCGTCAAGACAATCACACCCAACTGGGACAATCCCGACGAGGTGAAATTGACGGCAAGCGATACCAACCTGCAAAAGATCGACGGCACCGATTCCTTCCAGACGGCTCGGCTCCACCTCTCTTGGACGGTCCCCGAGATGAAAAATATCTCGGGAGGTGACCTTGTCATCGATCTCATCAATGAGGTGGATATTCAACCGGTGGGGGGCATTGATGTCAAAGCGGAGCAGGGACTCCTCCAAGTCGTCACAGGTCCCGCCGCCGGGAGCAAGGATGGAAAACTCCGGGCTAATACCAAGGAAATTTCCGCCCAAACGATCGCCACCCTCCCCATCACCGTTTCAGCCACCGATCCAGCCAATCCGTTGATCTTAACCAAGATGGAGGTGGTAACCCCCGGCTCGGTCGTCCAACCCTCCGCCAAGGCAGTCACCTTAAATTCGTTGGCAGATAAGACCTTTGGCAGCACCCGAGGCGGGGCAACGGTCACCAATGTCCTCAACAAGTATCAACAGGTCATGAAGGTTAGGGTGCTGGGGACATTGACCTACAAAGAAAACCCGCTAGACCCGAATAGCCCCATCATTACGGAAGAAGGAGATCTTCCCGAAGACCTGTTCAAACCAGGTGGAAAGGGTGGCATCAGCACCAACGATGTCACCAGTCTGGCAGCAAAAGATGTCAACAATCCCCTCTTGTTCCAGGTCTTGAAACCAACGAGCAATCCCAACAACACGGTCTATGTGGATGCATCCCTAGTGGGACAAACCACCCACTCACCGGTTATCATCAAGCTGGATCCGATGAATGCCGTATCTGATAATTGCGGCCCCATCGCCCGGGCGATCAATGACCCAGCCAAGATGCTGTTGGGACTCCCTGCCGAGCGACAACTCCAAATCTTACTGACCGACTCGAACACCACACTGCCTAACAACAGCACCAAGGTGACCTGTAGCGTGGTAGAAGATGGCAACTCCGTCATTGACCAAAATGCCCTAAAGACCTGCCTTCTGAAGGCCGCACCAGACGCAAAAGGAGGAAAGTTCACAATCAAGATCCACAGCGATGTGGCGGATGTCCTCTGTGAAAATAAATATGTCATGACATTGACCGGACTCGCCATCAAGAGTTACGAGGACTTCAACAGCGGCAACTTCAATGACAAGGTGGAAGACAGTTACCTCTCCTATATCGAAAATACCAAGACCTATCAAAAGGTGCGGATGTTCCTCGAGGGGACTTGGTCGGACAACACAAAGATCCACTTGGGTCCCCAGGCAATCAATAAAATTGAAATCGGAGTTCCTCAGTGGTCAATACCCCCGGGTTTTCTGAATATTGAGAATATCATTCAACCAGATTTTCCGTGGCCCGATTACTACCTTTTGACACCCATCAATGATGGAGCGGCCTTAATCAGTGCAATCATTTCAAATTCACCGGCAATCCCGGAAGACCAGAAGACGACAACCCTCAAGATTGACAGCAATTATCATGCCCAAATCACCAATCTGGGACTCTCCGGCGAGGCGAAGGTGGAAAACAATCCCACCAACGATGAGGTTAAATTTGACGCCACCGTCCAGGCCATCAAGGGAGAGACCGTCACCTTGCGGGCCTTTGCCACCTTTGGCTCGGATCGGGTCGATGCCAATAACCTGAGCAAGACAGGTAATCCACGGGCCCTGCTCATAACCAAGGGCAACCCGATCGGGACAGCTCTCCTCAATGTCTCCTCTTCCGAAATCCAATTTGCGGGAACCACAATGAAGGCAACGCCGGCCGCCGTATTCTCTGACGGGAAGGTCATGGTAAATGCCAACGGGGCCTTGAAGACCACCTGGACGATCGATCCTAACAAGGATGATACCGGCGATGCCGCCAAACCAATCCCACCCCCAATGCAAGACTTCACAATGGCCATCAACCTCAAACCTGGCATGGGTGAGGTCGATCTAGGAAAACCCTCGGGACGTTTTGTCGAAATCTTTCCTAAGGGTGGCAGCGCACTCCTCCCCTTCCGTGCCAATGTAGGCAACGAAAAACTCAAGGGCTTTGAGATCCACCTCTTCTATGACAAAGACATGTTCAAAATGGCCACGGATCCGGCAGACCCGACCAAGCTGCTCATCAAAAACCCACCTGCGGGCACGATTACCGCAGAGCTTCCCCCTTACAAACAGGGCGTTGCAAAGGACAAAACTGCGGAATTAATCTTCCATGGGTCGTTAGCGGAACCTTACCCCACTGGCAATGATATCAACCTCGGCACCCTTATCTTCCTAGCGCAGACCAAGACCGATGATCCCGCGCAAAACCCGGTGACAGAATTTACCGGCACTTCAAAGGTTGCTACCAATGCAAAGACTTATGAAAACCCGCTGACGGCCGCCGCCGGCTTCGTCGACCCAACGGCATTCAAAGACTACGATGGCAAAGGGATCTATGACATCGATGATATTGTGGCCCTGAGAGATGCCATTGGCGGGGTAGGGAACTTAAAACCGCAAGGCGATTACAACAACAACGGGGTGGATATCAACGACGTCTACTACGGGCTCAAAATCAGCGGCAAGGCCTATCACTTTGTCACCGCGGATGTCATCAAGGGGCTACCCGGTAACAACACCCTAAAAGTGGTCGTCGCCAACACGGAAAACAAGGTCCCGGACAACGTCAAACTGACCTTCAGCACCGGTGACAACTTCATTCAATTTTTAAACGGGATCACTCTCGATTCAACAAACTTCGATGCCATCAGCGGTGAAAAAATAATCCCCCTGCCGGACAATCTCGATAACGACAAGATAGTGCCCTTCACAGTCCATGTCGATTCCACCATGGCCAACGGTGTATCCTCATTTGACTTTGGGCAAACGATCACCATCCCCGGCAAGAATGGACCCTCGTGCACGCAGGACACCCAATGCGGTGCCAAGCAGAAATGCGACCTCAGTGTGAAGGGTTGCAAACCGACTTGCAACGTCCCGTTAGATTGCGCCGTCGGAAGCCAGTGCAACACGGATAAAGGTTTCTGTTATCAATGTGCAGCCGGTGAGGTGAATGATCCGCAGAAGATGGCCTGCGTCCTTGACACCGACGGAGATGGATTTTCCAACAGCACGGATAACTGTGTCGCACAGAAAAATCCGGATCAGGCGGACGAAGACAAAGATGGCATCGGTGACCCCTGTGATAATTGTGCAAAGGTTGCCAATCCTGACCAAATGGATTCGGACGGAGACGGGGTTGGGGACGCCTGCGGCGTCAAAGATTATGATCAGGACAAGATCCCAGATTTTACGGACAACTGTCCTCAGATTGCCAATCCGGATCAGGCGGACATAGACCAAGATGGCCTGGGGGATCTCTGCGATAATTGTCCCTACGTCTTCAACGACAAACAACAGGACTCGGATCAAGACGGTATCGGCGATGCCTGCGACCAAAATACCGTTTGTAAAGATGACAGCCAATGCCCCAAGGATCAAGTCTGCAACCTAAAACCTGCTGAAAACTCCGGCCAGTGCATGCTGGGTCTCGATACCGATAAGGACGGTGTCACCGACCCCAAGGACAACTGTCCTCAAAATGCCAACGCCGATCAGTTGGATGGCGATGTTGATAACATCGGCGACGTCTGTGATAACACAATCTCAGGCGAGCCGGTCAAGGGGGCCAAGCTGACGACCGGCACCAACAAGATCGAGGCGGCCCAAGGGGTGGACCTGGTCGGCGAATCCTCCGGTCTCGTTAGCGATAATAACGATGGTACATACGCCAGTCAGGTCATCAACCTCGTCCCCGCGGGGATGGGGAAGGCCGGCGCCACCGTGATAGGCGGCCCCAATTCCATCGCCCAGGAATATGCCATCTCCCCGGACCCTGCGAGCGTCGAGTTGGGTGTGAGCCGCAACACCCTGTATCAAAATATCTTGTCGACCCCGCTCGTGACTCAATTTTTCGGCGGCAATCAACAACCGGTCGGCAAAGGGAAGGTGATTCCAGCCAATGTCATAGGGGGCCAACCACTGTTCTTGACGACCGATCCATCAGGGTTCGGTCCATCACTCTTATCAGTCGATCCACAAAGCGATCAATTCAACCTGCCGAATGGCGATGGAAAACTGACGTTCAACATCAATATCCCCAACAAGACCGCGGACATCACCACCAAGAAGCAACCGGCAAAACCTGATTGTGGAGGCAAGACCTGTGTCTATTTTGAGACCCCCTTCGGCCCTGTCTTCCCAACGACAAGCAACTTCGCCGGACAGGAATTCACGGTGCCGGTGATCTTGTTAAATCCCGCCGGCAAGACGATCGACAACTTCAAGGCTCAGGTTGATTTCGACAAAGCTAAGTTTGATTTCATCAAGCTTGCGACCAAACTACCCAACTCTACTGACAATAGCTCACAAGAATTGCAATTCCAACCCAAGACCGTGGGCTACGTCGGCTTTACCGCGCACACCTTGAATCTGAAAGATCCCGCCATCACCTTGGCAGAGATCACCTTCCGTCCCAAGGCCATGGATCTGGCGACACTCGATACCACCCTCTCCGGAAAGGTGACCAGCCTGTACGAAAAGATACTAACGGGCAACACCCCCATCTTCGCGCAAGAAACCGCCATGAAGGTTCGTGATAAAAACGGATTCCAAGAGGGCCAAGCCTCGGTTACGATCAAGAAAGCCGTCCTCACCAAACTCTTCGCCTGGAGTTCGCGGCCGGTGATCTACGATGATGTAAATCCGGCAAGCTTCAATATCATTGTCAAAGGCTTGAGTGAAAATGGCACACTGGTGGATCTCAAAGATGCAGTGGCCATAACCCCGTCAACTGCGATGCAACCAGACGCGGCACCATTGTCTTTCCATACCGTTAAGCAGAAGGGAGTTGTCGATGTTCAAACAGCTCAGTTCACCATCACTCATCCGGATTGCGGTGGCTGCTCCGCCACAACCACCACCATTGTCCACCCCGTCAAAGACCTCCAACTCAAGATTGCCGATCAGGATCTCGACAAGATCAGCAATCTTCCTGGGACACCTTTCCAGAAGAGCCCTTACCATGTCGAAGCCTCTTACGATGATGGAACCATTCGGGACCTGACAGACCAGGTCGAGCTGGAGAGCATGGATTCGGAGGACATCCTCAAAGAAGGCGTGGTGAAGATTGACAAGCCCAACCACCTGCTCTGGGCACCTGACGCGACCACACCCTCCAGCAAATCCATCATCGCAATGAAGAATCCCGTCGCCGGCCTGGGTGCCGGGTTCTATGTCACGGTGGGCGCCGCCGAAAAAACCATAACCGAACTCAACCTCGTCGTCCCGGCCTCGGTGGGCAGCTCCTTGAGCGACGGCAAGGATGCCACCCAAAAGAACTTGAGCTCCAAGGTGACAACGGTGTTCTCCAATATCGGCCAAAGTACCACGCTCCGGGTCCTGGGACTGACCAATGATCCGAAAGATACCCCTCAGGACCTGACGGAACTTGTCACCTCAGGGAAGATCACAATCACACCCAAAGACGGTGAAACGGCGGGGGTGGTAACAATCGAAGGAACAAAGGTAAGCTCCACCCTGCCAGGCAAAGTCCACCTGAAGGCGGAGCTGCCGGACCAGAACGACCCAACAAAAATAATTGCCACGGATAGTGACACCTTGGTCGAGGTCATCCCTCCCGCTGGAGAGCTAATCCTGAAAAAGGTCCCAACGAACGAGATCATTCCGGTAGGAAAAAATCTAAAACTGGCCCTGTCGCCGAATGATCCTGTAACAATCCTCAAACAGTACTCCACCAAAGAAAGCTTCAAGATCTTTGCCAAATTTGGATCCAAGGAAATCGATGTCACCGAGCAGGCCGAACCTACCATGAGCGCCTTACCCAATGTCAGTAGCCCGAAATTTTTTATCGATCTTAACGGAGCGCTGACCCTGATGATGAATCAGGGAGCCAAAAATAGCGGTTCCGCCACCCTAAACATCAAGGCTATGGGACTGGCTCGTAAATTGACTATTGATATTGTGACACTCCAAGGGTTTGAGCTCAAGACCCTCGCCCCCTACCCCGAGAATGACAACGCACCAGCGAAAACAACCTTGCACAAGATCGCCAAATCCAGCGCCTACCAATGGGTCCGGCTCTGGGCGAAGGCTATTCTGACCGACGGTGACAGCCTCGACCTCACCCCCTTCAAGGACAACGTGTCACTCCAGTTGGATGTGACCGGTGGGGCAACCCTCAACAAACCGAGGATGTTTGTGCGCGGCATCCCGGATACGAATGAAAACAAGGCCACCATTGCCTTGGGTTGGCAAGGTTACGATAACAAGAAAAAGTCCCTGGAGCTCACAATCGATCCCATACCGGACGACATCAGTGAGCTCCACATTCAAAGCAACGAATTCACCGCGGGCAATAGCAAGGTCACTCCCCTGACCGATAAGACCTTGAGCGCCTCCGATGAAAGTCCACACTTCGTCAACATTATTACCAAGTATGACAAGGACGCTACCCAGGCCCTCTTGGTCCGTAGTGACGATGGAACCATCGAAGTCCCGGGGCTCCTGGATGTCACGGCCGGTGATCTGAAGACCGGCCCCCCTAATCAGTATCAATTGAAGGACTTTGCCACCTTGAGTGAGGCCAACAACAAACTGACACTCACCGCACACGAAAATGGCGCCGTCAAGCTCAGTGCCAACATCAATCCAAGCAACAAACTCACCTTGGATACCAAAGAGGAACTCAAGCTGGCCATCAACGAGACCCCCACCGTGGGCGATATCGACATCGGCCCAGAATTGGGAGTCCCCTTCCCCGACCAGTCCGGCGGCGAATTTACGCTGCCCGTTCGGGTTAATACCGACAAAACACCGCTCGGGAACTTTGAGATCCAGATCCTATACGATAAGGACGTTCTCAAGATCGCCGATTATAGCAAACCTGGTAATTCCATCCTCCCTGGGAAGGATCTCCAAAATTCCGCTTACACCTTCACACCGGGTGCCGACCCCGATACTGGAACCATCAAGATCGTCAGCACCTTCTCCGGTGGGCTCAACAAAAAACAAGGCCTCTTGGAGATTGCTCAGATCAAATTCATCCCGACCAAGCAAGAAAAACAGGTCACCAAGCTGTCAGGGATCATCAAGGCCCTCTATGATCCGGATAACAACCCCATCGGCGCAGCAATCCCCGTGGAGGGACGACCGATTGTCGCCGGGATGGGCGAAATGGACCCACCGGGCGGGTGGCGAGCGGATATGAACAGTATCGAAGGCTTCTCCTCCGATGACATCCAGAGCCTCCAAAACGCCATCGTGACCAACAGTGTCACCCCGGAAAAATTTCCCCTCTACGATGCCGACGCCGATTTTAACGGAGCCGTCGATTCGAACGACACGTCATACCTGCAAAAGATCCTGGTGGGGAATGCCTTGTGGGTCGATGTTGACGCTCAATACCCCTATCAGAATAACCTCGGCACCATTCGTTTGACGGCTACGGTAAGCGGCCCCGGCGCAAAACCCTCGAAATCGATCAACAAAAATATCAAGGTGGAGTTTATCCTCGAAGACTTGAAGCAGACGGTCGAGGCAAAGCTGGTGGGGACAGCGGACACGGCACAAGGGGTCTACGAATTTATCAAATCGGATCTCAATCCCAAATTGCCCACACTCAACGTCAAGGTCAGGATCAGTCAATTTGACGCCCAAGGAAAAAATCTTTGGATGGAAGAATACCTAAGCTCAGGTCCGGTCAAAAAGGTCACCATCAATCCAGAGGCCGTCGACTATTGTTACGGAATCGTGTGTGATGTGGGGCTGACATGCAAAGGGGCGGCCGGACAGGCCACCAAGTGTTGTGATGCCAGCGGTGACTGCAGCAAGGATCCAACAGGCTGTCAGGGGGGCCTGAATCCCATCGACAACAGCATCCCAACCGACGGTCTCTTCGACTACTGCGGCACCTGTCCGATAGACACCACCTACCAGCCTGACACCAAACAATGCAAAAAAAATGATACCTGCCCGGAGGCCATGCAGTTTGACCCGATCAATAAGCAGTGCTGCAACGCTGATGGAAGCAGCTGCCAGCCCCCCGAAGACTGTTCCTTAATCACCTGTAACGGAACCACCTGCAAGGTCGTCGCTGGCAAGGCCGGTTGCATACCCACCAGCTGCCCTGCCGACAAGACTTACGATGCAAATCAATGTTGTGATGCTGCGCAACCACCCAATTGCATGGCTGCCTCCTGCCCGGATCAAAAACCACCGGTGGACGGCTTCTGCCCGGATGCGACAATCAAGAATCAACTCCCCGTCTTCACCTCGCCCACCCAGACCAGCTACGAGGTCGCCGCAGGGGCCATCGTTTCCTTCCAGGTGGCGGCGGGTAATGCCGGCCTCTCTTGGAACGAGGTTGCAAGCGACACGAACAAGGTCCCAGACACAGCCTTTGTCCCATCGACAGGTCAATTTAATTGGAACACCACGGGGGCGCCTGAAGGAACAACCTACCATCTTAATTTCATCGCCAAGGACGCTCAAGCTCAGCAGTCCACCCTTCCAGTCACCATCAAGATTTTGGGTAATCTCCTAGAGGGTGCCCTCCCGGTCAGTGGGGCACATGTTTCCTTTACCCCAAGCCGAACCGACGGTTTCGTCGGCGGTTTCTGGGATGGACTCTGGTGGCAGGAAGCCGGCAAAGGCGGGACCTACCAGGGACTCCTCGAAGACCTGGCCTTACCCGGGACTGTGTCCGTCAAGGCCAGCGCAGGTGGCAATGTCGCAGACAGCAAGCCCTTGGAGATCAAACTGAATAGCGCCGCCACCCGGGCCCAGGTGATCCTGGCCCGTGGCGACGTCTACTCCGATCTGCCCACCGTCAAGGTCTTTGCCCTGGTAACCGACGATTATGGCCGACCTTACCAGGGTGGGTTACTCCCTGAGGCTGAAATCACCAAGGATAGCAATACCCTCTTCTCGAACCCCCTCAGTGTGACTCAACAACCGGGGATCTACAGTGGCGACATCAAATTCGATCCCTCCCTCTTTGAACCAGGTTTGGATAAAATGGTCTCGGTCAAGTTAAAACTCGACGGGAACAGCCTGCAAGCATCGGGTGACCCGGCAAACATCACCCTCAAGGGGATCGTTGGGGACCTGCAATTGACCGCTGGCCAGGCTGGGATTCAACTACCCAAGCGTCCCCTCACAGCCGGTGAATCCTTCGCTGCCGACCTCTTCGTTAATACGGGGGGCAAGGGTCTCCAAGCATTCCAGTTTGAAATCAAATTTGATGGCACCATGATCGAATTTGATCCGAAGGCAACCAAACCCATCGAGGTTGCGACAGGCTTCGGGGACATTGAGGGTATCAGCCTCAACACCCCGATCACCTTCACCTCCGCAGCCACAGGCAATCTCCTGATCTCATCGAATAAAGAAAAAGTCGCGACCCTCCACCTCCGGGTTAAATCCACAGCCACACCGCTCCCGGCGACGACCGCAATTTCAGGAACACCCAATCAGTTGTACTACACCGATCCGGCACAGAAGTCGCTCTCGGGAGAGAAACAACCCCTACTCATTGCCGATAAGTCCGGACCGGGTACGGGAAATATCGCCGTCCTGAACAAAGAAGTTCGCGGCATCCTGGGATTTGTTGAAAATGGCCAACTCTTCTCGAACGATAAGATTCCAGGACTGGTCCTCCCTGCCAGTGTCCCACAAACAACCGTGGTCAGGACATTGAAGGTGGAAAACGATGGAAGCATGAACCTCATCACAGGGGCCGACCTAAACAACCTCAAGTGTGAAGACAAGTCCGGTGCAACCGCCGTCGGGACAGATGTCAAGTGTGAGGTAAAATCCAAGGCAGAAGGCGATGCCAATCTCACCGCCACCTATGCGGGAAAATCGGTTGGCAACATGCAAGTCCATGTCACCTCGATAGACCCGGCCAAGCTGATCGTCGAAACCGACTCCAAAACAGACACCATCCCCAAACTGAAGGGTCTCAACCTGGACGGGAACGATGCCTACCCCAAGGTGCAGGCGCATCTTTATTGGAATAACGGCCAGATCCGCCTTGATCTCACACCCTATGTGACCTTCAAGAACCCGGATAAAGCTGTCTTCACGGTGACGGAGGCAGGACTCATCAGCCCGTTCGAGTCGGGAAAAGCCGAGATCCGCATCGTTGTTGCAGACAAAACCATTGCCGCCAAAGAGCTGACCGTCTCAGCAGAGAGTGAGAATTTTAAATCCCTCCTAGTCGTCCCAGCCCACGTGAAAATGACCAAGACCGAATCACCCGCAACCCTCGGGGCCCTGACCGGCGACGTCAGCCAGAAAAACACCTTGGAGGCCATGGCCTTCAACACCTTCACCTCTCTGGATGACAGCACCCCTCTTACCCTGTTGCTCATAACCAAGGACAACTCCCGTTATGACGTCACTGCAAATTTCCTGACGGCCTATCAGCAAAAACCGGCACTGCTTACCATCGGTGATCCCTCCGTGATCAAAGTCGACGTCAATGCCTCCGGCCAACTCATGATCCATCCGGCCACCTCAGGCAAAAAGACCACAAATGTTTCCGCCAAATTTGGCAAGGGCATAGAGGGTGCCGCAACGGTCGCCATCAATATCCCGGCACCTGCGGCAACCCTCACTGGCTGTGATCCCCTGGCACTCAGCACCGAGGATGCCTCTGCGAAACTCTTGGCTCTCAAAACAACCAGTCCACTGGTTCTGAAACAGGGAGTGAAGCAGGATGTGGTGGACCCAGCGAAGATCAAGTACGTCGTCACGGAAGGGGCCAACCTCATCAAGACGATTGACGGAAAGGATCTGAGCGGTCAACCGGCCAAGGTCTTGGCCAGTACTAACACGGTGGAGGTCCAAGACACCCCACCACCATCAGATGGTGGCTGGGTCACGATTGAGCTCCAGCCCGACTATCTGGGGATCCCGAAACAGACGTGCAAACTCCCTGTGAATACCCTCACCAAGATCTCACTCCAGACCTACGAGGACTACGACCCGGCCAAACTCCCCCAATACAATCCTGCCAAGGATGGGACCTTTGCCAATGCCGTAAAGGATACAACCCTCTCAAAGATTGAAGGGCAGAATGACAAGAAACAATTGCTACGTCTGGTCGTCACGGGTCAATGGACCGATGGGTCTTCGATATTTCTTGGGGGAGACGAGGCCGCCAAATTGCCAACTGATAAGGCGAGTCTCGCCGTACCCGCTGGTTTTACGGAACCTATCCCAGTCAATGGAAATTCCAATTCAAAATGGCCGGGCAGCTTCGCACTCGATGGGAGTAAGGGTCAATCGGGGGACATTCTAGTTAAGTTTCTCCCACCCCTCGTTGGGAAGGAACTCAATGCCACCCTGGGACTAACCGTTGAAGAGCAAGAGGTCGCCTTCCAGACCAAGCCTGAACCAGGCAAGCCTGATAACACGACCCTCGATGGGTTCATCATTCGGGGCAAGACATCCAACCTGGGTGCCAATGTTCCCAAGGAAAAGGGCTTCCAGGGATTCGACAACGAATCGCTCCCAGTAACAAATGGTGATGTCGCCTTCGACACCACCCTTTCCGGGGTCGCCGAGTCCTCCTACCCCCTAACGGTCGTTGGAAAATTCACCGATGGGACTCGAATGATCCTGACCTCTGGGGATGGGAACGCCTTCAAAACATCCTTACTGACGACAAAGATTGACGAACTGGCGCTGCCTGCCTACGATGGACCTGCCCTCGCTCCATCCGCCGAGGTCCCCAACCTTCCACCAGATCAATTGCAACTCACCCCAAAGAAAAACGGGGCGGTGAAACTGACCTTCTCTGTGGGTAGCAAGAGCTTGACCTACCATGCCGCTGTCAACATGAACGCCAACGTGGGCGATCTCGATCTGGGTCCCTTAACGGGCCGCTTTGTCCCGGTCATCCCTAATGGAAACGGTCCAAATATCACCTTCCGGGCCAACGTCGGGGACAAACCCCTCAAGACCTTTGGGTTTACCATCAACTATGATTCCAGCGTCGTGGAGTTTGACACCACAAAGGCAATACCCGTCGCCGGGATCAGCAATCCAAGCGCCAACGCAATACTCATCCCCAATAGTACGAACAAGCAACTAGTGGTGGCCGGGGGCTACTCGGGGGGCGCCACCGGGATGGTCGATCTGGCCATCATCCCCATCAATAAAGTTAAGACCGGTTGGACCGGGTTTGCCGGGACCATCAATCTCGTCGTGGATGATGGGTCTCCGGCCGGTACCACACTCTCACCGGACTCTGCGATTACAGCCGGTACTGGCATTGTCGATCCGGGTGGTGTCAAAAACTACGGCGATGACGATAAAAACGCTCAGGCCAAGAAGGGTGGCTTTGATCCCTATGACGTCTCGGCCCTCACCTCCGATGTCAATAAGGGAGACAAGGAGAATCCGAAGAAGGTGGCCCAGCCCTCCTATGGCAAGGGGGTATCTCCCGACCTCGAGTTGCTGGGAGACTACAACGGCTACGGCGGTGGTTCCCCACTCAATCCCAAGACCGATTCCATCGACGTCAGCTTGGCTATGCAGATATACACCTACCAATTATACTTTACCTATCCGACCGTTGAACCAACGGCAAATCAGGGCGAGTACCTCTACAAGGTCCGCTTCTTTGACCGAGACGGTAAGAGCGTCTGCCCGCAGGCGGCAACACTGGAGGTAGGAGATCCGGGGATGAGTGACAACGCAGTCACAATCTCTGGCCAATCAGCGTGCATCGATCTAGGCACCCCTCCTGAGAAGGGTTATCAGTCCACCTTGGTCGTACCCTATGACGCCCCCATCACCCTCAATACCCTCTTGACGGTCGAGACGAGCAACGGAGCCAAACAGAACCTGGTCAAGGGGCGCTTCCAGTTGGTCGGTAAATCAAAGAAGGTCTGCACGGCCGTCTCTGAGTGTGCCCCAAGCCAAACCTGTACCAGTGGGTCCTGCACCAACGGGATTGACACCGACGGGGATGGGATCCCCGATAGTGAAGACAAGTGTCCCAAGGACGCGACGGATCAATGTCCCCCAGGGTCACCAGCGGGAAGCTCCTGCCAGGCAACCAAGGAATGTCAGTCCGGTATTTGCGAATTCGGGGTATGCAAAATGTCTCCGGGGGAATCCGGCTGCACCAAGAAGGACGATTGTAGCAGTGGTTCCGTCTGCTACAGCGGCACCTGCACAGATCCCGCCAAGATCACCTGTCCCGCTGGACAGGTTTATGATATCAACAACAATAAGTGTGCGATTATCTCCTGTCCCCCTACCCTCGACACAAACTATGATGATAAGCCGGATGGATATGATGCCGACAAGGATGGGAAGTTGGATTATGCCGTCTGGGACCCGACCCATGCGGAGATACTCAACAATGTCCTCCTGCAGGAAGGTATCCCGACTAATCTGCGCACCACCTTCTTTGTGACCGCAAAACCACCGATAAAAGCGGTCGTTCCTTGTGTCGGCATCGGATGTCTCATCGACAAAATTATTCCCGATAAGCTGGACATAGTGGACAACTCTTACAATAAGGCAGTGGATATTACCGAACCATTGGGCTCCCTCGGAAATCCGTTCCATAGTCTCAAGGATGCGTTGGACAAAATCACACAGCGTCAGAAAAACAATGCCCCCCCCTTCCTCTGCGAGGCGATCCAGCAAAACTGCGATGGAAAATATGAGGGCTGCAAGGCTGGCACCTCAGGCACCTGCGATGTCGTGGAGTCAACCTGTAAAACAGAGAACTGCGCCAATCAACCAGAGTGCAAGGATATCAGCCTCAAATTCCTGTCAACAACCTGCGATCAGGCAAAGGAGACCTGTGACAAGGCCTGTCAACCGATGAAAAAGGAGTGCGCTGACACCAATGATCCCCTGTCGTCAGGGCTAAAGACGTGTTACGCGGATACGTATTATCCGTGCCTAAAAGGCTGCAACAATGCCTTCGGTGCCTGCCTCAACAGTCCAACGGGACTTTGTCAGACGGCAGCGGCGCCCTGCCAGCAAAAGTGCACTGAAGACCGAATTTCCTGTCCCTTTTCCTGGCAGTCGAGTTGTCGACAATCCTACGAGTCCTGCAAAACCCCATGCACCAAACAGCCCTACGATGTGATCGTTCTGCAAGGGAACGATGTGCAGGAGTCTTATGAGTACCATGAGCAGGGCCTGACGCTACCGGCCTCAACCCGAATCTGGGGTGGCTTCAAACTGAAGAAGTTCACCCAGGACAGCAAGAACTACCAGTGCCTGATGCGGTACGTAAAATACGAAGACGAACCAAAGGCCCCAGTAAAAGGAACCCTGAAAGCACAGAATTGCATCGGCCCTCTCTGCATCGATCTAGCTGCTGGGATGGATGTGAAGGTTGACCCTAACAAACCTGACCTATCTGTCATCGCGAATCTTCCGGACAAAAAGGGCTACACAACCCAGATCGTTGGGACCTCTTGTGACACGAATGTCTTCCAAATCGACAGCACGATGGTCCCCTCCCCCGTGGGCCCGGACAGCCTGATTGACGGCTTCCGGATAACGCTCAAACCCGACAAGTCTCTCACATTCACATTCGGAGCAAATTGCGTCCCCATTTCGATTGCCAATGCCTCTCCCACACTCGCCCATAACGAAATCGTGGCCCTGGCTTATCTGCCGGATAAGGACACGTCGATAGCCACCCCGACCGGGATCAAGATTGGGGAAAATGCATCGCCACAGATCCGCGACAATACCATCGAAGGAAACACCAACACATCCTACCCGAACATGTTCAGCACCGCCCTGGAGATCAAGTCGTCCTCTCTCGAGAGGGCTAAGCCGGTCCTGGAAAATAACCAGATCCACGCGGGGACCTCGCTAGTTGCCAGCACCGGGATCTATGTCTCAACCGCCTCCTGCTCCCCCCTAGATTTTTTGATCCGGGGTAATACTATCGAGGGAGGAAAGGCTGTGAAGACTTATGGATTCCGTGGTGAAGGGTCTTGCAAGGATTGGGCTAACAATTATCTTGCCAGTTTCCTGCCCAAGGAACCCACTCCAAGCCTCTCCGAATGCCTCAAACAGATCGAGCTTGGCTGGATGTTGGGACCCGATGAATGTCCCAAACATTCCGATTTTCCAGCCTGTAAAACATGTGAGCGTCCGATCCCCGGCTCCAAAGATACGGAAAATTTTTCGAGCTGCCTCAGCACGGGCTGCATGGACCTCGCCCGCTTCCTGGCCGGAGACGCCCCCACCCTCGTCCTCGACCGAAACAAGATCGAGGCAACGGCCAAGGCGGACCAGGACTTCTACGGTGTCTCCTGGCATGGCCTGGGATTCCCAGGTCTCCGCAATCGCGTTATTTCCAACAACTTGATCAAGGCCCTTGGCAAGAAGACCTGTCACGGAGTTGAGCTGCAGGATGCGGGCGTCGATCTCCTGCAGAACACCGTTGATTCCCAGTGTCAGGATAATAAGGGAGATGCCTTTCTTGGCTCAAACGAGAAACTCTTCGCCGTTTACCCCGATGCAACAGGCATTTCCTCTTGCAAGAAGCTCGAAGACGCAGGGGTAGCCTTATCCTGCATGAATCTCTTTGGCTTTGCGGCTGTTATCCCTCCCGAAGGTTGCCCAGAGACCATCAAGTCATCTGATGCTAAAACAGTGCTTAAACCCTATTTGGAACAAACACTCCAGTGCCAGAAATATCTCGACCAATGCGACACCGTCGCTTACCAGCAATACGACCAATGCGTTGAGAAGGTGTACAAGGATAGTCCAACCACCCAGAAGATACCGATGCCTAAGATATTCAACAACCTCCTGAGCGGTCCCGTGTGTTCGATGCATCATAACCCATCGAATCTGGAAATAACGGGACTGAAGAATATTCATCACAATGCCTTCTTCGGAACCGATGAACCCAAGAACACCTGCATGATCACATCAAACAGCCCTGGGGAGAAAAATGAATTCGGATACGACAGCGACTTCCCAGGAAACTTCGTTGATCATCAAAAGGGTGATTATCACCTCAAGAATATTGCCAACTCAATCGCTATCGACCAGGGGGACTCTGAAACAACTGAATACAAACAGGTCCTCGAATACAAGGGGTATATGTTTGATAATCCAATTCTAGATCTGGACCAGGTCACGCGTCCCCAGGGGTGCTTCTACGACCTCGGGGCCTATGAGGCAAAGTCCTCGGCGTGTTCCAAAAGCCCTATCATCGATACAAAAGAGGGCTTACCTGACAAGGGCATTGATCCAATCCCCCCCTTCCCAGGTGGTGTCCCGAAGAGCTCTTTCCAGGACGGCGCAAAATCCCAGGATATCGGCAACCTGGACCAAAAAGTCCAGGCCCCGGCCGGTACAACTGCCGTACCCGAGAAGGTCCAAGATCCGTTCCTGCAAGACCTCTCCAATGCGCTGCGTACCAGCGGCGGGGTCATTGACGCCGCCATCAAGGAGAAGATCCGTGTGAATGTGGTGGAGCAGTTCCAGAGACAGATGACCACCGGCCCGCAGGTCGTCCTTTCCATCCAGCAGCAACAAGAGATGCAGCGGGTGATGGAAGACACCGCCCGGGCCCTGGCAGAAACCAGCCAAAGGGCCATGACCGACATCAAAACGAATGTCAGCAAACAAATTGAGGCCACCTCCAATCTCACCCCGCAACAACAAGATAGTCTCAAACAAGAGGTCTTAGGCAAGATCAATAATGACCTGGCGGGTTCGATTGCCGCAGCAACTCAAGAGGGGGTCAAAGCGGGTATCGAGGAAATTAAACAATCCGCAGAAGCCGCCACGAATAAGGCGATTACCAACCCAGCGGCGGCGGCTCAGCCCAATGCCGTAACAGCTCAGCCAAGCGCCGTCACAGATCTGCCAACTGCGGCGACAGATCAGGCGGCAGCGGCTAACGCCGCTCCCAGCAGCGCCAACGATGTGGTCTCTTCGGCGGCCACGCAAGGCGGGGCCAGCCTCAAGGATCAGATGAATGACATCGTCGTCACCGCCACCCAGGAAGCCATCTCGGCGGATACAACCATCCCGGAACAAACTCGCAACGACCTCTCCACCCGGGTTTCCACCTCGGTAGATACCGCCGCCGATCAAGCGGTGATCAATTCGCTAGCCGATATCTTCTCGGTAAATTCTGTGGCACCCACCACACCCGCAGCGGCGCCAGCACCAATAACCTCCCCTCAAGTGGCCACTCCGGAGGCCAGCGCTCCAGCAACCGTCGCACCCACTGCACCAACAGCAGCCCCCAGCGTTTCCCCCACCGCAACGCCAACCCCGACAACCAGTACACCAACCATCGCCCCCACCCGAGACACCTCCACAACCCGCCAAACCACCACCCGGACCGGGACCACGAGCACCAGGACCGGTACGACAACACAGACAAGATAGAATTATATCCATATTATGGATAAAATACCCTTGTACTTTGTCCGTAATGTGGATATATATCAAGGATGTACCGCTTTGCCTCTACCCATCTCGACCTCTGGAAAAAGAAATCCCAGCGCCTGCCGTTGCTGATCCGAGGGGCTCGTCAGGTCGGAAAGACCTGGTTGGTGAGGGAACATGGCTTATCCTACCCGAACTTCGTAGAAATAAACCTGGAGGCCGAACCCGATTATCGCAAAATTTTTAAGGAACTTTTTGGCAAACCCCAAGAACTGATCGCCGCCCTGTCGTTCCTGAGCGGAAAAGAAATCAAGCCAGGAACCCTTTTGTTTATCGATGAAATCCAAAACTCCAAAGAAGCCATTTTGTCACTACGATATTTTAAGGAAAATTTACCGGAACTTCATGTCATCGCAGCAGGATCACTGCTGGAGTTTTCCTTCCAAGATCTCAGTTACCCGGTCGGCAGGATCGAGTTTTTTCACTTATTTCCTTTGAACTTCGAGGAATATCTTACCGCCATTTCCCACGATGATTGGTTAGATACCATTCACAACGCCCATGCCAAAACTCCCCTCCCCGAACCCATCCACGAAAAGCTCCTGGAGGCGGTGGCCCTTTATTGCCTGATCGGAGGCATGCCGGAAGCGGTCAAGGCCTACGTGGAAACACAAAATTTACAAAGATGCCAGGAGGTACAGCAGGTGCTCGTCGCCAGTTTTCGGGAGGATTTTTACAAATACGCCTCAAAAACAAACATCGAATACCTGCAGATCTCTTTTCAATCGATCCCACGTCTCCTGGGACAAAAGTGGAAATATAGCCATGTGGATCCGGATGTAAAATCCCGGGAACTGGCCTCCGTCCTCCATTTGCTGGAAAAATCAGGACTGGCCTATAGAACTTGCCATTCCTCGGCCAACGGCCTACCGCTCGGGGCCCAGATTAATCCGAAAAAATTCAAGATTTTCTTTCTGGATGTGGGTCTTTGCCAACGCCTGTTAGGTCTCAGCCTGGCCCAACTCTATCTCGAAAAAAAAACCATGCTGGCGCACCGGGGAGGCATCGCGGAACAGTTCGTCGCCCAAGAGTTGGTGAGTATGACACCTCCCAATCAAGCGCCGCAACTCTTCTATTGGCACCGCGAGGAAAGATCCGCGATGGCGGAAGTCGACTTTCTCTTGGAGAATCCATCGGGAGTCGTCCCCATCGAGGTCAAAAGCGCCCGTGAGGGCAGGCTCAAAAGTCTGCACTTCTTTTTGCAGGAAAAAAAGGCATTCATTTACAAGGCCTATAAGATCTCGGCGGCCAATTTTGCCACCCACGACAAGGTCGAATCCATCCCCTTTTACGCCGTCAAATCAATTCAGTAACACTCGGAAGTTCCGCCCCGGGATGGTAGATAGTATCGCGCAGGGCCTTTTTGACCTTGGTGAGAAATCGACTGGCCTCCGGCTCCGAAATAATCCGGCGCCGCACCAGATCCTTCAAATCATGCCGCAGTTCCTTGGCATAGAGCAGTTTGTCCGCCCCGGTCGGGTCCACCAAGGTGCAAGGCGCCTTTTCGGGATCCTTTAAAAAGCGGCTGACCGAATCGAGGGCCAATTGGCGATAGTCATCCGCGTCTTCCACCCCAAACTTCCAACGCGAGATATCCGAAAGTTTATTCATCATCGTCTTCCAATGTTCAAACCGATGCAACGTCAGGACACTATTAAAAATCTGCTTGTTCGTTTTGAAGGAAAAGAGCGTTTTTTTCAGCATCCTTCGAAACAAGACATCGTCATGCGGAAAACTCATGGTGGAAATTTTTTTTGCCAGGTCCCAAACCGGTTTGGGACGGAGGGCATCAAAACGCATCTCCCAATAAACATGTCCCAGGGTTCGGGTGGGATAACTGCGAATCGTCTTGAAGGGGACAAAATAGTTGTGAGAGATGATATCCACCGCCAGATGAGAGAGATACCCGTAGGCGCAGGCCCGCTGCCGGTCATCCTCCGCATCATTCAGGATCAAGAATCCCACCCGCCAGTTGTGACAGTTATGGATATAATCCACATAGGCCTTGCCCAGAGTGATGTCCGCCGCCAAGGTCCCGTAGAGATAATCAAACGGAAATCGCGTGAGCAGAAGCTTGACCGCCGGGGTAAAAGCCGCTACGTTTTCCAGCATGGCACTGGCGTAGTCCAAGTGCGCGATGGGGCCCCAGGCGAAGAGGGAGCGGGGAAAAAACAAGAGGCAAGAGACTAGAAGCAAGAAGCAAGACATGCCACGAGATTTAGTGATGGTTATCCTATGAATCAAGCACAATTAGCGGTCATCCGACAACAAATCACGGTGCACCTTAAAAACCTTCAGGAGGCCGGGATCACCGAATTGCCGATTCGTAGGGGCGCGCCTACCCAAAAAGGGCAGACACATGGGTCTGCCCCTACATTAACATCGATCCGCGAAGAAATCGGCGACTGCAAACGTTGCCGGCTCTGCGAGGGACGAACCAATATTGTCTTTGGCACCGGCAACCCCAAGACCGAATTGATGTTTATCGGAGAGGCCCCGGGGCGGGATGAAGACCTGAAAGGGGAACCTTTTGTCGGCCGGGCGGGCCAACTCTTGACCAAGATGATTGAGGCGATGGGGTTGTCACGAGAAAAGGTTTACATTGCCAATATCGTCAAATGCCGACCTCCCGATAACCGCCTTCCCTTGCCCGAGGAGTCGGCGGAATGCTTTCCATTCCTCCTCCAACAGATACGCGCCATTCAGCCCCGGTTCATCATCACACTGGGCAACCTCGCCACCCAGACGCTCCTCGCCACCAAGGTCGGTATCACCCAGCTTCACGGGAAGTTTCACGATTTTCATGGGAGCCAACTGATGCCCACCTACCATCCGGCTTTTCTGCTGCGAAATCCCAATATGAAAAAACCATGCTGGGAGGATTTGAAATTGGTGATGGCACAGATGGGACTGTAGGGGCAACCACACAGGGCCGCCCCTACGCCAACTTTTTGACAGAATCGTCCTTGCAATACCCCAACACATGATCCCGCCCCGCCCCCTTCGCCTGATACAGGGCGATATCCGCCGCATCGATGATTTCTTCCATCGCATCACCATCCTCGGGAAAAGAGGAAACCCCCATACTGACCGACAGGCTTCCCCTCGGCTGCGATTCCGCCTTATGGAAGGGACGTTCCCGAACCGCCAGACGTAATTTCTCCCCCACCTTGACGGCATCCTCCTTGGGGGTATTGGGCAACACCAGGACAAACTCTTCCCCACCAAACCGGGCAAAAAAATCGACCTCACGAATGTTGCCCAAAATCAGATTGGCAAACTCCTTCAAACACTCATCCCCTTCCAAATGCCCATGAGAGTCATTGTATTTTTTGAAATGGTCCAAGTCCATCATCAACAAGGACAGTGACTTGCCAAACCGCTGCGCCCGCTTTATTTCTAAAGGGAAAACGGTTTGAAAATGGCGTCGATTGTACAGCTGAGTCAATTCATCACGCACCGATAACTCGCGCGTCTTGGAGTAGAGCTTCACATTCACCAAGGCAATCCCGATCTCGACGGCCAAGGTGTTGAGGAATTGGATTTCTTCCGGAGAAAAACTATTGAAACCGGGACGGAAAAAATTCAGCACCCCTTGGACCCGATTTTTAAAAACCAACGGAATGGACAAAAAGGAACCGTCCTGACGCTTCTCGCCTTTGTAATATAGATAATGCCGCTCCATGCGCGTGTCCGGGATATAATCCGTCTTTTTCTGCTTCCAAACACGACCGGTAATCCCCTCCCCCGGATGGAAACTCATCGCGTAAACCCCGGATGACTCATCAAAACCTTCTGCCGCCCGCACCGTCAGGTTTTTTTCCTGTTCATCCAGGACTAAAAAAACAAATTCCTTAAACTCGAGCGTCTTGACAATAAACGCGGACAAAATATGCGACAACTCGTCCACCTCCAAAGTGGACGTGATTTTTTGGGAAAACTCATGCAGCAGGGAAAGTTCCTTGAGCCGGTCCTGGAGTTCCAAATTTGTTTTTTCAATAAGTCGGCTGTTCTCTTCCATGGTCTTTTTGTATTTCAACTCCTCCTGGGCCGAGATCAGCTCACGCTCCGTTTCAATCTTAAACGCGTCGAGGATCGTAATACGCTCCAAGAGGTGATTAAAATTTTGCGCCAATTGCCCGATGATGTCCGTGGAACGAACCGGGGCCCGGGCCAAAAAATCGCGCTTTTCCGCCGTCGCCATGATCGCGATCAATTCTTTCAGCGGTCGATCGACAAAGAAGTAAGACAGGAAGGTAAAATTCAACAGCGTCAACAAGATGGTGACCACCACCAAAAATAGCAGAAAAAAATGCCAGCTAATTTGGGTAATCAATTGAATTTTTGGGGAAAAAACAATAGAAGTCAGACCCACAACAATCAAACTCAGCACGGGACTCGCCACGAGGGCCATCTTCATCCCCAGGGAAAGTCTTTTGAGTGACATATCGGAGCAGAGTAAGGAAAATAACGCACCTTGTCAAGACACTCGGATTACACTAGGAACCTGGCTCTTATGGGTAAATGGTTACTCTTACTCCCACTACTACTGGTCACTGCCTGCGGAGGCACATTTTCCCCTACGTTACGGGTAGCCGTCGCCTCTCAAAAAAAACTCCAAGTCAAGGAAGTCCCGATCGAAAAGTATCTCTTGGGGGTATTGGCCCACGAAGTCCCGGGGAATTGGCCCCTGGAGGCCCTTGAGGCGCAAGCGATTGCGAGTCGAACCTATGCCCTGTACCGCAAGGCCCATCCTCGTTCCAAGGCGTATGACATCGAGGCCACCGTATCCGATCAAGTCTACGGCCACAAAAACAAGCCAAGTCGATCCATCCAGCAGGCGGTCTCCGAAACCTCCGGGGTGGTTTTAACCGAACATCACGAACTCTTTCCCACTTTTTTTCACAGCTGTTGCGGGGGACAATCCGAAAGCAGTGATAATGTCTGGCCCGCTGTCTCCGCAGATGCGGTACAACAACTCCATGCTGATCCTTACTGTGAGGCCTGTCCCCGCTATCAATGGGAATACCGCATCGAAAAATCCAAGCTGGCTGAATTGTTATCCAATTGGATAGGCCCCTCCGAGGTCATCGAACATATCAAAATCGACCGTCGTTATCCTTCCGCACGAGTCTCTGAGCTGGTCGTTCAAACCAAGCATCATGGCAAAAAAATCATCACGGGAAACGCCTTCCGCAAGGCCTTGGGCTACACGCAACTCCCCAGCACCTTCTTTGATTTATCGGATCTTCCCGATGAAGTGGTTTTCACCGGCCATGGTTTTGGCCATGGCGTGGGCCTCTGCCAATGGGGGGCCAAGGGGATGGCGGATGAGGGAAAGACGTATCAGGAAATTTTGCAATTTTATTACCCGGGGAGCCATCTGGTCACAAACGGAGCGGCACTCCCTGAGACAGATTCAGAAACAATACCAGAGCCCATCCCAGAGACGATACCGGAGACGATGCCAGAGACAAGACCTGAATCGAAACCCATGGACATCGACTCACTCAAACCAGGCACGACGGACCCAGAGTGATGGATACCTCGCTGTTTGATTACACCTTTCCTAAGGAACTAGTCGCCCAGCATCCGCCCTCCAATCGGGAAGAGGCACGCATGATGGTCCTGGACCGCGGCCAACAAAACTGGACCCATCATCAAATTCCGGACCTGCTCGACTATCTGCTCCCCGGCGATGTCCTCATACTCAACAATGCCCTGGCCGATCTAGTCCCCTTCGAAGACAAACTCGTCCCGGCCCTTCCGCCCTACATCAAACGAAAAAAAGTGACCGATTTCACACCGGAAGACTTCGTCCGATACCGTACTGTCTATGGGCAGGTCCCAGGATCCAAGGCGGCACCCACGGCTGGTTTTCATTTTTCGGAATCATTGCTGGAAAAAATTAAAAATCTTGGCGTGGATATTCACTACGTCACCCTGCATGTCAGTTACGATACTTACAAACCCATTCGTACTGAACGAATCGAGGAACATCCGATGCACGGGGAGCAATTTGAGATTTCTGAAGAGACGGCGCAAGCCATCCGGAAGGCCAAGGAAGAGGGACGACGGGTGATCGCGGTGGGGACGACGACGGTGCGGGTGTTGGAATCGTGGGCGTCTTTGAAAAAGGGGGATGAAGGGGGATTTACGCATTTATTTATTCAACCCGGTTTTAAATTTAACATCGTCGACGCCCTATTAACCAATTTTCACCGCCCCAAATCAACCGTCCTCGTGATGGTCTCCGCCTTCGCCGGGCGCGAATTCATCATGGCCACCTATCAGGAGGCCATCCGAAATGGATACCATCTCTTTTCGTATGGGGATTGTATGTTGATTTTGTAGGGGCGTGATTTCAGCCGAAGGACTGATCCGCCTCTGGCGGATATCACGCCCGGGCGCCATTCATGGCGCCCCTACCGGAACGACAAAATCCTCTCGATGACCCCACCCAACACCTGATTTGGGGTCGACGCCCCGGAGGTGATACCGATCTGGAGCGGTCCAGCGGGGAGCCAATTATCGGTGACAATCGGATCAAATTTTCCGGCGGGCTTGTGACGGATCTGGCTATTGGAAATGAGGTCGCTCACATCGGAGATGTGATAGGCCGTGGCCGCCTTGGAGGCGATCGCGGAGAGATTGGCGGTGTTGCTCGAGTTGAAGCCCCCCACAACCATCATGATATCCAGCGGTTTTTTGGTTAATTCCAACATCGCCACCTGACGATCTTCGGTGGCACTGCAAATGGTGTCAAAGTTACGAAAATGGGCATCCACATGAGGCTGCCCATAGCGGTCGATCATGGCTTTTTTAATTTCTGCGGCGATGGCCAACGACTCGCTCATCAACATGGTGGTCTGATTGGCCACCCCCACCTTCTTCAAATCTTCATCGGGATTAAAACCGGCGGAAACCCCTTTGGAAAACTTCTTCAGGAAGGCCTCCCGGTCGCCGCCATGGCGGATGTAATCACACACATAGCGGGTCTCGTCCATATTCAGGACCACCAAATAAGTTCCCTTCGGATAGCCCAACACCCGGGAGCTCGTGGCCTGGGTCTCTTCGTGGTAATATTTTCCGTGAATGACGGACGTAAATCCGTCCTCGGCGTATCCCTCCACCCGCTTCCAAACACTCAAAACCGAGCCACAGGTGGTGTCCACCAAGAGGCAGCCCTTCTCCCTCAACCGTTCGATCTGTCCCATCGTGGCCCCAAAGGCGGGGAGCAGGACCACATCCTCGCGCTGCACCTTTTGGTAATCAGTCAAAAACTCCACCCCCATTTTTTCCAGATTTTCGCTGACCCGCGGGTTGTGAATGATCTCTGCCGTGAGATAAATCTTCCGGTCGGGAAAACGCTTGTGCGTCTCGTAGGCCATGTCAACCGCCCGATCCACACCGTAACAAAAGCCGAACGACTTCGCCAAATGAAAGGAAATTCCCTTATCATGATGCTCGTAATCGGAGGCGATAATCTGCTCCACGATCTTACTGTAATAATCCCGGGTCAGATCGTCCCGGATCTGGTCCTTGAGCCCAAACCCCTTGCGCTGGAGCTGTCCCGGCTCGAATCCTTCCGGATCAATATACGATGGCATGGGGCGGGTATCCTAAAAAAGGGTGGTAAGATCAAGGGTTAAAATGATAGTTGGGTTCCCCCTCTTAAAGTAAGAGGGGGTTAGGGGGTGTTATCAACGAAATTATCGAAATTTTTCCAGTCGGTTCCTTCCAATGTAATTGCATCATCCTCGGCGACCCAATCACCAAAGAGGCCATCGTCATCGACCCGGGTGACGACGTGGAAAAGATCGTCAAGCGCCTCACCTTGCATGGCCTCACGGTCAAATCCATTGTCCACACCCACACCCACATCGACCACATTGGGAGTACGACGGCCCTGCAAAAAGCCACCAATGGCCGGGTCATGCTGCACAAGGATGACCTCTTTCTCTACGAAAACATGCCCCTCCAGGCCCAATTTTTAAGGATCCCATCCTTCAAAGTGCAACAGCCCGTCCCCGTCGATGAATTTTTAGTCGACGGCTACGCCCTGCAAGCCGGCTCCCTGGAGGGACAAGTGATTCACTCCCCCGGCCACACCCCCGGCTCCTGCGGCTTCTTCTTCCCCAAACTCCAAGGCCCCGGCACCCTGTTCCCCGGCGACACCCTGTTCTCCGGCAGCATCGGCCGCACCGACCTCTGGCAGGGGGACTACGACCAGGAGATCGCCTCGATCAAAAAAAAGTACCTCCCGCTGGGCGACGAGGTCATCGTCATCCCCGGCCACGGCCCCAAGACTACGATCGGGTTTGAGCGGACTAACAATCCGTTTTTAAGGTGACTCGAAAAAAACCCAAAAAAACACACAACTTTTTTGTCCCACTGCCGATAACAGACAAGGATGTAAGAAGACAATTATTGAAACTAGGGAGCCCACTATGAACACACTGACCTCACGATTATCACCTCTCGCGATGGCCCAAACTGGGCTTGTCGAGGCCATCTTGGGCGCCCAGGGGCGCATGGCACCCCTTTCGGAAACGAGCCCCACACGGGCCGTCACCACCGAATTGATCCGTCAGGCCTATGCCATCCTGACCCATATCGGAACGGGTCCTGACCATCAGGACGCGTTAGACCGTTTCCGTGCCGACCCCCTCGCCACCCAAATGTCTTTGGATATCAAACCTACAAATGAGAATCAGGCCCTATGCTTCGTCGTCTTGGATCATCTCGATCAGATCGCCTTGGTCATCATGGCCCTGCGCACCGGCGAAGGGGTCTTAGCGGCAGCCGAGGCCATGACACAAGGGCCTTTGGGAGGTGCCGCTGCCATCACCCCAAAAAGGAGTGCTAGTCGTGTTGCTGGTGGGATGGGGATGGGCGCGGCTGCCGTTGGCAGCACAGATGCCTTCGCTTTTGGCGATGACTTCCGGCATGTGACTGCATATCTCAACAAGGAAAGCGCACAATCAAAACTCGCCAAGGCGATGGGGCGGGAGGATCTGAATCCTTACAGAATCATACAGTTCAAGGTGCCCCTCCTGCCTACTCTTCATATGCCAGATTTATCTGCTCTCCTTAGGGAACAGTCGGATGCCCGGGTTGCAAATACATCATTATTTTTCTCTTCAAAAGGATCCATAACGAAATCACCCCCAGATACAGATTAAGGGGGGATTCTGACCTACACCCAGGAACATCACCATGTCCGTTTTGAACGAACCGGAAGTCATAGTGATCTGTTTCGATCTTAAGGAAATATCTCTCAATGGTATTTATAAATGGTAATAATAAATACCATTGACAAATACCATTAACTCCCTTACCCTTTTGAAATGGCCAAAGAAGCGATTGAACTCGAGACCATGATCGACCGGGCGGGACGACTGGTCCTGCCAAAACCGATCCGCGACCTGATGGGGCTTAGTCCTGGGACCCGTTTTGAGATCTATGAACGGGACGGGGAGATCCGTCTCGTCCCCCTCCCCGAGGCACCGACCTTGGAAAAACGCGACGGGGTCCTGGTGGTCACTAGCGGCGATCCTTTGCCGGAAGAGGACTGGACTAGCCGGATCAGGGCCGCACGCACCCAATCTCAAACGGGCCGCTAAATGAAACCGGTCTTTTTCGATACCAATGTCCTGGTCGCCGCCTGCGTGGCAACCCATCCGCACCATCAGCCCTCACGCACAAAACTGGCCGAAGCCCAGCAGGGAAAAATCCAGGGGGTCATCTCCTCGCAAATCATCGCCGAGACCTACGCCGTCCTGACCACCCTCCCCCTCACCCCCGCCATCCTCCCCGCGACCGCCGGCCAGTTAATCGATGAAAACTTGCGGGAATTCCGCCGCATCCACATCTCCTCGCACGACTACGATCAGGCGCTGCAACGAACCATCGATCGCAACCTCCGGGGAAATTTAATCTTCGACTCCCTCATCTTACAGGCCTGCCTCAGGGAAAAAATTTCTACCCTATTGACCTGGAACGAACGGGATTTTTTGCGACTGAGCGGCGCCGCAGAGATTAAAATCATCCATCCTGAGGATTAAGGGTTCAAAATTTTGAACCCCTACCTCCCCGAATAAATAAACCGATACGCCTGCCAGTTGGCATAGACTTTTTTCACGTAGTCCCGCGTCTCGGCGTAGGGGATCTCTTCGATGAACTCTTCGATCGGCATCTCCCCGCGGGTCTTGGCCCAGCGTTTGACGGCCTCTTCGCCGGCGTTGTAGGAGGCCACGGAGTACAGTGGGTCGGTGAAATAACCGTGGAGAACCTTGAGATACTCCAAACTGAGACGGATATTGACCTCCGGATCGAAGACCTGCTCCGGATCAAATTCGCTCCAATCGGCCTGTTCAGCAATGCGCTTGGCAGTGAAAGGCATGAGTTGCATCAATCCCTTGGCGCCCGCGCTGGAATTCGCCCTCACATTGAAGCGGCTCTCCTGACGCATGATCGCATAGGCGAGATAGGGATCGAGATGCGACGCCTCGGCGGCCGGCAACAGCACATCGGCCCAGGGGAGCGGAAATTTGGCATCCTGCCGGCCCACGGATCGGCGATAATAAACCCCGTGCTTGGTAAAATCAGGCAGCGCCGTCGCATCATACAATTCACATCGACGGCACTCCGCGCGGAAACGCCGCAACTCGGCAGCGGCTTTATCATCAAACCCCAAGGTCATTAACAGTTGAGCCTTTTTTAAGGCATCCGATTTATGCGGAATATCTTGCACCTCCTTGATCCATTGGGGTTTGCCCAGAGGCGACCACCAACGGGCATAGGTCGCGGACATGCCCCCCTTGGCCCTGTGTTCGGCGGCCCGGATCGCGTAATAGGTGCCGGGATGATCTTCCATGAGCTGGTCATAAACCGCTTGAGCTGGTTTCTTGCGACCTAACTTCTCCAAAATGCGCCCGCGCCAATAGGGAAAAAATCCGTCCGAGCTGGACGCCTCGCCTTGTTCCAAGACTTGCAAGGCCTCCTGAAATTTACCCAGGCGGTAATCCACCCAAGACAGGCTCTCCAACAATTTCTCTCGCTGCTGTTGTCCTTTTTCGCGCTGCAAAAGCTGCTTCAAGACAGGTAAGGCCTTGGCATATTGATGGGAGTCCTCGTAAAGAAAAGCGATCTTTGCAAGGGCCTTCTTGGCCTGAGGGGCGCGGGGAAAGAGTTTTATGAGTTGTTCATTACTGTGAACCGCCAAGGCCACATCATCGGAACGTGCCGCCGCTTGCGAAAGACGGCCCAAACACGCCGCATCCGCATCGGAGCCCCGACACAATTTCTGATAAATCTCCTTGGCCTCCGCGTAGTTTCTTTTGGAAAAATAGCAATCGGCCAAAGCCTCCTTGCGCGCATAGGACAAGGCCGACAACTTATCAATCTCCGTCAAAGACTGCTCGGCCATGCGACAGTTGTCCGCCTTCAACAACGTCTCGGCTATCTTCTCCCATTCATCCCCCCCCCGAACCAATCCCCTTGCTTTCATCAAGGCCAAGGATTCACGAACCGCCTGACTGCCCGGATAATTCTCGATGACCCTGCTGAGATCTCGGCTGGCCTCTTGCATCTTGCCATCGGTGATGAGGAGCTTGGCCCGTTCTAAAAAAAAGGTCGCCTGATCGGTATCCGAGACCCCATGCATCCGGTCCCCCTCGGCAATTCCCGTCAACTTGTCCTTATCTCCTTCGCAAATCAGGGCGTGAAGCAAGGCACTGGCGGCTTTTTTCACCCAAATACTGTCAGGATATTGATCCACAACCTTTTGCAAAACCGGGACGGCCTCAGCGCAACGCCCCAGCTCTGACAACGATTCCCCAAGGGCATAAAGAGTATAATCTTGCAGGAGAAAATTATCGTGTCGCAGTTTGCTTAATTCACCGACCGCGTTTTGATATTCCTCCACCTGAAAACTGCGAAACCCGCGGGAAAAACCCGACGGGTCGGTTTTAGCTTCTCCAACAACTGGCAGCAGAATCAAAAGAATGGCAAAAATTCGGAATAACATCACGAAGGTCACATCTTGATCAGTTTGGGGGTGATAAAAATCAACAATTCGCGATTTTCCTTAGTCTTGCTCTTGTTCTTGAACAGGTTTCCTAAGACAGGCACACGACTGATACCGGGCACCCTGCCTTTTGAAAGGTTATTGGTCACCTTGTAGAGTCCACCGATCACGACGGTCTCATCATCCACCAACAACACCACGGTGTCCGCCGAGTTATCCAGCACCGAGGGGATACCATCCACCGTCTTGGAAAAATCCGGCTCACTCTCCTTCGCCTCAATTTTAAGCCGAATCATATCATCCGAGGAGATCTGCGGGGTCACGGTCAAGTCGATGCCCGTGTCAATCTCCTGGAGCCCCGACTGGGAAGTACTGGAACTGGCGCTCGAAGTCCCCACCGAAATGCTCGAAGTCGATTTAACATAAATTTTGGCCCCACTCCGTATTTTGGCGGGCACATTGTTAACGGTCGTGATGGAGGGGCGGGAGATAATCTTGATATCTCCATGTTGTTCGGCCGCCGAGAGTTTATTCTCCACCTGAAGACCGCTGGCAAATCGCCCCAAAATCATGCTAATACCGCTCGTCGGGGTCGCCGCCCCCAGATTGACGTTAAATGGGTTACCGCTGTTAGAGTTGGTCCCCACTTCCGTGGTGCCGGAAGCCCGAAAGGTTCCCGTCGAATCCGAGATGCCCCACTGAACCCCCAAGGCGCGCGCAAAGGTCTCGGTGGCATCAATGATCCGACCCTCAATATGAACCTGCAGGTCGCGCTTATCCACCATCGCCACCAATTTTTCGATGTCTTCAATCACGGGCTCATAGTCGCGCACCGTCAAGACATTGGATCGCTCATCCGCAATCGCATTGCCCTTTTCGGACATGATCTTCTTGACCCGATCCGCCAGATCCCTGGCAGGGGCATACTCCAATTTAAAAATGCGCGTCTTCAGGTCCGAACCCCCGACAAAATCCTCCGGTTTGCCCATCAGATAGATCCCGTTGTTATTCTTGTAACTAAATCCGTTGGCCTGAAGGATTGAGTGCAATGTGGACAACAAATCGGCATTCCGAAAACTGACGCTCACCGCCCCGCTCAAGTCATTGGGGAGCATCAAGTTAATTCCCGAAGCCTTGGCAAGCATAGTCAAACTCTCCCGGATACCCGCCTCGTTAAATTCCACCAGATATCCGTTCCCCGCCAATCTGGGCGCAGCGGGGAGATAATTATCCACCGTAAGATTATAAAGCTGGTCACCCGAAGCTAGGGTCACATGGTCTTCTTTAACCTCCTTCACAAGATAAGATCCTAAAGAATCCCCCTCCCGGACAATCCGGCCGGACAACAGGGCCATCTTCAGCTTGCCCCCGATAATGAGTCCTTGGACATGCAAGGAACGAATATCGACCTCTTTCCCCAGGGGAGATTGGGCAAATGGATCGCGGGTCCCGGGAGCCAAGGCCGCCGGGCCCTTGTCAAAGTCTTCCGTCGCCAAATCCGAAACAGGCACCGCCGCCGCCACCAAGGGCAGCAAACAGCTCAAGAAACACCCTAAAAAAACCCGGTAAGATTTTATGGTCATTTCTTTGCCGGAGAAATCCCGCTCCCTTTCACGACTGGATGTATCTCAAAAAAACGGCCGCCTATCTCCCCCAAAATCTGGTGATCGGTCCGATTCATTTCTAACGAGATATCTTTAATCTTGAAAACCGCCGGAAACTGCTCGAGTCTTTGGAGGTATTCCAAAAGACTGGAGAACCTTCCATGAGGCTTCAGCATAAAATCAACCGTCTGGATCGGCGATTCTGTCACAACAGGAGCCTGGTAGTTGAAACTTCCCACCGTTAAATCACCCCGAAACGACGGCTCGGTCACTTTGGACAACAGGGCACTCACATCATGAAACTCTGACAGAATATCCCCCGACAAAACCCTCGCCTGAATATTTTTGGTGGGGACGACACTCGGCCTAATCTTGGGCGTTGACAATTGAAACTTTTCCAGCGCCGCTTTTTCCATTTGCAAATTGGCAACCCTTTGTTTGAGGTCAATCAACCGTACCGCATTGGGGGTATAAACCATCCGGAGAAAAAGCACAATTACCGCGATGAGCAACAGCCCAAATAAAGCTTGCTCCCGCGGGATGACATCTTTGCGAAAATCGAATCCCATTAGAACGAACCTCCGGGGGACACATCGGCATTAATGGAAAAGTTAAATACCGCCCCCACACCGGGCTTATCCAAGATTGATGAGGTGAGCAAGACATGAGAAAAAAACCCACTCTGCACCAACCGTTGCACAAAAAAAGCGACCAGCTCGGGCTCGCGAGCCTTACCTTCAATCAGAAAGGCGTTGGCCTCAGATTTTTCATCCTTATTGTGTGTTTTTATCTTGGTAAGCCAGAGGTTGGCAGGCATCACTTGAACCACCCGCCCCAACAATTTTGACCAAACAGGAGACGCTTCCAGGGCCTTAATCAACTGCGCCTGTTCTGAGCCATTGCTCACTGGTTGAGGGGCCTGCACCGCCAACATTTTTTGCTGTTGTTCTCTCAACTCCGACAACTCAACTGTGAGAACGGCGTGTTTTTCCTCAAGCCAATGGATCCGTGTGGCTTGATATCCATAAACCACCGACTGCAACACCAGTACCCCGGTAAAGAGCAATCCGACAATCCGATAATTGATCGTAAACGGCCGTCTCTCGATAAAATTAATTCTTTCAACCATAAGCGTAGAGCGCCAATCCCAGCGCCGCCATGTAAAGGTGACCCTGCTCCGGCGGCAACTTCCAGTGACTCAGGGGGTTAATAATTTCGGACTTCAATCCCAGGCTGTTTGTCAGGTGTTGCGCAAATTGCGGTAATTCCGCGCCGCCACCGCAAAGATAAAGATTATTAATGTGATGGTTGCCAAATAGGAGGGAAAAATTATCCAACGAACGTTGTATCTCAACGGCGATCTGAGTATAGACCTCATAAAGCAGGATCTTATTCTGCTCCGGGGCATCGGTGGGCGATTCAATTTTACACAGTCGAAAAATATCCGAGAGGGAAAAGTTGGGGAAAGGCCGTGAAAAGAGCAACTTATTCCTATTCACCACAATCAGCCTCGTCTTGGCCTGACCGAGATCCAACAGGGCGCACAGCTTCCCCTCTTCGGGGCGCGCGACAAATTGCAGCGCGGCGGTCGTCGACACGGCGGTCGGCTCCACCACCAGGGGTCTCAACCCCAGTTTTTTTAAAAAATCAACACGATCCTCCACGACCTTTCTTTGAATCGCAAAGGCGATGAGTGAAACCTTCTTGGCCTCCCCGGCGGCATACTCCTCTAATGGCGAGTAACGAATAACATGGCCTTCCACCGGCCCCTCCAAGAATTCCCGCATCTTCCAAGCCAACGCATCCCGCAAGTCCTTGGCATCCATTTTGGGAAGGTCAACCTTGCGAATCCGCAAACTCGAATGCTCCACATTCGTGGCCATCGCGATATGATCCAACTTTTCTTGCCGCAGAAATATCTTGAAGGCCTCCCATTTTTTGGCCTCGGGCAAGATGGGATGGCGGTAACACAACTTTCTCTTCAGCCGAATGCTGCCATCCTCGCCTTTATGCAAAAAAACAAACTTTACCGACGCTTCGCCGAGATCCATCCCCACCACTTCCCTTTTGGAAAACCGGCTAAGAAAACTCATCGCCCCCCTAGGCTGGCCATTCTCTGCTGAACCTTGAGCAGAAAGGTCGCATCAGCCCCTTTCACGAGTTCAATATAGCGAGAATAGTGCTGCTTGGCCTCATCGATCTTTCCCTCGGACTCGGCCAATAAGGCCAAGTGAAAGTGCGGTTCCGCATAATCGGGGCGCAGGCTCAACGCCTTTTGAAAGTTAACCGCCGCATCAGTCAACTGCCGCTTGGCCAAATAAACCACCCCCAAGTTGTTCAAGGCCTCCGGAAAATCTGCCTGTAAGAGTAAGGCCTTCTGATACTGCTGCTCCGCCTGCGCCAGATCTCCGGTTTGACGATACGTCATTGCCAAATTGCTATAAAGTTCCGGATTCCTTGGCTCCTGTAACAACATTTTTTCCAACAAGGTCTTGGCCTCAGTCCATCTCTTTTGTTGCAGCAGTCGATCGACCTCCAAACTATCAACGGCGTTCACGGCAGGCGTCTTATTCCCTGATGAATCCCCAACATTGACTGCAGAAGGAATGGAACTCGCGACTGGGGGAGAATCGCCGCGTGTTTTCCAGAGACGAACATAGGCCAAGACTAAGGCGCTAACGAACACCAGGGACACCAAGATATAGACGCGAGATCGGGAGACTCCACGCTCGTCATGCTCCGCACTATCCACCACCCCTCCCTCGGGTGAGACATTCCGGTCACGCTCCGCCTTCTTCAGGGCCTTGTGTAGCAGCGACATGGCTATCCCCTCCTCCGACGCAAATACCAAAACCGACGGGGCGCTTGCCCGGAACCGATCGACATCTCCTCGTAAGCCAGGTCCACAATCTGTTTGGTCACGACATGGGTTTCATGCGTGTAAGCCGCCATCAACGTAAAATCGCACAAGGAATTGATCATCCGCGGCACCCCGGAACAATATTCATAAATCTTTTTGACCGCACTCGGACGAAAGGCGATGCAGCTCTTGGGAGACACCCGGCGAATGCGATGCGTGATATAATCCGACGTCTCTTGCACGCTAAAAGGCTGCAACACATAACGCAACTGAATCCGTTGCCGGAGTTGCCGCAGTTCCGGTTTTTCCAGTTTTTTTTCCAACTCGGGCTGCCCTACCAATATCAGCTGGATCAGTTTGTGACTCTCGGTCTCGAGATTGGAAAGTAAACGCAACATCTCGAGCGATTCCAAGGAGAGATTCTGTCCTTCATCAATGATCACCACCGCGTTTCCGCCACGGCGATCATTGTCCAACAAAAACTGATTCAGGACCTCCAATTGTCCCTGCACGGAATCCAACTCGGGCCGGTCACAACCAAAATCTTTATTGATCGCCTTGATCAACTCCACCACGGAAAGCAGGGGATTCACAATCAAGGCCGTTTCAACCATCTCCTTGCGCCCGGTCGGATCCTCTTGCTGCAGCCGGTTGAGCAGGGCTCGAATCGAGGTCGTCTTGCCGGTGCCAACCTCGCCGGTCAGCAGCACAAAGCCGCGCCGCTCCTGCACCCCATAAAGCATGGTCGCGACGGCCTCTTCATGTTGCGTGGAAAGATACCAAAAACGCGTGTCGGGCGTGATGTTGAACGGTTTTTCTTCCAATGAAAAAAAATCAAGATACACAGAGCCCCCCCGCGCTTCTGTACTACTCGATTATTCTCATTTCAGCAAACACTTTCAACACTTTCCCCAATAGTGAACGAGCATTAACCGGACGGATTTACTCCGGCCGGTTAAGCGGAGCGAATGATGAGTCAGTGACGACCAGATGGGGGGTCCTCAGGGGGGAGAGGGTATCTTCCCCCTGAATATATTAGTAACTTTGCCAACCTGATAACACCACCGAAGGGGTTTGGCTCGCTCCCAAATTGGGTAGACCTGGCACACCGGTCACATAAACGGGATCAAAGGTCATCTTGATATTTTTCATATTATCGTAGCTCACATTACCACCCGTCATAAAAGAACCAAGATAGTCTAAATTATCGGCATTGGCCAAACTCAAGTTACCACCCGTCCAGACCACCCCGTAGAGTTTCATATTATCCGCGTTCGTGGCCCCAATGTTACCCTTAGTGAGAATGGCCGGCATATGATGACTACTGTCGATCGTTTGAGAAATAAATTGTAGCCCGCTGCGGCCATCCAAACCAAGATTTCCCTTGGTTATCAAACTGCCATTGATCACAATATTATTGCCGTTAAAGGCCACATTACCATCCACATACAATAGCCCCGTAATGGTAATCCCTGCATTGATTGTGGCATTTCCGGTCACACGAGCATTGCCGCTGTAGTTTGACGAAAATGTCTTATTTCCATTAAAAGTCGTAGTCACCATGGCCAGATAGGGGGCGTAGTCAATCGCTGGAATTTGAATATTATGATCCACGGTGATATTGCCCAACACTTGCACCGCCGGAGCAATGCTATAATTACCCCCCAGCACTACGTCCCCCGATACGATGCCCGTAGAATTGTTGATGCTCAAATTCCCCTTGGCCATTGTCACATCCTTAAAACCGCTTCCTCCCTGCACCACCGATTGCTGAATGGCTCGAGTTGCATTGCCAACACGAGCCGTCACACGCACCGTCACACTCGTCTGCGCCTGATTGAGATACTCAATCCAAAACTGTCCCGGACTTAGATTAATGGAAGGCGCCCCAAAGGGGGCCGCGGTGGGAGAGACATTATCAGCATAGTTATTATCCCCATTCAGTTGATTCATCAATACATACTGCATGCCTCCCTCAGCGACATAAAAGGCTTGCGAGGACTGCAAATTATCAGAGACTATGGAGGAATTACTCGAAACAAAGTTGGTCATAGTGATCCCTATCGCCGACAAGATCAACATCCCCATGATAATGGCGACTAGGGCCATTCCATCCTGACCTTGCACCAATGTTGAATACATCTTTTTGAGATTCACCATAAAGCACCAAAAAAAGATCAGTAGCTTTGCCAACCCGATAGCACCATCGAGGCCGTATTGCTCCCACCCAAGTCGGTCATGCCAGGCACACCGGTCACATAGGTGGAATTGAAGGACAGTTTGAAATTGGTCATCGTATCAAATGAGGCATTGCCATCCACCATGAAGGACCCCACGTAATCCAGATTGTCCGTATTGTTGAGACTGAGATTTCCCGTGGACCAGACCAACCCGCGGACCTTCATATTGTCGGCATTGGTGAAATCGCCGACGTTGCCGTCCACCACAATGGCGGGCATTTGATGGTTCGCGTCAATGGGCTGGGAAATAAATTGCAACCCGGTCCGATTGGCGCAATTAAGATTCCCATCCGTCACAATGGTCCCATTCACCACGATATTGTTGCCATTGAAGGCCACATTGCCGTGTACATAGAGTACGCCGTTGATCGTCGACCCTGCGTTGATGTTCAAATTTTTGGTGATGTAGGTGTTGCCCGTGTAATTTCCACTGATGGTCATGGTTCCGGTATAGGTCGATGTGGTCATGTTCCGGTAGACCGACATGTCCAGGGGAGGAATGGTGAGGTTGGGGTTGGAGGTGACGTTGCCCAACATGGTCACCGTAGGCGCAATCGAATAATTCCCGGACATCACCACATCCCCCGACACCGTACCCGTCGTATTGGTAATACTGAGATTCCCCTTGGCCATCGTAACATATTTAAAACCACTCCCCCCGAGTGTCACCGCCTGCTGCACGGCACGAGTCGCATTTCCAACCCGAGCGGTCACACGCGCCGTCATGCTCGTCGATGTTTCGTTGAGGTATTCAACCCAAAATTGTCCAGGGTTGAGACTAATGGAAGGCGCCCCAAAGGGAGCTGCCGTGGGAGAGACATTGTTACTATAGTCGCTATCCCCATTCAGTTGGTTCATCAGGACGTACTGCATGCCCCCTTCGGCGACATAAAAGGCTTG
Source organism: Deltaproteobacteria bacterium (assembly GCA_023265625.1). GTDB lineage: Bacteria > UBA10199 > UBA10199 > JACPAL01 > JAHFST01 > JAHFST01. The sequence goes on along the minus strand of JAHFST010000001.1, from coordinate 102,168 downwards.
GGAAGATTGCAAATCATCGGAGGCGCTGGCAGCATTACTCGAAACGAAGTGGGTCATCGTAACGCCGATCGCCGACAAGATCAGCATCCCCATAATGACGGCCACCAAGGCCATCCCTTCTTCACCCTGCATGAATGCCGTAAAAATCTTTTTGAGGATCGTCATAACTCACCTCATGTTCTGGCTAGGTTTCTCGGATGAATTTCCGACTCCATCCGAATGGTCTGATTACTGACCTGGCTGGTCAACTGAACACCAATGCGCCAGATATTCGTATCGGCGGGAGACACTGTAGGATTTGCTACCGTCGCCTGGTTCACATCCCAATAGGTAAACGTCAAACCGCTCACGCCGCGGGCCAAGATATTATTGTTACGCATCAAATTGCCATTGGCCAGGTTAAAAGTGATATTGTTGTTACCTGCATCCACAAATTGGAAGGAAGTAGCCGAGGCCGCGACCACACTTTTTTTATCTTTCAGACCGCCGATCTCACTTAAGAGGCGATCCATCGCATAGGTGGCGGTATTGGTCGTGCTGGTACGCACACTGCCGAGAATCCAGGAATTAAGGGCCGGCATCATCGTAACCGATCCCACCGCCGCGATAATGCCCAGCAGGGTCATGGTCAGGACTAATTCAATCATCGTAAAACCCCTGTGTGAAGTCCTTTTCATAATGATTGATACTCCGTCACAATGGTTACCAATTGCATATTGGCCGCAAGACCGGCGTTCGAGACCGTCACCACGATTCGTTTGTAGCTGGGGGTCCAATTGTTGGGCACAGGACCTGGAATCACCAAGGGGGCATTCAGGTTGTTCGAGGCCACATAACTCACCGAGACAGTGGCCGTGTAGTTGGTAAAATTGGGCGCAAAATTTTGGTTCCAGCCGCTAAAATCATCCACGTCATCAAAGGTATTCTTGTCGTTGGCCGTTTCTCCCGCATCGACCCCCAAGGGAGCGCTCCAATTGCCATTGGCATTCTTGGCGGCCAACTCGTCGAACTTTCGCGACTTGATTTCCTCCATCAATTCGGTGGCCAGGGCCGATGCCGTGGGGGTGATATTGACACGGGCCGTGTTCACGGTTGTCTCGGCGAACATACTCATCAAAAACGGGTACAAGATCGCCATCAGGGCGATGGCCAAGACAATCTCCACCATGGTAAAGCCCGCTTGATGGTTCGCTTTCATTGTTTGTTCACCTCACCCGTATTGGGTTGCACAGACACCGTCCGGGCACGCCCCCCCTGCGACAAGACCACCGTTCCGGCCGCCACCAGGGCCGCGCCTCCGGGGAGCTGCGGGGTGCCGATGGGGGCGAAACGAATATTGCTCCCGCCGCCAAAGTTTGGGTCCTGGATATCAACCCCCGTCAAACCGGGGGCCGTCGCAAAATTAATCAGCATGGGCGTTTCGGTATGAGGGCTCGTCACCGCGGTCTCAAGTCCGGTGTTCGGATCAAATTGATACACGGTATAGGTGTCGGCCGCCGCGTTGAAAGACACCCCATGAATGGCATTGTGGCTCCGGGCCAATTCCCGGGCATAGCTCAGATCGGCCACTAATTTTTGCGCCGCCACATCCGCCTTCATCGTCCCCACATTGACCATCGCCGTGATCGCCGATACCCCCAAGATCGAGAGCAACGAGAGGGTCAGGACAAGTTCAATGAGGGTAAAGCCGTGATGTTTGTTCATAGCCCCCCTACAAATGACAAGAGGGGAACAGGCAACCTGTTCCCCTCTTGCAAGATTGAAATCGGTCTTTGCGAGACCGTTACGGCGCCGTCGGGCTCGTGAATGATCCAGTTGCCGGGTCGTAGGTGTAGGTGAAAACAGCTCCAGGCGCGGAGGTAAAGGTGTACGTAGTGTCATCGGTCTTGCTCCAGGCGGCATCGCTGATCCCCTGCTGCAAGAGTGGACAGGCGGCTATATTGGCCGGACAAGCCGCCGGCCCGGTAAATAACAGATTGGCCGGAGCCGCAGCCCCGGCGACCGCCACATCCAAAGTCGCCGGATAGATCCCTGGAGGGCCATTGTTCGCCAGGTCGTTGGCACGGAACATGGCCAAACCTGACCTGACCGCACCCACCACCCCATCACGAGACGCATTCCGGGCCTGTTGGGCCACGTTGATAAAGGACGGCAGGGCTGCCACTGCCAAGATACCGAGCACCGTGATGACTAACACGAGTTCGATGAGTGTGAAGCCCTTCTGCCCTTTCTTCTTATGCTTCTTTTTCATCATAATCCCCCCTTGGTAAAAGATTACCTGTTAAATTTTATTATTTTGAGAAATTTATCTTACATTAAACTTAAAACATTAGCAATAATAATATGTTAAGTTTAATTATATGAATAATATTCGAGATTTACCGCTCTTTAAGACCCCTGGACGGCCCGGGACAAATTCCAAATCGGAAGAAAAATCGCCAACGCAAACAACGTGACCATCCCAAAAATAAAGAACAACAAGATGGGTTCCAACAAGGTCGTGAGGTTTTTCACGATGTGCTGCACCTCCATGTCGTAATGCGCCCCCATACTTTCCAACATGTCATCGATCGAACCTGATTTTTCACCCACGGCCGTGGCTTCCACAATAATCGGCATAAAATAAGAACAACGCTGCATCCCCTCGGACAGCGTCTTTCCCTCGCTGATCTCGTTCTTTAAAATCTCCAGCTCCCGGGAAAAAGCGCCGTTTTCAATTGTCCCGCTCGTTATCTCCAAACAACGAGTCATCGAAAGTCCACTCCGGTAAAGCGCTGAGAGGATGTGACAAAATCTCGAGTTGACGATCCTGAGATTTAACGGGCCAAAGACTGGGAGTTGAAATTTGAGGTGCCCGAGCCTGAGCTTGCCGCGCTTGGTGTGGCTGTACTTGAGATACGAATAATAAGCGACCATGCCGCCCAGGCCCATCATCCACCAAAAATGCACAAAGAAATTACTAATCGCCATCAACATCTTGGTCGGTAACGGCAACTCCGCCTTGTAATGCCCATAAAAAGAAGCAAACTTGGGCACCACCGTCACCATAATAACCGCCGTGGCCACCACGAGGACGAAGACAACTATTTTGGGATAAAGGACCGCTGACTTTACCGAGGCCTTGGTCTCTAACTCTTTTTCGTAGAGGGAGGCGAGATTTTTCAAAACCTCCTCTAAGATACCCGCCTCTTCACCGGCCACCAGCATGTTGACATAGAGATCCCCAAAGATAGCGCTATGCTTCGCAAAGGCCTTGGACAGGTTTTCGCCGGAAAGGATATCATTGCGAATCTTTAGGAGCGTCTCACGTAGTTTGCGATTACTAGACTGCCGCGACAAGGTGCCCAGCAACATCTCCATCCCCACCCCCGCCTTGAACAGGGTGTAAAATTGCCGGGTGAGCACCAAGATATCCTGCGGGTCCACATAACTATCAAAAATATCCCGCAATGAAATATTGGCGAATTTAAATCCAGACGAGCATGGCTGAACCGCGAGAGGGATCAATCCCTGACGCTGCAACAACTCCTTCAGGTCATCGGCGCGCGCGGCATCCGCTTCACCAATAACCACGACCCCTTGCGGGTCACACGCGCGATAAGAAAATGTTGGCATGGGATGTTATTCCTGCGTCACCCGCAGCACTTCCTCAATGGTGGTCACGCCCGCATTCACCTTTTCAATCCCCTCTTCCGTAATCGACCCAACCCCCATCTTTCTGACCGCTTGCTCAATCTCGGTATCGGAGGCACGGGCGTTAATGAGACGTCGGATGGCATCATTAATCGGAACCAATTCAAAGATCCCCAACCGTCCCAAATAACCCGACATGCGGCAGGTCGGACACCCCTTGCCGCGCCACACCGTGTGAACCTGATCCTTCAGGGGGCCCAGCTTTTCCAGATCCGCCACCGTCTGCTCCTTGCAATGGGGACAAATCCGCCGCACCAGACGCTGCGCCAACACGCCAATCAAGGCCGACCCGATCAAAAAAGGCTCCACCTTGAGGTCCACCAATCGGGAAATAGCCCCGACGGCGCTGTTGGTATGGAGGGTGGAAAGCACGAGATGCCCCGTAATGGCGGATCGCACGGCAATTTCCGCGGTTTCAGAGTCGCGAATTTCACCGATCATGATGACATCCGGATCCTGCCGAAGGATCGCGCGCAACGAACTGGCAAAAGTGGACCCGGCCTTGAGATTCACTTGCGCTTGATTCACGCCCGGGATTTCGCTCTCAACCGGATCCTCCACGGAGATAATATTCTTTTCGGAAGAATTGAGCCGATTGAGAGCCGCATAAAGCGTGGTCGACTTGCCGGAACCGGTCGGTCCCGTCACCAAAAAAATCCCGTAGCTCCGTCCGATGACGTCCGCAAATATCTTGCGATCACGGGAATTGAACCCCAGCTTCTCGATGCCAATAATCCCCCCGCGAGACAGGAGCCGCAACACCACCTTCTCACCATAGAGGGTCGGAAAAGTTGACACACGCAGGTCTAGCGGGTTACCCCCAAGACGCAGACGCACCCGGCCATCCTGCGGTACACGCCGTTCCGCGATGTCCAATCCGGCGATGATCTTGATGCGGGAAACGATGGGGAGTTGCATCTCCCGCGACAACTGCAGTTTTTCCTCCAACAATCCGTCAATTCGATAACGAACGCGCACTCCCTGAAACGAAGGTTCGATATGAATATCGGAGGCCTCTTCCTGATAGGCCTTGGCGATGATTTGATTGACGGTTTGAACGACCTTGGGCCCCGTGGCCACCTCCTCCAATTTCTCTTGAGGCTCATTCCAGCTGCGCTCGCTAAAATATTGGCTAACCTCGATATCCTCCCCCTCCGAACGCTGGGGGGCATAATGCCGCTCAATCATCATTTCAATCTCTTGCGCCGAGGCCAAGGCGGGCCTGATCTCGCTCCGCAAGGCCACGCGGATATCCTCCAGGGCAAAAAGATCCAACGGGTCGGCCATCGCGACCAAGACCTTGCCCTCCTCACGACGGATGGGGATGGCCAAATGACGCCGGGCCGTCGGGAGCGGGAGCTGTTTGATCAGCCCCAAATCGACGGTCACTTCATTCATGGATACGTGTAAAATCGACAACTCGCCGCCGATAAAATCAAGAAACTTCTCCTCGGTAAGAAACCCCTTTTTGATCAGGATTTGCCCAAGGTCTTCCCCTAAATTGGACTGACTGACACGAGCCACCGCCAGCTGAGCGGCTGTAATCAGGCCAGCGGTGACCATCTTCTCCCCGCAACTCTCCGGCATTTTTAAAAAGGCATTGGCCATGAATGTTAATTCTATCCTAAAAAACTTGCTGCTGCAAACGGTTCCAAGGGATGCTACAATGGGGGTAATGAAACAAAAGATCCTCATCGCGGATGACGATCATGATCTTGTCTCGGTATTGGGCGATCGGCTCATCAGTGAGGGTTATGAAACCATCAATAGCTACGAGGGAATCCGCACCATTGAGGCCGCCAATCGCAAAAAACCCGACCTGATCGTCCTGGACTGGATGATGCCCACCGGCAACGGATCACGCGTGCTAGAAAGTCTCAGCGAGCGGGAATCGACTCGGGATATCCCGGTGATCATCTTGACGGGGGTCAACCCCACTACTATTGCCGAAACGGCCAAACAGCTTGGGGTAAAAAAGATCATGCGAAAACCGTACGAATTTTCAGACCTATTGACAGCGATTCAGGGAATCCTCAAAAAAACATCGGAGTAGTCCATGTCAACCATGAAGGATTTGTTAAAAGCGATGGTCGAGCAAGGGTCATCCGACCTCCATCTGACCGCTCACACGCCACCCCACTTGCGCATTGATGGTCGATTGGTACCCCTCGCCAATCAGCCCAATCTCACACCCGATCAGGTGAAGGCCCTATGTTTTGAGTTGCTTTCTGACGATCAAAAAAAAGAATTTGAGGCGCAACGCGAACTTGATTTTTCCCTCGAGGTCGCGGGCCTGGCGCGCGCCCGCGTCAATCTCTCCTGGCAGCGCAACACCGTCGCGGGGGCCTTCCGCACCATCCCCATCGCCATCCCCAAACCGGAGACACTGGGCATCCCGGCCGCGGCCATTGCCCTGACCCAAAAACCCCGCGGCCTCGTCTTGGTCACCGGACCGACGGGTTCCGGCAAATCCACCACCCTGGCCTCACTGATTGACCTGATCAATGCCAATCAGGCCCTGCACATCCTGACTCTGGAAGATCCCATTGAGTTTGTGCATCAGAATAAAAAATCGATCGTCTGTCAACGCGAGGTGGGCACCGATACCCATCGTTTTGACGTCGGCCTCAAATATGCCCTCCGACAAGACCCAAACGTCATCTTGGTGGGTGAAATGCGCGACCTTGAAACCATTGCCGCGGCCATTACCATCTCCGAAACCGGTCACCTCGTGTTTGCCACCTTGCACACCAACACGGCGGTCCAGAGTATCAACCGCATCATTGATGTATTCCCCCCCCACCAACAACCTCAAATCCGCACCCAGCTCTCCTTCATTCTTGAGGGGATTTTATCACAGCAACTCCTGCCTCATATCCATGGCGGCCGCGTGATGGCGGCAGAACTCTTGATCCCAAACCACGCCATCCGTAACCTGATCCGTGAGGATAAGATCCACCAAGTTCAAACGCTCATGCAAGTCGGGCAAAAAGAGTCGGGCATGATGACCCTGAATCAATCCCTGGCCGAGCACGTCAAAAAAAGCAACATCACGATGGAAGTGGCCTTGGCCCGCTGCACAGATCAGAGCGAATTGCGCAAATTGGTGGAATAACTAAAACGAACTCCCTAACTCAAACACCACCACGCCCTTCTTGGCCGAGGCGGAGGTGAAGGAATCCTGCACCCCGTTGAGGCGGGCGCGGTTGGTCAGGACGATGCCATAACCCAGGCGTCCCGTGACGGGGATCCCGTAGCCCAAGACGAAATCGCCACGGAGTTCTCCGCCCACTGAGAGCATCGGGCGAAACTTGGACGGGGTTTGGTTGCGATTAAATCCATCCCCCACATCGGCAAAGAGCGCAAAATGACCTTCCTTGAGGAAGAAGGGCAATGTCCCCAAGCCCCTCTGCACGCGCAGCAACGGAAAGCGGTATTCCATGGAAGCCATCCAAACATCGTCACGGGAAAAAGTCCCGATCGGGATGCCACGCACGGTAAAGAGTCGCGTGGAGGTCTGGGTGAAGGGGCCCTCCCCCAAGGAACCTCCCAAACTATAATTTCCCTGGGTCAGTCGGTCCCCGAAAGAAACCCCGCCCGCCGTCCGAAGGGCCACCACCTGACTGTGCCCAAGGGGGATGTACCCCCTCATGTCGCCATAAAAAAGCGACTGTTCTTGCTGGTTGGAGGAGCCAAAAACAGAATTGGTGACATCCACATTCAACCCAAGATTGAACCCGCGTTCGGTGCCGATCGAGGCCGGGTAAGTCTCCAATCGGCCATAGTTAAATTGCGTATGGAATCCCGCATAATGACCGGTCGTGGGAAACGTGATAGCCCCAGCAGGAATCCCTGACTCCGAACTCCGATCCTCGAAGAAATACATCGCCTGGGCGCGACCTCGCAAGAAGGGGAAACCAATCCCGCCATAAGAACGTTTGCGATTCTCAAAATAATTAATCCCGACACCATAGAGGTCGCCATAGTTGACGGCCGCCACATTGTATCCGCCAAAAAAGATGGGAAGGAACCGCTGGTACACATACGAAAAACCATAACCAAAAAAATTATTGTCCGTCCTAAAATTACCCATCGCGGACCAAACATGCCATTGCAACGGATCAAAGTTAGTGACTTGACCGGACAAGAACAGCGACCCATCGACGAAGGCCCCATTGGGATAGACAAAGCGCGGCACTAAGAGACGACGAAAGGCACGATAGGGACCAGGGTCCGGGACAGCAGCCTCTTCCTTGGCCAACGCCGCAACCGACTCTTTCGGTTTTGTCTTGTCCAACACCATCGGGGCACGGGCCTGGGCACTACGCCCGCTCAATTGCCTGATCTCAAAACCATCCCCCGTGTAATACTGAAACGCCAATTGTCCGCCCTTGCCAATCGAAGGGTCATAGGCGCCCGTTAAGACATTGGTCACCGCCGAGCTTTGATGAGAGCCCAATGGGTAGCGGTAAATATTCGCCACACCGGTCTTGTCGGAGGAATAGTAAAGCGACTTGCCAGAGAGATCCCAAGTGGGCCGATCTTCCACGGCCACATCGTTGGTGACCCGAGTTTTTTGCCCCCCCTTGGGGTTCACCAACCAAAGATCGCGCCCGCCATTCTGATGAATCGAGACGGCGATCCAACGCCCATCCGGAGACCATTGCGGGTGGTTAAACTCTTGTTCGGAGAGTTGGTCTTCGTTGGGATTTTCGTCTTCGACCTGTTTCTTTTCCAAATCATAATAGGCCAACCAAGAGGCCCCCGTGCCTTGCTTGACAAACACGATCTTTTTCCCATCGGGAGAGAAGGAAGGATCGCGGGCCCGCTTGCCCACGGTGAGCCGTCGAACCTTGCCATCTTTTAAGGCGATTAAAAAAAGATCCGCACTGGAGCGATAAAGACTCACCGGGCCAACCGCCGAAAACACCAGGAGGCCACCATCCGGCGAAAAACTGATCTGGGAAATCTCTTTTCTCTTCTTGGTTAAAACCTGTTCCTTCCCCGTCTCCAAGTCACGCAACACCAATCGGGGAGGCCCTGCCACCGTCTCCACCACATAGGCCATCTTGGTCCCATCGGGGGAATAAACCGGATGCTTGTTACTCTCATGAGGCTGCGCGCCCACCACCACCTCTCCTTCCTGCAGCCCGGAAGAGGCTATTTGAGCCTTTTCCTGCCCATACTTCCTCTCCAAAGACTCCTTCCATTCCGCCCAGAGGTCGTAGAAGGTCTTACCCTGGGGACCGCAAAATTCCGGATAGGTACGCTGCACTTGCCAATTTCCGGCGCCAACCCAATGAGCCTCCTCGCATTTATCCTTTCTTTCCGCAGGATCTTGCGACCCGTGAAACACCTTCTTGGCATGACTGTTCAAGGTATAGAAACGCAGCGACGAACCATAGCTATGACTAAACTCAATGAGCTTATCCTCACCGTAAGTTTCGGCCAGATACTGCATAAACCCGACCCCGTAGAGGTACTGCGCCAACCAACCGGGCCAGTCATACTGAGTCCCGGCCATCTGATCGAGTTTCAAAAACTTCCCACGCAAGATATCGGTGCGCAACATCATATCGGTAAAAGAGGAGCGCCCCCTCCCCCGCGTGGTTTGTTCCGTTTCAAAATAGGCCGCCAATCCTTCGCGGATCCAACCCGGGCTGGTCCCATTCGGGGCCATCAATTTGCCGATCAGCAACTTCACGGCCTTGGCCGGATAGCCGGTGTCGCTGATATGCATGATGTGCGTGTACTCGTGCGTGATGACCTCTTTGAGCCAATGATCGTAGTCCCCAAGGTTGTTATCCGGGGCCGGGGCCACCAGACGAATCGTCAGCATGTTGTAGGGAATCACCGTCGCAAAGGCGTTGGAGGAATCGAACCCATCCGTCAAAACCACCTCGGTGCGCCCCCAGGGATGACGGTCAAATTTCTTCGTCATCGCCCCATACACCTCCTCGGTGATGCGCGCCACCTTGCGGGCAATCACTTCATTCTCTTCCGCAAAGTGGATGGCAAAATGGTCGGTCTGAAGAGTGAGATACCTTTTATGGTAGTCGTAGACGCCCGCGCGAACGGAAGTTGATCCCAGTAAGACAAGTAAAACCAAAAAAAACCGGAGGCCCCGGATGGTTCGATTCAGTTGCATGAAGTTGTACACTATACACAAGTTGAGCCTGACCTCAAATATTATTCATCCTAAATTTGACTTTTTCCCGTTCTTGAGTAAGCTGCGCGCACTATGTTTAACTTTTCCTTGATTACCCCGTTGTACGCCGAGACCGCCGTTCAAACCACGGAGAATGGCAACAGCCATATCCTCCAGATCTTGGTGGGCTCGGATCCTGTGGTTAAAATAACCCTGTTGATCCTGATCACTTTTTCCGTGGTGTCATGGGCCATCATTTTTTTCAAGCACCGGGAACTCAAGCAAGCCCGGATCCAATCACTCCGCTTTGCGGAGATTTTTTGGAAAACCAAGTCACTCGATGGCCTCATTGGCAAACATTTAACCCAACAAAACCCCCTCTCCAACATCTTACGGGCGGCCCTGGGAGAATTGCTGAAGAAAAATCGGGAGGGGGAGGCGCCACTTTCGCTCGCGGGTGTGGGGCGGAAGATCGATCGAGCTGCTGAAGAAGAAGTGGAAAGCATCGAGCGCTACATCCCGTTCCTAGCCACGACAGGAAGCTCAACACCTTTCATCGGGTTGTTTGGCACTGTATGGGGCATCCTATCCGCCTTTTGGCAGATTGGCCGAGCCGGTTCTTCGAGTTTAGCCGTCGTGGGACCTTACATCGCAGAAGCTTTGATTGCCACGGCCTTTGGCCTGGCGGCGGCCATCCCGGCGGTTATTTTTTATAATATCTTTGTCACCAAAATCCGCATCGTAACGCGTCAGTTGCAAAATTTTAGCAATGACCTCACCGAACGCATCGGCCGGGAATATTTCGCACAATGAAGGTAAATAATAATTCGCATCAAACAGCGCTCGCTGAGATCAACATCACCCCGTTGGTGGATGTTATCCTGGTTCTTTTGATTGTCTTCATGGTCACAGCACCGCTTTTATCACAGGGGCTTGACATCAATCTCCCCATGGCCTCGGCCCCCGCCATCGAAAGAACAGACCAGGATGTGACCTTGACTGTCAGCAAGGACGGTGGTCTTTATTTACAGGATGACAAAACACCTTACACATTGGAAAACCTCGATAGGAAGATCGCCACGATTTTTAATCATCGAGAAAAAAGGGAGATATTTATCCGGGCCGACGATGGGGTCAACTATGGACTCGTGGTTAAAACCGTCTCGCTCCTCAAAAAATCAGGGATTGAACGAGTCGGCCTGGTGACTCAAGAGGAGACTCAACAAGGATCCCAGAATTAATGTGCGAAGATCCATGCGTAAATACATGTATTGGTCGGCAGGGACCCATCTCTTCCTCCTGTTGTTTTTAATCGCCTCGCCTCACCTTCCCTTTGGCGCCAAGCATTTTCAGCAAGAAAAAGTAGTTTGGGTGCAACTCCCCAAGGGACCCAACGACACCTTGGGGTCATCGGTCAAGAAATCGGAGGGGTTGCCCAAATCAACCATCGAGGAACAAAAAAGGCTTCCCGAAATCCCCACCATCCCCGTCAAGCCGGAGATGACTTATAAGGAACCCGAAAAGCCCCAACCAAAACCAGAACCCAAGCCTGAACCGAAAAAAGCGCCTCCACCCAAACCGTTGCCCGATCTACCCAAGAAACCAACCGTCTCAAAACAACAAAAGGCCGTCACCAGCGTGCTCGATCGTTTGGCAAAAGAAGTCGCGGAGCGCGGCAAGTCGGCCCCGCCCGAGGCGGCGCAAATTCCCGAAACACAACCGGGAGGCTTCACGTTTGGCAGTGCCACCGCCCAGTACGTCCCGATCAGCGATCCGGAATATGTGATTTACCAGGCAAAGATCCGAAAAAAAATTATGGACGAATGGATTATCCCGCTTAAATACGCCGATCCAACTTATGGCTTGATTGCTAAGATCGTTGTCCATATTAATGAGCATGGCGCCGTCACCGAAACGGAGTGGGAACAAAAGTCAGGAAATGAATCCTTCGACCAATCCGCACTCCGCTCCGTCGAAAAGGCGTCACCGTTACCACCACCAACCGAACGACTCAAATGGGAGGTTTTAAATGAAGGGTTTATTGTTGAATTTCGTCCGCAAAATGCCAAGACCATCTAGGATAAGGGCACAGCATGCTGTGCCCCTACTGGGAATTATCTGCCTACTGTTCAGCTCCCCAGCTGGGGCCCGCATCTATATTCAGGTCGATCAACCCTCGGAGAAAAAATTTCCCATTGCCGTAACGCCGTTGACCGCCAACGGGGGCAAAAACTCGGGAGATTGGGACCGCAAGGTCAGCGAAAAAATTCGCAGCGACCTCAAACTCACGGGACTCTTCGACCTGATGGACCCGGCGCAATTTCCCAACGACCCGGCGGCGCGTTCATCCAATCCGGCCACCATCAAATTCGCCCCCTGGACCCTCGTGGGGGCGCAGGCCCTGGTGAGCGGTGATTATCGCTTTGACGGCAGTACGGTCACCACAGAGCTACATCTTTACGACCCGTTCCTCGGACAACATATCCTGGGACGCACCTATCGAGCCGACCCCAAGGATATGTCCGTGGTGGCCCACCACTTTGCCAATGAAGTGATGAAGGAGCTCACGGGCGAGGACGGCGTCTTTGACACCAAGATCGCCTTCACGGTAATTGCCGGCAAACATAAGAAAGAGATCGGCGTGATGGATATGGACGGCGACAATGCCCATACCGTGACCAAGGATGGTTCCATCGACCTCTCTCCCTCATGGGGCCCGGGGGGACGCATTGCTTATTCAGGTTTCGGCAAAGAGGGGCGTCCCGAGATTTATGTCACCGGTGCCAAAGGAGGCAGCCGAAAGATCACCTCCAATGGCAACATCAACCTCTCGCCCGCCTTCACCCCCAGTGGTGATGCCATCGCCGTCGCCTCGGCAGTGACCGGTGACACCGAGATCTACCTGATGGGACTCAATGGTAAAATCATCCGGCAACTCACCAAGAGCTTTGGGATCGATGTCAACCCCTCCTGGTCGCCCGATGGCAGCACCTTTGTCTTTGCCTCCGAGCGGGCCGGCAATCTCCATATTTTTAAGTCAACGGGCGAACGGCTCACCTACGTGGGCTATCAAAACGACAACCCATCCTGGTCGCCAAAGGGAGACAAGATCCTGTTTCAGGGTAGGGATAGTGGCACTTGGGATATCTTTGTCATGAATTCCGATGGATCCAGCATCCAACGTCTCACCTCTGGCATGGGCAGCAATGAAAGCCCAACCTGGGCCCCGAATGCCCGTTTTGTGTCCTGCAGTTCGACCCGCAATGGCAAGTCGCAAGTCGTTATCATGCGCGACGACGGGACCAACCAGACAGCGTTGCCTTACAAGGGGGCGGCGTTGCAACCGGCTTGGGGGCCGAAGGAATAACACCCCCCTGCCCCCCTCTTACTTTAAGAGGGGGGAAAACACTCATGCGCGCCATTATTGATATTGGTACAAATACGGTCCTGCTGTTGATTGCACGGGACCCTGTAGGGGCGTATGGCAATACGCCCCTACAAATCCTGCGTGATGAGGCACAGATCAGTCGCCTGGGCGAAGGGTTACACAAAAATAAGCGTTTTTTACCCACCGCCCGCACCCGCACTCTGCGGATCCTAGAAGATTATCATGAAATTTGCAAAACACTCGAGGTGCAGCGGGTGATCGTCGCCGGCATGTCTGCCTTTCGCCGGGCCGATGACGGTCCTGATTTTTTGCAAGAGATCGGGACGCGATTTGGCTGGGAGACGCGGCTTCTTTCCGGGGACGAAGAGGCACGGCTATCCTATCTTTCTGTCACCCATGATTTTGGACAAGACAATCTGGTCGCCCTGGACATTGGTGGCGGCAGCACTGAGGTGATCAATCAAAATGGTGGGGTGAGTCTCGAATTGGGGGCGGTGGTCCTTTCAGAGCAATTTTTGAAACATATCCCGCCGACACCGGAGGAATTTCAGGTGTTGCGGGATTATGTGGCGCAGGAGGTAACAATCGGCCTTTGTAGGGGCGTATTGCCATACGCCCCCACACCGACCCTGGTCGGCCTTGCCGGTTCCGTCACCACCCTGGCCGCCATCCATCAAGGCCTCACCACCTGGACCCCGGAATTGATCCAAGGGGCCATCCTGAAACGAACCGATGTCGAAACATGGATCACCCGCTTCTCCCAAATGCCTTTGGAGGCATTGCGCGCCCTCCCCGGCATGGTGAAAGGCCGGGAGGATACCATCTTGGCCGGCACCCTCCTGCTGCACCAAATCATGCTAGCCCTCCAAGTGGACCAGGTCTTGGTCAGCGATCGGGGGGTGCGGTATGGGTTGTTTTATGAAAGTTTTCCAGAGAAATTCCCTTGACAATATGTACAGGATATTGTACATGTATTGAATCAGAAGGGAGCCATTTTATGGATACAATGACTTACACCGACGCCCGGGCTAAGTTGGCTTCCGCCATCGACCGGGTTTGCCAAGATCACTCACCTCTTATCATTACTCGCAAGGGAGACGCCGCCGTCATCATGCTCTCCCTGGAGGACTACCGTTCTTTGGAGGAAACCGCCTATCTTCTGCGCAGCCCAAAGAATACCCGCCGGTTGTTGAAATCCATCGACCAGTTGGAAAAAGGAAAAGGGAAAATAAAGACATTATCGGTATGAAATTGGTCTTTTCGGAGCAGGCTTGGGAGGATTACGGTTACTGGCAGCGCCATGACCGAAGGCTTATCGAACGCATCAATGCCCTACTCAAGGAAATCTCACGAACCCCCTACCAAGGCACCGGCAAACCGGAACCGCTCCGGCACGCCCTCTCCGGCTACTGGTCCCGGCGCATCACAGACGAGCATCGACTTGTATACAAGATTACAGACTCCATGATCTGGATCGCGCAACTTCGGTATCATTATTAAAACAACCGATGCATCAATGATATTCCACAACTGTGTTGCTGATTTTAATGAAAATCAACAACACAGTTGTGGTTGCTAAAGTGTTAGACATTTCCCCCAACTTTCCTATAAATACCAGCCTTCTTATGGTTGAAACTTACGATCTAATCGTCATTGGCGGAGGCTGCAACGGCACCGGGATTGCCCGAGATGCCGCGATGCGTGGTCTGAAAACTTTATTGGTGGAAAAAAACGATTTTTCCGCTGGCACCACAGGGGCCTCTTCCGGGATGATCCATGGCGGCCCCCGTTACATGCAGTACGAGATCGGGACGACCAAGCTCGCCTGCCAAGACGCCGCCGCCATCCGGCATATCGCCCCCCACCTCTGCTTTCGCATCCCATTTCTGGTCCCGGTGCGCCAAGAAAACAAAGCAAAACTCAAGGCCCTCTGGAGTTTGGAATTGGTGGAGACATTTTTTGAGGCCTATGACCGATTTTCCCCGATGAAGGGGGGCAAGAGCCATACGCGACTTTCCAAAGAGGAGGTGCAAAAACTCGAACCATCACTGCCTTCCGATACCTTGGGGGCCATCACCTTCGATGAATGGGGGATTGATACGCAGCGGCTGTGCGTGTCCAACGCCCTGTCCGCCCGAGATTTCGGGGCCACGATTCGCAATCACACCTTGGTCAAACAAATCTTGCGCGACAGAGACCTGGTCTATGGCGTGGTCACCCGTCATACCAAGACCGGCGAGGAGCTGACCATCCGCGCCAAAATGGTGTTTAATGCCACCGGGCCTTGGGCCCCGCAATTAGCCGCAATGGCCGGGGTCGAGGTCAAACTACGGCCGTCGAAGGGCATCCACCTCTTGTTTGATCGCCGCCTCACCAATATGGCCGTGATTTCCCAATGCATCGATGGGCGGCAAATTTTTATTAATCCACACGAAAACACCACCCTGCTCGGCACCACGGATGACGATTATTTTGGCGATCTCGACAACATCCCCGTCACCGAGGACGAGATTGAATATTTACTGGAAGGGATCGCACCCGTCTTTCCCGAAATCCGCCAGGCGCGCATCATCACCACGTGGCGCGGCGTACGCCCGACCCTCTATGGCCGCGGTGTCTACGAAGATGAGCTCTCTCGGGAACATGAGATCGTCGATCATGAAGAGCGCGATGGCGTCTCGGGGCTGCTCACCATGTTGGGAGGGAAATTAGCCTCCTTCCGCATCATGGCCGAAGAGGCCACCGATCTTATCTGCAAAAAATTGCACTCTAACCAGCCCTGCCGGACAGCAGTTGTCCCACTGCCTGGTGGGGCCTCCGTACCAGAGCCGCAACATCTGGCCAGTGAGTTTAACATCCATCCCTATGTGGCCGAACGCCTGATCTTTCGCCAGGGAGGCAAGGCCAAGGAGCTGTTGCAACGAAAAGATTTTTCCAAAACAATTATTTGTCCCTGTGAACCCGTCACAACGGGCGAGGCGCAGCATGCGATTGTCGACGAAGGGGCGCTGACCTTAAGTGATGTCCGTCGCCGTACCCGCCTTGGGATGGGGCCCTGCCAGGGGTGCCTGTGTACCCTGCCAGCGGCGTCTTTGCTGGAAGAAGGGCGATCACAAGGATCGCCCCTACAACAATCGGGCGATTTTATTTCGGATATAAAAGATTTTTTGCAGGACAACTGGGTCGCACGAGCCCCCATCTTACGGGGAGATCAAGTGGCACAAGAAGAGATGTTACAAATGATTTTTCAAGGGGTTTTGGATTTGGGGAATAACTGAAATGTCACAAATAACCATCATCGGATCCGGCATCGCCGCCATTGCCGCCGCGCTCGAGGCGGAGCGCAAGGGCGCGCAGGTCACCATCATTCGGGGGCGACCCGGAAGCACCGCCCTCTCATCCGGGGCCTGGGATATTGCCGGCAATCCATTGCGGCACCCGGATGATTCTTGGCATACCCCCACCTCCCCACGTGACAATATTCAGCAACTCTTGAAATGGAATCCACACCACCCCTACGCCCACCTCCAACGTCAAGTGGGAGATCTAGCATCCTTCTTAGCTCAGGGGATTGCCATGGTGACCGAGACCTTAAATTACCCATTGGCGGGCTCCCTGGATCAAGGCTTCTTGGCCTTAACCCCTGCGGGTACGCTGAAACTCACCGGTTTCGTTCCCAAGAGCGGTGCCGCCGGTAACTTCCTCACTTTATCCTCTGCATCTCTTTTGATAATAGGCATCAAAGATCTCAATACCTGCCACCCAAAGTCGGCCGCCAAGGTGCTGAGTCGACGAAGCGGGCTGCCCGTACAAACCGCCGAGATCGAGTTTCCAGAGCCGTACGGCTCGCCTTTTGAATTGGCGCAAAAAATTGAGGGAGAGTGGTTAGAATTGTTTTGCCAGAAAGTGGCGCAGCACTGTCAGCAGTATCATCCAACCCATGTCATCCTACCTCCCGTCATTGGCCTGGAAACCACCGGCCAGATCTTGGCACGACTCCACGAAACAACCGGCATCCCATGTTTTGAAACCTTGTCCCTCCCCCCATCCGTTCCCGGGTTAAGGCTGCAAAAATCCATCGATCGTTTTCTCAATTCCGGCGCAGACAAGAATCGCAAGGTCATGACGGGGCAAGTCGTAGGCTTCGAGGCGACAACTGGTAGGATCACAAAACTACATGTGCATCAGGGTGATCAGGAATTACAATTAGCAACTGAGCAAATTATCCTCGCCTCCGGAAAATACCTCTCAGGCGGCCTCCGGAAAGAGGCCGGTTTTATCGAACCCATCTTTCATCTCCCCATCACCCCGTCCGGTCCGGTCTTCAGCGGCAAAGTGGTGGAAAAAAAGTTTTTAGCCAATCATGAATTATTCTCCGTAGGGATCCAAACCAACGATCAGCTGCAACCTGTGGATGAGCGGAAC
Organism: Deltaproteobacteria bacterium; assembly: GCA_023265625.1. Lineage (GTDB taxonomy): Bacteria > UBA10199 > UBA10199 > JACPAL01 > JAHFST01 > JAHFST01. Next base: position 84,514 of record JAHFST010000001.1, on the reverse strand, counting down.
AATATTGTTTATCAAAACTTACGGGTGGCCGGGTCTCTCTTGGCAGGATACAATCCGGCCGTCGATCACTCCGGCATGGGGGTGGCGGTGGGAAGTGGTCTGCTGGCGGGGAGGCTGGCGTGAAAAGTCCCAAGGCCCTCTATGCCACCGCCTTCTTGGGTTGGCACTTCCTTAAGCATGTGGGGCGCCGCTTGTGCGGGATAAAATCACCCGGATTTAAGGAATTTTTGAACTTCTATCAAGCCGACAAGATCGTCCCTTTCTCACCACAAGATAAAACCCTGTTGCCTTTGTTAGGACGTTGTATCAGTTGCGGTCTTTGTGATAGCTCCTGCCCCACACTCATGCAAAATCATTTAGGTCCATCCTTTCTTCCACATGCGTCCCGGTCGATTCCAGACTTTGCGGGCAATCTGCCGCTCAATCTCACATCATGCGATGCCTGTGCCGGCTGTGAAACGATGTGTCCTACGGGTGTCCCCATTAAAAGATTGATGGAATTTATCCAAAACAAACAAAATGAAGCCTTACGAACAACTACCGCGTGAACTGACACGTATCCTTGGGGAACGCTGGTCCGATACGGCGGCCAATCGGCTGCTTTATTCGCGTGACATGTCAGCGGAGATCACCTTGAAATTACGGGACCAGTCTGGCGATCCCAACTTTGCCCCCATGCGGCCCCATGTGGTCTGCTGGCCGGAAGACGCCCATGAGGTGGTCAAGCTGGTGAAGCTGGCCAATCGACTCAAAATTCCGATTGTGCCGTTTGGGGGTGGCTCCGGTGTGGTGGGGGGCACTATTCCGGTACGGGGCGGGATGATCATTGACCTAAAGCGAATGGACAAGATCCTTAAATTGAATAACGAACAAGGGACCGCCGACATCGAAACCGGTATGCTGGGCTGGAAACTGGAAGCAGAGCTGAACCGAACCGGTTATACCTTGCACTTTCCAACACCCGCGAGGTCCGCCACCTTGGGAGGGTATCTCGCCGCCCGCTCTGCGGACGTAGAAGATAGGCTCGAAGAAGCCGAGGTCGTAACCCCCCGCGGGGAACTCATCCGTTTCGGCCGACATGCCAAACTGTTTCCAAAAATTCGCACCAAAGACCTGTTCGTCGGCACGGAAGGCACCTGCGGCATTATCACCAAGGCCCGGCTAAAAATCCAGCCACTGCCGCCCGCCGAGTGTTATCGAGGCATTAGTTTTAATCGGCTGGAAAGCGGGCTCATGGCCATGCGTTTGATCATTCAGGCGAATCTGCGCCCAACCGTACTGCACCTGCACGATCCGTTAAGTCTCTTGTTTGAGCACAGTCGCGAAACCTCCACCTCAGAACAAAAGACGCTGATGACACAACTCAAGCAGGGAGGCCAAAACTGGTTATTGCAACATCCGCGTATGACAACCCTGTTAAATCTACTCCCGCTGGAGGTCATCCTCATCGTAGGGTTTGCCGGAGAAAAAACGTTCATTTCCGAACAAGAAAAAATCGCCCTCTCCCTGTGCCAAAAAGTCATCGCGCGCGACCTGGGGCCTGGGCCTGGAGAACAGTGGAAGCAACAACGCCATCACCCCTCATTTATGATACCGCAACTGTTTGATGAGGGAGGGTTTATGGACACCATTGAAGTCGCCACCACTTGGGATCTACTGGAAGGGTTGTATCAAAAGATCACTCGAGCCTTGCAACACAAGGTGTGTCTCATGGCGCACTTCTCGCATGCCACTCCGGACAGTTGTGCCATTTCCTTCACCTTTGCCGGGAAAACAGGTTCCTACGAACAAGACCTGGCTCTTTATCAAGAGGTGTGGCAAGAGGCGATGGAAACGTGCCTCTTGGCGGGAGGGACCATCAGCCATCAGCATGGCATTGGCCTCTTAAAAGCGCCCTATCTAGAAAGAGAATTGGAAAACTGTATGAAGGTTTTTAAGGCTGTCAAAAAAAAGCTCGATCCTGCCGGGATTATGAATCCGGGAAAAATGAGTTTATAAAAATTCTTCGCTATGAACGTACACATAGACCCTATTTCCCTCCTAGCCACTTGTCGAATCAACGGAACGGTTCAACAACTCAAACAACGCCTCTCCGCCGAAGGCTATATGGCAGACCTCCCCGCCAAGGAAACGATGTCATTAAGCAAGGCCCTACCCTTGCTTGATATTATCTCTGTCGAGCTTGATTCCAAGCAGGGTCTGCTCAGAACGAAGCGCGTCGCCCATTCCTCCACCGGCCCTAACTTTACCAAGATTTTTATTCAATCCGGGACTCAGTTTGGCCGGATCATCGAAATAACTTTACGAATTCGTCCCAAACCGGAACGCGTTGAAACCATTCCCTACCGTTTTTCAGACCCTCAGCCCTTTCTGAGGGCCTTGCAAGCAAGCGGGGTTCAACCCAAATCCATTGAAATCAAGAAAACCAATCGTCACGCCGTTCGTATCAATCTAAAACTAGCAGGACGATTTGACCTCGTAGGGGCAGAACTAGCCGCCATCATTCGTCTGGCCGATGCCCATGGAGGGATCCACATTGAATGATCCCCAAACCGCAGTCAATTATTGCCAAGTCTGCCCAAAACTCTGCAATGCCAGCTGTCCGGTGGCGGATGCGGACCCTCAGGAAGCTTCCACTCCCTGGGGAAAAATGACCACCATGAAACAGGTGAACAGCGGGCAACTCCCCGTCGAGGATTATGCCTTGGCTTACAAATGCTTCAACTGTGGGCGTTCCGAGCCCTCTTGTGACCTGGGGAACCCGATTCCAGAAACTTTAGATCATTACCGCTCCAAGGCCTTCGCCACCTTGGTAGCCCCCAAGGTCATTTATGAATTTTGCGAGAAGTTTTCCAAATTTAATAACCCCTACGGAAAAGACCTGAAAAAAATACTCCACCAACAACTCCCCAAGGAAATATCAGACAGCCCAAAGCGAGGGGTCTATTTCCCTGGGTGCACCGAGATTAATTTTCAGGCCCCCATCATTAAACGTACCCTCGATTTTTTTTCCGAACTGGGCACGTATCAATTAGGGCTCTATCAGGAACCCATCCAGTGCTGTGGCGCCCCGCTCTTTCTGGCCGGCGACATGGAACGCTTTAAAGAAATGGCCGAGGTCAACAGCCATCTGTTGAATGGCTATGAGTTTATCGTCAGCAGTGCCTCGGATTGTTTGTATACGATGAAATCCTATTACGCGGCCGTTGGTTTTCCCATCAAGGCCAAGATCATGACCACGCCGTCTTACATCCTGCCCATGCTGAAGAATATCTGGAAGAGGACTGGGCGCCAACCAATGCCCCCAATGGCCTACCACGATGCTTGCACCTTGGGAGGTCGGCGCTTAGCCGTTTATCAGGAGCCTAGGGAATTATTAGAATTGGTGTCGGGACAAGCCCCGCTGGAATTTACGGAAAATCGTGAACACAGCGGCTGCTGCGGCGATGGAGGGCTCCTCTCCCTCACCTACCCGCACATCGCACAAAAGGTGACGCAAATGTTCCTCGAGGAGTTTCACAAAACCGGCGCCTCCTTACTCATCACCACCACCCCCTCCTGTCAAATGCGCCTCCAAAAAACGGCCCCACACCTAGCCGTGAAGGGACTCATGGAATTCATCATCGACTCGGTTAAAATCTAATATGAAAAAAATCATTCTTATCGCCCTATCGCTGACCTATCTCATCGGCCTCTCCCCCCCGCTCCTGGCGAGGAGCTCTATCAATATCCCAGTCAGTGACCCGATTTATCGGGATCTTGATCGACTCATGGGAGCAGGGCTCATCAAAAGCTACCTCTATGGACAAAGACCCTATACCCAAGAGGAGATTGTCCGAATGCTTCATGAAGCCCAAGAACAATTGGAAAAGGAAAAGAACTCTTCAATCACACTTGATGCCAGCATCGATTTCTTCCTTGATTTAGAAGATGTGATCAACCACCGACTCCAACAGTATGATTCAAGTGATCAGAAAAAAGATTTTGTCATTGCCCCCTTGGAGAGCCTCACCTTCGAAACCACCTTACTCGATAGCCCGATCCGACAAGTACCGCCTAGTAATGGCGTGGGGAGCATCAATGCCTTCATCAACCCCTTGGTCAATTATCAGAATGGGCGCCACTATGTGGACGGCAGTGTCGTCGCCTTAGAAACCCGACATTGGGCACAACTCACCCCCTATTTCTCTTTGTTCGCCCATCCCCGTTTCGCCACACTCATCCCCAACACAGGCCCCGCAAAGGCCGAGGCAATTGCGCAAGAGTTATACGGAAAATTTGGCATCGGTAATTTCGAACTTCAAGTAGGACGAGACCAGATCGTATGGGGACAATCTCCCCAAGGGACATTCCTCTTTTCCACCAATGCACGCCCCCTCGACATGATTAAAATCACCAACCCCCATCCCTTTAGGTTTCCATGGATCTTTCAACATCTAGGAAATTTTAAAGGAACATTTTTTCTGGCCAACCTTGGTCCCGAACGATTTCATAAAAATGATTTTTTAACAGGACTAAAATTATCCCTACAACCCCATCCCCTCCTCGAACTGGGATTATCCACTTTTTTTGACACCGGCGGTCAGGGCTCACCCAACATCTCGCTGAAAGATGGGATCCATGAATTTTTTGGTTTCATCCCATTTGCCGGGATTAGCGATGCCGACCTACCGGGCCTGGCTAACCGTATATCCGGCATAGAAGGATCGTTGCGCATCCCGCCATTACGCAACCTGCAACTTTATCTCGAGATGTATATCGATGATAAAAGCGATACTTCTTTCAAGGCCATGTTTGTCGACGGCAATGCCTACCTGGCAGGATTCTATCTTCCAAGAGTCTTTAATAACGGCTTACTTGATCTGCGTTTTGAGGTAAAAAGAACCCCCGCTATTTTCTATCGCCACTCAGATTTTCCAGATGGCCACACACTCAATGGATTGCTCTTAGGTGACCCCTTGGGCCCTGACGCCAGGGGATTTGAAGTGACATCTAATATCTTTATCAGCCCAAAAACAACAGTGACCTTCAATATGGACGTTGAGTTTCGTGACAGCAATATTGACACCCGCCTGGCTGAAACACAGATAATCACCGATCTACCCAGGGAACGCCGCTTCCGCTCCATTGCAGCCTGGCAACGCGAATGGAATGACCACTGGGATTCTTCTTTAAAGTTGGGCTATGAACGAGCCAGCACGTTTAATTTTGAACCTGGCAGAAACCTAAATAATTTCCTTGGGCAGTTCTTATTAACTTATCATTTCCCTACCCTATGAACTCTGCAAAATTATATCTTGCATTATCGACCAATATACATAGAATTCCCCAACTTTTTTGATTATGCCAAAACAACCAGACGCACTTGATTTTATCAACAAGTTGTCTCCTTACAAAGACGCGCAATCGTTGCCGCTTTCCCATCCGGGGAAAAAAAACTTTTTAAAACTGGACTGCAACGAAGCCGCTTATCCCCCTTCCCCGCATGTGCGTGCACGGTTGCTCGATTTTATTGAAAACGAGCCGCTCAATTGGTACCCCGATACACAATCTCAGGACCTAAAGAGGGCTTTGTGCAAATACGTCGGTTATCCTCCAGAGTTCATTCTCACATTCAACGGATGCGATCATGCCCTCGATTCAATTTGCAGGACCTATCTCACAAAGGGAGATCAGGCGATCATCTTTTCCCCCATTTACGATAACTTTCGTTTATTTGTAGAATTAACGGGTGCGTCTGTAGTGCCCTTCCTTTCCTCGTCCCCCTTTCATGCCAAAATTGCTGGGTTTGAAAAGTTACTCACGCCCAAAACAAAGGTGATCTACTTAGCCAATCCAGGTAATCCCACAGGAACAACTTATTCTGAGGAACAAATTCGCACTATCTTGGATGTGTCCAACGCCCTGGTGATTGTCGATGAAGCTTATTTCGAGTTTTGGGGTATTAGCAGCCTACTTCTCATAAAAGATTACCCAAACCTGATCATTACTCGTTCATTCTCTAAAGCCTTTGGATTGGCTGGGTTACGTTGTGGTTATTTAATAACCGATCCACGTAATGTACATTCCATTGAAAAGACAAGAAATGGAAAAAATATCAATGCCCTCGCTCAATTAGCCTCCGAAGCTGCATTGGAGGATCTCGCCTATATAAAAGAACAAATTCAAAGAATGCACAAAACAAAGGAATGGTTTGTCAATACAATGAGGACAAAAGGGCTAATCGTTGATTCAACTGTAGCCAACTTTGTCCTCTTAAAGGTTAATTGCCCTGATGAAGTTGAAAAGATCCTAACCAACAGTAATATTCTTATTCGAAATAGAAGTCGCTTTCCACAATTAGATGGTTATTTGCGTATTACCATTGGGATGCGTCGCGAGATGGAAAATTTGACCGATATATTATCAAATATTACCACTGACTTACTGTCTTGTTCTCAAGCCGCGAGTGCTTCTAAAACTGCTGCTGTCGCTTAGTTTTCTTTATTTTTCCCTAAAAAATCTCGAAATATCACGTAAAAGATGCCCAAGATAAGAGACAGTGCAAAACCCACGAGCACAATCTTCGTTCTATGAGGTGAAAATCTATTAACCGGCACCATCGCCCTATCGATAATCTGAAAACTGATATCCTCTTTTGACTCATCAATTTTGGCCATCTCGTACTCCTGACTCAACAAGGCATTAAGTCGGCCTAACAGCTCACGTTGAATAATGAGGTACTGAAGATAGACTTGCTGAGGCACATCCTTCACGATATTAGCTTGCTTAAGTTGGGAGTTATTTGATTCCAGCTTCTTTTGCAGTTGAACCACTTCATAACTGCTTTCCGACATTGACTCTTCCTGATGTGACGAGACATCCACATCCATAGAAGGGACAATATTGGAAATTTTATTGGACGCATAAAAAGAGTTGAGCTCTTTGCCAGAATTCAATAGCTCGATCTTATTCCTCCCCAACTGATTCTCAAGAAAAATACGATTTCGTTTTGCTGAAGTAAAGGTATTCTCGTTGATGAACTTGGTCAGTTCATCTAAATAACCATTTGCAATCAGTGCCGCATCTTCGGGGCTATTCATCATAACCTGTATTGTGATCATCTGACTCTTTTTATCCTCACTTATTATAGTCCGACTCTGCAATAAATCGATAGCCTGGACTAAAGTAGGCAACTTCCTAGTTTCATTGTTAGACTCAGGATATAATACAGGTATCAAACGAAGAGCTTCAATGACCCGTGATGTCAGGGTCTTGCTGCGTATAACAGCTAGGATCTGAGAACTACTACTATTAAGACCCATCAATCCTCCCAATGACAGTGCTCCACCTTCGATTCGAGCAAGTGCTTGCTGTGCTGACCCAGAATGACCACTCACTGGCATTAGACTGCACTCAGCCTTGTAAATTTTTGACAAAGAGAAACTATAAAAAATGGCTATCAACGTTACGGTAAAACTAATCAAAAAAACACTTTTTCTCCCCTTAAGAAGAACTCTCCATAGATCAATCAAATTAATTTCATCCTCAGCCATACCCTCACCTTGTTAGTGTTAAAACGGTCGTTGTAATACCCAAAACAGATGTTGTGAGACCAAGGACCAGCGACAGTATTGACTCAGGAGCTAGATATCGTTCAGGCACTACAATAGAATCGCCAGGATTAATTCCTAAATTTTGGGATGCTCTTACGGCTCGACCATCCGCGCTAATAACTTTAACACTTCGGGTCTTAGCCAACTTTGTCGTCCCCCCCGACAAAGTTAAGTACTGCCTGATATTGTAATTAGGGTTAAAGGAGATAGGCCCGGGCGATCTCACCGCCCCTAAAACAAAGACTCGCTCTTCCGTCGTCGGATAAAAAAGTCCGTTGTCACCTGGATAACTTAGAACGGTGTAATCAAATTTTTTATTCACTGTCAGTGAGTGAGGGACAACAACAACATCCCCTTTTTGAATGTTGAAAGCTAACCGCTCTGTATCTGTATTTTCCATATCTAACATCTGTTTCTCACCGGAACTGATACGGATAATCTTAATCGGATTAGATTTAGCAACACCAGGTGTAAAGCCACCAGCAAGACTGATAAGATCAGCCAGCGTTTTTTCATTCAGAAGTTCGTAAACCCCTGGATTCTTGACAGCCCCTTCAATCTGCGCAACCTTATCACGTAGCGGCACAAAAATCACATCGTTATCCAGCAGATACGGATTATCATCCAGCTTACCTAGCTTTCGGAACCAAAACAGGTCCACTCTCCGCCCCCCACTCCCCTTCCTGCGCAATTCAATCCTACGCTCAGATCCCTGTGCGCTCACACCACCTGCATTCCGTAATGCTTCATAAAGTCGGGTGGATGCAGAGATACGGAAAGTACCCGGGTTAGTAACTTCACCCAGTATGTGTACTTGATAGCTAAGGACGCTCAAGCTTTGTTCCTGAAAAATCTGCCCCCCCGGAAGTCCAGGAGAACCCAATAAAACAGTCGAGCGTGACCTCCCCTCACTACCGAAGCTTTTGCCATTAGTTGATGGACCACCAACCTCTGTACTGGGACTACCAATCATAACATTGCTACCACCCCCCGGTGCTTGAGCCAGTAAGATTCCGCCATTGACCCCTAACATTTGGGTGAAGACGAGAAAAAACAGAAAAACCCGCTTCTGTAAAAAACGCATCCATTTCCTTTCTACCCTGTGAGGCTTTGACGAGGCAACCCTGCAATTGAGCCGAGCCCTGTAACAACTTCAATTCCTCTTGTCAACTGAGACGCATACACGAAACATTTTTCTTGCACCAAATTGAAAGTTTATCTATAGGAACACCCTCTCGGGGCCACCTAAGCATACAAGCTGTAATTTATTATTTGATGGCTACGATGTGTTCTATCCTATTGAAAAGTATATTGAATCCCAATAAGTAAAAGGGCGGTAGCTTGCCCGATTTTTTAAACCACTTTTAGCAGAATGTGAATGGGACGATGAAAAATAGGGACGTGACTATTTCTAAAAAGCTTTGGCAACTATTGAACCATGACCAACACAGAATGGCTTTGGTGTTATTGTGCCAGATGATCATTGGTATGGTAATGGAAACCCTGGGAATTGGCATGGTCATTCCTGCGCTTGCCTTGGTGTCTCAAGGCGACTTGGTTATTAAATATCCATTTCTGAAGTTGTGGCTAAATAGTTTTGGTAGCGCAGGCCACAAGCAGCTGATCATTGTCGGCATGCTGACGCTATTCGGAGTGTATGCAGTCAAAACGTTATTCCTCGCTTTTCTCGCCTGGCGACAAGCATACTTTATTTTTGAACTTCAAGCTCGCCTATCTCAAAAACTCTTTGCTGGCTACCTGCGGCAACCCTATACCTTTCACCTGCAACGCAATTCGGCACAGTTGATCCGCAATACCATTGGCCAAGTGAGCGATCTCACAAGCGTGGTCCAGCAAGGCCTCATGTTGACAACGGAGATCTTCGTGTTGCTCGGTATTTCAGCATTACTCCTGACGGTCGAACCACTCGGGTCGCTATTGGTGGGAAGTATCCTTGGCCTATCTGCTTGGGGATTTAATCACATCACCCGTGGCCATATTCTACGTTGGGGCGAAGCACGTCAGTATCACGAAGGACTTCGCATCCAACATCTGCAGCAGGGATTGGGCGGCGCCAAAGATGTAAAAATTCTTGGACGCGAAAACGATTTTCTCGAACAATACGAATGGCACAACATAGGCAGTGCAAGGGTCGGCCAGCGTCAAACTGCGTTACAGGCATTGCCCAGGCTCTGGCTAGAACTTCTCGCCGTTACTGGATTGGCCGCTCTAGCATTAGTCATTATCGGCCAGGGGAAACCTTTGGAAACCCTGTTGCCTACGTTGGGATTGTTTGCCGCTGCGGCCTTTCGCCTTATGCCATCGGTCAACCGTATAATCGGGGGTATTCAAAGTGTGCGGTTCTCTTTACCGGTCATCAACACCTTGCACAGTGAAATTCAGTTAATCGATACAACTATAGTCCCGCAGTCTAGTCAGCCCTTACCATTCAAAAACACTTTGGTTCTTGATCATATCAACTTTCAGTATCCCAATGCCGAAGCTTATGCACTGCGCGAAGTGAGTCTATCGATTCCCCGAGGAACTTCAGTTGGTTTTATCGGTAGCAGTGGCGCAGGCAAGAGCACCTTGGTGGATATTATTCTCGGCCTTCTCACGCCAGTGAGTGGCGCTGTGAAAGTTGATGGCATCGATATCCAGAAGACACTTCGTGGCTGGCAGGATCAAATTGGCTATGTCCCTCAGTCTATCTACCTTACTGACGACACCCTACGCCGCAATATTGCCTTTGGCTTGCCCAGTGGACAGATCAATGAAGTTGCAATCAAACGTGCCATCTGCGCTGCGCAACTAGATGACTTCATAGACAGTTTGCCAGACGGACTCGAAACCTTGGTTGGCGAACGCGGCATCCGTCTTTCCGGTGGTCAGCGCCAGCGTATTGGCATTGCCCGTGCGCTATACCACGATCCTGCTGTGCTGGTATTGGACGAAGCAACCAGCGCACTCGACACCACAACCGAACGTGGCGTCATGGAAGCCATACGCGTCCTACAAGGCACCAAAACCGTGATCATTGTCGCCCATCGACTGTCCACAGTGCAGTATTGCGGAAGATTGTATCGACTGGAAAGAGGACGGGTTGTTGTGGAGGAGAGTCATTTGGAAGTGATTCACGCATAGAATGCATCTGACCAAAAAATGGAGACGAATATGAAAATTGCAGATCGGCTCGTTGGACCAGGAAACCCAGTCTTTATTATTGCAGAGGCCTGTGACAACCACATGGGTGACCTCAAGGCCGCACTGGAAATGGCTCGACAGGCAAAACTCGCCGGAGTTGATGCTATTAAGTTCCAGCATCACCTCCCTGATGAGGAAATGCTCCCTGATACGCCAATGTCAGCCAACTTTGAGGAACCACTCTACGAGTTCCTCAAGAAGTATGCACTGACTATCACACAGCACCGACATATCAAGGATTACTGCGATAAAATCGGGATTGTCTATCTATGCACTCCTTTTAGTTGGGCTGCCGCACAGGAACTCGACCCATTAGGAGTGCCCGCCTATAAAATAGGTTCCGGAGAGATGACGGACATTCCCTCGTTGCTCCGTATCGCAGGGCTTGGCAAGCCAATGATCGTCTCAACAGGCATGGCCACGGTTGATGAGATCGAACGCACCTACAATGCATTGGTCGAAACCGGCGTGCCACTGGCATTATTGAATTGCATAAGCGAATATCCACCCGTCTATGAAGATATCAATCTCCGGGTCATCAACACCATGCAAAACCGTTTTGCCAAAGCCGTCATCGGCCATTCTGACCACACTCCAGACCTTTTTACGTCTTTTGCAGCGGTGGCGCTAGGTGCATGCATTATAGAAAAGCACGTCATCCTGGATAAACGCACGCCTGGTCCTGACCAGTCCGTATCCATTGATTTTCGTGACTTGGCTATGCTTGTCGACGGAATCCGCAAGGTAGAAGCCGCATTGGGATCCGATAAAGCTGTCCACAGCCGTGAAAATCAAATCCGCACTTGGGCATTTAGAAGTATTGTCAGTACCTGTCCGATTCGTTCAGGTGAAACCCTGACATCCGAGATGTTGTGGTCCAAGCGTCCCGGGACAGGAATCCCTTCGCACCTTCTACCCAAAATCTTGGGTCGCAAAGCTATTCGCAATGTTGCAGAAAATAAGCTGCTACATTGGGATGATTTTGAGGGTCCAAAGCTAACATGACAGATAGAAAAAAATTGTTATTTATCACTGGCTCGCGAGGAGAATGGGGTTATATCAGGCCCATCCTACGAATGATCGAAAAGTCAGATCAATTATCATATTCGATCTGTGTAACAAATATGCACTTGCTACCAACCTACGGCCTTTCTCTGGCTGAGATTGAATCCGATGGATTTAAGGTGGATTACAAAGTGTATATGTCGTTTGATGGTTATAATCACGTTACCCAAATAAAATCCCTTGGTTCGTTTTTATCTTCCATGGCGGATATTCTTGCGAGTAGCAAGCCTGACTGGATTATCCTGGCAGGTGACCGAGGAGAGCAACTCATGGGGGCAATCGCAGGAGCCTTTTGCTATATTCCCGTGGCTCACATACAGGCTGGGGAATTATCCGGAAACATTGATGGCATGACGCGGCATGCCATTGGAAAATATGCCCATCTCCATTTCGCCTCCAATGAGGACGCTGCAAAAAGACTTATCCTACTGGGCGAAGAACCTTTTCGTGTACACAACGTGGGTGCTCCCCAGGTGGATGAACTGGTACAGGGAATGTTTACCCCAAAAGAAGAGCTGACCCAACAATACGGAATCAATTTTAGCCGACCATTTATTTTAATTGTCCAACATCCCGTGACCGAAGAGTTTAATCTGGCCCAGTCGCAAATTGATGCAACCATGGCAGCGCTGCGTCAGTTCGACCTTCCTAAGATAGTTATTCTACCAAATAATGATGCTGGTTCGCTCATGATTCGCGAAGGAATTGATCGGCATCGTCACGGTGAGTTTCACGTTTTTGCTAATTTGAAACGCCAGGAATTTCTAGGGATGATGAAACTTTCGGCTTGCATGGTAGGCAATTCAAGCTCCGCATTGCTTGAGGCACCTACCTTTGAGCTGCCAGCTGTTAACCTTGGCAGACGGCAGAATAATCGACTCCAGGGAAAAAATGTAATAACTGCCCCTTTTGATGAATATTCTATTCGCGCAGCTATAGAACAAGCTCTCTCTTCACAATTTCGCCAGAGTTTGCGCGGCAAATGCCCAAATCCATATGGAGATGGGCATTCAACTTCCCGCATTGTAAAATTGCTTGCGGAAACCCGTATTACCGATAAGCTTTTAGTAAAGAATCTGACTTATTAGGAGGGCTCAGTATGAATATCCTCAGCAATTTTTTAATCCATGAGTCTGCAACCATGGAAGACGCTATCGCGTTGATTCAAAAAAATAACAGCCGGTGCGTGATCGTGAAGGGGATCAGCGGCAAGGTTGTAGGTGTTTTTAGTGAAGGCGATGTATTGCGCGCCATTCTGTCTGGCGTTGATATACACACGCCTTTACGTGGCCTCTTCAAACCATCCTTTCAATATATGCAAACACGAGATCTCTTTACCGCTCGAAAAATTTTAACAACTGGAATCACACTTATTCCTGTGGTAACCGAGGACTTTGAACTTCAAAGTGTCATAACATTGCAAGACGTTTTTACGAACGATAAACCTTAGAAAGTATGATGACATTTCGCTTCCTCACTCATATCGATATGGTTGCTGGCAACGGCCTGTTTAGGACAATTCCAGCTTTCTTGCGCGAACGTAGGTTTCAGAAACCTGCCTTTTTGGTAGATGCAGGATTTGCCCGTAGCTCCCTGTGGTTAGAAGTTGAAAAGCTTCTACGTGCTGAATTCGGCAAAGATTTTTGGTTTCATTTAAATCCAGGGGCTGCAGAACCAACCTACGACTCTCTCCGTGACACACTGCAGGTATTCCGTAAGAATATACATGACGTAATTGTGGGTGTCGGTGGGGGAAGTTGCATGGATACGGCAAAAGCGGTCGCGGCGTTGCAAACCAACCACGGCGACCCATTGGATTATCGTGGTTTTGATAAGCTGCAAGTCCCAGGTGTACCTACGGTTCTCGTACCCACCACCGCCGGAACAGGCAGTGAAGCTGCATTCAACGCATCTTTTGTCGATCTAAAAAGCAATCGGAAAATGGGAATCAACGGGCGTTACATGTTTCCAACTTGGGCAATGCTCGATGGCGAAGCCACCGTTACATGCCCTTATGGGCCAGCTCTTAGTGCAGGAGTTGACGCGCTCGTACACACGCTGGAAGGATTTGCCTGTAAACAGCGCAATCCAATGAGTGACATGCTTGTTCGAAAGGCTTTTACCTTGCTGGTCAATGCACTTCCAAGCCTAAAAACTGATCCAAAAAATCTGACCCATCGTCTAGATTTGCTTCTGGGAGCCCACCTGGGGGGCATGATTCAGATGAACTCGGGGTCAGGCGTGGCTGCTGCCATTTCTTATCCGTTAAGTGTCTACTACAAAGTGCCGCATGGTATCGGTGGAGGCATGTTCTGCCCAGATGTCATCAAGTTTAATATTGATGCAGGGTTTACACTCTATTCTGAGTTGGCACCACTCATCGGGCTTGGAAGCTCAGATGCATCTGCTGAGACAAAGGCACGTCTTGTTCTCAGCCATATTAAGAATCTTTGGCACATTCTGGAAGTTCCAAGCAAGCTGAGCGTATTTGGCATAGGTCCAGAACAGTTTGATAATGTCCTGAAAGTCATGGGAACCCAACAAGCTGCGTTTGATCAGAATCCAGTTCCCTTTACTATAGAAGAACACTTGGCCATTTTCTTAAAGCCATTCATACTTAACGGATAACTCGTTTGAGTTCCCAAGACCATCAGAAAACTAACAACTTTATCAACATCCTATCTAATCTGACCATTTGTATCCTCTTGGCCATTTTCTTTTATTTGATTGTAACGCCAGTGGCTGTGATGAGCAGACTAATGGGTAGAGACAAGCTTCGACTGCGCCAAAAAAAACTACCCAGTTATTGGATCGAACGCGACCTAATAGGCAAAACCCCTAACTCATATCAAAATCAATTTTAGATGAACAAATCAATTACTTTTATACCATGAAAATAATAGGTATTTCTGCTTATTATCACGATTCGGCAGCCTGTCTTATCATTGATGGGGAGATTATAGCTGCGGCACAGGAAGAGCGATTTACTCGCCGCAAGCATGACCCATCATTCCCAACATATTCAATTAAGTATTGTCTCGCCGAAGGCAAAATTGAAGCTCGTCAAATCGATCTTGTAGTTTTTTATGACAAACCTATTTTAAAGTTTGACCGTTTATTAGAAACCTATTTTGCGTTTGCACCGCGTGGATTTGGGTCGTTCGTGACGGCGCTCCCTGTTTGGCTTAAGGATAAATTATTCCAAAAAAGAATGATTGTTAGTGAATTAAAAAGCTTCATCTGCAGCGAGACAAATTGGAAGAAAAAGATTTTATTCTCCGAACATCACTTAAGCCATGCGGCTAGCGCTTTTTTCCCATCTCCTTTTGAAGAGGCCGCCGTACTAACCATGGATGGCGTAGGCGAATGGACAACCACTTCTCTGGCAATTGGCAAGGGAAACCAGCTAACGGTTCAGCGAGAAATCCACTTTCCACATTCACTAGGATTACTCTACTCTACATTTACCTATTATACAGGGTTCAAGGTCAATTCGGGTGAGTACAAGCTAATGGGATTAGCGCCTTATGGTGAACCTATATATGCAGATCTCATTAAAAAGCACCTAATTGATATACGTGAGGATGGGTCATTTCGGCTGAATATGCAGCATTTTAACTTCTGCACCGATTTCACCATGACGAATGAATCTTTTCATCGGTTATTCGGAGGCCCGCCACGAAACCCTGAATCAACGATTACACAGCGTGAAATGGACCTAGCCGCTTCTATTCAATTAGTCACAGAGGAAGTGGTGATTAAACTAGGCAAGTCGATTGCAAAATCCACGGGGCAAAAAAACCTTTGTCTCGCCGGCGGCGTAGCACTCAATTGCGTGGCGAATGGTAAGTTGCTGCGGGAGGGTATTTTTGACAATATCTGGATCCAGCCTGCATCGGGTGATGCGGGGGGCGCAATTGGCGCTGCATTAGGCGCCTATCACATTATGTTGAATTTACCTCGGTCAATCCATAAATTTGACACTATGAAAGGTGGCTTTCTTGGCCCCCAGTATTCACAACAGGACATTGAAGAACGGCTCACAAAGGCAGGTGCTCAATACGACGTGCTCTCAGATGAGGAATTATTTAAAGCCAGTGCAAACGCCTTGGCCGATGGCAAGGCCCTGGGTTGGTACCAAGGTCGCATGGAGTTCGGTCCACGCGCGTTAGGTGGGCGATCAATCTTGGGTGATCCACGATCGCCATCGATGCAAAAAACATTAAACCTTAAGGTAAAATATCGGGAATCCTTTCGGCCCTTTGCGCCAAGTGTTCTTAACGAAGATGTTTCGCTTTGGTTTGATCATGACACAGACAGTCCCTACATGCTTTTAGTAGCCGACGTTCAAGAAAGTAAGCGCATCCCTTCAAAAGATAAGCAACTTTTCGGCATCGAGAAGCTCAACGTCCCTCGCTCACAGATTCCCGCAGTAACTCACGTGGATTACTCAGCTCGATTACAAACCGTTCACAAAGATACCAATCCCCGCTTCTACGCTCTCATTACTAGGTTTAAAGAACTCACAGGTTGCCCGGTCGTCGTCAATACATCTTTCAACGTACGGGGCGAACCCATAGTCTGCACTCCAGAAGATGCCTTTAGATGCTTTATGGGAACAGACATTGAAGTCTTGGCCATAGGCAATTGTGTGTTATTAAAAGACAATCAATTGGCCCATGGAAAAGAAACATTTTATCACAATCAATTTTCACCTGATTAAGTCATGTCACTATTTTCAGAAACAACCTCCCTGGATGAGATCCAAATTTTAACACGTTCCTCGTTAGATAACACGGCGATCTTGAAAGAGGCAAGTGTTGCAGCCGCAATTTCCAAATATCTGGGAACAATCAAAAACAACGAATTATTAGACGACATTAATAAATGGCGGCAGGTTTTTTCGTTTAGTTCCTTCTATGGGCATCGATTAGGCAAAAATATCTCCGTCGTGGGAGATCTAAGAACAGAAGGGTTCGATTTGTTTTGCACCGACAATGAAGGTGTTTTGAAAAATTCAGTTACCGACCAATCAGCACACGAACGCGTCATTAATGCCAAAAACCGTAAACGTCCAATCGTGGCTCTGTTTGGTGGTTCAACCATGATGGGACAAGGCTCTAGGCTACCCGACTTTACAATACCATCGCTTGTAGAAAAAATTTTAGAGAAAAAATTCAACTTAAAGAGTACTTGCATCAACTTTGGTGTTGGCGCTTGGATGTGCTCCGACTCACTTCATCTTCTTATCCACGAAGTATTGCCATTAAAACCAGATATCGTCATTTTTTACGATGGCTGGAACTGTTGTTCGCACCTTACGCAGAATGAAAAGATCAGAATGTACAAGCGCTCACTAGGAAGATTCCCACTGCCTTTTATTGGCACTCAGACACGACACATGGAAAATGATATCACACTTTCAACGCAATATGACTGGTTATCACTTGCAATTCGAGCAATAAAACTAGCCATCAACAACTGCTTTGTAATAGCCTCATCGCTAATCACATTTAGCCTGTTTAAAAGGGGCGCAAATTCAATTATTAGGCGTTTTTTCTCCCCACGTGCGTCTAACGTTTTTCAGCAATTGATCAGCAAGATCACGCTCACCAATGATCAAATTGAATTACTTTGCAAAAAAGCCAGCCTGGAATACGCACGCATTCAAAATATTGCAGCCAGCATTTGTAAAATTAATGACATAAAGTTTATTAATGCCTTTCAACCACTTGTTTTCTTTGGCAAAAAAAAGTTGACCTCCAATGAAACAGAATGGCGAGAAAATGGATTCTCTAGCGGCGATCCTAGGCTGTTTCACGGTTTTTACCTGGAAGTTTCTCAACTTGCGAACCTCAACACGGCGCGGCCATACTTTTATGACTTGACTGATGTTTTCGACCATATTGACGATGAGGTATATATAGACTCCGGCCACTTAAACAGATACGGGAATTACCTCGTGGCAGAGCGTCTTGCTGAAGTTATTCAAGAGAGTCTGGATAATTGATACATCTATGTTGAATAAATTCAAAACATTGCTTCATAATATTGTCGCCATACTCAATAAGATTTTTAAAAGCAAAATAAAGCGCACAGACAATACTAATTACCCACTTTGGTAACCATCATTAAGAAAGATAATATATGCCTGGATTCGAATTAATCGGCAATGAAGAGCGCGCCGAACTCAATGAAATATTTGACCAAAGCAATGGAGTGCTTTTCGCCCATGGCTTTATCCCGCAACGTAATGGTCGATATCGGGTGCGAGAGTTTGAGAAATCTTTTTCAGAAAAATTTAAATGCTCCCATGTGCAGGCAACAACCTCTGGCACGATTGCTCAATATATCGCCATGTTAGCCATGGGGGTTAAAGCTGGCGATGAAGTCATTACGCAGTCGTTCACCTTTGTAGCAACCGTTGAAGCCATCATTGCAATCGGCGCTGTGCCTGTCATTGTTGATATTGATGACACTTACAACATGGATCCAGTCGCACTGGAGAATGCAATTACCCAGAAAACAAAACTAATCATTCCAGTACACATGTTAGGGAATACGGCTGACATGGAGTACATTCAAGGCATCGCACGCCGCTTCAAAATCCCTGTACTCGAAGATGGATGCGAAGCCTTGGGAGCAAAATATCGCGGCAAGTATTCGGGCACGCTCGCTGATGCTGGGATTTTTAGTTTAGATTTCGCCAAAACTATAACCACGGGTGAAGGTGGATTGATTGTCAGCAACAACGCTGAAATCCATAAGTTTTGCCGAGAATTCCATGATCACGGACATGAGAGCAATCCGGCTTTACCACGAGGTCGTGACACCCGCACGATCCCGGGACTAAATTTTCGCATGACTGAAATGCAGGCGGCCGTGGGACTAGCCCAGCTGCGCAAACTAGACACCATCGTTGCTATCAATCGCCGCAACAAACAGGCGCTAAAAGAGGTCTTGAAGCGAAGTGACAAAATAAAATTCCGCCGTATCACTGATGATCATGATGAATTAGCAGATACATTGATTTTTAATTTTGAAAATGACAAGCTATGCAACAATTTTCTCAAAAAATATCTCGTAGCTGGGTTTCTCACAAAAAATGTACCCGATGCCATCGACTGGCATTTTGCGGGCACTTGGAATCATATGTTCAAGAATGTTCCCTCATATCGAGATAGTTGGGATACCGCATGGTCCAAAAGCGCACAATTACTTAACCGCTCCGTGGCAATTCCCATTTTTGTCAAAGACTCCGCAGAGAAAATGCAGGAACGTGGCGAGGCAATTATGCGTATACTGGCGACTCTCTAATCACATGATACTAGGAATTATTCCGGCGCGTAAAGGTTCTAAGGGCATCCCCGGCAAGAACATGGTTGATTTGGGAGGTCGTCCCTTAATTGATTTCACTCTGGCCACAGCAGAAAATTGTCGCAAATTAGACCGCATACTCCTAAGCACAGATATACCAGAAGCAATCAAGTGGGCTTCTACCCATTATTCACGTATCGAAGTACCGTTTGTTCGCCCACGATACTTAACTGGTTCTTCAGTAGCTTCTCATGATGTGGTTTTGCACGCGGTGGACTTCCTGGAAGGAAAGGAACGCTGCAAAGTGGATACAGTTGTCTTGCTCCAACCCACCTGTCCATTTCGTCGCCCAAAAGAGTTAAATGCCGCCATACAGCTCTTTCGGAACAAACATCTCGCGAGTTTGGTTGGTGTCTCTCGAGTCTGGCATCACCCAAGTGATTATGTACATCGCAATGTCGCCACTTCAAATCAATTCAGTTACGTTTTTCGGAAACCTGCCTGGAAACAGCGCCAAGACTTCCCAAAAGTGTTGTTTATGACAGGTGCTCTATATATCTGCCAAACAGACTATCTGCGTAAATCGAGAGTTTTTTTTGATAAAAAAAGTTATTTATTCCCAATGTCGGAAGAAACCATGATCGACATCGATGCGCCGTTTGATTTGGCTATTGCAAGAGGACTTGTGGCTATTGGTGCTAACAAGTGGCATCCAAAATTTAAAATGGGGGGTTGGATATGAAAGAAATTAAATTGGGAAATCGTGTAGTAGGCGAGGATCACCCTTGTTTGGTCATTGCCGAAGCGGGAGTTAACCATAATAATGACGTACAGAGGGCTAAAGATCTCATCACGGCCGCAGCAAATGCAGGTGCCGACGTCATCAAATTTCAAACCTATAAAGCAGAGACCATTACCACTAAATCTGCCCCACGCTATTGGGACCCAGCACTCGATCGAGGCGTATCTGGGACTCAATACGACACATTCAAAAATATTGACGACCTTCCTTTCGATGCCTATTTCGAACTCAAAAAATGCTGCCAGGAAAATAATATTCTTTTTTGTTCAACACCCTTCAACTTGGGCGACGTAGACATCCTCAAGGAGATAGGAATGGACTTTTACAAAATATCGTCATCGGACATTATTTATCCTCAACTCTTAGAACGCATTGCTATCATCGGGAAGCCTATCATCTTATCAACGGGAACAGCCTCTATCGGTGAGATTGAAGAGGCCGTCTCATTGATTCGTAGCACAGGTAACGACCAGATTATTCTACAACATTGCATTCTAAGCTATCCATGCAAAGATGAAGATGCCAATCTACTCAAAATGCAAAGATTGCAACAGATTTTCCCCGATATCCCAATTGGCTATTCAGATCACACGCTGGGCATTGTCATTCCCGTTGCGGCAGTGGCCATGGGGGCCAGAACAATCGAGAAGCATTACACAATTGACAAATCTCTTCCGGATAGCCCTGATCATTTGTTATCCGTCGACCCAGATGAGTTGAAAGAATTGGTTCTCAACATCAGAAGAGTTGAAAAGTGCAAAGGGACTTTCACCAGTGGTTATTATGAAGCGGAGTCCAAGGCTTACTTATATGCCCGTAAGAGTGTTGTATCCAAAATTAATATCCCCATGGGTGGAACCATTACCGCAGAGATGCTCACTTGTAAGCGCCCCGGCACTGGAATCTACCCTAAACTGATAAATATTGTTGTCGGAAGCAAGGCGAGCATCAACATTCCCGCAGATACTCCAATTACACTCGAGATGATCCGCTAGATATTATCACATTAATAAAATGACGCCGTCTTTAGGGATAAGAGTCGATGCTAGCAATGAGCTTGGATTGGGACATTTATACCGTTGTTATGCCCTTAGTAGGGATCCTATTTTCTCAAAAATAATTTTTTTCTCAAAAACAAAGCAGCTTGTTGAACATAGCTTCAGCAATGAGCACGTGATAGCGATCCCGGAAAATGCCTCGCTGGATGAGGAGCTTTTAATCTTCAAATCGCAGCAAAATATTTCAAAGATAGACATTTTACTTTTTGACCTATTCATTTATCCTGAAGGATATTTTCAGAAATTTCAGGCTCTCGGAGTACCAACAGTTTCTCTGCATGAATTGGAGATGGCTAATATAGGCACAACTCTCATGATCAACTGCAATGCATTTGCTGGCTACCATATGATAACTCCAACTACCCATCAATGCTTCGGTCCGGGATATGCGATCCTAAGAAAGGAGATTCTTAAAAAACCTCGACAACGAAATCTCGACAAAGTCCGGAAGGTATTGATCACAATGGGTGGCACAGATCCTGGAAGGATTACTATCAAGGTGTTAAAAGCTCTGCAAAATGTACGCGAGGATCTCATCTTTCTGGTTCATATTGGCCCCTCTTTTAAATATCGAAATGAGCTGGCAGATTTTAGACCGTCTTTGGATTCTCGATTCCATTTAATGGAAAATATTGAAGAACTTTCAGACTTAATGGCAGAGGCGGATCTAGCCATATCAGCTGGAGGCAATACAATGTATGAGTTGTGTTTTTTAGGGATCCCTACCCTAGTTATTTCTCAGGGCCTACACCAATTGGAATTTGCCAACCAACTCGCTTCTGAAGGTGTAGTAATAAGTTTGGGCTTACATTCAGATGTGGACGAAATAAATATACAACAACATTTCAATAAGCTACTTAAAAATATGAAAACTCGAAAAAGCTTATCAGCCAATGCAAAGAAAATTGTAGACGGGTTAGGCCGACAAAGAATTTTGGATAAAATATCGACTCTATTGCCAAAAAACTGAAGGGATCTTACAAATCATGCAAGCAGTGATCGTAGCAGGCGGTGAGGGTGTTCGTCTTAGACCATTTACATATGCCATTCCAAAACCGTTACTGCCTGTAGGGGATAAGACGGTTGTCGAATGCACATTGGCTTTGCTAAAGGATTGTGGCTTCACAGAGGTAATTGTTGTCGTAAATTACAAGCCCGAACAATTTTTAGATTTTTTTGAAAAATGGGAAAAAGAGAACGCCAATAACTTCAAAATTACCATTTTTATTGAGAAACAAAAATTAGGGACTGCAGGCTCTCTCTCTCTCATAAAAGATCAGCTAAAAGATACCTTCTGCGTTATCAATGGCGATCTCCTTGTTCGAGCACCCCTACTCGAACTCATGAATTTTCATATAAAATCAGAATCTGACCTGACAACATCCATCAAACAATATGAGTACAAAGTGCCCTATGCGGTCGTTGATTTTGACAATGATAAGCACCTAACAAGCCTTGCTGAAAAACCTAGTTATTATCACAAAATTAACACCGGGATATATGCAATGAGTCACCGTGCACTTCAATATCTTCCTCACGATAAATATTTTGATATGCCTAGCCTCATAGAAAAACTCATAAGAAATGATCGCCGCGTTAAGGTTTTTGACATTGGCGCTCAATGGCTCGATATGGGACAGATATTAGATTATGAGAGGGCTATCGAAATTATTGCAGAATGGGATAAAATCTAAGCACTAATTTATGAATAAAACAAATCCGTCAACTCTGTGTATCATTCCTGCCAGAGGATCTAATGATCAGGTTTCTTCACTCAATCTAAGAGAGCTCAATGGCAAACCATTGATCCAGTACACTATTGAAGCGGCAAAAAAAACAACCCTCATTGATGTTATTATGGTGTCTACTGAGGACCAGTTCATCGCTGATCTGGCAAAATTATTTGGAGCCACAGTCCCATTTTTAAGACCCAAAGAACTCACTGTTTCATCAATAAAAAAGGTTGTACAGCATACCCTGCAAAACATTCAAGGAAGCTTTGATTTAGTCATCGTTTTATGGCCCAATTGTCCTTTCAGGCAACCAAAAGATATAGACTCTATTATTGAACACTACATCAGCCATAAATTTGACTTCGTTATTAGTATGATTGAGGATGAAGATTGGATTTGGGTGGATGAAAATGGCTTTTTTAAATGCATCAGTCGACCCAATGAAAATCTTACTCAACGGTCCCTATATCGAGGCGCAGGAGGAATGGAAGTAGGTTTTAGCAATAATTATCTCGCTAAAGATCTTTATTCTTCGCAGGTAGGCAGCTTTTTAATAGATCGGCATAGTGCTATCACCATTCACTCCCTTTATGACTTACTAATTGCCGAACGACTTATCAGGTTACCACGTTCTATGCTAAATACTTTAGGAGTAACTACTTAGATGCCCATAAAAGAAAAAGATTTAGAGGGGAAAATTGCTATAGTAACCGGCAGTGCTGGATTACTGGGAAAATATTTCATTAAATGTCTTGCTGAAAATGGGGCAACTGTAATTGCAGCTGACTATAATGAAGAAAAATGCGTGCTCCAATGCAATGAATTGGGACATTCCAATATTCATCCTATTTTTATTGATGTTACTGATCCAAAATCTATTGAAAAAACATTCTCTGATGTGGAAAGCCGATTTGGCTTACCCCAAATTCTTGTGAATGGGGCCTATAAACATACATCCATTTCATATGAAATGAGATCCGCTGAGGAATTTGAATCAATTCTGCGTGTAAATCTCAGCGGTGTCTTTTATTGTTGCCAAACTGCAGGAAGATTTATGAAGAAAGCTGGTGGTGGATCTATCATAAATATAGGATCCATTTATGGGATTGTTAGCGCCGATCCTCGGCTTTATGGCACATCAGGACTCAACAGCCCGGATGTATATGCAGCAAGCAAGGGTGGTGTTATTCAGTTAACGAGATATCTTGCCGTTCATATGGCAAAAGATAATATTCGCGTAAATTCGATCAGTCCGGGCGGAATATATAACAATCAGGAGCCGGGTTTCGTTGAACGCTATAATCAGAAGGTCCCCTTAGGGCGTATGGCCAAAGCGGAGGAACTTTGCGGTCCTCTTCTCTTTCTCGCGACGACAGCTTCTTCCTATGTCACAGGACATAACCTCGTAGTCGATGGCGGCTTTACTATCTGGTAATTGAATTATCTCCCAACGATGATGAAACTAGGAATTATCGGTATGAACGAGGGCAATGGGCACCCTTTCTCTTATTCGGCCATTTTTAACGGCTATGACCCTGAAGAGCTTAAACGCCGCTGTCCTTTTAAACTCATCCAGGAGTACCTACCCAGGGAACACAACAATAAAGTTTTTATTGAATCCGCTAAAGTGACACATATCTGGACTCAAGATAAGCAGCTTTCCGAGGATGTAGCCCGCGTTTCTCTGATTCCAAACATAGTCGATCAAATGGAAGAAATGATCGACGAGGTAGACGCTGTCATTTTAGCTAGAGACGACCCATGGAATCACTTGAAGATGGCGATGCCATTTTTAAAAAAAAGGATCCCAATTTTTATCGACAAACAACTTGTCGCAAACTCTCAAGATCTAGAAGAGCTTCTGAAATATACCAGCGACGACTATCCAATCATGGCTGGATCTTCAATGAGGTTCACCCGCGATGTGCTCATCGCGAAGGAAAAGTGTTCAAACCTAATGATAAAAAGCATTCATGGCATGAGTCGAGTCAGCTGGTTAAGATACGGTCATCACTTGCTGGAGGGCATCGTCCCAATTTTTGGCTATGACATTGATTGGGTCCGATCGCTAAGAACCAAACCTTATCACGACATTGTCCAGATACAGTTTAGCACTGGACTTAATGTCATTTTAGAATTTATAGAAGATATTCATCTTCCGATTCAATTTACATGCTATTCTGAAAAATATGCCCCATATCCCGTGCTATTCCAGGATTTTTTTTACAGTTTTCGCGAAATGATGATCCGGTTCGTACAGCTAGCAAAATCCGGAGAAAAGGCTTTCCCGTTTGATGAGATGATTGGAATCGCCAAAATCGTATTGGCAGGTGATATATCAAAAAAAGCTGATGGAAAGAAAATAAATCCTGTAACTTTGGCCTGTATTGAATAGCCTGTTATGTTGACCTATGCATATTAACGAGTTGTTTTCTCTCAAAGGCAAGGTTGCCCTCGTTATCGGTGGAGCGGGAAAAATCGGATTTCCGATGAGCGAAGCTCTCGCCGAAGCAGGGGCTCGGGTTTATATCGCCTCAAAAAATACAGTTCAAATCCAGGAAGCCTCTAACAAGCTGCGTCTTTTGGGCCTCGATACTCATGCTATTCAATTGGATCAATCCGATGAAAAAAATGTTACGTCTTCGCTGAGATCCATATCAGCTGACTCCAAGACTCCGGATATCCTGATAAACTGTGGCGTCGAAAGGCCCATGAAGAAATTTTTTGACGATACCGTCGAGACCTGGGACCGATCCATGGAAGTCAACTCTAGGGGTCTTTTTATCTCATGCAGGGTTTTTGGAAAAGCCATGGCAAAGCAAAATAGTGGAAGCATTATCAACGTGGCTTCGATCTACGGACTCGTCGCTCCAGACATGAAACTTTATGAAGGCTCCCATTTTGAGACGGAACCGGATTATCCCTACACCAAAGGCGGCATGATCATGTTTTCAAAATATCTATCCTCCTATCTGGCGAAGTCAAAGGTAAGGGTTAATTGTATAGCGCCTGGTGGATATTATAACAATCAAGGCGAGCCTTTTTATTCTCTCTATATTCGCAAAGTACCGCTGGGCCGAATGGCCTATCATGACGACCTGAAGGGGGCGGCCGTCTTTCTGGCCTCGGATGCCTCGTCGTACATCACGGGATCGGTCATTCCCATCGATGGTGGGTTCATCGCGATTTAAATGAGAACCCAGGTAAAGCCAAATTGACATGACTAAAAAAGTAGATGCCATTATTCAAGCGAGACTCGGATCATCAAGATTTCCCCGTAAGGTTTTGACAGAAATCAACGGCAAGAAATTAATAGAGCACGTAATTATTGGCCTGAAAGCTTCGCCCATGGTTGATCGGATCATCATCGCAACAACAGATCGGCCGCAAGATCAAGAGTTGGTTGAATTTTGCGAGAAGTCGCGTATTCCGTATTTTCGAGGGGATTGCGACGATGTTTTAATGCGCTTCATCGGGGCGGCGGAAGTCTTTCAATGCGATAAAATTATCCGCGTTTGTTCCGACAACCCCTTTATCGACCTAAAATCCTTGAATCAACTACTCGATATTTTTTTGAGCGATCCTAATCTTGATTATTGCACACATGTCACCGCCGACGGGGTTCCGATTATTTTGAACTCATTGGGGCTTTTTGTTGAGGCAGTTTCGATTAAAGCACTTAAGAAGATCGTCGAAATGACTCAGGAGAAAAAGTATCTTGAGCATGTCACTATGTTTATTTATAGACATCCTGACTTTTTCAATATCGCCACGATCCCCCTGTCGGATTCCATCAATGCCAATTACCGCTTTACGGTGGATTACAAGGAGGACTTCATTCATTGTGAAAAGATAATGAATTCCCTGTCTGATTACTCTATGAACTCCATTTTTGATCTTATGAAGAGGGATGACACTCTCTCAGAAAAAATCCTAAACTTTTCAAAAAAACACCTCAAGCATTACGCCTAATTATGATCGACCGGAACGAGACAGGCCTCAAGATGTATGCTCTGCTAGCAGAGCTCTTTCCTTTCTGTCGCAGTTTAACTGGAACCGGCGTTCAGGAAACTCTGTCGGTTATTGAAAAAGATGTCCCCCTGCAATATACCTACGTGCCGAGCGGAACAAAATGTTTCGACTGGGAGGTTCCTGACGAATGGCATATTTCCTCGGCCTTTATCAGAGACACCGCGGGTGTGAAAATTGTCGATTTTTCCGAAAACAATCTGCACTTGATGGGTTACAGCGTGCCTGTCTGCGGCTGGTTTACAATCAAAGAGCTAACACCCCATATTTTTACCCTGCCAAACAAGCCCGACACAATCCCCTACCTCACCAGTTATTACAAAAAACGCTGGGGTTTTTGTATGCGACACAATGATTTCCTCAAAATGAAGGATGAAAAATATTATGTCGAAATCAATTCAACTCTAAAGCCGGGGAATCTAATTTTGGCTGAGGTCTATCTGCCGGGAGAAACCGACAAGGAGATACTATTTTCATGTTATTATTGTCATCCGTCTATGGCCAACGATTGCCTTTCGGGAGTCGTCACAACAGCTCAGCTGTACCAGGAAATTTCCAGGGAAAAGCGACGCTATTCCTACCGGTTTTTATTCATACCCGAAACGATCGGGGCCATTTCCTATCTTAACCTCAACCAGTCAACAATTAAAGAAAGGGTCCATGCGGGCTTTGTGGTTACTTGTTGTGGAGATCCAGGAAAATTCAACTATAAGAAGACAAGACACGGCAATCATGAAATCGATCGTCTCTCCGAAAACATACTCAAGTTCAGCAACCATCCTTATCAAATACGCAATTTTTGGCCTGGAGGAAGCGATGAGAGACAATATAGCTCTCCGGGGTTTAATTTGCCAATGGGATTACTAATGAGATCCGTCTATACAGAATATCCCCAGTACCACACCAGTGATGACAACCTTAAATTCGTCACCGCTCAGGCTCTCGGGGAAACTCTAGACCTCTATTATAAAATAGTTCTGGGGATGGAAGGCAATAGACATTATCATTCCCAAAATCCATTTTGCGAACCACAATTGTCTAAAAGAGGCCTCTACCCATCGCTCGGAGTACAAAAGGATCACTCCGATGAAATCCGCAATAGAATGTGGGTGTTAAATTATTCAGATGGAAATCATGACTTATTAAGCATCGCAGAAAAAATGAACACCTCTATCCTTGATCTAATTCAAACAGCTCAGATTTTAGAGGGTGCAGGCTTATTGAAGAATGAAGAGTGATGCCTATTCAAACCAATATAGTGTTTCTATACGCCGACGCTTTAAGAAGAGATTTATCAACCTGCTATATCATTGAACGCGCCCTCAATGAGCGTGGGGTCAGAACATTTATCTGTTCCAGAAGAAATTTTTCAAGATTTTTTAAACATATTATACCCCAGAAGCTATTTCTCCTTGGTCAAATCGATGCGTGTTACGAACAGCATGTCCAGCATATAGCAAAGGGGTACAATAGTGAAATCTTCTTTATGCCATCTGAGGGGTTTTTAGCTAATTCTCAATACAAATTGGTTTATCCAGAGATATTCGAATTCAGCAATGTAGAGGCAATTTTTTTTTGGGGCAGAAATTCTCTCCAGTGGTTCAAAGAAAATAGAATAATAGATAACCCTCAAAAATTGAAGCGGGTAGGCTATTCACGCTTACCCATCGCACGTGAGTACCAGACAAGTGTGAAACGTGATAAAAAAATTGGATTTATTGGGAGATTTGCCGCATTAAACGACATTTATAAGCGAGGCTTGTTGGATTTTTACCTGTCAGAACCATCACTTTCAAACCGTGTGCAGACGGCAGCCCGTCAGGAAATCGAGTCGAAGGCTATAAATTGTTACATTGATCTATTCGAATTCATCGTTAATCATACGGATCTAAAGATCAGTTTCAGGCCTCATCCCAATGAGGATGTCTCCACGTATCGTTACCTGACTGAAAGATACGGCCCTCGTTTTGAGATGAACCTAGGATATGATGTCGCAGAGTGGATGGCAAGCTGCCTCTGCATGGTCGGAGTTTCTTCTTTCTCATATGTTGACGCCTATGCCACTCAAACTCCCGTAATCTGCCTAGATCATTACTTAAAAACCAAAAGTAAAGCATTGCTAATGGAGCCAGTACTTGAATGGATGTATGAATGTTGCCATCTCCCAGATACTCTTGACGATATTAAACGACTATTAACGGATCGTCATCTCAAACCCATCTCAAGCGATAAGTTCAACAATCTCATCAAAGAAGAGTTTACGGGGGAATCCGCCCTTGTTTTTGACCGCGTACTGTCAGAATTACTAAGAAAGCCTCTAAAACCAAGATTTGTGGATGGCATTCTTCTTTTTAGCCTAAAATTCTGTGATTTCATTCTCACTAGCATCACTCGATTCATGAGAAAAACTAATCTTAGTTTTGACTATTCTTATTACTACCACCCTATTTCTGATGGAATTAAGGGTATAGCCACATCCATAAAAAAACAGCTAAACTTGGGCATTCTTCATGAGTGACTATGATGGATTTGGAAAGGATTATTTCAAAACTCGCCTCGGCAATGATCACCTGAGGCAATTGAGTTTTGTTAAAGAGAAGAAATACCTCACTTCCTTCATCGGCGAAAAAATCTTCAACGAAGGATCGCTCCTTGATGTCGGCTGCTCCACAGGCGAGTTTATCGACGCCATAGGGTGGAACAAAAAGTATGCATTCGGGATGGAGATTTCGGACTATGCTAGCAGTATCGCAAAAAAGAAGGGCATTCAATTTGGAAAAGATTTATTCAACTCTGACAATTTCTTCGATATCGTTGTATTTCGTGGCACGATTCAATATCTACCAAATCCATTCGAATACATCCAGCGGGCTTTTACCTGCCTGAAGCCAGGCGGTCATATCGCTTTTCTTGCGACCCCAAACTCTAGCTCACCTTATTATTGTCTATTTAAAACGTTACCATTTCTCGAAGAGAAGTTGAATTTCCTCATTCCGAGTGACACATCCCTATCTATGAATCTGAGAAACGCCGGTTTCGACATCGTAAACGTTGATTATCCCTATATCGGAAGTCCCTACTCTAATATACTGCCCAACCATCTCCAGTTTATAAAAAAACTAATCCTAAGGACAGACGATAAATTCCCATTTTGGAGAAGTTCGATGAGTATCTTGGCAAAAAAACCGTGACTTTTCTTTATAACCAGCCCTTTTTAGTCACAACGGGTCGGATCACTCGAAATATAGAGTCGGCTAAAGTACTGATCGCTGGGGATTGGTGTAGTGAAATCGCAGAAAAGCTGAGCAAAAATAATACCACAGAAATGATCGATTACCCCATAAGCTCTTTGGATGCAGCGCAAATCAAAAAAGAAATCGGAGTGGTTTTTGACGCACTACTTTCAAAAGTAGCTGCCGCATACAACGAAGTATTTGGACTAAATAAAAATGAAAAATACTATAAAATTGTTCTGGGGCGATGGATATATCATTTTCTTCATAATTTATATGAAAAGCGAGCAATCCTAAACAGGGCAATAACAAAACATCATGACGTATGGATGGAAAGTTGCGGTAAAACATATTCATTATCATTTGACTCAGACGGCTATAACCAGATGTCTTATTCATCACATGACTTCAACTATCAAATGTATTCGGGAGTTGCTGAATTTTGTGGAATCAAAAAAAAATATATTAACATTGATAGCATTGCCACACCTAGAACCACTCCTAATATTACAAAAAAAGAGAGCCTTAGAAGTAGCTTGCAGCACTTTATTTGCGTGCTGAACCGTTTTTTTCGGAATCGCATGACCTTAGTTGTGTCGCCTTACTACCAAAAAAATAGCCTATACAATGCCCTTTGGTTTTTTATAAAAAGTCACGGAGAAATCGTCCACCATACGTTCTCACCATTACTACCATCGAACAAAGAATTGGATATTAGTCTTAGAATGGAACTCTCTCGAAAAATATGTGGCAATAATAATCAGAATCAGCTCTTAAATATAGCTTCAGAACTTTTTTTTTATTTTATTCCACAATCTTTTGTGGAATACCTAAACACATATCGAAAAAATGCGGTGGATTGGATCAAAGAATACCCTCATATGAATCGCATGTTTACTGCCAATGCTATACACACTAACGAGGCTTTTAAATATCTTGTCGCGGAAGCACAGCCTCGAGAGTTGTGCATTTCTCAACACGGGGCTGGATATGGTTTTTCTGAAGTGCAGTCCAGTGAGGATTATGAAAACGAACTCGCAAATTATTATTTCACATGGGGTTGGGGAGATCATGTTCTTCCACACCCAAAGCTCTTATCGGATAGGGCCATTAGATACAAAAGCAACAAGGACATCGTCTTTACATTTCCAACCGTTACAGAATATGCTGGATTACTTGAGAGTTTTTTTATCGCAAGTACTTACCAACATACAATCAATCTTACGGATCAACTTTTCGAGAAAATTACTCCGCAAATTCTTGCTAAGATTGTTTTACGGCAACGCCAGAAAAAAGGCTTGCGGATGTATAATCCAAAAATTGACATGCGTAAGGATTGCATCCCTCTCTTTCAAGAGAGTCTCAAACGAGCTCGGATTCATTTATCAAATCACATTGGCACTCCAGTTTTGGAATCACTTTCAATGAATTTGCCAACTATTATTGTATATGACCCGGCTGCCCATAAACTTCGGTCGTCTGCAATCCATTTTTTTGAAGAACTCAAAAATGCTCAAATCCTCTTTGAGGACTCACTTAAAGCGGCTCATCACCTTAATTCAATATATACAAATATTGATGAATGGTGGATGAGTAATACAACTCAGGCCGCTATTAGATCCTTTTGCTTTCAATTTGCTCGGTCTGATCGAAACTGGAAAAGCGCGTGGCTCAATGCCCTAAAATTTGATACTTGAATAAACCATCATGACAGATATATATAATGATCACTCCTACATCTTCAATAATCCTGGGCTTCATCGGGAAGATTCTGCTTTTAAATTCGATCAAATCTTAGTTCTTCTTGAAAGAATTGAAATAAGCTCAAATACAATTAAGATTCTAGATGTGGGAGGCGGAGCAGGAATTCTCGGATTTATGGTCGCTGATTACTTCAAACGTAGAGACATCAACGTTGAATTTATTGCGCTCGATTTATCAGCCGAAATGTTATCCATCCAGTCTCAAGCTAATCCTCATATTGTTCGTTCTCTAAACTGTTCCTTGATCGACTGCCCCGATGAAACATTTGATCTGGCACTTATGATCGACGTCATTGAGCATATTCCAAAAAAAGACATCGTCGCTGAACGACTTAACCGACTGTGCAAGAACGTGATCTATAATATTCCAATTCAAATCAACTTATTTGACTTACTAAGGGATGCTGTGAATCGTCACCGCTATTATTCGGAGCAAACACGATTGATTGGCCATGTTCATTTTTTTACCTACACCTCGGCTGGGATATTTCTTGACAAGCATCATCATCGAATATTTAGTTTTTTTAAACCCTACTGCGTTATGATGCTTTCATCATGCGAGCAGCAATATATAGATCTGAGGAAAAGCCGAATCCGGCTAGCTGAGGTAAAAATATCGTGCTGGATCGCCAAATATCTCACATGGCTGGCTCCTTGGGTCGTTCAGGGCTCGATGTTTTCTTTGGTTAAAGCAAAAAAAATTAGAGCATAAAATGTATATATTAGGGATTCACGATGGTCACAATAGTGCTGCTTGTTTAATGAAAGATGGCGAGATTGTATACGCTATCCAGGAAGAGCGCTTTCGACGGATTAAAAATTTTTGGGGGCCACCAATCGCGTCCATCCACGCATGTCTTGCTTTTGCTGGTATAGATTTATCCCAATTACAGGAGATCGTATTTTCGAGCTATCAACATCCATCACGGGAATATACATCCAGGGATGACTATCTCTCTTATACAAGGGAAATGCTTAGGGCCCGGAGCCTTAAAACTATTCTTCGGCATTCCCTAAGCCGACTTAAATCATTCTTCGGACAACCGCTCTATGATGTGGAAAAGCGGTTGCACCTTTATCGCAATGTTGGATTTGAAAGTTTTCCGCGGGATAGGATAAAAACTGTTCAACATCATTTATGTCATTTCGCAACGGCAGCTTTCGGTTCTGACAATGGACTTGAAAACGATCTCTTGGTCATTACAGTGGACGGTTATGGGGATGGAGAAGATGCCACAGTGTCGGTATTTAAAAAAACGGAGACAATCCAGAAACTTTTTTCGTCTCCGGACTCCCAGCCATTTGCAAAGTTGTATGCGTGGGTGACAGTCTATCTCGGTTTTGTCCACCTGGAGCATGAGTATAAATTAATGGGGATGGCTCCCTACGCCAATCCAGCCCATGCGCGCAAAATGGCGGACAAGTTTGCCGCCCTTCTTTCGTTTGAAGACGGTAAATGGTCGTATTGGCGCGGGCCAATCACAACTGAAGTGGATGATCACAAGATTTATCAAGATATTCGTCAGATCTGCGAGTTTGAGCGTTTTGACGATATTTGCGGTGGTCTTCAGATATTCTCAGAGGAAATGATCGTCAAGTTTGTGGAGTACTGGGTTCAAAAAACAGGCATTCGAAATGTTGCCCTATCTGGCGGTTTTTTTATGAATGTTAAAGCTAATCGCGTTTTGAAAGACTCCCCCACCATCGAAAAAATTTATATTTTCCCATCCTGCGGCGACGAGACCAATGCCATCGGTGCTGCCATGTTTAGCTATTTTATTGATACCAAACGGAGGCCAAGATCAATCCGCAAGTTCACCCTCGGTAATCCAGTGTTAAATACAAGCATGGAGGAGTTAGCAAGCCTCACCCTCAACAGTACCTCGATCCAAATAACCCATTTCGATGACATAGAGACGGAGATCGCGCAACTCCTTGCAAATGGAGAAATTGTGGCAAGAGTGAAAGGGCGCGAAGAATTCGGTGCAAGAGCTCTCGGCAACCGTTCTATCCTGGCCAATCCCTCTGATTGGCGGACAGTACAGATCATCAACGACATGATCAAGGCCAGGGACTTCTGGATGCCCTTTGCCGCAAGCATAATTGACGATGATAAAGATCGGTATCTAAAAAATTACGGCAAAAACTATGCAGCTCATTACATGGTCATGACTTATGATTCGTCCAATACTGCAGATATTTTTGCGGCAACACATCCCAAAGACAAAACGGTTCGGCCGCAAATTGTAACTTATGACTTCAATCCAGATTATTACCGCTTGATCAAAACATTCAAAAATCTAACCGGAATTGGGGCGGTGTTAAATACCTCTTATAATCTCCATGGATATCCTCTCGTACACTCTGTCAAAGATGCGGTCGATGTATTTCTCAGATCCGGATTGAATTTTCTAGCGGTTGGAAATTATCTTATGGCCAAGCGAGAGATTCAGAAATCCCATTAAACCTTGGAATGAAATAAAATACACAATCATGTCACGTCTTCTTCTCTTTTTGGAAAGTTACACAGCAGGAGGATCAGATCAGGTTGCACATTCCCTCATTAGCAACCTAAAGGCAGATCTTATTTTTTTGCTGATAAATCGGAGCATTGATCCGCGAATCCTTTTCTCTACCCCCTTACCAGCTCACGTCCAGGTCCATCGGTACCGATTAATTACCCCAATGGACATTGGAATTTTTGCAAACCACTTTAAAAAATATTCAGTGCTATTTTGGCCAATCAAACTAGTGGATTATCTGGTGCGTTATCCACTTCTGCTTTGTTCTTTTGTTTACTTTGTCTTTTTCCTACGGCGCTTTCACGCAACACATTTTATCGCTCACAATGGTGGTTACCCAGGCGGTCTTTATTGCGGAACTGCAACTATGGCTTCCGCTCTACTCCCTGATATTTCGAGTTTCTTCGCATTTCATAGTCTTCCAAGAGCTTTTAGTCGGACCCAGTGGCCAATCGAATGGTTGTGGGATCGAATACTTGATCTATCTTGCAAAATGATTTGCGTCTCGCACAAAAGTGGAAACCTATTGCGGTCTATGCGCGCTTTTAAACAACAGCCTACGTGTATCCACAATGGCCTTCCCTCAGTCAAACTAAAACGTCATCAATCTGCAGATGAGCTCAAGCTTCTTCATGTTGGTTATTTCGATTTCAACAAAAACCAGCGAATGGTCGTTAAATGCCTGGCTCAGTTAATCAACCAAGGTTTTGATTCTATAAGACTTACGTTCGTCGGTGATTGCCTAGTCTTGGAGGCCAGGGAAGAAGTCGATGCACTGGTAAAACAGTTGGGATTGCAGAACTATGTGGCTTTTACTGGCTTTCAGGATAATTTGAGTTCATTTTATGACTCTCATGATCTTCTTGTATGTACTTCAAAGATCGAGAGTTTTCCTATGGTTATTTTAGAGGCAATGCGAGTCGGCATGCCAGTCCTGTCTACCAATGTCGGAGGCATTGCGGAGCAAGTCCAAGACGGAGTGACAGGGTACCTCGTTGACGTAGATGATATAGCGGGTATGAGAGACAAAATTTCTTTTTTTTATCAAAATAGGGATCAAATTAGATCAATGGGAGAGTCTGGCCATCGTGCGTTTCAAGAACGGTTTACAATCAAGCATATGATGGATCAATATAACACTTTACTCGGTTTGAATGTAGAGACGCTATGAATTCATTCCAAAATACTTATCGAGACAAAGTTGTACTTGTCACCGGCCATACCGGATTTAAAGGAAGTTGGTTGTCCGTTTGGCTTAATCAACTGGGAGCTCGAGTGGTAGGCCTATCCATTGGAACACCAACCATACCCTGTAATTTCGAGGCAGCTCAGCTAGCACATATTGTCAAAGATCATAGAGCAGATATTTGTAACCTTGAAGCGGTTCAAAAAATTATTTTTGATACAAAACCGGACTTTATTTTTCATCTTGCTGCTCAGTCATTGGTTCGCGCTTCATACGAAGACCCAATTCGCACCCTTGTGGTTAATTCGATAGGGTCTGCTCACATCCTGCAATCATTACGCGAACTCAACAAATCGGTAGTGACGGTGATGGTAACCAGCGATAAAGCATATGATAATGTCGAATGGCCATGGGGCTATCGAGAAACAGATCGGCTTGGTGGGAAGGACCCCTACAGTGCTTCAAAAGGCATGGCAGAGTTAGCAATACGAACCTTTATTAATTCTTTTTTCAAGGACCCAAAAATCGGCAAGAAGATCGCAATCGCACGTGCAGGGAATGTTATTGGTGGGGGAGATTGGGCGAGCGATAGGATTGTTCCAGATTGTATAAAAGCATGGGCTTCTGGACTGCAAGTCGATGTGCGTAATCCTCATTCAACTCGACCATGGCAACACGTTTTAGAGCCGTTAAGCGGCTATCTCACGCTTGGCGCTGATTTATACCGACGATCCGATCACCATTCGCAAGCCTATAATTTTGGTCCGTCGGCACAACAAAATCATACGGTTAAGGACCTGATTGAAGAGATGACAAAGTACTGGGGCAATGCCCATTGGAACGATATATCTCAAAATGTCAAAGATGCCCCCGAAGCTGGATTGCTTAAACTAAATTGTGATAAAGCCTTATTTGATCTAAAATGGATCCCTACCCTGCAATTTGAAGAAACTGTGCATATGACTGTGGAATGGTATCAATCCTATTACGCTCAATCTGATAGGGAAATACGAACGATTACAGAGAACCAGATTCGTGGATATACATTACTTGCAGCGAATCGGGGAGTCTCATGGGCTCAATTCTAGTGGTAAATGGTGTCTTATTGACTCCTTTACGTATCATCAGCACCCCAGGAGGTGATGTGCTTCACGCGATGAGGCGTGATGAAGCAGAGCACTTTGGTTTTGGAGAAGCCTATTTTTCGAAGTTACAACCTGGTTTCATAAAAGGATGGAAGCGACATCGTAAAATGCAATTGAATCTTATCGTACCTGTAGGAACCATTAAGTTTGTTATTTACGACGATAGAGCAGAATCTTCCACCCGAGGAAAATATTTTTCCGTAACATTATCTGAAGGGAACTACCAACGATTGACGGTCCCCCCCATGGTCTGGTTGGCTTTTCAAGGCGTCCATACAACAGAAAGCATGCTTCTTAATATCGCTAGCATTCCACATGACCCTAAAGAGGTTGATAAATGCGGAATAGATCAAATCAAGTTTGATTGGGAGGTGTTAAGATGAAGGTCGTCATTCTAGCTGGAGGGTTTGGGACAAGATTAAGCGAAGAAACAGAAATCAGACCCAAACCGATGGTGGAAATCGGTGGCAAGCCAATCATCTGGCATATCATGAAAATATACTCACATTATGGGTATAACGACTTTGTAATTCTTCTAGGCTACAAGGGATATGTCATTAAGGAATATTTCTCCAACTATTTTCTACATCAGAGCAATTTGACCATCGATCTCTCAAAAAATATCATAAAGTTTCACGACAATGAATGCGAACCATGGAAAATTACTCTACTAGAAACTGGCTTGGATACCATGACAGGCGGCAGGATTAAACGTGCTGAAAGCTTTCTTGGCGGAAAGCCTTTTTTACTAACGTACGGAGATGGTGTTTCAAACATCAACATCACAAAACTGATTGACTTCCATCGAAGCCACGGCAAGACCATTACAATGACAGCGGTTCAACCGGCAGGGCGATATGGTGCTTTGAGTATAGAGAATGAGGGGTCGGTTTCCCGTTTTCTGGAAAAACCACGTGGCGATGGTGGCTGGATCAATGGAGGCTTCTTTGTTTGTGAGCCGAGAATTTTCAACTATATAGATGGAGACTCCGCTGTTTTTGAACAAAGACCTTTAGGTAGATTGGCAGAGGAAGGGCAATTGATGGCCTCGCGTCATAAAGGCTTCTGGGGATCCATGGATACATTACGAGACAAGGCGACACTTTGCCAAATGTGGGAAGAAGGACGAGCACCCTGGAAGGTCTGGTAAACACCTTTGATATTGATCACAGGTGGCTTAGGTTATCTGGGAGGACGGCTTGCTGCAGGATTGATTCAATCTGGGCGTTCGGTGCGTTTGGGGACAAGTCGAACAAATTCCACGGTACCTCAAAAACTTTGTTTGGCTGATCTCAAGATAATCGATTTGCATACAATGTCATCCCTTAGGGATGCATGTCGAGATTGTGAGACAGTTATCCACCTTGCAGCCCTAAATGCCGATGAATGCACTTTGGATCCGGAACACGCGTTATTCGTAAATACACTTGGAACACTGAATCTAGTTCGCGCAGCATCCGATGAATGCGTTATGAAAATTATCTATTTCTCCACAGCGCATGTTTACGGCTCCCCGTTAAGTGGTGAGATCGATGAACTTTTGTTGACTCACCCTACTCACCCGTACGCCATTACCCATCGAAGCGCTGAAGATTATATCTTACAAAACAGTAACCTTGACAACCTATCAGGCACCGTTCTTCGTTTATCGAACGGAGTCGGACCTCCGATATCCGCAGACGTGAATTGCTGGAAGCTGGTCGCAAATGATCTTTCTCGACAGGCTGTCGAGTCGAATGAAATCGTGCTACGTACCTCAGGACTACAACAACGAAATTTCGTTGCCATAAGTGATATCGTAACATTTATTGGTAGAATACTAGATGCAAGACAGCAAGAATTTAAAGGTCAAGTCATCAATTTAGGTGGTCCACAGTCGCTTACAATATTACAATTGGCTCAACTCATTCAAACTAGGAGTGAAATCATCTTGGGAAAGAGACCAAAGCTTATCGTTCAAAAATGTGCTAATGATGACCGTATCGTAAACTTAAATTTTAGGATCGACAAAGCTCGGAGGCTCGGCTTTTCACCCCATGTAGATATAATCTCAGAACTTGATGCGACACTGGTGATGTGCAAGGAGCATTTCTCAAAATGATGGCAGAAAAGAGCTGTCATGATCATTCACCCGTCGTAAGCGTGATCATGCCGACCTATAACCAAGCTGGCTTCATCGGTAAAGCGATTGAGTCCGTTTTATTGCAATCCGAGGATGATCTCGAACTCATTATCATTGACAATAATTCCACAGATAGAACAAAGGAAGTCATCCTCAGTCACAGCGATTCTAGAATTCAATATTTAAATTTTCAAAACAATGGGATCATCGCAGCATCGAGAAACGCAGGCATTATCAAGGCAAAGGGGAAATATATTGCCTTTCTGGACTCAGATGATTATTGGGACCCAACAAAATTAAAGCAACAGCTTATTCAGTTTCGAGACGATCATATTGTCGGAGTTGCGTCTAGGGCAACTTTAATTGGTGAAAAGATCTATTATCGAGAACAAAGGGAATATGATGTAAAATCCGAATTTACAGACTTAGACTACCAATCATTATTGAATAATAACCAGGTTATTACATCGTCCATGGTTGTACGCGCTACCGCACTATCACAATCAAATTTTTTTAACGAAAACCCTGACTTCATCTGCTTCGAGGATTGGGATCTGTGGTTGCAATTGGCGAAGCTTGGCAAGATTCGTATTTTAACGAATAAACTTATACACTACTTTGTTTCTCGAAAGCGCGGTGAGTCCTATTGCCTTGTTGCGGAAAATATGACCAAGCTAATGGCAAAGGAACGAGATGAGAAGTTTCTTCCAGCCCTTTATTATCGAGAACCATTAAACCAAGTGTTTCTCACGATTGCTCGAAGTTACCTCCAATACGATACAAAAAAAAGCCGGGAATATTATTGGCGAACTCTAACAGGAACAGCCTGTATCAGAAAACGGCTGAAAGCATTACTTGGACTTCTCATTTGCTGCATTCCGTCTAAGCTCAGCCAAAAAGTTCTCTTCGGACTTTATAACATTGAGCACGCACTGACTTTTCTCAGGTCGAGGATTCGGGTATGAACAAGCAACGATGGTTCCTTCGACTCGTCATAGCGGCTCTTTATCTGAGCGCATTTGAAGCATTGTTTCGGGGGATAGTGAGAAACATATCTCCCAGTTTAGAGATTTTTCCAGTGGTCATTTTTGAGTTTGTTATCTACTGCATACCACTGCTTTTTTCTTGGTATGGATCATATGATAGACGTTTTGTTTTATTTTTGAGTATTATCGTTTTTTTAATTATTCTTTATCCATGGCGAATCCAAGGCGATCTACTGTCCTATTTGCTAGGATTTAAATTTTATTTTTCGTGTCTTTTTTACATCCCTATTATTAAATATCTATCCAAATATGATGGCTTTGATAAAACATTTTTAAAACATTTTTCATTTATCCTAAAAGCATACATAGTCTGGGAAATTATTGAACTTTTATCAGCAAATTACGCCCCATCGATTGAGCTTTGGATGAAGAGCTTTATGTTCAATTTTGATGCCATGCGAGAAACAATGGATGTGCCTGGATATGAGGGGCTTGGACGACCCATTGGCATGGGCTTGGATTATCAAACTGGTGCTCTTGCCATTGCTACGTTTTGCGTCATCTGCCTACTTCAAAAACGCTATATCTTATATTCTCTGAGTCTTATTCTCAGTTATATGGCATTTATGAGAACTTGGTTTGTTGCAGTTCTATTCACATCAATACTGATAACATTTCGTCGTATAAGCCTTAGAAATGTATGGTGGATACTATTAATTACCCCTGTTTTTTTTGGACTCTACTTCAAGATGTCAGATCATTTCGATGATTATATTAGACAGTTTGGCGAAGGAGGCTCCGGTGGCATTATTCTTGATCTTTTTTTGAATGATGGCTGGTTCCTATTTGTAAATGGCGGTTTTTTTCCAAATGGATTTGTAAGACTAGGCTACTCTTCAATCTTTGGAATTCCCACTGGGGAGATTCCCCATGAATTTCTTATCAATGAAGTTGCCATCCTCAGGATGCATTATGAAATAGGCGGGATAGCGACCTTAATGTGGCTTACGATCATGTACAGTCCCATTCTTAAAAAATTCACTTTTCGCATGAATGATTATACGACAATACTATTTTTCTCGTCGATTGGCTTTATACATCACTTAACGATGTTTAAGCCTATTATGTTTATTTT
The DNA here is from genome assembly GCA_023265625.1 of Deltaproteobacteria bacterium. Classification (GTDB taxonomy): domain Bacteria; phylum UBA10199; class UBA10199; order JACPAL01; family JAHFST01; genus JAHFST01. Next base: position 43,619 of record JAHFST010000001.1, on the reverse strand, counting down.
TTTTATTTTTTGTAGTGTTCAGGCATACCATAAACATGCTTTACCAAAAGCTTTCAATGCTGTTAGTTGAGATTAATTTTGCTATTTAATTCCTACGAATTCATTTTTGGCTTCTTACCGTTCGTTTTCATATTTTTCTACGTAATCGCACGTAGAAATCATTTTGCTGCGGCCGGCTGGCTTGGGCTTGCATCATTGGTTTTCTATGGCTATTGGAGTGTAAAAGCATTGCCTCTTTTATTAATCTCGATCTTTGTCAACTATTGGCTTGGCGTTTTACTATCCAGTCCTGAGCCATCTTTGAATCAGAACAGACGATTCTTTCTAATCACAGGGCTCGTAGTTAATCTTGGCGTACTTGCTACTTTTAAATACACCAACTTCTTAATCGACAATATTAATTTTACGTTGGGCCTCTTTAGATATAAGCAAATTCCGCTACTCAACATTATATTGCCGATCGGTATCTCGTTTTTTACCTTCACACAAATCGCTTTTCTCGTTGATTGTTACAGAGGCAAAGTAAAAGAGCGTAACTTTATCCACTACCTCTTATTCGTCTCTTACTTCCCACACCTAATCGCGGGACCTGTTCTTCATCATGCGCAGATGATGCCTCAGTTCGGGAAGAAAGAAACCTATGCCATTGACCATAAAAAGGTCGCATTCGGCATGACTATTTTTACCGTTGGGCTGGCCAAGAAGCTCCTCATTGCAGATCTACTTGGAGAGTATGCCGATGCGTTTTTCAATGGTGTAAAATCGGGGCTGTCACCGCAATTATTCATGTCTTGGTTTGGTGTATGGGCCTATACGTTTCAAATCTATTTCGATTTTTCAGGCTATTCCGATATGGCCATTGGCCTATCACTCTTGTTTGGGATTAAGTTGCCGATAAATTTTAACTCGCCCTACAAGGCAACGAGTATCATCGACTTTTGGCGGAGATGGCACATCTCTTTATCGACTTTCCTGCGCGACTACCTCTACTTTCCGCTGGGCGGGAACAGGCTGGGAAAATTCAGGCGGCATATTAATCTCTTTGCAACGATGGTATTAGGAGGCCTATGGCACGGTGCGAGCTGGACATTCGTTCTGTGGGGAACCTTACATGGCGCCTATCTTATACTCAATCACACATGGAGATCGTCACCTTTTGCAAAGCATTTTGAAAGCTACTTTGGGAGACGGCTAGGCTGGCTCATCACATTTACATGTGTCTGCTTCGCATGGGTACTGTTCCGTTCAGATTCCATTGCGAGTGCCCAATCAATTTTTCTTGGAATGTTTGGTACGAATGGAATTTCGCTACCATCTCAGCTTGAAACAGTCACGGCAATAGCAGATTTGGCAGGCCAATGGGGTGTTAATTTTACTCAACAATTGACACCAAAAGAAGTTGGAACGACTCGGATTTTTTTATTGACACTTTTTGCAATGTTAATGGCTTTCTTGGCCCCCTCTTCGACACGCCTGCTAAATCTTGCGGATTCTCGTTCTTTTGAGGCTAAAGAACATCGATTTATCTGGCTTTCTTTTCCAATGGCACTTTTATTGGCTGTTTGCATAACTCACCTTCAAAGGGACAGCGCCTTTTTATATTTTCAGTTCTAATGAGACGTTACAACATTCTATTCTTAACCTTTTTTTTATCCTCACTTTCCATAATCGTCGGGATTAATTTCTCCATTGACCCTGCTGGGCTTTTTCGCAATTCTGGTTCTGAAGCAGAAATGGCAAAACTTTTACTTAATAGTAATTATTTATCCGTTGCCGGAAATTATGACGAGCGTCAATTCAAAAAATATTGTGTACTTTACGAACCAACTGACCGCCCCATTACACTCATCACAGGTAGCTCTCGCTCCATGCAAATATCAGGGGATAATTTGGGTTCGTCAGTGCTAAACCTCTCAGTCAGTGGCGCCAGTATCGAAGATCATTTGGCACTAGGAGTTTTGGGTCTTAGACACTTGAAAGTAAATCGTATCGTCGTTGGCTTAGACCCATGGGTCTTTAATGTCGCATCTGGGCAAAACAGATGGGAAAGTATCAATCTAGAATTTGAAGCTGCGATCTTGATGTTGCATCTATCCGCTGGAACAAACAACCATCAGAAGAGTTATCAATCCTCTAAGTTTACCCAGTTATTAAACTGGAGTTATACAGAATCCTCAATTAACACCCTATTGTCTGGAAACACATCACGCTATAAGGCAAGTGATAGCGGGACCCCGGAAAGTGGCTTTCTTAAAATTCGGCGAGATGGTAGTCTCATATACACCTCTGATCGTGAAAGTTTATCAACTAATGCCGTTGGTAAGGAGGCCGCTGACGCTGCTGTGTATAGCTTGGGAAACTTCTCGTTTTCAAAACCTGCCCTAGCTTTACTTGACAGCTTTGTTGGATTGATGCAGAAAACTACCAAAGTCGACATATTCCTCCCCCCCTATCACCCCATTGCTTTTGAGAAAATGAACATGCTTCACCCGGAGCTTAAAATTGTGGAAGCTGAAATTAGACGCTTTGCTGAAAGTAAAGCTATCAAAGTTTGGGGGTCATATGACCCCACTCGTTCAAATTGCAGTTCAAATGATTTCTATGACGAAATGCATCCGAAAGACAGTTGTATTCGAAAGATTTTCGTTCCATCCCATTTCGATCGAGGTTCTTTATGAACGGTGTCATACTCGCTGGTGGTAAAGGAAACCGTTTAAAACCACTTACCGAAATAACGAATAAGCATTTGCTGCCGATCGGGAGAGAACCGATGATATGGCATTCTGTACGCCAACTTTGCCAGTCTAATATCAAGAATATTCTTGTAATTACTTCTACGGAACATATGGGAGATATTGTCAATTCACTTGGCTCAGGTAAGCGATTTGAATGTAAATTCACTTACCGAGTTCAAGAAGAGACGAAGGGTATTGCGGCAGCTCTCGCTTTAGCTGAAGACTTCTCATCAAAAGACAAGATTATCGTCTTATTAGGCGATAACATTTTTGAATATTCCATCTCTGAACATGTCGAAGCTTTTTCTCAACAGTCCATTGGGGCTAGAGTACTCCTGAAGGAAGTTAGAGACCCGGAGCGTTTTGGAGTGGCCGCTTTGGACGAAAAGCAAATTCTCAGCATTGAAGAAAAACCAACCAAACCAAGGTCAAACTATGCCGTAGTTGGTTGCTATATGTATGACCATCAGGTATTTGAAGTCATTAAAGGACTTAAACCATCTATGAGAGGAGAATTGGAAATCACTTCCGTCAATAACACTTATCTTAACAAGGGCCATCTTGAGTATGGTTTTATTCAGGGCAACTGGATGGACGCCGGAACCTTTGAATCTCTTCAGGAAGCAAACAATATACTCTTGAGAAATAATAATAACATCTTGTGAAACGCACGGCACTTATTACCGGTGGCGCAGGATTTATTGGCGGCAATTTCTTACGTCTAGTTCATGAGCATACTGATGATCAACTCATTGTCGTTGATTCCCTCACGTATGCGGGCAATCTTTCAAGGATTACTGAGCTTCTGAAATCATCAAGGATCACTTTCATTAAAGGGGACATTGTAGACACCAAACTCTTGGCTGAATTGTTTCAAAAATATAATATCTCCGTTATTGTCAACTTCGCCGCAGAAAGCCACGTTGACCGCTCCATCCTAAATCCCGGTACTTTTATTAAGAGTAATATTGAAGGAGTTTATAGCCTCTTAGAGGCGGCGAGGAAATCATGGCTCTCAACGGAGGGTCGCCTATTTCTGCATATTTCATCCGATGAGGTGTTTGGATCTCTTCCTGCTCAGGCCAGCTCATTCACCGTAGAGTCACGTTATCAGCCCAGTAGTCCGTATTCCGCATGTAAGGCAGCTGCAGACCATCTTGTCAGAGCTTGGCATGCCACTTATGGCCTCCCTGTGATCATCTCAAGTTGCTCTAATAACTACGGACCATGGCAATTTCCTGAAAAACTAATCCCTCTTACGATTCTCAACGCACTGGAAGGGAAAGAAATACCCATTTATGGAGATGGGCTTCAAATTCGTGACTGGATTCATGTTGAGGACCATTGTAGGGCGTTGCTCAAAATTATTCAAAGAGGGAAGATCGGCGAAACGTACCTGGTAGGTGCACAACAAGAATACACGAATGGAGACATTGTCCATAAGATTTGCAATGCCGTTGACGATTTTAAAAGCATCCCAAGAGGGACAACACAAAAATTACCTATTTTCGTTGATGATCGGCCAGGACATGATCGTCGATATGCCATCGACAATTCAAAGCTTAGTAAAGAATTAAGCTGGATGCCCTATCATAGACTAGAAACAAATCTTCCCTTATTAGTTGAATGGTATGCTCGCCATCACGCGTGGGCTGATGAGATACGATCTGGTGATTACATGAAATATTATGAGAGACAATACGGAGCGAATAAAATTTGATGCCGAAAAAGAAAATAGTTTTGATCACACAATCCAATTATATCCCCTGGAAAGGTTACTTTGATGCCATCAATATGGCCGATGTATTCGTTGTCTACGATGAAGTCCAATATACTCGCCGGGATTGGCGTAACCGAAATCTAATAAAGACTCCAAGTGGTTTGCACTGGCTCACTATCCCCGTTGATGTCAAAGGAAAATATTCGCAGCCAATCAACACAACGAAAATCTCGGACAAAAGCTGGAATAAACAGCATTGGAAGAGCATTCAGCTCAACTATGCGAGGGCGCGCTTTTTTAAAGAGCATAGAGATTTCTTTGAGAACCTCTATTTGGGATGCGATGAATTATTCTTAAGCAGAATCAATCACAGGTTTCTGAAGGCAATTTGTATGTTACTTAAAATAGAAACGGAATTCCGGCTGTCATCGGATTTTGAGCAGATTGGTGATAAGAGCGAAAGATTGCTGAATATTTGTAAAAAATTAGGTGCCACTGAATACATTTCAGGCCCAGCCGCAAAAGATTACCTGGATACGAGAATATTTGACGCGGCAGATATAAAAGTGACCTGGCTCGATTATTCAGGCTATAAGCCCTACCATCAACTTTTTGGAGATTTTGAACATGAGGTCAGTGTCATCGACCTAATCTTCAATGCCGGTCATGAGGCCGCTGGCCATCTGAAGTCAACGTCCAAGGAAATTAAAGATGAAACCTGAGCCATTCATATCCATCGTCAGTCCAGTTTATAGGGCTGAAACAATTGTCGATGAATTGGTAAAACGGATTTGCGAAGAGATTGTAAAAATCACTCATCATTTCGAAATCATCCTCGTTGAGGATGGCAGTCCTGACTCCAGCTGGGCTAAAATTCGTGAAAACTGCAAAGCCAATTCAAAGGTAAAGGGCATTAGACTGAGCAGAAATTTTGGACAGCATCATGCCATTACGGCCGGGGTCTTCCATGCAAAGGGGGACTATATCATAGTGATGGATTGCGATTTGCAGGACAATCCAAAATATTTTTACGCGTTATATGATAAAATTCGGGAAGATTTTAATATTATATACACCGTTAAGAAAGAACGGGAACATACTTTGATTAAGAATTCATTTGCCCTTATTTTTCATTCTCTCTTTAATTGGCTGATAGGTAGGAACAAGGGTATCTCGAGCAGCGGGAAAATAGGTACTTACTCACTAATCACCCGTAAGGTCGCCGATGCATATATTGCCATAAATGATTACCACCGCCCCTATTTGATCATTCTCCAATGGCTAGGCTTTTCCAACTCACACATTCAAGTAGAACATGATCAGCGCTTCGAGGGAAAAAGCTCTTACTCTTTTTTGAAACTGGCAAGTCATGCCGTCAACGGAATTATTTCGCAAACGGATAGATTGCTAATTCTTTCCATTTACGTTGGCTTTCTATTTTCATTCGTCGGCTTTATCTTTATAATTTCAATCTTACACACCTACTTTGCGAAGGGATTGATGGTGGGCTGGACCAGCATCGTCGTGCTTATTATTTTTAACACAGGACTTCTATTGATGACAATGGGTGTTGTGGGTGCCTATATCGGACAAATCTTTGTCCAGACTAAAAATAGGCCGTTATTTATCATTGATCAGAAGGAGAACATGTAAGGTGACAAGCATAAATAAGAAGGTCTGTTGTGAAGTATGTGATGAATGTAGCTGGCATCTGTTACCTTGGGCTGAAAGCGGACCTTCGGTCACCACTTCAGGGATGATTGTCGATGCTTCTTTGGGAAAGGGCCAATGTAACTCCTGCGGTGTCGTGCAACGGCTTACCACCGAGCTTTTGGGGCAAGGGACATTTTATACACAAAATTATCATACTTATTTTAGCCGGGTCGGGGCTGAAACATTTGATAGATCGAGATATGCAGCTACGGCCATGTGGATGAAAAGCTCTCTTGGCAAATTTTGTCCGCAGAATATAGCAGATGTGGGATGCGGAAGAGGCTGGACGATGAAAGAAATGTCCCTCCTATTTCCTGACACCCCCATCACCGGAATTGAACCATCAGAAGAAGATGCCAGGCTGGCAAGCGAAAATGGATTCGATATTATTACGTCAACGCTCGAGGCTGCAATGTCTACAGTTGGCACATTTGATCTAATTTATTGCAACAATGTGATCCAACATTCATTATCTCCACGAAAGTTTTTGAGTAACTTAATGCAGATCGTAAGTGATAACGGATTGATAGTGCTTACCTGCCCTGATGTGACCAGGCCCAGCAATGAAATGATGTGGTCTGATCAAAATTTCTCGCTCGCTCCCGTACACCTATTTAAGCTGGCTTCAGATGTAGGGTTGCACGTTCTCTCATGGCAAATGCCACCCTCGCTCGTGAACCTGGCCAATAAACAACTAATAATTGCATCGAAGGATAGTCGTATTCCCTTTACCTTCTGTTCCGGTGATCCTCCATCATTCAGCATTTCTGAAAACATTGAAGAACGCAACCAATACCTCGAAGGCTGGCAGTCTCTAGACAATTATCTCTGCCAGAGTGTATCAGACAAGACTGCGGTTTATAATTTTGGAGCAAGTATGTGGAGCTATTTATTGAGGGGTTATTGCCCGAAATACTGGCAAAAGGTAGACGCCTGTGTCATTGATGAGTTTTCGGGCCAATTCATGGACAAGGCGGTGATGCCCTACCAAGGGATAGAATTTACACGGAAGGATGCAGTAGTACTCGGTACTGAGCCTCTGAATCAGCCAAGTTTAGAACAAACGCTGAGGGACAGATGTCTCGCAGCATCCATCATTACGTGGAACCAAATTGTCCCTCAATAGTGCTATCGGAGTCCAAACGACCATGGTAGATGCTGGGGTTGTTAGATTAATCGAAATCATCTGCAGCGTACTCAATGTGTCCGTTGAATCCATAGATGATTTGTCAATGCTGAAGGACATTGATACATGGGATTCCTTGAGGCACATGGAACTCATTGTGAGTATTGAAAGTGAGTTCAACATTGAGCTCACGTATGAAGATATTGTCAATATGAAGAGTGTTGGGGACATCAAAAAAACTATCCTGAAAAGCATTAAGCAAGACGAGTTGTAATGGATATTACGGGCAAAAATATTATTGTAACTGGAGGGGCCAATGGAATCGGATACAGATTGGTGCTGGATTTACTCCAGGAAGGTGCCAATGTTTGTGTAATCGATATCGATCAAGCGCGGCTTGCAGATTTAGCTTCACAACGGGACAGAGTCATTACTGTAGATTGTGATCTAACCCATGCCTTAGAAGTAGAGGCTTGCATTGAAAGCATTTTTTCCAAATGGCAATGCATTGATATTCTTGTGAATAATGCGGGAGTATTGCACAGCTCACCACTCGTGAGTTTTTCACCAGATGGAATAAAAAAACATCTCCTAGGTGATTGGGACAAAATCATATCGGCCAATCTGAGCTCAGTTTTTTATATTACTGTTTGTGTAGCCGAAAAAATGCTACTGAAGAGGACTCGGGGAGTCATCGTCAATATCAGCTCTATTAGTGCAAACGGCAATGCCGGTCAAACAGCCTATTCAGCCGCCAAAGCAGGCGTGAATGCATTAACGGCTACTTGGTCGAAAGAGCTCGGGATGTTTGGGATAAGAACGGTGGGGATTTCACCGGGATTCATCAATACGGAATCAACTCATAAGATTCTTAGAGAGAGTGCGATCAAAACAATTACAGACAAAGTACCTTTAAGAAAGCTCGGCGAAGTTCATGACATTTCGTCTGGCATTATTAGTGTCATTAAAAACGACTTCATTAATGGAAAAGTTATTGAGATAGACGGCGGTTTAACAATTTGAAAATGACTAGCCCTAACCTTGCTCTCAGCTTTTACCAAGTAGTGGAACAATGGGGAAATGAAATCTGCCTTTTCTTTAGAGAGTCAGAACAATATTCTTTTGTACAGATTAACGAGTTCTCAAATAAACTGGCCCGCCATTTCCTAAAATTCGGAATCAAACCTCAAGAAGTCATCTGCATCGCAGGCGAAAAATGTCTATACAGCTATTCGGCTATCTTGGCGTGCCTTAAGTTAGGAGTTATCTACAGCATTTTCGATCCTGACAGTCCGGCGAAGAGGCTAAAAAAAATATTTACGACTTGTACCCCTAAAATAATTTTTCATCCGAAAGAATTTCATCTTGAAGAAATGTTAGATTCAAGTTTTTGTACTCCCATTTGTTGGGATGAATCTCTGAACGCGACAATTCAAAATCTATCTTCCACCAACCTTGATGAATCAACAGAGATAACGGGTGATTACGCGGCTTACATCATGTTTACTTCGGGGTCCACAGGCTTTCCTAAGGGAGCAGTTATGACCCATTCAAATGTGCTCAGCCTTATCGCATGGAGCATCAACGCTTATGGATTTAGACCAGGTGAGATTTTAACTAATCTCAATCCTCTTTTTTTTGATAATGCGGTGTTTGATATTTATTCATCTTTCTTCTCGGGCGCGACTCTGGTTCCTTTTTCCAAACAAGAAGTAACCGATCCTAAAAGACTCGTCGAAAAAATTGCCGAGTGTCGGTGCACCTCATGGTTCTCAGTTCCGTCGTTGTTGATGTTTCTTCAAACTATGAAGGCATTCAAAGTATCCAATATGACTTGTATGCGTCGTATTATTTTTGGAGGTGAGGGTTATCCAAAAGTAAAACTAAAAGCACTATTCGATTTGTATAATAATAGAATTGAGTTTCATAATGTATATGGCCCCACTGAATGCACATGCATTTGCTCTACCTACCCTGTATCTCATGACGATTTCTCCGAGATGAGTGGATTCTTACCCCTTGGCAACCTAATAGAAAATTTTAACTATTTGATCCTTGACGATGAAGGTAAATCGGTGGCGCCCGATACAATCGGCGAGCTGTGTTTAATGGGTCCTGGTGTCGGCAAAGGGTATTATAACAATCCTGAAAGAACGCGTTTGAGTTTTGTTCAAAACCCTCAAAACAACAGTACCACAGAGGTCATGTATATGACTGGCGACTTAGTCATGCTGAATCCTGTAGACAATAAAATTTACATTTCAGGCCGTAAGGATAATCAGATTAAACATATGGGATATCGCATCGAATTGGAAGAGATCGAAAACGCCATCTGCTGTCTTAATGACATTCAGCAAGTCGCCGTTGTGCATACTCTCATCAATGGGATAAGCCAACTGATTGCCTTCATCAGTTCCACCGTAAATTTAGAAGAAAGTTGTATTCAAAAACAACTCCAAGAAATTATCCCATCTTATATGATACCTACTCGTTATCATTTTTTAGATAATCTTCCCAAGAATGCTAATGGAAAGGTAGATCGAAAAAGGATAAAGGAAGTCCTTTGTAATACAATATGAGGCTTTTTCGTGGCTAAGGTGATTATATTCGGGATCGGACGTGGAGCCGATGTCGCATTCAGATATCTCATCAAGGACAGTCCACACCATATCTGTGCCTTCACCGTGGAAAAACAGTACCTAAAAGAAACGAAATTTCACAACCTTCCCATTATTGATTTTGACATCATTGAAACAGTCTATCCACCCGGTGAATATGAGATGTTCGTCCCCCTTGGGTTCAAGAATCTCAACAAAATTAGGCAAGAAAAATATATGCGGGCAAAACAAAAGGGTTATGCGTTTATCAGCTACGTAAGTTCAACAATACCCCATATTGAAAATCTAAAGGTGGGAGAAAATTGTTTTATCTTGGAAGGGCAAACCATCAACTTAGACGTAACGATTGGTAATAACGTCACCATCTGGTCAGGAAATCATATCGGAGACTGCAGCGTAATTAAAGATCATAACTGGCTTTCGTCACATGTCTGCATTTCTGGTGAAGTAATCATAGAGTCATTCTGCTTTTTGGGAAATAATTCAACCATATCAAACCAGGTGACTATAGCACCCCTCTCCTTTATAGGCGCCAATGCATTGATTACGAAAAATACGGTTGAGGGCGGAGTATACTTGGCTTCGGGAGCTCCCAAATCACCACTAAACAGCAATAGATTCATGGGTCTAATTGATTTTGACTAAACACCATATCCTACTGGAAATACTATGAATAAATGGAAAAAAATGGGGAATATTTTCCAGCCGGGCCAGTACGAGTGGTTGCATACTCATGCGCAAAATCCTCTGCCAGAATTCTTGGGCAACGGTATCTTCCGCGTACATTTTGCTGCCCGGGATAAAAATAACCGTGCCCGTGGTGGCTATTTCGATTTCAACATCGAAAATCCTCACAAGATTCTGAACATCTCTGAAAAACCAACTCTTGATCTCGGATTGCTGGGAACTTTTGACGATTCGGGTGTCATGCCATCTGGACTCGTTGATTATAATGATGTGAAATATATGTATTATACCGGATGGTCAAAAGCAGTGATAGTCCCTTTTTCTTTTCATATTGGGCTTGCAATATCGAAGGATGCTGGTCAAACCTATGAAAGAATTTCGCTCGCACCCGTGCTGGGGCGCACTCATTATGATCCTTACATCACTGGCGCTCCTTATGTTCTCATTGAGAACAATGTGTTTAAAATGTGGTATATATCGGGCACCGGATGGTCCTTAGAGGAAGGCTCATCAAAACCAAAACATTACTACACAATTAAATACGCAGAATCAGATAATGGATTCGATTGGAAGACAAATTCTGACTTATGCATCACCTATAGAGATGGTGAGTATGCTATTGCCCGCCCCGTGGTTTTTAAAGAAGACGGACTTTATACGATGTGGTTTTCCTTTCGCGGAGGCGATGACACCTATCGTATTGGAGTAGCTACTTCCAAGGACGGCAAACAATGGGATAGGGATCCTGAAAATGTGGGAATCAATGTCTCGGAAAGTGGATGGGACTCAGGAATGGTTTGTTATGCTCATCCTTTTTTTTACAAAAACAAAGTTTACGCTTTATACAATGGTAATGAATACGGTGCTAGTGGTATGGGCTTGGCTGTTAAGGAAGAAAATCCTACCACATGACTATTTGCCCTGATTGTGATGCCCCAATGGAATGGATCTCTCCCGGTTCTCCCTATTTGTGCCCAATGTGTTATAGATCATATCCTACTAACGAAACTATAACCTATCTCGCTCCAAGTCACACGTTGGACACAACAGCTTCTTTCCCTTCAGACTCTTTTGAACAACTCTTATTGACGGAAGAACGCCATTTTTGGTTCAAATCCAGGGGCGATATCCTTGAGAAGCTTTTAGAGGCTTATATAAAAACCGGTTCAAAGTTTCTCGAAATTGGATGCGGTAATGGATACATGCTAGCACGTTTGTCCCACATCGGGGCTTCACTTCATGGAGCCGACCTATTTTTAGATGCGCTGAAATTTTGTCGCTCCCGTCTCCCCTCAATACCCCTCTTTATGCTGGACATTAACAAGCTTCCATTCAAGGAGGAATTTGATTCCATAGGAATTTTTGATGTCTTGGAGCATATTGAAGACGACATCGGATCCTTAAGTCAAATCCATAGGGCCCTCAAGCCCGGCGGCTATCTTTTAGTGACGGTCCCCGCATATCCATTTCTGTGGGGACCACCGGACACCGCAGCTTTCCACAAACGCCGGTATACGAGAAATCAATTGTCATCCAGACTCCGAAGTGCTGGTTTTAAGGTGGATCGACTGACATTTTTTAATAGCTTTCTCTTCCCTCTTCTTGTGGTTTCCCGAATATGGCAGAAGAAAAACATCTATTCTTCACAAAAGTCTCTTGAACTTCAGATATCCCCATTCTTGAATAAAATTCTCGGAAAAATTATGTCTGCCGAAAAAGCAATCCTCCGTTGGGCTAATTTTCCAGTCGGAGGGTCACTTCTAGCTATTTGTCATAGGGATTAAACAGCGGTGCATACCGCTTAAACCCATTAATACATATGAAAATTTCTTTTTTTAAGCCCTACCTCACAGGAAAAGAATTAAATAATATTAAGGAGGCCGTTCATTCGCTTCATTGGTCGGGGGATGGATCTTTTACACTCAAGTGTGTTCAATTGTTAAAAATTATGACAGGTTCCCCTGGTTATCTTGTACCCTCCGGTACGGCCGCTCTAGAGTTAGCCCTGATGTCGCTGGATTTAAAGCCGGGAGACGAAGTGATTATGCCTTCTTTTACCTTTCCTTCAACGGCCAATGCTGCAGTTCAAATGGGGTTAACTCCAGTTTTTGTCGATGTAAGAGAAGACACTCTTAATCTGGATGAAGCCCTGATCGAATCGGCCCTTTCGGAAAAAACACGAGCAATCCTGGTTGTCCAATATGCCGGCGTGGCTGCAAATATGGACGCCATTAACATAATGGCTCGAAAAAATAATCTATGGGTTATTGAAGACGCTGCTCAGGGAGTAAATGCCTTTTCCCACGGCAAGCCTCTGGGAACGCTGGGTGACTTAGGAACGTATAGCTTTCATCAGACCAAGAACTTCTCGAGTGGTGAGGGAGGCGCAGTCATTGTTAATAACACACATTTTCAAGAGAGGATAGAAATTCATCGACAGAAGGGAACCAATCGATCTCAATTCCTACTTGGCAAGGTAGACAAATACTCATGGGTTGATCGTGGCTCAAATTACTGTCTCTCTGATATCTTAGCTGCTTTTTTGTTTGCTCAATTGGAACAGATCAAAACCATCACGGAGCTGAGACGACGGCTTTTTAACCAATATTACCAGGGACTTCATTCTTTCTCTAATGGACGATTTCGGCTCCCAACCATTCCGCAAGGGTGTGAACCCAACTATCACTCATTTTTCATTCTTTTGAATTCTGAAACCGTTCGACATAAACTCATGATTTGGCTCTTAAAAAATGGCATCGAGAGTACAACTCACTTCGTCCCATTACATAGCTCGATAGCGGGTAGGCATTATGGAGTTGTCAGAAGTAAAATGAATGTTACGGATTTGGCTGGATCTTGCCTTCTCCGGCTACCCCTCTTCCCTCAAATGTCCATTGATGAGACCAATTACGTTATTGATTGCTTAAAGTCTTTCTTCGAGAGATAAGCCTAGCCGTAATAAATAATTTTTATGAAACTTCCATCTGCTATGGATAAGAGATTTATAACAAATACAACTCTCCTAATCATTATCGTATACACGCTCGCTCACGGACTTATTTTCTTTAATAATGGCATTTTCTGGGATGACTGGACCATTTATCATAATGAAAGTGGGCAGATACTGGAAATATTCAGACAGGCGGGAGCATCATGGGTTGGCTATATCCATAATAAACTCCTCTCATTTGACAATAGCATCCTCCTATATAGGAGCATCGTGTTTTTCTCCTACCTTTTTTCCGCATTGCTCTTAAATGGCATATTAAAAACAGTGGGTGAAATTGATGACGTTTCAAGAATTTTCATAGTCATTTTTTTTGCTATTTTCCCTGTAAATAGCTCAAGAATAACGATGATTACCGCTCCTTCCACATTTACCAATTTCCTATTTTTTTTAGGCTTTTGGATGACATCAAGAATGTTGAAAAGTAACAGTTTTTTTCTAAGAATTTCAACACTGATTGTTTTTTTTCTTTCATTCACCCTTAATTCTCTTCTATTTTATTTTAGCATTGTCCTTGTCTATATTTTCTATAGAGAAAGGGCTAAAATTATTTCCTTTCGAATTTTTCTCAATCACCTAATCAGGTATTCGGATTTTCTCCTACTTCCGATCGCTTTCTGGGCCTTGAAGATTCTCTTTTTTACTCCCTACGGATCTTATGCTGAATATAATCACTTAACCATTCGCGGCATACTGTTTGCCCTTAAATGGATACTGGTTGGTTTCTACGTTTCCTTTGTCGAAGTAGTATTCTGTTTTTTTGGGTCAATCAGCATTGTTATGGCGATTTTCTCTCTTATTTTCATGAAGCTTATTAAACAAAATACATCTACTGAGGAGCTAAGGAAGCATTACAAGGTTTTATTGATGATGGGCATATTGCTACTATTTGTCGGCATTTTCCCTTACATGGCCGTCTACGATATGCCACGGTCTGACATCTTTAATGGTAGACATCAAATGCTTGTACCCCTTGGTGCTGCATTTATCCTTTATTACAGCTTGAAAATACTTTTCGATAATCTGGGCTTGACGTCTACCTTAAAGACATTTTTATTTTCCATCATTACCTTCCTTTTTATAAATGTGACTGTCAAAACCTATCTGGACTTTCAAAAAGATTGGTATAAGCAACTTTCTCTAGTCGAGAATTTCAAGTCGAGTAAAGTCATGAGAAATAATACCACATTTCTTTTTGTCGATAATACTACAGACTTGAATGCAAATTATCGGGTATATGGTTATCCTGAGTATACTCACCTCATGAGGTACACTTTTGGAGATGGGTCTAGGCTCGGAGAAAATTTTAACTGGTATTACGGATCCGGCCCATATAATGACAACTTCGATTATTCACCCGATTCTCAGGGCCTCAAATCGAGAATGCCTGAATTCAATGTCATGATAGATCACGGTGATTATAAGGTGGATACTATGAGATTAATCAGACTCATGGTGAGAGAGCGTATGACACATGATTTTTTTCTGCGAAATATACAAACTATGATAAAATTGACCTTCACCCCAATTCAGTAGACCTCCCATGAAAATACTCATTACCGGCGCTGATGGATTTATTGGTTCACACCTTACCGAGACTTTAGTCAAGGGTGGCCATGATGTGCGTGCTTTTACGCTTTATAACTCCTTCAATTCCTGGGGATGGCTGGATCATTGTGATCCAGCCATCAAAAACCAGTTTGAGGTATTTACGGGCGATATCCGCGATCCATACGGGGTGAGGACAGCAATGCGAGACTGCCATGTAGTATTGCATTTAGCGGCATTGATCGCAATTCCCTATTCCTATCATTCTCCTGATACTTATGTAGATACCAACATAAAGGGAACCTTAAATGTCTTACAAGCAGCTCGGGAACTGGGTATAACTAAGGTGGTACACACCTCCACCAGCGAGGTTTACGGCACTGCGCAATTTGTTCCAATTACCGAAGAGCATCCGTTACAGGGCCAATCACCGTATTCAGCATCCAAGATCGGAGCAGATCAGATCGCGCTCTCCTTCCAGATGTCCTTTGGTACACCTGTTGCCGTATTACGGCCCTTCAACACCTATGGGCCTCGTCAATCGGCTCGGGCGGTCATTCCAACCATTATTACACAAATCGCAACAGGGATTCGTAAGATCAAGCTCGGCGCCCTACATCCCACTCGTGATTTTTCCTTTGTGGAAGACACCGTGCGGGGGTTTATCGCAGCAATGGAAAGCAGCCAAGTCATCGGTACGGTAACCAACATTGGCAGCGGCTTTGAAATTTCCATCGGTGACACCATCAAGACCATCGCTGAGTTGATGAGTGCAGAAATCGAAATAGAAAGTGATAGCCAGCGCCTGCGCCCACAAAACAGCGAAGTCGAACGACTTTTTGCAAGTTATGCAAAAGCCGAGCGACTGATGGGCTGGCATCCACAATACGGCGGATTGGAAGGCTTCAAACAAGGCCTACAAAAAACGATTAATTGGTTTGTAAAAAGTGAAAATCTCACGCACTACAAGATCGATCGGTATAATTTATGATCAAAACAAAACTAGCCGTGTAGTTTAATAGCATGAGCATCCATGACTAAGATTTTGATAACCGGCTCGACGGGATTCATCGGCACTCATTTGATACCCAGGCTTCGACTCCTACAGTATGGAATTTTTTCGGTAAATCATCGTTTGGGTGATGTTGCCGAAAGCTCAACCTGGAGTTCATTTCCTAATGCCGATATTGTGATCCATTTAGCCGGAAGAACCTTTGTTCCGGAGAGCTGGACTGATCCTGTTGGCTTTCTTCGCACGAACCTTAATGGCACGATCTACGCGCTTAACTATTGCAGGGAACGTAACGCAAGACTAATCTTCATTAGTTCCTATCTCTATGGCATTCCTGAAACATTGCCCATAGCAGAAGATGCTCCTTTGCAGGTAAATAATCCCTACGCCTTATCGAAAAAGCTTGCTGAAGAAGCGTGTCAGTTTTACTCGGATTATTATGGGATTAATATTACTATAATACGACCATTTAATATTTATGGCCCGGGGCAAAGTACTAAGTTTTTGATTCCGTCGATTGTTGAACAAGTCTTGGAAGGAATCGCCATCAAGGTAAAAGACCTTGAGCCTAGACGCGACTACCTCTACATTGATGACTTGATCGATGCTTTTTTATGCGCGATTGAAAAACCGCAACGATATGGCATTTTTAATATTGCCTCTGGCACCAGCCATTCGGTGAGTGAAATCATTGGAATAATTCAAAATATCGCCAAAAAAAAATTGCCAGTACACTCAGATGCCGTAAGGAGGGAACAGGAAGTGATGGATACCAGAGCAGATGTAACTCGGGCAATCGAGATTCTAGGATGGCGTCCTCGGTGGTCTCTAAATGCTGGGTGTACCAAGATCCTCCTAGGTAAGGATATCCTGGAATAACGATGGGAAGATATATTTTAGTAGGTGCGGATCCCATGAAAAGCCCCTCCGTACATCCCGGAGGAGTTTTAACCTTGTCTATAGGTCTGATAGAATATGCGAAGAAACAAGGACATACCGTTGAAGTGATTAACACCTTACGGTCAGGTTTCGATGACCTATCAATCATGTTACGATTAGAAGCGGGGTGGGATCGCGCCGTCAAGCTTTTCAGTGCATTGCGTGGGGGCAATTGCAACGGGGTCATTATATTCTCCGGCGCAGGATTCAGTTTTTACGAGCGTATATTATTATCGAGTATTTGTAAGCTCTTCAGCGTTAAAGATTTGTTTGTTATTGTGGATGGCTGGTTCCTTGAAATACGGGATAGGGTCTTTTTAAAACGGTGCTGGGTCGGGTTGCTTCTGCAAATTCCGCATAAATTGGCGGCAAGTGGTAGCCGTTGGTCTAATCTATTTAGAAAGCTCGGTGTAAGGTCTAGCCATATTTCTCAGATCCATTACTGGCTATCGGAATCTTTTGTCATTTCTAAAAACCAAAAAACGATCATACCTAACAAACCGCTTCAATTTATTTTTGTTGGTTGGATGATTAGAGAAAAGGGCCTATATGAAATACTCGCTGCCATAGAACAGCTCAGGGAAAAATATAAATTCACGTTCACATTCGTAGGGGGTGGCACTTTATTGGAAGATATTCGGCAGAAAATCCGCAATTCGGGTTGGATGGAAGACATTTCAGCCTTGGGGTGGGTCGCAGATGAAGAGTTTCAGCAAATACTTTCCGCAGCGGATGTGTTTGTCTTGCCAAGTTACGCAGAAGGTTTTCCGATGTCCCTAATCGAGGCCTTATCAAAAGGCCTTCCAGCGATTTGTACCGATGTGGGTGGAATCTCGGACTCATTACGAGATGGTGTGAACGGGTATTTAATTGCACCCCGGCAGGTGCAGCCACTCGTCGAGGCAATGGAACGCTACCTTCAAAATCCCCATATTGTCACTGAGCACTCACGTATCGCACTTGAAGTAGTTAAAACTAACCATACAGCAGAAGCCAACTGCAAGCTTGCCTTCGATGCCTTGAAATGAACGAAATTATATGTGCGGCATACTAGGCTATTCTGGTTCATTTTCCCCCGAGCGACTCACTCGCGCCAACCGTCTTCAATCTCACCGCGGACCCGATGATTCCGGCCACTTTTCCGACGCTAACATAGGGCTTGGCCATGTCCGGCTTTCCATACTTGATCTCACACCGCTCGGCCATCAACCTATGGCTAGCGCGGATGGTACGGTGGTACTGGTCTTCAACGGCGAGATCTATAACTTCCGGGAACTGCGGACGGAGCTAGAGGCAAAGGGACATCACTTTCGAGGGCATTCGGATACCGAGGTGCTGCTCCAATTGTATCTCTCTCATGGGGAGGCGATGTTGACTCGGCTTAATGGAATTTTTGCTTTTGCACTTTGGGATAAACGTTACCAATCGCTATTTATTGCGCGGGATGCGTTGGGGGTAAAACCTCTGTATTTCTCTGAAACAACCCAAGGGGTTGCCTTCGCTAGTGAGATCAAGGCGTTGTTGCACCTGGTCCCGGATGCACGGAAGTTGGATATTCCATCGTTGCATCGTTATATGAGCTTTCTGTGGTGTCCCGGAGAAGGCACACCGTTACGCAATGTGCGTAAGCTATTGCCAGGAGAGGCAATGGTAGTAAGGACAGGAAAAATTATTCGCCGCTGGGCTTGGTACCAGCTACCGGTATTCCGTGGCGTGAAGGCCGATCTTATAGAGGCGGTTGCAGTGTCTGGTACAGTAACTGGATTGCGTCGGGCAGTGCAGCGTCAACTTGTGGCCGATGTACCCGTAGGAGCTTTCCTTTCCGGCGGGCTAGATTCGAGTGCGATCGTTGCACTTGCCCGAGAGCAAGTACCTAATATTCGTTGTTTTACAATCGAAGCTAAGGGTGGGCAAGATCCCGGCATAACCGATGACTTGCCATATGCCCGTCGAGTGGCGCAACACTTAGGGGTACCGTTGGATGTGGTGAGCATTGATTCAGATCGTATGGTCGCTGACATTGCGGGCATGGTGGCACAACTGGATGAGCCATTGGCTGATCCAGCACCTCTAAACGTTCTCTACATCAGCCGACTTGCGCGCGAACAGGGGATAAAAGTGCTACTCTCCGGAGCCGGAGGGGATGATTTATTCACCGGTTACAGACGACATGTGGCAGTCAATTATGAACGTTATTGGCAATGGCTGCCACAAAGGGTACGTTCACGGTTAGAGCAAGTAACATCAGGGCTTGATCAGCGCACACCTCTGTTTAGGCGGTTGGCAAAGCTTTTTAACGGCGCGAGCTTGGCCGGCGATGCACAACTGGCCAACTACTTTATGTGGGCTAAAGAATCCCAATTACTGAGCCTGTATACCCCAGAATTTCGTGCGCAGTTAGGACAGGAAATTGCCTCAACTCCCATGCTCAATTTTCTCAAGCCACTTCCTGAATCAGTACCTGCACTGGAGCGTATGTTGGCGCTGGAACAAAGATTCTTTCTGCCTGATCACAATCTTCCGTATACCGATAAGATGTCCATGGCCACGGGGGTAGAGGTTCGCGTCCCATTCCTTGACCTGGATCTTATCGAACATGCCGCACGGATACCTCTGGGGATGAAACAAAGAGGTCGGATCGGCAAGTGGGTTTTAAAGAAAGCCATGGAGCCTTACTTGCCTCACGATGTAATCTGCCGACCAAAATCTGGATTCGGTGCACCATTACGCCGTTGGATGCGACACGAGCTGCGTCCCTTATTGGATAATTTTCTTTCGGTGGAAAGTCTCAAGCAACGCGGCCTGTTTGAGCCAGAGGTGGTGCAACGACTGATCGCGGCTAATGATAGCGGACGGGTAGATGCGGCATATACAATGTTATCTTTATTAAGTATTGAAATCTGGTGTAGGACATATCTCGACGCAAATGAACATAGATAAACAGCAGGTTCACGATTTCTGGAATGAGGCATCCTGTGGAGAGAAACTCTATCTCCAGGGATTAGATCGCAACGCCTACGAGACCCAATCCCAGAGGCGCTATAAACTAGAGCCATATATTCTAAAATTTGCGGACTTTAAAAACACATATGGCAAGCGTGTTTTGGAAATTGGCGTAGGACTGGGTGCGGACCATCAACACTTCGCTCAAGCAGGAGCGGATCTCTATGGCATTGATCTCACTGAACGAGCTATTGAGCACACCCAGCGCAGGTTGACGACCTTCGGGCTCGCTTCGCAACTCACCACCGGAGATGCTGAAAACCTCAAATTTCCTGACGAGTCGTTTAATCTGGTTTACTCTTGGGGCGTTCTACATCATAGTCCAGACACGCTCAAAGCCGTGTCTGAAGTCTATCGGGTACTGAAGCGCGGAGGAGATGCAAGAGTAATGATTTATCATAAATGGTGCTTGGTAGGGCTCATGCTTTGGTTTCGCTACGCCCTGCTCGGTTTGCGTCCTTGGTTATCTTTGGCGCAGATCTATGCACGCTATCTGGAAAGCCCCGGTACAAAAGCGTATTCTGTCGCTCAAGCACGCCAACTTTTTTCATCTTTCGGTGAGGTAAAAATTCATACCGTTCTTACCCACGGCGATCTGCTTGAATCGGGTGCAGGACAACGACATCAGGGAGGCATACTCTCACTTGCCAGAAAAATTTGGCCGCGGAAAATTTTAAAAAAGTTTTTCCCGACATGGGGACTATTCATGTTGATTGAGGCAAGAAAGTAAAAAATGAAACAGATATTACAAAGCCTTAAAAATGGCGCCACCGAAGTCGCTAAAATTCCCTGTCCTGCTATCAAACAAGGCCAACTATTGATACGTTCTACCTGCACTTTAGTATCTGCGGGCACTGAGAGAATGCTGGTGGAATTCGGCAAGGCCGGTTGGATAGAGAAAGCCCACCAACAACCGGATAAAGTTCGCATGGTCCTGGATAAAATTAAAACTGACGGGTTGATACCAACAATGGAGGCGGTACTCAATAAGCTGGATCAACCGCTACCCATGGGTTACTGTAATGTCGGATTAGTTCTAGAGATCGGCTCCGGCAATACAAATTTCTTAGTGGGAGACCGCGTGGCTTCCAACGGCAAGCACGCCGAAGTAGTCAGCGTACCGATAAATCTTTGTGCCAAGGTACCAAAAAATGTTTCCGATGAAGAAGCTGCTTTTACAGTTGTCGGCGCCATCGCCTTGCAGGGTATCCGCCTGGCAAAACCAGACTTAGGTGAAGCAATCGTCGTAACAGGCTTGGGCTTAATTGGTCTAATTGCCGTGCAGTTGTTACGTGCGCACGGGTGCCGGGTACTAGGCATTGATTTCGATGCTGAAAAATTGGCGTTAGCGCGACAATTTGGCGCCGAGGTAGTAGATCTTTCGGCTAAAGAAGATCCTGTGGCCGCCGCCAACGTATTTTCTCGAGGCCGAGGAGTGGACGCAGTCATCATCACAGCTTCAACAAAGAGTAATGAACCGATGCATCAGGCTGCGCTGATGAGCCGCAAACGCGGCCGTATTATATTGGTTGGAGTAGTAGGACTAGAATTATCCCGTACTGATTTTTTTGAAAAAGAATTAAGTTTTCAAGTTTCATGTTCTTATGGCCCAGGCCGGTATGACTCAAATTATGAAGAAAAGGGCATCGACTACCCGGTGGGCTTCGTGCGTTGGACCGAGCAACGCAATTTCGAAGCGGTTCTAGATATGATGGCCGAAGGGCGATTAAATATTAAACCTCTAATTTCACACCGTTTCAATATTGATGCGGCAGAAAAAGCCTATGAATTGGTCAATGGCTCGGCACCATCTCTCGGCATTTTAATTCACTATGCCACACCAAAAGAAAAATCGGAAACTGAGCTAAGACAAACAACAGTCGAGCTAGCTTCTCTCGTCTCTTCTCATTTCCAAACCAAAATGGAAGGGAACCTTTCCACAACAGTGGCCTTTGTGGGTTCGGGAAACTACGCCACGGCAGTTTTAATCCCTGCCTTTAAGAAAGCGGGAGTGCGTTTAAAGATGGTTGCCTCGAGCGGCGGCATTAGCGGGGTTCACGCTGGTCGTAAGTTCGGATTTGAGGCCACCACCACAGATACCGATAGTATTTTTTCTGACGCTCAGGTCAGCGCTATTGTCATCACCACGCGCCACGATAGCCATGCGCGCCTGGTATGTCAGGCATTACGCGCGGGGAAACATGTGTTCGTGGAAAAGCCACTTGCACTAACATTGGAAGAACTAGATGAAATTGAACGAACTCTTTCAGTACCCCTTGCAACTGGACGCAGTGCATTGGTAATGGTCGGCTTCAACCGGCGCTTCGCTCCGCAGGTTCAGAAAATAAAGTCTCTACTGGTAGGCATAAAGGAGCCCAAAGCCTTCATAATGACGGTAAATGCAGGCACAATTTCACCAGAACACTGGACTCAAAATGCGATTGTTGGTGGTGGACGTATCATTGGTGAGGGCTGTCACTTCATCGACCTGCTACGCTACCTTGCAGATTCACCGATCAGTGGATTTCAGGCGGTCGCAATTGGTAAGGTTCCTGGTTCAGTCATAGCGGAGGACAAAGCCAGCCTGACACTTCGCTTCGAGGATGGCTCCATTGGCACCATCCTCTATTTGGCGAATGGTCACAAGACTTTCCCTAAAGAACGGCTAGAGGTCTTCGTTGGTGGACACATTCTTCAACTAGACAACTACCGTAAGCTCACAGGCTTTGGTTGGCCCGGGTTCAGCCGGATGAATCTCTGGCGGCAAGACAAGGGGCAAAAGGCATGCGCGGCCGCCTTCGTACATGCAGTAGAGTATGGTGGGGAAGCTCCAATTCCATTTCGCGAGCTAATAGAAACGAGTCGGGTGTCAATTGAAATAGCGGAACTACTCCGATAAGGAGCATCTCATGATCTTAAATCGAATTCTGTAAGACCGATGAATACTATGATAATGGAACTCTCTAGTATCAAGCTTGCTGTTGTTGGCCTTGGTTATGTCGGGCTACCTCTTGCCGTCGAATTCGGCAAAAAACGCTCAGTTGTTGGTTTCGATATAAACTCCAAACGGGTCGCTGAATTGAAATCAGGCCACGACCACACCCTAGAAACCGAGCCGAATGAATTACAACAAGCCAAACATTTAACATACACCACAAACCCAGAAGACCTACGTACCTGTAATTGTTTCATTGTAGCAGTTCCCACCCCAGTCGATAGCTCCAATAGGCCCGACTTAAGCCCGCTGATCAAGGCCAGTGAAACTGTAGGCAAGGTGCTTAACCACGGAGATATCGTCATCTACGAATCCACCGTGTACCCCGGCGCCACTGAAGATGACTGTGTACCTGTACTAGAAAAATTTTCAGGACTAAAATTTAATCAAGGTTTCTATGCTGGGTTTAGCCCTGAGCGCATAAATCCAGGCGACAAGGAACACCGCCTTACAACCATCAAAAAGGTAACTTCCGGCTCCACCAAGGAAGCCGCCCATCTTATTGATGCCCTCTACAATGAAATTATCACAGTCGGAACCCATATGGCACCAAGCATCAAGGTAGCAGAAGCTTGCAAGGTCATCGAAAACACTCAACGTGATGTTAACATTGCCATAATCAATGAGTTAGCGATAATCTTCAATCGTCTAGGCATTGACACTGAAGCGGTTTTACAGGCCGCTGGGACAAAATGGAACTTCCTAAATTTTCGACCAGGCTTGGTAGGTGGACATTGCATTGGAATAGATCCCTACTACCTAAAGCACAAGGCCCAGGCTGCAGGATACCACCCCGAAATTATTTCTGCTGTTCGACGTCTGAACGACGGTATGGGGGCCTATGTCGTGTCACAATTTGTCAAGGAGATGACCAAAAGACGCATCCACGTTGATGCTTCTCGCATCCTCATCATGGGACTCACCTTCAAAGAAAACTGCCCCGATCTGCGTAACACAAGGGTCATCGACATACTCAAGGAACTAAAGGAGTATAATTGTCAAGTGGATATATATGACCCCTGGGTGGATCCGCTAGTCGCCAAACACGAGTACGCCATTACTCCCATCAAAATGCCCCCTCAGGGAGTCTATGATGGCATTATCATCACCGTGGCACACCAACAATTCAAAAATATGGGCGCTGATGGCATTCATGCCTTTGGCAAAACCCAACATATTCTTTACGACTTGAAGTATGTCCTGCCAGCCGAGGCAGTCGATTTGCGTTTGTAAAATTTTATGCCAATGATCGATATCATTGCTGGTGCCCGTCCAAATTTTATGAAAATCGCCCCCATCATTCGAGCGATTCAGTCTCGGCAACAATCGGGAAGCAATCTAACATACCGCCTTGTCCACACTGGGCAACACTACGATACTCGTATGTCGGGTGATTTTTTTTCACAACTCGGCATACCCGAACCGGACGTAAATTTGGGAGTCGGCTCCGGCACCCAAGCAGCGCAAACCTCTAGCATCATGGTACGTTATGAAAGCTTGCTTATTAAGCGACGCGGCTCACTGTGTTTAGTCGTGGGCGACGTCAATTCCAGCATGGCATGTTCCATTGTCGCGCAAAAATTAGGCGTGAAAGTGGCCCATGTCGAGGGTGGTATTCGTTCCGGCGACTGGACCATGCCTGAGGAAATTAATCGCATGGTAACCGACTCCATCACCAATTATTTTTTTACGACTAGCGAAGTCGCCAACGAGAATCTACGATGCTCCAACGTGTCGGATGACCGGATATTTTTCGTTGGCAATACCATGATTGATACTCTCCTAGCAAATATGAGTCGGCTAAAAGCCCCAGCGTTTTGGGATAAATTAGGTCTTGAGGCAGGGCAATATTTTGTGGTGACCCTGCATCGCCCAGACAATGTGGACAATGTCGATCAATTACAGGTGATACTGTCAGGTATTAGCAGGGGCTGCCGTGGGCTGGCAGTCGTCTTTCCTGTTCATCCACGTACCGCCAAGACAATGCAGGCCTTGCCCAACATCCCTGACCACCTGCAACTGGTGGAACCTCAACCCTATCTGGAATTCATTTTTTTGGCAAAGCATGCCAAAGCGGTGATTACCGACTCTGGGGGAATTACAGAAGAAACTACTGTGATGGGCATACCGTGCATGACCCTACGCAACACTACCGAACGTCCAGAAACGATATCCATGGGAACGAATGAATTGATTGGAACAGATCCATCGAAGCTGTTGCCAGCCTTAGATAGACTCTTTGCAGGCAAATGGAAGACTGGCATCATTCCGGAGAAGTGGGATGGCAGGGCCGCCGAGCGGATTGTATCAGTGCTGGAACAATTGCTTGGAAATTCTAACTCTGATGCCTAGTTTACTCACTTATTGGAACACACTTCGTCACCTAAAACCCATTCAGTTATATGGGCGAATTCGGCTTCGTTTGGTCAAACCTCGTATTAATTTGACGACAGCCCCACTGTTGCGTACACAATCTGGCCGTGCCTGGGTAAATCCAACTCGGCGCAGAGCCAGCATGATTGGGCCTGAGAGCTTCTGTTTCCTGAACGAAACTCATAATCTGACTGAAGGTTGGGATAATCCGACACAGGAAAAACTTTGGCGCTATAATCTGCATTATTTTGACGATCTTAATGCTCTTGATGCCGTAAAAAGAGTAGAGTGGCAACAAGCCTTGTTGTTACGCTGGGTACGCGAAAATACACCGACCGTGGGAACAGGCTGGAACCCCTTCCCCACCTCCCTACGGATCGTGAATTGGATCAAATGGGCTCTGGTCGGCAATGTATTACCCCCGGAGTGTATACAAAGTCTGGCTGTACAAAGCCGTTGGCTCTTGAGACGCTTAGAGACCCATCTAATGGGGAATCACTTGTTTGCCAATGCAAAGGCTCTAGTATTTACCGGTTTATTTTTTGAGGGAACAGAGGCTAACAACTGGCTGGAGAAAGGTCTGCGTATTCTGGAACGAGAAATACCGGAGCAAATTCTTTCTGATGGTGGTCAATTTGAGCGCAGCACCATGTACCATGCTCTTGCTACAGAAGACATGCTGGATTTGTACAATATGACTACTGCTTATGAGTCCGCATTGTCTTCACGCTGGCGATCGATAAACATAAACTGGTGGAAACGGATCATACCCATGCGTGTTTGGCTAAAAACGATGTGCCACCCGGATGGTGAAATTAGTTTTTTTAATGACGCGACGTCAGGCATTTCACCAGCACCTATCGAGATTGAACAATACGCCGCAAGACTGGAGTTACCTAATTGCCCATTCTCACTCCAAGGCATTACTCACCTTGCCGATAGCGGATATATTCGAGTTGAACAAGATAATGCTGTAGCAATACTTGATGTTGCTCCCATCGGTCCAGATTATCTTCCTGGTCATGCGCACGCTGATACACTCTCCTTCGAATTATCCCTATTTAAGCAACGTGTTTTTGTCAATTCGGGAATATCTTGCTATGGCAATAGTATCGAACGATTGCGACAACGTGGAACAACGGCCCATAATACAGTAGTGGTGAATGAAAAAAATTCTTCGGAGGTATGGTCTAGTTTTCGCGTGGCGCGACGAGCACAACCACAAAAGTTAGAAATTAAGCGTAACGGCAGAATTATAGTGCGCTGCGCTCACAACGGCTACCAGCATCTGCCGGGCAACCCCGATCATAGCCGAGAGTGGTTGTTTGGTGAAAACGCCCTTGTTGTGGAAGATCGAATTACTGGTAAATTTGGGCATGCCGAGGCTCGATTTCATCTGCATCCATCAGTAAAGATCGATAAAAAAATAATACCTTCAAGTGACAATACAAAGGTTTTATTGCAATTGCCTGGAGGTCATAAGCTTCAGATTTCAGTTGAAGGTGGAGTATTGCGCAATCAGATTAGTACATGGCATTCAGAGTTCGGGCTCAGTGAACCAAACATTTGCATTGCTGTATTTTTCAATAACTCGATGATACGCACACATCTCAAGTGGGCTAGCGCATTATGAAAATTTTAATCCTAAGCTTTTACTTCCGGCCTGACTTGAGTGCGGGATCATTTCGAGCATCGGCACTGGTCGATGCATTTTGCAAACTCTCACTGTCTGATTTACAGATCGATGTAATAACGACGTTACCCAACCGATACCATTCATTCACTGCAGAGGCACCTGCGACAGAACGGCAGGCCGGTTTATCGATTTTTCGTATCGCCTTGCCAAAGCACCGAAGCGGGATGTTAGATCAGGCCAAGGCGTTCCTTACATTTTTTTGTGGCGTTATGAGCCATACTGCCAACCGGGATTACAATATCGTCTTTGCCACATCAGGACGACTCATGACAGCTGTGCTAGGCGCCTGGGTCGCACGGCGAAAAAACTCAATGCTTTATCTTGATATTCGTGACATTTTTGTCGACACCATCAAGGATGTGTTGCCACGTAAAATATCGCGAGTTATAAAACCCTGCTTTTCAGCCTTGGAGAGGTGGGCGATCACGCGGGCAGAAAAAGTTAACCTGGTCTCATCGGGTTTTTTAGAATATTTTAGCACGCGTTACCCTCAGCAGCATTTTTCATATTTCACCAATGGAATCGACAATGAGTTTTTGCTCGCTGCAAATTCCCACTCGTTCACGCCTACTGCTGTTTCAATAAAACAGACACTTACAGTGTTATATGCCGGTAATCTAGGAGAAAGCCAGGGGCTACATATTATTATTCCTAAACTTGCCAAATTGATGGGACCTCGTCTATACTTCAAGATTATTGGTGATGGAGGGCGCAAACACGCACTAGCGGCCGCAATATCAAAAATTGGAGCCACAAATGTGGAACTGTTTCCGCCCGTTAATCGATTTGAGTTGATCGAAGCATATCGTGCAGCAGATGTTCTATTTTTACATCTAAATGATTACGATGCCTTTAAAAAGGTGTTGCCTTCTAAGCTTTTTGAATATGCGGCTTTGGGAAAACCAATCTGGGCAGGGCTCTCGGGTTATTCAGCAGATTTTGTCAAATCAGAGATTAGTAACGCAGCGATCTTCCATCCATGTGATATTCAGGGTGCAGCAAATGCGCTAAAAACCTTGAAGATTCAATCTGAGCCACGTACTGATTTTATTGCGAAGTATTCTCGAGAAAATATTAGCAAATTAATGGTAATGGATATCCTTGGTGTTTCAAGCAATGAAGCTTGCCTTTAAAATGTGTAAAAAGGGTCAAGGCGATCAATATGGCACGTAATCATATCCAAATTGCCAGTTATATTTTTCTTTTTAATTTTTATCTTATTGCCAAACGAGGAGTTCATTAGTAGTTATGTAGTTGTTTTTGAGCGTATCCTCCCTAGAAGGGAATACGGGTGTCGTTTTTGAAAAACATCCCAAAGCGGTGTCCATGTAAACGACAGATATTAGTAGAGTTCTTCAATTAGTATGAAAATGAGTAAGCCGATCATTCTTTCTGTCACCGCTCATCCTGATGATGAGGCGTTAGGGTTCGGAGCAACCGCGGCTAAATATAGCGCAGATGGTTACCAGATTTATAATTGCATGTTAGCGGGTGAAGTAGATGCCAGACGGGACAGACCAACAGTCAACGTACTAAGACAACAAACTATAATTGCTCAAAAAATAATGGGCTGCCAGCCTCCAATTTTAGGAGATTTCCCAAATATAAAATTTAACACAGTGCCTCACTTGGAATTAGTTCAATTTATAGAAAGCGTTATCGAGAAATTAAAGCCAACTTATATTTTTACACATCATCCAAACGATCTCAATAATGACCATTATCACACATCCAAAGCGTGCCAAGCCGCTGCAAGATTGTGTCAGCGTAAGACCACAACAAAACTTAAAGGATTATATTTTATGGAGGTTTTATCTTCAACTGACTGGGCATTTCCTACCGAAAATAGTTCTTTCCAAGCTAATACTTTTTTTGAAATAGGCAAAACGTATCTGGAGATTAAGATTAGAGCGATTGAATCATATAAGGGTGTAATGAGAGCATTTCCTCACCCACGGTCCCGGGAAGTTATAAAAAGTCTGGCTGCCTATCGCGGGGGACAATCGGGAATGATTTACGCCGAGGCATTCCAAACAGCCTATCAGGCCTTATCCATATAGGGATGGTGTATTATTATTATTTTAAAAGATCGCTCGATATCATACTTTCAGTGGCCGCTATTATTGTATTATCACCTGTTCTATTTTTGACGGCGATTGTCATTTTTATGCAAGATTTTGGACCAGTAATATTTAAACAATTGAGAGTTGGTAAAAATGAAAAAACTTTTTTGATGTTAAAATTTAGAAGCATGCCAGTCAAGGCCGCTAACGTGCCGTCAGTTGAAGCGAAGAAAATTAGAGTAACTTTTTTTGGCAAAATCATACGTAGAACAAATATTGATGAATTACCTCAATTGTTCAATATTTTAAGAGGCGATATGAGCATAGTTGGCTATAGGCCATCGCTTCCTACTCAAGAACATTTAACGAAACTTAGAAGAGGTAACAAATCTTTATACTGTAGACCAGGCCTAACCGGGTTAGCACAAATAAATTCATATAACTTCATGCCTGATGAAGAAAAAGCTTCATTCGATGGTAAATATGCTGAAAATATTTCTTTTTTGTCGGACGTAAAAATTATTCTAAAGACCTTTCTCTACCTCACCAAAAGACCTCCCACATATTAAAAGATAGACTATGAAATTCGGATTCGTAACCTGTGTACAATTGGGTCTTGTATGTATTAAAAAAATTTATCAAATTGGAGGAGAATTAGACCTTCTAATTACACTTCACGATCATAAACATAAAAAGAAGTCGGGTAGAATTTATTTAGACAATTTCTCTAGAAAACACAATATTTGCTTACTCAAAGTTAATCACATTAATGATATAGAAGTGATTCGCTCGGTTAATGAGCATGAGTTAGATTGGTTGTTTATAATTGGCTGGTCACAAATAGCATCAAGAGAAGTTATTAGCGCTCCTAAAATGGGGTGCATTGGCATACATCCAAGCTTGTTGCCCGAAGGTAGAGGGAGGGCTGCAATCCCTTGGGCTATTATCAAGGATCTCAAAAAAACAGGTGTAAGCATGTTTAAGCTAGACGAGACTGTTGATACTGGAGAAATTTTTGGACAAAAGATCGTTCCTATTCGTTTGGGTGAAACAGCTACTACACTTTACAAAAAAATAAACTCTGCCCATGGATGGTTAATTGGCAATATTTTTCCAAAGTTAATTTCCGATACGGCAAAGACAATAAAACAGGATGAGAGTAAAGCTACCTACTGGGACGAAAGAACACCTGATGATGGAAAATTGAACGAACAAATGACAATCGAGCAAGTTGATCGTTTAGTAAGGGCATCCACCCATCCTTATCCAGGAGCGTTTCTTGAGAAAGAAAATGAAAAAATTGTTATTTGGTCTGGGCAAATCTTATGTAATGGAAAGGTTATTCCAAAAAATGGTTTTGTATTGCAATTTAGTAACGGCCAATATTTGGTAACCTCCTACCAGAAAGTTAAAAGCTGAAATGGAGATTCCTATCACCAGCGATTGCGCTTTGTACTCACCAAAACGCTGGAGATTACCTATAAAAATACCATTTGTCATACCCATATGATCGCTGTAGCATCCCTATCTCAATGAAAAATCGTGTCATTTTTTTTGGATTATTTGGTGCGGACTTTATCCTTCTAACGCTTTCTTTTTTGCTTTCTTCTTATTGGTTTCACGTAGAAACAAGATCCATTGTAATAGTCAGCATTCTTTTTCTTGCAACCAAAATTCTACTCTTTGCCTATCATGGCCTTTACAGAGCTATTCTACGATTTGCTGGGCTTCCATTGGCCGTTATCATCATTAAGGCAAGTCTTCTTTCATCTCTGACCTGGATAATTGCAAGCAAATTTCTGGAACTAACGAGCTTCAACCTAGGTTTCTTTGCGATGGATTTTCTTTTCACAACATTTTTTGTGGGATTGATTCGTTTTACACCTCGATACTTGTCAGAAGCCAGGCAACCTATTGGGCTGAAAAAGGTTCTTATTTATGGAGCGGGTGATCTAGGGGAAGACGTTGTTCGAAAATTATTGAGAAATCCTGAAGAATATCAAATGGTTGGATTTATCGATGATGACCCTAAAAAGATTAGCAAGAGGTTGCATAATTTTCCAATATACGGTCCCATCAGTGACTTGGCATCAATTATTGCCAAAGAGAATATGTCGGAACTCATTATCGCGATATCTTCTCTAGAGGGTGACACCGTAAGGTTCATTACTAAGCTCTGTCGAAAAAATGAGATATCCTGCCGCATTGTCCCAAGCTTCCCTGACATGCTACTGAAGGATGTTGATATCAAGAATATTGACATTGCCGACCTACTGCGTCGAGAGCCTAAGGATCTTGACGCTCAACAAATTAGGCGGTTTATTCAGAATA
Source organism: Deltaproteobacteria bacterium (assembly GCA_023265625.1). Classification (GTDB taxonomy): domain Bacteria; phylum UBA10199; class UBA10199; order JACPAL01; family JAHFST01; genus JAHFST01. The sequence continues at coordinate 12,053 of JAHFST010000001.1, read as the reverse complement.
AAACGATCCTCATCACGGGAGCCGGCGGCTCTATTGGCTCGGAAATTGCTCGTCAGTGCCTCCGTTTTGGAGTGCGGAAGCTTGTTTTAGTCGATCACTCGGAATTCAATCTTTATTCATTGCAAGAAGAGCTGAATTATCCAGACAGTGTGCGATTTGTCCTGCTGAATGTCCTGGAACAGACCTCATTAAATAAATGCTTTGAAATGGAAAAGCCTGAAATCGTTTTTCATGCCGCCGCCTATAAGCATGTTCCTATTGTTGAAGAGAATCCCTTCGAAGGAATCATCAATAATGTCAAAGGCACAAGGAATGTTGCCGAGCTCTCGGCAAAGCATGGCGTGTTTAAGTTTGTGCTTATTTCGACCGATAAGGCCGTGCGACCGACAAGTATCATGGGAGCCAGTAAGCGTATTTGCGAATTATTAATTCAAAATCTGAATAATAGAAATAAAACGGAGTACATTTCTGTGCGTTTTGGGAATGTCTTAGGTAGCTCCGGAAGCGTGATTCCAAAGTTTCTTGAACAAATTAGGAGCGGCGGGCCTGTCACCGTCACGCATCCGGATGTGACACGTTACTTCATGCTTATTCCAGAGGCCGTCCAGCTGGTTATGCAGGCTGGAAGTATTGGGAATGGTGGTGAAATATTTATCCTTAACATGGGTAAGCCCATTTGCATTGCTGACATGGCGGAAGATCTGATCTTCTTGTCGGGTCGGAAGCCTCATGAAGACATTAAAATTGAGTATACCGGGCTTAGGGCGGGAGAAAAATTGTACGAAGAGCTGTTACACGATGAGGCTGAGAAAAAAACTCAATACGAAAATATTACGATCGGTCATGCCACCTTTATGGAATGGGAGAAGCTGACTCGACACATCGAATCCCTACTGGAAGATGCCGAGCACCAGGATCGAACCGGCTTGCTGGAGACAATAAAGAGCTTAGTTCCGGAGTTTGCTCATGCGGATCTGCCGGCAACACCTAGTGCCAGTTCAAATATTGTCAGTTTTCGTACCATCCAGAAGTAACCGAGAAGCCACCTATGACTCTAAGACAATCTCCCCATCCTTGTCCTATCTTCTGTATCCTCCCACCCCACCTCAGCCCTCCGCGACCAGCTCAAGACACAAACCTCCTTTCAAGAAGCCGCCCAGGCCATGGCCACAGTCGCCAAAAACCTCTTTGGCAAGGGTAGCCTCGAGCAAAAGGCCGTCCAGGCAGGCTGGCAGGAGGTGGGGATTGAGAATTGACATCGCCTGTAGGAAATGGTCTACAGAGGGGGCTGGTTGGGGGTTTGCGCTTTATGAGTTATTGGTATGTGATCAAGACAAAGCCAAAGCAGGAAGAACGCGTCAAACAACAATTGCAGCGGGTGCCTTTTTCGGTTTTTTTGCCAAAAATTAGAAGTTTTTCCGCACGCCAAACGGAACACGTCGCGAATCCCTTCACCACAAAACCCCTCTTCCCGTCTTACCTGTTCATCCAAGCCGATCTGACCTTACCCAAAAATCATCGCCTCATTCATTACACCCGCGGGGTGAGTCGCATCTTAGGCGATGTGGAAGGTCCACAGCCCATCTCTGAGGTGGTGATGAGTACCCTGATGGAACATACCAAAGATGATGGACTCTTGGAACAAAAGCTGCTTTATAAAGATGGCGATGAAGTGATGGTCAAAAAGGGCATATTGAAAGATTTAATAGGAATTATTGAAAAGAATATGCCAGAAACAGGCCGCGTTAAAGTTTTATTTAAGTGGCTCCAAGGAAGTTGTCGGGCCGTTGTCAAATACCGCGACCTAGAAAAAGTCGCCTAACCAACTTATCCTCCATGAAAATCCTTGTCACGGGCGGTGCCGGCTTCATTGGGTCCCATGTCGTCGATGCTTATTTGGCATTGGGACATGCCGTGGTGGTCGTGGATAACCTCTCGACTGGCTCCCACAAGAATCTCCCTAAAGACGCCAAGTTTTATCAAAGTGACATCACATCCAACGACCTCGAGGAAATTTTTCGTGCCGAGAAGCCCGACATAGTCAACCATCTGGCCGCCCAAATCGATGTGAGAAAATCCGTTGAAGATCCTGTCGCTGATGCCAACATCAATATCATTGGCAGTCTCAATCTCCTCACAATGTGCCAGAAGTATCGTGTCAAAAAGATCATCTTTTCCTCTTCAGGCGGGGCCATCTACGGTGAACAGCAGAGCTACCCTGCCAATGAGACCCAACCCACCGAACCCCAGAGTCCCTATGGCATCACCAAACTAACCATCGAAAAATACCTGCAATTCTATTTCTGGACGTATCAAATCCCTTTTGTGGCCCTGCGCTACGCCAATGTTTATGGCCCCAGGCAAAACGCCCTGGGTGAGGCGGGCGTCATCGCCATTTTTACGAGCAAGCTACTCAAGGGTGAAATACCGATCGTCAATGGGGATGGAAAACAAACTCGCGACTACGTTTTTGTGGGGGATGTGGTCCATTGCAATGTGCAAGCCATTCAGCCCAATAGCCAAGGCATCTACAATGTTGGCACTGGCATTGAGACGGACGTCGTCGCCTTGGCCCGGGAATTAATCTCTTTAACGGGAGATCGCCACGCTACGCTCGCGATGACAGGACCTAAATTTGGCCCAGCAAAACTCGGAGAAACACGACGGAGTTGCCTCACATCAGGTGCCTTGCAAAAGCTACCCCCTCTCCCTTTAACAGAAGGCTTGAAAAAAACGGTTGATTGGTTCAAGGATAATCCACCCGCATGAAAAAAAATCCTGAATCATCTGTGCCTCGCCCTTGGGGGCAATACACTGTGCTTGAGGAAGATGCTCACTACAAAGTGAAAAGGATTGTCGTGGATCCGGGGCACAAGCTCAGCCTCCAGAGCCATCAACAGCGGGCCGAGCATTGGGTCGTGGTGGAGGGACAGGCTAAAATTACCAACGGAGGCAAAGAGACCTTCCTACAGGAAAATCAGTCCACCTTTATTCCTAAGGGGGAAAAACACCGTTTGGAAAATCCGGGTTCTTCACCGCTCGTGATTATTGAGGTCCAAACGGGCACCTATCTGGGAGAAGATGACATTGAACGGTTTGATGATATCTATGGGCGAAGTTGAAAATTTAAATTTGCCTCCTGCAACCCCTGAGGCGTCCCCACATCGAACCGCCTGCCCTGACAAACCACCCCACAACCGGGCCGCCCCTGGGCCAAGGTGTTGATCGCATCGGTCAACTGAATCTCTCCGCCCGTCCCCACCTTAGCTGACGCAATCATAGAAAAAATCTCGGGTGGAAACACATACCGTCCGATAATCGTCAGATCAGACGGGGCCTGCTCCGGTCTTGGTTTTTCGACCGTCCCCTCAATCTGAAAAATCCCCTTTTTCGTCTCTCGCCCCTGCACCACCCCATAAGCAGAAACCCGCTCCATCGGAACCCGCTCCAGCAATATCCCCCAATTTCCACCCTGACAGGCATTGATCAACTGCTGCGATCCGGAAATTTCATGGGCGATTAAATCGTCCGGCAAGATGACCAAAAACGGCTCCTGCCCCACCGCCTCACGAGCCGCTAACACCGCATCTCCCAAGCCTCGCGGTTGTTCTTGATACACCACGCGAAACTGGGCCATGGCTTCGATCTGCTTGAGTTGGGCGAGCTCTACCTTTTTATTGCGACTGTCCAGAAATTCATTGAGAGATGGATTCGGGAGAAAGTAATCAATGATGGCATGCTTACCCTGGTTGCAAACCAAAATGATCTCTTCAATGCCCGCAGCCACGGCCTCTTCGACCACGTAATGAATCGCCGGCTTATTGCCGATGGGCAATAACTCCTTGGGGATCACCTTGGTGATGGGGAGAAATCGGGTGCCATATCCCGCACAGGGGATGACCGCTTTGCGCAACTTCATCCGTCATTATTAACTTTATCCTAGGGAGTAACGCAAGTGCCACGTTTCCGTCGCATCACGAGAAAGGTCACCAATGGGAGCAACAGGCCCGCGAAGGGCGAGAGATCCGTCTTTTGCCCGCCCGACATCAAACTACAACCCCCTTCTTGCGGGACCGCGTCGGCGCTCAACACTTGACTCGTCGAGGGATTTGGGTCGCAGACATCACCGATGCCGTCTTGATCCGTATCCACCTGATCCAGGTTGATAATCATAGGACAGTTATCCTTATCGTCGGCGACAGTATCGCTATCACGATCCCCGTCGCAGGCGTCCCCGATCCCGTTGCCGTTGGTATCCGTTTGTTCCGGATTGGCGACGAGCGGGCAATTATCGCCCTCGTGAAGGGAGTTTTGTATACAGATCGCCGTATCCGTCGGGCCATCGCAGACCCCATCCCCATCGGTGTCTGCCGTCGTAGGATCGGTCCCAAGCACTTTTTCCAATTGGTCCGGCACATGATCGCCATCCACGTCCGTGAAGGTCGCCGGGGCGCAGGCATCCCCAACCCCATCGGCATCCGTATCCTTCTGATCCGCATTGGGCACAAAGGGACAATTGTCGCCCTTACCCGCGGCATTGGACTGGCACTTCGACTTCGTAAAGGGATCCGTCGCCGAAACGGCCTCATCGCAGATCCCGTCATCGTCAAAATCGGGATCCGTAATCGTCGTGGTCACAAGGCAAGAACTCGCGCCTCCCTTGGCCACATCGAGCGGCGCGCAATCCACCGCATCAAAAAACCCGTCCTTGTCCGAATCATTGGGTGTCTTGCAATCGGTCAGGCCTGTATTATCGGCGGCAACCGGCTCATCTTGAAATGCGCAGGTCTCACCCGTATCCGCCTGACCATTGCTATTTTTATCTTCAAAAAGATCGGAGATGCCGTCCGCGTCCTTATCACCCGTCACCGGGGTGGGTGGATTGACGATCTCAGTCACGGAGCACCCATTCTTGCTTGCATCCGGATTGACACCACCAAACTGATCGGGGCATTTGTCATCCGTATCCTTGATCGTGTCCCCATCCTGATCCGGACAACCATTTCCAGTCAGGGCTCCTGGTACTGTCGGGCATTGATCCTTGTCATCGGTAACCCCATCCTCATCCGAATCATTGTTCGCCACAGCCGGACATTTGTTATCCATCGAAAACGACTGCGGGCAAAAATCCCCCATTTTACAAGCAACATCAATCCCCTCGCCCTTCACCTGAACATCCACCGGACCATCGCACCAACCATCGCTGTCGGCATCCGCGGTGTTGGGATTCGGGTCATCCACATCCTTGACCGTATCTCCGTCGATATCATCGTTGTCGTCACAAAAGTTCCCTAACTTGTCACCATCATAATCCAGGCTCTGGGAACAATTCGGCACCACCAGACTCTTGCCATTCCACTGCCCCTTGGCCACCAACGCACAGGTCGCGGACGCTCCCTTGCCGGAGCAAAGATCCTGATTATCCGGCACCCCGTCGTTGTCCTGGTCGCTGTCCTGCGTCACCACACCATCCTGAGGATCACAGGCCGCATCAATCTGATTATTGTTCTTATCAACCCCGGTCTTCAACTGCGCCTTGCCTTGGTTATCCAAACAATACTGATCCGCAGGGCAACCAAATACCGCATCAGTCCCACCTGATAACTGAGGGCACTGATCCGCAATGTCACTCACTCCATCATGATCATCGTCACTGTCACACGCATCCCCTTGACTGTCTTTATCGGTATCAAGCTGATCCTTATTCGCAAGCTGAGGGCAATTGTCCTGGGCATCCACAATCCCATCGTGGTCATCATCATCATCACACGCATCCCCTTGACCATCGTTATCGGTGTCAATCTGATCCTTATTCGCAAGCTCAACGCAATTGTCCTTGCCGTCGATCACCCCATCCCCGTCGGTGTCAACAACCGTCACCACACCATCCTGAGGATCACAGGCCGCATCAACCTTATCATTGTTCTGATCAATCCCGGTCTTCAACTGCGCCTTGCCTTGGTTATCCAAACAATACTGGTCGGCAGGACAACCAAATACCGCATCAATCCCACCTGATAACTGAGGGCACTGATCCGCAATGTCACTCACTCCATCATGATCATCGTCACTGTCACACGCATCCCCTTGACTGTCTTTATCGGTATCAAGCTGATCCTTATTCGCAAGCTGAGGGCAATTGTCCTGGGCATCCACAATCCCATCGTGGTCATCATCATCATCACACGCATCCCCTTGACCATCGTTATCGGTGTCAATCTGATCCTTATTCGCAAGCTCAACGCAATTGTCCTTGCCGTCGATCACCCCATCCCCGTCGCTATCTTGCACCTGACAACCATCCGCCGTCTTGGCCGCCACCGTCGGGCACTCATCCTCCCCCTGGCATTTGATGGGAAAGCCGTTGATCACCACCTCGTGGCTGCCCCCGCGATCACACAACTCGTCCCCATCCGTATCTGGAGTATTCGGATTCGGGTCGGCTACGTTACCCATTCCATCGTTGTCGATGTCCTTGTCACAATAATTACCCAATCCGTCCTTGTCATAATCCTTATCTTGCGAACAATCCGGCGGCTGGAGCCATTCCTGAGATTGCTGCGCCCCCTGCTTGCAAACCGGCGTCGGATCCTTCCCAGGACAGAGATCAATGCTATCCGGCACTCCGTCGTTGTCCTGATCGTTGCCCTGCGGCGTCACCACATCATCCTGAGGATCACAGGCTGCATCTATCCCATTCTTATTTTGATCAACCCCGGTCTTCTTAAACGCTGTGCCCTTCAACGCACACCACTTGTCCTGAGGACAGCCATAAACTTCCACACTCCCGAGCACCTTAGGACACTGATCGAAGTTATCACTCACACCATCCTTGTCATCATCGCTGTCACACGCATCCCCTTGACCATCATTGTCAGTATCAATCTGATCCGAATTCGCCAGCAAGGGACAATTGTCCTGGGCGTCGTTCACTCCATCATTGTCATTATCCGGATCGCACACATCCCCAATCCCATCCCCATCCACGTCCTTCTGATCCACATTCGCCACATCAGGACAATTGTCCACTGGCTTATTTACACTCTTCGCAAGTTCCTCCGCCGCAGACTGCTCCTCCGCCGTCCCATTGCTGATCCCAAAAAAACCATCCCCATCAACATCGTACTTCTCCTTGATCCCCTCAAACAACTTCTTGAAGAAATCCGACCAATCTATATCCGTGCTCGTCTTGACCACCTCCACTACCACATTCTTAAACAAACACCCTTCCGCCTTGTCCCCAACCTGGCACGGACTCGGACCCCCAACCGTCAAATCCGCAATATCCTGCGTCACCAACTCTCCCAACAAATCCTTCCCATTCTCATCGCAAATCGCCTTTGACTTATCATTCTTCACTCGGATCTTCACATTCGTAATCTGGGGAACACTCGCCAATCCACCGCCAATCATGAATGCGCACGCCTTATCCGGAAACGGATCCACCGTCGCATCAATCACTATCCCCAATCCCACCGGGTCATACCCATACCCAATCCCGCTCAACAAAAACCCGGGGTTCCCTTCCTTCTTTATCCCCTTCACAACCAACGGACTCTTTAAAATAATCTCATGCTTCGGATTCGCATCCCACTCCGCCTGCTTAATCGCAAAAAACATCATGTCCTGACAATAATCCCCACTGTTAAATCCCAACTTCTCGTTCTCAATCCGGTCCCGCAACGTCCCAAATCCCGCATCCCCAAATGACCGAATATCGCACAGATCATCAGTCACACCGTCCTTCGCCAACTGGCAATTCATGTACTGCCCCTTGTCCCCGGCATTCGGAAACCACACCAATCCATTCGTCTCATTATAAGCACACCACTTCTGCAACGGCGGTTTCGTCGGTGAAGACCAGGCCAAAGGCGCCTGGATTAAGAGACAGACGATGAATAAGTACCTTAGTATTTTCATATACTCCCCTGCTGGTTGTTGATGCCAATAATCTGGCATCAGAGGGGTTATCGGCGGAACGTTGGAGAAGTTGCGCCGACTGACAATTTATTTTTGGCTTATCTATTCACCCTGGTACAGGCAGGACGGAAAAATTGGGACTTGCATAACTTACCATTATAATGGTGAGCTTGGCATATAGTTGATATTATTCATAATTACTGGACTTTCGAGAGCCCCACTCTGATTTTTCCTACTCATAAGACACTTTCAGCTTATGCCGTTTACTATCGGCGATGATCCTTACTTCATCTTCCGTGAGGTCTTGCAAAAATTGATAGCGCCGCTGGCAATTGGCTATCAAACGTTTGGGGTCAATTTTTTGACTTCTCCGCAGCAACTGCTTCAAATCATCCCAGTCATAGCGGCTCGACTGTATCTTTTCCAAAAATTTTTTAGGATCAAAGGTGTCGTGAACATTCCAAAACTTTATCACCGTAAGATTACGCATTAAGTCGGCATTAAAAGGCTTTTCTGCCGCTTGAGCAAGATCATAAAGATCTCTTGACCTCACGCGTTGGGAAGCGGCCCTAATTTTTTCCGCCAGGAGTTCCTCAAATTGCAAACAGGGGACCGAAAATGAGGGAAACTCAAGATATTTAAAATAGGCTTGTGACTTCAGCGGCAGCGAGACAAGAGGCAAGGAGGGTGTCTCCCTCAGGCTGATTTCCAATTTAAAAAAGGCTTCATGCCAGTCATGACGATAACGAATCACCGCGCCACAGGCCGCTTGGTCATCGGTCACATAAAAATCCTTCACAGCGACATTAAATTGAATCCCATAAGCGGACTTTCTTAGATTCTGAACCACTTCTAGAATCAGGTCGTCTGGGTTGGCTTTCTTGTCGATCCTGGTAAAATCAAGATCCAGGGAGAACCGGGTTTCTTTACCATAAACACATTTCCGGAGAGCCGTACCGCCTTTAAACGCGAGTTTTTTCAGAATTTGAGTGTCCTCAAAGACCTTTAAAACGTAGGTCAGCGTAATTTCCCTTTCGGCGATTTCAAGAGGGACTTGCGCACCATTGGCAAATAAGTCTGCATAACGCTGTTCCATCATACCATGCGAATCTCTCCCATCATTTCCTCCTTGGGAACATTAACCACCAGATTCCAAGCCTTATTGCGAACACCCTCTCGGCCCCATCTCGCAGGTTCCCCTAGAAAAGCCGGATCTCTTCTCACTTGGTTTTTTAGATAATGCTGAAGGTCTTTGCTGAGATCTATCTTTAACATTTCAGACAGATAGCCAAATCGTCTCGCCAGAGCGCTGTCATTCATTTTTAGAAGATAATCGACTAATTTGGAACCATGGATCTTTTTTCTCGCCTCAAATAAAACTTGGGCGCCGGATTCAATGCCACCCACCAGATCAGGCCGATCCAAGGCATCTAGCACCGTGCGCTCCAGATCGGAAATCTTGAGCTTTTCACCAAAGAAGGTGGCCTCTTCAAACCCAAAAAACCTTTTTTGGGAGAGAACAATAAAGTCAAAGCAAACATTTTTAATTTCAAGGGGTCTCTTCAATCGTGTCACAGCAACATGAATTACCGAAGGAATTTGAGTTAACAGGGCATGATGAACACAGGCGATACGATATGCAAAAAAATAAGGCTGACGAAGGAGCCTTGCCACCAAGTAAGGATTCATCTCAGGAACACCCTTGGGGCCGCGATTGGCTCCAATGAGCAAATAATGCCCTCTAAATAGGGGCTCTAACCAACCCTTTTTGGATAACACATGGGCCATCTTTCTTGCATAGGCCGGTGAGCAGTGGAGCCGTTTAACAATTTCCTGCAAACTAACAATCTGCTGCTTTTCCCATTCAAGCGCTAAGATAAGGTCCGATTCTCGCCTTGAGAGGCTTCGCTTCGACATACGATTTATATATCATATTGTGACTAATATAGTAACAATATAATATATATTTATAAATGGGCGGGAAAACTCTTGAGATTATCGGCGTCGCCTCAACCCGATGCCCCGGGCACAGCCGAAGTTGCAGGGCTAATGCCGAAGTCACAGTCGCAGGCACTCGACCCCATCGCCAGTGTTTCCTTGGGATTGTGACGCAACAAATCTAGTGCCCCGGCGAGTCTAAGCTCGCATCCAAGATCGATGATTTCTTGCTAGCAAATAGTTGTAGAGCTTCTTTAACTTTGGCAGTGTCGGTTCCTTTGCGAATAACTACCATTTGGTAACGTGTAATGGTTTGACCTCTTTCGTCGGCCAACGCGCCTAAAGTGGCTCTTCCAACGTTGATGGTGTTCAGATTCAGTGAGAAAGAGGGACGATCTCCTCGATATTTTTGATAGGCCGTCTCAAAGTAGCCCTGGGCCAACCGGACTGTATTAGTGTCTTGCTGATCGGCTGAAGCTGTATTGTCAGGAGTGACGTGATGGACCACGACGATGGCCCCTATGGCATCAGGAATATTACGCTCGATCACTGAAAATACTTGATCCATATTGGGAGGATAGGGCTTGGCACCCGAGATGGGGGGTTGCAAATTGGTAAAGAAGGGGACGACATCCTCTTCAAACTGAGATCGAAGGTGTTTTTCTAGTTCACCACGGGATCTATTGGTGGGGGTGAATGTTTGGTGTCTTATCCCTTTAAAGTCAGCGTCGCGTTCTATGGTTGCCAGGATAGATGAAACAGTTCTTTTTTTGGGGCTTTCGGGTAAAAGGTGATCACAGAGGAATTTGACCTGTGCGAAATAATCAATCTCATGGAGAGCGGCGAGATCTACCCAAGCGTTTTTTGTCTCTCCAACCGCCTCTTCTAACCGAGGTCCTTCTTCGTCTAGTTTCTCCTTAATTTCACCCCAGGTAGCACCCCCTGGAATGGCGAGGACCTCTGAACTAGTCCGTTCATCTTCATTCCTCGCCTCGATACGAATAAGCAGCATTTTGGAGAGGCGATAAAGAGTTTTTGCGTATTTTTCACCCTCCTTGCCCTTAAAGAGGAAATGAAGTTGGGCTTCGAGGATTCGAAGTCTGGTTTCCTTGGCAACCCTAGCATCAGTGACTCCCGATAGTTCCTTCATCAGATTTGCTAGGGATCGGAGATTTTTACTGAGGACTTCAAGTCGTGCCCTAATTCGATTGCGATCATTTTGGACCACCGAAGCCATGCGCGAAGTAGTTCCATTATGGTCTCTTTCCCACAAGAGCCGCACTTCCTTACAGAACCACTCCAAATACATCGTTGGAAATTCACCACTGGATGTATTTACGGAGGTTCCACCCAAGGTTTGGAAGATTGAACTGGCCTCATCAGTCAACGAGGCATAGACCTCAGCAGCGGCTTCACAAAAACTCTGCCGTCCCTCGCCTGAGAGCGGGGCTAGAAACTCAAAAAATCGGCTCCTAAGATATTCTTCCAAAGAGAGTCTTTGGCGAACCCGGCTTCTCAGCTCTTCCCTAAACGGCTCCAGGTTGTCTGTCAAAAGCCCCTTGGGAAACTGTTCTCGGAATGGACGTGATGATAAAACATCGATACACATGGTCAGATACTCTCGTGGCACGGCAACGCCCCTTTTATGAAAGTCGGGGAGGCCATCCAAGGCCCAGAAACGATCATCTAGCTCTGGTGGCATTGTTTCGAACCATTGGCGGATCTCTGCCACCAGGAGCTCTTCTGGGGCTGGGGCCCGATCATGGGATGCCAAGGTGGAGCGGATTTTTTTGTTCCTGAGGGTTTTTATCTCATCCAGTTTGTAGCGCTCACCAGGAATTGGCAGGCCGAATTCTCCACAAAAATCTCGAATCACCTCGGCAGGATCTAATCGGGAGGTTTGCACAAAATCGGCGGCTGGTTGTGTGAAGTAATCGCTCAAAAGCTTCTTTCTACGCTCTTCAGGGGTACCAGGGGCGTCATCGTCAATTGTGGGATCAGGGGTTCCTTGAGCAGTCTTGGTTTGAGCCGCTGTCTCAGGTTCTGCAGCAGCTGGTTCTGCGTCTCCTTGAGCAGCTCCCGCAGTAGCCTCATCAGTAGGCTTGGCAAATTGTTGAGTCGGGGCCTTGTAATACTTGAGCGCGATCCTTTCCAACTCTTGGAGAAACTCGTCGGCCGACTGGACCCGGTCACTC
>JAHFST010000012.1 GCA_023265625.1 Deltaproteobacteria bacterium | reverse complement strand
TGGAGCATATCAGTCAGAATTACGGAGCTGATTTCAAGTCGATGCCATGCAGATTTTGCGAAAAATGATTTGAATTTAATAACTTATCAACGATTACGCACTCAACGTTGGGACACTAGTGGGTAAAAGATAAGTGTGACCCGGTCTCCTCCCAGGTGACGCAGTACGAGTGCATCCAACTAACTGATAAAGCAGGTAAGGTATCAATGAATATTGGCCCTGTTTCCCCCCAAGAGTGTCAACTCGGGTGTGATGAAATAAACGGTGTTTGTGAAAAAGGGGTTTGCACGGATTATGACGAGAAGGCGATGAATCCATTGCTCGTGGGGAGTTATGTCGAGGTCACCTCTAAACTAAAGCCTACCGAGAAGCATGGGGACTTTTGTCCGCCGGGATTTCCTACGTTGGTTGGAGAGCAGGTTTGCAACGAAGACCATACGACCTGGATTCCAACGGGGTTAATCTCTGGATTGCCCTGTCCCGCCGGACATGTCTGCGGTCAGGATAATAACGGTTATGCCTATTGCTACAAGCCACCGGCCCCTTGGTGTACGGATCTCAATAACCCCTTGGACAGCCACAACAAGGCGGGATTCCAGTTTAGTTCAGGGAATGCCCCACCGACCACTAGTTCGAATATCTGCCTCAAGGATCTTCCTGTCCCGCTGCCCGGTCTTGATCCTGCCTTAGCGGCGCAGCCGGACAAAATCCTCCTGGATATGACCTGCCAAGATCTGAATAAGGATGGCAAGGATGATATTCCTGGGATGCCGACTCCTTTTGTTTGTGCTGGCATTTGTCTGCCGGGGCAGGGAAAATGTTCTGATGAGCCGATTGTAGACGAGTGTAAGACGATGTCTGATCCCGCCAAGGTTGACCCCGACCAGGATGGTTTTGGGTACAAGTGTGACAACTGTTTGGCCATGGCTAATCCAGATCAAAAAGATTCAGACTCGGATGGAATGGGAGATGCCTGTGATAATTGCCCGAACGATCCAAAAAAGATCACTAGTGCAGGCGTCTGTGGGTGTGGTGTCTCCGACGGAGATTCCGACAAAGATGGCAAGATCGATTGTCAGGACAATTGCTCTTTAGTGGCTAATGCCGATCAACTTGATTCCGATGGTGATAAGGTGGGGGATAAATGTGACAACTGTTTCAATCCACCACCAGACCAGTGTGGTGGTGGGTGGAAGCAGGTCAGTGCAGGCTTTGATCATGCCTGCGGTGTGGCGCTCGGTGGGAAAGTTATCTGTTGGGGGTCTAATTCTATCGGGCAGTCAAGTCCTCCTGCAGGGATCTTTGCCCAAGTGAGTGTGGGCCATGGGGGTGATTCCTATACATGCGGCGTGAAGACTGATGGCAAGGTTGTTTGTTGGGGAGATAATTCTGCTGATCAGTCGAGTCCTCCTGCGGGGAGCTTTACCCAGGTCAGTGCGGGTGTTTACCATGCCTGTGGCGTGAAAACTGATGGGAAGGTTGCTTGTTGGGGAGCTAAATCTAAGGGGCAGTCGAGTCCTCCTACAGGGACATTTAGTCAGGTCAGTGCGGGCAATTCTTATACCTGTGGTGTGAAAACCGATGGAAAGCTTGTCTGTTGGGGGTCTAATTCTGTCGGGCAGTCAAGTCCTCCTGTGGAAAATTTTACCCAGGTTGCCGCTGGTATGGAGCATGCCTGCGGGTTAAAGACCGATGGGAAGGTTGTCTGTTGGGGGTCCAATACTTTGGGCCAACAATTGAATCTCCCTGAGGGAAATTTCACCCAGATCAGTGCTGGCGGTTACCATGCCTGTGGTGTGGCGCTCGATGGGAAGGTTGTCTGTTGGGGGAACATTTATTCCATTGGGACGGGTCCTCCTGCAGAGATCTTTGCCCAGGTCAGTGCGGGTACTGCCTATACCTGCGGCGTGAAGTCCGATGGGAAGGTTGCCTGTTGGCAAGGTAATTCTACCGGTCAGCCGGGTAGTCCCCCTGCCTTGGACAGTGTGTGCCCGGGTGACTTCGTGCCAGATCAGTCGGATCAAGATGGAGATGGAGTAGGTGATGTCTGTGACAATTGCCCTACTGTGGCGAATCCAGATCAAATGGACACCAATTCCGACAAAATCGGCGATGCTTGTATTTCCAAGGCAAAATGGATCAATCTCTGTGGAAAAAAAGGAAACAATATTGGAACGGTGTATAAGCTTGAGATTGGGATGATTCCAGGGAATGTCCCCAATTGCGTTGATGCAAATAAGTGTTTATATGCCGTCGAAGAAGGATACTTCGTTTTTAAAATATCAAAGGCAACTCACTTTACTTTCTCGCCTATGGCTAAACCTTCGTATGTGACAGGTGACTTGAAACTTGAAACCTCAGAACCGGTGAAAGCCTGTGTTTATGAGACATCTAAGTTTTACAAAAAAGATAAACTTTTCACCAATTCTACGTTTGAGTTCTGGAATGTGGCAAATTTTGAAGAATATGAGTATGTAACCGAAGACACCTGTCCCAGCCAGAATAAAATAAAAGACCTATGGCTGAATCCTGCAGAGTTTGATCGACTCGTGGTTCGTGTCGCCGCGACGGACGAAATGACCCCTCCTCCGAAGGAAGACCCGACCCAAGTGCAGTGTTCGCAACCTTGATGTCTTATAGGGGTTCAAAATTTTGAACCCCTACGTCGCCACCCATGCCTCTAAAATGCGAGACAATTCCGAAATCAAATAGTGAGGTATCGAGAGAAGCTGAAATTTTTTGCCGGACGGGGTGGTGAGGTCGTCACAGCGTAGTGGTCCCAGGTAGATTCTGACGGCATAAGGATGCGGGGCCGCTTCCATAAATTGCAGTAGGGAGCGGAGCCGACCCGTTTGGCCTGACTTGACTTCAATCGGGATCACTTTGCCGTTAATAGGGATGACGAAGTCCACCTCGGCCGTGGAGCCAGGTTGGTTGCGGTACCAAAAACAAGGGACGGCCCTGCGCAGGGAGCCAATGGCCAAGAGCTCTTGACCGACCACTTGTTCTGCGATGCTCCCACGAAACAAATCGTTCAAGTCACCGGATTTTAAATTCCTTTGATCAACCGACAGGCGGTGGGAGACAAGCCCTACATCGAGGTGAAGGAGTTTGGGGCTGACCCGAAACGACGGTTGTAAGGGAAGGGTATTTTGGTAACTGCCCGGGACCCTTTGGATCAGCATCGCCAACTCTAAGATTTCAAAGGCCTGTTTCATCTCGCGACTTTGCAGGCCAGAATCAGCAAAATTGGCATATTGAATCCTTTGTCCCGCAAAGAGCGGGGCTTGTTGAATGAGGAATTGCAGCGTTTCAATCCGAGAGGAGCGCGCATATTTTGGGACATCCTCCTCGAAGGAGGTCAGGAGCCCTTCCTTGATAGAGATCAATTCCAATAAATTTTTGGAGTCTTGGTAGCGTGCGACCACCTCCGGCATCCCTCCCACAAAGAGGTAGTCGTAAAAAAAGTCTTTCATCAGGGCATGGAGGGAATCGGAGAGTTGCGATTTCCAGGTGAGGGAATGAATTTCTGCCACCAGGTTGGCGGGGGCGACGGCGGTTAGGAATTCGTCAAAACGGAGCGGGTAGAGATAGAGAAAGGAGACGCGCCCGACCGGAAAAGAAAAACTGGTTTGGCGGAGGGCCAGCTCCATGAGCGAGCCGGTGGCGATGACGTGCAAGTCGGGAAGCCCCTCGCAAAAATACCGGAGCGAGGCGATCGCCTTGGGTTCGAATTGTATTTCGTCGATAAAGAGCAGGGTCTTGCCCGCCTCGATTTTGACCCCTTTGGCGAGTTCAATGTCCCGCAAGATTTGTTGCAGAGAAGGGTCTCCCTGCCAAAACCGACGATCATTGGTGTGTTCCATGTTGAGGGTCACAGTGTTGGCAAACCCTTGTGAGAAGAGCTTAATCAGTGTCGTCTTCCCTGTCTGCCTCGCCCCGCGCAGGACCAGGGGTTTTCGAGCGGTGGATTTTTTCCAATTTTCTAAGTCTTGTATTAAGTTGCGGGGTATCATTTTGCTAATATGACAAATTTTATAGGCAATTTCAATATATATATGTATTAAACTATAGGGATTTTATAATTTTTTTTGGGTGATTGTCTGGCGTGCGATAGCAATGACCGCATCTGTATCCGCCACCGATACGACCAGGCCAGCCTCTTTGGCGACCTGATAGAACTCGGCTTTCATTTCTAACCCAGAAACTCTTAAATCAATGGCCGTAAAATCGTCATTTTTCATGTCAGGTCGATTTGTGAGAAGCCAGTCCACATCCTCTTTCGTCTTGGCGGGATGCCATGGTTGCCCAATCTCTGCGAAGTGCTCCCGCACTTTTTTCTCCGAACCATATATTCTTAACAAGCCTGCCATTTTCTCTGGGGGCGGTTCATTTACGAGGGGTTGTCTGGTGGGAGGAATGGTGGAGAATTGCATCATGTAGGCCACACACTCATCCATCACTTGGGCATCTGCGGCCCCTTGTCCATTTTGTGCCAGTATGGCTTCGTATCTTTTTTTATAGCTTGGGAAGTGCAGCAGGTATTTTTTGCATTCTTCCATCGAGTAATGTTTTTGAAAGGCATCGATGACCTTTTGTTTGGTATCGGGGTCCATCCGATCCCAACGTTGGTGGGTCAGTTCGTGTAAAATCGTGCGTTGATTGAATGATCGTCTTCTGACAAAGAGAGTCCCTTGTGGGGCCTCATTTGGGCAAATGCAGCCGTTAGTGTCCCTGACACCCCGAAAACTAGCCATGGCCAACGATTTTTGGGTTTCAAATTTTATTACGGGTGGTTGCCGCTGAGCCTGGATGAAGTTTGCTCGAGATTGAAACAGTGAAGAAGCCATGGAAGGAATGGTCTTCGGAAAAGACCGTTGAAAGGTTTCCGCAAGTGTCGCCAGGTCGGCAGCAGCCATCTGTTCGTTTTGTGTCGTAAAACCCTGATTGATCTTTTGTAAGTCCTGCTCATCGATGTCTTGATCAGAGTCTTGGTCGAGTAAGGCTCGAGCCTCAGCCTCGGTGATATCGGTGTCACCGTTTTGTAGTTTCTGGTTGGGATCAGAGCGAAGCAGGCGTTGCAGCAGTCCTTGCATGGCCCATCCAGGATCTTTTCCATTAATGGTAACTCTCATAAGTCCTTCTTATTTTCGGCAGATGGGTCCCCTTGAGTTGCCTACCGAGTGTTTTTATGCAACTCAGAAAGGCTCAAAAACCCCTCAAATTTTAATTAATTAACCACAAAAGCGATTGACATTTTTTGGCCTCGCCCATATCATCCCACAATATCCCATTTTGAGGGATAAAGAGGGCTTGCTGGGGGCAAAAGTTGGGGGTGGTTCCCATTGAGGGGGCCACCCCCAAAGGGCATAGGTCGGAGGATCCAAGGTCTGGTGAGGGATAATAACCATGTTTCGAGGCCGTTACGAACATACTATCGATCAAAAGGGCCGACTTTCCATCCCCGCTCATTTTCGTGAGCTCCTGAGTGATCACTACAAAGAAGAAAAATTAATCGTCACGAACCTGGATCAATGTTTGTGGGCCTACCCCGTCAAGGAGTGGAACAAGGTCGAAGACAAGATCGCCGCCCTCCCGCAGATGAAGCCCGAAGTGAAGGCATTGCAGCGTTTTTTTGTCTCGGCGGCCGCGGAATGTCCCCTGGACCCGAATGGTCGCATCGTCGTTCCCACCACACTGCGCAATTATGGGGCGATTACCAAAGATGTTGTGTTGGTCGGGATGACCAATCGTATTGAAATCTGGTCAAAGGAGAGATGGCAGAAGGTGGCCGAGCAAGCCGAGAAAGATATTGCCAGCAATATGGGAGATCAGCTTGCTAACCTTGGACTGTAAACAGATGAGCGAAAGGTTCTCTAAGGAGGTTCTCTATGTATAGCCACGCGATGGATGTCTCGATTCTGAATCCCATGGGAGAGCTAGGTCGGTTTGAGGGTGGACAGCTCCTGCACAAAATTACCCAGTTGGTGGAGCGTCAGTGGGTCAAGATCGTCCTCGATTTGGGGGATGTCGAACATATTCATTATCGCATCTTGCCGGAACTGCTTCAGGTGGCCGTACTCTCCCGTCTCTCCAATGGCGGGATCAAGCTGGCTCAGGTGAATGCCTATCATCAGCGTTTGTTAGAGGTCGCCGGGGTTCATGATAAATTTGAAACGTATGATTCGGTCGCGGAAGCGATCTTGAGCTTTGATGTATCCACACCGGCCGGTTCTTGTTGAAGAGGTTTTGACTCATCTCTCCATCCGGCCAGAGGGGGCCTACGTGGACGGGACGATGGGAAGCGGGGGCCATGCGGAGGCTATCTTGGGGCGCCTTCATGGGGGAGGGCGCCTGATCGGCGTGGATCGGGATGCGCAGATTCTTGCCTTGGCCAAGGAGCGTTTGCAGGGGTCGGATCGTCGGGTTGATTTTTGTCACGGGAATTATGCGGATCTCAAGCGGCATCTTGATGTTTTGGGATTAGAAAAAGTGGATGGCGTGGTGCTTGATTTGGGTCTCTCGTCGCTCCAGTTGGATCAAGGGGAGCGTGGTTTTTCGTTCTCCAAGCCGGCCCGGCTCGACATGCGCATGGACCCGGAACAAGAATTAACGGCAGAGGATTTGGTGAATGATCGGTCGGAGCAAGAGTTGGCCGATTTGATCTATCTTTGGGGTGAGGAGCGTTTTGCCCGTAGAATTGCGCGTACGATTGTCAAGCAGCGGTCCCAAGGGAGAATTACGATGACAACTGAGTTGGCCGATATTGTTGCCCGCGCTGTCCCCAGCCGAGGCCATGCATGGCGTGGCCGTATTCATCCGGCCACGCGCACTTTTCAGGCCCTGCGTATTGCGGTCAATCAGGAACTGGATCATCTGAAAGACTTTTTGGCCTCTTATCCGGATATGCTAAATCCACAAGGTCGCGTGGTGGTGATCTCGTATCATTCGCTAGAAGACCGTTTGGTCAAGCACACGTTTCGCGATCAGGCCAAGCGAGGCGTGGTGAGTCTCGTGGTCAAAAGGCCCCTGATCCCTTCCGAGCAAGAGCAGCAGGAGAATCCACGGTCGAGGTCGGCCAAGCTCAGAGTGGCGGAGCGACTATGAATGCGATCGCACGATCAGGCAGACATCCAAAACGCGCGATTTCCTATTTTGATTTGAGCAATACCCGCATTCGCCGTCAAGGATATCAGGGCCTGACCAACTTGAGGCAGCGCGCCTGGGTCAAAGAGGTGCTGTGTTATGTGGCGATATTTTTTGTCTTTGCCCTTTTTTATGTGACGACCCGAGTGCAGGTGACCGAGACGGGATATCGCTTGAGGCGACAGACGGAGGAGGGGGAAAAGTTAAAGGAGATTCAACATTCTTTGCAGGTGGAGGTGGCGACCTTGAAATCGCCGCAGATGTTGGAACAAAAAGCCGCCCAATTGGGTTTGAGCAAACCATTGGAACGTCAGGTGGTCATCTTGTCACGCCGTGAAAGAGGTGAAAGCGGTGCCGGGGAATTGGGAGGCCATGACTAAGGGGAATCATCACGAGCGAAAAAAGCGGATATTTTCAGCCGCGGGGGGGGAGTCGTTCTCTCGCGAGCGTTTTGGTGTGTTGTTGGCCTTTTTTGCGGTTGCCTTTGCGGTCCTCTACTACCGTTCGTTTCATCTCCATGTGATGGCCGATCAGCGTTTGGAAAAATTGACGAAAAACCAATATACGACACGTTTGGATCGGGCCGCCCCCCGCGGAAATATCTATGACATTCGAGGGGAGGCCCTGGCGGTGACTGTCCCCACCGATTCGTTGGCCTTGCGTCCGAATAGAGTCAAAGATCAGGCCTCGTTTATTGAGAAACTGGACAAGGTGATTTCCCTATCCAAGTCGGAAATTTCAGAGAAGGTGAGTTCCAATAAGAAATATCTTTGGGTCAAGCGCGGTTTGAGCCCGGCTGAGTCGCAAATGTTGCGCAAGGATCCGATTGAAGGATTGGAATTAGTTAAGGAGGCCAAGCGTTTTTATCCAAACAGGGAATTGGCCAGCCAAATTCTTGGGGCGGTAGGGCGTGATGGCGAAGGGTTGGGCGGGGTGGAGCTCTACTACGAGGATTATTTGCGAGGGGATGCGGATAAGGGGCTGGCCTTTCGGGACGCCCGCGGCAAGACCTTGCAAACGGATGAGAGTGTTGATTTGCAAGAAGACGTCTCCCATCTGTATCTCACCTTGCACAAGGGTATTCAGTATGCGGTTGAGACCACTTTGGAGGAAACTTGCAAGACCTATCAGGCCAAGACCTGCACCTCGGTGGTGATGGACCCTCGCACCGGGGCCATCCTGGCGATGGCGTCTTATCCTCATTTCAATCCAAACCAGTATGGTGATTATGATCTTGCGCTGTGGAAGAACAAGGCGGTGACGGACAGCTTTGAGCCGGGCTCGATATTTAAGGTGGTGCTATCGGCGGCGGCGCTGGAAAGCGGTTTGGTAAAACCCGATGATAAATTCTTTTGTGAACAGGGTATTTATAAGATCGGCAGCAATGCCATTCACGATCATGAACGCTATGGGGTGCTTTCGCTGCGGGAGATCCTGAAGTTTTCCTCCAACATCGGCACCTATAAGGTGGCGCAAAAAATTGGCAAACAGGTGTTTGCGCGCGTTATCCAAGACTTTGGGTTTGGCAAGCGGATGGGGATTGACTATCCCGGTGAGGCGACCGGGCTCGTGCGGCCCGTGGGCGGCTGGCAAGAGATTGATTTTGCCAATATTGCTTTTGGGCAAGGGATCGGTGTGACCCCTTTGCAGATCGCCTCCGCATTTTCCACGATCGCGGCCGGGGGGGTACGGATGAAGCCCTACCTGGTGTCGAAAATTTCAGATGCCAATAACCAACCGGTTTGGGAGGCCGAGCCGACGCCCATTAAGCGAGTCATTTCGGAAGGGACGGCGCGACAATTACGCGCAATGATGAAGGGTGTGACGGAAGAGGGCGGGACTGGGACCAAGGCGAGTTTGCCGGGATATTCTGTGGCGGGCAAGACGGGGACGGCCCAAAAAATTGAAAACGGGCACTACAACCATGGCAAGTTTATGAGTTCGTTTGTGGGATTTATTCCGGCGGATCAACCCCGACTCACCATCTTGGTGACGGTTGACGAGCCCCAGGGGCAGATTTATGGGGGAGCGGTGGCGGCCCCGGCCTTTCGAAAAATCGCTTGGGAGGCCTTGCGGGAACTTGGCGTGTCCCCAACGGATGGGCCTGGTTTGCCGCAAAAGCGCGTCTCTCCCATCTTAGAGGCGAGTGTGATGCCCACGGGAGTTGAACAGGCGCTTGGTCTAGCCAAGGAGGCAGGGACAAGGGCTGCCTTGTCTTTACAGGCGTCCGATTTGCTCAGACAAAAAGCCCCCGTCGAGGAGCCGCGAGCGGTGTTGCCGCATGTTGCGACCGGGTCCGTCTCGGCGAATTCCGTTGTTCCCGATTTGTCAGGACTTTCGATGCGGCAAGTTTTACGGCGTTTGGAACAAAATGGTTTGATGGCCAAGTTAGAGGGCTCCGGGTTGGCCTTTGAGCAGCGGCCCGTTCCCGGCACGACGACGAAGCGAGGCGATGTGTGTTTGGTCAGTTTTCGACCTAGGAATGAGTGATCATGAAATTGTCTGAGCTGATACGCGGCTTAACGGTGTTGGAAACGCGAGGTGACATGAACGTAGCGGTTAAATCCTTGACTCACGATTCTCGCCAGGCGGTTCCTGGGGCCCTTTTTGTAGCGGTTCGCGGTCATCAGGTGGACGGGCATCGGTTTCTTCCCGAAGTGGTTCGTCAGGGGGTGGCGGGTCTCGTGGTTGAACAGGCGATATCGGACCCAATCCCCCAGGTTGTGGTGGCAGACGCTCGTGTCGCCTTGGCACAACTGGCGAGTTGCTTTTATCAGGAGCCGTCACGGAAGTTGCGCGTGATTGGGATTACTGGGACCAATGGCAAGACGACACTGACCTATCTTTTGGAATCAATCCTGCAGGCCGCAGGGCGCCAAGTGGCGGTGCTTGGGACGATCAACTATCGCCGGTCAGGTAAAATAATCCCGGCCCCCAATACCACACCCGATGCGGCTGATTTACAGCGGCACTTTCGGGACATGGTGGCGGAGGGTGTGACCGATGTGGTGATGGAGGTTTCGTCTCATGCCTTGGATCAAGGACGGGTTTTTGGGGTGCATTTTGATGTGGCAGCCTTTACCAATTTGACCCAGGATCATTTGGACTATCACCCCTCGTTGGATCATTACTTTGCCTCCAAGCTTCGGCTCTTTACCCATCATCTGGCCACGAGCGCCAAACCCAAGCGGTTGGCCGTGGTGAACGGAGACGATCCGCGCAGCGCGGTTATTGCCAAAAATTATCCAGGCACAACGCTTACCGTGGGTTTTGGGGGAACTTGTGATCTCCGTCCCAGTTCCTATGAATTGCGGCCCGAGGGAATTTTGGCCCAGGTTTTGTTAGGGGGTAAAGTTCTCGATCTTGAATCACCGCTGATTGGCACATTCAATCTGGAAAATATTTTGCTGGCGGTGGGGATCGCCCACGGATTGGATATCTCCGATGAGGCTATTTTGGCCGGCCTCAAAAATTTACGCGGGGTGCCTGGGCGGCTTGAGAGGATTGATAATCAACGCGGTCTGCAAATCTTTGTGGATTACGCCCACACACCAGATGCCCTAACACGGGTCCTGCAGGAGTTGCGACCTCTCACCAAGGGTCGTTTGTTGACGGTTTTTGGTTGCGGGGGGGATCGTGATCGCAGCAAACGGCCTCTGATGGGAACGGCGGCGGCTCGCGGGTCGGATCAGGTCATTGTGACTTCGGACAATCCCCGCACTGAAGATCCCAACCAGGTTATTTCTGAGATTACCCAGGGGATGCATGGCTTGGGCTCATTTCAAGTGGTGCCTGATCGGGAACAGGCGTTGAGTACCGCCCTGCAATTGGCTCAGTCAGGCGATACGCTGTTGGTGGCGGGCAAGGGACATGAGGATTACCAAATTATGGGGACGCAGAAGGTTCATTTTAGCGATCAGGAAATGTTGCGTAAATTTTTATGAAGTTAACGATCGGTGAGGTGGTTCAGGCCATTGAGGGAGAGTTAATGAACGGTTCTGCCCAAGACAAAATGACCGGGGTCTCGACAGACTCGCGGACCATTCGCAAGGGCGATATTTTTTTCGCCTTAAAAGGCGAGCGTGATGGTCATGCCCATTTGCCGGAAGTCTTTGCCAAGGGGGCACAGGGGGCCGTGATTGAACCGGGGCGATTTTCCGGGGGTAAAAATTTAATTTGCGTGCCCGACACCTTGCGTGCCCTGGGCGATTTGGCGGCGAACTGGCGGCGGCGTTTTAAGGCCCCGGTGGTGGCGATCACGGGTTCGAATGGCAAGACCACCACCAAGGATATGGTGTCCCAGGTTCTCTCCAAAAAATACCGGGTCTTGCAGACGGAGGGCAATTTTAACAACCTGATCGGTCTCCCTCTCACCCTGTTTCGCCTGCATCATAAGATTCAGCTCATCGTCCTCGAGATGGGGATGAATGCCCCGGGCGAGATTGACCGTTTGGCCGAGATCGCCGGGCCGGAGGTTGGGGTGATCACCAATATCGGCCGCGCCCACTTGGCGGGCTTGAAAGATCTCTCGGGGGTGGCGGCGGCCAAGGGGGAATTGTTGGGCCGATTGCCCTCGAATGGTTTGGCGATCTTGAACGCCGATGATCCCTACGTGCTCGCTTTGGCGAAAAGGACGCACGTGCGTGTGATGACCTTCGGTCAAAAGCGGGGGGACTTGCGGGCGGGTAAAATTAAAAGTTTGGGTTTGAAGGGGAGTCGTTTCTCGGTTGCAGGGGCAGGTTTAAAACCTGCCCCTACAGTGACCCTGCGGGTTCCGGGTCGGCAAAATATCTCCAACGCGCTCGCGGCCTTGGCGGTTGGCAGCCATTACGGGGTGGGTGTTGCCAAGATGAAACAGGCCTTGGCCGCGTTTCACATGCCCGCAAAACGGATGGAATCGATCAAGATGGGTGGCGTTCAAATCATCAACGATACCTACAATGCCAATCCCGACTCGATGAAGGCGGCGTTGATCTTGCTCTCTGAGTGCCCGGCGCGTCGTCGGATCGCCGTCTTGGGAGACATGTTGGAACTGGGTGATTATGCGGCCCAAGGCCATCAGGATCTTGGGGCCGAAATCAACAGCCTTGGCATCGATTGGGTGATGGCCGTGGGCCAATGGTCCAAACAGGTGGTTCAGGGGGTGACGCGTTCCAAGACTCAAGCCGCCGCATTTTTGGATGTGGCCGGCTTGTTAGCGCACTGGCCGGTTTCCCTGCGCAAGGGAGACCTCGTTTTGATCAAAGGCTCACGGGGCATGCAAATGGAGCGGGTGACCGAGTTTCTTAGGAGGGCTCACTAGATGTTTTACTATCTTCTCTATCCCTTGGCGGATCAAAATATCTTTTTTAATATCTTCAAATACATCACCGTCCGTTCGTTTGGGGCCTTGTTTACCGGATTGTTTCTCTACGGGATTTTGGGAAGACTCCAGATTTTGATCATGCAACGCTGGCAGGTAACCCAGGTGATTCGTGACGATGGACCCAAGAGTCACCTGGTCAAGACGGGGACGCCGACCATGGGCGGGATCTTGATCCTGCTCTGCGTTTTGGTCTCGACCCTGCTTTGGATGAATTTTGAGATCCTTTTTGTGTGGCTCGCCCTGCTTATTTTTATCAGTTACGCCGGGATCGGATTTTGGGACGATTATCGCAAGTTGCGTTATGGGTCGTCGCGCGGTTTGCAGGGTCGCTACAAACTGATCCTGCAATTTTTCTTCGCGGCGGGGGCGGCCACGCTGTTGTATCACTTTTCGACGGTTGAGAGCCGGCTGGCGTTTCCGTTCTTTAAATCCGTTCAGCCGGACCTGGGATGGGTTTACATCCCCTTTGCCTTACTGGTGGTGGTCGGAGCCTCCAACGCGGTGAATCTCACGGATGGTCTCGATGGCCTGGCTTCCGGCCCGCTGGTGACTTCCTACATGACTTATGCCGTCTTGGCCTATCTGGGGGGGCATGTCAAAATTGCGGCCTATTTACAGATCCCGCACATTGTCGGGGTGGGAGAGTTGACGGTTTTTTGTGCGGCGGTGGTGGGGGCCCTGATTGGTTTTCTGTGGTTCAACACCTACCCGGCGGAAATTTTTATGGGGGACGTGGGTTCCCTCCCGCTCGGCGGGGCCTTGGGCTTGGTGGCCTTGATGACCAAGAATGAGATCTTACTCGTTATTGTGGGCGGAATTTTTGTTTTGGAAGCGGTCTCGGTGATCACGCAAGTTATTTCCTTCAAGTTAACGGGAAAGCGGCTGTTTCGCATGGCCCCGATTCATCATCATTTCGAATTGAAGGGGTGGGAAGAGCCTAAGGTCATTGTTCGATTTTGGATTATTTCATTCATTTTGGCGTTGCTGGCGTTGTCGACATTGAAATTGCGGTGATTGTAGGGGCGACCCGGTGGGTCGCCCTGCAGGGATTGGAATTGATGCCACATGAAATTAAAGAACAAAAAGGTGCTGGTGGTTGGACTGGGCAAATCGGGCCTGGCGGCTGTCGAATTTTTGAAAGATGCCGGGGCCAAGGTGGCGGTGACCGATTTGAAGGCCGATGTGGGGGGGGCGCGGCATCCGCCGGAGGCGGACCAGCCTCGATCGCCCCTACGGGGTCTGGAATGCCATTTTGGCAAACATCCGCCGGAGATTTTCGATGGCCGGGATCTGATCGTTGTTTCTCCCGGAGTTCCCTGGGGGGAGGGCTTGCAACGGGCCGCCCACAACAAGATCCCGATTTTGGGGGAATTGGAATTGGCCGCGCGATTTTTGCAGCCCCCCGTCATAGCGGTGACCGGGACCAATGGCAAGACGACGACGACTTTGTTGGGTGAGTTGTTGGGGCGCGGTGGCAAAAAGGTTGAAGTGGCGGGCAATATTGGCAAGCCGTTGGTGGAGGTGGTGATGGAGGGTAGGAAACTGGATTGGGTGGTGGCGGAGGTTTCTAGTTATCAACTGGAAACGGTGGATCGTTTTCATCCCCGCGTCGCCGTTTTGTTGAATGTGACGGAGGACCATTTGGATCGTTACGCCAGTATGGAGGCCTACGCCCGGGCCAAGTATCGGATTTTTTCTCGGCAGACGAGCCGAGATTTGGCGATTTATAATCAGAATGATTCTTGGTGTCGGCAAGGGATGAAGAAGGTGAAGGCCAAAAAAATCGGGTTTTCATCTGTAGGGGCGCACCCATGTGTGCGCCCCAATCCCGGTGGCCGTACCCGGGGCAGACACACGGGTCTGCCCCTACAGTATATCGATAATCAAATTTTGTACCGCAACGGTCGTGCCACGGAGGCCTATCCTTTGGACCGCGTTACATTGGTCGGCCAACACAACGTGGAAAATATCATGGCCTCGGTGGCCGCCGCCCGATTTTGCGGGGTGGAACAGAAATCCATTCAAAAGACGTTGGGGGTTTTTCGGGGTTTGCCGCACCGGATTGAATTAGTCCGGGAGTGTGGCGGCGTTCGCTACTATGACGATTCCAAGGGCACCAATGTGGATGCGGTGATCCGGGCCTTGGAGGGTTTCCCCGACCATTCGGTGTTGCTCATTGCCGGGGGTAAGGAAAAAGGGGGGAGCTATGCCCCGTTGCGGGAGATGATGGGGAAGAAAGTAAAGCATCTTTTTCTGATTGGCGAGGCCAAGGTTGCCATGGCGCGCGAGTTCAAGGGGGTTGTTCCGGTCAGCGAGTCGATTCGTTTAGAGACGGCCCTCCCTTCGGCGGCGCGAATGGCGGTGTCGGGAGATGTGGTGTTGCTCTCGCCGGCCTGCTCCAGTTTTGACCAATTCAAGGATTACAAGGAGCGTGGGGATTTGTTTCAAAAGTTGGTGAAGGGATTATGAAACGTCACTTTGATTACACTCTTCTGCTCATGACCCTCCTCCTCGTGGGGTTGGGTCTGACCATGATCTACTCCGCCTCCGCCATATTGGCGAAGGAGCGGATGCATGACAGTCTCTATTTTCTCAAACGAGAATTGGCGGCGGTTGTTTTGGGCATGATTGGCCTGGTGGTTGCCCGTTTATTGCCGCTGAAGATTTTTCAAAAAATGGTTTATCCCTTTCTGGGCGTTACGTTGGTGTTGATGCTCGCCGTTTTTATCCCCTCGCTTGGATCTCGGGTGGGAGGCGCGACCCGATGGCTCCGGTTGGGCCCCGTATCACTGCAACCCTCGGAGTTTGCCAAGCTCGCCCTGATTTTTTTCTTGTCCTATGTCCTGAGCAAGAAAAAAGAAAAAATAAAGGCCTTTGCGGTTGGATTTATGCCGCCCACGGTTTTGGCGGGTCTCCTGATTGGCTTGGTGTTGTTGGGTAAGGATTTGGGCAATGGGGCGGTGATGGCAGTGACATTTTTTGCCCTGATGTATGTGGGCGGGGCCCGCCTGTCCTTTTTGTTTTCCGAATTTTTATTGTCGCTGCCCGCCTTGTATATGTTGATTGCCTCGGAAGGGTATCGGCGTCGGCGCATTTTGGCCTTTTTGAATCCCTGGGCGCACGAAAAGGGGGCCGGGTTTCAGATTATCCAATCCTATGTGGCCTTTCATTCGGGCAATTTTTTTGGCCAGGGTCTTGGAGAGGGAAAACAAAAACTATTTTATCTGCCCGAGGCCCATACGGATTTTATTTTTTCCGTCATTGGGGAAGAGCTGGGGTTGTTGGGGACCTTTGCCATCATGACCCTTTTTTTGATCTGGTTGTTTCGAGCCCTGCGTATTGTGGTCAAGGCCCCCGATCTTTTTTCCCGTTATCTCGCCCTGGGTATTGGGACCATGATCGGGTTCCAGGCGGTGTTTAACATGGGGGTCGTGATGGGCTTGTTCCCCACGAAGGGGCTCCCGCTTCCTTTTATTAGCTATGGGGGGACCTCGATGGTGGTTTCGTTGTTTTGTGTCGGGATTTTGCTCAATATTTCTTCGCAGGGGAAGGTGTGATGAGAATTGCGATCGCAGCGGGGGGGACGGGAGGCCATATTTTTCCGGCGATTGCCGTGGTGGAGGCGATGCAGGAATTGCGGGATACCGTGAGTCTGTTTATCGGATCGGATCGTCAACTGGAGGGGGAAATTTTGCAAAAGGCAGGATTGGATCATGTGTCGCTCAACGTGGGACGCATCAAGGGGGCCGGCTGGCGGGAACGCCTGAAGACCGTGCTGACCCTCCCGCGGGAAATTTTGGAGGCCCGCCGGATTTTGGCAAAATTTGCGCCCGATCTGGTTTTTGGCGTGGGTGGGTATAGCTCCGGGCCGGTGATTTTAGCGGCGTTGAGTTTGCGATTGCCGAGGGCCTTGTTGGAACCCAACGCGATCCCGGGATTCACCAATCGAATGTTGGGGAGGGTGGTGCAACGCATCTTTGTTGCGTTTGCGGAGACAGAACGGTTTTTTCCGGTGGCCAAGGTGAGCATGACGGGAACCCCCGTCCGAAAAAAAATAATCGAGATTAAAAAAGAAGAGACCGGGTATTTTACCCTGCTTATCTTGGGCGGGAGCCAAGGGGCGCGTTCGATTAATCAAGCGGTCTTGCAGGCCCTACCGCGGCTTACGGGACAGCCGCTCATGATGATCCATCAAACAGGGAATGCCGACTTTGCGGAGGTGGGTGACGCCTATCGCCTGAGCAAAATAAGGCATGAGGTTTATCCCTTCATCGAGGCGATGGACCAGGCTTATGCGCGGGCTGATTTGGTGATGAGCCGCGCCGGAGCGGCCACTATCTCGGAGTTGAAGGCGACTTGCATCCCCGCCTTGCTGATTCCCTACCCACATGCGGCCGATGACCATCAAAGATTTAACGCCTTGCAGCTCGTGGAGGCCGGTGGCGCCGAGGTGATGATGGATCAGGATTTGTCCGGAGAGTCGCTGGTGAAAAAAATCTTATTTTATATGGGCCAAAAGCAGTTGCTCCAGCGCATGCGGGCTAATTTGGAAAAATTAGAGGGTAAAAAAGCGGCCATGAAGGTCGCGGAGGAATGTTGTGAGCTCGCACACGTATAAGCCCATTCAAAGCGTGCATTTTGTCGGGATTGGGGGGATCGGCATGAGCGGTCTGGCGGAAATTTTGCTCACGATGGGCTGTCGCGTGAGCGGCTCGGATAGCAAGCCGTCCCCTTTGATTACGCGCCTGCGCCGCCATGGGGCCAAGATTGCCCTGAAACATAAAACGTCCAACCTGGCGGATGTGCAGGTGGTCGTTACTTCTTCGGCGATTGCCAAGACGAATGTGGAATTGCAGGAGGCGGAACGTCGTGGCATCCCGATTATTGCCCGTGCGGAGTTGTTGGCGGAGTTGATGCGGGTGAAATACGGGGTGGCGGTCGCCGGGAGTCATGGCAAGACCACGACGACCTCGTTGGTGGCGGCCGTTTTGACGGAGGGAGGATTGGACCCCACGGCCGTGATTGGCGGTCAGGTGAAAAACCTCCGCTCCAACGCCAAGCTGGGCAAGGGGGAGTTTTTGGTGGCGGAGGCGGATGAATCGGACGGATCCTTTCTGCATCTTTCGCCGATTGTGGCGGTCATTACCAATATCGACAAGGAACATCTGGATCATTACCGGGATTTTGAAACCCTGCAGCGCACCTTTGTCGATTTTGCGGCCAAGGTGCCATTTTACGGGGTGGTGATTATTTGTCACGACGATCCGTGGGCGGCGCGGATCAAGCGGCAGGTGGCGAAGCGCGTGGTCACTTATGGTTTGGAGGCGGGGGCTGATTTGACCGCGCATCGGATTCGTTCGTTGGGGTTGGCCTCGGAGTTTCAAGTGAAGTTTCGCGGACAGAATCTGGGGGAGATTCATTTAAATCTCCCGGGCCGCCATAATATTCTCAATAGCTTGGCGGCGATTGCGGTCGGTCTTGAGTTGGGGATTAAATTTGCGGCCATTCGCAAGGCGCTGGCCCGATTTCTCGGGGTGGGGCGTCGCTTGGAGAGAATTTATGAGAATCGCGTGACGATTGTGGATGATTATGGCCATCATCCCTCCGAAATTTTGGCCACGTTGGCGGCGGTGCGAGGTATTTGGAAGAAGGAGCGACTGTGGGTGCTCTTTCAACCGCATCGTTACAGCCGGACCAAGTCGCTTTTTGAGGAATTTGTCAACGCCTTCGGAGGCGTGGACCGATTATTGATGGTTCCAATCTATCCCGCCGGAGAAGAGCCCATTCAAGGCGTCAGCAGTGAGGTGTTGGTCGCGTCCATTCAGAAAAAATCGCCGGCCACCGAGTTTGTCGCCAATCTTTGGGACCTTCCCGAATTGGTTTTGTCGCAGTTGCAGCCGGGAGATGTGATTTTGACGTTGGGGGCGGGAGATATCTGGAAGGTGGGGAAGGAAATTGCCAAACGACTGGAAAAAAATGGATCATGAAATGAAACAACGGATCGCGCAACTGTGTGAGACCGTACTTTTTGACGAACCGTTGTCGCGTCTGACCACGATTCGCGTCGGAGGTCCCGCGGAGGCCTTGCTTTATCCCAAAAGTGTTTCCGAGTTGGAAGAAATGATTCGTTTTGCGCGGCAAAATAAATTGCCGCTATTTATTTTAGGGGCTGGAAGCAACTTGTTAGTTCCAGATGTTGGAATTCGTGGTATGGTCGTTCATCTGGGGCAGGGCTTTTCCAAAATAATAGTTGAAGATCAACATGCCGATGAGGCGGTGGTGTACGTGGAGGCGGGAGTCGGAATCCCGCGCTTGGTGGATTTCACCGCTGAACAAGGTTTGTCCGGGTTGGAACCGCTGGCGGGCATCCCGGGCAATGTGGGGGGATCACTGGTGATGAATGCCGGCACGCCGGATGGTGCGACGGGCGATCATATCGTCACCGTGACTTTCCTCGACAAGGAGGCAAGGTTGCAGACTTGGGTGCGCGAAGCGATTCACTTTGAGTATCGTAAAACAAGTTTTCCCAAGGGGGCCGTGGTGCTCTCGGCCCGATTTCGGTTGCGACCCGGAAGTATGGAGGTCATCAAGGCGAAGGTGAAGGAATATCGTGAGAAGCGAGCCGTCAGCCAACCGCTCAATGTGCCCAATCTTGGTTCCGTCTTCAAAAACCCTCCCAAACGTTTTGCGGGTGCCCTGATTGAAGAGGCGGGTTTGAAGGGGGTGCGAGTCGGCAAGGCGCGCATTTCCCCAAAGCATGCCAATTTTATCATTAATGAGGGCGGGGCGACATCGCGGGACATTCACGTCTTGATCGGGTTGATCAAGGACAAGGTGAAGGAGAAATTTAACATCACTTTGGAGCCTGAGGTGAGGATTGTGGGAGAAAAATAACGCGATGACGTCTTGGAAACAAAAAAAGATCGGCGTTTTGTTGGGCGGGATGTCTCGGGAGCGCGAGATCTCGTTGCGGACGGGTCATGCGGTCGCGAATGCCCTGAAGAGTTTAGGTTACCAAGTACAGGAGTTGGATGTGGACCGGGGGATTGCCCAGCGCGTGCACGAAAGTCAGATCGAGGTGGCCTTTCTTTGTTTGCATGGACGTTACGGTGAGGATGGGGCGATTCAAGGGATGTTGGAGGTGATGGGGATTCCTTACACGGGTTCGGGTGTCCTGGCCTCCGCGATGGCGATGGATAAAAATTTGACCAAAAAAATGGCGGCGTCAGTGGGGGTGAGGGTGCCGGATTGGCAGGTGATTCGTCGGGACGTAGGGGCGAATCTTGTATTCGCCCCAGGGCGATCACAATCGCCCCTACCATTACCCGTGATCGTCAAACCCAACCGCGAAGGGTCGACGATTGGCATGGCCATTGTGCGCAAGGCAGAAGAATTTGCACCGGCCGTCACGGCGGGCCTGGGTTTTGACGAATCGGTGTTGGTGGAATCTTTCATTACGGGTCGTGAGGTGACGGTGGCGATGTTGGAACAGGCGGACGCCGTGGGGGTTGGGGCGGGGGCGTATGGCAATACGCCCCTACAGTTGCCTATTTTGGAGGTGATTCCGAAAGGCGGATTCTACGATTTTTCCTCCAAATACACCAAGGGGATGACCGAATACCAAGTCCCGGCAAAAATTGCGGCACCCGTTGCCGAGGAAATCGGACAGGCCTCACAAAAAGTTTGGCAGGCCCTGAACTTACGAGGGGTGGCCCGGGCCGATTTTATGATTGATGCCCAGGGAAAGAGTTATTTTTTGGAGGTGAATACCATCCCAGGCATGACGGAGACTAGTTTGGTGCCGAAGGCGGCCGCGGCGGTTGGAATTTCTTTTGAGGCTCTTTGTGAACGTATTTTGACATCGGTGTCGTTATGAGGACAAAAAAGACGAAAAAACGGGGGCAACAGGAACGCAGGAAGTGGTTGAAGGTGGGATTGCTGACGCTGGGTATTTTTATGGCGCTCTCCGGCGCGGTTTGGATCAGCCTCTCTTCACCGCTTTTTTTGTTGCGCGAGATTATTGTGGTGCATCCCCCCAAGACCTTGAGCGAGCCGGAATTGGTGATCTTGTCCGGGGCTAAGACCGGCAGCAATCTTTTGACGCTCTCGTTGCAGCAAATTGAGTCCAACCTGAAACAGTATCGCTGGATCCAAGGGGTGAAACTCACCAAGGATTTTCCGGGTCGATTGCTGATCGAGGTGACGGAGCAGGAGCCGGTCGCGGTCGTGAGTTTTGGCGAGCTTTATTATGTGAATCGGGAGGGCGAACTGTTTAAAAAAATGTCCGCGGCCGATCCGAAGGATTTTCCCGTCATCAGCGGGATCTCCCGCGAAGAATTTGAACAACATCCGGATTCCTCTCGTGCTCAGTTGCGAGAATTGGCCGGCCTGGTGGAAAATTTTTCTCAAATGCATGTGATGGAAGGCATTGGGCTCTCGGAAATTCATTTTGATTCCGGCAAGGGGGTTTCTTTATTCACCTTGGACCCTTGTGTGAAAATTACTTT
This sequence comes from Deltaproteobacteria bacterium, assembly GCA_023265625.1. Taxonomy (GTDB): domain Bacteria; phylum UBA10199; class UBA10199; order JACPAL01; family JAHFST01; genus JAHFST01. Next base: position 88,147 of record JAHFST010000012.1, on the reverse strand, counting down.
GGGTCATGAAGAGTTAGGGAAGAAACTTCAGCGGCTCAGCGGAATTTTTCCCTCTTTGGCGGTGTCTTCCGCGGAACTTTTATCAATTGATTTGAGTTATGAGCAGAAAATTATTTTAAAACGTAAAAGTTAGTTTTATACATTTCTTAAAAGGGGGCATGCCTTATGGCAAAAAAAGAAAATATGGTGGTAGGGCTTGACATAGGGACCACCAAGATTGGTTGCATCGTAGGAAGGGTGGAAGAAGATGGGATTGATATCGTCGCCGTTGGGGTTCATCCCTCCCGAGGCTTGCGCAAGGGGGTGGTGATCAACATCGAGAGTACGGTGGACTCAATCCGTAAGGCGGTGCGAGAGGCCGAGATGATGTGCGGGGCACCCATCAACTCGGTCTATACCGGGATTGCCGGCGGTCATATCCGTGGCATCAATAGCCACGGGATTGTGGCCTTGAAGGATAATGAGGTGAGGGCGGCCGATGTGGATCGCGTACTTGAGGCGGCCCAGGCGGTGGCGATTCCTCTCGATCGTGAAGTGATTCATGTCATCCCCCAAGAATTTGTCATTGATGAGCAAGACGGGATCCGGGACCCGATCGGGATGTCGGGGGTACGGCTTGAGGCGAAGGTGCATATCGTCACGGCGGCCGTGACGTCGGCGCAAAATATCGTCAAGTGTTGCAACCGCGCCGGTCTTAACGTCAACGATATCATCTTGGAACAATTATCAGCCGCCGAGTCGGCCCTGACCCAGGAAGAAAAAGAATTGGGAGTCGTGTTGGTGGATATTGGGGGCGGCACCACGGACATTGCGGTTTTTTCCGGCGGAAGTTTAGTTCACACCTCGATCTTGTCGATTGGGGGCAATCATATCACTAACGATCTGGCGGTGGGTCTTAGGACCCCGGCCCTGGAGGCGGAAAAACTGAAACAGAAGTACGGCTGTTGTCTGACTTCCATGGTGCAACGTGAGGAGTCCATCGAGGTGCCATCGGTGGGGGGGCGCATCGATCGAGTCTTGTCGCGGCAGATTTTGGCGGAAATCATTGAGCCACGGGTGGAAGAGCTTTTTACGCTCGTCAAGCAGGAGCTCGTGAAGTCGGGATACGAAGACCTGATTGCCTCCGGGTTGGTCCTGACAGGGGGAACGGTTTTGATGGAGGGCATGACGGAGTTGGCCGAACAAGTTTTTAACCTCCCCGTGAGACGAGGGGCGCCTCGCGGCATCGGTGGCCTGGTCGAGGTGGTGCAAAGCCCGCTTTATGCCACGGGGGTTGGGTTGGTGCTTTATGGGCATCGGAATCAAGAACATCGCGCCTTCAAGTCGCGGGATGGGAATGTCTATTATAAGGTGAGGGATCGGATGAAAGAGTGGCTTGAGGAGATATTTTAACCATTGATTCAATTCATGGGCGCAATGAATTGCGCCCCTACAGGGGGAATCCTACATGTTTGAACTATTTGAAGAAGCATCGGTGCAGGGGGCCAAGATTAAAGTGGTGGGTGTGGGTGGCGGGGGCGGCAATGCGGTGAGCACGATGCTCTCCGGAAATCTTTCCGGGATTGATTTTGTTGTGGCCAATACGGATTCCCAGGCGTTGAAGGCGAATCGGGCGCCCATTAAACTGCAACTTGGGGAAGATCTGACCAAGGGATTAGGGGCCGGGGCCAATCCGGAAATTGGCCGGAAGGCCGCCGTTGAGAGTGAGGAGCGGATTGCCAAGACGCTCGCGGGTGCCGATATGATTTTTGTCACGGCCGGGATGGGTGGGGGCACAGGGACGGGTGCGGCCCCCGTGATTGCCCGGATTGCAAAAGACTTGGGTATTTTGACGGTTGGGGTGGTGACTAAACCCTTTGCCTTTGAAGGGAAACGCCGGAGCCGTTTTGCGCAACAGGGCATTGAAGAACTTCAGGCCACGGTGGATACGCTCATTACGATCCCGAATGAGAGGTTGTTGATGGTTGCGGGCAAAGATTCCTCCATGTTGCAGGCGTTTCGCCAGGCGGATGAGGTGTTGCTCCATGCCGTGCGAGGCATTTCGGATTTGATTTTGGTCGAAGGGTTGATCAATCTCGATTTTGCGGATGTTCGGGTGGTGATGAAGGAGATGGGGATGGCCCTGATGGGAAGTGCCAGTGCCACGGGTGAGCATCGCGCCATCGATGCGGCGACTCGGGCGATTAGTTCTCCCCTCTTGGAGAATATTTCCATTACGGGGGCGACGGGAATCTTGCTGAATGTGACGGGCGGACCCAATCTCACCTTATATGAGGTGAATGAGGCGGCCAAATTGATTCAGGAAGAGGCCCATGAAGATGCCAACATTATATTCGGGGCGGTGATCCGGCCGGAGATCAAGGATGAGGTTTGGGTGACGGTCATTGCGACGGGTTTTGATCGCCGACCGAAGGAGATGGCACCGACCCTGCGCGCTGTCCCAGCCCCGGTTCATGAAAACCCAAGTATGGACCAGGGGTTGCAAGCGGCGGTGAGTTCGGTTCGCTCCAAGATGCCGGTTCAGACCGACATGAAAAAGCTGATGAGCGAGCTCAATCCTGATTTTGTGAGCTCAACGGAGGCGGATGGCGACGAATATGACATCCCAACTTTTCTACGAAAGCACGCCGATTAAAATTGACGTCATTTTAAGGATTGGGGTAGACTTTCATCAATCCTAACAGACCCATTATGCGTCGAACCCTAAGCGTACTTGTTATTTTGCTGATGTCCGCCAGTTGTGCCTCGAATCGATCGGCCAAGGTGATCCCCCGAGACCACTTTTCCGAGAGTTCGGAGTGGGGCATTCCGGTGGTCATGAATGCCAAGGTGCAGGACTGGTTGGATTTTTTTCAGGGACGCGGTCGTGCGCATTTTGCACGCTATCTCAACCGTTCGGGTCGCTATATCCCCATGATGAGGCGCGTCTTACGGGCCCATGGCATGCCGGAAGACCTGGTTTATCTCTCCATGATTGAAAGCGGTTTTAATCCCCACGCTTATTCCCGGGCCCGTGCGGTAGGGGCGTGGCAGTTCATGTATCGAACCGGCATACAGTATGGTTTAAAGGCGGATTCATGGATTGATGAACGCCGCGATCCGGAAAAATCCACCGTGGCGGCCGCCAAATATTTGAAGGATTTATATGATCGCTTCGATCATTGGTATTTGGCCGCGGCCGGTTACAATGCCGGAGAGGGTAAGATCAGCCGGGCGATCCAGAAGTACGGCACCGAGGATTTTTGGGAGGTTTGTAAGGGAAAATATCTTAGGGAGGAGACCAAAGACTACGTCCCCAAGTTGATTGCGGCCGCCCTGATTGCGAAGGATCCGCATAAGTATGGCTTCACGGACATTAAATATGAAGACCCAATTGCCTTTGATACGGCGAAACTTGACAGTCCGACCGATCTGCGAGTGATCGCCAAAGCGGCTGGGACCGATCTGGAGGAAATCAAGCGATTGAACCCTGAGTTACTCGTTTGGGTGACGCCTCCGACCCTCGCTACTTATGAAATAAAGATACCTGTCGGCAGCAAGGCCAAATTTCAAAAAAACTTTGCCCAGATTGATGTGGCCGACCGAATGGGGGAGAAAATCACCCAGGCGGAGTATTCGGGGAGCGTGGCCGATCTGGCGGATGACTTGAATGTCCCCGCTCCTTTGCTGGCGGCGGCCAATAGTCTCACTCTGAGTGATCGGGTGGCCAAGGGGAAGGATCTGGTCATCCCCTATGATGCCCCGGAGGGCGAAAGATTTGAGGAAATTGCCTACGTGGGCGGAGGTAGGCATCATCGTCATCGCAAGGGCGAGCGTGATGAGGGGAATTCGTTGGTGGCCTATCGGGTGCATCGTGGGGATAGCGAGGCGAAGATTGCGCGTCGTTTGGGCCTGACGGTAAAACAATTACATGCCTTAAACCCGAAGGTCCGTTGGTCACGTTTGACTCCGGGGAAAAAGCTGACCATTGCCACGGCCAGCGTGAGTGTCCATTCCGGTAAAAAAAGGGTGGCTCAGTCGGACCCACGAGGCTCGCATCGAGGTAAAAAACACGAACGTGTTGCCTCGATAAAGTCCAAGAAGTCGCCTCACACGGATGGGGTGGTTTATCATAAGCTGCGTAAAGGGGATACGTTGTCTGATCTAGCGAAGTCTTACAACGTACCAGCCGCCAGCCTCAAAAAATGGAACGGAATTGCCCAGGGCAAAAAAATCAGGGCCGGCCAGACCCTCAAGATCTACAAAAATTCCCCGCCGCAGGGCGCATGATGCTTTTGTTGCTAATTGGTGTTCCGTAAAAATCTAAATAAAAATCTAAATAACTTCGCAACCTTTTTACAATTGTGCCGATAATCCTGAGGTTACGGAAGGAAGAATAATTTTTTAATGATTCGTTAATCGGGACGGTAATGGCTTATGGTTGAGCGTCTTACCTACTTTTTTTCAGGTGGAAACGTCTGTACCCGGTTCTTTGAACGGCAGATTGACCGCTTTTCTCCGGTGACCCTCTCGGTCGAACAGAATGAAGTCAACGGGGTCCCCCAAGGGGACTCGTTTCTGAAGATTGACGTTTCCTGTCTTGATGTGATGGGTAAACTTGTTACGGGTTCCTGGAGGGAGACGCCGTCAGGTAAAGTCGACGATTATCCCATTAGCTGGCAACAAAGTCGTTATCCCAACTGGATAGGTAGGGGTTGGATTCACAGCTATATTGCCAAAGTTCTCCTCCCAGCGGGGGCTGCCGGTTCTGTTCTGTTGCGAATGGGAGGTAGCGAGGCTTGCTGGCGCATAGAGGGGAGCCAGATCCCGATGACGGAACTGGTGGCGCGAAGGAAGCCTCTTTCAGGCGGCGAGACATCTGTAGGATTTCAGCTTCCCGGGATCAGTTATAGCCAGGGAGATTTGCTTCACGATGTGCCCCCGTGGCCAGACGGGAGGAGGGCCAGGCTAAATGTGATGGAGTGGGATTCCCCCTATGCCACTCTGAGGGGAACTGCCAGATTGTTGTCATCCACGGCGCTCATCGAAGGTATGACCGATATCAATAGGGCGACTCGGAAGTCCAAACTTTTAATGTTAGAGGTGGCGAAGCCAGGTGATGGCGGAATGGTGTCGACGGCCGATTTTTCCCCTCCGTCGGTCCTGCTCTTTGGACGTGATATGGCGCACAACAAAATGGCGTGGAGGGGAGGGGGGGACGTACGGCTTGCGTCTGGGGAGGTCCTACGCGGATGTGCTTATTGGGTCTATTATTTTAATGATCCCGGGTATGAAGTTTCTAACGGGACCTTGCTCGACGTGGTCTTGGACTACGACGGTGCTGACCCGCGATGGACTAGGCTCCAGATCGAGCCGGGGCATGAGCGGGGAGTCTCGAGAGGGAGCGCCTTTTTTGAAGATCCCGATGACGTGATAGGGCGGTGGCAACACGCTGCCCTGGAGTCGATGGGAGATCCTAAAGACTAGACTCATTTCTCCCTGAAGATCTGCAAAAATTCCCCGCCGCGGCAAGTCTCTTAAATTTACCATATTTTTGGGCTGATTTATCCTTAAATATACCATATTTTAAGTATATGAGGCGCCTTCAAGAAGAAAATTTGTCCTCTTGGTTACAGCAGGCGCGGCGTAAGCCATTGATCTTGCGTGGGGCGAGACAGGTTGGAAAATCGACCTTGGTGCGCACTTTTGCCAAAGACAAGGGGCTCGATTTAGCGGAAATCAACCTGGAAAGACATCCCCGTCTCGGCCCCATTTTTCAGACCAAGGATTTGACAAAAATCGTTCCGGAACTGGAATCCTTACTGGGTCGAAGGTTGCAGGATGGCAAGACGCTCCTCTTTTTGGATGAGATCCAGGCGGTTCCGGAATCATTGCCGGCCTTGCGGTACTTTTTTGAGGAGCGACCGAGCCTTCCCGTCATCGCGGCGGGTTCCCTCCTGGAGTTTGTCTTGTCGGACCATGATTTCTCCATGCCGGTGGGACGCGTGGGGTATCTCCACTTGGGGCCGATGACTTTTTTTGAATTTTTGGCGGCGCTGCGGGAGGATTATCTCCTGGAATTGCTGAGGGGTTATCGGGTGGGACAAGTTTTTCCCGAAATGGCCCACCAGAAATTGTTGGAGAGGCAGCGGCAGTACCTGTTTGTGGGAGGGATGCCGGAGTGTGTGCTTGCCTTTCAAGAGACGGGGAGTCTGGAGGAGGCGCGTGTTGTGCACCGTTCCATCATCCAGACCTACCAGGACGATTTCGCCAAATACTCGCGGGCGGGCCATGAACGGGGGTTGCTGCATCGGATCATCGAGGTGATTCCGAAGCTGATCGGAAAAAAGACAAAATATGTCCAAATTTCCCGCGAGGACCATTCCCGCACCATTAGGGCGGCCCTGCAACTCCTCATTCAATCCCGTCTCTTGACCCCCGCCTACCATACCGACTGCGCTGTTCCCTTGAGGGCCAATCAGGATGAATCGATCTCAAAACTCTTCTTTGTGGACGTGGGTCTCTTGAACTCGCTCTGCGGCCTGGATTGGCGGAGCCTCTCCCGCCTGAATGAACGCGAATTGATCCATGAGGGGGGGCTGGCCGAACAGTTTGTTGCCCAGCATCTGGCCTATTGGGAGCAGGGGGAGGAAGCGCCGCATCTGAACTATTGGTTGAGGGAGAGCCGATCGGAAAACGCCGAGGTTGATTTTGTCGTCGCCCGGGGCAATCGCATCCTGCCGATTGCAATCAAATCGGGCAAGAGCGGCAGGATCAGGTCGGTGCAACAGCTGGTCAGGAGTAAAGGCTTCGACTTGGTGTTCCGTTTCGACCTCAACCCGCCGAGCGTGCAGGACATCCACCACAAACTCACCGGCCCCCAGGCCTCCGGCCCGCCGGTCCGCTACCGCCTCGCCTCCTTTCCCCTCTACATGGCGGAGTTGGCGCGGGATTTGTTAGCGCAATTTAGGTTCTAAATCTCCGAAGGCTTTTTTAGTAAAATATCAAAAACCGTCGTATTATTACCAAATAAAAAATCAAATTTTGTTAAATATAACCATTGATTTTATCAATTTTTTAGTATAAATCATTGTAATGATAAGAGATTTATTAAATTCTCTTCTGCGATGGAAAATGGGGCAGAACCGTCGGCCTTTGATCCTGCGCGGGGCCAGGCAGGTGGGCAAATCGTGGTTGGTTCGAGAGTTGGGCAGGGGCTTTCCGCATTTCATTGAGATTAATTTTGAAAAACAGAAGAGCTTGAAGGAACTATTTCAGGGCGATTTGGAAATTCCGCCGCTCTTGGAAAAACTTTCGCTCTACTCTGGAAAAAAAATTATCCCCGGGGAGACCTTGCTGTTTTTTGACGAGGTCCAGGAATGCCCCGAGGTGTTGCAGGCACTCCGTTATTTTTGGGAAGAGGTCCCCTCCCTTCATGTCATTGCGGCCGGTTCGTTGTTGGATTTCGCCTTGGAAAAGGTGGGGCTCCCCGTGGGGCGTGTGCAATTTCTCCATCTCTATCCCCTTTCTTTTGGAGAATTTCTGACAGCGACCGATCATCAACCTTGGCGCGATTCCATTCGGAACGGCGTGTCGGATCGGATCCTGCATGAAAAATTTCTGGAATTGCTTCATACCTATCTCTGGTTGGGGGGCATGCCGGCCGTCGTGCAGTCCTGGTTGGAACGGCGCGATCCCCGTTTGTGTCAGGATATCCAGGATGAAATCATTCAGGCCTACCGTCAGGATTTTTCCAAGTATGTTCGGCGGCACCGCATTGAACATGTCGCACAGGTGTTTGCGGCGGTGCCTGCCCAACTGGGGCAGAAGTTTCGTTTTGCGCACGTCGATTCAGAGGCGCGCAGCTATGCCTTGAAAGAGGCGCTTTTGCTCTTGGAGAGGGCGGGTATTGTTCACCTGATTCACCATTCCAGCGCTTCCCGAGTCCCGCTCGGGGCCGGGAAGAACGAAAAGTTTTTCAAGGCCTTCTTTTTTGACACAGGGTTGGCGCAAAAAATTTTGGGGTTGAATTTAAAAAATTGGACCTTGCAACCGATCAAGACATCCAACATTGGTCCCCTCTGCGAACAATTTGTCGCCCAAGAATGGATGGCCTACTCCCAAGCCACGGCTGCGCCGGAACTTTACTATTGGCATCGCGAAGAAAAAAACAGTCAGGCCGAGGTTGATTTTCTTTTCACCAAGGATCAGCAAGTCATTCCTGTCGAGGTCAAATCGGGGACCCAGGGAGGGCTTAAAAGTCTCCATGCCTATTTAGGATTGCACCCGCTTATTCCTTATGGCCTAAAAATCTCGGAGGGTTTTTTTGGGGAGCATGGCAATATTCGGGAATTACCACTCTATGGCTTGGAGTCTTGGTTCAATTGATGAAAAAGTTGGAGAGGCAGCCGACTTAAAAGCTACCCGTGAGCGGATGCTCCACGGATTTTGGACCTCGCAAGACTTTATGGCGATGTCCGAGCAGACTCGCGCCACTCAAGCTGCTTGGAACGAGGCCTCGGCGAGGTCTTGGAGGCCTTGACCGGTCAAGAGGTCCTCGAAGAAGCGGTCCGAATCAACACCGAGATGTACCGCTCCGTCAATCCCTTGGCGGAACGAAAAGTGGGGTAATTAGAGTCTGTCGACTTCTAGTCGATGGTGGTTCAAAGCTCAAACAGGGTGCGTAGCCTCTCCTGAACCGCCTGCAGGGTGTGACGGGGTAGGGGGCCGAGCATGGCGAGCAAGCGCCGGTTGTCGATGGCGCGGACCTGGTCGATCATGATGTCCGAATCCTGTTTTAGGCCCGCTTCCCCTTTCTTAAGATGCACCCGCAACAGTTCGATCTCTTTCCTCACGCGGGTGGTGAGCAGGCAAACCAACGTGGAAGGGTGATCGGTGTCGTTGAGGAGATCGGTCTGAAGCACCAGAATCGGCCGGATCTTTCCTGGCTCGGTTCCGAAACGGGGGTTCAGATCCGCCGTGTAGATGTAGCCGTAACGGACCTTCACGATTCCAGGTCCTCGAGGAGTTCGAAGGATTGCAGCAGCTCGCGCGTGTCCTCTTTGAGGAGGGTTGCCTCGTTCTTCAGCTTTTTCGCGGTCAGTTTTCGGAGTTGCAGCCGATTGTAGAAATCAACTGCCCGGTTGATGTAGGCATTGCGCGGAAGATGGATTTTGCGGAGCACCTTTTCCGCCGTTGCAAAGGTGTCATCGTGCAATTTTAACAGGACAGCCTTGGACATAAAACCTCCTTGGAATATACTTATAGTATATACCAAATGACGCATCGTCAATTTGAAATTTTGGCTCTGAAAAATTCATAATTGACAGATTTCTGTCAATTAATTACCATGAGGGTTGTGTATAAGACGACCCTTTATATCCCAGAGCAGGATCTGTTGACGTTGAAGGCCCTGGCGTTGAAAAGTCCCCGGAAGCAGTTGACTTATCACATCCAGCAGGCCATCAAGCGGTATCTTGCCGATGCGGAAAAGGGGGCGGGCTCGACCCACCGCCGCTTTCTCCAATGCCGGGGGATCGCCAAAAAGTGCTTTGGCGATGCGGTTGATTATCAGCGTAAGCTTCGGCAGGAGTGGGAATAATCTTGGAATATCTCCTGGACACCAATATTTTGATCGACTGGTTTGCCGAGGGGCCCAGTCAGAAATTTTTGTTGCAGCGGGTGAAACATGAATCCTGCCAGCTCTCCACCTCTTGGATATGCGCCGCCGAGTTTTTGGTCAAGGCGGGTCGGAAGGAAGAACGGGCCCTCTTTCAATTGTTTGAGGCGGAAGAGCTAAGGCTCTATGACGTTGGGGGCAGTGACACTCTTGCGCAGGTGGCCGGTCTCAGGAGAACTCTGTCTTTGCCGCTACCGGATTGCATTATCCTCGCCACGGCCATTCGGACCAGGGCCACCTTGCTGAGCCGAGATGAGATGCTTTGCAAAAAAGCCAAGCGGGTCTATCCGAATATCATCTGTCCTGAATAAGCCTCAGGTTTTTAAGGCCTCCACCACCCCCGGATCCGCCAGGGTTGAGGTGTCCCCGATCTCGTCCGGTTTTCCTTCGGCGATTTTTCTCAGGATTCTCCTCATGATCTTGCCGGAACGGGTTTTTGGGAGGGCATCGGCGAATTGGATCTTGTCCGGGGTGGCGATCGGGCCGATCTCCTGGCGAACATGGTCCAATAATTGTTTCTTAAATCCCCCCTCGCCCCCCTTTTTCAAAGGGGGGAATACCTGTGCCTCCCCCTTTGAAAAAGGGGGATTGAGGGGGATTTTTTTCAACACCACAAACGCATAAATCCCCTGTCCCTTGATCTCATGGGGAAAACCAACCACCGCCGCCTCGGCTACCTGCGGGTGGGAGACGAGCGCGCTTTCCACCTCCGCCGTGCCGATGCGATGGCCGGAGACATTGAGCACATCGTCGATCCGGCCCATGAGCCAGTAGTAGCCATCCTCATCTTGTCTGGCCCCGTCCCCGGTGAAATAGACGCCAGGAAAACGGGAGAAGTAAGTTTCTTGAAAGCGCTCGTGTTGCCCGTAAACCGTGCGCATGATCCCGGGCCAGGGTCGTTTCAGGACTAGGTAGCCACCTTCGTTGACATGACAGGGACTGCCATCTTCGCGCCAAATGGCAGGCTCCACCCCGAAGAAGGGGAGCGAGGCGCTCCCGGGTTTGGTCGGCATTGCGCCGGGGAGCGGGGTGATCAGGATGCCACCGGTCTCGGTTTGCCACCAGGTGTCGACGATGGGACAACGATTGCCGCCGATATTTTCGTGGTACCACAGCCAGGCCTCGGGATTGATGGGTTCTCCGACGGAGCCTAAAATTCGCAGTGAAGAGAGGTCATGTCTTTTTGGCCAGGCTTCGCCCTCGCGCATCAGGGCGCGGATGGCGGTGGGGGCGGTGTAGAAAATATTGACGCGATATTTTTCAATGATCTCCCAAAATCGGTCGTGTTCCGGATAGTTGGGGATGCCTTCAAACATGACGGAGGTTGCCCCTTGGCAAAGTGGGCCGTAGAGAATGTAGCTGTGTCCCGTTACCCAGCCAAGATCGGCCGTGCACCAGTAGATATCTCCTGGATGATAGTCAAAGACGTATTTGAAGGTAGTCGCGGCATAAACCATGTAACCCGCCGTTGTGTGGAGGACACCCTTTGGTTTTCCGGTGGAGCCGGAGGTGTACAAGATGAACAACGGGTCTTCGGCATCCATTTGTTCGGGGTTGTCGTGTAGGGGTTCAAAATTTTGAACCCCTACCAAATCCTGCCAAAAAAAATCTCGCCCCGGTTGCATGGGCACCTTGGCATGGGTGCGTTGCGCTACCACGCAGGCGCGCACCGGCCTCCCTGTCTCGGCACAGAGCCGCATGGCGGCGTCGGCGTTGGCCTTGATCGGGATTGTTTTGTTGCCGCGATACCCCTCGTCGGCGGTGAGCAAGACCTGGCTGTCGCAATCCAGAATCCGATCCTTGAGCGCCTCCGGCGAAAAGCCGCCGAAGATCACCGAATGGATGGCCCCGATCCGCGTGCAGGCGAGCAACGCCACCGGCAACTCCGGGATCATCGGCATGTAGACCGAAACACGGTCCCCCTTTTTGACCCCCAGTTTTTTTAGGGCATGGGCGAAACGTTGTACCTGCGCCAGGAGTTCGCCATAGGTGATGCGACGCTCCTCGCCCGTCTCGTTCCCGATCCAAAGAAGGGCAACGTCGTCCTTTTTTTTCGGCAAATGGCGGTCGAGGCAGTTGACCGAAAGATTGGTTTTTGCGCCCTCGAACCATTTTATATCGATATTTTTATTCCAATCATAGGAGCAAACCCGGTCCCATTTTTTGTACCAAAAGAAATCTTGGGCGATCTCGCCCCAAAATCCCTCCGGGTCTTGCAAGGAACGGTCATACATCTTTTGGTAGGTGGCTAAATCTGGAACCCATGCCTGCGCACTCAATTCTGGCGGGACGGGAAAGACCCGGTTTTCATGGCTGACGGAATCTATGGATGATTGAGCCATGGGATCTTGCTACTGCCATCCTGCTTCTTTGTCAATTTTCCCTATTTCATCTTGCGATTTGTCTGGAAATGAACATAATCGCCCCCGCTATGAAACGATCTCAGCGGTATTTATTGTTGTTTCTCCTGCTGTTGCCCAGCTCCAGTTGGGCCGCAGATCCGTACAAAGCCGTTCCGATCCCGCAGTTTAAAAATAAACAGGAAAAAGACGATTACTATTTTCGTAAAGGTAGGGTCTTGGTGAATGGCAATTATCAAGGCCGGGCCGTTTTTGCCAAAATGGTTGGGCTTGTCTCCAGCCCCCCGGAAAAAGTGTGGCAGCTTTATATCTCGCCCAATGAATGGACACGGGCTCGGATGCCTAGCTTGAAAGATGCCCGTACCGTGCCGGAATCGGTGGTTCAGCAGGTTGCCGAGACCAAGGAAGTGGCTCGCTTTTATCAGGCCGTCGGATCGTCGCGGGTGGGTGGAGAGACTGGGCGAGTCAAGGGGGGGCGTTGGGGGAGTTATACCTTTCAATACTACAACGTTCCTTGGCCGATTTCCGATCGCTGGATGATTGTGAAAGATAGCCGTGACGAGACCCGAGCGGCGGAGGGAATTTATCGTTCCGAATGGAGTAAAGCCGCGGGTAATGTCAAGACGATCAGTGGTTATATTTTATTGGAACCGTTTGAAGGCGATCGAAATGTCACAAAAATGGAATATAGGACGCTCTCCGATCCGGATGTCGCGGTGCCCCGGTTTTTGTTGAAGTGGGGGATTGATCGCGTCATGCCTGGCGTTATTGAGGCGATTCGTAATTATCTTAGGTCCGATGCGATCAACTTAAAGGCCTCTTAACGTGTTTCTTGAGGTAATCTAGCGCCATCTTCTTCTGGTAGTCGTTGGCCTTTTCTTCCGCTTCTACATCCTCTTCGGAGCGGCTCTCTTTTGTCTCGGGTTGTCCCTTGAGGGGGCGTTTTGGGTTCTCGATGATGATATCGGGCTGAATCCCTTTGCCGTGGATGGATTTCCCCTTCGGGGTGAAGTACTTGGCAATTGTTAGCTTGATGGCCGAGCCTCCGCCGAGTTCGAAGATGGTCTGGACCGAGCCCTTGCCGAAGGTCTTGGTCCCCATCAGGACGGCGCGCTTATTTTCTTGCAGGGCGGCCGCAACAATCTCGGAGGCGGAGGCGCTTCCCCGGTTGACCAGAATCACAACGGGGTAGTGAGGATGAGTCCCTTCCACGGTGGCCACTCGGCGGTCAATCTCCTTGCCCCGGCTGCTGGTGGAGACAATGGTCCCTTGGGTGAGAAATTTGTCCGAGATGCTCACCGCTTCTTCCAGCAATCCTCCGGGATTATTGCGCAAGTCGATGACCAAACCTTGCAACCCCGTGTCGGATTTCTTTTCCAGGGCTTTGAGCGCCTTTTCCAATTCCTTGGAGGTGCCTTCTTGAAAGCTGTTGATCCTGACATAGCCATAACCGTCTTCCAGCGTTTCAGAGCGGACACTCTTGATATGGATGATATCGCGTAACACCGTCACTTCTTTGGGGGCGGAGGTACCGTTTCGGCTGATGGTCAAAACCATCTTGGTGCCCTTGGCCCCGCGCATTTTTTGCACCGTCTCGGTGAGGCTCAGCCCCTTGACGGGCGTCCCATCGATCTTGGTGATGGTGTCTCCCGGCTGTATCCCGGCCCGCTCCGCCGGACTTCCCTCAATGGGGGCGACGACGATGAGGTGGCCGTCTTTGACGGTAATCTCGATCCCGACCCCGCCAAACCAACCTTGGGTATCGACCTTAATTTCTTTGTAGAGCTCCGGCGACATGAAGATGGAGTGGGGGTCCAGTGTGGCCAACATCCCGCGAATCGCCCCATAGACCAATTTTTTGTTGTCCGGCACCTCGGCATAATCCCGCTCGACGTGCGACAGGGCCTTGGTGAATAATTCCAATTCTCGGTAGAGGTCGGTCGAGGGTTTGTCAGTCGCGTTGGCGCCGTAACTGCTGATGGAGAAAAACGTGACACATAGCCCAAGCCAAATAGCTTTTATTTTCATGAATGGAGCCCCCCGAGAATGGGGATATTTTCATAGTTGCCTAAAAATGTATAGTGACAATTGGTCTCTTGCTTTTTGATAATGCGCCGATTAAAAGCCTGCCACATGTCACAAGACAACCTACCCGAATTGGCCAAATTAGTCCGTTATTTCATCCTCAAGGCGACCACCGAGGCGGAATCGGGGCATCCAACCTCGTCGCTTTCGGCGACGGATCTGATGACGGCGCTTTATTTTAAATATCTCAGGTACGATGCGGCCCATCATCAGGCCCCGAACAATGACCGGGTGATTTTTTCCAAGGGGCATGCGGCGCCGCTCTTTTATGCCTTGTGTACGGCGGCGGGGTGGATCAACGAGGCCGAGTTATTGACCTTGCGCAAGATGGGTAGCCCGTTGCAGGGGCATCCGACGCCTTTGTTTCCATTATCGGAAGCGGCGACTGGGAGTTTGGGGCAGGGGTTATCCATTGGGTTGGGGATGGCCTTGCAGGCCCGGCGCACCGGGATGAATTGTCGCACTTATGTCTTGATGGGTGATGGGGAGATGGCGGAAGGGCAGGTTTGGGAGGCGATTCAGATTGCCGCTCATGAGAGATTGAATAATTTGATTGGGATCATTGATGTGAATCGGCTCGGGCAGAGTCAGGAGACGATGTATGGGCATAATGTGGAGGCCTATGCGACACGCGTGAGGGGTTTTGGTTGGGAGACCATCGTGATCGATGGTCATTCGTTGCCCGAGATTGAACGGGCCTTTGCCGCGGCCCTGAAGATTGCCGACCGACCGGTGATGTTGGTGGCCAAGACGTTTAAGGGAAAAGGGATCTCCTTTTTGGAGAATAAGGATGGATGGCATGGCAAGGCTTTGTCCCGAGCGGATTTGGCCAAGGCTTTACAGGAATTGGGTCCGGTCGATGCCCAGGCCACTGGGGTGGTGGCGTTGCCGGAGCCGCAACAGCCCAAGGCCGTTAACCTTCAGCCACTCCCGGCGCCGCGCTACGAATTGGGTAGTGTCGTGGCGACGCGCAAGGCCTATGGCGAGGTGTTGGCCAGCTTGGTGAGCCGTTATCCGGAGATTATCGCCCTCGATGCCGAGGTGAAGAATTCGACCTTTGCCGAGTTTGTGGCCAAGAATTATCCGGATAATTATGCGGAAATGTTTATTGCCGAACAAAACATGGTGGGGGTGGCCGTGGGGTTGGCGCGGCGCGGCCGGGTCCCGTTTATCTCCAGTTTTGCGGCTTTTTTGACCCGGGCCTTTGATCAATTTAGGATGGCGGCGGTGAGCCAGGCGAATATTCGTTGTGCGGGTTCCCACGTGGGGGTCTCGATTGGCGAGGACGGCCCTTCCCAGATGGGGTTGGAGGATATCGCGATGTTTCGTGCCATTCACGGGAGCACGGTTTTGTATCCGGCCGATGCCGTGGCAACGGCGGCCTTGGTAGAGACCATGGTCCATACCTCTGGCGTCGTTTATCTTCGTACGAGTCGTCCGGCCACACCGGTTATTTATGGGGCGGGAGAAAAATTCCCGATTGGGGGTTCGAAGGTGGTGCGTTCTTCCGCCCAAGATAAACTGACCCTCGTGGCGGCAGGGGTGACCCTGTATGAGGCCCTGAAGGCCCATGATATTTTACAAAAGGACGGGATTGTCGTTCGGGTGATCGATGCCTACTCTGTCAAACCGATCGACGAGTCCACCCTCAAAAAAGCGGCCACCGAGACCCAGGCGCTGATTGTGGTGGAAGACCATTGGTTCGAGGGCGGTTTGGGCGATGCTGTGTTGAATGCGTTGGCGACGCACAAGACGGCCCCCGTTTATAAAATGGCGGTAACGACCATGTCTAGTTCTGGCAAACCCGAGGAATTGATGGAAGCGGCCGGGATCACGGCGGCGGCGATTGTGAAGAAGGTAAAGGGGATTTTATAATTCCACTTTCTCCGCCTGCCCGAAATCTTTCAAAAAAACCTTCGCCACCTTCATAAAACGTTCCGTAGAATCCGAGACAAAGAAGCGGTCAGCCGCTGAGGTTGTTTTTTGCGAGGGTATGACGAGACCCTTGACCTCTTTGGCGGTTTCTTCTGCCGAGTCGATGAGTTGGACCTCGGGGCCTAACACCTGGCCGATCACCTTTTTTAACAGCGGGTAGTGGGTGCAGCCTAAGATCAAGGTGTCAATCTTGCCACGCAGGGGCGCCAAATAAGTCTCGGCGGTGGCTTGGGCGACGGCGGTATCCTGCCACCCTTCCTCCACCAAGGGGACAAAGAGCGGACAGGCCTGGCTGAAAACCTGCGCGCTTGGGGCCTGTCGCAAGATTTCCTGGGTGTAACTTTCACTGCGAATGGTTCCTTCGGTGCCAATGATACCAATGCGCTGGGTAGCACTGGCCTGCAATACTCGTTTGACCCCGGCATGGATGACCCCAATAATCGGGATGCTGAATTCCTTCTGAAGTTTTTCCAGGGCAAAGGCGGAGGCGGTGTTACAGGCGACGACGACTAATTTGACGCCTTGCTGCAATAAAAACCGGACATTTTGTTGGGAGTAACGGGTGACGGTTTCGGCCGATTTTGTGCCGTAAGGGACACGTGCGGTATCTCCCAAATAGATCAAATCTTCACCGGGAAGTTGTCGCCGCATCTCGCGAAAGACAGTCAATCCCCCAATGCCAGAGTCGAAAATACCAATAGGCTCATTCATGGGACGAACTTACTTTTTATGGGAGTTGTGATTGAGCTTCTTGCTGAGGATACGTCGGCCCAGGCGATCGATCTGGGTCTCAAGTTTCTTAACACGCTTTTCATAGGTCTCGATTTGTTCTTTAGAGGGGATGCGCATCACACGCAGGGCGTCGACCACCGTACGGTGCACCACTTTAGTGATGATATCTTTTGTCTGTATGACCCGAGTTACGGTGTCGGCAAATTTTTTGCTACTGACGAGGTCACTGAGGGCCGCTGAGCTGAGTACTTGGTTGACGATATCTTTTTTAAGGCGTTCCCCGCGAGCAATGGCGTCTTCTACGACTTCTCTAAACATTATTCCCCCTAAAAAGTCTCAGCAAAGATGGAAAATCATAGCCAAAACCTGACGATGATTATATGAACCAAGTCTGGGTGTCAACTTGAAAAAATGGGGCGCTTATGGATGAAAAATTACGGAAACTCTCGGCTATTTTGTCCGAAATGGGCTCGGTCTTGGTGGCCTATTCGGGGGGGATTGATTCGGCCCTGGTCGCTCAAGTCGCTCATCAGGCTTTAGGAGACCGTGCCATCGCGTTGACGGCGATTTCGCCCTCTTATCCCTCTTATGAGCTGATCGAGACCAAGCGGGTGGTCGCGGAGATTGGGATGCGCCATCTGATTATAAATACAAATGAATTAGATAATGAACTGTACCGGGCCAACCAGGGGAATCGCTGTTATTTTTGTAAGACGGAGTTATTTGAGGTGTGTTGGAGTCAGGCTCGAAAATTGGGGATCGGGGTGGTGGTGGATGGGTTTAACCAGGATGATTTAGGGGATGTGCGCCCCGGCACGGCCGCAAAACGGGAGCAGGGGGTGCGTAGCCCCTTGTTGGAGGCTGGGTTGGGGAAGGTGGAGATTCGGAGATTAGCCAAAGAGTTGGGACTCTCCATTTGGGACAAACCGGCCCTGGCCTGTCTTTCGTCACGCTTTCCAGTCGGGGTGGAGGTGACCCCTGAACGACTGGCCCGGATTGATGCCCTGGAGTCGGGACTCAAGGGGCTTGGTTTCAAAGTTTTTCGAGTCCGGTTCCACGAGCCGATCGCCCGTCTCGAACTTGATCCCGCCGAAATTTCCCGATTGACGGACCCGATCATCCGCGAGCAAGTGGTGCAACTGGGCCAGCAGCAGGGTTTTGCCCACGTAACGGTCGACCTGGCCGGCTACCAAATGGGAGGGGCCAATCGCTCCCAGCATCCTCTGGCTTCCGTAGTGGATAGATCCATGGTGCTTCCAGCCTATCTGGATCGTTAGGCTTTAAATATCCAAAAGGGGGGTGCTCCTTCATTTATTATCGGTTGACACGATCAGGCTAAATTTGATAATATGAGCTAAATATAAGATTTATTATTATGATTAGCTCATAATTTATGAAAAGAGGCTTTTTAAACGCCCTGTTGAGGTCCGGCAAGACCGTCTTTTCCTTTAAAGACCTGATTTTGTTGTGGGGCGGTATCGACCGGCTGACGGCCGGATCGAGGGTTCACTACTACGTTGAGCAGGGGCAGCTGTATCCGGTGCGCAGGGGGTTTTATGCGAAGGACAAAGACTACGACAGGTTTGAACTGGCGACAAAAATATTCACTCCATCGTATGTCAGTTTTGAGACGGTGCTGGCCCGGGTGGGAATAACCTTCCAGTTTTATGGGGAGATTTTTGTTGCCTCGTATCAGTCCAGGGAAATCACCTGTGACGGTCAGAGGTATCACTTTAGGAAGATCAAGGATGCCGTTCTTACCAGTGGAGCCGGGATGGAGAATAGGGAAAATTATTCCATTGCCTCCGCGGAACGCGCCTTTTTGGACGTCCTCTATCTCTGCAAAGATTACCACTTTGACAATATTTTGCCCTTGAATTGGGATAAAGTCTGGGAAATTTTTCCGGTCTATGGCGGAAACCGGCGCATGGAGAGAAAAATAAATGAGCTTCAACGCCACCACACATAAAAATATCCTGATTAAAATCCTGAAGGACATTTTTGTCGACCCTGAGCTCGGCCCGATTTTAGGCTTCAAGGGGGGCACAGCGGCCTACTTGTTTTACGGCCTCAACCGATTCTCGGTGGATCTTGATTTTGATCTGCTCAAGGCGGGGAGTGAAGAGTTGGTTTTTGCAGAGGTGAAAAAGATTCTGGAAAAGTATGGGAGGGTTAAAGAGGCCGAAAAGAAAAGATTCAGCCTGTTTTACGTCCTGTCCTATGATGACAAAGTCCCGGGGTCGCAGAATATCAAGGTGGAGATCAATCGCAGGGAGTTTGGATCACGGTATGAAGTCAAGGCCTACCTGGGTATTTCCATGAAGGTCATGACCCGGGAGGACATGGCGGCGCATAAGATGGTGGCGATGGTGGAACGAATTGGCAAAACAAATCGTGACATCTATGATACGTGGTATTTTTTAGAGAGCAACTGGCCGATCAACCGGGCGATTATTGAAACCAGGACTGGTTTATCGTTCAAAAACTTTCTGCAGAAATGCATCGGCCTGTTGGAAAAAATGGGAGACAGGCACATCTTGGCCGGAATGGGTGAACTGTTGGATACAAAACAGAAGGCCTGGGCAAAGACCCGACTTCGGAACGAGACGATTTTTCAGTTGAAGTTGCGACTGGAGGGGGAATAATTTTTTGACATTTCGACCCCTTGCTTTTTGGCTATTTTTGGATATAATTATTAATCAATATCCATATGAAAGAAATATTAATTAAAATCAATAAGTTAAATGAAGAAATTCAGCGTCTCAAGCCGGTGGATTTGGGGTTAAGAAAGTCTCTTCAGGAACGACTGCGTGTCGAGTGGACCTACAATTCCAATGCGATTGAGGGTAATACCCTGACTTTTGGGGAAACCGCTTTCTTTTTGAGAGAGGGACTGACCTCGGAGGGAAGGCCGCTCAAGGATTATCTTGAGGTGCGTAACCACGCCGAGGCGATCGATGGGCTTCAAGACATTGTGGCCAGGAAACGAAACCTCACCGAGGGGTTGATCAAGGAACTGCACGCGGTTCTATTAAAAGGAGTTGAGGCTACCGAGGCACTGGGCATGGGGGGACAGAGGATCCAAAAACCGGTCACACCCGGCCAATATAAAAAACGACCCAATCATGTCCTAACCCTTTCCGGAAAAATTCACCACTATGCCGATCCGCTCCATGTGAGGGATGAAATGGAAAGGTTGCTTGATTGGTATCATCAAGCCAAAGAAATCCATCCGGTGGAGCGTGGGGCCATCTTTCACCATCGTTTTGTTGCCATTCATCCCTTCGATGACGGAAATGGTCGGATGGCGCGCATCCTGATGAACCTGATCTTGATGCAGGAACGATATCCCCCCTGCATCATTCAGATGCGACACCGGCGCCGCTATCTGGAGTCGTTGGAAAAGACGGATGTGACAGGTAAGACGGAGGTGTTTGTTGCTTTTGTGGCCCAAGAGATGTTGTCCACCTTGGAGACGATTCTTAATATCATGCGCGGCGGCGATGTCGGTCTCCCCGCGATTGGCAAGGCGATGGATGCCACGGGACGCGAGCAGCAAATCCTGGAAGTGATGCGCCAGGGGACTTTTCCCATCGGTCAAATCCATGCCCTGTTGCCCCAAATCAAGCGGCCCACCTTGAAGAGTGATCTGCAGCGTTTGGTCCGTTTGAAGAAAATTCAAAACAGGGGTGTAGGCAAGGGAGTGGTTTATTTTATTTGAAGAGATGAGGAAACTACCATGCTGATAGGTATTCCGCGTGAGATCAAACCGTTTGAATTTCGTGTGGCGATGACCCCGGTGGGGGTGTCTCATCTGGCTCAGGAGGGGCATGTTGTTTGGGTCGAATCGAAGGCGGGGCAAGGTTCCGGTTTTTCCGATCGCGAGTATCGTCAGGCGGGGGCTAGGATCCTCAACGACCGTTGCAGGCTTTTTCAGAAATCGGAGCTGATCGTCAAGGTGAAGGAGCCATTGCCGTCGGAATTTTCGTTGTTTCGTCCCGGACAAATTCTCTTTACCTTTCTTCACCTGGCCGCGAATCCCGGTGTGACCCGGGCCCTGCTGAAAAAAAAGGTCACGGCCATTGCCTACGAAACGGTCCAGACGCCGGAGGGCCGGCTCCCGCTGTTGGCGCCGATGAGCGAGATCGCCGGGAAGATGGCGGCGCTGCTCGGGGCGAATTATCTGCGCAAGGATCTGGGTGGGAAGGGGATTGTGTTGGCTGGGGTTGGCGGCAAGGATCGTGGGAAGGTCTTGGTGCTTGGGGTCGGTAATGTTGGCAGTCATGCCGCCCAGATCCTCCATGGGATGGGGGCGGAGGTGACGCTGTTTGATGTGAATAGGGATCGGCTTTTGGCGCTGCAACAGAAGTTGGGAAATCGTTGCCAGGTTCTTTCGGGAGCAACTTCGCTCGCCGCAGCGGTGGCGCAGAGCGATTTATTGATCGGTGGGATCTTGATCCCCGGTGCGCGCGCCCCACGGCTGGTGACCCGCAAGATGGTAAAGACGATGAGCCCCGGTTCGGTGATCGTTGATGTGGCGATTGACCAGGGTGGTTGCGTGGAGGGGATCCGCCCGACTACGCTGAAAGATCCGGTTTACAGGCAAGATGAGGTCCTTCATTGCGGTGTAACCAATCTCCCAACACTGGCCTCCCGATCGGCGACGTTGGCGTTGACGGAACAGACATTGCCATACATTCAAAAGATAGCCGCTTTGGGATTAGAGAAGGTTCTCGCTGTAGATCCAAATTTCGCTAAAGGATTGAATTTGAAAGAGGGAAAGATCGTTCATCCAGCCATCATTGATTCCAATCCCAAATAAGCCGGAGCCCCTCGAGGGTGAGGTGGGGGGCGACGGATTCGATTGTCTTCGAATCTTTTGCAATGAGACCTGCTAGCCCGCCGGTGGCGATGACTTTTGGTTTAGTTTTGACTTCTTTTTTAATTTTTTCCACCAGACCATCGACCATGCTGACGTAACCGTAAAAGATGCCCGACTGGATACTCTCAATGGTGCGACGGCCGATGACCTTCGCCGGCTTGGCAATTTCTACGCGCGGCAGTTTGGATGCGTGGGTGAAGAGGGCCTCGTTGGAGATCATGATGCCGGGCGCAATCGCGCCGCCCAGGTATTCTCCCTTGGGTGAGATGTAATCAAAGGTGGTGGCGGTGCCAAAATCAACCACAATCAGGGCCCGCGGGTATTTGTGGTAAGCGGCCGCGGCGTTGACAATGCGGTCTGCCCCGACTTCAGAGGGGTGATGGTAGCGATTTTTTATCTTGATCTTGGTCTTTGGTCCCACGTTCATCGGCTCTTGATGGAGATAGCGTCGTGCCATGCTTTCCAGGGCGTGTTGCATGGGCGGGACCACATTGGAAATGATGATTCCTTCAATGGCCTTGAGGTCGATCTTGCTATGGGCAAAAAGCTCTTTGAGTAAGACGCCCAACTCGTCAGCGGTGCGTTCTTTTTTCGTCTCAATGCGCCACTGTTGGACGAGGCGTTGGTCATCGAAGAGGCCCAGCACGGTATTGGTATTGCCGACATCAATGGCGAAGAGCATTTTGGTTCCCTAACAGGGTTATTTTAAATTTTCAATCGGAGAGCTTGAAGCGGCCCGCATGCGAAGAAAATCGGGCGGTGATCAGGGCGGTGATTTTGGTGTTGATCCTCCTGAAGTTGGACAGAAGATCCAGGTGGATCGAAGTGGTTTGGAAGGTCTCCTTCTTGCCTTGCTGCAAGCGTTGCAGATGGGAGAGCCTATACTCCTCTTCCAGATTGGAGAGCTCGTTTTCATGGCGCAGAAGTTTTAGCCCCAGTGTTTCATCGTCGGAGCTGATGGCGGCGATGGCCAAATGAAAATTATCCAAGACGCGCCGGTGAAAGGTAATGATCTCGTCCAGGCCCTCTTCCGAAAAGGTGTAGCCCTTACGGATCCTTTTTCTGGCCAGTTCTAGGATTAATTTATTGATAATGTCGCCAATCTCTTCCAGATCACTCGTCATGGAGAGGAGTAGGAGTTGGGTGCGGGCCTGATCGGCGGTGAGATTCTCCTGGGATATCTTGGCGAGGTAAAATTTGATTTCCCGGTCGAGCATGTCAATCTTGTCGTCTTCATCTTCCAAATAGGTCACAAAGTTGAGATCGCCTTTTTCAAACGCCAGGATCGTTTTTTCAAAAATGTCGGCGGCCAGTCCGGCCATGCGCAGTATTTCTCTTTTGACCTGGGCAAAGGCCAGGGCGGGTGTGCTTAAGGCTTTCGGCTCCAAATATTGTGGGCCAAATTTTTTCTCTTCTGGTTCGGAAGATTCCGGAATGACCTTTTGTATCAGCCAGGCCCCTTGCCGAAGGAATGGGAGAAAAAGGATCGAAAGACCCAAATTAAACAGGATATGAGATAGAGCAATGGTGGTGGTTTGATGTTGAGGCAGGACATCCTGAATCATCAGGACCAGATGTTTATATCGGGCGAGAAAGAGAAAGGCCAATCCCCCGCCGGTGGTCTTGAAGAAAAAATGAGAAAAGGCCACTCGCTTGGCAGCGGTGTTGCCCCGGACACTGGCAAGGATGGACCCAGCCGAGGTGCCTACGTTGGCCCCAATGACAATGGGGAGGGCGTCATCGAGTGTGATAATCCCTGCAAAGGAGAGAGCCATCGTAAGCCCCAGGGTGGTGGCGCTATTTTGTACCAAGGCCGTGAAGAGCGTGGCTCCCAAAAAGGCATAACTTGGATTTTGTCCGAGGGCGGTGAAGATTTCTAGGATCAATGTGTTACCTTTGAGGAGGGACGTCGTTTGGATCATCAATTTCATGCCAAAGAAGATAAAACCAAATCCCTCCAAGACCATGCCGGTGTAGTGGGCCTTCTTTCCATTGGAAAAAGTTTCAATCATGACTCCGACAATTAAAAAAACCAGGGCAATGTCGAAAATTTGCTGAAAGGCCAGCAGGGCGATGACCACGGTGGAACCGATATCGGCGCCGAGGATGACCCCCATCGCTTGGGTGAGCGAGATCATCCCGGTGGTGGCAAAGCTGACCAACATGATGATGGTGGCGTTGGAACTTTGAAAGATGAGCGTGACCAGGGCCCCCGAGAAAGCGGACATGAGACGGTTTTTGGTCAACGAGGTAATGACCGAACGGAGCCGATCTCCCGCCAGCAATTGAATGCCCCAACGACTTTGTCGGATCCCGTAGATAAAGATGGCTAACGCACCGAGGAAGGCGACGAGGGAGAAGGATTGCATAACTTATTGGAATTCTAACAGATTATTTAGTTTTTGTCTTTTTAAAATAGTTAGTCTAACAAGGTTCCTATGTTGAAGGGAAAAGTCATCTTAGTCACCGGTGGGGCGCAGCGGGTGGGGCGGGAGATTGTCCTGGCGTTGGCGGCCGATGGGGCCGAGGTGGTGATCCATTACAATCGGTCTGGAGAAGCCGCGACTGCGTTGGCGGCGGAGATTCATGAGCGTTTTAAAATTAACGCCTTGTTGGTCAAGGCGGATCTGACTCAGGCGGAGGATGTTAAGGCGATTGTCCCGCAGATCCTGGAGAAGAAAAAACATCTTTTTGCCATCGTCAATAACGCCTCAATCTATCAGGACAAACTTTTTGAACTCATCACCGAAGAGGAGTGGGACACCAACCTGGCCGTGCATGTGAAGGCCCCCTTTCTCTTGGCCCAGGCGGCCTATCATTCCATGAAAAAACGGGGTGAGGGCAAGATTGTCAATATTGCGGATTGGGCCGGATCGATGCCTTACAAAGATTACTTGTCGTACTGCGTATCAAAGGGGGCCTTGATCGATCTCACACGTGCCCTGGCCAAGGAAATGGCTTCGGAGGTTCAGGTCAATTGCATCTGCCCCGGACCGGTCTTGCGCCCCGTCCATTTTTCCCCGGAGAAATTTGCAGAAGATACCAAGGGGGTCTTGAGCCAGAAGATTGGTTCTCCCCACGACGTGGTTCATGCGGTCCGGTATTTTTTGCACGCCAGCTCGTTTGTCACTGGTTCTGTCCTTACCGTTGACGGGGGAAGGTCGCTGGGAACCGTTTAAAATCTCAAGAGAGTTGCGCTACGGCACAGCGGGGCATTTGATGGAACGAGCCTTCGTGTCGGCGAGGGTGCGGGCCTGGTTGTTGGCCTCTGGATTGCCGGTGGCAATCACCCGACCGATCAGACAACTTCGGATGGGGGAGACTGAGGCCACGGCGAGTATCTCTGTGACCGTGGGTGTTTCTCTGGAGAGGCCTTCGCAGTTCACCCGGTAGATCAAGGCAAAAGGGACATTTTTTTCAACTCGCCACTCCAGTTGTTTGGCGGTCACCCAGGTGAATCCTTGCGGGCAAAGAACCCCCTCTTCAATAGTCGGGATGGTGGTTAGGGATGATTCTTGTCTTGTCCCGGAATGAAAGAGCGCCAGGATGCTTCCATGGTCTCCATCGGTGGAATAACGCACCCGATATTTTTGGTAACCTGGGCATTCCGCCTTCACATAATCGGGCGGCGGGTCTTGGTTCGATCCTTGTTCCAGGACCTTGCATCGCTTGGCGGGATCGTCTGGAAACTTGGTGTAGACACTGGCAACCGGTTCACCGGCGATCGCTGTGGCGGTGATCAAGGTCAGTAATAATAATTGGCTCATGAGGGACATAGATGTCTTGTATCATCGTAAAGGTCGGTTTACACAAAATTGTGAAATAGGGGACGTTGTTGACTAAGTAAACTTTCGTTGGTGAGCTACCCCTCCTTAATTTAGCTCTTAGCAGTCTGGCGAAAATCCGTTTTTATTTTAACTAACCGTTAGCTTCGCGAATGGGCCGGTGTTTGACTTGGAATCGAGAAAACCAAGCTCCAGACGGAGAGAAAAACTTTCTCCCCCTCTCTTTTGCCATAATAGGGTCAGGGAAGAACCTTGATCATTCACTATTTCCAATTTTGCATGTTCCTGGATCGCTCGGACGCGACTGTCTTGGGTGAATTGTTTCCAGATTTGTCCTGATGCAATGTGCCATCGATCGGCCAATGTGGCGAGCAGTTGTGAGAAAGTAAGCGACGATGCTGTGCGCGCTGGGGCAGGTGTAGTAGAGGCTCGGGTTGGTGGTGGAGTGGAAGGGGTAGCCGATGATGTTGGAACGGTACGTCTCGTTCGCTGTTGAGAGCTTGCCCTGGATTGGGGAAACTGTGGGGTGGGATTAGGCAGCGGTATCGGTGGAATATTGGTTGCAGGAGATTGGCCATGAAAGACAGCGACCGCTCGTGTGGTGTTGAACTGGAGGGTCTTCCGAGTCCTGTTAAGGAAGGCCGACAGGAGAGCGTTACCGTTAACAGGATCTTTTTCCAGGATCGGCAAGCCTTGAAAAAGAGAATCCATAAAATCGTGCAATCGCCATGGTGTGTGTGTCCCGGCAAAGACCTTTAGGGCGCATTCACTGGCACGAAGTAAGACTCGATGGGTCTCTTGATCCAATGCGGAGGGGACTGCTTTTGTCATCAAATAGGCGATATTGGCAACCTCTCGCAGGGTGAGTTGCAGGACGGCCAATCTCATATTGGCTTGGTTGATCGGATGCGGCAGGGGCTCAAAGGTCAGTCGTCGTCCTGTGACCATGGCAT
Organism: Deltaproteobacteria bacterium; assembly: GCA_023265625.1. Classification (GTDB taxonomy): domain Bacteria; phylum UBA10199; class UBA10199; order JACPAL01; family JAHFST01; genus JAHFST01. The sequence goes on along the minus strand of JAHFST010000012.1, from coordinate 61,757 downwards.
CGCTTCCCCAGGGGAGGCAGTCAAACAGGCCATGGAGGGTGTCTCGGAGTGCCTGCGAATCATTTTGCAAGGTTTGAAACGGTTCCTCCGCCAGGGAGAGAGGAGGGATGTTCCCCACGAGGCCAAGTAGGGCGGGCAGGGAATTGGGTGTGATCTCACTGCCAAAAATCGCCCCATAACGAAACCCGCGTAGGGCGGTTTCGCGCAACAACGGCAGCTCCGCCGTCGCCGGTTCTCTTGCCACCACCGCTGCCTCCATGGCCCTTAGGCCATAACGCATCCCGGTGGCGACTAAGCTGACAATCTCGGGAGGTTGAAACATCCCCTTAATTCGTCATGGTCTGAAAAAAGTTGCTTGGCAGGTAAAAAAATAGGAAAAATCTTTAGGGTTACGAATGAATCTGACGCAGCGCCTGCTGGAGTGTTGTTAATTCGGCCTGCCCCAGCCGATAGAGCCTCTCTAAGACGGCAGCGACGATATGAGGCGGATCAATCTGGAAGTGGCGGCGCAACGCCTCGCGGGTGTCGCTGCGGCCGAAGCCGTCGGTGCCTAGGCTGGTGAGGCCGTTGGGGATCCAGCGGGCCAAGCGATCCGGCAGGGACTTGAGATAATCGGAGACGGCGATCACGGGGCCGGAGGTGTTTTTGAGTTGGGTGGTGAGGTAAGGTTGTTTTTCAGTTTCTTCCGGGTGCAGTCGGTTCCATTGTTCGCAGGTGAGGGCGTCGCGATAGAGTTCGTTGTAACTGGTGACACTCCAGACATCGGCCGAGACCTGATAATCCATCAGCAATTGCTGCGCGATCAGGGCCTGCGGGACTAGCGGGCCGCTGGCGAAGATTTGGGCCTTGATGCCTGTTGCGGCCCCTGGGGCATAACAGTAGAGACCACGCAAGATTCCCTCTTGCACGCCCTCGATCATGGCGGGCATCGGGTAATTTTCGTTGTAGAGGGTGAGGTAGAAAAACACATCTTCCTGGTCTTCATACATGCGTTTCAGCCCGTGCTGGATGATGATGGCCACCTCATAGGCGAAGGCCGGGTCGTAGGTGACTAAATTGGGGACGGTGCTGGCTAATAGGGGACTGTGGCCGTCGTCGTGTTGCAAGCCTTCTCCCATCAGGGTGGTGCGGCCCGCGGTAGCACCGAGCAAGAAGCCTCGGCTACGCATATCGGCGGCCGCCCAGATGGCGTCTCCCACGCGCTGGAATCCAAACATGGAATAAAAAATATAAAACGGAATCATCGGCACCCCATGCGTGCTGTAGGCCGTGGCCGCGGCGGTGAAGCTGGCCATCGAGCCGCCCTCTGTAATTCCTTCCTCCAAGATTTGGCCGTCCTTGGCCTCGCGGTAATAAAAAACGCTGCTGCCCTGCTTGTCGGCCGGGGTGTAGCCCTGCCCCTTGGGCGAGTAGATGCCGTTTTGGGCAAAGAGCGGATCCATCCCAAAGGTGCGCGCCTCGTCCGGGACGATGGGGACGATATGTTTGCCCAGTTTGGGGTCGCGAATGAGTTTTCCCAACAGCGAGACAAAGGCCATGGTGGTCGAAGCCTCGCGACCGCCGCTCCCCTTGAATAAATCTTGGTAGATCGTGTCGGGAAATTGTAGGGGCGTATTGCCATACGCCCCCACCCAACCGCGCCGGGCCGGGATGAAACCACCCAACGCTCGGCGTCGTTCGAAGAGGTACTGCATCTCCGGGGTTTTTTCCGACGGCAAATAGAACGGGGAATCCTTGATGTGTCGGTCGGTCACCGGAATCTGACAGCGATCGCGATAATCTTTCAGCTCTTGCTCGCTGAGTTTTTTTTGTTGATGTGCCGTCATGCGGGCCTCGCCGGCCTCCCCGAGCCCGTAGCCCTTGATCGTGTGGGTTAAGATGGCCGTGGGGCGGCCGGTGGGTTGAACGGCACGATCGTAAGCGGCGAATACCTTGGCGGGGTCATGCCCACCACGGTTGAGCTTGGGGAGATCGGCATCGGTGATATTTTCCACCAACTTCAAGAGGCGTGGGTCCTTGCCAAAAAAATCCTTGCGGATGATTTCCCCCCCGGCGCGGCGATACATCTGGAACTGGCCGTCGGGCACCTCATTCATTCTTTGGACGAGGACCCGGTCTGTGTCCTGGGCCAGGAGCGGGTCCCAGCGGTCGCCCCAGACGACCTTGATGACATCCCAACCGGCGCCCGTGAGGTAGCCCTGTAATTCCTGGATGATCTTGCCATTGCCGTAGACCGGCCCGTCGAGTCGTTGCAGGTTGCAGTTGACGACGAGGATGAGGTTGTCCAGGGCCTCGCGGGCGGCGATATGCAAGGCCCCGCGTGATTCGGGTTCATCCATCTCGCCGTCTCCGGCAAAGATCCAGACACGACTGGCGGAGGTGTCTTTTAAGCCGCGGGCGTGCAGGTAGCGGTTGAAGCGCGCCTGATAGATGCTGTTGATCAGGCCCAATCCCATTGAGACCGTGGGAAATTCCCAAAAATCTGGCAGGCACCAGGGATGCGGATACGAGGAAAGCCCGCCGGAGAGCTCGCGGCGGAAGCGGACCAGTTGTTCCAGGGAGATTCTTCGTTCCAAAAAGGCCCGGGCGTAGATCCCGGGGGCCGCATGCCCCTGAAAAAAGATTTGATCCCCACCGCCCGGAAAATCACGGCCGCGAAAAAACCAATTAAACCCCACTTCATAGAGGGTCGCCGCCGAGGCGTAGGTGGCGATGTGACCGCCGATGCCCGGCGCCTGATGATTGGCCCGCACCACGGTGGCCATGGCGTTCCAACGGATGATGCTACGCAGTTTCCATTCGATGGCGCCGTCACCGGGATAGGGTGGTTGTTCGGCGACCGGAATGGAGTTCACGTAGTCGGTGGTCATTTAATTTTCACTATCACAGAAGATAATCATCATCCAGCAGATCTATCATTAAGTTGCTACGCAAAACGTCAACTCCCTCCCAAACCCGCTCAGGGACAGAAGGGGATCACCAGCATAGACGCTCAAGAGGGAACCCAGCCAGGGTGTTCTTGCCTTGATGGCTTCGATGGAAATTGGGATGACGATGCGTTCTGCCAGGATGGCTTGACCCAGTGCCTCGGAGTCTCGGTTGAGATCGGCTCGGACCTGGGAGATTTGTCGTTCTCTTCGTGTTGCCACCGGCTCGGCATAGGCGCGGAGCAATCGAATCGTATTGTCCCATGCCTCAGTCCGGGCTTGAGCGACGATCCCCAGTCCCCATTGTACGATCGGACCATTATTGTTTAAATCGGTTCCGAGTAGACGGTCGAGTGTGAGAATGGATCGGGTCAGAGGGTCGCCCCGATTGGTAAATTGTTCCAGGACCTCTGGAGTATAGTGAGTCAAGAGCCGATCAATTCGATCATGATCCCCCTTCAAGACGCGCAACCACGCCATGTTTCCCTGGTTTCTGATATCCAAGATCCATTGCGCGAGTTCATGAGTGGGAAGCTCCGGTCTGGCATCATGCGCCAAGGCTAAGATGGTCAAGCTAATCCCCTCCGGCAGGTCGCGAACGATGTGCGCCGTAATCGCCAGCGTGCCATGAAGAAAGGCAAGCCGCGAACCTTGCAAACCGTAGGCAAAGGTTCGAAACCAGATCGGCCGTTCAGTCTTTAGCTGTTCCGGTGTTTCCAAGAAGGCACGCAGGGCGTCGAGGTACAGTTTGGCAAATCGACCGGGCAGTCGTTTCATGAAATCGCCCCCCTCGAATGTTACAGGGGAACCGCCGATCCTCAGCTCACCGGCCACCGCCTGCCGGACCCTGTGGGTGATGATGCCGCCATAGAAGGCCGGGAAGACGGCGAGTGGCGGACAAATTTCTTCCAAAAGTTCGGCGATCTGGTCGAGGGCGGTTGCTGCTTCGTCAACATTCGTGGGAGAAGGGCGCTTCAATGCGTCCATCAGTTGGGGATACGATGGGTGCAAGGTGAGTAGATGGACCCGGGGTACGGGATCGAAGGTAGGCCGCTGATGCCAAGGAGATATGTTGCCGATCAGTGCTTGCCAACGTTTTTCTAACTGCAATGATTCGGCTAATTGATCAACGATTCTTGTCGCTGGCAGCATTCCAAATAGATTCTCAAAAGAGAGGAAGGGCTCAAGAATGCGTTGCCTGGTTGCCGATGAAAAAAACATAGGAGGTCTTCGTCGATAGTTTGGGAAAAGTTGCTAGGACGCCAGCGCCACGTCGGAGTCGTCTTGCAGACGGACCGACACAGTCCGGGAGATGCCGGGTTCCTGCATGGTGACACCGTAGAGGAGCTGGCAGTGTTCCATGGTACGGCGGTTGTGGGTGATGAGGATGAACTGGGAACGGCTGACGGTTTCGGCAATGAGTTGTTGGAAGCGCTCGACATTGACATCGTCTAGCGGTGCGTCGACCTCATCCAGGATACAGAAAGGCGAGGGTTTCACCAGGAAGATGGAGAAGATAAACCCAACCGCAGCCAGGGCCTTCTCACCGCCGGAGAGGAGGCTGATGTGGGAGAGTTTTTTGCCGGGAGGCTGGACCAGGAGTTCGACACCGGGATTGGGATGTTCTTCACTCGGCTCGGTGAGACGCAGCTCAGCACGGCCGCCTCGGAACAAACGAGGCAGTAAGGTTTCAAAACGTTGGCTCACCAAGGCAAATGTTTCCTCAAAGCGCTTGAGGGTGGTTTGATTGATGCGATGAATCGCTTTTTGCAAGGCATCCAGCGAGATTTCCAGGTCTTCGATTTGTTGCTCCAGGAAGGTTTGCCGGGTTTTTAATTCTTCATATTCGGGAATGGCCCCCAGGTTGACATCACCGAGCCGTTCGATTTTTTCTTTCAGCTCATTGACCACCAACTCTTCGGCCTCCCGGTCAATTTCGATCCCCTGATATTGGATGGCGGTCTCTTTGAGAGACACGGAATATTTTTCAAAAATGTTTTGTTCCGCATGGTGCACATTAGAATCGAGTTGGGTCAGGGTCAAGCGCAGGTCGTTGATATGGCTATTGCAGAGCTCACTCTCCTTGCGGATATGTTTGATGGAATCTTCCAGCCCCCTGACTTCCGCGGCCAACCCCTCATAAATCTTTCGCACGTCTTCTTGCGCATTCGCTAGTTCCTCCACTCGCGCCTTACAAGCCACTTCTTCCTCGGCGCTCTGGCTTAAAGAAGTGTCCAATTGTGCCAACTTTTGGTGGATCTCGGTAATGGTGGAGGCCTCCCCCTCGATGCGAGCCATCAATTCTTGTTCGGTTTTTTGCAGGCGCTCGCGTTCTTGATCCACCATGGCTTGGCGTTCTTGCATGGCCGCCGATTGGACCTTGGCCCCGGTGAGGGCCTCGGCCAGTTGCTTCACTTCTAATTGCAATCGGCGTTCTTCTTGAGCCATTTGTTCCAGGGTGGCGCCCTTCTCTTGACGGTCGTTTGTGATGGTTAAACGACGCTGTTCGGAATCTCGGATGACAGTGGCAATGCGCTCCTCTTCTTGACCAGCTTGGCCCTGTTCTGTCAATAAACGCTCACGTTCCCGATCAAAGCGTTGCAACTCGCCCGAGAGCAGGGCAATTTCCTTCTCGAGGTTGGCCGACTTGATCTCGAGCTCATGCTCCTTCTTCTCCAAGCCTTCCAGGTCAAAGGTGAGCTCGGAGAGGGAACCCTCCGCCTGACTGATGGCATCTTCGCGGAGACTGAGATCTTCTTCCATTTCAGAAACAATGCCCCGCAACTCCTTAATCTCGCGTTTCTTTTCCAAAAGAATTTTTCCGCTGATGGTGTTGGTCCCGCCCGTGACGACTCCATGAGGGTCAACCACCTCTCCTTCCAGCGTGACCAAGGTTTTTTTCGGCCCGTTGTCTCGCCAAAGGGCGAGGGCCTTGGAGAGTGATTCGACCAAGATGATATCTCCCAAGAGGTAGCGCCCGATCGAACGACATTCTTCCTTGATATGGACAAAATCGAGCAATGGCCCGATGACCCCATGTCCCTGATAAGGAAATTTAGAGGGGACAATCTCGGACGTATCCACGGAAATAAAAGTGCCGCGTCCGAGACTCTCGGTTTTTAGGTAACCAATGGCCTCGACGCCGGCTTCGTGACTTTTGACGATAATGTGCTGGAGTTGTTCGCCCAACGCCGCCGAGAGGGCGGTTTCATACTGCGGAGGGGTTTCGAGAAAGTCCGCGACCACGCCAAAAATACCGGCCGCATGGGTCCCCTCTTTTTTGGCCTTCAGGATGGAACGCACCCCCTCGTCATAACCCTCAAAGTTTTTTTCCAGGTCGAGCAGCGATTTAAGCCTGGATCTTTTTTGGACCAAATCTTCCTGCCGGAAGGAAAATTCCTCTTCTAGGAGTTCTTTGTGTTGCTTCAAATTGGCAATCTCTTGATGCAAGGTCTCGCCCTCACTCTTGATGGAGGTTTGCCTGGCGGCTAAGGCCTGCTGGTCGTTTTTAAAGACATGGAACCGTTCGGTGACCTCTTGTTGCAAACGAGCCACTTCTTGTAATTCTGCTACGATTTTAGCCGACTGACCGCGTAGCGAAGTATTACGCTCTTCGTAGAGCCGTCTTTCTCCCTCGATGCGGCTGGCCTCCGAATCGTTGCGTTGCAGCTCTGATTTTATATCTTGGATTGTCAGGCTCAATTTTAGGCGTTGTGATTCCACTTCTTGCCAGCGCGCTTCAACGGTTTGCAAGGTTTCGTTCAAATCCCCCGATTTGCCGTGCTCGGATTCGTGTCGGGCGATTTGTTCCTGGATTTCTTGTTGGAGACGGAGAAGTTGTTCCTTGCATTGTTCCATGCCGGTGAGGGAGCGCAGCTTTTGTTCCTCGAGGGCCGTCTTTTCCTTCTTCTGAAATTGTTCCTGAGTGGAGAGCAGTTTTTGCTGCGTGGAAGACTCAAAAAATTGTTCTTGCAGGCCGTTGAGTTCGCGTTCTTTTTCCATCAAGAGGAGACGCTGTTCTTCCAGCTGGGTTTCAAACTTTATCATGGAGATGCTGGCGTTGGTGTCGCGCTCCAACCAATCGGCCAACAAGGTATTAATCTCGCCTTGTTCGCGGGATTCCTCCAGAAAACGAACGGAAATGAGCTGGAGTTCCTTTTCGCGCAATTCCATCTTGATCAATTTGTATTTTTCCGCCTTTTTGACCTGTCGATCGAGGGAGTTGATCTGCCGCGTGACCTCGCCCAAGATGTCCTTTAAGCGTGAGAGGTTATTTTTGGTGCCGTCCATCTTACGGAGGGCGGCTTCTTTTCTGGATTTAAATTTCGAGATGCCCGCGGCCTCCTCGATGAGCAGGCGGCGGTCTTCGGGTTTGGCGTTGATCGCGAAATCGATGCGGCCCTGTTCAATGACCGAGTAGGCGCGATGCCCGACCCCCGTGCCTAAAAATAATTCGACAATGTCCCGCAAGCGACAGGCCGTTTTGTTGATCAAGTACTCGCTTTCACCGGAACGATACAGGCGGCGGGTGATGGTGATCTCGCTAAAACCAGCATACTCGGGGGGGACGATCCCATCTTCGGTCGAAAAAGTCAGGGCTACCTCGGCCATCCCTAACGGAGGGCGGGAGTCTGAGCCATTGAAGATGACATCCTCCATGGCATGCCCCCGAAGACTTTTCGCACTTTGCTCCCCCATCACCCAACGAATGGCATCGACGACGTTGGATTTCCCACAACCGTTTGGCCCAACAATCCCAATAATGGAGGCATCAAAATTGACGACGGTGGGGTCAACAAACGACTTAAAACCCATCAATTCTAGGCGTTTAATTTTCATTCCGAAGTTCTGAAGATCTATCATGGCTAAAAGACGGAGTAAAGTCAAAAGCCAGGGGTCGTCCCACTAATGGGAACAGGGGGGAAGGTTATCCACAACTGGTGGTAAGGTGTGGATAAGTGACCATATATGGTGATGGCGAATGTAGGGGCGAATCTGGTATTCGCCCCAGGGAGATCACAAGGATCGCCCCTACGGAAACGTCGCCACCACCGTGTTGCTGGCAAGATTGATGACGGAAATAGTATTCGAGGCCAAGTTGGTCACATAAAGAAAACTATCCGCCCCACTGGTGAAGGCGGCGAGACCGTAGGGTTCGTCGCCGACGGCAATGGTGGTTGGGGTGGCGCTCAAGTTGCTGAGGTCGATGACCGAGATGGTGTCGTCACCCCGGTTGGAGACGTAGGCCTTGCCACCAAACAGGATGATCTCATTGGGATCGTTGCCTAGGGGGACGGTGGTGGTTTGCAGGGTGGTGGCGTCCGGTTGCGAGATGGCGGTGGTATCCGGGGTGATCGGGGTGAGGGTAGCGGTTGGGATGACTCGGAGTAAGGCGGTTCCAGCGGTGCCATCGACCACGTATAAGTTGGTTGCATCCAAGGCCAAGCCGCGGGCATCCTGGACATTTTTAATCACATAATCGATGGGATTTTTGGAGGCATCTCCAATCTCCGAGGTGTTGAGGATGTAGACCTGTCCCGCACGATTGGAGATGAAGGCCAAGGTGCCGGTGCTGTTGAAGGCCGCTTCGGTGGCAGAGGCCCCGGAGATGGCCCCTTCGTCTAGCGTCACTGCGAGACTGACTTGGGTATAGGCCAATGTTAGCTTATTATAGACCTCGACTGTTCCGCCGGATGAAACCGCATAAACCCGGTCGGAGGCATCACAACAAGCCACTCCAAAGGGGTTGTTCCCCGCGGTGTTGCTCGTGATGGTAGCCAAGCTACTGGAGGATTCGTCTAAGTTGACCTTTAATAAAACGTCACTCGTATCGAGGGGATCGGTCGAAAGGCGATTAGCGATGTAGGCAAAACGATTCGTGGTATCGACATAGATTTGTCCGGAAAAATTATCAATGGTGATGGGGTTGCTAGTATTGGAGAGCAGCGTGGGGGCGGCTGGGCTTGATATGTCGAGAATGGACAAAGATGCCCCGTTAAATTCTACCCGGTTGTTGGAATTGACGACATAAGCCCGGGCGTTCGCGGCATCGACACTGATGGCAATGGGGGCTGACAGGTTGGTCCCGAGCGCGGGGAATATGGTGCTGGTGCAGTTCGCTCCGGTGGTTGTTAAGAAGCAAGAAGCAAGAAGTAAAGAGGCCAGAAAACGGTTCATCACTCCCCCTTTAACCCTTCTGTGACCTTTTCCCGAATCACCGCCTGAGCGGCTGCCAGACGGGCGATGGGGACACGATAGGGTGAACAGCTGACGTAATCGAGGCCGATGCGATGGCAGAACTCGACCGACGCGGGATCCCCGCCATGTTCTCCGCAGATACCCACCTTGAGAGACGATTTGACGCTCTTGCCTTTGTCGACCGCCATCTGAATGAAGGCCCCCACCCCCTCCTGGTCGAGGGTGACAAACGGGTCATGGGCCAAGATGCCTTTTTCAATGTAGTGAGGCAGAAACTTTCCGGCGTCGTCGCGCGAGAAACCAAAGGTTGTTTGCGTCAAATCATTGGTGCCGAAGGAAAAGAAATCGGCCTGGGTCGCAATGGCATCGGCGGTGATCGCGGCCCTGGGGAGTTCGATCATGGTGCCAATGCAGTACTCCAGGCTGACCTTCATGTCTTTGATGACTTCTTGGCAAACCTGCTCCGTTTCCCGTCTCATGGCCGTCAGTTCATTCACATGACCCACCAAGGGAATCATGATCTCCGGGATGATTTTAAAACCCTCATCGCGCGCGAGCTCGCAGGCGGCCTCCATGATGGCCTTGACCTGCATCCGGTAAATTTCCGGGAAGGTGATGCCGAGACGACAACCGCGATGGCCCAACATGGGATTAAATTCTTTTAAGGCCTCGACCTTGGCCTTCAATCGGATGACTGGGACCTGCAATTTTTTTGAGAGTTCGTCCAATTCAGACTCTCCTTGAGGGAGAAATTCATGAAGTGGGGGATCCAAGAGCCGGATGGTGACGGGGAGTCCCTTCATCTCTCGAAAGATTTCTTTGAAATCGCCTTTTTGCATGGGAAGAATCTTAGACAGGGCGCGGTTTCGCTCAGATTCATTTTCCGCCAAGATCATTTCACGGACGGCTTCCACGCGGGTGGGTTCAAAAAACATATGTTCGGTACGACACAAGCCGATTCCTTCAGCGCCAAAATCACGGGCGATTCTCGAATCAGTCGGTGTATCGGCGTTGGTACGAATGCGTAAACGCCGGTACTCATCGGCCCAACTCATGATGGAACCGAAATCTCCGGAGAGTTTGGGTTGAATGGTGGCAATCTTTCCGAGCATGGCCTCGCCCGTGCTCCCATCAAGCGTGATCCAATCACCTCGTTTGACCACCTGATCACGCACTTGAAATTGTCCGTGCTGGTAATCAATTTGCACATCGGCGCAGCCGGAGACGCAGCATTTTCCCATCCCGCGAGCGACCACGGCCGCATGGGAGGTCATGCCCCCCCGGGTGGTCAAGATCCCCTGGGCCACATGCATCCCATGGATATCTTCTGGGGATGTTTCTTGTCGGACTAAAATTACCTTGGCCCCGCGCTCGACCCAACTTTCGGCCTCTTCCGCGGAAAAGACGACTTGGCCGACCGCGGCTCCTGGAGACGCGGGGAGACCCTTGCAAAGCACCTTGCGTTGGGCCTTGGGGTCGAGGGTGGGATGGAGTAATTGGTCCAGTTGGGCCGGATCCACTCGCAACACGGCCTGGGCTTTATCAATAAGCCTTTCCGCCACCATGTCGACGGCAATCTTTACGGCGGCCTGTGCGGTTCTTTTGCCAGAACGGGTTTGCAACATCCAAACCTTGTTGTTCTGGATGGTAAACTCAATGTCTTGCATGTCGCGGTAATGTCCTTCTAATTTTTGATAAATGGCCACCAGCGTTTGGTAGGCCTCGGGCATCTTCTTTTCCAACGAATTGGCCGTGCCATTGATGGACTGAGGGGTGCGAATGCCTGCGACGACATCCTCGCCTTGGGCGTTGATGAGATATTCCCCGAAGAAGCAGTGTTCCCCGGTGGACGGATTACGCGTGAAGGCCACACCGGTGGCGCAATCATCGCCCATATTGCCAAATACCATGGCTTGGACATTGACGGCCGTGCCCCAATGATGCGGGATCCCATTAATGGTGCGGTAGTCGCGTGCGCGGCGGTTATTCCAGGAGAGAAACACGGCCCCTAGGGCGCCCCAAAGTTGTTGCCAAGGGTCTTGGGGAAAATCTTTGCCCGTATCCCTCCGGACGGTGTTCTTAAAAGAGGTAACGATTTCTTTGAGATCATCGGCGCTCAGTTCCGTATCTAAAGTGGTGCCGCGTCGCTGTTTTTTTTCCTCCAAAATTTTTTCAAAGTGATGGTGCTCCAGGCCTAACACCACATTGGAATACATTTGGATAAAACGGCGGTAACTGTCATAGGCAAATCGCGGGTTGTTGGTGCGAGTGGCCAATCCCTCCACGGTGACATCATTCAATCCGAGGTTCAGCACGGTGTCCATCATCCCCGGCATGCTGATGCGAGCCCCGGAACGCACCGAAACAAGCAGGGGATTTTCCTTCTTCCCGAATTGCGCCCCCATGACTTCTTCGATTTTTCTAAGATTCGGGGGGATCTCCTGCTCGAGACCTTCCGGGTATTTTTCCCCGTTTTGGTAGTAGGAGGTACAGGCCTCCGTGGTGATGGTGAAACCTGGTGGGACGGGTATCCCCAGATTCGTCATCTCGGCCAGCCCCGCGCCTTTGCCGCCCAAGATTTCCTTCATGGCACCGGTACCTTCGCTCTTGCCCGCCCCAAAGAAGTAGACAAATTTTTTCATAAGTTTCCCAATTGTTTTTGGAGGTACGGTTTGAGTTGATCCAGGGCAACGCGCTCCTGCTGCATACTGTCGCGATGCCGGACGGTGACCTTTTGATCTTGTTCCGATTGAAAGTCATACGTGACACAAAATGGGGTGCCAATCTCGTCGTGGCGTCGGTAACGCTTGCCGATACTCCCCACCTCGTCAAAATCGGTGTTTAATGACTTGCGAAACTCTTGCTCCACCAGCGCTAGAGGCGCACCGATTTTTTTGGCCAAGGGAAGAAAGGCGACCGTGATGGGGGCGATCGAGGGATGAAAACGCATCACGACCCGTGACTCGGATTCTCCCGCCTCCGCGGTGGGTGCCAGTTCTTCGTGATAGGCGTCACACAGCAGGGTCAAGAGGGTACGATCCACCCCGACCGAGACTTCCACCACGGCGGGCGTAAATTTTTGTTTGGTTTCATCGTCGAAGTACGACAGGTCTTTTCCCGAGACCTTCGTGTGTTGGGTCAGGTCGAAGTCGCTGCGATCCGCGATGCCCTCCAACTCGGACCAGCCAAAGGGGAATTCATATTCGATGTCGGAACAGGCCTTGGCGTAATGGGCGAGTTCGTCGGCGCGGTGGGGACGGATCCTGAGTTTTTCCTTTCCAACGCCGATCCCGCAAAACCAATCCAGCTGATTTTGGATCCAGTAGGCGTGCCAGGTGGGGCTGTCGGATGCTTTGACAAAAAACTCCAGCTCCATTTGCTCAAACTCGCGCGAGCGAAAGATGAAATTTCGCGGGGTAATCTCATTGCGGAAGCTTTTGCCGATTTGCGCGATGCCGAACGGGATTTTTTTGCGGCTGGTGATGCTGACATTTTTAAATTGTGTGAAGATGGACTGGCAGGTCTCGGGTCGCAGGTAGGCCACCGCGCTATCGTCTTGCACAGCCCCCACATAGGTCTTGAACATTAAATTAAATTGCCGTGGGGCGGTCAGTTCCCCGCCGCATTCGCGGGGCGATTTGGAGGGTTTCTCCGGACAACGGTCGGTGTCGATCTGGTCTTCCCGAAACCGGCCCTTGCACTTTTTGCAGTCCACCATGGGATCGGTAAAATTGGCGAGATGCCCCGAGGCGACCCAGGTTTGAGGATGCGCGATAATGGAGGTGTCCAACCCGACGACGTCATGGCGCATCTGGACGATATGGCGCCACCAGGATTCCTTGAGTTTCTTCTTGAGCTCCACCCCCAAGGGCCCAAAATCCCAAAACCCATTGATACCGCCATAAATTTCGCTCGATTGGAAGATGAGACCACGGCGTTTGCAGAGCGATACGATTTTATCCATGTCCATAAGAACCGGTGTAAGTAGCAAGAGGTTCCCGGGGTGTCAATATCTCGCTCGATGGGGTAGCTTAGCTCATTAGGATGCTTGTTATGCGCTATCCGTAAAAATATCATGGAACAAGAAAACAGGATGAGTTTCGGGGGATGCTCCAGTAGCCTCAGTATTCCAGGGGAGTGATTGCCTTTCAAATTGACAATCTCATGTAAAAGGAGAATCTGATCACATGGACAAGGCGTTGTATGAACAGTTGAAAAACATCGCTGTCAGCGAAGTAAACAATCTTATGGTTGAGTCCCGGCCAACCAACGAGGGTGTGTTGGGCCAGGATTGGTGGCATCAGAAATTTTATCAGCGTCAGACAGAAAAATATGAAAATAATGGTTTTACAGAGAAGAATTTTAGGGTTGAGAACGACATTAAAAGAGAAATACCATATGCCAGGGATCTATTTTATCCTACAAATGGACGATTTTCTTTGTCCGGCCATCCTATCGCATATTTCTCTGATTGGCTCACTGGTACCTGCGAAAAATTGCCCTTTTTTCGTGAAAAACTGGAATTATCATCCGCAGATTTAGAGCAATATATGAAAGCTAATTTTGATCCCGATTTGGATGGCAATAAGCTCTGTGGATATCCCAGAGTTTATTGCTTAAATTACAATGTCAAAATCCTTGACGCTTCCGGGCCGAGTGTCCCTTTATTCAGATTATTAACTGATCTTAAAATTGTTACAGATGTGTTCTACAGCGAGATGGTTTTGAGCAGAGATAAGTATGTTTATTCTGTGACTCAAGCCATTGCCTCATTTGCAAATGAAAATGGCTTTCATGGAATATTGTATCGATCTGTTCGGATACCACGGGATTGGTATTATGTTGGTGGGGATAACTTGGTTTTATTCGCAGATAAAATTGGATCGTTACCTATCATAGACAAAGCTACAAAACGGTTGTTCAAAGGCTAGCCTTTATTTTTTGTATTAGTGGTGTGAGGTCTAATAACCAGGAGTATTCATGAAATTCTATCTGAGATGGGTTTTATTTTGCATTAATTTCATGTTCATCGGCTTAGAGATTTGCGGTGTCATTACTATATTATTCAAATTTTCTACTCCTGCTGATGTCTCTGCTATAGGAGCCCTTTTAAAAATAAGTTTTTTAGCAATAGGTTTTTTATCTCTAGCGATATCACTTCATTTCGGAGTAATAGCTCTAATGGTAAAAGAAATTTGGGGTGGTCTTACTAGATACAGAACAGTACAAGGGTTGCTGATGGCAAGTTCTATCTATAAGTCTTTAGAAGAAGAGAATGTCTTATTAAAAACAGAAAACAATAAGTTGTCTGTACAGACTTTGGATAAAATTTCGAAAATTCAGTCTCTGAAAACTGACTTGATAGTTTTGAGGGCTCAATTCGATGTTATTCAAACTACTATTGAAAGCAGGACCCGCAAACCAAATCTTCCTTGATTAAACTGCTTCCCATCGTATCCAAACAAGACTGGAACACTGGATAGAAGCCAGATAAACAGGGTCAGAGACACACGGTGCCACGCGAGAAAGCTATCAAGATTGAGATGTTGCAAGTCAGGGCCTTGTGGATAACTTGAGTGCTGAATAATAAGGGCTGGAGCTTGACATATGACATGAGAAAGGTCCCCTCATACCATCACTTGAAAATGAATGAGAACAAAAACCAAATTTGATGCCCGCAGGCTGATGGAGCTGGCCATCGAGGCCATGCGCCGGACCGTTGCCGAGCCGCGCAAGGATGGCAAGACCAGTCCGCTTGTTGGTGCGGTACTTTGCAAACCTGACGGGACTGTTGAGACAGCTTGTCGGGGTGAATTGCGTCACGGAGACCATGCGGAGTTCACACTGTTGGAGAGGAAGAATCGGAGTAACAAGCTGGATGGCTCCATCCTCTTCGCCACGCTCGAACCCTGCGCTCCGGATTCGCGTCATCCGCCGAAGATGAGTTGTACGGAGCGGATTATCCTCTCCCGGATCAAGGAAATCTGGGTAGGGATCGAGGATCCTGATCCGAAAGTGGACCGCAAGGGGATCAAGTATCTTCAGTAAAACTGTACCGGGTACGCATCCAACTACCTCATTTTATATTGGTTATGCTTGACGTCAGCTTATCTCTTTTTTCTACTGCTAATGGTTTTTAAAATCCCCCGGCCTTTTTTAGTCAATAGGTATCGCTGCATGCTACTATTGGGTTTATCGGGGATGGTGTATTTAATAAGTTTGGCATCGATCATTTTACTGACCAGGTCATTTAGATAACGTGTGGGTTTAGACTTCCCAAGTTTCGCAGCGATCTCTTTTTTGCCAAGCGTATCCTTTCGAAGAAAGACGAGGATGTGGTTTGCCATCTCTGACTCTACCCCTGACTCTACCCCTGACTCTACCCCTGACTTAGTTTCAACTCGTGGTACGTTCCATTTTTTGTCGGTTTTTTCACGCACGTTTTCTGGCTTCGCAAAAATCACTGAAAAAAAGCCATTTGTCTCAAAGACGGGAACCGGTACGTCGGCCGCCTTGGCCACCCCCAAGATTCGGGATATGCCGGAACCAACTCTTTCCACTTCCCCAAGTCGATGGAACATGTCGGCAATCAGAGGATTACGATGCACGCTCCGTTTGCCGAGCTCAGATTGTTTCAACCCGGCAGGCAGGCCACCCGGGCTCACGATTTCCACGCGGTCCCGGTAAATCTCGACCATAACGACGGCACCTGAGATGCTATAATCCCGATGACTCACAGCATTCAGCAATGCTTCCCGCAACGCTTGCTCCGGCAACTCAAGGATTTCCTCACGAACTAAAGTTTTAATTTCATAGCGGAGTGAAAGGTGTCGTTTCAAAAATGCCATGGCCTGTCTGACATTTTCCGCGAGATTGCCGTCGAGATCCTTGCGGTCCAGAATATCCGACTTGTCCGTACCCGCGAAAAGGACGCAGGTCACGATGGCTTGACGAATAAAACGTACCGGTTCTTTACCAAAAAATAAAACGGTGGCGTTTTTGTACACGGGTTCGACGTCATTCTTGGGGCCAAGCAATCCGAGGTTACGCAAAACATCCAGCGAGTCTATGCCGCCTGTATCAATGTGCGCTCTATCAAGAAAAGAGCGATAGGCCTTTTCGTCAAAATCATTCGACGTAAAAGAGGGGCAAATCATGTCGTCAAAATGAATTGGAGAATTTTTTTGAACAAATCTAACGAGTTCATCCCTGTTCATTTTCTGACTGGTGGCTCCGATACGCAGAAAATAACCATCATGGCAGGCGTAAGGCTTCTTATGCCCGTTGGGAATGTCGACCACCAAAATGGATTTGTCACCGATTTTAATAGGATGAATTGCCGCCAAGATTGGTGGGTCGCAGTTTCGTGCTGTACTTTGGACAGCTGAAGTTGTTCGATTAACCTCATCAATCCCAACCACCCGATTTTTATCATCCACGCCAAAAATAATCCGTCCCCCTTCGGCGTTCGCAAATGCAACCATTTCACGTGCCACAGATGACGACACGCTTCGCTTGAATTCAAGCCCCTGACCTTCCCCGGTGCTTAACAAAATGGCGATGTCATTTTCGGTGGGAATGCTCATTCGTTGGCCTTATTCATAAAAATCCTGTTTTGATTTCAAAGAGGGATTAATCGATTACCGGGCGAGTGGCAACACTGAAAAATCTTTCAAAACCATCTTTCACTCATTGTGCTTTTTTGCCAAAATAAAATGTGGTAAAGGATTTTGATGCGACGAGGTTTTGTCATTTTCATGTGTTTTTTTGCGGCCTGTGGCTCCTCCAATAGCGGCCAGGGGAAGGGGCGGGCTAAAAACTCCGGGCGGGAAGCGGTTAAGGTGGTGGTGTCCGAGGCCAAGGGTAAAGAGGAGTCATTGGTTATTCAGTTTAATGGCGAGACGGCGGCCTCTGATTCATTCGCACTGAAGACGAGTGGTCGGGTGCATGTGCAAAAGGTATTTGTGGAAGAGGGGCAGAAGGTGCGTGTGGGCGATCCGCTGATTTCATTTGATCAAACTGAATATAAATTAAGATTGGAGCTGGCGCGCGCGGAAATTCACGAGATGGAAGTGGCCTTGGAACAGGATGGGGGGGGGGCGGCCCCTGAGCCGAAGGAGGTCAAGGAGGTGATAGGAGAAAGACCGGGAAAGCCCGAGGCTCAAGAAACGAAGGAAGAGTCGGTCCAGGAAGTTTCCTTGGAGGATGGGAGTCTTGGGGGTGAAAAAGGCAAGTTACGAACGATGCATGAAGCGACCCTGGAGCGGGCTAAGGCCGAGGTGAAATTGTATGAGAATGTTTTACAGGACGACCAAATGGGGAGCCCGATCGCGGGGGTGGTGGCGCGGCGGCGGGTGAGCGACGGGATGACGACGCAAACGGAAGAGCCGTTGCTGGAAGTGGCAAAGCTGGATCCCCTTCATTTTGTTTTTTCCCTGCCGGTGCAGGAAGTTGGCTATTTGAAAAAAGAGGAAGGCCTGGCGGTGACTTTTCCCGCCCTAAAAAATCTTGAAATGCACGGCAGCATTCTTTCGATCGGGGCGGCCGCCTCTAGGGAGGAGGGGAAGGTGGAGGTCAAATTAGCCTTGCCGAACGAAGATACCCAGGTGCGCGCCAGCGTGACGGGTGAAGTGCACATCAATACGGGGCAAATGGCCCGGGTCTTCAGTTTTCCGGATTCAGCCTTGGTTCGGGAGGGGAGCCGTCATTACCTCTTTGTGGTCGATGATAAGAAGGTTAAAAAGACCCCGATTGAGCTGGGGGCGGCCGGCAAGGGCCTGATTAATGTCCGGAGTGGGTTAAAGGAGGATGATTTGGTGGTGGTGCAAAGCGAACGTCCCTTGAGGGACAATGATCCTGTAGTGGTCGCCAAAAAATAAGGTAGGGGCCCGGCGTACCGGGCCCCTACCGATAAAGTTAATTCCCGCAATCTCCGTCGTCATTTGAATCGTAGCAATATTGCCGGAAGTTACCCGCGGCCTGCCCAAGAATTCGGTCATTTTCATCCACGAGATAGGTTTGGATGTTGGTTCGGCAGGCGATGTTGCTTTCGCTGGTTCCCACAGCCGTGGCGCAAGCGGCAATGTCGCAGTCGCTATCCGCGATAAAATAATTACGATCTAGGAATTTGACGGTACTCCCGCCGGTTGGACAGGCGGCATTATTCAGCGGCGATTGTTGTTGATCAGACGTGTTGATGTAGGAGAGTTCAAAAGTGAACTTAATCTTGCTTCCTGCTGGGGCGTCCGCAATGACGGAGGACTCCGGAGTGCCGGGGGTCGGGGTCCATTTGAAGACGGGCCGTTTAGCGTTAGTGGGAGTGACCACATTGTTTTGCAACTGGGTCTCCGTCCCATCCAAGTCGACGAAGCTGATATTGGCCTCCGGGACGCTGCGGTGTTGTATGGCCACCGTTTCGCTAAGGTCAGTGGCCCCCTCTAGGTCAACACTGATTGTGTAAGAAACATCACTGGGGAGGTCCATGCAATAGAAGGTTGGATTGCCATCCGTGGCGGCTTGGGCGTCGTTCCCTGACGGCAGGGTCCATCGACTGAAGGCCCCATTTTGATTGCTCGCCGTGAGGCTAACTGCGGCTCCCCCGTTTTTGGAGAGGGTGACTCCGTTGACGGTGGCCCCTCCTGCGGTATAAACCTGGATTTCGGAACGGAGATGACCTTTGCCACCGTTACATCCAAAACCGCTGTCTTGAAAAATTTGCCTGTCGACAATGGTTGAAGTGCTAGCAATGTCTTGTCCGGTGATGTCTGAGATATAGCCGATAAAGTCAAAGCCTTGCGGTTGGCACGGAGTGGTAAAAAGTCCCTGAGTGAAGGCGATGGCCTGATCAACCTTCAATTCGGTACTGGCATCGAAGGTGGCGGCTGTCAGGTCTCGCTTGACGTAAAGCCCGATGTCATTGGTGGAACTGATTTCGGTCTGGTCGGAGAAGGCGGTATCCAAGGCCGTCAACATGGTGTCGATATCACTAACCTCCGTGGTGACATTAGCGTCGGTAGCAGTGCCGTTATTATCGTTGAAGGCACTGATGAGCTCGGTTGGGGTGACGGTTGCATTGCTAATGAAGGCCTGAGCAAGGGCATCACGGGCTGATTCAGGCAAATTAAAATCAGCGCTGTAATTGCATCCCTCCCGGGCCACGGTTTCGAGATAGGCACCGACATCGTCGGTATCGGTAGAGGTTTCTAATGTAAGTTGTTCCTTTTCCGCTTCAAAGGCATTGAGGGCCCGTTCCGCATTGCCACCATTGGAGGCGAGGGCGGTCGCGGTGACTAATTGGATACTGTCTGAGGCGGTGACAGATGGGATCGCGAAGCTGTCGGCATTGTCGACGATTTCTTCAGCGACCAGTTCGCGTACGTTCTCGATGGCCTCGGGACGCGGCATGACATCCCCGGAAATGGCCTGAACATCGGACAACATCTCAGCCGCGTAGTGAGTTTCAGGAGAGACGTTAACCGTCTCATCCGCGCTGGGGGCGGCGGGGGCCCTGACCGTGACGTCGCCACTGGTCACTCGAACTTCGTAGTAGAAGTCGGTAGCGGCCCCGGTTCCGCCGGTGGCGGCTGGGGCTTCGAGGGTGTAATTTCCGGTGGCATCAGTGGTGGTTGTTGTGGCCGTCGTCTCTGTCCCGTCAGCCGTGATTTTAACCAAGGTTACGGTGGCATTCGCCAAAGGAGTATCGGCTGAGGTGGCAAACTTGGGACGAATACCCAGGGCGAGTGTGGGGGGAAGTGATAGCGAGGCCACATCACTGGCATTCACCGCGACCTGTCCTGACAGAGTGATGGTGTCAGTAGTCGTGGTGGTTCCTCCGGTGCTGCTGCCGCCAGTATCTGTGCCACTGGTGCCACCACCGCTGGAGCTGTCTGTGGTTGTTGTTGAGGATGTGCATCCCCCATTGAGGACGGCCATCACTCCGATGGTCCCTACCAATAGCCTCAAATATTTTCTCGTCCTTAACATGTCGCCTCCCCTTGTAAGAATTTGCCTGAGTCCTCGTCAGTTATTCTGCGGGTAATAATGCAAATTGAATACCAACGTCATTTTGCCATGGAGGAGTTACTATCCTATTGAAAAATATGGATTTGATTAAGGTGGACGATCAGGTGATGGTTCATTAACGAGTATATTTTTACCCTCTCCCTGTCAAAGGATTGACAGAAAGGACAACTCCTTCTAAAGTCTTCTCACGATGCGACGAACTGTTTTTTTCTTGGCATTCGGGGTCTTGTTGTGGGGCCAGTCTGTTCGAGGAGAGGCCTCTGAAGCGTGGCGGGAGGTTTCTCCTGGGTTCTCTTACCTGCGAAACACCGAAACGGGTGCCCATCTTTTTAAAGTGAATCCGGCCAAATGGCGTGTCAGTGTCCTGCGGGCCAAGGACTATAGTCAGGCGGCGCTTTCGGTCCGGCGTTATCGCGAGCGCAGTGAGGCGGCGCTCGCTATTAATGGAGGTTTTTTTAATGGGCAGTTTGAGTCGCTGGGGCTTTTGGTGCAGCAGGGGCATTCCGTGAGTCCCCTGAGACAGGCTTCCTGGGGAGTTTTCTCCATTTCAGGAGGTCGACCTACTATTCAATCCTCTCGTGATTACAATACGACGGACCCTGCGGTGGAGATGGCCATTCAGGCGGGGCCACGGTTGGTGGTCAACGGCATTTTATCCAAATTGAAGGAATCACTTCCAGAACGGCGTTCGGCCATTGGGATCACGCCCGACCGCGAGGTCTTGTTGGCCGTCACGGATAATCCTTTATTGATGACCGAATGGGCTAAGCTGTTGCAGGTCTATGCTACGGATGTTTTGAATTTAGATGGCGGCGGTTCGACGCAGTTGTCCGTTAAATTAAAGAACTTGACCATCCAAGTCGACGGTGAAACTAATGTCCCCAACGCCGTCGCCCTGTTTCCTCATTAATCCTACTGACTCATCGAATTCAAGAAATCGATATTGGTCTTGCTCCCGGCCATTTTGTCGGTGAGGAACTCCATTGAATCGATCACATTGAGTGGTGACAGTAGTTTGCGCAGGATCCACACTCGGTTTAGGGTACCGGGTTCGAGCAAAAGTTCTTCTTTTCGGGTCCCTGATTTGCTCACATCCATGCACGGGAAGATACGTTTCTCCATCAGTTTGCGATCGAGGATAATTTCACAGTTGCCTGTCCCCTTGAATTCCTCAAAGATGACTTCATCCATCCGACTGCCGGTATCAATGAGGGCCGTGGCAATGATGGTCAAGCTCCCACCTTCTTCGATGTTACGGGCCGCCCCAAAGAAGCGCTTAGGCTTGTGCAGGGCGTTGGAATCGACACCGCCGGAAAGAATTTTTCCGGAGGGAGGAACGACCGCGTTATAGGCTCGGGCCAGACGGGTGATGGAATCGAGCAGGATGACGACATCTTTCTTGTGCTCGACCAGACGCTTGGCCTTCTCAATGACCATTTCGGCCACTTGCACATGGCGCGAGGCCGGTTCATCAAAAGTAGACGAAACAACCTCTCCTTTAACGGAACGTTGCATATCGGTCACTTCTTCCGGGCGTTCGTCGATTAACAACACCAGCAAAACTGCCTCGGGATGATTGGCCGAAATTGCGTTGGCAATATTCTGCATCATCATGGTCTTGCCGGTGCGTGGCGCAGCCACAATCAAGGCCCGCTGTCCCTTGCCAATGGGGGACAACAGGTCAATGATACGCGTCGTGACATTTTTTGGATCATGCTCGAGGTGGAGCCGTTCGTTCGGATAGAGTGGCGTTAAGTTATCAAACAGGATCTTGTCCCGCGCGGCGTCCGGGTGCTCCATGTTGATGGATTCCACCTTCAACAGGGCAAAGTAACGCTCACTCTCCTTAGGGGAGCGAATCTGACCGGTCACGATATCGCCGGTCCTCAGGTTGAAGCGACGTATTTGCGAGGGAGAAACATAGATATCGTCCGGGCCTGGGAGGTAGTTGTAGTCCGGCGATCGGAGAAAACCAAAGCCGTCCGGTAAAATTTCCAAAATTCCTTCACCGAAAATTTGCCCATTCTTATCGCTTTGCGCGTTGAGCAAGGCAAAGATCAGTTCCTGACGACGCATCCCGGCCGCCCCTTCAATGCTGAACTGTTTCGAGATGTCGACCAGCTCGCTGATCTTCATCTCCTTCAGGTTCTTCAAATTCATTATGTTGCGGTTCGGTGGGCTCGTGGGTGCAGGGGTTTTATTTTCTTCAATGTTGGGTGTCTCGCTTGCCACTGGGGCTGGAATAGGTGCCATTTCGTTCCTCTCAATCGTTTCTCTCTTGCGGATCTTTGACATTATTTAGCAGTCTAAAGGTGTGAATCTCGCAAAATGCGGGGTTAATTTTCGTTAGCTTTTTCCAGTATCCTCAAAACCGCCTTTCCTGTCAAGCATTTTTGAGGTGAACGAAGATGCCCCCTATCTTGACAAGCCCTGGGAGACCCGCTACTTACGAGCCCCTATGGCTAAAAGACCAGTGAAGCAAACCAGGCGCAAAGCGCCGTTGAGGGGGAGGCTCCATCCGGCTTTGCCGGTGGAGGGGGCGACGCAAGCCCCTAAAAAATGGAGCGGGAGATTTGCGGAAGGGCTGGATCCGCGGGCGCTGGCCTTTGGGCAATCGGTTCATTTTGATCAAAAGCTCGCGGGTTATGACATCCAGGGGAGTTTGGCCCATGCCCGCATGTTGGGGAAGATCGGGGTGTTGAAGGCGTCCGAGGTGACGCAGATCGTGCAAGGCTTAGAGGAGATTGGTCGGGAGATCAGCTCCGGTCGGTTTGAGTTCAAGGCGGAGTTGGAGGATGTGCATCGCAATATCGAGGCGGCCCTGATGGCCAAGATTGGTTCAGTCGGGGGGAAGCTCCATACGGCGCGGAGTCGGAACGATCAGGTGGCCCTCGATTTTCGTCTTTACTGTCGCGACCAAACACGTGCCTTGTTGACGGCGTTGGTCGGGTTGGAAAAAGTTTTCTTAAAACTGGCCAAGGATTACTCCGAAGTGTTGATGCCGGGTTACACTCATCTACAGCGAGCCCAGCCGATCCTTTTTTCCCATCATTTGCTGGCTTATGTGGAGATGTGGGATCGGGATCGATCCCGCTTGGAACAGGCCTTGGAGCGGATGAACGTCCTGCCGTTGGGTTCTGGGGCGCTGGCGGGGACGTCGTTTGCCCTGGACCGGGAACAGGTGGCGCGGGAGCTGGGGTTTCGAGAGGTGTCGCACAATAGTCTCGATGCGGTTTCGGATCGCGATTTTGCGATTGAGTTGGCCTCGGTGGCCTCGCTCCTGATGATGCACCTCTCGCGACTTTCGGAGGAATTAATTTTATGGTCTTCCAGTGAGTTTGGATTTTTGGAACTGCCGCAGTCTTTTTGCACGGGCTCTTCGATGATGCCGCAGAAGATCAATCCCGATATCCCGGAGTTGATTCGCGGCAAGACCGGGCGGGTTTATGGGCATTTGCTGGGGTTGTTGACCCTGATGAAGTCCCTCCCGCTGGCCTACAACAAGGATATGCAGGAAGATAAGGAAGCGGTGTTTGATTTGTGCGAGACGGTCTTGCAGAGCGTGGAGGTGATGGCGGCGATGATGGCCCAGGCCAAGCCGAACCAGGAACGGATGCGACAGGCGGTTTCGGATTCCCTGTTGCTGGCCACGGATCTGGCCGATTGGTTGGTGGAGCAGGGGAGTGATTTTCGCCAGGCCCATGAGGTTGTGGGACAGGTGGTTCGCTATGCCCTCGAGCAGGGCAAGGGCTTGACGGAGCTGACATTGGTTGAATTAAAGAAATTTTCGCCGTTGCTGACAGAGGCGGTTTATCGGCGTTTAACCCCGGAACAAGCGGTGGCGGCACGGCGTGTGATGGGTGGGACGGCGCGGCCCAATGTCTTGCGTGAAATTGCCAGATTGGAGCAGAGACTTGCATCATTTTCATTACCAAAAAAATGAGCTTTTTTGTGAAGAGGTGCCGCTCGCAAAGATTGCCGCAGAAGTTGGGACTCCCTGTTACGTTTATAGTTTCGCGACGTTGGAGCGACATTTCAAGGTCTTTGACCAGGCCCTAGCGGGCCTGCCTCATTTGGTCTGTTTCGCGATGAAGGCCAATTCGAATTTGGCGATCCTTCGGACCATGGTTAAATTGGGCGGTGGGATCGACATCGTGTCGGGTGGAGAATTGTTTCGGGCCCTGACGGCTGGGGCGGATCCGCGTAAGATTGTTTTTTCCGGGGTGGGCAAGAGCGACGAAGAAATGGAGTATGCCCTACGGACCAAGATCCTGCAGTTTAATGTGGAGTCTGAGGAGGAACTGTTTCGTTTGAACGAGGTGTCTAAGCGACTGGGTGTGGTGGCCCCTGTTTCGATTCGAGTGAATCCCAATATTGATCCCAAGACCCATCCTTACATTTCCACCGGCTTGAAGAAGAGCAAGTTTGGGGTCGATATTCGCAAGAGTTTGGCGCTTTATCAGGCCGGAAAAAAAATGACCTCGATTGATCTGGTGGGGGTGAGTTGTCACATTGGTTCCCAGATCACGCAGATCTCGCCGTTTTTGGAGGCGGTGGATAAGTTGTTTGAGCTCATTAAAAAGTTGCGGGCCAATGGTATCAATATCAGGCATCTGGATTTGGGTGGTGGTCTGGGGATTCCCTATGATCGAGAAACCCCGCCGGCGCCCGCTCGTTACGGAGCTGCTTTGACTAAAAAACTCCTGCCGCTCGGTTGTCGAGTCCTATTCGAGCCAGGCCGTGTGATTGTGGGCAATGCCGGGATCTTGTTGACGAAGGTCCTGTACCAGAAGCAACAAGGCAAAAAACATTTTGTGATTGTGGATGGCGCCATGAATGATTTGATTCGCCCGGCGCTCTATGGGTCGTTTCATCAGATATGGCCCATCAAAAAAGGGGTCAAACGACAGCAGAAGGTCGATGTGGTGGGACCCGTCTGCGAATCGGGTGATTTTTTTGCCGAAGACCGCAAGCTTCCTGTCGTGGCCTCCGGAGATGTCTTGGCGGTGATGAGCGCTGGGGCCTATGGTTTTGTGATGGCCTCCAACTACAATTCCAGGCCGCGTCCGGCGGAGGTGATGGTGCGGGGGGATCAATTCTTTGTGATCCGGCATCGGGAAGAGGTGAAAGACCTGTTGAAGGGAGAGCACGTTCCTAAATTTTTGGTATGAAACTAAAATTTACAAAAATGCATGGCCTTGGAAACGATTTCGTCCTCTTGGATGGGATTCGTGGGCGTTTGCCACCGGTGAAAAAGATGGCCAAAAAATTGTGCGACCGCCGCTTTGGGATCGGGTGCGACCAATTGCTGGTTCTGGAAAAATCCCGCCGGGCCGATTTTAAAATGGCCATCTTCAATGCAGACGGCAGCCAAGTGGAGATGTGCGGGAATGGTCTGCGTTGTTTGGCTCATTATATTCACGCCAAAAAGCTGTCGCGTAACAAGGTGTTTACCATTGAAACCCTGAAGGGGATTCAGGTGGCGCGATTGATGTCGGGAGATCAAGTGGAGATCGATATGGGAGAACCTTGCCTGGAAGCGGAGGAGATCCCGGTCAAGTTGACAGGTCAGGTGCTGAATCACGCCCTTTGGGTGGAGGATCGTGAGTTTCGTGTGACCTGTCTCTCGATGGGCAATCCCCACTGCGTTATCTTTGTGGAAGAGCTGGATGATTTCCCCTTTGAGAAGTATGGGCCGTTGTTGGAACACCACCCGTTGTTCCCAAACCGAGTGAATGCTGAATTTGTGCAGGTGCATTCTTCTTCGGCGGTGGAGATGCGTGTTTGGGAGCGCGGTGCGGGGGAGACTTTGGCCTGTGGCAGTGGGGCCTGTGCGGTCGCTGTTGCGGCGCATCTCAATCATTTGGTGGGGCGTCAGGTGGCGGTGCAGCTCAAGGGTGGCGTGCTGAAGATTCATTGGAATCAGGAAAACAATCATGTACTCATGACGGGTCCGGCGGCTCTGGTTTATGAAGGGGTGATCGATGTTTAAAGGTTCCATGGTGGCGTTAGTAACCCCGTTTAAAGACGGGCGGCTTGATGAACAGGCCCTGAGTTATTTGGTGGAATGGCACATCTCGCAAGGTACGGATGTCTTGGTGCCCTGTGGCACGACGGGTGAATCCGCCACACTCTCGCATGAGGAACATGATCGTGTCATTGAGCTGGTGACGCAGCAGGCGCGCCGACGGGTCAAGGTGTTGGCTGGGACTGGATCGAACTCCACCTCGGAGGCGATTCGGATGACCCAGCATGCCGAATCGGTTGGGGCGGATGGGGCATTGTTGATCACGCCCTACTACAATAAGCCCCCGCAAGAGGGGCTCTTTCTTCACTATCAAGCGGTGGCCGAGGCGGTGCATTTTCCCATCGTTCTTTACAATGTCCCGGGACGCACGGCGGTGAATATGTTGCCGGAGACGGTGGCGCGCTGTGCCCAGTTGCCCAATGTGGTGGGGATTAAAGAGGCCTGTGGTAATTTGGAGCAAATTAAAGAAGTGGCGTTACTGGCTGGGAGTGAGTTTGATATCCTTTCCGGAGAAGACGCCCAGAATTTTGACATCTTGCAGTTGGGTGGGGTTGGAATGATCTCCGTAACGGCCAACGTGGTGCCAGGGAAGCTCGCGCGGATGTGGGACCTGTTTGCGGCCGGGAAAAAGACGGCGGCGCAAAAGATCCATGAAGAATTGCTCCCGCTGCACGACGCGATGTTTTATGAGACCAACCCGATCCCGGTCAAGACGGCCCTGTCCTTGATGGGGAAATGTACGGATGAGATGCGGTTGCCGTTGTGTCCGATGGGGACGGAGAATAAAAAACGGTTGGAAAAAATTATGCGGCAAATGGGGTTATTGTAGGGGCGCACCCATGTGTGCGCCCCCCTCCCGGTGGCCACGATTGGGGCAGACACATGGGTCTGCCCCTACAGGATAAATTATGACAAAAATTATCATCATCGGCGCTGCAGGAAAAATGGGGGGTCGGATCGTTGCCAACGCCTGTCAGGACCGTGAGGTGAAGGTCGTAGGAGGTACAGAACCCACGGGTTCATCGGCGATTGGAAAGGACCTCGGGGTGTTGGCCGGTGGCAGTCCTTTGCAGGCCCTGGTGGTGGATGATCTCCGCAAGATCATTGCCCAGGGGGATGCGATTATCGATTTTACCGTGGCGGCCGCGACACTTCCGGTGTTGGAGATTGCGGCCCAGGCGAAACGGGCCGCGGTGGTGGGGACAACCGGACATTCAGAGGCGGAGAAGCAAGAAATTAGAAAATTAAGTAAGAAGATCCCGATTGTGATGGCCCCCAATATGAGTCTTGGGGTCAATGTGATGTGGAAGTTGATCAGTGAGGCGGCCAAGATCTTGGGAGAGGATTTTCCTGTCGCTGTGACCGAGACCCATCACATCCACAAAAAAGATGCCCCTTCCGGCACGGCCCTCAAGATGATGGAGGTTTTGGGGGAAGCGTTGGGAAAAATGCGGGATGAGATCCCCTGTGAGTCGTTGCGCGAAGGGGAAGAGGTGGGCGATCATATCGCCACCTTTACCGGGGCGGGCGAGATCCTGACGGTTCGCCATCAAGCCAAGTCGCGCGACACCTTCGCCCTCGGCGCCGTCCGCGCCGCCAAGTGGGTGGTCGGCAAGCCGGCCGGGCTTTATGATATGTTTGATGTGTTGGGGTTGTAGGCGAGGAGAAGCCCCGTCCCCACTCCAGTCAATACATGCTTAGATTTTCGGACGGTTGTTTGGTAGGCTGTTTTTATATCGAGAACACGCAACAATCCCTCCAAAAAGTCGATATTAGAGACGTATGGGATCCGAATCGTTGATTGCGCGCCAGGTGGCCCTCTTTGCTCGACTCAGTGGGCCAATTTCATGCTCGCGTTACTCAGGATGTTCCTAGGGGGGATTTTATTGATGCGTTGAATTCTCGAAAAACAACCTGGTTGGCGGGAAATGTCGATCTCCAGGGTGGAAGGGCTTATTTTGATCTGCTTATCGAAGGTCTTGTTGCTGCCGGTTTCACATCTCATCCGAAAATAGCCGAACCCAATTGGTTGGATGGATTACGAAGATGGCGGGATTCTTGGAGACTGAGTCCTCTTGATCACGTTTGGAAGGTCTCTGCAAAAGACGCTGAGAAAGAAGTTCATCCTTCTGATGAGCCGACGTATCCGGTCATTGATCCTTATTCGTGGCCTAAAATAGCGAGGCCCATATCCGATTCTCCTTTGTTGCCAAGGGTTGCTAAGGCGATCGAGTACATTGAAAAAGGAGGTTATGGGAAAGTTGATACCTATCCGACGGGGTGCATGATGGACACTTTTCACTTTCATCTGCTCGTTGATATGGCTTTTTACCGTGCATTGCTTGAGATATCTTCTGAAATGGATCTGATAAAGGCTAGGGAATTATTGGGAATGAAATTCGTGTATGAGTGGAGCGATGCCGCCACTTTTTTATACCATACCAGTGAGGTGACCGGTTGCGTGGTGCCGGGCAGTCTTGATTTAGGATTCAAGTTTTCACCAGGATCCCCCGCCCGGAATATGGCTGATCATGGCAATGGAGTGATGACGCATTATCAAAAGACGCCGGGAGATGACGGCGTTGGTGCTCTTCCGGGGTTTGAAAATTTGGGGCAGTTTCTTTTTGCGGTGATACCACCGGGAGAAGCTTTCTATGCTCGGGGGTATCCGATTTTCGATGGTCGTAGGATCATTGTTTGGCCCGATAATTTTTTGCAGGGTCCATGAGTATCGTAATAGCAGCTCGGTTGCCGCCTGTTTTATGCGCCGCGTTACGTAGTGGCAATTTTTTTATCTTTTTTTCAGTTTTCTTCTCTTTCTGGCGCAACTTTTTTAGCGAGACGGCGAAGTGTTGAAATGGGGCCGCAACTATTTGGTGAGGGTTTTCGGGAAAGGTTACTGGCGTTTCCGGCGGGGCAAAGGGTTGCCACTGCATTGTTAAGATTAGTCACCTCTGAGTTGCCGGATACGACGCCCCAGTTTGAACCTTTGACCCTTTGGCAAGGATGGCAAGACCACCTTCGAGCCGTTATCTCCGGTGGTGCTTCGGATAGGCTCCCTTACAGTCTCACCATGGCCCATCGGGGACCGGGTACGCTCGTTCTCAATGCCGCGTTGCGTTCTTTCTTGTTGGATATCCATGATCCGCTCCGTGGGTCGACGGTGGAGTTGGCCGCACCGGCGGCTGGTGCGATGGATCTGGGTAAGATCCTCTCCTTTGATGGCATGGTGGGCTATGGCGCCAATGTGAAATTTGCCAAGCCGTTGGTACAGGCAGGGTACACATTCCAGAGGTTTCCGCTTCCCCCTGCCGCTCGGGCCAATCTCCTGGCCGATTGGCCGACCTTGTTTCCCATGGTGGTGCGCAAACTTTGTATGAATCCCGATTTGATGAAGCCACAGGTTAAGTTTAGTGGCTATTCGGCCGGCGGTCATATCGTCGCCTGTCTGGCGCGTTTGGCTCATGGAGCTGACCCTGAGCAGTTGGCGGATGCTCTCCACAGTACGGAACGGATGTCCGCCGAGGGGCGTCGTGCCTTTATTGCCGATATGCAAGATCTGGCCCCTCAGCTTCCTAAAACCGGATACTATGTGATTGCCAGTCCGCAGAATGGATTGAAGGGGCGGCGTTTTACCGGACCGATTCAGTCGGTCCTGATTGATCCCTTGAATCCGCATTTGATTCCCTGTCTAGGAAGAGATTACCTTTGCGGGGCGCGTGCTGGCCGCTCGTCGGCATTGACCGGCCAAATCCTGACAGCGGATAGCGACCCGCTCCCTTGGCTGAAGGATCCTGTGCTGGCATCGATGCTGGGGGTGATGACCGTTCTTTACAGTCTGACGGATCAGCCCGTGCAAAGTTCATCGCAGGATCATGACCGCATTGTGTCCCGTGAAACCTGTTTTGTCCCTGGGGTTCCGTTTGTGGACTTCGCGGGAGATCACACGATGGTTGTGAGCAGTGAGGCGGGGGGAGCGGCACTGCTGGAATTGATTCGCAAGACATCGTAGGGGCGATCCTTGTGATCGCCCTGGGCGAATACAAGATTCGCCCCTACAGATGCCTAATGTAATTTATCTTTCTGTGGTACGAAAGGCCCGCGGATACTCAAGGCCTCCAAGAGTTGGTAGACGTCATTGTCGATCCTCAGGCCGCTCTTGGTAAAGGAGAGCCCGTTCAGATCCTTGAGGGGCTTGGGGGAGAAGAGGATGGGTTCCGCTGTTTTGGTGTAGCCTAATTGCACGAGACTGTTTTTCTCAATGATCTGTGCCTCATCCACATGAAAGTGTTCCTTGACCCGGTAAAATCCTTCCGCCTTCAGTTCGCGCAACGCCTTGTGCAGTTCCGTCTCTTCAATCAAAAAGACCTGTTTGGCAAAACTCCATTGGTTGTGAGTATTTTTTTCCGGGAGAAGTAGGATCGGTTTGGGTTGGTCCTTGTGCCGGTGAAATTGCACCAATAGCCCTGCCGGAATCTCGTGAGTTCCTTTGTTGCCGGTGACTTGGATGGGTTTGAGGGTTTGATAAATGCCACAGAGGAGGATGCGTTGTCCCATGGGGGATTTTATAAACAAATTTGGGCGGAGAGTCTAGCCATTATAAATCAATTGGTTGCGCGCGTGCCTGGCACCGTAGTGTACCTGGCACCGTAGTGTAGGGCCTCCTGAATCATTGTGGCAACGACCTGGTCGTCTACCTCAGGGTGGCGGGGTTGCAAGGCGTTTCGGAGTTCCTCACTGAGGAGGTGGCGCGTTTTTTCAAAGAGATCATTGAGGGTTCGTGTCTGACGGGGGTTTTCGAGAAACCAGAGATGAAGACTGCGGTGGGCCCGGGCCACCACCTGCAAGTCGGGGGAACTGGTCGATGGTGTGAAGAACCGGCGGGCCTTGTAGTGATTCGTGCATTGCATCACGTCACCCGTTCGCAGGGCCACGAAGATGGCGGGGACCTGGGCGTAGGTGAGCGGAGGTCGGAGGCCTCGCCCGCCGACTTTTCTGGTAGGGACCCAGAAGGATTGTTTTTTATAAGATTGGCTCTGCAGGCCGTAGAAGGTGTCTTGTTGCCCTTCGATCGTTCTGGTTTGAATGTCCGTGATTTTACAATGTCCGTGCCCCGGCATGAAGACGATCTCTCCGATGCGTGGATGGAACGGGGGTGTCTCGACCTTCTTATACTGGTCCGGCCAGGCGCTGAGGGAGGCGGGATCGCCAGTGATGAGGCCGTGCAGCGCTTCGGGATGGAGGCCATGGTTGGGTCATCTGTTTCTTCCGAAGGAGGGGTTGGAGTCTCGGCGGCAACGAAGTAAAGGGCCGGCTTTGCGCGCTGTTGCAGAACCCAATCCTTGCGCGCAAGGATTTCAAATCGGGTCCCCTGCCGGGCTAGCCCCTCTAGGGAAGACTGCAACAGTTCCAGTTTGGCCGCTTCGATGTGCCCCGGAAAGGAGATCCGGTCAAAATAGCCGTGCATGTAGGCCCGCGGGGTGGTGGCGAGCCATCGAACGATCTCACCCCATGCGGCCAAGGTGGAGGGGGATGCCTCCGGCAGTCGTTGTGAGGTCCAGAGGGAGAGGATATTTCGGAGCAGCAGCGGGCTGAGTTCCGGATCTGCGGCGGCGAGGATCCGGCGGTTTTTCGCGACCTGATCCTGTCGTCCCGTTGTGATGAGTCCTTGCAACGCCTCGCGCAGTGCGGGAGAGAAGCCGAGAAAACCGCTCTGAACCTCGCGCGGAGAAGGCTGCTTGTGTTTTTCCTGCCGGTCGGTTTCCTTGAATAGGTGTTCGTCAAGGCCCTCAATCTGGCTTGGTGTGGCCAGCGGTTCCAAGGCTTGATAGACCTGCTCGGCGGCGCGTCTCAGATCAAGCAGGTTTAGCTGGCAAAGGCCTTCTGTAGACTTGGTCATGTGAAATCGCCAAAGGAGATTGACGGCCGGTTCCAGGGGATCGAATTTTTGCAGGGGGAGCAGGGGTTGCATACCGACACCCCTGTTTTTCAGCTCGTACCACAATTCGCCAATCGTCTGCAGACCGGCCCTCAGATGAAACCGAAGGGTCGCAGCCGGGTGCAGCATGGCCATCATTTGATCCGGGGGAAAACGGCCTTGGGGGATGACGGTCATTGGTTTTCTTTCGGTTTTTACGCCGCTGGACCCAGGGGGGCTGGTTTTAAGTGGCCTCGGTTGAGGAGAAAGCGGTGGTTCTTGCGGGCCAGGCCCTCGAGGATCCGTTTTTGGATGGGGTCGGGGATCGCGGCAACACATTGCCGGCAGAATTCGCGGAAGGCCTCTGAGGAATTTTGGAAACCGAACTCGGTGAGTTTGTCCCATAAATCCTTTTGGCTTTGGGCAAACCGTTCCCAATCAACCTGAAACAGACCGTCATCTCCCAATTCCACGATGTTCCCTTGGAGGTAGAGCCAACCCAGTGAGATGGTTGCTCCAAAAGAATGGGGGGCGTCGAACTTTTCCGATAAGACCTTTTCTTTGGGGACAAATTTTCTCAATAACCGGACAAACTGGGATCGTAGTGAGGCGTTCATTTCAGCCTCGGTTGTGTCTTGGTTGGAGAAGAGAACCTCGTGGGCTACTGGGACGGCGGTGTCTGACTGAGGTTCCACGACATTGCCCCACTGTTTGCCGTAGACGACCCCGAACGTCCCGGCTCCCCCCACCACGACGGTGTCCGGTTTGTTTCCAGAAACTCCATGGGAGCCTTCGTGCCAGACAATATTTTCCAAGACCGCGGTGGCGTTGACCTGTGCGGCATCTTCCGGCGGTAAGAATTCTGCCGCAAGCCCTTGCAGAATATCCTCATCTGCAAACACCGGATCGGCGATGATGACCGCCCGATGACCCGCGACACCCGGATACACTACCTTCGGATAGTCGTGGCCCAGGACCTCCCCGCCGGCGCAGGTGCGGAGGTAACCTCCATTGCGGTGGAACCAGACCACTTGCACGCTTTTTTCAATCTCGTCCGTGGCGATGCTGGAGGTAGGGGGCGGCGCCCCGACCCGCGCGGCGATGGTGCAGGCTTTTTCCTCGAGCGCCGCAAAGGCGTAGGCCTTGTGGCGCAGGGCGTTGATCGCCTGATGATCGCGGAGCCCCACCGCAAAGCTCCAGGGGAATTTCATATTATCGGCCCAGTAGCTTTCGTGGGGGAAGAAGCTCAAGTAGAGATCCCCTTTGGTTTGATTCAGGTCGGCGTTGAGCATCCGTTCCATGTCCCCGTTGCGCAGACAGGTGGCCATCTCCAGGAGGTAATCGCGAAAGGTCGGGTCCAGACTAGAGTCTCCGACTTGCAGTTGGGCGTGATCTTCCAGGATATCGGCAAAGGCGCGGAAATAGGCAACGTAGCGGGGATGAAACAGGATATGGGTTACGCTATATTGTCGGCCATCCAGTCCAGTGACTAGCCAGCGGATTTCTCGACCTCCTTCTTTGAGAGGGCCCGCTGTCAATGCGGCCACATCGGCGTCGGAGGCCCGTTCGACCACGGTATAGGGGAGCCTTACCGGGTGCTCAGGGGGAAAGGTTTCCAGATGTGCCAACTCCTCTTTGGAAAAATCGGCGGGAAGCATGGCGTTGTACGAGGGTGTTGGGGGAAAGCAAGACACCGAACTGGCATAGTTTTCCGAATTTTCAAAGCTGGTTGGGCAGTTGCGCTCCAGCAAAAGGGGTAGTTCCGGGGTTCGAATTCTTCGGTAATGCCACTTGTCCAATGCCGTGCCGTGGGTCTCTACCCAGGCCTCAATCTCCTGGCTCCAAGGGGTTGTTTGAGCGGCGCAGATGTCATCGGCGATCTGGGCCAGGGCATCGCTGGTTTTTTCCAACCAGGCCCGCTCGGCGGGGTTGAGGTCCTTCAAACGGGCGTCGGTCGGGGGATCCCTCAGCACCATCTGGGCGGCGGCCGCTTGGACCATGGCTTGGCGCCTTGTTTCGACCGTCTCTTCAGCCGCGCGAAAAGCTTGAATGGCTTCAGGTATGGTAAAGCTTCGATCGAGTTGGATCGCGGCGCCAGCATCGGGGGCGGCTACCACTTCCAGCTGTAGATAGGCGTCTGCCCCTTGCATGCTAACCCCTTGCCATTGCAAACCGACATTTTGTTCGGCAAGTGCGCCGTTGACCAGATTTCGGTAGACCGTTGAGTCCAAGGCAATTTTGGGAAAGGCAGCGAGTCTTGCGTCGGCGGGAATGGGCATTGTCAACATGGTTATCTCCTTAAGTAGTCGCCTTCTATCGCACCCTTGTTGGGAAGGTTGCGAGAATTTTATATTATTTTTTAAAAGTTCCCATTATGAACCCTCATGCTCAAAATCTACGAATACAAAAACTGCGGTACCTGCAAAAAGGCGCTGAAATTTCTCGACGCCAAAAAAATCCCCTATCAAAAATTCCCCATCCGGGAACAGCCCCCCACGGAGGCGGAGATTCGCAAAATGTTGGGGCATGTGGGGGATATTAAAAAACTTTTCAACACCTCGGGGTTGGATTATAAAGCATTGAAAATAAAAGATAAATTATCAAAAATGAGCACTGAACAGGTGTTTCACCTGCTCGCCAAAAACGGCAACTTAATCAAGCGGCCGTTTGTGATGGCGGCGCAGGATGGGTGGGTGGGATTTAAAGAAGAAGAGTGGGGAAAAAAAGCAACCTTCTTGGAAAAGCGCCGATAACAATCCTAATGCAGATGACTTCTGTGGGGACGACGACAAATGCGGTGGTTTCGGGATGGTTAAGCGCCTTGGGAGAGCTGGCGCACTATCCCTATTCGATGGCGATGGCTGAGACGGCCAGGGATCTTCCTATTGTGGTGCGTGGGTTGGCCCGCGCCTTTCGAAATACGGATCCTGCTTTATCCGCTAGGTTGTTAAAGGCTCTTGAAGGCGATTCTTTTCATTTTGGTCTTCATCAAGAGACAAGTTCTGCGTTACAAGGTTTGTCAGGGAAGGCTTTACAAGATTTAGAAACTCGGGTGGCGGCTTCTCCGCTGGTCGGGCGTTTGGCAAGGCAAGTGGAACGTTTTAAAGCGCACTGTGACACCATCCCACTGGTTACTCAGGAGGATCTAGAACGCTCTTGGAGCCTCTTGCTTGATGTGACTCCGACTATCATTGGTCAATTCGAAGATGCGTTGCGGAACAGGCCTCAAGATTGGACCAACCGACTTCAGTCATTGGGAGGAGAATT
Organism: Deltaproteobacteria bacterium; assembly: GCA_023265625.1. Classification (GTDB taxonomy): domain Bacteria; phylum UBA10199; class UBA10199; order JACPAL01; family JAHFST01; genus JAHFST01. The sequence continues at coordinate 26,398 of JAHFST010000012.1, read as the reverse complement.
GGATGATCTGGACGTTCATTTGCAGCGGGTTCGATCCAGCAATGTCGTCTTCTTTGACAAAAATTGTCATCGTCGCGAACGCTTGTTGGTGCGTGTGTTGCAAAGGCTGAGAGAAACCCTCGCTTTGCTTGAGCGACTGCCGGAGCGAGCGGATTTGGTGGCGAAAGTACGTACCAGTCTGAGCCAGATTCGTACGCAGATGCAGATGTTAACGACTCATTGACACGAGCCGTCCGGCGGCTTGTTCCCGGTGTATTTCGATGGTGAGCGGGATTTTACTCACTACCTCTGACTTCTCACCATAGCTAACAATGGCGTCATCTAATTGGTACAGTAAGTCCTTGGCCAACACTTCTTGAGCGTGAGCTTCTTCGAGAGTGGCGAGCATCTTACCGGCGGCGTCAAACAGGGCATCATGATTGGCACCGCCGCTGTTATCTTGGATGGTGCCAAAAATCTTCAGCCGAGTCTTGAGGACGGGAAAATCGGCATGGGTTGAGAGCTTTTGTTCGACCCCTTCTAGCAATAGTTTGCGGAGCGCCACTGCCCTTGCCTCTGGACGTCCCAAGTTTTCCATCGATGCGTTGTAAAGCAAGAGAGTCGAAGATCGACGATCGATGATGATCGACCCGCGCATTTCCAGCTCGGTTGACACCTGTACTACCTGTGCCTCGGAGTGAACGCTGATCTCCAGGGTGACAAATTCCCCGCCGCCCTTGGTGTATTCCGGGTGATAATGTAGCCGATAGCGCATGGGGTTTTCCCCCCGTGCGGTTCTTATTTGTATGGTGGCCAATGCGTTATCAATCGGTCGCAATCTTTTTGCCTCTTGTTTGATCTTTTCGTAATAGGTATCCATGAAGTGTTTGCGGAACGGGGCCTGCATCACCTCGTTGTGTTTGCCAGTAATGGTGTCCACGAGGGCCAGTTTCTCTGATTCATATCCCTCTGGATGGGCCATTTCTAGTTGTTCATACTGTGTCAGTAATGTCCCATATTCAGAGACGAGATGGTTCAGGTGCAAGGCCTCGGGGTTGCCCCGAGCGCACATAAACGTCAGCAAGCGTCCTTCATCATTGGAGGCATCTTGGTAACCATTGTAACAGACCCAAAAATTGTGAATCAAAAAGTTGGAGAGGTTGTCTTTTGGAACTAATGTCCCTGCGGGAATTGCTGGAGAGGGGTTGGGAGCGGCATCGGTCGGATCTTCTTTTCGGGTAATTTTGATGGCCGGACAGGTTTTATCCATGGGGGCGGCGTCTGTGGGGTCTGAGGCCGTTACTGGTGGGTCGGAAAATCGCACCGAATGTGCCGCGATCATTGAGGCTTCTGAAAGCGTCTCACAAGCAGGAGGCGGGATGGTCTGGTAGCCATCCGGACCTGGCCGGACCTGATTAGAATTGGCCGAGGTAAAGACCCCCAACCCTGATTGCAAGGCCCTGCCAAACCGCGTAATTTGTGTGAGCAATGGGGCTATCAAAATAAAATCCTCCAGGTCTATTATCGGCAGGGGAAGGGAGGAAGTTGCGTACTAGAGGGTCATCATTTGGGGGATTCTTGTGGTGTTAGTAATAAATAAATGATTACAGCATGTTGACTGATGTGAGAGTTGTCGCTGATGCCCTAGTAAAATTCTTGCGGGATGCCAGCCAGTGTACTAGGAATCAATGATGGCTCCTATCAACGAACACTACCTCAAACTCAAGGCCGGCTATCTCTTCCCGGAGATCGGTCGCCGGGTCAGGGCCTTTCAGGAGAATAATCCCCAGGCCAAGATCATCCGCTTGGGGATTGGCGATGTTGTCCGTCCTTTGCCGTCTTCAGTTATTCAATCCTTTCATGCAGCGGTCGATGAGATGGGCGATCCCAAGGCCTTTCGTGGGTATGGTCCGGAGCAAGGGTATCCTTTTTTGATCGACGCGATCCTGGAACACGATTTCAAGGCGCGTGGGGTCACGCTCAAATCGAGTGAAATATTTGTCTCCGATGGTTCCAAATGCGACACGGGAAATATTCAAGAGATCTTCGGGGCGGCTTGTCGCGTGGCGGTGACGGATCCGGTTTATCCGGTTTATGTGGATACGCAGGTGATGGCGGGACGCACGGGGATGATCGATGCCCAAGGACGCTATGAAGGGCTGACTTATCTCCCGGCCACCGAGGCCAATGGTTTTTCACCCGATCTTCCGAAGGGGAAGATTGATCTCATCTATCTTTGTTCCCCCAATAATCCCACCGGGGCCGTGTTGACGCGTGCGGTGTTGCAACGTTGGGTGGATTACGCACGGCAGAATCGTGCGGTGATTTTTTTCGATGCGGCGTACGAGGCCTTTATCACCGATCCGGCCATCCCTCATTCCATCTATGAGATTGCAGGGGCAGAGGAGGTGGCGATCGAGTTTCGCAGCTTTTCCAAGACGGCCGGATTTACGGGGACTCGGTGCGCGTACCTGGTGGTTCCGGAGGCCCTGAAGGGGGAGGATGCTTCTGGAAACCCAGTCTCTATCAATGCCCTGTGGCATCGCCGCCATACCACTAAGTTTAACGGTGTTTCTTATCCCGTGCAGCGGGCGGCGGCGGCTTGCTACAGCCCCGAAGGGAAAATCCAGGTGCAAGAGACGGTTGCCTATTACCTGGAAAACGCACGGCTGATTCGGGCCGGACTGGCGCAGGCTGGTTTCAGTGTTTCGGGAGGAGTCAACGCCCCTTACCTCTGGGTCAAGACCCCGAAGGGCTTGGACTCCTGGGGAACTTTTGACAAGATCCTCTCTGAGGCCCATGTGGTGATCACCCCCGGCTCTGGGTTTGGCCCTGCGGGAGAGGGTTTTTTTCGGATTTCAGCCTTTGGGTTGAGGGAAGATGTGGTGGAGGCGGTCACTCGACTTAGCGCAGTTTCTTTTGTTCCTTGAGGGCCTTTTTTAATAATTTTACATCGGCTGAGAGAGGTTGTTCGGCTTCATGGCGCATGAGTTTTTGAATCAGCCCTTTTCGTAGGACCTCGATTTGATGAAAGGCTTGTTTGGGGGTGAGGTCGCCAGGAAGAAGAAAATGACACGCCTCTTCTCGGAGTCTTGCCCCTTGCATACTGATGAGGAGGGATTCTATGTTGAGCCCACCATCCACGAGATTTCCCAATTCGATAAACTGCTTCATGGTGAGATGCGGAGCCCTGGGAAGTAACCAGGACAAATCAAACAGATCCTTTTCGGAACAGCGACTCACCAAGCAGGCAATTTTTGTGGCGAGTAAGGTCTCTGGTGTGGCGACCCAGATACCGTCGTCTGTTTTTGTGGCCTGGCCAAAGTGATGAAGATTTTCATCTAAGACGATGTCGATAGTGAAAGGGTGTCCCTCAAAGCGTAGCTCGGCGCGGTAGTAGGCTGGGGAGCTGGTTTCGCGTTGAAAGAGGGCGCCTGCTTTTTTGAGAGAACGGGTATTCATCACCGTCGCCTGATAGGTGAACGGACTCCCTGCAAACAAGTCAATATCATCGGAGCGACGGTGTTCAGCATAATAACCGGCCAGTGCCGTTCCTCCCACCAACCAAAGATCTTCAGGGCCTCCTTGAAAGAGCTGCACGAGTGCTCGGTGTAGTGGTGCCGGCGAGCTTTTTTCTGACATGGTCTTTTTTGAGATTAATGGGGGTTCGAATAGAGGGACCATAAGGTTTCCAATTGTTTTTGCCGCGCTGGTTTTAGATATTTTTTGTATTGGGCAAAAAGACGAATCACTTTGTGCCCGGCCACTTGGCTGGCCTGATGGAAGCCCAATATTTGAACGAGTCGCCCCAGGGCGGGAAGTTCTGCGTGGGTGATAGCCCGCAAAAAGCTCTCCATATTCGGATAAATATGATCCCACAGAAATTGTGTTGTTAAGTCGGAAAGATCGGAGGGCTTTTGCAGGAGCAGATTCTCAGGAATGTGTAACCCATGGGCCAGTTGCCTTAGTGTGTTAGTTTCGATGTTGATCCAACCATCGCCTGTCTTACCTTGATGAAACCATTTGGTGACGGCCGCCCGTGAGACATTCCCAAATCGAGCAAGATCCGCCGAACGGAGGGATCTGGCGGTCGCAATGTTTTTGAGTTGCTGTAGATACATATTTTATTTGTTAATTACAGTTAACAATATAGACAAAAATACAAATAAAATCAAGTCATTTTATTCCCTTAAAATTGAGGGTCAAATGAAGACGGAGTAAGTTAATTCGTTGAAATTGTTTTGTTTTTTTGTTACTCCGTCTTCAAATTTCATGATGCATCAAGCCTACATCGGCCTAGGGGCCAACTTGGGGGATCGGTTTCAGCAATGTCAGCAGGCGATTGATTTGTTGCGTACCCATGCGGTGGTGACCGCCGTGGCCCCCTGTTATGAAACGGATCCGATCCCCGGGACCGAAGGGGGGGCGTTTCTCAATGGGGTTTTGAAAATTGCGACAGACAAGGCGCCTGAGCCGTTGCTGTTACTGTTGCAGGAAGTGGAAATCCAGCTGGGCCGGGAACGGGCGATGCGGCGCAAGCGGGCCATCCGTTGGGGGGCGCGGACCATGGATTTGGACCTGCTGTTTTTTGATGAAAAAGTGATCCGGACGCGCAATCTGGTTGTGCCCCATCCGGAACTGGAAAAACGTCGTTTTGTCCTGCAACCCTTGGCCGATCTGGCCCCAGATTTACTCCACCCAACCCTCCAGAAAACCGTCAAACAACTTTTGGTGGAATGTTCTGATCCTGGGCAGGTGGTGTATTTTGGGAAGTTTACTTAACTTTTAACGATAAACCTCCCGACGATGTCCGATTCGGTAAACACGGACGAGTTGTTCCTTGTCGCTTACCGCATAAAGGACCCGATAATTTCCCTTGCGAATTCGATAACCCTCTTGACCGGTCAGTTTTTTTGTCCCGGGGGGGCGGGGATTGTTTTGCAAGTCATCTAACAAATCGGACAGGAGGTCTTGGATCGCTTTGGGAAGGTCCAACAACTCCTTACGGGCCCGGGTTTCCAGCTCCAAACGGTAAGGCAATGGTTACCTCTGCTTTTGCAGATCTTGTCTGACCTTTTCCCAGGCATGAAACCCGGAGGCCTCTTTGACCGCCTCTTGCAGATCATAGGTGTCGAGCAGATCTTCCAATTTTTCGCGCAGGGCCGACTCCACCACAAAATTTTTACGAAGCCCGAATCTTGCACAAACCCGGTCCAAGAGCTTCTTGAGATCGGCGGGCAGTTTGGTCGCAAAGGGTTCCAAGGATGCCATCTCTAAAACCTCCTTAATCTAGAAAAAGTATGCCTTAGAAAGATAAAGCATGCAATGGAAAAAATGAGCGCATCAAGCAACTTCCTTCCCGGGACGGCGACGGTGATAGCCAGCCAATCATCGGATGGATTCCGCCACAGTGATGAGGAGATTCGTTCCTTGGTGGAGTCGTTGACCGGATAAGTTATCTTCATTCACCTCTTTGAAATCGCTTGCGGATTTCAGCTTCCATTTGCTACATCCCAGCCTGTTTAACTTTCAAGGAGAAAGTCATATGGAAATTTTTATCGATTCGGCCGACGTGAAGGAAATTCAAGAGGCTTGGGACATGGGGGTGATTGACGGGGTGACGACCAATCCCTCGCTAGCCGCCAAGACGGGGCGGAATTATGATGAGACGATTAAGGAGATTGCGAAGATTGTCGACGGGCCGATCAGCGCGGAGACGGTCAGCCTCGATTTTGCGGGAATGATGAAAGAGGCTTACCACTTTGCCAAGATGCACAAAAATATCGTGGTCAAGATCCCCATGACCGAGGTGGGGCTGCGAGCGGTGAAGCAGTGCGCCTCCGAGGGGATTAAGACCAACGTGACGCTGACTTTTTCCGCCAATCAGGCCTTGCTCATCGCCAAGGCGGGCGGGACCTATGTGAGTCCCTTTGTCGGGCGTTTTGATGACATCTCGGAAGAGGGGATGCAGTTGATCGAACATATTCGGCAGATTTATGACAACTACGACTTCAAGACCAAGATCTTGGTGGCCTCGATTCGCAACCCGATCCATGTGCGCGACGCCGCCCTGATCGGCGCTGATGTGGCCACGATCCCGCTTTCGGTCATTAAACAACTCACCAAACACCCGCTTACCGACATTGGGATCCAGAAGTTTTTGGAGGATTGGAAAAAAGTTCCGCAGTAGGGGCGACCCGGTGGGTCGCCCACACGCTCATTTACAAGACTGCCAATGCTTCAAGATTAATTTTACCACCGCCTCGGGTTTTTCTTCATGGACGAAGTGCCCCGCATCTTTGACGAGGTGGAGTTCGGTCGCACATCCCTTTTGGCTGAGGCGGGAGCGGATGTCTTCGCCGATCCAGGGGGGATTGAAGCGGTCTTCTTGGCCCCAGATCAGGCAGGTTGGGACCTGATAGGCCTTGGGAGAAGGCTGTAAAGACACGTCAAGTTTGTCGGAAAAGAGGCGTTGTAAGCTCGGGAGTTTCTTTCCCAATAAACCCTTGCCCATATTGCGATAGAGGCGAATCCAATATTCGATGGTGCTGGGGTCATGGAACATTTTTAGAAAACTCTCGGCCACTTGCCGGTTCAGCCGGGCGGGTTGCACGAAGGCCGCACGTATCGCCATTCGAAACAGGCGGGTTGGGATGAGGTTGAAGGCTAGTTTTGGGATGGCTGGTAGGTTGAGAAAAAGCAGGTGCCACATGCCAAATAAATCCGTCTTCCAATAATTGGTGTTTAAGACCGTCATGGAGCGCAGTGTCTCAGGGGCCTGGCGGGCCGTATGCAAGGCGATGGCTCCCCCCCAATCGTGGCCGACGAGGTGATATTTTGGCAACCGCAGGGCCTTGATGACCTGTTGATGGTCCTCATAAAGTCGATGCAGGGAGGCCTCGCCCGTCTTGGCGCTTTCCCCAAAACCCCGCAGGTCATAACGGATCAAACGAAAGCGGTTTCGTACCTTGGCGGGAAGGTTTTTTATCAGGGCATCCCAGCTGTGATGATTTTCCGGAAACCCATGGAGAAAAACGACCGGGATCCCCTTTTCCCCCTCGTCCCAGAGGGCCAGTTCCACCCCATCATCGGTCTCAATCATGTGAGTCGGCGGGGGAAATTTTGGGCCAGAGATGGAGCGTCGGTTTGTGTCAGTCATGGGAGTCAATGGATTATGGTCTAACATATACGAGAGTCATTATCGGTTGGAAAGAGAAAGTGTTGCGAAATATTTGTCCCATTGACAGCCCTCGTCAAATCGGCCAGATAGGGGACCCTATGGGTAAAAAAGTGACCTTACTTGTCTGCCGTTCCTGCATTCGGGAAAATAAACAGGCGGATCCGTGTTTGATCGACGAACCAACCCTGCGTGCCACCTATGCCCGAAAATTGAAAAAGGGGTGGTTCGGCAAGAAGGCGGAGTTGCGGGTGGTGGATTGTCTGACCAATTGCCAAAATTCCAATTCCGCCCAGATTAACCGCGAGGATGGCGAGATCTTGTTTGGTAAAATTAGCTCAGAGGTCTTGGTGGATGAGGTGATTCAATTGGCCGTGACGTTGAGTGATACCCAACAACCCCTTGCCGCTTCCGATTCATTGAAACAATGTTTTATCCACACCCGACCCCATCGCCAATGGCGCCAAGGCGAGGACTCCGTTCCGGCGGATCGGGTAAAACTTTAACACCCCCCTTCCCCCCTCTTACATTAAGAGGGGGGTAACAACCCTGCAATTCGTGAGATTACTTTTTCTAAGTCGCTTAGGATCTCTTTATTCCAGAATCGGATGACCTTGATATCGCAAGTTGCGAGATAATTAGTTCGTTCCTGATCGTAGATTTTTCCTTCATCTGAGTCATGTTGAAAACCATCCAATTCAATGGCCAATCGTGCTTTTGGGCAATAAAAATCAAGGATGTAGGGTCCAACGCTATATTGCCGGACAAATTTATGTCTGCGGAGTTGTTTGCGCTGCAATTTTTGCCACAGTATTTTTTCTGTATCAGTTGCCTTGTTTCGTAACTCTCTACGACGAAGTTTCAGAACAGGATTATTATATTCAAACTTCACAGACACTCCGTATTGATTGGTATCCCCCTCTTAATGTAAGAGGGGGATTAAGGCAATCTTGGAGACCGCGGTAGGGGGTGTTAAGGTTTTTTCAAATCCCGGAGCACTTGTTTAGAAATAGCCTGCAGCGATTCTAGCACCCCAGTACCCTTGCTGGCGACGGTTTCAAAAGACGGGACATCGCGTTTGTTGAAGAGTTTTTGGAGTTGTTCCACAGGGGCCACTCCTGACATATCTCGTTTGTTGTACTGGATCACCAAGGGCAGGGTCGCTAGATCAAGGCCTTGTTCTTTCAGATTGGCCTCCAGGTCTTTCCAGGACTGAAGATTTTCTTCCATCCGCTCCACTTGAGAATCGACGACGAAGACGATGCCATCCACCCCTTTGACAATGATCTTGCGGCTATTCTCATACAAGACTTGGCCTGGGACCGTGTACATATGAAAACGCACCGAATAGCCCTGCACCTTTTGCAGGGAAAGCGGCAAGAAGTCGAAGAACAGGGTGCGGTCTTCGGTGTTGGTCAGCGAGACAAGCTTTCCTTGTTTGCCCGAGCTGGTTTTTTTGGAAATCTGTTGCAGGTTGGTCGACTTGCCGGCCAAGGCGGGCCCGTAGTAGACAATTTTGCAGTTAATCTCTTTTTCCAGCGGATGAATGAATGACATAGTTAAAACTCCCTTCGGCTTTCAATGGCGCGTGATAAGGTTTGTGCGTCGGTATGTTCTACATTAGCCCCAATGGGGATGCCAGAGGCAATTCGGGAGATGGAAATTTTAAAAGGGGCCAACACCTTTTTGAGGTAGAGTGCGGTCATTTCGCCGGATGGGTTGGAATTAGTCGCCAAAATAACCTCTGCGGTGGTCCCTTGTTCGATTCTTCGCATGAGACTCTTTATTTTTAATTCTTCTGGGCCAACGCCGTCAAGGGGAGAGAGGGCGCCATGTAAGACATGATAGTGTCCGCGGTAGTCTCCCATTTTTTCCAGGGCGACGAGATCGGAGATGTCCTCTACGACACAGATTAAAGAGGGGGTGCGATTGGGGTCGCGACAAATGATGCAGAGTTCCGCTTCCGTGAGATTTTGACATTGCTGGCAAAAATGCATCTTTTCTTTGATGAAGATCAGGGCCTCGGCCAGTTCGCGGCCGGTGTCTTTTTCATCGCGCAGGGTAAAGAGGGCCAAACGGGTGGCGGTTTTTTCTCCAATGCCCGGGAGGCGGGTAAAGGCCTTGACGAGGCGTTCCAATGGATTCATGCCGTTCCCCCTGAGATGATCTTGGTGGCACTGGGTTGAAAGATATCGATGGCTTCATTGACAATCGATTCCCCAGAGGTTTGTGATGCGGTTGCCGGAGCGCCGGTCTGTTCCAAGCATTGGAGATGTTTTTTGACCCCAAAAAATTCCTGGAGCAAGGTTCCCAGCGCCTGTCTTCGATCTTCATCCTTGAGCATATCCGCATATACGGATTTGGGGGAAAACTCCAAGACCACTTCAGTCGCTTCCAAGCTCACTAAATGACCATGTTCCAACAAGGCGGCCATTTGCGGCTTGCGTCCCTTGATGAAGGTCATGAAGTCGGGCCAAGTTTTGCCGGTCTCTGCACGGCTAGGAGGAGGTACAACTTGAGGGGATGTCACACGAGATGCGATCGGTGTCACAGGGGGCACTATGGTGGGCCGCGGTGTGGGTGGGATGGCGATGGACGGCCCTGATCTGTCTTTCAGCAAGGCCAAGATTTCTTCGAGCGACTTGAGCTCCCCGTGACGGCACAGTCTTAGCAAGAGGACATCGAGGTGAACCTTGGGCAGCGGGGCTCGCATGAGTTCGCTCACGCCACGTTGCAGGAGGCGAAAAATCTGGTCTAGTTGGTGCGCCGGAATCCCTGTAGCCTTTTGCCGTAGTTGCTCCAGCTCGCTTTCCGGCAGGTCAAACAGCGATGGATCGGCATTCACTTGCAAGACCATCATATGACGAAAATATTCCAGGAGGTCCAAGCTGAGCCGTTTGAGATCAATGCCCGACTGATAAACCTGTTCGGCGATCGTAAGGGTTTGAGCGGCGTCGCCCGCTAAAATACTGGCACTTAACTCTTGGACGAAACGGCGAGGCGAGAGGCCTAGGACTCGTTCCACGGCTTGACTGGAGACGCGACCTTCAAAGGAAACAATCTGGTCGAGCAAGCTCAAGGCATCGCGCATCCCACCGGTGGCCTCGCGCGCGATCTCAAAAAGTGCCTCTGGTTCGGTATCAAAACCCTCTTTTTGTCCAATGGATTGCAGGTGCTTGACGATTTGTTGTGTGGAGATAGGCCGAAGATCGAGCCGGATGATACGCGAGAGGACGGTGGCCGGGACCTTTTGCGGGTCGGTGGTGGCAAAGATAAAGATGGCGTGTGCCGGCGGTTCTTCCAGGGTTTTTAACAGGGCATTGAAGGCGGCCGTTGAGAGCATGTGGACTTCGTCAATGATGTAAATTTTATTTTTTCCGTCCGTGGGGAGGTAGTTGATGTTTTCCCTCAAGCTGCGCACGTCTTCCACCGAGGTGTTGGAGGCCCCATCGATCTCCAGGACGGAGAGCGACCGACCCGATGTGATTTCTTGGCAGGGAGTGCATTGATTACACGGGGTGGCGGTTGGGCCTTGGACGCAATTCAGTGCCTTGGCAAAGATGCGCGCCAGCGAGGTTTTCCCAATCCCCCGGGGGCCGGTGAAGAGATAGGCGTGATGAATGCGCTTCCCCGTGAGGGCGTTTTGCAAGATTTGAACGGTGACCTCTTGGCCAAGTACGGTGGTAAAGTCTTGCGGGCGATATTTTAAAGCGAGAGCTTGGCTCATATTGTACCTAGAAACTCCCCTCCTAGGCCCAACGGGCTGTTGAGGGGAAGGCTCCATCCGGCTTTGCCGGTGGAGGGGGCGACGCGAGCCCCTTGTGATCGCAGGTTAAGCTGTTTAAAAAGAAGCGGTCAATGTAAATATTTTGGTAAATATTGGGTTTTTGGCAGCGGTGTTCTTTTGTGGTTAAATGAGTAAAAGAGGTGTTGTTTATCCCGTGACGGAGGAGTCGCGTCATTGAAATTTCTGACTGACGAGAATATTGGTCCCACACGCAACAAATTCTAAGAGCTAACGAAGATACATTATCGCCCCCCAAGGGGTATTAAAAATATTTTCAGGGAGGATTTTATGTCAGCGATCAGTGAAATGGTTTTTTGCCGGGTCCTCGCTGGGACCGTGGATGGGAGGGCTGTGCCAGCCTTTGATTTGGCCCAGGTTCCAGCCATCAATTTAGTTTATACCGCCCATACCCAAAAGTTTCTTAAGGCCGAGAATCCCTGTGTCCTTCTGACCAATCCAGCCCTGACCGCGGACCATAGCTGTTCGATCATCGCCCGGGGACGTAACGTGGAAGCACTACTGGGTGGCTCCATGAAAGATATTTTTGCAGGCAAAGATCCGAGTGATCCCCAGGTCCATGGGGAGGTGATTGTCTTTTATCTGACCGATCGGCTTTCTCCGGAGGATGAGAGAAGCTTGCATCTCCCGAACAAGCCGGTGGTGATGGCCAGCCACGCCCATGCCTATGAATTTTGTGAGGAGAACGGTTTTTATCTTCCCTCCGATGATGAATGGAGCCTGGCGGCAGGCGAAGGCCCGCATGCGACCCCTACCAGACAGCTTTGTGACGCCTCAGGTAAGAAGCTGGCCCATTTTGATGAGCCGACGACCATTGAAGTGGATGATCCCACCTATCCGGATGGCGCGGTGGTTCCTTCGTTAATGGCAGTGCGATGATCTTGGGGGTGCGTTTCCGCTACAGCGTCGACCGCCCGGTCTTCCGTGACATCTTTATCGGTTTTCGGCCCGCTCGCCGCGTCTCAGGACTCTCAACATGAGGTCGACTTTTTCCCTGTGATTTTTTACCCTTGGCTGCCCGCCTGATTAGGGGTTCAAAATTTTGAACCCCTACATGATCGATGCCTTATTGCTGGGTCAATATTTTCTGGATCCTGATGCCAATTTTTAGGGTTGTCCCGGATGTATTGGCGGATGTGGTTCAGTTCTTCGTCGTTTCGGATAATGCGTTCGTAGTAGTTGCGTTGCCACAAGCGTTTTTGGAATGATGGCCAGTCTCGTTGTTTTATACCGGTTGTGTAGTGATGGGTGGTGATTGATTTAAACGCCTGGATCATGCGTCCGATGGATCCAACACGGGTACCGTAGGGGCGATCCTTGTGATCGCCCTCCTCGGGATGATCGGGGTTGGGGCGAATAGAACGGGGGCGAATACAAGATTCGCCCCTACAGACTGGGTTATCCATGATGAAAACAATCCCATGAATATGATTGGGCATGATCACAAATTCATCCAATAAGATTTGTGGAAAACGGACGGACAAATCATCCCAGGATTTTTTCACCATGGTTCGGATCGTCTCAGGAACCAGAAGGCATTCCCGATTTTGGATACAAATTGTTACAAAATAGGCCCCCTCGGAGGCGTAATCAAACCCCGCCATTCTGGATGACCGACGGTGATGATGAAAGGAATCGTAACGCATGATCCCTTTTCGGGTCATTGGATATCTCAAGTTGCGTCAAGGAGATTGGAAAATTGACATCCAGGAAAATGTCGGGTCTTCAGGGCAGAAAAAGGGGAATAGTTACAGCTTTCCTTTTAAATAGAACTGTACTAGGAGGCGGCCATTATGGCGAAACAAAAGGCAAAGAGGGTGGTGGAGAAAAAAGTGAAACAGGTGTCTCGAGGGTTTTCCGATCTGAAGACCGACATCCTCAGCATGGGGAAGATGGTGGAGGGGATGGTAAAGAAGGCCATTCAGGGGATGGTGGAGCAAAAGAATAGTTTTGCCAAACAGGTGATCGACGAGGATCAAAAGGTTGATCAATTTGAGATTCAAATAGATAATTTTTGCATTGATTTATTTAGCAGGGGCACGGCGCGTCGTGCCCCCACACTAACCCCTCATGAGATTCGTAGTGTGGCCTGTGGGATGAAGATCGTGGCCGACTTGGAACGCATTGGTGATCTGGCCGTGGATATTTCCCAAATGGTGTTGGAACTCAACCAGCAACCAGCGCTCAAACCCTACGTGACCTTGCCGAAAATGACCGACATCGTGGAACGCATGGTGGAGGACAGCCTGCGCTCCTATGTCAAGGAAGAGGCGACTCGCGCTTATCAGGTCATTCGGCGCCAGGAGGAGATTGAGGGATATTCCCGCGATGTGTTCAACGAATTGGTGGAATTCATGTCCCGCGATATCTTTAGCATTTACCGCTCGACCCGCCTGCTGGGCATCACCCGTTACCTAGAGCGTATTGGGGCCCATGCGGCCAATATCGCCGAGATGGTGGTGTTGATGGTGAAGGGCGAGGATATCCGGCATCAGCATGGGCGGATGTAGAAAATAATCAAACCAAAACCGAATATCAGGTCGTTTACCTAGTGATGACTCAGGCCCTTTACTCTGTTATGCCCCTCAGGTACATTGCGTCCCGGGAGGATCGTTTGGCAGAAAAAGTTCATGGACATCGTACCGATGAGCAGCTCATGGAGGCCTATGTTCGGGGGGAGCTGGACGCCTTTGACCAGCTCTACTACCGCTATGAATCCAAGCTCTTTGGCTTCTTGGTGCGGATGACTCGAAGCCGCCAGGTGGCCGAAGAGATCTTTCAAGAGACCTTTTTTCATGTGATTCGCTCGGCCGCCAAATTTAAATCCGAAAGTTTCTCCGGCTGGGTTTTTACCATCGCCCGGCGGCAGTGGATTGATCGGTGTCGGCATGAAGCCAGGGGGGCGATGTCGGCGCTGCAATCCGATGAACAGGGCGATCTTGCCGAACGTGTCCCGGAGGTGAGTGATAGCCCGGAGCAGGCCTGCTACCAGGGGGAGGTGCAGGAATGGATGAAACGATTGTTACAAGATCTTCCCGAGGAGCAGCGCGAGGCCTTTTTATTGCGGGTGCAGGGGGATTTGGAATACCACGAGGTTGCTGACATTGTGGGTGTGCCGATGGAGACCATCAAGAGTCGGGTGCGTTATGCGGTCGAAACCTTGAACCGAAAGTTGACCCGGTATCGTCATGACAAGGATCAGGGGGATTTTTTGCAGGTAAAAAGAGGGGGTGGATAACATGAGCCTGTCATGTGAAGAGTGCCAGGGCCTGCTGTTTGATCTGCGGGAAGATCTGTTACCCGCGGAACAACGTGAGGTGGTGGTGGGGCATCTGTTGGTTTGTGAGAGGTGCCAGGTTCATCAGCAAGATTTAGAACTCACCATGCAGGCAATGCCTCGTTTGGAAAAGCCCTCGCCCGAGGCCCGTTTGGCGATATATGATTTGGCGCAGCGGTCGATTCGTCCTCCGTGGCGGAGGATATCGGCCCGGGTGGAGCTTCGATATGCCTTGGCTGCCATGCTATTGGTGGGGATTGGCTTTTTGTTGCATCGACAGGACGACCCCATCTCACAGGTGCCAACCGCCGCCCCTGATGTTTCGGCGAGTACCTCCTTATCCATGCCACCGCCTGAGATGAGTGATCTGACCCTTGTCTATGTCTTAGAAGAAACGGGGCCGTTGCGAGGGCACTCCGAGCGTTGGGTGTTGGAAAAGGGGGGGCTCAAACATCAGGTAGGTACTGATCCCGAGGTCATCGTGGCGGGGGTGGATAGTTCTGACACCGACAACCTGACGCGCTTGGCCCGCCGCCTTAAAATCATTCCGTTGCCTATGTTGACCCAGGAGCCGCTCTCGTGTCGTTCGGGGGAATCGTCTGAGTTGGTTGATCTTGGGTTTGAAGGAAGGAAAATGCGCGCCCGACTCTGTGATGGCGTTGCCGAAGATCCTGCCTTGAATGAATTTCTACAAGAGTTTAAAAAATGGTTGGGAGAAAAAAATAGATTGCCTTGAATCCGCGCCTGACATTTTTCTTTGAAGGGGATGATTTTTTTGCGGCCTTGCAGGATTCGATCCGCAAGGCGCACGTCAGTATTGATATCGAGTTTTACTACTTTGCCAGTGATGAGATTGGCGCCTCGTTTGCAAAACTTTTGACCCAAAAAGTCGCGGAGGGGGTGGAGGTGAGGCTGATTTATGATGCCTTGGGTTGTCTCCGCACGGATGCGTCATTTTTTGCAGAGCTTGAACAACAAGGAATAGCGGTCAAGCCCTTCCATCCCTTATTCCCGATCAGTGAACATCTGGGGCGACGTGATCATCGTAAGTTGATGGTGGTGGATGGTGAGGTTGGGTTTGTCGGGGGGTTCAATTTATCATCGGAATATTCCGCTCGTTTTCGTGGTCCGGAGGCTTGGCGGGATACCGGTTTGGGTATTTGGGAGGATGTTTCTGTCCAACGTCTGAAACGGCTCTTCCAAGAGAACTGGGAGGGCTTGTGGTACCTGGCCAAGATGGATGTGGTCGAGTTGTGGCGCGGCGAACTTCGTCCTGACTGGCAGCAATCGAAGTTTCACATGATCCCCAACCATGGTTGGCGGCGCAAGAGCTTGATCCGACAAGAGTACCTGGCGGCGATCATTCATGCCAAACGATGTATCCATTTAACCAACCCCTATTTTATCCCGGATCGCGGGATCCGTCGTGCCTTGCGCCGGGCCGCCCAGCGGGGGGTAGAGGTCGCGCTGCTGACGGCGGGCGTGACCGATGTGCGGATCGCCCGTTGGGCGGGGCAGGCCACCTATGCCCGTCTGCTTGGCGCCGGCGTGCGGCTCTTTGAATATCAGGGACGGTTTCTGCATGCCAAGAGTGCCACGGTGGACGGGGAGTGGTTTACGGTTGGGACCTCCAATATTGATCACATCAGTTTTTTCCGGAATCTGGAGGTGAATCTCTTTGGGAGAGATGGGGAGGCGGTTGGGGTGTTGGATGGGCAATTTGTGAAAGATCTGACGTCATCGAGGGAGATTACGTTGCAAGATTGGCGGCAACGGCCTTGGTGGGTAAGGGTGCGGTCCAAATTTTTTTTCTATTTTCGGGTTTGGTTGTAGGGGCGCAATTTATTGCGCCCAGGCGTGGCCCTGCAGGGCGTGATGAATCACGCCCCTACAATCCCATTAACGCCGACGCCGCAATCGCCCAAACGGTTTGACCTTCAATTCCGTATAAGGCTCCACCCCCGGCAAGGTGCAACGGGGCAGTTCCTTCTCCAAAGCTTTTTCGATATCTCTGACCATCGATTTGTCGAGCCAAGTGGCGATGGTCGAGACGAGTCCAACGGCATTGGCCCGAGCGGTACGACCGGCCCGGTGGATGTATTCTTCCACGGTTTGCGGGATGTCAAAATTGACGATGTGTTGAATCCCGGGGACATCGATGCCGCGGGAGGCGATGTCGGTGGCCACCAAGATGCGATGCTCTCCCTCACGGAAGCCTTTGAGGGCATCCGTGCGTTCCCGCTGGCTTCGGTCAGAATGGATGTGCGAGACGGGTTGCCCTTCTTTTTCCAGGACACGCGCTAGCCAAGTGGCGTCGACCTTGGTGCGAGTGAAGACCAAGGTGCTCCCCAGTTCTTGATGCAGTAGGGCAAGCAGGGCCTGTTTTTTCATGTCGTCCCGCACCAGGTAGAGCCGGTGAGTGATCCCTTCCGCGGCGCGCCCCTGGGGGAGGATGTCGATGCGCGTGGGGTGGTGGAGAAAACGTTGCGCGAGCCGTTCGATGGCACTGGGCATGGTGGCGGAAAACATCATGGTGTGACGTTGTCTCGGGACATGCGACACAATGTTTTCAATCTGGGGCAAGAATCCCAGATCGAGCATGTGGTCGGCCTCATCAAGGACCAGTTCTTGGATACGGTCGAGCCGGACGTTGCGCCGGTTCAAGTGATCATAGAGGCGTCCGGGCGTGGCGATCAACAGGTCCGGATTTTTTTTCAGGTCCGTGATTTGCGGATTCATGTTGACCCCGCCGATCAGGCAGACCGTGGTCAAGTGGTGGTGTTTGCCAAACAGATCCAAAAACGCCTTGGTCTGCAGGGCGATCTCACGGGTAGGGCAGAGGATCAGGCCGCGCAGTCCCTGCCCATGCATCAGCCGTTCGGCAATGGGCAGGGCAAAGGCGGCGGTTTTTCCGGAACCGGTTTGTGCCAATCCGATAATATCCTCCCCTTTCAAGGCAGGCGGAATGACCGCTGATTGGATGGGTGTCGGATTTTTAAACCCGACATGCTGAATACATTTCAGGATGGCCTCCGAGAGACCGAGTCCTTCGAAAGTTTGATCGGTCGTAGGCACCGGATGTTCTCCGAGCGCCAAGGCCTCGTCATGATTGAGTCCGCGATGTGGCATGGGGGAGTGTCTAGCGGATAAAGAAAAAAATGACAAGGACAAGCAACTCGTGGCTCTTTGGGGAGCGATAAGTGAAAAATTCGAGAGTTGTTATTAATATGCCAATGACGTATGCGTCATTGACATATAGGTAAGGGTGTGAGACTATGATGATTGTTGAGACTCCAATTTTTACGAGACGGGTAGAGAAAACTTTAACTCCCGAGGAGTACCGTAATCTTCAGGGAGTTCTGATATTGAAGCCTGAAGTTGGGTGTTTGATCCGTGGCAGTGGTGGTTTACGTAAGCTGCGTTGGGCAGTTTCCGGGCGAGGGAAAAGGGGTGGAATTCGGGTTATTTATTACTGGGCCTCCCGATGGGATATCATTCTGATGCTTTATCTCTATGCGAAAAATGAGTGTGCCGATCTAACATCGAAGGAGATTAAGGTTTTACGGAAGGTTGTTGAGGAGGAATACCATGGATAAGAAAATGTTTGATGAGCTTTTGAAAAGTGTCAAGCAGGGTGGGGAGATATTGAGAGGTAAGATGAAGCCTGGGCGCGTGACTCACCTCGAGGAACCCGACGTTGGAAAAATTCGCAAGAATCTCGGACTATCTCAAAGCCAATTTGCATCTTTATTAGGTATCAGTGTTGCTACCTTAAGAAATTGGGAACAAGGGAGGCGAAAACCTCACGGCCCGGCTCGCGTCCTTCTGGGAGTCGCGGCTAAGCATCCGGAAGTCTTGCCCGATGTGGTGGGCCTCTAATTTCTCAATCTTTTCATTTCCCTCTCCAAAAGCCGGTTGGCCTCTGGGGGAGGGAGTTTCTGGCGGATGATTTTTTGTTGGACGGATCGGATCGACTCCAAGGCGTCGTCCACCGTTTCATTTTTGGCCCGTTCCAGCAGTCTCTTTTCATCGATGGGATTTTCCTCAAGGAGGAGCAAGACACTCAAACCGTCAATGCCGGACTGCCAAAACTTAAAGGCGCATAGCCGATCCACAATCAGATCTTCGCGAGAGACAATGAGCAAGGGGTAAGGGCCTACCTGTAGGAGCCGCGTTTGTTCTCCGGGTTTGAGGGTGGATGAAGGGAATTCTAGGTAGATGTCTCTTTTTCGGTCGACAAAGTCCTTCCCCAATTTTTCAAAACCGAGTTTTTCCATGGCGTGGATGAGGTCCGGACCTCCGGCGGCAATCAGATCAATGTCACGGGTGGCGTAACCGCCTTCTGTATAAAATTCAACCGCCGCGCCACCCACGAGAATCGGGTCTTGCCCGATCTCGCGCAACGTTTCGGCAATGATGGAGGCCATGCGGATGGCCCGCTCCACCGGGTCTTTCAATGTACATGCCTCATCCAATTCTTTTGTGTGGTTAACGCTCAAAGGATTCGACCGTTTGTTTTTTGTAGGATTTTTGTCCCTTGCGACTGAGGGTCTTGGGGTCAAAAAGTTTCAGGATGGAATCCCGCACCGTCGCCCGTTGCCTGCTCCCTCGGCGCCAATCTTCCAAACGAATAACCGGCTCATCGCTGGAGGCGGAAGTCGGACTGCGCTGGTCCAGGAGTGCCAGGTAATCCCGATAAGAGAGAAGCACGGCGGTCGGATGGCCGTTGGTGGTAATCATCAACCTTTTAGCCCCTCCCATAATCCTTCGGACAAACTCGGAAAGCCGAGCCTTGGCCTCTGAAAGGGTGACGAACTCCAGAGAGCGCAGGTCTGAAAAGTCTTTCAACATAGTCTATATAGTAGTCTGAATTATAGTCTTAGGCAAGAAATTAACGAGAGTCACAACTCACCCCCCTCTCCCTGCCGATAATAGGGACAGCCCGAGAAGTTTCTTGGATCGGGTCGGGAGGTTGCGGTGGGAGGGAGTGGTCCATTAGGGGTGCCGATTCAGGGGTCTGGGTGGGGATTTACACCTGTACAACAGGAGGTGGGATTCTGTCCCGTGGTGCAGACTACTCCCGTATTGCCGATCTCCGCTCCGGTGATACCGCCACCGGTCACTGTGAAGGTTGCGCCTCTCGGGAATGTCACACAAAACCATGCCAAATTGTTTGCGGCTAAAGCCCCTGTTATCCAAAAAAGCGAGGATGACGGAAAAAATCTGGCCGGTTTGATCACGCAATATCATGCCGCTGTGGATCCCGCCCAAAAGGCCGAAACCTCCCAACAGATTGCCATCGTGGCCAAGGCCTTGGGGGATGAGGGCACTTTCAACCAATACGCCTCCCTGGCCGTGATGGATGCCCACTCCATGCCGAATGGCGTTTTGTTGGCGGCCCCGCTGATGGAGGCGGATCTCTTGGCGGTGGACGGGCAGTATCTTGCGGCGTCGGATCGTTACCGGACGGCAACCGTTGCGCTCCGGGAAGGGGCCAAGAGATCGCCGGAGGTGGCGGAGGAATTGGCGCGGGTTAACCAACGTCACAAGGCGACCCTGACGGCCGCTGTGCTAACCCATACGGCCGCCTGTCAGGCACAACTCAACGACCATGATCGTTCCGACGCCATGGCGGCGGCCGATCGGCTCTACCTTTTGGAACCGACCGAGGAGAATATCGAAAAGGTTTATCTCACCTATGCCGCCGTGGGGCTGGACATCCGGGAGTTGCGTCAACGCATTGCGGCCAATGAGGCGGTGATTTTGGACGCCCCCAACATCTTGAGTGATTTGCTGCAGTCCCCGAAAGGGACGACTTCCGGGGAACCGGATTTTCTGAAGCAGAGTCAAACCTTCAGTCGTGAAACGGGCGTCAAGTTCGCCCAATCGCAAAATGAGCTATGGAAGCCGATTGTCCGGGGCTTGGAGGATCGTCTCCTCGGGCTCGTGACGACCGCGCATCAGGGTTCCAATTTTGATCAAAATATCCAGTTTTCCCGTGTCCAATTACTCATGGGGGACAAATCTTTGGCGCGCATCCACCTCGATGTGGCCCGCCAGATTTTTCAACGGGGGGATGTGCCGCACACGGCCATGAACCTGATGAATCAGGTGACCGTGTTGCATCGTTTGGTGAGTCTGAGCGATCGTCATTTTGTGGAGGAGTTGGACACCCTGGGTGAGGCCCAAGGATTGATCGACGAATTGATCTTGCAAGACAAAAACCAGGGGGCCTTGCTCAAGGCGGAAAACCTGGAGTTAAAGGCTGATGTTTCCGAAACGGTGCTGAAGGCCCAGCTCGCCCGTGGGGACCTGGAGCCCGATGCCTACCAGGCGCTAATTCGGAAAAACTACCAAGACATTGCCGACCATTGCAGTGCCATCTTGCCGACACTCCAGGATCAGAAGACCCGGGGCGAGGTCGCCGGGAGATTGATGGCTGCCACGGCGACCCTTTTGGAGCACGATTTGGGTGAGGCCCAGGTCAAACATTTGGCGGGGGACCAGGACGAGGCGCGTTTTGCGGCGGCCTTTGCGGACATGCGATATGAATCACAGGCGAAGGTTTACGGCACTCTGCTGTCGCCGGAAAAATTGGCGGAGGTCAAAGGCCGCGCGGAGTTGGCGCGCGCCTATTACGATTTTAAGACGGGCAAGATCGAATCGGCCATTGCCCGGCTGCGCACCGTGGCAGGCCGTTTCCCCGATTCCACGGCGGCGCGGGTCATCAAGCAGTCAGGGAGTTGGCCGCACAAGTATGGCATCGTGGATGAGCAGGGAGCTTTCTCGCAGGAATTGAATGAGCCTTCCTTCATGGAGGGGTTGAAGGTGGCGGTCAGCAAATTGACCGAACAACAGGGGCGAGGTTTGGTCGCCTGCACGGTGGGCGGGGCCGTTTACGCGGGATTGGATATTGCGTTCGGGGAGAAGGTCACCGGGGCCGGCGTGATTGCGGCCTGCACGGGGGCCTATCTGGTGGACCGCGCCATGGTCGTGGCGGAGGCGTCCGACGAGATTGCCTCGGCGTATCGCGCCGGGGTGGCCAATGTGACGACGGAAGAGGCGGTGGCCTCCGCCGGGCTTTTTTTGTTTGAATTGGGCACCATGTACCTGGGCGGGGCCGTGGGTGGGACCCTGCAAAAGGGGGCCTTGGCCGCCGGGAGTTACGGTTCCAGGAAACTGACGTCCTTTCTTGTGTCCCGCGGGGTCAAGCCGGGACCTTGGACCCGGAGACTGGTCGGTTTTACCGTTCGGGAAGGCGGCTATGTGGCCAACGCCTACGGATTTCATCAGACCACGGAACTGGTCCATGATGGGTTGAGCGCCATACAAGATCCCAACGCCCCCAAGCCCAAAAAAGATGAGGCCGGGGATCTGTTTGTTTCCTGGCTCTTTGTGCGGGTCTTTCCGCTGATAGAAAAAGCCAATCCGGGTGCCGCCTTGATCAAAGGCAAGTCGGCGGCCGACCTGATGGCACAAAAGGCGATCAGTCGGGGCATCGCCGCAACCGTTGTGCAGACGGGTTCCTCCGCGGTGAAGGACGGTTTCGGCCATTTCGGCGACAAGGTGGCCTCCTCCCTGATCAACCTGTACATGATGGGGAAGGGGAACGAGCATGTGATGAAGAGACTCTTCCCGCTCGAGGCCGTCAATCGGCTCAACGGGATGTTGGATGAGGTTACAATAAGGAACATCAAGGCGGAGCAGGAGGTTTTGGCCCGGACGGAACGACCAGACTGGTGTGGGAATCAACCTAAGAAAAAAGCATCAGAGCCAAAACCAGGGCCCGATTCCCCTTTATCACCCTCTTTTTGGACCCGGGTTTTACTGTCCCCGGTGGCGCCGTTTATTGGGGTGATGGGGGCTTTCAGTGTTATGGAAGGGAACTCAGGTGGGGGAGCAAGAGTTCATCCGGAACGTAAAATTAGAAATAGACTCTTTCAGGCTCGTACTTGGAGAAACCATAAATCGGAAACAGACTTAGGATCTCCGCGCTTCATAGATAAAAGTTCTGAACCAATTGATCTGGATTATTTTCTGAGAAATTCAGAGGAGTTGTTGGGACGGAAACCGGAGGAAGGCGAAGATATTGTCATCATTTACGCCATGGATCAAACAGGGGAGATTCGTGTTGGAGAGCCTCTCCCATTTGTTGTTCATCATTCATCGCTTTTTGGACCAAAAGAGTCGGTTGTCGCCGCGGGCGAAATGGAGATAGTTTTTCGAGACAACGGTTTTGGGAAACTAGTGGGGCAGGTCAGAAAAATCGATGCCGTATCGGGTCACTTTCAACCAGTTCCAGAGGTTACTCTACCCCTTGTTGAATTTGTCTTGAGGACACGTGAGACTCCCATGACGCCAGACTTTGACATCGATACGCGTATTCAATGATGATAAAAAATAGTTACGTTTCGCGGGTGAAATCTAAAATGAAATCATCAGTCAATGGAATATTGAGTCCTACTAGAACTCGACGTACGAGTGTCAGTGATGCATCATTGTCGGGGGCGAAATGTCCGGAATCCAAATTGATACCACTCACTTCTCCGTCCTTTACATAAACATGCCCGGCAGCCACGAGGTCTTGTGCAGGCCCAAACATCGATGAATGGTAGACTCCCGGTAATCTCCAGGTCACACGCAATTCCCCCCAAGGGGCGAGGGCGTAGAGCAAATCCACCTCTTCATCCATATCTGGAACATATTCAATAACGCTATCGGGAACAATTCTTCCCGCCTCATTCATAAGATCGGTCAGTCGCACTGGCTTGGTACTGAGGTCGACGTAGCTCGGTTTTTGCCTATCATAAGTCAGTCGTGTGTTAGGGTAGCGTGTCGCCGTCGCAAGCTCTTGCTGGATCCTTTCGCTAAAGACTCCCGGAACCACGAATCCAGATTGGGGTGAATTAGCGGGCTCGATGGGGGCTACAATCTCTGCCGTTTGCACGGCGGCGAGGGAAGCGGAGACTCCCAAAAACCTTGTTGAAGATGGTTGGATCACTAGCGACTGTGTCGCACAAATTGAGAAAATGTTGCGTCCTAATCAAAAAATTATTGAGCCCTCTTTATAAAATCGATTGCTACTAAATATTTGGTAGCATAAAAATACAAACAATATCAATTGCATACAGTTATTTTTACGGTAAATTTGATAAATAATAGTCATTGGGCGCAGCTTCGGAGCTATTTCAAGATCAGAAGATCACAGCATAGGAGGTCAAATCTTCCGCGCTTTACGGGAGACCACCAACTAACTCAGGCCCACTGATCAACTGCTGCCATCGAGCCATGATCATGTCGAATTCTTGTTTGGCCCGCTGCAGTTCCAAGCGTTTTTCTTCAAGGGTCTTGCCCATGGATTCCGTGAAGGTGTGCAGTTGGGCGCGTTTGACCTTGGTGTATTCTTTTTTGAGCTTTTGCAAGCGGGCAAACGTTTGTTGCAACTGCGTGCGGGTGGTGATCAGGACCTCATGGGTTTTGTATCGGACCGATTCCGAATAGTGGGCCAAACGGCCGACGGCGCGCTTCTGATCCATTTCGAGTCGGGCGGCTAAGATGTGTTCCTGGCTGGCTTGCCGGAGATGATGGGCGAGCTTAAACCAGGAGAGGACATTGATCAGCCACTTGGTGGGATCCCACTGATAAAAGCGAATCCCATTGCGATAGTCATAGGCAAACTCGTGGTGAAAATTATGGTAGCCTTCGCCGTAGGTGACCAAGGCGGCGATCCAGCTGTCGCGTGCGCTGTGCTGGTCGGAGTAGGGGCGATTGCCGATGTAATGGCAGAGGGAATTAATGCAAAAGGTGGCGTGATGGTTAAAAACCATGCGCGTGACCCCCGCCACAAAAAAACCACCCCATGGATCACCCCACAGGGCCGCGATGGCCGTGGGGAGGCCAAAGCCAATCAAGATGGCTAATGGGGCATAGAAGCGATCTTGTAAACGGACCAAGGGATCCTGATCGAGGTCTTTGATGTTGTCAAAATTGGGCGGTTCTTGGTCTTGGACAAAAAGCCAGCCAATGTGGGCGTGCCAAAAGCCTTTGTTAATCCCATAAGGATCTTGCCCGGTATCAATGTGATGGTGATGAATGCGATGCTGACAGGCCCACCAACGCGCGGAGCCTTCAAAGGCCGCCCCGCCAAACAAGAGATAGAGCAAACGAACGGCCCACTTGGCCTGATAGCTTTTATGGGAAAAGAGGCGATGATATCCCGCGGTAGTTCCCATTCCGGTGGCGAAAAGTAAGACGACGGCTAAAATCCACGTGGCCCAGTGGGGTCCGCCATGGGCGACGAGCCAAGAAACGCTCACAATAGAGATGATCGGCGAGGCGGAGAAAAATAGGATATGTGGCCAATGGTAACCTCGGATGTACATTTTCATAAGCAACCCCCTGGAAAAATTATAGCAAACTCAGCAATTCTGAGGAAGTTTTTTCCCCGAAAACCGGGCTTTTTTAACTTGGATTACGCAGCATGTCAAACAAACAGGGAAAATAGTCATTGACGCATGGGGCCAGGACCTCTATCTAAAGAGTCCAAAAAGGAGCCATTATGCGTAAATTATTACCGATTTTGCTGGTTATGTCCCTGGTGTTTATCCAGGTTGTCCCTGTCCAGGCCTGTCCTGACAAAGAAATCTGTCCGATCATGGTCCTCAACAACAGTAAAGAGCTCAATTTGTCCAGAAAGCAACGTTCTGAGGTTAAGAAGGTGAAAGAGCAGATGTTGCAGGAGTTGGACGTGTTGCGCGCCAAGACGGGCAAGCAGGTTCGTGCCATCCTGTCCCCGGATCAAGTGAAGAAGTATGAAAAAATCATGAAGGATAAGAAGAATGATGATAAAGTCGGGGAAAAGGGCGGGAGTTGTCGGGTCAAAAAGTAGTCATTCCTGAGGGGGGATCATGGCTCAAAATAACATTTCCGTGACGGAGTTTTTGGGGGATGGCATTGGATCGGAGCTGCAAGCTTCGGTTCACGCCGTCGCTAAAGCACTTTCCCTGCAAATTACTTGGGAACCCATCGATTTAACCTACGAAAACCGTCAGAAAATGGGCGCCAAGGTTTACGATCAAGCCATGAAGTCGATGGAACAAACCAAACTGGCTTTCAAATATCCCACCGTGACCAAGGGGGAGAGCCCGAATGCGAAACTGCGAAACCTCTGTAATTTTTCCGTGATCCACCGCCCGGTTATTTCGATCCCGGGGATCAATTCAAATTTTAAGGAAAATGTCGAGATCCACATCATGCGTGTGGCCACCGGAGGGACTTATGAGCACGGTGGCGAGATGGTGAGCAAGGATGTTGCGGTGTCGCTGCGCATCGTGGACCGCGGGCCTTGCCGGGATGCCGCCGAGTATGCGTTTTCGTACGCGAAGAAATTCAAAAAAACGGTGACCTCTTCCTCAAAATACACCATCCAACGCGTGACGGACGGACTCTTTGAGGAAGTGGTAAAAGAGGTCGCGCAACGCTATCCTGAGGTGCCTCACCAGGTGGAACTGTTTGATTCGTTGCTGGCCAAGATCATCCTCAAGCCGATCCAGTATCAGGTGATTGTGTGCCTGAATGAATACGGCGATTTTTTATCGGACATGGCCTGCGGTCTGGCGGGCAGTCTCGGGATCGGTGCCAGTTCCAGCATTGCCTTTGACAGGAACAACCAGCCGACGATGGCGATGTTTGATCCCGCGGGCGGGACGGCGCCGGATATTGCCGGTAAAAATGTTGTGAACCCCGCCGCGGCCTTGATTGCGTTCAGCATGTTGCTCAATCATGTGGGGCACTATGACCTGGGTCATCCGCTGCGCCTCGCCATCCGAAGTCTGATTGGCGATCACGAGTGTACACCCGATCTGGGCGGGAAGCTCTCCACGACGGATTTTACGGCGAAGGTGATTGAGCGGTTTCGCAAAGAGTTGGAACAGGCTTAAGTTTTTGGGTTTAGTATACTCATTTCCTCATTGCTAAATCAGGATCATCTTCCAATAAACACCAATAAAAAAATAAAAAAATAGGCAACTTTTTTAGAGGTATGTCGATGCCCATTTGATTTTCAAGGAGGAATGATGGCTGCCATACCGATAGTGCGTTTAAATGAAGGGGCTCAATCGGCGCTGGGACTTTCCCAGCTGGTTCATGCGCTTAATTGTAC
>JAHFST010000024.1 GCA_023265625.1 Deltaproteobacteria bacterium | reverse complement strand
AAGACGAAGGTTCGAAATTAAGACGAAGGTTCGAAATTAAGACGAAGGTTCGAAATTAAGACGAAGGTTCGAAATTAAGACGAAGGTTCGAAATTAAGACGAAGGTTCGAAATTAAGACGAAGGTTCGAAATTCGGTCGGTACCGTCCGAATTTCGGACGGTTTCCTCCGTCTTCTTGCGCTAAACCCTTGATTTACCGTCCTGTGTCTCTTGGCCCGATATTTGCTCTTGTCTTTGTTCATGCCTTCTCTACCCCGCTCCGCTATCCTCCAAGACGACTCCTGCTTCCATGTCACTTGGCAATGTCATAACCAATCCTGGCTACTCAAAGAATCCTGGGCCAAACAACTCTACTACAACCTCCTCCTTCACTATAAAAACCGCTACGGCGTCCAAATCTACTCCTATTGCCTCATGGATAATCACCCTCATCTCTCAGGTCACCTATCCTCCCTACGAGACTTCTCCGACTTCTTCCGCGTCGTTAACGCTCGCTTCGCTAGACTCTACAACAAACACGTCAAAAGACGAGGCCAGGTCGTCATGGATCGCTTCAAATCTCCTATGATTCAAACTGATAAACATCTACTAGAAGTCATGCGCTACATCGATCTTAACCCCAAACGGGCTGGCAAAGTTCATCACCCCAACCATAACGAATTCTCCTCCTACCGTTACTACGCCTTTGGCCAACACGACCCCCTCATTACACCAGCCCCTTCCTACTTGGCTCTCGCATCCACCCCGGAACAACGACAAGCCGAATATCGCTCCCTCATTGAAGATCTTCTTCAAAACGACTGGAAGACTAAACAACCTTTCTCCTCTTCACCCTTCATCGGTAACCCTGACTGGGTCATTCACAAAACAAAAATACTCCGCCTCTTCCACCAACAACAACTCTCCTCCTGGAAACAGCGATTCAGAGAACGCTTCGGGACCTGAGTTATTCCATTAAATCAACAAAAACACTCAACCCGATGGTGGGGTGTGCATGCTTTCAGTATGATTCATATTTTTGATCAAACAAGACCATCTTTCATGTCCTAATGAATCAAAATTAGGATCAATGAATCCCCTATCAGAGCGTCCTCGTCACACTCTTCCCCAAAAATAGAGCCAATGACAGTCAGTTCTAATGATGAACTCCGTCTTTATTCGTCAGACCTCCGTCTTCTTCTCCGACGCGGTGCGTAACAACTTTTTTTGGCGAATACCGAAGCAGTGCTTGACGGCCTTGCTCAGCGGCACTAGCAGGGTTGGCAGTGGTTGGCAGGTTTTTTAGGAGGGGCCAATGACTTATTGGGTGTTGAGGAATGCACTGGTCTTGCTGGTAATTCTGCATGTCATCTCCTGCTTGACTCCTAGTGGAGCGGGTGGCATCCAACTCACGGTACATCAGGCACGTCAACCCGCCTCGCTAAAAAGTGATGCCGCGCTTCCATCCGTTCTTCAGGTTGTTTCGTTTCGAGTCACGATTTCAGCCAGCGATTTTTCGCCCATCGAAGTATCCTTTCCCAGCAACGCAACCAGTGGAACTATTTCAGGGATTCCAGTTGGATCCAATCGTAGCATTTTAATTGAGGCCTTGAATAGCGATGGCCGCACAATACGGAAACGCACACTTCAGGGGATCTCCGTCAGTGGAGGAGCCGCCACCGCTGTGCAAGCGACATTGCTCGCGGTGCCAACGATTACCAATCTTAAGGATGGCAGTATCGTCCCGCGTAATCGACTCATCCTACAAGGATACGCCGAACCGGGAAGCTCAGTTGATATTAATGACCGTTTCCAGACCGTAACAACCTCACTCAATAATCCGCAATTGGACACTTCGCCCATTTCACCCTCATTATCCGATGGTCGTTTTGTTTTTGAACCTCCGCTCTTGGAGGTGGGCACACACACCTTTGCCGTCACAGATCCACAAACAGGGGAACAGACAACCCTGAGCTTAACTTTAGTGGATATAAAAAGGACACCTGGAACCTTACTGAGTTTTGGCAGTGCAGAATCGCCTAACCAGACAACCAGCTTGGGGATTAATTCAGAATCCGTGGTGGAACCGCCGGAGCCAAAGGGGGCCAAATGAAAGTCATGACATGCTTAGTTCTCTCCCTCATTCTCTTCACGAGTTGCGGAGGGGGAGTGAGTGAAAAAAATTTCGTCGCCAGTTTGCAACTACCAGCCGAGGTGTCCGCTGTCGATAATACCAGCTTGGAATTAGCCCTCTACGATGCAGGCGGTAGCAACCTTGTCTCGGGACCAAATGCGTTGACCGCATCTACCGCAGGCTATGAGACAGCGGTGGGGAGTCTCGCCTCAGGGGATTATATCGCCGAGGTGCGTGTGGTCACCGGTAATTCAGTGATCATCGCGACCGCCCGTAAAACTATCACGGCCACCAACGGGACCACCCTGCAGCTCTCCATGGACCCTGGTAATTTTACAACGGATCTTGACCCAGACGCCGATGGACTCACCAGCCTCAATGAAGTTGAACAGGGGCTCGATCCCATGAATAGCGATTCGGATGGCGATGGTATTTCAGACCGCCTCGACGCCTTTCCGTTGGACATCTCTCAATCGGGCGACGCCGATGGCGATGGCCTCGGTGATCTTCGAGACAACTGTGTTACGATGGCCAACCCCAAACAAGAGAACACGGATGGCACCGGACTGGGCGATGTGTGTGATACGGATGATGACGATGATGGCCTATCCGATACTGCAGAGGCCTTGCTTGGCAGTAATCCTTTACAAGCTGATACCGACAGTGACGGCTGGGATGACGGTAAGGACAATTGTCCCCTCCAACCCAATGTGGATCAGTCCAACAGCGACGGGGACACCCTGGGCGATGCGTGCGACCCTGATGACGACAACGATTCCTTCCCAGACACGGTTGATAACTGCCCATTGTTGGTCAATCCCGATCAAGCCGATGCCAACAAAGATGGGCAAGGGGATGCCTGCGTAGGGGATAACGACGGAGATGAAATCTCGGATGGTTTGGATAATTGCCCAAACGTCGCCAATCAAGATCAAGCGAACACGGATGGGGATTCCCTGGGAGATGCCTGCGATCCAGATGATGACAACGATGGTCTGAGTGATATTGAGGAAACAGGCCTAGGCGCAGACCATCTCCAAACCTCTCCCCTCAATCCAGATTCGGACAACGACGGACTCAGGGACAGCGCTGACAATTGCCCGCTCGTCAAAAATCCGGATCAAATCGACAGCGATCAAGATGGTGAGGGGGATGCCTGTGATTGCGCCCCCGCGGATCCATCCATTCGCATTAACAAGGGCATCTTTGTCGCCACCAAGGGGCAGGATCAAAACAGCGGCGCACAAAACGCCCCGGTAAAAACCATCGCCCAAGCCATCCAGTTGGCACAAGGGTCCAGTCATGTCTATGTGACGAGCGGAACTTATCAAGAATCCGTCACACTGGCTTCTGGAGTCAATCTACTCGGCGGTTTTGCCAGTGGGAGCAGTTGCCTGCGCAACCTCGCCGCCGAAAAATCGATCATCACCTCGGAGGCAGAAAATACCCTCATCGCCACCGATTTGACCTCCCCCACTGAAGTGAGTGGCTTGCAAGTGTTCAACACAAATACCTCCGGAAGCCCTGCCACCTTCTTGGTCACAGCCGCCTCCGAACAATCCACCCCCTTCCTCACCGTGCAAAACAATCAGATCTTTGGCAGCAGCAACACCGAAGGAATCAGTTATGGACTCAAGATCGACGGGGCCTCTCCGTTGGTGATTAACAATGTCATCTTTGGCGGCGAGAGCGCCATCTCCAGGGCGGTTTGGCTGAATAAGTCAGCGGCCAGTCACTTGCTCTACAACACCATCCGGGGTGGCAGCGCCTTTACGGAGTCCTCCTCACGGGCCATTGAGGCCAATAGCTCTGCCCTCTTTCTGGTGAACAATATCCTGACCACTGATTTAGGAAACTCCGAACAAATCTTAATCCTCGTCAATGGCAAGCTCAGCAGCACGACCGTCATTCAAGGAAATATCCTGCAAGGAACCTTCGGTGACAGTGCAACAAAACTGCTCTGGAACGTCACCTCTGGGGGACAGACCATCACCACCATCAGCACCCTCAATGAGCTTGACCCCAATGGGGCCTTAGAGGGTGATGACATTGCCAACAACCTTGCCGCCACCGGTGCCCCCTCAACCCTGTTTGTTGATTACGGTAACGACGACTACCACTTAACCACCACGGCGACCGCCATCAATGCCGGTGTGGATCCGAAAAGTTTTGGGTTTACGATTCCTTCAGACTTAGAGGGAAAAACACGGCAGGGATTTGATAGCGGGGCATTGGATTTTTAATTTTTTTAAGAAGTAGGAGGTCTCATGAAAGTATTGCTATTTCTTCTCATCCTCTGTGTCCTCCCTCTCGTCAGTGGGGCCGATACCACCAATCCCCGATTCTTTAATTTCCAATCCATCATGCGGGGTGACAACGGCGAACTGGTGACGGATCCGTTCATTGATTTGGAATTCCAAATCACGGATGACAATAATCAGGTCCTGTATTCCGAGGAACAAAAGAATATCCAGGTGATCCGCGGGGCCGTCAATGTCTTGGTGGGCGAAGGCACCCTACCCGGCACCAATCAACTCACCGGCGGGCTCCCGGCGGATATCTTTGATCCCAGGACGGGCAGCAAATTTCTCCGCTTCCAGGTGGGGGCTAATTTGATGGGGGATGGGATTGAGTTGGTGAGCATGCCGTATGCCTATTGGTCAGAACAGGCCTTGAAGGTGGTCCCGAATGCCATCGGTTCCGAGGAGATCAAAGATGGCAGTATTGAACTCAAGGACCTGGCCCGATCGATCCAATTCTCGGATGTGCAAGGCACCGTCACCGAGGCCCAGGTCCCCGCCAGTCTCGCCACCGACGCCGAATTAGCCGCCCATGCCACCGCCAAAGTGGCCCACAAGGCCAGCCAGATCTCCGTGGAAGGGCCTTACATGGCCTATCCAGCCAAGAATGTGGAGGAGATCATCAAGGCCTTGGATGAGAAGGTTTATCTCTACAAGGTCAACGGAAAAGAAGATGTGGCCAAGGCGACCAATGGAGCCACCGGCGCCTTGGGGGCGCATGTCTCGGCAACGTTGGCCCATGGGAGTGATGGGACTGTGGTTGGGAAAAACACCCTGGATGCATCAATCTTAGGGTTGCAGGGACAGATCAACGCCGCTAATACAAATGTCACTACTGAATTTCAAGCTGGGGACAGCCTCCTTCAGACCAATCTGGCAAACCATGCCGCCCAGACCCAAGGGGTGCATGGCTTGACCTCCGTTGATCCCAATAATGCCATTGTCGGAACCACGGAAACTCAGACCTTAACCAACAAGACTTTAGAAAACCCCATCCTCAATGGCGGCTCACTCATTGGGGATGCCAACACCCTGATTGATCTCGGTGCCTCCATCGGAGATGGCAAAGGTCTCAAACTCCCCCAGGGTACCGCCAATCCACCCAACAGCAACAACCTGGTCGGCCTCCTCTTCTGGGACACCGACGACGGCCTCCTCAAGGTCTCCACTGGGACTGGCTGGTTGACCGCCGGCAACCCATTTGGCGCCTCGGTTGACTCCGGTGAGATCAGCGATGGCACCATCTCCGATGCTGATATCAGCGGCAGCTCAAACATCACCCAGTTGGGTCAAACGATTGAATCGGGAGAGATTAGTGATGACACCATCACCAACTCCGATATCGCCCCCGCCGCCGGAATTGCCGACACCAAACTGGCCACCATCACCACCGCAGGTAAGGTCGCCGATTCCGCCCTGTCGGCCAATGTGACCAAGCTGGGGGGCTCAATCGAATCCGGTGAGATCACCGACGGCACGATCACCAACACCGACCTCAACGGCTCTGCCGGCATCACCGATAGCAAACTGGCCACCATCAGTACCGCAGGGAAAGTGGCTGATAGCGCCTTGTCCGGGAATGTGACTAAGTTGGGTGGATCGATCGAGTCGGGGGAGATTACGGATGGAACGATATCCAACAGCGATATCTCCGCAAGTGCGGCGATTGACTGGTCCAAGGTAAACAAGACTGAAGCGGCACCGGGAGACATCGGGGCGGCACCGGCATCACATGCCCACACTGACGCGGACATCCCAAACACCATCACTGTCGATTTTGCAACCACAGCTGGGAGTGCCACCAAAGCTACCAGTCTAAGCGCCAATGGGACCAATTGCACCTCCGGGCAATTTGCCCAGGGAGTAGACGCCTCTGGAAACGCCGAGGGGTGTGCGGCTGTTTCTGTGGATACTAGTGGTTTTGTTCAAAAAAGTGGGGATACGATGACGGGGGAGTTAAAAGTTCCTGATCAAACTGGCATTGCCTTGAATGCAGGCAACTTTAGTGTAGGGAAGGCTCTTAGAGATCATGAAACCAGGATTGCGGGGTTGGAAGGTAAAGATACAATCTCCTTCTCTAAGGTAACTGGCTCAATAGCAGAAAGTCAGGTGCCACAATTCATGCGTCCCTTTGCCTTTGGCACCGTCGATTTCAGCAATGGGGTCCCAAATCCCGGGGCCCTCAACCTCACAACTAGTGCCGCCGGGGTTGATATTGGACTTGGCGATGGGTGTATCAATATCAAATTTAACACGGCCCCCTCTTCCAGTAATTACACCGTCTCTGCAATTTCCAATATGTCTTCGGGGCATGCCTATACCTACATTTCAGGAAAATCACCGACCGGTTTCACGGTTTGTTATAGCGGCACCACTGTACCAACCTCCATGGATGTCTTGGTGTTTGGGAATCTCTGACTTAAATATGAGAATGATCGACCCACATTAAAAGGGTATTGACTGGATCAGGGAACAGCCCCCCTGAGAGGCGCTTCCCGTTTTATGGGTATTGGAGGTTGTCGTCACGGGGTTATCCTCGCTTGGCGGGTTGATAGTCGTACCATTGCCGCCATTCGTTGTACTGACCGGTTGCGAATCCTCATTAATTCCAACCAGGGCGGCATAGTTGATCGAGGGATTTTCAGGGCATGCCGTTCCAGGACCGGCGATAAAGGTATCCAAAGGAAGATAGAGAATTCTGTCGCTGGTAACTTCGCTGCGGTTCAAGATGATATTGACCCCTTCTTTGATCTCTCCCACCATCAAATCGATAACCGTCGATAGGGTATTCGATTCATCGGATTGATCACCCTCATTCCAAAATTCAGCATCACCAGAAATAAAAGGGTCCACCAAGCCAGGAGCCAAGGTATGTGCCAAGTCCTCATCTGCTACCTCCTCCACTTCTAAGGTATAAGATCCCACAGGAAAACCTGAGATGATAAATCCTGGATCCGACACAAGATCAATATCATTTTCGCACGCTTCCTGCGTTGCAGCCTCACATGTTCTTCCCGCAAGAAACGAATACGCCTCACACAACGGATCCTCCACATTCCGAGCAATCACATTCACATGCATCATAGGAGAACCATCTGACTTCAAAATCATTCCTTTGATAATTCCAGTCTGAGTGACCAAATTATCAGAGGGATACAAATTTGAAATGCCAGCAATATCATCGGGATTCAAAGTAACCATGTTTTTCTCCAAATTGGTACCACCAACGTCATAAGCAAACATCGTTGGCATATATCGAGCTAATTCCCCCTTATCTTCTATGTAGGCTTGTTGATTCAAAGAAGTGTGAGCCAGACCCAGAAGATGTCCTAATTCATGGGTCATCACGCCAATGATGGCATTAACCTTAGTGGCAGTACTGCTGGCAAAAGCCCCACCAAAAACTTGGATACCTTGAACGATATAACCTGGCTCTTGAGAACTACCGGAAATAACCCTGGCACCTGAAGTCGCCGAACATTGAGTAATGCGACACAGCTCCTTCTCTAGAATAGAGTCATCATTATCAAACACCACCACCGTCTGGAGATCTTTCTGAGCTTGAGTGGGGCATGAAGCCAGATCGTTAGTGTAGCACTGCCCCAGACTCACATATTTCTGATAATTCCCCCCATCCACATCCTCCGGCAAATACCCCGCAAACTCAAAATGCGGCACATTCGCATACGGCGACGCATTCTCCCAGATCTTCATCGCCTCCTTGAGGAGGGTATGAGCCTGATCGTTGGTGAGCCTACCCAGAGGCCCAGGGTCTAAGTAGTAATGGATCGTCGTCCCCGGCTCCCAGCCGATTGGTTTGCCATTAGTGGGGTCGATGTAGAGGAAGTTGTAGGCCTGGGCGGTTGTCGCAACCAAGCTCAAGACGCACAAAAACAAGGCTGTTTTGCAGGACATTCTTCTAACCAAGTACCGTAAAATCTACGGCGCCGGACACACCGATCTCACCGCCAGGCGGAGGTGGTCGTTGGGGAAGATTTCGGTTACTTGGATTTCTAGGTTTGGGTTATCGAGGCCGGCCACCTTGGATTTTTGCTTGAGGGCCAATCCATAGGGCTTGCCTTCGATGGCTACGTTGTTGAGGCCCTGGGCATTCTTCGACACCTGGGTGGTGCGAATCTTGTATTGTTTGCCTGCAATCGGCGCCGTTAGGACGTCGTAGTTGTTGAGGGATGTGAGGGTGATGATGCTTTCGCCTGGGACGCAGGGCACAACATCAGGGGTCTCACAGGCATCTCCAATACCATCCCCATCGCTATCCTTTTGGTCTGGATTGGCCACATCAGGACAATTGTCTGTTGGTGCAGGGGGAATACCTACCTTGACTCCATCACCGTCCATATCGAGGACTTTGGCGATGGCCAATTTTAAATTAGGCAGTGAACCAATCTTCTTGAAGGGACCAGGATCAACGCCTTGGGGTGTTCCGGTATCAATTAAGATCTGTCGAAGCTGGGGCGGGGTAACTTTGATATTATGAGCCTTGGCTACCCCACTCAGAGATGCAGTGGCACCGGCAACAATGGCTGAGGCAGACGAGGTACCAGCAAAAATCCCAGTATAACTATTATTGTCCCCAAAAGTGGCATACTCACCATCGAAGGCAGTTGTCCATACAAAATCACCAAAACCTTGACTGTTGAGTCGTGACCCATAATTAGAAAATGCCTCCGGGCAAAGTGAATCCGGCAAACTCGCTCCAACCATAATCGCCCCAGGATCGTTCTTAAACTGTCCACCAAAAGCAGGATCATCCAAATCAAACCCAGCATTGCCCGCCCCTTCTATAACATTAATCCCTTTTGCTGAGACCTGCTGCAAGGCAGCGAAAGTACCTGCGTTATACTCCAAAGGAGTACAACCAAGACTTGAGCTGCATTGCAAGGGAGCGGGAGCCAATGCCATTGCCACCTCAATCAGGAGAACATCCCCAGGACCTTGTTTATTAGCAACATCCAATAAAGTATCCCCAACACTCTTTCCTGGATTGCCCAAGGCTTTGACAGTAGCTTCATGCGCTATTCCAGTCACACCATGACCATCCTTAAGTGCCGCCAAGATCCCCAAAACAGCCGTCCCATGATCCATCTCAGCAGCAGAGGTTGAGCTACTACCTTCCAACAATTCAACAGTGGGAAGATCGAGATGATTGAAAGACCATCCATTTTCATAATCAACAATCGTGATCCCTTTTCCAGCCCCTCCTGGAACCGTCCAGGCATATTTTGCATCCACACCACGATCACCAGCTGGCATATTGATCATATCCATGGCATTCAAATACTTCTGGTTAGGCTCATAATCAGGGGTCTCTGGCTTTCCAATAGGAACAATCTTAACCTCTGGATCGACAACTTCCACCACTTCAAACTGGTTGAGATAGTCGATCATATCATGGGCATCTGAGGCTTCAGGAATGGCCACCTCGTAGAAGGAGTTTAAATCAATCAAAGTCCTACCCGAGCTGATCTCCAAGCTGGCACGCAATTGATCGTACCAAGATGGAGAATGGCTGCGAAAAGCTCGCCGCAATGAGTAACCTTGTGTCGTCACATAGTCATTGATCTCTTGCAACTCATCGCGAAACTGGCGCCCCTGCAATCCATTGCGGGATAATTGAACCTGGGCCTCCTGAACAAATTTGAGAGAGAGCCGCCCCGTATATTGTTCTGGGTTAATCTCTTGATCATAACGCTTTTGAAAGCGCACGCGTGACTCACGATGACCTTGAGACACGCTCGGAGAGTTGGTTCGTACCTGAGCCAGCGCCGTGTGCGTGTGGGCGTAGCAGAAGATGACACCTAGAAAAACTGCCAACATTCTTAAAAATAATTTCATTTAATTACCCTCGCTTTCAATTTCTCATTTTGAGGAGCCTTAACGGCCCCATAGTCCAAAAATAGGTCCCTTGTCCAGAGAATATTAACCTCTGAAAAAGACTCACTTTTATCGACAAACTTCCCAGAAAGTTGCGTGAAAAACGCATTTTTTCGACGATTCTCTTATCAAATTGATAAACTTTATCATTTTCGCCTGTTCCTAGGATTATTATCAAAATATAAGTCATTGATTTATATAGATTTTTTTAATGTGACTGGTTGGCATTTTTCTTGCTTCATTACCCCTCTTGGTCATGAAGCCTCTTGAAAAAACTATCTTTTTTGGTTTTGTCCTCCTCCTGGCTGCTGGGTTGTTTTGGTCTCAACCGGCCGAGGCGGCATGTTGTGGCAACGGGGTATGCGACACAAGCACCTTGTCGGGATGCCCCACAGAAAGTGTCACAACCTGCCCCGCTGACTGTAGCAGCGTAATTACAATCGTCCCGCCAAAATGCGGTGATAACAAATGGAATCAACCCCCGCCAACAGAGGTGTGTGATGGAACTGATTTTGGGGGACAGACATGTCAGGCGTTTGGTTTTTTCACTGGCACACTTAGCTGTATCAATAATTGCAGGGTGATTGACACGAGCGGATGTAACAATTGTGGGAATGGGACGATTCAATCGCCGGAACCGTGTGATGGGAGTAATCTAAATGGTCAGACCTGTGCCTCCACGGGCTTTACCAGCGGGACACTCAAATGCACCACGGGCTGCACCTATGATACCAGCGGTTGCACCAAATGCGGCAATGGCGTGGTGGAAAGCCCCCCAGAGCAGTGTGATGGGATCAATTTAAATAGCCAGACCTGTATTACCATGGGGTTTTCCAGTGGGGCACTAACTTGTAAGACAGACTGTACTTTGGATGCTACTCAGTGTAGTAATAAATCCGTTGATCCATGTGGCCAATTAACTAGTGGACAAAAATTCGCCCTCATCAATGACAATAACGCCTGTACACAGGACACGTGTATCAATGTCAACGGAGTCGCCACAGCTTCCCATACAAACGCCGCTAACGGGTCCTCTTGCGATGATGTAAATTTATGCACTCAAAGCAGTTCCTGTCAGAGTGGTACCTGCGTCGGATCTAATCCGGTCACCTGCCCCGCCGGCGATCAATGTAACAATACCGGAATCTGCGACGCCACCACCGGCAAATGCAGTGCCCTCACGCCTAAGCCTGCCGGTACTCTTTGCAACGACAACCAGCCCTGCACCAAGACCGACAAATGCACCAATGGGGTTTGTGGCGGGGCGCCGACTTGTCCCGAGGACTCGCTCTCTTGCACCACCGTTACTTGCAACGCCTCCGGCACATCGGCCAGTTGTTCCACTAGTGTCACCTCAGGATGTCTGATCGCCGGGGTTTGTTATGCCGATGGGGCGGTTAATCCGAGCAATGCTTGCCAGGTCTGCAAACAATCGAATCCCAGCGGTTGGACCAATGTCGACGGCCCTCTTTCCAATGATAACAACGCCTGCACCGACAATGTCTGCAAAGGAGGAGTGGCTTACCCCGCCGCCGCTGTTGGAACCGTTTGCCACAGTTCCGCCGGGGTTTGTGACAAGCAGGAAACCTGCGACGGCGTCAGCAAGTCCTGCCCGGCTGACGCCTTTCAATCCATGCTCTTCGTGTGTCACGCCTCCACTGGGGTCTGTGATGCGGCCGAGTTTTGTACCGGCAACAGCGCTTCATGCCCTGCGGATATTTCACAGCCCAATGGCACCATCTGCTCCGACAACAATAAATGCACCCAAACCGATACCTGCCAAAACGGCTCCTGCTCAGGATCTAATCTGGTCACCTGCCCCATCGGCGATCAATGTCATAACACAGGAACTTGTGATCCCACCTCTGGCGCCTGCTCCAACCCAGCCAAGACGGATGGTACTTCTTGTAACGACAGCAACAGTTGCTCCAAGACCGACATCTGCAAAACCGGCGCCTGCACTGGCACCAGCTACAGCTGTGATGACGGGTTAAGTTGCACCGTTGATATGTGCGATGGCAGCGGCGGTTGCTTCCATGGCATCGCCGCAGGGACCTGCAAAATCAACGGCGCCTGTTACAAGGCGGGGGATCTCAATCCCGCCAACCCTTGCCAGGTCTGTGATCCCACTAAAGGGCTCAACGCCTGGCAGTCCGCCGCGGATGGCTTCACTTGCAGCGACAAGGATGCCTGTACCTCGGGAGACAAGTGTAGCAGCGGCGTCTGTACCAGCACTCCCTATGATCCCGCCGCCCATGACGATGGCAAGACCTGCACGATCGCCTCGTGTAATCCTCTTGATGGCTCCACCGTGCAAAAGCCGGCACTCAATGGTACCGTCTGCAATGACGGCAACGGCTGCACCGATAAGGATGCCTGCAGCTCCGGCACATGTTCCGGCGTACCGGTCTCACTCACAGGCGCCACCGATTGCCTCAACGCTGAAATATGTGACCCGGCCACCGGCACCAAAACCCAGACCGCCAAGGCGGATGGAACTTTTTGCCAAGACGGCAATCCTTGCACGGTAGATCCCAAGACCAATGGGGATAGTTGTCAAAATGGCACGTGCGTTGGCGGGCCACTGAAACCTGTTGATGATGGAAATCCTTGTACAGCGGACTCTTGTGACTGGCCAGGATCTGGTAATGTCATTCATGTGGCGACGGTTGGAGCCGTCTGCGATGATAACGACGCATGCACCTCGAATGATAAATGTAATTCCTTAGCCACCTGCAAAGGAACCAACATCGACACTAACAACAATGGCGTCGCCGATTGCAAAGATAAATGTCTCTTGGATCCAAAACCGGCGGATGGTGTTTGCACCAAGGCGGTCTGCACCGATGGAACGGTTGGTTGGTTGCAAGTGGCCGACGATACCAAAACTTGTAACGATGGAAATTCCTGCACCCAAACCGATTCATGTCAAAATGGCAACTGCGTCGGCGCCAAACCGGTCGTCTGTTCGGCCGGCGATCAATGTCATGATGCCGGAACTTGTGACCCAAACACGGGACAATGCTCCAACCCAAACAAAATCGATGGGGCCTCCTGTAACGACAGCGATGCCTGCACCCAGTCTGACAGTTGTAGCAACGGCGCCTGTATTGGTTCCAACCCCGTCGTTTGCACTTCCGACCAATGTCACAACGCTGGGACTTGCAATGCCGCCACTGGTACCTGCACTGATCCTGTCAACAAGACAAATGGCACTGCCTGCGAGGATGGCTCCTTATGCTACAAGGGCGATTCCTGTCAAAAAGGAATCTGCACCGGCGGGAATGATCCTGCCTGTTCGTCCAGCGATCCCTGCCAAGATGCTGTTTGTTTTGCCGTGGATGGGACATGTTCATTTAAGACTAAAACCTATGATGACGAACCTCTCCCCTCAGCCTGCGAAAAATGGGAGTGCCAGAATGGAATCAAAACCAAGGTGCCATCCAACTTGAATGGTGGTTGTGATGACGGCAACAAGTGCACCACACTTGACTCCTGCAATGCCGCCGGCTCATGCCAGGGAACTCCCATGGTCTGTAATGACGACAACAAGTGCACCAACGACTCCTGCGATGCCGCCACGGGATGTGTCAACAACCCTGTGGGCGCCGGTCAACCCAATGCCTGCAACGGCTGCATGTCCATGGATCACCAACCAGGTGAGAACTGCACGAAGGGTACTGGGGAGTGCCAAGGTACGGGAACTTACCAGTGCGATCCACCAAACGAATTTGGCGGGAGCGAATCGGTTAGCTGTAACGCCAAGGCGAAGCCAGAGGGAACCCTCATCACCGACGATGGCAACGACTGCACCGAGGACAAATGCGACGTCAACGGGAACCCTTCTCATCCGAACAAGCCGGACAAGACCACTTGTGATGACAAGAGCGAATGCACCAAGCCGGATGAATGTAAGGAGGGGAAATGTATCGGCTATCAGAATGTCGATGATAATAATCCCCTAACCGTGGATTCGTGTCCCAATGGGAAGGACCCAGTTCATACGCCTAAGATTCCGATCTCGGATAATAATCCATGCACCAACGACACACTCGATCCGAATACGGGGGAGACGGTTCATACGCCGGTTGTAGCTGAGGATGATCATAATGCTTGTACTACTGACTCTTGCGACAAGGCCACAGGTCTAGCGGTTCATACCGATAGCCCTCCAGCTGATCTCGATGACAAAAACTCCTGCACCACTGACTCTTGCGACAAGGCCACAGGTCTAGCGGTTCATACCGATAGCCCTCCAGCTGATCTCGATGACAAAAACTCCTGCACCACTGACTCTTGCGACAAGGCCACAGGTCTGGCTGTTCACACCGATAGTCCTCCAGCGGATCTCGATGACAAAAACTCCTGCACCACTGACTCTTGCGACAAGGCCACAGGTCTAGCGGTTCATACCGATAGTCCTCCAGCGGATCTTGATGACAAGAACGCCTGCACCACTGATTCTTGTGACAAGGCCACAGGTCTAGCGGTTCATACCGATAGTCCTCCAGCGGATCTTGATGACAAGAATGCCTGCACTACTGACTCTTGCGACAAAGCCACCGGCCTAGCGGTTCATACCGATAGCCCTCCAGTCGATCTCGATGACAAGAATGCCTGCACTACTGACTCTTGTGACAAATCAACTGGACTGGCTGTTCACACCGACAGCCCTCCAGTCGATCTCGATGACAAGAATGCCTGCACTACTGACTCTTGTGACAAGGCCACAGGCCTAGCGGTTCATACCGATAGTCCTCCAGCCGATCTTGATGACAAGAACGCCTGCACTACTGACTCTTGTGACAAGGCTACAGGTCTGGCTGTTCACACCGATAGCCCTCCAGCAGATCTTGATGACAAGAATGCCTGCACTACTGACTCTTGTGACAAGGCTACAGGTCTGGCCGTTCACACCGATAGCCCTCCGGCAGATCTTGATGACAAGAACGCCTGCACCACTGACTCTTGCGACAAAGCCACCGGCCTAGCGGTTCATACCGATAGTCCTCCAGCCGATCTTGATGACAAGAACGCCTGCACTACTGACTCTTGTGACAAGGCCACAGGTCTGGCTGTTCACACCGACAGCCCTCCAGCCGATCTCGATGACAAGAATGCCTGCACCACTGACTCTTGTGACAAGGCTACAGGTCTAGCCGTTCACACCGACAGTCCCCCAGCTGATCTTGATGACAAGAACGCCTGCACCACTGACTCTTGTGACAAATCAACTGGATTGGCTGTTCACACCGATAGTCCTCCGGCAGATCTTGATGACAAGAACGCCTGCACCACTGATTCTTGTGACAAGGCCACAGGTCTAGCGGTTCATACCGATAGTCCTCCAGCCGATCTTGATGACAAGAACGCCTGCACTACTGACTCTTGTGACAAGGCTACAGGTCTGACTGTTCACACCGATAGCCCTCCAGCCGATCTTGATGACAAGAATGCCTGCACTACTGACTCTTGTGACAAGGCTACAGGTCTGGCCGTTCACACCGATAGCCCTCCGGCAGATCTCGATGACAAGAACGCCTGCACCACTGACTCTTGCGACAAAGCCACCGGCCTAGCGGTTCATACCGATAGCCCTCCGGCAGATCTTGATGACAAGAACGCCTGCACCACTGACTCTTGTGACAAGGCCACAGGCCTGGCAGTTCATACCGATAGTCCTCCAGCAGATCTCGATGACAAGAATGCCTGCACTACTGACTCTTGTGACAAATCAACTGGACTGGCTGTTCACACCGACAGCCCCCCAGCAGATCTTGATGACAAGAATGCCTGCACCACTGACTCTTGTGACAAGGCTACAGGTCTGGCCGTTCACACCGATAGCCCTCCAGCAGATCTTGATGACAAAAACTCCTGCACCACTGACTCTTGTGACAAGGCTACAGGTCTGGCCGTTCACACCGATAGCCCTCCAGCAGATCTTGATGACAAGAACGCCTGCACCACTGACTCTTGCGACAAAGCCACCGGCCTAGCGGTTCATACCGATAGCCCTCCGGCAGATCTTGATGACAAAAACTCCTGCACCACTGACTCTTGTGACAAATCAACTGGATTGGCTGTTCATACCGACAGTCCCCCAGCTGATCTTGATGACAAGAACGCCTGCACCACTGACTCTTGTGACAAATCAACTGGATTGGCTGTTCACACCGATAGTCCTCCAGCCGATCTTGATGACAAGAACGCCTGCACCACTGACTCTTGCGACAAGGCCACAGGGTTAGCGGTTCATACCGATAGTCCTCCAGCCGATCTCGATGACAAGAATGCCTG
Organism: Deltaproteobacteria bacterium; assembly: GCA_023265625.1. Taxonomy (GTDB): domain Bacteria; phylum UBA10199; class UBA10199; order JACPAL01; family JAHFST01; genus JAHFST01. The sequence continues at coordinate 2 of JAHFST010000024.1, read as the reverse complement.
CA
>JAHFST010000011.1 GCA_023265625.1 Deltaproteobacteria bacterium | reverse complement strand
CCTCGGGAACTACCACAGTTGGTACAACCACCGATGGAACAACAACCTCGGGAACTACCACAGTTGGAACAACTACCGATGGAACGACAACCTCAGGAACTACCACGGCTGGAACAACTACCGATGGAACAACGACTGCTGGTACAACCACTGTCGATCTAACCCCTGCGGTATCCCCCCCAGGGGATGGTGGCACAGCTACAAGTGGAGGCGGCGATACCGACTTCCTACCAGAAGCCCCAGTAACTCCCGAGGGAGAACAGCCTCAGACAGCGCCACAATCATCCGCCAGTACGCCTGACATGTGGATGGTTGCTGGGAATGGTTGCACCTTGATGACCACTTCCCCTGTTGGCCAGCATCACAAAGGCATTGCGCTGGTCTTCTTACCCTTCTTGGGACTTATCTATTTACGACGTAAAACTTCATCTCGCTAAATAATGAACGTCTCTATTGTGCTAGTGAGACCCCGTTATGCGGGGAATATTGGTTCGGTGGCCAGGGCCATGAAAAATATGGGCCTGTCACGACTCATCCTCGTTCGTCCGGGGGCCCTGCCGGAACACCCGGAGGCGCTCAGGCTGGCGGTTGACGCCAAAAATATCCTAAACAAGGCGGAAATCTTTGACGACTTGCCCGCGGCCATCAAGGAGTTTCATTTTTTGATTGGCACCTCACGACGAGAAGGCAAACATCGCCGTGATTTCATCTGGGCTAATGAACTTCATGCCCTCATCTCAGAACAGCCCCCACAAAGCCAGATAGGCATCCTCTTTGGGGCCGAGGAACGAGGACTCACCAATGAGGAGATATCCCATTGTCATCGGGTCGTCACCATCCCTTCCAGCCCAGACCTCGCCTCACTTAATCTGGCTCAGTCGGTCATGGTGATTGCCTACGAGCTTTTTTCCAAACGGGATCTAAAATCAACCAGTCCCTCCTTCAAAAAGAGCCCGCTCGCAAAAAATGAAGAGATGGAAGGGATGTATCAACAACTCGAGCAGGCCTTGGTGGCCATTAAATTCTTTCAGGACGAACACCACTTCCACATGATGCGAACCCTACGCGCCCTGCTCGGCCGTGCCCACCCAACGGCCCGTGAGGTAAGAATCCTGCGCGGTATCTGGCGGCAAATCTTGACTCTCAAGGGTTCAAAGTAATCCGAACATACTGGGCCCGACCTTCTCCTTCGTACTGATGATTAAGTTCAGCCACAACAGCGGCCCCCAATACGCCATTGATCGCAGCCATCTCTAGGGCGGCTGTCCCAGCGCCATCAAGCCTATTTCGACTGGTGATAAATTGGTAACGAGGCAATTCATTCCCATTTTTCATTTTTCTAGCACACTCAATCTGCCCACGTTTCAAGGCCTCACCCAGACCACGACCACGGTAATCGGGATCCACGGTCACATCAATGGAGTAAAGGGTGTTATATTGGCCTCGATTGGGATCCTGCCTGGGACCATCCACATGATCCACCGCCTCCAGGGGGCAAGCCAGCGTGCATCCCACCAAGAGCGCTGATCCATCACTCTTGATAGCCTCCACAATCACGGCAATCCCTCCCGGTTCAAGGGCCCTGAGAATACTTTCACGAGTCTCCTGCCGGGCCGGCTCATAAACCTTCTGCTGTAATTTTAATAACGCAGGCATCATCGCTTCTGCCTCGCTCCTAGTAATAGAACGAGACCGGCAAGGAAGCCGCAATGCCAAAGGCGCTTCAGCTGTTCGGTAGGCAAGCCCTAAAGCCGGTTGTCGCCCAAAGAGACTTTTAACAGCTCTAACCTCGCCGGCATGAACTTGATTCCATTCAGTCAGGGTGCCACGATGCCTAGCCATATCGACAAAAAAATCTCCGTAAGGCTCAAATACCTTGGAAACCCCGACATGGGCCGCCACCGCAGTACGCAAAAGACGATCCCGAGTTCGCAACAAACAAGCCAGAGCGACCCCTCTCACCCCTGCATCCAGCTCAGTCACTGACTCCACCGGGTCGAGAAAGGCCAGTTCTCGGGTCAACGGAAAGTGTGCCTCCAATTGTGCGGAGAGTGCGTGCCCCATCAATTCAATCTTAACCTCGTGTGCCGCTTGTCCCGTCCCCAGCGCACGCCCCACAGAATCCACAATCCACAGATGGGAACCGGCAATAAATCTCCGCCCATCCTGTGCAGCATTCCCTGTCGTCGCCTTCATGGCTTCACGAGCAACCGCGAGAAACTTTAAACCAAGATCACGCAATAACACATGCCTTGCGGGATCATCCGCGCAAGTGAGAGTTGCCCCCTGAGCTGATAACTGCGCAAGCAAGGGGCGTAATGGACCTGCTAACTTTGACAGAGCGGACATTCCCATTCCTCGCCCATCATGAATTAAAGTTGCTTGTTTTGAAGCCGGTTAGAAAATATTTTTGAGGACGATATTCTCATCCCGGGAAGGCCCCACCGAGACCATCACCAGCTTGACCCCCAGGGCCAACTCGATTTTTCGGATATATTTCTGAGTCGCTACCGGCAGTTTTTTAAAACTTCGAATCCCTGACAAGGGCTCCTGCCAACCCTTCACCTCTTGGTAGACCGGTTCACATTCATTTAACACCTCAATACTGGAAGGCATCTCTTTTAAAATCGAGCCTTTCCACCTGTACCCGGTACAAATTTTGAGGCGATCGAGTCCGGAGAGGACATCCAATTTGGTCAGGACCAGGCCCGTCAGGCCGTTGACCCGTACGGCGTGGCGGAGCACCACCAGATCGAGCCAACCGCAGCGCCTGGGACGACCAGTCGTGGCCCCAAACTCGGCACCCTGTTTGCGCAAACGTTCGCCCACCTCATCGTTCAGTTCGGTGGGAAAAGGGCCGCTCCCCACCCTTGTGGTGTACGCCTTGGAGACCCCAATGACTCCATCAATCGCCGTCGGGCCTACCCCGGAACCCGCACAGGCATTACCGGAAATAGTGTTGGAGGAGGTCACAAAAGGATAGGTGCCGTAATCCACATCAAGCGAGGTCCCCTGCGCCCCTTCAAATAAAATCTTCTTTTTCTTAATCACTTGCTGCAGATAAAGCGACGTATCTTGCACATAACAAGACAGCCGTTTGCCGTAATTCACGTAGGACTCGTAGATTTCATCAAAGCCAAACGGCGTCCCCCCGAGGATTTTTTCCAGATATGGATTCTTCTCGGCCAAGACTTCCCGTAGGCGTTTGGCAAACAACTCCGGCCGAATCAAATCCCCCATCCGAATCCCGACCCGGGCGACCTTGTCTTCGTACGTGGGACCTATCCCCCGCCCGGTGGTGCCAATCTTCCCCGCCCCCATCCGTTGCTCACGCAACACATCAATGCGCTTGTGATAGGGCAAAATGACATGGGCATGTTCGCTGATCAGGAGGTCTCGGTCATTCTTGAGGTATCCGGCGGCCTTGATTTCGTCTATTTCTTGGAGACAAATCTCGGGATCGACCACCACGCCATTGCCAATGATACACTTGACGCCGCGATGCAAGATTCCGGAAGGGATCAGGTGCAAGACGGTCTTCCGGCCATCCACCACTAAAGTATGCCCGGCGTTATTCCCACCCTGGAAACGGACAACCACATCGACCTCTTCGGTGAAGAGATCGACGATCTTGCCTTTTCCTTCGTCGCCCCATTGGGCGCCTATAACGATAATGTTTGGCATAAATGTAGGGGCGCAATTCATTGCGCCCGGCCACGATGCTGCACCCTATGGGATAGGGCGTGATAAATCACGCCCCTACAGAACAACCTTTTTCACGGAAACAATATCCGGCAATTTCTCCAACCCTTGCAGGATCTCCGCGGTCACATCCCCTTCCACATTGTACAAGGCAATCGCCTCTTCCTTCGTCAATCCCAGCTGCATCCGGGAAATATTGATCTTATTCTTGCCCAAGTAAGTTCCGATGTTGCCGATAACCCCCGGGCGATCATGATTGTGCACCACCAAGATCGTCCCGGACGGAAGCGCCTCTAAATAAAAATCATCGATTTGCACCAAACGGGGATTGCTCTTGCCAAAGATCGTCCCAGAAATCCGGCGCGATTCTTTGCCACTGCGAATAGTCACGGCCACCAGATTCGCAAAGTCCTCGTCCTCGCTGACCTTTGACTCCACCACCTTGAGTCCGCGCTCCTTGGCCACCATCGGGGCGTTGACATAATTGACCGAGACATCGCTCACCATCGGCGTCAAGAGTCCCTTGAGCAGGGCCTGTGTCACCGGGGCCAAATTGTAGTTCAAGATTTGTCCGCTATACTCGATGATTACTTCTTGCGGCAATTTGCTGCTCATCTGTCCATGGAGACTGCCCAACTTCTCCGCCAATTCAATAAAGGGCCGCAACACCCGCGCCGCCTCGCCGCTCACCGAGGGGAAATTAACCGCATTGCGCACCGTTTCTTTGGTGAAAAAATCAACCATCAACTCCGCCACCTCAATCGCCACCTTCTCCTGGGCCTCATCGGTGGCCGCTCCCAAATGCGGGGTGAAAATAACTTGCTCCATTTTTAGGAGCGGATGATCGGCTGGAGGGGGCTCTTGTTCAAAAACATCCAAGGCAACGCCCGCCACAATCCCCTCCTGAATGGCCGCGACCAAATCTCCCTCATGCACCAGGCCTCCACGGGCGCAGTTGATGAGATACACACCCTTCTTCATCAACCGAAAGGAGTCCTTGTTGATCAAATACTTGGTCTTCTCACTCAAAGGGACATGAATGGTGATGATGTCGGCCTGTTTAAACAAATCGGGAAGTTCAACCAGCGTGATCCCCAATTTTTCCGCGGCTTCCACCGACAAGAAAGGGTCATAACCGATCACCTGCATCTTTAAACCCAGGGCACGATCCGCGACGATGCGACCAATATTTCCGACTCCCACAATCCCCAGTTTCTTATTGCACAGCTCGCTGCCGGTAAATTTCCCCTTCTCCCACTTGCCACCTCGCATGGAAGCCGTCGCCTGGGGAATCTTGCGACAGATGGCGAACATCATCGCAAGGGCATGTTCCGCGGTGGTCACCGCATTGCCGGAGGGGGTATTCATCACCACGATCCCATGTTTGGTCGCCGAGGGAAGATCCACATTATCCACCCCAATCCCAGCACGTCCAATCGCCTTCAAATTCTTGCCAGCCACCACCACGGCGGGAGTGACCTTCGTGGAACTGCGGATGATCAATCCGTCGTAATCACCAATGATGGCGCAGAGCTCTTCGGGCTTCAGCCCGGTCTTTGAATCCACTTGAAGCCCCGGGGCCGCTTTTAGAATGGCCAGGCCTTGTTCGGATAATTTGTCGCTGACTAAGATTTTTGGCATATTGTCCTTATGTAGGGGCGCACCCGTGTGTGCGCCCTCCTCCAATTGGGGCAGACACATGGGTCTGCCCCTACAATTTCAATGTTTTTCCCGCAACACCTTCAACACCGCCCCCACCCCACTACCCAACTCAAACTTATGACCCAACTCGGCCAAGGCCAATTCCACGGCCCCAACAACGGTGACCATATCCAGGTCATCAAACCAACCGAGATGGGCAATCCGGAAGATCTTCCCCTTGGCCGCATCCTGCCCCCCGGCAATCGTCATGTTAAACTTGTCCTGCAAGATTTTATAAATCTTCTGCGCATCCATCCCCTCTGGTACCTGCACCGCCGTCAATGAATTGACCGGTACCTTGGCATAAATCTTCAAGCCAAGCGCCTTCATCCCCTCACGGGTGGCACGGGCCAACCGATCATGCCGGGCAAAAAGTTGTTCCAACCCCTCCTCCCGCATCATCTCGAGCGCCTTACGCAAACCAATGACCAATGAGATAGCCGGAGTAAAGGCAGATTGATTTGTCTGGATATTTTTCAATTCGCGTTTCAGATCAAAATAAAATTTCGGAAGTTTGGAGCTCTCGGCAAACTTCCAAGCCTTCGACGAAAGGGCAATGAAGGCCAACCCCGGCGGGAGCGACAATGCCTTTTGCGATCCCGCGATCAGCATATCAATGCCCCACTCGTCCATCGGAAGATTAACCGCCCCGAGCGCCGAGATGGCATCAACGACGCACAAGACATCCTCACGCCCCTTGGTCAAGGCGGCGATCTCGCGAATGGGATGATACACCCCGGTGGAACTCTCCGAGGCCTGCACAAACACGGCCCGATATTTTCCCGTTTGCAACCGAGTCTCAATCTCCTTCGGGTCCACCGCCTCGCCCCAGGGCACCTTGATAATCTCCGGCTTGATCCCATGGGCCTGGGCCAGTTTCCACCAACGTTCGCCAAACTTGCCACCATCCACAACGATCACTTGATCACCGGCGTTCAGCGTATTGATAATCGCCGACTCCATCGCCCCCGTCCCGGAGGAGGCCAACAACATGACCTCTTGCTTGGTTTGAAACAGCCACTTGAGACCATCCCGAACCTCCGCCACTATTTTTTCAAATTCCTTGGTACGGTGATGGATGATGGGGCCGGCCATCTCGAGGGCGATCTCATCGGCGACCGGTGTCGGGCCGGGGGCAAATAATCGATATTTGTTCATTGTGTTTTCCTTAATTTTAACCGCAATGCGTTCAAACGAATAAATCCCTCCGCATCCTTCTGGTTGTAAACCGTATCTGCCTCAAAAGTCGCAATATCCTTCTTAAAGAGTGAATTGGGCGACTTGCGTCCCGCCACCGTGCAATTGCCCTTGTACAATTTCAAACGAACCGTCCCGCTCACATTTACCTGAGACTCATCAATGAGTTTCTGCAAGACCTCACGCTCCGGGGCATACCAAAAACCGTAATAAATCATCTCCGCATAACGCGGGATCAGGCCGTCGCGCAGGTGCATCACTTCGCGATCCAGGGTCAATCCCTCCAAGGCCTTGTGCGCCACATGCAAGACCGTGCCACCGGGTGTCTCATAGATGCCGCGGCTCTTCATCCCGACAAAACGATTCTCCATGATATCGGCCCGACCAATCCCGTGTTCCCCCGCCAAGCGGTTGAGCTGCGCCAACAAATTCGCCGGAGACAGTTTTTTGCCATCGAGGGCCACCGGGTTCCCGGCTTCATAGTCAATCTCCACATACACAGGGGTATTCGGCGCCTCCTCCGGTGAGCAACTCAAGACAAACATGTCTTTGGGAGGTTCCGACCACGGATCCTCCAAGATCCCTCCCTCAAAACTGATATGAAAGAGGTTACGATCCGAGCTGTAAGGCTTGGCCTTCGTGACCGGGACCGGGATCCCATTTTTTTCGGCGTAGGCCACCAAATCAGCCCGCCCCTTAAATTCCCACTCCCGCCAAGGGGCAATCACCTTCACATCCGGTTTCATGGAATAATAGGTCAATTCAAAACGTACCTGGTCATTTCCCTTGCCGGTCGCCCCATGGGCCACGGCATCGGCCTTTTCCTGGGAGAGGACCTCCATCTGCTTCTTGGCAATCAGCGGTCGGGCAATCGATGTCCCCAACAGATAACCACCCTCATAGACCGTATTGGCCCGCAACATCGGGAACACAAAATCACGCACAAATTCCTCGCGCACATCAATCACATGGGCCGTCTTGGCCCCCGTCTTGAGGGCCTTCGCCTTGATGGCCTCCAGCCCTTCTTCTTGACCTAAGTCAATAATGACAGCACTCACCTCGCAGTCATAATGCTCGATCAACCACTTGATGATGATCGAGGTATCGAGACCGCCGGAATAGGCGAGAACAACTTTCATTTTGTTTTTTGTCATCAGATTCCTTACTATAACACCCCCAACCCCCTCTTATACTAAGAGGGGGAGACAACGGCATTTTAGCCCCCTCTTAAGGTAAGAGGGGGTTGGGGGTGTTATGATTTTCTCAACAACATCTCCAAAATCGCCTTCTGCACATGCAACCGATTCTCCGCCTGCTCCCACACCACCGATTGCGGCCCATCGAGCACCCCATCGGTGACCTCTTCCCCCCGATGCGCCGGGAGACAGTGCAAAAAGATGGCGTCTTTTTTGGCCAAGCCCATCAATACCCGATTGACTTGAAACGGCTTGAAGGCCTGGCGCTTTTCGTCCTCCACCTTTTGCCCCATCGAAAACCAGGTGTCCGTGTTCACCACATCGGCCCCACGCACCGCCTCGGTGGGATCATGGCTGAATCTTACCGTTGCGCCAAAGCGTTTCACGATCTCGGCGGGCGCTTCATAGCCTTTCGGGGTGGCGATGAAAAGGGAAAATTTCAGTAAATGAGCGGCCTCAATCCAGCTATTCGCCATGTTGTTACCATCCCCAACATAGGCAATCTTAAGTTTTGCAAGATCCTTCTGGTGAGATTGTACGGTGAAGAGATCGGTCAAGACCTGACAGGGGTGATGCAGATCGGAGAGTCCATTGATGACCGGAACCTCGGACGCCTTGGCCAACTCTTCCAGGTTTTTTTGCAAATAGGTTCGGATCATGATGCCATGGACATAGCGCCCCAAGACCCGCGCCGTATCCGCATAAGTCTCTCCCCGATTCAATTGACTGCTACTCCCATCTAGACAAACCGCGTGCCCTCCCAACTCATACATCGCCAATTCAAAGGAAACCCGGGTCCGGGTCGAGGCCTTTTCAAAGATCATCCCGAGCGACTTACCCCGAAGGATCGACATGCCCGCCTTGGGTCCAATGCGTTTTCGTTGTTTTTTGTGAAATGCCGCACGACGCAGCAACGTGGCAATTTCCTTGGGGGTCAAATCAGACAACGATAAGAGATCTTTTTTCATTGAACTCCATTCACCCGCTCGAAGGTCCGTTCCATCCGCAGCAGCGCCTCATCAATCTCTTTTTTGGTCACCGTCAACGGGGGCAGGAGTCGCAGCGTTTTTTCCTGAACCGCATTGAGCAAAATCCCCTGCTCAAGCCCCTGCAACACAATCGGCCGGGCCGGGAGGGTCAGGTCCAAGGCCACGATCAACCCGAGGCCCCTCACCTCCGTGATCCAATTAAATTTTTTCCGCAACCCCTCCAGACGACGCATCAAATATCGTCCCATCGAGATAGCATTTGCAAACAATCGTTCCTGATAACAAGCCTTGACCACTTCGCCGGCCACAAAGGTGACAAACGGGTTCCCCCCGAAGGTCGCCGCATGGTCGCCGGGACTGAAGGCCGCCGCCACCCGATCGGTCGCCAAGATTGCGCCAATCGGCAGTCCCCCCGCCAAGGCCTTCGCCATGGTAGCGATATCCGGCTTGATGCCAAAATGCTCATGCGCCAAAAGTTTTCCGGTTCGTCCCATCCCCACCTGGACCTCGTCACAGATGAGCAACACCTGGCGCTCGTCACAGAGGCGACGCAGCCCTTGAAAAAACTCCGTCGAGGCGAGCCGCACGCCCCCTTCTCCTTGGATCGGTTCCACCAGAACGGCGCAGGTCCGGTCATTCATCAAGGCCTCCACCGAGGCCAAGTCGCCAAACGCCGCGTAGTGGAATCCCTCAGGAAGCGGCCCAAACCCTTCTTGGTATTTCGCCTGACCGGTGGCGGTGATCATCGCCAAGGTGCGCCCATGAAATGAATTCTTCATGGTGATCACTTCATAGCGATCCTGTCCCAAAACCTTCCGCGCAAACCGCCGCGCCAGTTTCACCGCCCCCTCATTCGCCTCCGCCCCGCTATTGCAAAAGAACACCTTGTCGGCAAAACTCTTCCGCACCAAGAGCCGGGCCAGCGCCGCCTGGTGATCGATATAAAACACATTGCTCACATGCAACAGCCGCCCCGCCTGCCGTTGTATCGCCCGCACGACCTTGGGATGACTGTGCCCCAAATTATCCACCGCCAGCCCGGAGAAAAAGTCGAGATACTTCTTCCCATCCGCATCCCACACATAACTCCCCTTCCCACGCACCAAGGCCACCGGGAGTCGACTGTAGGTATTCATCACATATTTATGAGTTAATTCAATAACTTGCTTGTTTTTCATAGACGATAAAAGCCTTCTTTATAGACACCTTTTTGGGGGACCGCAATAAAATAACGCAACAATCCTCTGTAAAAACCGATAACTATCATGAAAAAGTTTTAGAACTTAAGGGAAAACATCATGCATCTTGTTCATGAGACATTTGGACTGGTTCAATTAGGAACCTGGCCGTTCGGTGGCCAACCAAAATTGACTGAAATGGTTGATCAGAATTATTGTAACCCGGGGATAAAATCGAAGATTGGCCTAATACAGACATCGTCTCGGACTGAAGGAACCTATAACAGCGCCCTCCTAAAACTAGGAGACGTCAAAGAGGTTGTGTCACGACTGAGGCGTGCACAAGGCAAAGCAACCTTCCAACGAAGTCATTCGACAAACTCTTATCAGATTTTCATTCGAGATATCCGTGAGTGTTTGCTCTGGGCAAACAAGTTTCGGAGACAACGAAATCGGCTACCAAATCAAAATGATATCTACCAGTGGATAATACAAGGAAATAGGACCTTGCGCACCGTCCGTTCAACATCTGCCGATGAATATCGGCGCACCATGAATCTTAACACAGTAGACATGGCACGCCAATATTCCGGACGCCTAGAATTTTTTCACCAAAATGATAAAACAGATGGTGAGGACTGGCTATATACGCGATCCAATTTTTCTGGGACGAGATGGAAAAATTACCAGGGAAGGAAAAAACGCTACTATTTGGAAATTGATCCCGCTTGCGCACCGGACGCCTGGCGACTGATTCTTACATTGGCTGAACAATCTCGCTGCGAACTGGATGTCAAATTACCCGCTTCAAACGGAAAATCGCCTAAACTTTTACAAAGACATCTCAGGCGACCCGAACTAATTGTGATCTATTGTGAACAACCCTTTCATCAAAAAATGGATGCAATCTTAGATCGAGTATGGGATCGATTTACCCCTGCCTTTGGCAATAGTGATCGTTATGGTTCACGATTTTCTTTACAATACCGACCAGGGATTAACATTGCTGGGGATCCCCATCTGACTAGTTCCAATGGGGAAGTTATCACCTCATACCATGGAATGATGGCAGCGATCTTGGCAGATGAAATCAGTTGTTTCGAAGATGAACTTCACTTGGCAAAACGGAACGACAATTGGCTTACAGAGCGTTATGTTGATGTTATCGCGACAGCAGCAAGTTTGGGTATGAGCATCGCCGACCCATGTTTTCAGGATTTTCTATCACCTTCGCATCGTTCTGCATTAACAGCAACAATCAATTCAGTCGTACAAGGAGACACCAAAAAAATATGGGCCAAGCGACTCATAACCCAAGCAGTAAGCGATCTAACCCATTTTATTAACCCAGATGTCATCCGAATTGAAATATCACATAATAGGGGTATCTACTGACTCAACTATTTCTCCGATGGCCACCTCGCATATAGGGAATAGTTAGTAAAAATATCATTGCTATGTCATTAATTTTATTCCCAAATCGTTTCAATGATCTCCGATTGCCGAATAGATTCATCTCGAGTCACCAACAACGGCTTGATCTTCCGCTCCCGTGCCACCGCTAGTATTGTGGCGACAATAACCGCATCATGGATGTCCAAGCCAGCGGGAAGCGAGGCAATGACCTTTTCGTCGAGTGGCACCAGTTCAAAACGTTCATCGCCTTTCAAATATTGCAGAATTTTCTGAAAATCAGTCCGCTTCTTTTGTGCCAAGGCATGCAGCTCGCACAGGACCAACGTAGGGATCAAGAAACGATTGGCTGGATCATCCAACAACTCACCTACTTTGACTGCTAAACGCGCGTCATCCTGAAAAAACCAAACCAGGACGTGGGTGTCGAGCCCATAAATCACAACGACTCTTTTAGTTTCAGCCTGGATTCCTGAAGGTCCTTGTCGGTGATCTTGATCCCCTTCCAAATCCCGCGCAGCTGGTTGAAATTACGACGTTTGGCGACCTTGAAGAACATCTGATCCACGGCCCGATTGATGAGCCGGCTTAAGGATAAGCCTTGCTCAAAGGCCAATTTCTTGAGGCTCTTCAGCTTCTCTTCCGGCATCACGATGGTTGTCCTGAGAACCGTTCCCACAATAGAGTATGAATATCATAATTATGAAGTATGTCAATGGGAAAAAGGCTTAATTTCTTTGCGTTTTCTCAAGGAGATATGATATTTTAATATTACTTTATGTTTTCCATAGAACAGACCGCCAAAATTTTGGGAACCGCACTCGGCCAAGGCGGCGATTGGGCCGATCTTTTTGTGGAAGAGACGGTCAAGAATGTCGCCAATCTCTCCGATGGGAAGATGAAAAATGTCGCGCAACACCAGCTCTCCGGGGCGGGGATCCGGGTCATCTCCGATCACAAAGAATACTACGCCTACACCAATGACTTAACTGAAATGGGGCTCCTCAAGGCCGCCAAGCAAGTGGCGGAGGCCGTTCCACAGCAGGATACCAAGGGGCCGATTGCCTTGGAACCCAAACAAGTAGGGCTGGCGCAAAATCCTGGAGCGTCATTCGGGTGGGATGAGCGGATTGCGCTGGTTAAACTGGCCGATCAGGAGAGTCGACGCCTCTCGTCCAAGATTGTCCAAGTCAATGTGGACCTGATGGATGAGGTGCAAACCGTCTTGATCGCCAACTCCGACGGGCTCTTCCGGGAAGACGTGCGCACCCGAGGACGTTTTGGTGTCACCGCCGTGGCCGCCGATGGGGATGAAAAACAGGTGGGCTATGAGTCGCCCGGAAGCGGGCGCGGATTTGATTTCTTTCGCCAATTGGATGTCAAGGCCGTGGCCCGTGAGGCGGTCGAGGTGGCCGTCAAGATGTTGGATGCCGAATATGCCCCGCAAGGGGAAATGACCGTCATCATCGACTCCGGTTTTGGCGGAGTGATCTTTCATGAGGCCTGCGGCCATTCCCTGGAGGCCGCGGCAGTGGCCAAAAAGGCCACCGTCTTTGCCGACCGGATGGGGCAACAAATCGCCGCCAGCTGCGTCTCCGCCGTGGACGACGGCACCCTCGCCGAGGAATGGGGTTCCTTGGCAATCGACGATGAAGGAACACCCACACAACGCAATTTATTGATTGAAAACGGTTTACTCAAATCCTTCCTGGTCGATCGCCTCAATGGCGAGCGGATCGGTCACAAGTCCACGGGCAGCAGTCGTCGTCAATCATACCAATTCGCACCCGTCTCCCGGATGAACAACACATTCATCCTACCTGGCAAGGATCGACTCGCCGACATGATCAGCGCGACGGAATACGGCATCTACGCCAAAAAAATGGGCGGCGGCTCCGTCAATCCGGCGACCGGGGAATTTAATTTTGCGGTCAGTGAAGGTTATTTAATTCGTCATGGCAAGATTGCCGGGCCCGTTCGCGGGGCGGTGTTGATCGGACGCGGCGACCAGGTCTTGAAAAATATCGACCGGGTCAGCAACGAATTAAAATTGGCCCAAGGGGTCTGCGGCGCCAGTTCGGGCTGGGTCCCGGTGAACGTGGGACAGCCGGCGATTCGGGTGCAGGGGTTGTTGGTGGGAGGTCGTTCGAAATAGGGGTTCAAAATTTTGAACCCCTACCTGTCATTATGTTGAAAAATAAAATCCAAGAATTATTCCAATGGGCCCTCCAGCAACGCACCGTGCTGGGCATCGATCAGCTGGCGTTAGTGGGCCTGCTCCGCACCCAAAAAGGCATCTCGCTCTTTGAAGGGGCCATCGACGCCGTCGAGTTGGCCGATGAGATAAAGATCGGGGTCCTGGCGGCGCGACAAGGTCGTTGGGGTTCGGCCTCGCTCGAACAGGCGGACCAAAAGGCGCTCAAACAAGCCTTGGAACAAGCGGCCCTCACCTCCCAATTTTCCGATCCCGATCCCGATCTCACCCTGGCCCCTCCCAGTACCACATCACCAGCGATCAGTCCCGATCACTCCATCCTCACCCTGGGATTGGACCAGCTCAAAAATTGGGGGTTGCAACTCGAGTCGCAGGCGAAGGTCTTTTCTCCAAAGATCTGCAACGTCCCAGGGGTCCAATGCAGTTTTACCTCCATCACCCGATTGTTCGCCAACTCGGTAGGCAATGAGGGCTTGGAAGAAACAATCCGGCTCAGCGCCGATCTCTCCGTCATGGCGGTCGGCGCCGATCAGCGGGTCGTCAATGCCGGACAAAGTCTCACCACGTTGCACAAAAAAGACTTTGACCTCGATCATTTGGTCCGGGAGGTCGCCGAAGAAGCCGTGGGACGCACGGAACCGCGCCCTCCCCCGCAAGGTGATTGGCCGATCTTGTTTGACAAACATACCGCCGGCCATCTCTTGTCCACCTTCAGCACGATCTTCAGTGGGGACTTGCTCTATCGTGGTTTGGCAAAATTGGCGGGCAAACGGGGACAAAGGGTGGCAAGCCCCATCGTTTCCATCACCGATCAAGGCAACGCCGGCCTCACCCCGCATCACAGGGATGCGGAGGGCACCCCGTGCCATCCAAAACAACTGATTGCCGCCGGCCTCTTGGAAAACTTCCTCCACAACCGCTACACCGCCCGAAAGACCGGCACCGAATCGACCGGCAATGCCACCGGCGGGATTGGCGGCCCCTTTGGCGTCACGCCCTCCAATATTTCCTGGGAGGGCACCCTCACGCCCGCCCAAGAACTTTTGTCCGGCATCAAACAAGGCCTCTTCATCAATGAAATAAACGGCGCCTCCGCCTCCCCCATCACCGGCGATTTCTCCTACGGGGCCCTGGGATACTGGATAGAAAACGGCCGCATCACCCACCCGGTCGCCGACTTCACCATCGCCGGAAATTTCTTCGACCTCCTCAAACAAATCGAAGGCATCGGCGACGACCTCCACTACGCCTCCCCTCACCTCCTAGGCTCCACCGGCGGCCGCTCCCTGCTCGTCCGATCCCTCTCCGTCTCGGCCAGACAATAAACTCACGCCTTGCCAAATCGAAGAACCACGTCAGGTGGAGGCCGCCATGTGCCGACGTGCCAGCCCGGCCCGGCGCTCGGCGGGGTGGACGGTGAGGCCGAGCAATTCACCCTGGGCCGTGGTGACATGCATGCCACCCGCCTCACCCAGCGAGACCCGCATCACCCGGATGGCATAGTCCATGAGATCCTTTTGATCCGAAACGGGCACCCCCGAAAAGACATCAGACAAAAGCGCCCCTTCGATTCCACTGGCGGCGGCGAGATCGGCGAATTCCGTGCCCGGAAGTCCACTCATCACCACGCCACCCCAGGCGATCCCCAAGAATGCGGCCGCTTCAGGACCGGTCCAGGGGGTATGGATCGAGCCCCGTACCTGGCCATAGTCGTCTGTTTTCGCATAGCTCCCCTGCCAGTCGTGGACCGGACCGCTCCCGGGCAGGAAGAGGACGGCCTCACCCTTGTCTCCTTCAGCGGACTTAATCCCCACATGGAGGTGCTCGGGATAGACGGTGAACGGGGCCATCGCGATGCCAATCACCATCGTGCCCGATTCACGGTCCCGAAATAACGGGCTGGTGTGGGACACCCCTTGCCATTGGGGATGGGGGTTCCATCGCAGCACGTTGGGCAGGATCTCGGGGTCAAACCCCAACGACGCGAGCCTAGCCTGCAGGTCCGTCTTTTCGGTGCCCTCACAGCGAAAGTCCGGGTAGAGAGAGGTTGTCGTAGTCATCTTTCTCTCCCGGGCCGCCCGAGCCAATGGTTCGATGGCCTCGCCGGCCCACGGTGCCCCCTCCGCTATTCCGGATCTGGCCGTCAAGAAGATCCGCTGGATCGGATCCCCTATGATCTCGTACAGCCGGACCAGGGCCAGATTACCTTCCGGACTGTCAGACTGGGCGACATTGACCAGTACAAATTCAGCCGCATCCTTTAGCCCACGCCCCCCGAGATGCCCGGTCGTCAGACAGGAGGCCGCGCTCCGCAACCCCATGCGCCGAACCTCCCCCGCCAATCTCTCCAGACCTTCACCGCTCGGCATCACGGCCCGTGGGGCCGGAGCAGCCAGCATACGGCTCATCGCAGTAACAAGTTCCATCGACATAGTGCCTCCTCAAAGGTTGTAATATCCCCAGCTCGGCAGATGCAACGGGAAGTTGCCTATTTTTTTCTCCCGTTGTTTCCCCCTTCCTTCATAAAATTGTATTGCCTAATCTGAAAGTCAAAGTTTATAGTAAGATATCTTATGGACCAAAAAGAACAATTCCAAAAAATCTTAGAGTGGATGCGGCAAATAAACCGTTCCCTGGCGTCCCAATCAGACAATCAAGATAAGATGAACCATCAACTAGAACTGATGGAAAAAAAATTGAATATCCGTATCGATGCTCTTGATGAGAGATTCGACAGCTTATTCGAGGCTATTCAAGCCCTGTTGAAAGCCATGCGCGGATTAAGGGTTGACCAATCGTCTGACAAGAAGCGTTTTGAGAGAGAAATTCAGAAAATCAGGCAGGAAATACGCGAATTGATGCATTAAGCAATCGCCTCTTCCCACATTTCGTTGGCTCGGAGGATCAACAGTTCAATTTCCGAAACAATGATCTTGTGAGAAAGGCCGGAGGCATGAACCGCTGAGGCCGCTGTCACAGAACCTGAAAAGAGACCTCCCTCACTTCTTTTAATGAGTCTCAATAGTTTGAGCCGCGCACCAATCTGACGGTGCAGTTCCGCAGCAAGCTCTCCCCGATGATCTTCCAAAGAGGCCAATCCCGCCGTCCAGAGGAGACCAACGGCTCCTAACCAAATGATATTTTGGTATTCCTCATCACCTTTTTCGTAGGCAAAACAATAGTCTTTCGACAACCTCAAACTACCGCTCGAACTATGGAGTAAGTCACGGCAACGAGCAAGAGCTCCCGATAGGTGATCCCGCCCTCTCAAATCAAGAAAAGGATTTCCAAAAGAATAGATGTAGGAAAACCCGGTAAGAGCATAAGGAATACCGGCACTCGGGGGTAATTTGAGGATTCCTTGAACTTGCTCGCTAATTTCTCGAAAGGTTGTCTCTTTATCCATGAAGATCAGATATGCAAAATAAGGAATTTCGAACTCGGTGAGAATTCGCGCAGCGGCCAGATTTTGCTCCACAGTGGTATTCTTGTTCCACCGGTCAAGTTGGGACTGAGAGAACGATTCGAGACCCATATGAATTTCATAAATGACGTCTCGGTTGTCAGCGATCTCCTGCTGATGACGCAGCACATCCGTCGCGCGGGTTTGAAATTTGATCTTGATGCCGGTTTCCCTTAACACCGACGCAATTTCATTGAGCCGTCCCGGTTTACCGAACAAAAAATCATCATCGGTGAAGTCGATATGTCTTACCCCCATATGGTGGAGCTCTCCAATGAGCCGCACCACGCTCTCTCCGGACATTCTGCGAATTTTTTTACCCTGAAAGGTATAAATTTCACAATAACTGCACCGCGCATAACAACCTCGTGCCGCATAAATTCTGGCAAACAACGGTTCCTTTGTCGAGTTTGCATCCACGCGAAAAATTTCCAGGTTAGGCCATAATGGATCAATGTCGGAGACAGGTTCAGCAGCTCCTGTAGACTTGAGGCCATCAGGTGTCCGATAAACTAGTCCAGCGATCGAGGGCAAAGTAGGAAAGGCATGCCAAGGATCGATCAGGGACCAAAACACCTGCGGGGCACGGATTTCACCTTCGCCTTGAAATAAAACATCGACGGCAGGGAGATGTTGTAACACATCTGGAAGTAATGAAACATAACCACCCACCACAATGGGTAATCCCGTCGCCATCTTGAGATGAGAGGACAAAAGGGCCGCTGACTCCAACAGGTAGGAGGAGACACTGATCCCGATGGCCCGACATCTTGAAGTTACAATCTCTTTTGCCAGCCTGGATGGTGAATAACCATCTTCCCGATAAGGATTGAAGACGGCGCATGTCAGACCGGCATGCTGCAAGGGGGGCACCAGATATTGTAAACTCATGGCATCCGAAAAAGGCCGAGACGGGGCCTGTTTCGTCGAGTAAAAATCTACGCCATAATCATCGCACATCACCAATGCCACATCGATTTTTTTTCCGACTGATGACGTACATATTTTAGGAAGCACTAGTCCCATTTGCCTTGATATCGCTTCTCTTCAACAAAGGTTGCTAAATACATTTTTAAGCGTCCGTATCGCTCAATCCAAATCCAAAAACTCTCTGAGCGCCTTCTTGACCCGATCATGGAACGGGACTGGCAACTCCCCCAAATCTTCTGCAATGAAACTGTTGTCCCACGCCAGGATTTGATCAACCAACAATTCACTTTCTTTCTCCAACTGACAAATCCCCTTGGGAAGACGGATACGCAGCGGATAGGCGTCTTCGCCAATCAATTTGGAAGTGATGGGAATCAAAACGGTGCTGGTTAGCCCTCCTTCGCCAAAAAGATCGGGTTGAATGGCCAGACAAGGACGTGTCTTGCCGGGCTTGGAGCCCACTCTCGGCCTAAGATTCACAAGATAAATGTGCCAGCGTTTAGGAGGCAAGGGGACTACCAATCTCTATCTAACAGGGGGTTGTTGCGGAATTCCTTATTGATCCTAGCACTTCCCTTCACCACCAGGCGGGTCACCTTTTTCAGGTGTTTCATGCGCTGTTCCCGCCTGATTTTTTCCTCCAGGGTATCTAAGGCCTTCCTCAACACCTCAACCTTGGTGCGCGCCTTGAGAGGCCTCTTCAAGGACTCCAGCCGACGGTTATCATCTTCTTGAATGGTGAACGGCATTCCCATAATATACTTATGAATATATCTTAAAATATATTTTTATCAAGAGGATTGTTTCTTTTCACGACCAAAAATCCTCAGAAAATCAGCCGGGTTGACGATAGAAAGTCCTTTGACCGACGGGCCGTAATCCTTGGTATTTCCCGTCACCAGGGCGGCGGCACATCCACCCAAGGCTACTTCCAAAAATGGGAGGTCATCTTGGTCGGGAATGCTGTAAGATAGGGGAAGAGGCGTGACTGATTCACCAATTTTTTCCAGGAGGGCCACCAGATCGTCAACCAACAAAGCATCCAACGAAAACTTCGACCGCCTTAATACCTCGCGATACTCATAGAGGATGCGAGAGTCCCAAAGAAGTATCAACGCTCCCCCCACGACCAGGTCCAATACACGGGCGGGATTGCCTCCTGGTTTTAGCAGGGCGGAGACCAACACATTGGTATCAAGCACGATCCTCAAGCAGGCCGCTCACGTCGCGTCTTTTTAATTTCTCGATTAATCTCCTCGTCACTGATCTGCTCCAGCCCCTTCTGTACGGAGTGTTGACGCATTTCCCGGATCGCCCACTCACCCCGGGCCCGCCGCACAGACGCCAAAATGGCCTCCAAACTAGCCCCGGTAATCCCCGCCATCAAGGCCACTGGCCGACCATTGGAGGTAATGATCAATTCCTTCTCCTTCTCCAACTTGTCCCAAACATCTCCGGTATTGATCCGCAACTCACGCACACTGATAAAATCCATGGGATACCTCCATAGGCAATTTTTTGTTACTCATTTGTGTATACAATAACGTATCCAAAAATAAAAATCAACTTCGATTCAAAATCGATTTAAAATCTCCTTTACTTCACCAGAATTCCCGGCAATCTGCACTGCGGATTGGCCATGATCACCCTCTCAAACAAACATGCTTTTCAGTTTATGGTCGCCTCGGGGGCCTTGGCCTTTGATGGGCGCGGTTGGCCTTGGGAGTGGCCGTTGCGTTGGATGGGCCTGTTGGATCCCTCGCTATTTACCGTTGTCACCAAGACCCTGACCCGGCAACCCCGTCCCGGGAATCTCCGCTGGACCAAACCCTGGCAGGTGGTGAAACGACTGCCTCACGGGGCCGTCAACGCCATTGGCCTGACCAATCCGGGCATTGAGTGGTGGTGTCGTGAGATTGGCCCCCAAGTCGCGTCTTACCCATGGCCCCTGCTGGTCTCATTAGAAGCGGATCAAGGAAACGATCTGCTCGAAATGATCCGCATGCTGGAAGATTTCCCGATCAAAGGGATTGAACTCAACACCTCTTGTCCCAACACCACCACGGAAGGCAAACGCACCCTCGAGAGAACCCTCAAGATCTGTTATGCCGCCAAACGGGCCACGAGACATCCCTTACTCCTCAAGGTCGGAGTCACCCATGACTATCAAGGACTCTCACGGGCCTTAACGGGCATTGTCGAGGCCATCGCCATCAACAGCGTCCCCTGGGGCGTGGTGTTTCCGGATCAACCCTCCCCCTTGGCGGGGTTTGGCGGCGGCGGCGTTTCGGGAAAAGTTATCCAGCCATGGACTTGGAAGGCCGTCGAGGAATTGGCCAAACTGCGACAAGTGCCGGTCATCGGCCCGTCCGTTTGGGAGTATGAGGATATCGATGAATTATTTAGGCTTGGGGCCCGGGCCGTCAGTTTTGGTTCCCTCTTTCTCCACCACCCCTGGCGTCCCACCCGCTTGGTCCGCCGTTGGCTTCGAGAGCACTAGAGACATCACCTGGGCGTCTTCGTTGTTGTCTTGATAATACCCGCGACGAATCATGAGGTTGCTAAAACCAAACCTCTTGTAGAGCTCAATCGCCCCTTGATTGGAGACGCGCACATCCAGGTAAATCTCGTACACCTTATTTTGAGTGGCATAACCGATGAGCGTTTCCATTAATCGGCTGGCCACCCCATGACGACGCGCCTCTGGATCCACCGCGATATTGATCAAATGAATCTCAGCCCCGGCGTTCCAAAAATCAATGTAGCCTGCCACCCGCCCATCCAGCTTGGCCGCATAAAGATGGGCGATCGCCAGTTGAAATTCGGTCTCAAAAAGTTTGCGGCTAAATGGCCTGGGAAAAGAGGACTCTTCGATCCGTAACACTTCGGGCAAATCCTCCAGAGTCATGGAAATAATTTCGAGTGGCATCTGCTAATAATGAAATATTTTTTGACCTGGAAAGTTGGCTCGAGCCCCCAACTCCTCCTCGATCCTCAACAGTTGGTTATACTTGGCGAGCCTTTCAGAACGCGACAAACTGCCAGTCTTGATCAAACCCGCATCCACTCCCACCGCTAAATCGGCAATCGTCGTATCTTCCGTCTCCCCGGAACGATGGGAGATAATGGTCTTGAACCCGCCCTTTTTGGCCAGGGCAATGGTGCGCAACGTCTCCGTCAAAGTGCCAATCTGATTGAGCTTGATTAAAATGGCATTCCCCGCCTGCTGCTCCAAGCCCTGCCTCAGACGACGTTCATTCGTCACAAAGAGATCATCCCCCACCAGACACAGTTTTTTGCCCAATTGGGCCGTCAAGGCCTGCCAACCGGCCCAATCGTCTTCCGCAAGCCCATCCTCAATCGAGACAATGGGAAACTGCTCCGCCAAACGCTCATAGTAGGAAATGAGCTCCTGCGCGGTTTGCTTGCTCCCCTCTTCCGTGCGCAATTGATAAGAACCATTTTTGTAAAATTCACTCGCGGCCACGTCCAAGGCGACCAAGACATCTTGGCCAAATCCGTAACCCGCCTGTTCGGTGGCGCGGGACAAACACTGGAGCACTTCCAAGGGATGCTTCAGATCAGGGGCAAACCCCCCTTCATCTCCGACGGCGCTGGAAAGATTTTTCTCAACCAATATTTTCTTCAAATGATGAAAAACCTCCGCCCCCATCCGTAAACTCTCCCGAAAATTTTTTCCAACCGGCACAATCATGAATTCCTGGATGTCCAACGGGTTGTCGGCATGACGCCCCCCGTTGATCACATTCATCAGAGGCACGGGTAACTGCCCGCCCTTGCTACCTGACAATTCGGCAATCAATTGGTAGAGGGGCAAACTACGAACCTGCGCCGTGGCCCGAGCGTAGGCCAGGGAAACACCCAAGATGGCATTGGCACCCAACTTCGCCTTATTTTCCGTCCCATCCAAATCCAGCAACAATTGATCCAGCTCTTCCTGCCGACCCAGCTCATACCCCTTAAGCGGGCGAGCCAGCACGTCGTTCACATTCTTGACGGCCTGCAACACACCTTTTCCAAGGTATCGCTTCTGATCTCCGTCCCGTAACTCCAAGGCCTCAAAGGTCCCCGTGGAGGCGCCGGAAGGAACCGCCGCGCGAGCCATAACCTGATTGTCGGTGATGATATCCACCTCGACAGTCGGAAACCCTCGTGAATCAAGAATCTCTCGCGCAACAACATAACTAATTTTTGCCATAGGCATGCGAGGTAGCATTATTTTACTAAAGTTGTCAATTTTCCACAGTATGATAAGGCCATTGTCATGGAATTCATCTTACTCATCGTCTTTGGCGCCATCACATGCGGTTTTTTTCTCATTTTTGTGGCGGCCCTTGCCGGCAAAAAACAGGGCCTGACACGCGTCCTCCCCACCGACGAAGCGGGACTCGATTTCGCCCGTTTTGAACGGGTCTGCAGCAACCTTTTGCTGGAATTAAAACTGGAAATTGATGAGATCCACCGAGATGGGGACAATGGCCTCAGCATTCAAGCCCGCAACCCGGTTCCCATCACAGGAGGACCCATTTTGGTCCAATGTGTCTATCTCCCCAAAAACCAGGTGGTGCAAAATCAGGAGATCCTGGAACTCTCAAACGCCATCATCCAAGAACGCGCCTCAAAAGGAATTTTTATCACCACCGGGACTTTCACGAGCGAACTGGGAGGGATCTCAGAACTGGCGCCGATTGAATTTATTGACGGAAACAGACTAACAGAATTGGTGAACCAATATCATCTGTAGGGGCGCATTGCCATACGCCCCTACGGCCGAATCATCCGCTTGTAAATTTCTTCCTTCTTCCCATCCTTAATGAATTTATCATTGATCCGCATTTCACGGACGGAGTGGAAAGTGCAGATGGCCACGGTAATCAACATGATCACAATGGCGATGTTATCCGGCTGGGTCACAATCTTGATGAAATTTTCCATGAACAATGCTCTAACAACAACTAGGACCGGTTGTCAACCGTGTGGCGGGTAATCGCTTGACACAGACGTAATCTTGGGAAAATTAGACACCATGACTCAGGCATTTTGGCTCTCCGTAGCCCCTCTACTCGTTTTCAACGTCCTATTCCTCAGCACCCTGGGCTATTTCTGGCTCACCTATACCCAGCGAGTCATCCCCCAGGAAATTGCCAAAAATATGGACGCCAAGGAACACTCCCGCTTCCTGTCTCGCTTCTTGAAGGAATACTGGTACTGGCTCACGAATCCCTTTGAACAGATGTTGGTGAAATACCGTATCAGCCCAAACACCCTGACCTTCTTTGGCTTCTTACTCTCCTGCACCTCGGGTTATTTCTTTCATCAGCGCATGTTTGGCACCGGGGGCTGGTTTATGATCTTTGGGGCCACCTTCGATATGTTTGACGGGCGCATCGCCCGCTCAACCGGTCATGTCACCAAGTCAGGGGCCTTTTTTGATTCGGTCATGGATCGATTTAGTGAGGCCGTGGTCTTTCTGGGCCTCGCGAGCGCCTATCGAAACAGCTGGATCTTAAATCTGGTGGTACTTGCGCTGATTGGCTCCATGATGGTCTCCTACACCCGGGCCCGCGGCGAAGGTGTCGGCATTCTCTGCTCCATCGGCTGGATGCAACGCCCGGAGCGCATCGTCTACCTAGGCGTCGGCTCCATCTTCAGCCCGATCTTCGCCTATTTCCTCTCCCTAGTCGTCCACTGGGTCAGAATCCCCCCCGACTTCATGACCATCGCAGCCCTGCTGGTGATCACCGTATTCACCAACCTGACCGCGATGGTGCGGATGCGGTATATTATGCAGAATTTAGATAAGAACTAGATGACTCTAGTGGCACCCACAACCTTCACCTGACTTCTCTTCCTGATAAGCCGGCAACCCAGACGGGGCGCCCGAGAGATAGGCTGGCAACTTCACGCTGTGGCTTGACTCCGGGACCGGCATCGGTCTGTCCCCGGCGTAGACACCGTGGCGGCCGTATTTTTTGTACCATTCCCCGACCGAGGCGTTTTGAAACATGTTCTCGATGATCTGCCTCCAACCCACTCCGGTGTTGTAGGCACAAAACGAGATCTCGCCCAGTTGCGTCCCGTACGGGATGATACACATCTCGGTGCGGCGGAAGTCGTAGTTGAATAAATCCTGGAACCACATCCCGGCCACAAACATGATCAACCAACGATCCTTCTTGCGCTCCAAACCAACACCGTAATCAACCTTGCCTTCGGAGAAGGAACCGGAGGTCTGTTTGTCAAACTTGGTCAAAAGGTCCTTCAAGGTCATCTCCTTGGGGGCCAGGCCTGGCTTGAAATTACGGAGCAACGAACACGCCACTTCAATCTTGGTCAACCAAGTCGGCTGGCAGGCATCGTTGATCTGCACCACATCTTTCAAGATGTTATCGAGGTTCAGGAACTCCGTCATGGGGAGCCAACGCTTGTTGTGCTTATCGACCATCAGGGTCATCCCGATACCGCAGTTGGGATGGCAACCACATTTCATCGCCCCCCAATCCTGATTCGGCCCCTTCACCATATCGGTCAAATCGGAAAACGGCCCAATGGCGGAGAGCGGAAACCAATCACGCAACGGTTCAGAAATGCCGGTCTGATTCTTCACACCATGCGCCAGATGCGAGAGGGTGTAGCGATGTTTTTCCCGATCCGCATCGCTGATATCCTCATCACGGCCGGTAAAGGACACCGGTTGAAAGGCAATAAAGGTGATCTTGTCGGAATTCTGAATCGCGAAATCAACGATCGGCCCCACTTGATGATCGTTGATGGAGTTCACAATCGTCACCACGAGCACCACATCAATCCCCACCTTGGCCAAGTTCTCAATGGCCCGCAACTTGACATCAAAGAGATTGGAGATCTTGCGGTGCTCATTGTTTTCGTTGCCCACGCCGTCAAATTGCAAATAGGCAATCCGCATCCCCGCATCATAGGCCTCTTGGGCAAATTCCAAGCTCTGCGCAAACTTGATCCCATTGGTGGCGGCCTGCACGCTGTAGTAGCCAATCTCCTTGCAGTACTTGATGGCCTTGATGAAATAAGGCGACAAGGTCGGTTCCCCGCCGGAAAACTGCACCGACATTTGGCGACGCGGTTGAATCTTGAGCGAGTTGTCTAAAATTTCCTGAATCTCTTCCCAGGCCAATTCATGCACATATCCCACCTGGTTGGCATCCATGAAACACGGATCACACATCATGTTGCACCGATTGGTGAGATCAACGGTCAACACCGAACCGCGGCCGTATTGCACCGTGGAATTCCCATGATTTCTCAGATCGGTGAGGGGTGATTTAAAATCACGTCCTGGATAGAGTTTTTCCATCCGTTCCAAAAATGTGGCGTCCATCGCCATCATGTCCTCCGTGGCCCCGTGCTTGGGACACGACTTAACCATCAAAATCTTCCCATCTCGTTCCACAATGTCGGCCTTAATCTCGCCTGGATTAGAATCAATCAGATAGGTGAAGTTTTTCTCTCCGGAGATAATCGCCTCGCGCGCCTCTTTGACACATTTTGGACAGAGCGAATCCGTCTTACGCGGCCATCCCAATTGCGGAAAGGTCCGTTCTTTGGAACGCAGCAAGGGGGCCGGGGCCCACTTCGGTTGAAACGGCTTTCCCTGATGCACTTTATTGACGAATTGTAGGACCGGCCAGAGGACCTTGGCTGTTTGCACCAAAAGACGCTCACCAAGCTTCAGCCCCCCTTGTGCCAGTTTTTCCGAGGAGAATTTGCCCTTTTCCCCACCGTAAAACGACCCTAGGTTCTTCTGAACTTCTTGCTCCTGCATCTGCTCAAGTTCGTTGTAAGCCACTGCCGCCATAGCGCCCCCTTTTTGATTAACTTTTAGCGTGTTCTAAACATTCTAAACCATTGATTTTACTTGTAAAAGTTCGAATCGATTAACGAATTTTACGCAGGGTGTCAAGTTGAAAGAGCCGCCAATAGATCGGGCGTTATTTCACTCAAAGAATCAATCACGCGGGTGGCATCCTTAAGATGGTCACGAGGATACGAATGCGTCACCCCAATACAAGGCATCCCCGCTCCCCGAGCCGACTGGATACCCCACGGGGAATCTTCCACGATGGCGCACTCGTGGGGTAATAAGATATCGGCCGCCGGGACATGATCGCGGTTGAGCAGTTTTAGGGCTAATAAATAGCCTTCGGGGTCCGGCTTGCACTGCTTCACATCCTCCGC
The DNA here is from genome assembly GCA_023265625.1 of Deltaproteobacteria bacterium. Lineage (GTDB taxonomy): Bacteria > UBA10199 > UBA10199 > JACPAL01 > JAHFST01 > JAHFST01. The sequence goes on along the minus strand of JAHFST010000011.1, from coordinate 95,309 downwards.
CCCGATCACCAAACGAAAGCAGGTCTCAACCCCGCCACCTTGCAAGGCTTTATTCACCTCGCTCTTAAGCGCCCCCGAAACAACCGTCAGGTAATATTTCTCGTGTAAAACCTTCAGCAGCTCCGGAACTCCCGGCATGAGAAAATTGCGACTGGCCAGCGCCTTAAGAACCTTTTGATTTTTTGATTGAATCAGCCGGTCACGCTGTGGAACATCCAACGTCAAGCCTCGATCCGTAAACACCTGTTGGAAACAGGAGGCATCATCGAGTCCCAAATAACGGGCATAATAATCCTCTTTGAGGAGCGTGACACCTTCGCCCTGCAACACCTCCTGAAACATCTGAAAATGGAGCGGCTCGGTGTCAGCCAAGACCCCGTCGAAATCAAAATGAATCGCGCGAATGGGACTCATTTGTAGATAATTTCTAAGATTTCAAATTCCCGGGTACCTTTGGGACTGCTAAATTTGGCGATGTCGCCAACTGTCTTACCGATGAAAGAACGCGCGATGGGAGATTCGACGGAAATACGACCTATTTTGAGATCGGCCTCAAAGGGGCCCACAATTTGATACGTGACTTCGTCTCCCGACTCGCAATCTGAACTGCGCACCGTCGCCCCAAACACCACCTTCTCGTGCTTGAGCTGTGTCGGATCAATCACCTGAGCCCGGGCAATCGCATCTTCCAGCTGTCCCATACGGGCCGCCAGATACCCCTGGCGATCCTTCGCCGCCTCATACTCGGCATTCTCCGAAAGATCCCCCTGGGCCCGGGCCCGCTCGATGTCCTCAATATTTTTGGGACGCTCGACACTCTTGATGAGCTTCAACTCGTCTTTCAATTTTTGCAACCCCGGAGGGGTCATCGGAATTGGGTCTTTCATAGCATGAGTGCTACTTGACGTTTAATATCAATTCAACCGCTTTTTTACCGGATCGTACGGCACTCTCAATCGACGGAAAGAACCCAGTATCCGTCCAATCACCCGCCAAGTAGAGATTATGATAAGGGCTTTTTTGGGGAAGACGAAATCGATTCACCCCGACACGGGATGACAAGAGCGCATCCACATCCTTCACCACCGAGGCATGCTTCAAACGTGCCACGGCAGCGGCCGGCAATAATTTTTGTAACTCCTGAACCGATCGGGTGATGAGTTGCGGTCCCGGCAAGGCCATCTCAGCGCGCGCCCCATGCCAAACCAAGACCACATAACCCGGGACCGCGGAATATTTGCCTCGATTGACCAAATGTTGCATCGAGTCGCTCTCAAAAAGGATCAGATCCTCATCCGTGATATCCCGATCAAACCAGAGGTGCAGGTTCAAAACCGGCGTCAATTGGAGATGGCGCAATGCCCCAAAGAAGGCATCTTGATAAAGAATGGACTCCGGCAACAAGCGGCGTAACACCGGAACAGGCGGTGCCAGCAACAAGATATCCGCCTCAAGCCTCCGTCCCCCCTCTAATTCAATCTCCTTAAATTCCCACCCGTGAAAGTGCAGACGCGACACGGGGGTATTGAACAAGATATGCCCACCCCGACTCCGAATAAACTCTTCGGCGGGCTTGAGCATGAGCGCCGAAAGATCAACCTGCGGAAATACCAACCCGGTCCGTCCGCCAGAAACAAGCAAAGTCCGTAACATAAAAACAAAACTCCGCGCCGAGCACACCTCCAACGGGACGTAAAGCATGAGTTGGCAAAGCCTGTTCCACCAAAATTTCTGTAAGGACTCAGGTTGTCCCTGCCCTGTTAACCATTGGGAGGCCGTCATCTGATCGAGATCGGCATTATCAAGATGACGACGCAAACGATACCCCAAGGCAAGGATCCGAAACTTGTCGCGCAGACCCAAACCGCCAAATCGCAACACGGCCGTCGTGAAGGGGAACGGTATCGCTCGCCGCGGCACTTGAAAAAAACTCGGACGGCCGTTAGACAGAATGAAACCCAACCGCAAACTTCGCTGCTGCTGAAGCTGGTCGTTCGTCTCAAGCCGCTTCAATAGATCGATGGTTTCTGTGAAATGTCCCCAGAGAAAATGAACGCCATCGCTGGCACGTCCCCCTAATTGACCCTTGGCCTCCAAGAGCGTCACCTCATGGCCCCGAGCCGTCAGTTCCACCGCGGCGGTCAGACCCGCAATCCCCCCACCCACAATAAGGACGTTCTTTTTAATGACTCACCTCCCCAACTTGGTCATGAGGTAAGTTGACGACAAGATTTTTATTTTCTCCCATCGAGATAACGACACCTTACCTTGTAAAACGGGATACTGCTGTCGTCTGATTTTTCTCAATAATTGATGATACACCTTCGTCATCACCGTGGTCGTCACCAGTTTTTTATGTTCGGCAACGGTCAGCAAATCACGGGCACGCGCAAAATACCCCTCGGCTCGCTCCGCCTGAAACTCCATTAATCGGATAAAATTTCCCCCTCCGCGAGCCGACATCAGTTCCTCCTCGGAATACGCAAATTGCCTCAACTCATCCTGAGGCAGGTAAATCCTGCCTTTAGCCGCATCAACACCCACATCCCGAATAATGTTGGTCAACTGAAAGGCCGTCCCCAACGCAATGGCATAGGCCCGGGCCCGTTCATGATCAAAACCGAAGATCTGATTGCAAAGCAATCCTACGGTTCCGGCCACATGATAACAATATTTTTCCAACTCGACAAAATTGCCATAACGATGTTTTACCAGATCCATTTCCATCCCAGCCACCAAGTCCAACAAATACTCCTGACGTAGGCCAAAGGACCTGGCGACAACCTGATATTCTTGTAAAATAGCCTCTGATGTTTCAGCCCCCCCATAAAGGTCGTGAATTTTCTGGCGCCAAACCCCAATGGCTATCGCCGCCTGTTGCGGATCTTGCGCTTCATCGACGAGATCATCCAAGACACGGCTCAACGCATAAAGCACTTGCATCGCCTCCTTCTGACGAGGATCGAGAAACAAGAAGGCCGCCAAAAAATTGGAGCCGCTTTTTTTGGTAAGCGCAGCGCTAACGGGAAAAGAGCTCATGTATCAGAAAACTGCGTGACCTTCCAACCCGCCTCGGTCTGACGCACACGCACAACCGTTTGGCGGGTAATTTCCGAAAAATTCTTTGGCTTAATGGACAATTCAAACAGGTAGCGTTCCCCCAAATCATCATTTTCTTTTTTAATCATCTTAAACGACACCTTCGGTCTCAAATCACCCTCCTGGGGAGGCACACCCTTCGTCAAATCAACACTCGTTTGAATCTTGTTGGCCGCCAAACCATCGGAAAAACTTAAGGCCTGAGGGAGGTTGATCTGAACATAATAGGCATCGACAAAATTCCGGGCCGCCTGTTCTGACGCGGAAGGAGCGGCATGACAGCCAAATAACAGTAAACAGACAAACCAGATCCCACGACGCTTTTTCATGATTTACTCCAAGATGACTTGCCGGAGCAGATCGATATTGATCTTCCTGCCTTGGTAAAAGTCTTCAAACAAACGGCTGGCCGCGGCATAAAAGGCATTCAATAGCATGAGCTGGGAAAGCATGAAACGGGCATCCTGTAGGTCTTCTGACTCAATTTCCTTCTGAACCTCTTCAAACTCCGCCTGGCAACGATTGATCACCCGTAGTGAATTGTCGATGCCTTCCCGGACCCGATCAAAAAAACCCTTGAGTAATTTACGCGGGTAATCGCGCGACACCTCATAATAATCCTTCCGATCCCCCTTCACCCACACCTTCTTCACCAAACCAACCTCCTCCAAGAGCCTCACGTTCACACTCGAGCTGCCCTTGGAGATTTTTAAGGCCTCGCCAATCTTATCCAAGGACATGGGCTCACGAGAGAGAAACAAGAGCGCATAAATCTGCCCTCCCACCTTCGAAACCATCCCGAGCATGTTGGCGGAGATTTTCCCGGCACTCTCAATGAGGCTGTCGCGCGCCTGATCCAGGCGTTCATTACGGCGCTTTTTCTTTTCAATTAACTGTAACGGCATGTTTTTAGCTCTAATCAAAATAGCCGCAAAAGGCAATGACCTTTGTGGGGCGCTGTGTTAGAGTTTTTGTTGATGAAATACCTTCTGACGCTATTTTTATTGTTTTTTCCCGCTCTCGGTTTTGCAACGCCAGCATCCGGAGAAGCCAAGTCCGTCCAAGGTTTGGCGCTCATCCTCAATCGAGACTACCGCAACGCCGAGAAAATCTTTCAAGAACTCACCCAAAAATACCCCAAAAATCCGGCAGGACGCCTGGGCTTGATGGTCATTGACCAAGCTAGGATGTACGAGAACTTTGATTGGAATTCTCAGCAGCACTTCGAAAAATTGGCCTCGGAAAATCACCGAATTTCAAAAGATGTCCTCAATAGCCACGATAGCTCTCTCAAAGAAATATTTATCGCCGCTTGCAGCCTCAGCCTGGAAAGTTACCATGAGGCCCGAAAAGACAACTTCATCAAGGCCCTCAAATTGGCCGATTCAGCCGCCTTTGCCATCACCAGAATTCGAGAGCGGGATCCCCGTCTTAAAGAGATGGGTGATACCTTGTTGGGATTGGGCCTTTATGACTACTGGAAGACAGTCGCCGTCCTTAAGTTTCGGTTTATTCCCATGTTCTGGCTTTATCAGGACAGGCGCCAGCGGGGACTGGAGAGGATTCAAGAAGTCATTGATCATGGCACCTACCTGGCCCCTGTCGCCATGCTGGCCAAGGCCACCATCCTCTTGGAGAAAAATGACAATGCCGAAGGGATTCGTCTGGCTCACCATTTTTTGGAAAAGTATCCAAAAAATATCATCATGCAGAGTTTTCTCGGGATGTTTTTTGCAAAATCATCCCAATGGCCATTGGCCCTGGCGACGTTTGAAAAAATCCACCGCGAGGCCCCGGAGATCCGCCTCCCCTTCTTTTATCGCGGCGTCATCCAATTGGCCCAAGGCCAAGCCTCGCAAGCCCTCAAACAATTTGAGCTCTTCCGAAACTTGGGCCCCAATAACAGCTGGACGGCCTATGCCCTCTATGATGAAGCACAAGCCCTGGACTCCTTGGGACAAAGCGAACCTGCCCGTATCAAGCGGGAGGACGCCACCCGTCGTCTCTCACGCGTGTCAGAGGATGTCCTCCTGTTTCAACCCCGGCTCACCACGCCTTGAGCTGAAAGAGTCGAACCCCTTTCACCTGATCGACCAGGTCATAATGATCCCAAACCCACTGCGCCAGTCGCGGAAATTTTTCCAAGGGGCTTTTGCCAAAATCATCAAAATGGGCGTGGGTGGCATCCACAAACATCTTGGGACGATTTGTTTCCAAATCAGCCATCAACATCTCCCAAGCGGGTAACACCATGTAAGGCGTCGTATCGACCGCCGGATCCTCCTCCGCCGGAGTCGCCGGCGATTGCCCCGTCTGATAATTACAAAAAGTAAAGCGGGTCCCGGGGGTTCGATGCGCGTAGTAATAAATTTGGGGCGAGTTGGTCCAAACAAAAATAGTGTCCGTGGGGCGGGTCAACTCCTGAACACGCCTTCCCACACTCGCATAGTCCGGTTCCCGTTCGTTGACAATGCGCAACAGTTGCTCACGCCGGACTGCCAACGTGAAAAAAATGCCGCCAGGTATCACCAACCCAATCAGCAGCAAAATTCTCAGGACACGAGAGCGCGTAGTCAATTCCCAAAGGCGAGGCATCTCAAGTCCCGCCAAAACCGCCAATGGGGCCAAGGGCTGGAGAAAATAATGACCAAAAAATCGCCCGCCCAGAAACATGGCAGCCAACGAGGCGAGCAGCCAGAAACCAAGCAACCCTTTGTAGCTCCCCTCCCTGACAACCGACCAAATCGCTAATAACCATACCAACAACGCAGGGAGGATCCCCTCTAAAGATCGCCGCAACAATCGCAGCGCGGCCTCCCTCGCCCCCAGACCTTGGCCAATATAGTGGGTATTAAACCCTATTCCCCAATAAAGAAAATCCGGCCACACCCCTTGAGCAAGCAACACGCCAATCAATAAAGCTCCGGCGCACAAACCTCCCGTAAGAAGCCAACCAGCATGTTTCCAATCGCGTCGCAGCATCAAATAACTAAATAACGCCGCTCCCGGGAAAATGGCCTGATACTTAATCGTCATGGCAAAACCGATCAATAGCCCGGACCAAAAGGCTCGATTCTTAATGCAGGCATAGACGCCAAGCACAATCGGCAAGTTCATCAATAGTTCGTTGTTGGCGGCCAACGCGTCGTAATCCCGCAACGTCGTGGAGAAAAGAAGATAGAACAACATCGCCCACCACCGGGCCCGCCGTCCTGCATAGTGTTCGGCAACGGCCCCCAAGACCCAGGCGGTCGCATAGACCCACACCACGAGCAAGAGGTGAATGGCGATCATATTGTAAGCCCCAAAAAGTTGAAACACCCCGGAGTACAACCAGACCGTCATCGGAGGCTTATGATCAACAGCATCACGATAGATTTTTCCACCCGCTTGTAAGATGCGCGCCATCGCGGCATAGGCGGCTTCATCATCGGAGAGAAACGGGACGGCAAAGGAAGGCAACCTCAGGATCAGACACAATAAAAACAGTCCCAAATACACCAACACCATTATGAGGATTCCTTGTAACGGAGCTTGATGACACCGTCGCGCTCATATAATTTTTCGGTGCAATTAAGAATCGACGCGTTCTCATTAATGGGACTTAGATATAAAATACTTAGTTCTTTATGTTCCCGCGACAAAACCGGTTGAACATATTGATGTAGGCGCGGACACACCAATTGATCCATGAAAAAAAGCATAGAATTGATTTCATTCTCATGACCCGAATAGCCGTTTACGGTGTAAGCCCCTTTCTCCATAGCGGCCCACATCGCATCAATAATCACAGCATGAGGATCATCGTTGTCTACCCAGTGGGGATTCACAATAAATAATTCGTTAACCCCCACATTTTTCTTGATCCTCTCAATTCTCTGAATCAACTCGTCATGCGTCATGCGGTAGGGAGGCGTCCCCCACAAATCGACAAAAAAAAGCGGGATCAGCACCAAACTCATTCTCTTCTGAAAAAAACCTGTGCAGCGAAGATAACATACAATGACGATGGCGATAAAAAAAACATTAACGCACTGATACCGAGTCACCGCCCGAATCGCACCAAAACCAGGGATAAATTTGTAGACAAACCACCAGAGCGATACACCCCAAAAATTGAAAGTTATAACCGTCATGGCACAACTGGTAATTAAACTGATTTTGAAGACTGGCTCACAACTTTTCCAATTCATAACGGACCATCTCAGCGCCAATAAAAAAAACAATGACGGCAATATTCCAATAAAAATCCAATGCTCATAACGCATCGGGAAAACAGTCCATGATTGGCTCAATATGCCAGAGTAAATCGAACCATCATTGGGTAATAAATAGGACCTAATCGTTGGCAACATGGAGACTACCTCGTTCCATGAACGGCCGCCGACCTCCGTTTGAAACCGATAGTAGGGAAATAGGAGAAGTCCCACTGGAATGCCAAACAACATAACAAATGAGGCAATATTGGTGAGGTTAAAAAATGAATTGAATGGCCTTCTGTGAGTCTTGACGGCCGATACAAAAAATATCACCGCCATAAGTGCGGTAAAAAAACCCAGATAAATTCCGCAGTAAAATTGCCATGTTTCCATGAAAAAAAACATCGCCGCGTATTTTTTCTTCTCCGGAGATTCAACCAATCGGTAAAGACAGTAAAAAATGATGGGCACTGGAAAAAGCGGCAATAATTGGCTATGCCCAACCTGCCCTAAGATCGGCAGTGAAAATGCAAATAAAACCGCTCCAATTAGGGCTGCAAGTTCCAAAAAACCAAGTTTTTTGATGACAAAATACGCGCTATAATAAGACATGGTAAAACAACAGATTATCCAGCATTGGAAGGCCAACCAAGGGTCGAACCCAATCAATCTCCATGGCGCATAAAAAAGCACGTCCCCAAACAAATTGTCGCTGTAGGCAAGAACATCTTTCGTGGGATAAAAGAATGGAGGCGACCATATTCCCTTGAATTGAAAATGTGAAATTTTCTGGTAAACCCACTCCACAATTAAACAATTAAAACGACTATCACCAAAATCAAAAATTAATTGATCGAATCGACTCTGAAAAACAGGATAGAAACGAACGGCCAATCCAAACAATAAAATGAGATGAACCATATCAGGAGGCAAACAAATTAAAGTAAGCCAGATGCCAGAGTGCCGCCACACCATCTTTCCAATTTATTTTTTTTCCCTGTAATTGAGTCCTTGGATAATAACGAATCGGCAACTCTTCCATTCTAAGCTGTTTTAGCTTTCCAAGTTTGGCCGTGACCTCAACTTCGAAGCCAAACCTGTTAGAGATCAAGTTCATGGATTGTAAAACTTCCGACCTGAAAAATTTATAACATGTTTCCATATCGGTCAGATAGATACCCGATAACAGATTTGAAAGAAGCGTTAAAAGTCTATTGACGAGATAATGATACGTCCTTTTGACCTGGCTCGACCCTTTTTGAAACCTGGACCCATAAACCACATCGGAATGATTACCCATAATGGGCTCAATAAGCGCCAAAATATCCTGTGGATCATACTCAAAATCAGCGTCATTAATACCAACTATTTTACCTGAAGCGAGCGAAATACCGATTCGAATCGCAGCCCCTTTGCCCTGATTTTGAGGGCACAAATGATATTTAAAAATAAATTCGCTTGAAGGAACAGCCTGAGAGAGTTGTTGCGAAAGCGTACGAACCAAAGCAGCGCTACCATCCGTCGAAGCATCGTCAACTAACACAAGCTCCACAACTCCTGGAAAATTTACCGCCATGATATTCTTAATGACAGCTTCAAGATTATTTAACTCATTAAACACCGGAATAATGAGTGACAAAAGAGGCTTTTCAGAGGGGCTGTTCATAATAACGTATCATTTTCTCTAGGCCCTGACGCAATGATACTTGCGGCGACCATTGAAGAAGTTGTTTCGCCCTTGTGATATCTGGGCATCGCATCCGAGGATCATCCACCGGGAGCGGATAAAATTCATAAGACGAGTCGCTGTGAGTCAACTCTTTAATAATATGAGCAACCTCTAAAATACTCACCTCCTCCGGATTTCCCAAATTAACCGGAAAATTACATGACGAATTCATCAATTGAATAAGGCCCTCTATCTGATCCGATATGAAACAAAAACTTCTTGTTTGTCTTCCTGTTCCATAAATAGTCATCGGTTTTTTTTGCAAGGCGCTTAAAATCAGATTGGTCATGACACGACCGTCGGCCCTATTCATGTTTGGACCGTAAGTATTGAATATCCGCGCCACCCTAACTTTAACACTAAAACAATTTTGATATTCAAAGGCCAACGATTCGGCAATGCGCTTCCCTTCATCATAACAAGAACGAGGCCCCCAAGTATTGACTCGGCCTCGATACATTTCCTCTTGAGGGTGAACATCTGGATCACCGTATATTTCAGAGGTTGATGCAATCAACACACCCGCGCTTTTTTTACGGGCGAATTCCAAAACATTCCTCGTGCCCAGATAACATGTATCTAACGTAAAAAGAGGATCCTTCTGATAATACACGGGAGACGCCGGACACGCTAAATGATAAATCTGCCCAATAGAGGAACCATCGTCATCTATCTCATGGCGAACATCGGACTCAATAAATTGAAAGCCAGGCAACTTACCCAGTTCCTCAATATTCCCCTTGCTCCCAGTGTAAAAATTATCAATCCCAATGACCTCATGCCCTGCGTGCAGCAGAGTGAGACACAAGTGGTACCCAATAAAGCCTGCCGCCCCTGTAACAATAATCCTCATGTATCCCACCCAATCCCTTTAATTTTAAAACCATGCTGCATAAATAATTTTCGCTCAAACATATTGCGCCCATCAAAAATAACTTTCCCCCTCATATGCTGGGCAAAAAATTCTGGCGTGAGCCTTCTATACTCCTGCCACTCGGTGAGGACTAATAGAGCATCAACGTCTTGGATAGCCGCTAAAGCGCTCTCACAGTACGTAATTTTACCTTGCTCCCTAGAGCCCATCACTATTGAAAAATTGCCAACCGCCTTTGGGTCATGCACTTTTACGCGATACCCCTCGGCTACCAGGTTAGGAATGAGCGTGACTGCCACTGACTCTCTCACATCATCCGTGTCCGCCTTAAATGCCAAACCTAGGACCCCAATCTTGATATTTTCAGCATTGGGAAATTCCTCTCGAATTAAGTTTAAAAAATAGCATTTTTGTTTCTCATTAAACTGATGAATGGCCATCACAAACGACGCATCGGCCGATTGAGCCTCACACTGTAAAATAAATGAGCTCACATCCTTCGGCAAACAACTCCCACCATAACCCAACCCCGGGTATAAATATTCACTGCCAATCCGGCTGTCAGACCCCACCACTTCTCTAATCTTATGAACATTAATTTTTAGTTTTTCGCACAATCTGGCAATCTGATTCATGGTCGTAATGCGACTCGCCAGCATGACATTACAGGCGTATTTGGCCATTTCCGCTTCCTCATTAGAGGTCAAAATAGTCTTATGTCCTTGCCGCTCTAAAGTTCGATAGAGTCCAGCTACCTGCTCACTAACAGTAACGCTTTCAGACCCAATAACCACACGATCGGGCCGAAGAAAATCTTGTACGGCCCGACCCTCTCTTAAAAACTCAGGATTGCTGACAACTTCAACAGGATACTTTAGATTCTTTTCACGTATCAACTTCTTGATTTGACTCGCTGTTCCAACGGGAACGGTGCTCTTAATAACAAGGGTCACGGCTGACTTAATATGCTCCAAAAGCTCCTGTACCGCATCAAGCAAATAAGACGTATCCGTCATTCCATCAAAAAGTGAAGGCGTCCCCACCGCTAAAAAAATAAAATCGACTGTCTGTTCCGCGAGTAACTTTTTAATAGATGGAAGAAATACGACCCTACTTGTCGACAAACCCTCCTCTAATAATTCTGACAGCCCTACTTCGTAGATAGGGCAATGGCCTTGTTGCAACAACTCCAATTTACCTAAGGAATTTTCAACGAGTGTCACCTGATAACCCATGTGAGAGAAACAGCAACCCGTCACTAATCCCACATAGCCTGCACCTATAATGGCTAAGCGAGGCGTCATGTAGCAATCCTCCCGAGCAAGCCCCCAAAACGAAGTCGCCAAACCATGAACACAGCCTCTAAAAATATTTTACGACTCATCTTACTCTTCCCTATCCGACGATCTTCAAAAATAATAGGAACCTCTAAGACTTTAAAGCCTTTAAGGATGGCCCGATAGGTCAGTTCGATCTGAAAGGCATAACCGGAACTTTTCACCTCATTAAGGTTAATAGACTCAAGTACTTTGCGATGGAAACACTTAAAGCCACTGGTAAGATCACGTACATCAATTCCTAAAATGAGCCGTGCATAAAAACTACCACCCGCAGAGAGCAGCTTCCTACCTAACCCCCAATCCAACACCCCCCCACCTTTGATGCGGCGCGATCCCAAACAAAGATCCGCGCCCTGCTCCATGGCTTCAAGAAAATGGGTCAGGTACTTTGGATCATGCGAAAAATCCGCATCCATTTCAAAAATATACTCATAGGGACGCGAAAGAGCCCATTGAAAAGCTGCAAGATACGCCTTGCCAAGCCCCTCTTTATACGGACGATGCAAAACATGAATCCGAGATTCCTGAGCGGACAGGTCATCTGCAATCTGTCCAGTCCCATCGGGACTGTTGTCATCCACAATCAACACTTCATATTGCAAGCCAGCCGCCAACACTGCTTTGACAACAAACTGAATATTCGCACACTCATTATAGGTTGGAATGACCACCAATATTCTTTTCATTTAAGTCTTATCCCAAGATGAAAATCAATAATCAATAAGAGTTATTTAACGTAATACCTGATAGATAACCTGAGGTTCTTGGCGGGGCATGGGGTATTCACCATGCAATGTCCGGTAAATCCTATACCGCTCGGGCCAGTTACCATCCCAAAGGTGAGCAGGAACATTCAGTTGGTGAGTGGCCACTCTCCAACCCTTGGAGGCAACCAGATTGAAAAATTCTCCGTCTGTCAGAAAAGGCCCGCGACTCTGACTAAAAGGACGAGGCATAAACCAAGTCATCGCCTCCCATTGCCACTGAGCTGGGTCAAGCGGATCAGCATCGTTATTAACTTTTTTGGGAAGCGTCATGCTATACACCAATCTCACATCCGGATTATAAAAAAGCATCGGGCACTGCCCTACGTTGAGATAAACCCCATCATCTGGCTTGCCATTTTCACGAAGAAACTGGCTCACCACGGGAAGGTTGTCTGGGAATGGATGGGTAATTTCATCCCAATAGCTCCTATACTCCAAACGCCAGAAACGTTCTTGAAAAGTCGGAATATGCAGTTCTCGATAAAAACGGAGCATTTGAGCATGACTCTCTTTCTTATCAAATGCCCTATAGGGCCCTTCCTCATCATCCACTGAAGAATATTGATCATAGACATAACGCAATGCTTTAACCGCTGGAGCAGGAACAACTTGCTGCAAAATATCTCCGGCCAAAAATACCGCTTTAAAAGGAAGATAATCGAGGGCATGTGTAAAAATAATAAGCAAAAAAAGAACAATGGCTGCCAATCTTTTCTCCTTCCATATATCCACCAAAAACAATGCCGTTAAGAACGCTGCGATTGGAAAAATGTGATAAATGTATCTTACCGTTGGCCCTAAAACAAATGCGATCAGAACAACTGGCACCAAGAGAAAAACGAGGCCAATACGAAAATATTGCCCCCCCTTCAAATGAGGCCGACGCTTGTAATAAAAATGCGCGATGAACAGTAAAAGTAGGGGGACATAGAACTTATTGATAAAAACCAAATTTCCCAACATGGTGCCAATACATTCATTCCAAACAACCGGAGCTCGCGTCCCAGATTTGTGCAACATGTCTGCATAAAGAAAAAATGGCGCCGTTAATAAAAAGACGGCCACACTGGCAACCAGGAAAGCCCTAACTTTAGCTGAATTCCACCCCAACACCAAAGGTATAAACAGTACAGAAAAATAGCAGCATGCGAATGAAACCAGATTGGAATAATAAAGAAGCACGAAACCAAGGGAGGTAAGAAATAGGCCGCGACGCATCGGCAAACACCACAATCCCCAAAAAACGATGACAACACCGAGCGGCAGTACCGCGTAGTAACGACATTGCCGACTATGCAACAAAAACATAATGGAACCCACCATAAAAAAAACCGACAAAAAGGCAGTAATGCGACGACGGGTCAAGCGAAGCACAAAACCATAAAATAAGGGTAACGTTGCCAGCGCACAAAGGACAAAAGGGAACCGACCCGCAAAGGTGGACTCCCCTAACAAACGAAATGAAGCGGCCACGAGATAATAAGGGAACCACCCGTCCCAAGTCAGGACATAGTTTCGGTTAAAATCAAGCCCATCCATACCCGTCAATAGGTTGCGTCCATCCCAAACCTTAGGATAGCCAAATTGGAGAATCCTCCGCGCCAGCACGGCCACATGCCCCTCATCTTGCCAAAAAAGAGTATGATCGAGCCCCTTAAAGAGCAACAGGCTGCTTAGGATAAATAAAATAAGAAAAGGACTATGATCAAATAACCCAGCGATTTTTTTCATCGAAATCTTTGAAAACAACTTGCCCCCTCTTGTTATCAATTACAATGTCTCCCGTTAAAAAAACAATCATTTCCTTTCACAGAAAAACTCATTTATATAATAAAATCGAGTTTTTATATGTTCTCTATTCAAGGAAGCAAATTACCAAATAATTTTTTTTTACCTCTCCTATGTGCCGTGGCGGTCGGCTACTGGATTCTCATGCTTTTTCTGTTGTGGTTGCGACTCCCCCCCGTCTGGCCAGACGAGGTTTTATTCGCGGATCCGGCCCTTGATTTCATGAGGTATGGGACGCTCGGCACCAAAACCCTTACCGGATTCCTACCCCATATCGCAGAGCGTACCTATTGGATGCCTCCCGGTTATTTTATTTTTCTTTCCCTGGTTTTCCGTCTAACCTCGGCCAGCGTGGAACTCATGCGTGGCGTTTCCTGCGGCTACGCCTGGGCCGTCCTGCTTCTCACTTACCGACTCAGTCGGCGCGGGGGACTTCCTGCCTCGCTAGCCTGTCTACCCGTGAGTTTTTTGGCCTTGAATTTCTTCTTCCTCCAAGGGGCCTCGATCGGACGCATGGATATGATGGCCCTAACCTTTTTTTTACTCTCATTGGATTGGATCACGCTACCATGCCCTAATTCGCTCACCTATTTCGGGGCCGGCGTCGCCGCCAGCCTGGCAGCCATGACGCATCCCATGGTTTTTTTTACCCCCCTTTTGGTCATTACCATGGTTCTTCTTCAACCTTCTTCCCACAAGAGACGATGGCTCACTTGCCTCATCAGCGGTCTTGCTTTCACTGCTCTGCCGTGGCTTATTTTTATCCTCAAAGATCCCGCCAGTTTCATCGCTCAATTTGGCGCTCAATTAGCGCGCAAATCAAACCGACCCGCCACCCTTTGGTTCACAAACCGTTTTTTTAGAGAATGGCAAGGAATCGGTATCGATGGCGCAACCATGGTGCTCTGGGGCATCGCTGGCATTGGTTTTTGGACTGAACCTAACAGAGAGAGACGCTGCCTGTGGTTGTTTGTTAGCTACTTGCTACTTTTGGCCTTGATGATGTGGAGCCATGAGATGTGGTATGCCCTTTATCCTCTTCCACTTATGTCGATCGGTCTTGTCCTCACTTGGACGTCGCTTCAAAGACTGCAAAATGTCCCGCAAAGAATCTTATTGAGGATACTGTTAGCAGTCTTAATCAGCTACGTCGCATTCAATAATATTCATCGAGCTCTTGATCTCTACCAAACGCAGGTGAGACAAAGGAAGAGCGTAACGGATTACCATAGCTGGTGCGCTCCGATCGCCGAGCTTCTTACTCCCGGATCCTTGGTGATGGTTTCCGCGATTCCAGACCCCAGCTTTTGCCTGATGCGGCGAGCAGACCTAAGACTGCGCCAATTCATGCCCGATGGAGTGCCCCTCAACCAGGAGGCTTACGAAGGAACAATCCGCAGCGCCGATTTCATCATCGTCGGCCGCTGGTCTCCTAGTGAAAAAATCAGCAGCTATGCTTTTCAACATGGCACGATAATCGGAACCTTCGGGGTAGAAAACAGCGAAGGATATTTCGCGAAAGTGTACCAGATGAACAAGTAGGGATTGCCAAGAAAAGCTCCTTTACAAGATAGAACCCCGTCTGTTAGTTCCTACCCACTATGCAAAAGAAGGTCTGTATTTTTGACTTTGACGGCACCCTGGTCGACTCGATGGACCAGTTGACGGAATGGGCCAGTCAAATCATGTTTGATTTCTATCAGATGCCATCTGACGAAGGCCAGCAACGCTATCGTGAAACCTCCGGACTCCCTTTTGCCAAACAACTGGAAGTCATTTTCCCGGGAGACTCGCGTAATTCCGAAGCGGCTGAATCCTTTGAGACAAAGAAACAACTCCACTATTTTCAGCGTTCTTTTTATCAGGACACCCACGATACGATTAAGTACCTTAAGGGCAAGGGCTTCAAGGTGGTTATTTCTTCCGGCAATCAACAAGAGATTTTGACGGAATTTTTGGCGCAAAAGCGCCTCGACTGTGACCTGGTGCTGGGCTACCGCCCCAACTTTGTCAAAGGGGCCCCTCATTTCAATAAAATCTCCGAAGAATTTCACATTGATCCCAAGGCCATGATTTTTGTGGGTGACTCGCTCCACGATGCGAAAGCCGCTTACGGATCCAATATTGACTTCATCGGCAAAGAGGGACTTTTTTCAAAACAAGAATTCGAACAGGCCCATCCGGGCTCCCAGTCGATCAAAAATCTGTCCGAACTCAAACGCATCTTATGAAGGCCATTGTGCTAGCGGCAGGCCGCGGGACTCGTCTGGGAAACAAGACCGAACAACTCCCCAAAGCATTGTTAGACATTTCCGGTCGTCCCCTTTTGGAATACACCCTCGATTTTTTGGCTGGGGCCGAATGGGAGGAAATTATTATCGTGGGTGGCTTTGAGTTTGAGACTTTTGCGCAATACCTAAAAAAACGACCCGACATTACCTTGCTGCAAAACAAAGATTTTCATTCAGGAAATATCGTCACACTCAAAACAGCTCGCCAGCATCTCAATGACGGCTTCCTATTGATGAATGCCGACCACATCTATCCAAAAACATTTCTGTCTCAACTACTACAACACAGGTCCGGTGTCGTGGCCGCCTGCGATTTTGACCGGGACCTAGTCGCGGACGATATGAAGGTCTGGGAAGAACCTAAGGGACAAATCAAGTCGATCCATAAAAAATTAGCCGCTTTTAACGGTGGCTATATCGGCATGACCTTGGTCAACCAAGACAGTTTGGCAAACTATCTGCAAGCCTTCGACCTCGTTTGCACCCAACGACCCGAGGCCTCCGTGGAAGAGGTCTTGCAACAATTGGCGGACCAGGGAACACCACCACGCATTGCCGATCTCTCCGGATCCCGTTGGTACGAAATAGATACGCCTCAGGACCTGAAAGTGGCAGAAGACGCGCATGATTCCTTACAAGGATCTTAACTCCCCCCGCTCCTTTCCTTGGATGACCCTTTTGCTCATCCTGATCAATATCGCCGTTTTCGGCTATCAAATCACGCTTCCCCAAACGGCCTCCATCCCATTTCTCTACCAATACGCCGCTATCCCCTTGGAATTTAAACTCGGGCAAAATCTGTTAAAGTCAATCGGCCCGCCGCCCGTCTTCACGCTCATGACGGCTCAGTTTCTCCACGGCGGACTGCTACATCTCTTGGGCAATATGCTCTATCTCTGGATCTTTGGGAATACCGTGGAAAGCCAAACGGGCCGGATGCGTTTCCTATTTTTCTACTTGCTCTGCGGCGTCTGTTCTATCCTGTTTCAGGTGTATGCCAATTTCTCCTCGCGCATCCCGATTATCGGCGCCTCCGGGGCCATCGCGGGTGTGTTAGGCGCTTATATGCGTTATTCACCCAGGGCCAAGATTGGGGTCTTCGTGCCCATTTTTTATTTCCTGCGCAGCGTCATCCTGCCCGCCTGGCTTGTGCTCGGTGGGTGGTTCCTCCTCCAAGTTATTTCCGCCCGATTCTCTCACTTGCAAGAGACGAGTGGGGAGGCTTACTATGCGCATATTGGAGGCTTCATCGTGGGACTGGTTTTATTTCCGGCCTTTCAAATCATGCGGCAAAAAAGGCAGAGAAAAAGATCATGACCCCAGAGGCCCAGGAAAAATATCAGAAGTGGCTCGCCCATCACCAATTTACCCCGACCGAATTGGACAATTTTGGGCGCTGTCCCGTCAAATTCTTTTCCGAGTCCGTCCTGAAAGTTCGAACCGAACCGGAGCCAGAGGTGGAGCTCACCGCCGCCGAGCTAGGAAAAATCATCCATCGCATCCTGGAAGTGTTCATGAAACGTTCAGGACCACTCTTATATCAACACGGGCTAACTACATCCATCCAGGAACAGCTTGAACAAGACGCCCGCCAGGTTTTCGCTCGCGAGGCGGCGCATCGTTCCAACGCGTCCAAACCATTATTAATGCGGCAACAGGGCCAGGTGTTACGTTCCCTACAAAGCTTTCTCGAACAAGAGGCAGGAAACTTTGAACTCAGACCGCGCCATTTTGAATGGAGTTTTGGCAGGGGCACCCACCCACTCCAACTCCGACTCCCCGACGGATCCTCGCTGCAAATCGCAGGGCGGATTGATCGGATCGATGTGGATGAACGCAAGAAACGCTTTCTGGTCATTGACTACAAGACGGGATCGACTCATATCTCCGGCAAACAGATCCTCCGCGGCGAATCCTTTCAAATCCCCCTGTACATCCTGGCGGTGCAACAATTGCTGCTGCCCGATTACGAGCCCATCGGGGGGCTCTACTACCATTTTTCGGACATGAGCAAAAAAGACGGCCTGATCCATGCCGAGCGAGTCCCCGATTCATTGACTTTTCACCCCCGGAGCAGCTCGGTCGTACCGGGCGCCAAATGGGACGACTCCTTCCAGGCGATCCTGCAATCATTGACTGAATGTGTGCAAAAAATCCGGCGGGGAAGCTTTCAACCAAATGCACAGCCCTGCCACATCAGTTGTCCGTTGCGTTTTTATTGCCACCCGGGGATGTCATGAAATTAACCACCACCCAACAAGAAGCCGTGGAGTTTGACGGCAATGCCGTCATTGTGGCCGCCGCCGGCTCGGGAAAAACCCTGGTGTTGGTGGAAAAAATCGCCTGGCTGGTGCAACAACGGAACATCCCGTTGCCACGAATCTTAGTCACGACTTTTACGGAAAAGGCCGCCGAGGAACTGCGTCGCCGTTTGGCAAAACGACTGCACGTCACCCAAACCAGCCTGAAGGAGGCGTACATCGGCACCATGCACGGGTTCTGCGCCCGCCTGCTGCGCGAGCAAAATCCAGCCGATGAATTCACCATCTTGGAGGATTTTTTGGCGCGCCTGGAACAGGTGCAAACCACGAGAAAGACGCTGCTGGAACTCCTCGAGGCCGGAGAAGAGCAAACACTCTCGCTCGTGGAAGAGTTCGGGTTTCACCGCACCGTCAAGATACTCATGGAACTACTGCCAAAGCCCTCTTGTCGGTTTCCCTTCCCCAACCCCCTGTCGGCCGTTCGCCTGGCCTATGCCGCCAAGAAACAAATTGGCAAACAGCACCGCCTCGACTTTAATGACTTGGAGATCCAAACCAACCAGCTCCTGCAAGACCCAAGTCATCGAGCCCGCTGGCAAAAAAACTTTGATTACCTCTTGATTGATGAATTTCAGGACATCAATCCCATCCAATGGCGGATCCTCTCCCAGCTGCACGCTACCCAGAATCGCCTCGTGGTCGTGGGGGATCCGCAACAATCCATCTACCGGTTTCGCGGGGCGGAGGCCGCCTTGTTTCACCAGGCCGCCCAACACATCCAGCGGGAAGGAAGGCTGTTTTACCTGGGCCACAATTTTCGTTCGTCTCCCGAAATTATTCATTTCATCAATCAAGTGGGACAGGGGCTTTTCCCAAACTATCAACCCATGATCTCCTCGCGTCCCAGTACGGCGCAGCAAAGCTGTCCACATGTCTTGTCGCTTCCCAGCAGCGCTTCCATCCAAGAGTTTCGTGAACTGGAAGCGGCGGAGGTCGCAGCACATATCCTGCATCTCCATGCCCAGGGAATCCCATTCACCCAAATCGCCCTACTTTTCCGGACGCGCAAGGCCATGCCGTTGTTTGCCCAGCAGCTGACCTCTCGGCACATCCCCTTTCAAATGGGTTCGCGCGGGTCGCTCCTCGAAACGCCTATCGTCCAAATGGCACTCCACTTTTTAAAAGTAGTGCATGGCACGGCCAAGCCGATCAGCCAGCTTCTCACCCTGCTCTCCCCTTTTATCGGCCTGTCCCTGGAAGAGGTCTACCTGCGCGAGTCACTCGTGTCGGAGACCCCACCCGAATTAACACCCGATTTGGAATTCAAGGCCTGGCTCGAGCTTTTTTTCCAAAAAATGACCGAAAAGGTCCCGACAGGGGCCTCGCGCGAGGCCTTGGAAGACCTTCGGCAACTCATTCAGAGAATACTTCCTTTAGGCATTGAGACCCGTGATGACCTCATCCGCATCCTAGATGATTTGACCAGTGAGAATACCTATATCCCGCTCTCTGTGCCTGAACAGACAATCCAAGGAGTGTCGCTCCTCACGGTCCATGGCGCCAAGGGGATGGAGTTTTCCACAGTCTTTCTGTGCGATCTCAAGGGAAAACCGCGAGGCAGCCCCAGCCTGCTCTTGGAACTTCCCAATGGAGACATCTTGCTGCCCGAACGAGCCACAGACAGCCAGGGCCTCTTGGAACAAATGGAAAAGTCCGAATCTTTTCTGGAGGCAGAGGCCCTGCAAAAGGCGGCCGATGAACTGGAATCAAAAAGGCTCTTGTATGTCGCCATGACGCGGGCCATTGACCGGTTGATTCTGCCATTGGAAAATAGCGGCGCATCTGGTAAGAGGGAAGGATCGGCCTGGAGCCACTGGCTGACAAAGCATGCCGCTCAACGCTAAAGAAATAGACCTTATCCTGGCCCAATCAGGGAATCCCGAGCTCGCCCGGAGCCAGTGGGAAGGGTTTCAAGCCCCGGTTGATTTTTCGGCCCAACCGGGGAGCGCCGCTTTTTTGTCATTATTTGGCAACAGTCGTCCTTTCATGAATTGGATCGCCCGCCGACCCGATCTCATCCAACCCCTCCTCTCCTCCTCAATCTTGTTCCAAAAAAAGCCATTGCTGGAACTCACCGCTGAATGGCACACATTTCTCACAAGCTCCCAGGGCAACGACGATTTCAAACAAACGCTGCGACACTTCCGACACAGGGAGATGATGCGCCTCATGATCCGGGAATTGGCCCAATTGGGCGACTATGAATCCATCGGACAGGAAATCGCCAACCTGGCCCAAGTCACGCAAGAAGCGGCTTTGAGCCATGCCCTAGCTCAAACCAAAAAGATCCATGGCACCCCGCAACTCGCCAGGCAGCATTTGGAATGCGGCTTCAGCGTTGTGGGTCTCGGCAAGCTCGGAGGGGAGGATTTGAATTTTAGCTCCGACATTGATGTGCTCTTTCTCTACGATTCAGACTCCGGCCAATGCCCATCCGGCGCATCGCTCCATGAATTCGCCAACCAACTCTTTCAACTCTCGATGGATCTGTTGCAAAAACGCACCGAAGACGGGTTTGTCTTTCGGGTCGACACCGATCTTCGCCCCGAAGGCAAGTCGGGCACTTTGTCCAATTCCCTCGACGCCGTGGAAGACTATTATGAAAATTGGGGGGCCAACTGGGAACGAGCCGCCCTGCTCAAGGCCCGCCCCGTCGCCGGGACAAGGCACACCGCCCTCGATTTCCTCAAGCGCGTCTTCCCTTTTGTCTATCGGCAGACACTCGACACCAGCGTCCTCACCGAGCTCAAGGAGATGAAAAACAAAATCAATCAAGACCAAAAAAAACGGCTTAAGCAAACCTTCAACGTCAAATTGGGCGAGGGCGGCATCCGGGAAATCGAATTCTTCGTCGCCATCTTTCAGCTCCTGTATGGCGGCAAACAACCGGCCCTGCGTCCCACGCAGACCTTACGGGCGCTCCAAGCCCTCGGCGAGCGGGGGATCATCACGCTCGAGGATGCCGCGCACCTCCGCACCGCTTATATTTTTCTCCGTCGCATCGAAAACCGTCTCCAGATCCTGGACGACCAGCAAACGCACCAACTCCCCGCAGAACCGAAGGAGCTGCTCGCCCTGGCGCGTCGGATGAATTGTCCATCAGTGGATGAGTTTCAAGATCAGCTGCAACAAACTCGGAAAATAGTTTCCGATCACTTTCAACATTTAAACCTAACATGAACCCAACTTATTCCCTCGACAAGGCAGCGCTCGCCACCGAACTTCGCCGGCAACTCCAATCCGCCCTCGAAGAAGAAGAAATTTATGCCGTCCTGCGCCGTTTCAAAAAAGCCCAATGGCAACTCGTGCAAGACGCTGAACAGAAGATGGGGTTGCCAGAACTCTTTCAAGTCCTAACCGACATCGCCGAGCTCATTCTGCAAGGGGCTACGGAGCAAGCGCAAACAGACCTGGCAAAACGGATGCCCCTTCCCGACACCCCCTGCGCCATCATCGCCATGGGAAAATTCGGCGGCCAGGAACTCACCTACGGCTCTGACCTGGATCTGATCTTTCTTTACGAACACCTCGACCATCAGGAATTTTTTGTGAGGTTTCTCCAACGAATTATCTCTTTGATGGGATTGGTCACGGTCGACGGCTACGCCTATAAGATCGACACCGAGCTGCGCCCCTCGGGCCGCACGGGCGTCCTCGTCTCCACTTTTGAATCCTTTCGCGATTACCATGCGCAACAGGCCAAGCTTTGGGAACAACAAGCGCTCATCAAGGCGCGCCCACTGGGCAACACCCCTTTTTCCGAACAGATTCAAACCTTTGTGCGGCAAGTTGTTTACCAACCACGCGAACCAAAAATTGCCCTGGAAATTAGTCATCTGCGCCACCGCATGGAGCAAGAGTTGGCCCGAGAGCGTCCGGGACAGTACCATATCAAACTAGGCCCCGGTGGGATCGTGGATATCGAATTCTTAGTCCAGTACTTGCAACTGCTTCACGGATGCGATCACCCGGAGTTACGCACCCCCCAAACCTTGGTCGCCCTCGAGGCCCTGACGGGCCGATTTCTCCCCCCGGAGGAAACTAAATTCCTGGCTGAAACCTATCTGTTTTATCGCCAATTGGAGACCCGCTTACGCCAAATGACCGGCCTGGCCACTGACATTATTATTAAAGGATCCCGACTCGTTAGCGAAATTGAAGAGCGTCACTTCCCCGCACTCGGGGGGAAAATGCTAGACTTTTTTTTGCAAAGTCGGGAGGATGTCCGCAAAATTTACCAAAGGGTGATGCATGACCTGTTCTAGGATTGAAGAGCTAGCCACCCTCCTCCGAGCGCGTGAATCGTTCATCGAGGACTGGTTAGCCGCGCACTACCACAACGTTACGCCCCCCGTTTATACCTCCGTCGATATTCGTAATTCGGGGTGTAAAATGGCCTTGGTTGACACCAACCTGTTTCCAGCTGGGTTCAACAACCTCTGCGAGACCTTCTCACACCAAGCCGCCATGCAGTTGAAGGCCTATTTGGCACGGCATTATCCCGAGACCAAAAAATTGCTGCTCATCCCCGAAGATCACACGCGCAATATCTACTATTTTCAAAACATTGCCGCGCTGTTGAACATTATTCGCTTGGCGGGATATGAAGTCGTCCTGGGAAGCAGCCGCGCCTCGCTTCACAAAGACGAAGACATCGTCCTCGCCGAGGGAGAGACATTGCGGCTCCGTAAAATCCATCTCGAAAATGACATTTTGAAAACAAATGATTTTATCCCCGATCTCATCCTGCTCAACAATGACCTCTCGGAAGGGTTTCCCAGCTATTTGAAAAACCTGCGACAACCGGTGATCCCCTCCCCCAAAATGGGCTGGCATTCTCGTCGCAAGAGCCATCACTTTGAATTGACCCAACAACTCCTCAACGAACTGTGTGGTGAATTGAACATCGACCCTTGGCTGCTCAGCCCCATGACCCGTGTGGAAGGCGGCATCGACCTCAACGATAGTATCTGCCTCAAACGCCTGGCCGACTCGGCCCATCGTTTATTGATGATGATCCGACAAAAATATCTGGAACACAAAATGACCCAAGAACCCTACCTCTTCATCAAAAATAATTCCGGCACCTATGGGATGGCGGTCACGTCGGTCCATTCCGGGGAAGAAATCCTCAAATGGAACCGCTCCACCAAGAACAAGATGGCCTCCGCCAAGGGTGGGAAGATGGTCAACGAATACTTGATCCAGGAGGGCATCCCGACCGCCGACTTCTACCGTGGCAAGCCTTTTGAACCCGTCGTTTATTTGGTCGGTGGCAACCCCATTGGGGTCTTCTTTCGGATTAATGATCAAAGGAACCAATTCGAAAGCCTCAATGCCAAGGGCATGACCTTCACCTGCCGCTGCTTTCACAAACTGGCCCCCCCGGCGGCCGTCTATGACCTCACCTACCATGACAAAGGGGATCTTTTTGTGATTGCCTCACTCTTGGGGAGAATTGCGTCTTTGGCACTGGGGATCGAAAACGGGCGCACTGCCCTGGAAAACTACTCGGCGTAACTTTTTTCAAAACGCTCTTGCTCTTCTTTGCAGCGGATACAAAGATCGGTGACCGGGCGAGCCTCGAGACGCTTGATGCCTATCTCTTCACTGCACTTCTCACAGGTCCCATAATCACCATCATCAATCTTCTGGATCGCCTTCTCAATCTTGCGCAACAAAACCAGCTCACGATCACGCAACCTCAAATGCATCGATTGTTCTGATTCCGAGGAGGCCAGATCGACTTCATCAGGCAGGTCGTCTGTGGAGACCCCCATCCCCTCTTCTTTGATCTTCAGGGCCGCCTTGTTGACCTCATCGCGCCGGTCCACCAGCAGATCCCTAAACTTTTTGAGTTCTTTCTTGTTCATAAAGAGGGGCCATTTTTGTCTAACTTTGCCACTAATGTCAACTTGTTTTCGCCCCTCGATCAAGCTATGGAATACTCCTCGATGCGCGAAAAACTCCGTAAACCCCTGGCCCTCAACACCATTCTTCCCAGCCTGTTTAGCAAGAATCCCATCCCCCTCACCCCCAAGGACCTGCTTTATTGCCTGCAACACAATTGGGAGACAATCGTTGGAGCGCCACTTCACCCCCACACCTTCCCCCAACAAGTCTATGGCAAGCGACTGGTCATCACCGTCAAGGGTTCCGTTTGGGCCAACGAATTACAGATGATGCAACCCACCATCCTCAGGAAGATCCAGGAATTGCTGCCCAAATGCCCTGTAACGGAGATTCGATTTGAGGTGGGGAAATAGGGCGACCCACCGGGTCGCCCCTACCGGTAATTATATAATTCCGCAATATGGTGATCAAAACCCTTCACCTCTTTGGGAACCGGGACATCCGCAAATACAACCCGACACCGATAACAAACCAGCCGCGCCGGGACAAACAAAGAGATCAATCCATCCAACACGGCCGCCCCAATCAACGAAAGCCCATAGGTCCAAAAACTGGCAATAATCGCAACCAACAAGATGGCAATCCCGATCTTTTTTGGAAAGGCCTTTTCGGCGTAGAAATCTTTACAGTCGCATTTGGGACATAGTTCCATTAATTCAGCTCTCATAACACCCCCTACCCCCTCTTACCTTAAGAGGGGGATGCAAGGTCTCCTCCCCTTAAGGTAAGGGGAGGTTGGGAGGAGTTATGGATCTAATGAACTCGACGCAAAGAATCAAGGAGAAGGCTCGGCAATTGGGATTTGAATTGGTGGGCATTGCCCCGGCCACCCCCACACCCGACTACACGCATTTTCTCCGCTGGCTCGACCAAGGGCACGCCGGGACGATGGCCTATCTGCAACGAGGGACGGGAAAACGGGGAAACCTAGAACTGATCCTCCCGGGAGTCCGCTCGATCATCTGTTGCGCCCTCAACTACTATACCGGGGACTCCCTCACCCCTAACCCCTCTCCCGATATCATCGCCCGCTACGCCTGGGGAGAGGACTACCACGAGGTGATGGGAAAAAAAATGCAACAACTCGAGACCTTCATCCATCAAGAAATCGACCCCACCGCCGCCACCAAGAGTTATGTGGACACAGGCCCCATCCTGGAACGGGCCCACGCCGCCCAGGCGGGGTTGGGTTGGATCGGCAAGAACAGCTGCCTGATCAACAACGGCCTAGGCTCTTATATTTTTCTGGGAGAGATCTTGACCACCCTAGAACTCGACCACGACCGCCCCACCTACGACCAGTGCGGCACCTGCACCAAATGCCTGGACTCCTGCCCCACCGGGGCCTTGGTGGCGCCCTACCAGCTCGATTCCCGAAAATGCATCTCCTACCTGACAATCGAATATCGCGGCGATTTTGACGCAACCCAATCCAAGATGGTCGGCGACCACCTCTACGGCTGCGACATCTGCCAAGAAGTCTGCCCCTACAACGACCGAATCCCGGTCACCCCACTCCCAGAGTTTCAGCCGAGGCCCGCATTGCTTCAGGCCAAAAAAGTGGCTTCGGAATCAGAGTTTAAAGAGCTTATTAAGGGAAGTGCGATGGATCGGATAAAATTTTCCCAGTGGGTGAGAAATCAAGAAGCCTTAAAAAAATCGTGAAAGAAAATTATTCGCGAAGATCCAAGAGGGCCAAGAGGCGGGAATTAAGCTCGGATATCAGAGGCTTGGGCAATTCTCCCAATTCCTTCTTGATGGAGACATTGGCCACTGCGATCATCTGGCCGATGAGCAGATCGCTGGCTTGATTCAAACCGCACAGTCCCTTGGAGAGGTGGAGCCGCAGAAAACCGGCATCCGGTATCACTTTACTCGTCGTGGGGATCACGAGGGTGGACGGATAACCCGCCTCATTGACAAGATCCGATTGCACCACAACCGCCGGACGAATCTTGCCCGGCTTGGTGAGAATGCGCGGGTTGAAATCAACCAAATAGAGATGACCGCGAAGTATCTTCATTCCTTCGTAACGCGATGAAAAGCCGCCTCCGCAAGCGAGTGGTACTCTTCCCAATCGGCCTTCCCGCACTTGCGCACCGACCCCTTGATCTCAGCGGCCAATCGCTCCCTTTCCACCCAATCCTGCAACCGGATTAACGCCTGGTGAATCACCTGAGATTTGGAGGGAAGCTTCAACCGCTTCTTCAACGACTCCAAAATATCTTCATCAAATCGCGACAACGCAACGGCACCCATATCGTAATTATAGTAATATTTTTTATAATGTCAAATATAATAATTAATATAATATTTTTATAATATTAAGCCAAAATCTCCTGCTATCGCTCCATGAGATATAATGAAAGCTGTTAACCAGTAACCAGTTTCACAAAACGCCGTATTATTTGAGGCACCTCAGAAAAAACGACTCTTGGATCGGTAAAATCCGGAATATCGATTCCCGCCTGCTCAAGATAAGGACGGTAAATAGGATTGGTCATGTACTTCATCCCCATCGCAATGATCGAGGACAGCCTCCATTTAAGATCTTCACTAGCGGCTGATAAATTTAATAATGTATCAAAATAAACCCCCGTGGCAAAACATGCCGACAACTCCATGAACAAAGTTGCAAAACCAAAATCAATTTTATATTGACCGTCCACATCTAGAACAGCATGCCTAATGAATGCAGCATCCCTATTACCCTCATCTTTTTGAAGATTGACCTCCAGCCAGTGTCGTAATTGATGAAAAGTCGTATAGTGGGAAGCCTCATGAAGTGCCACCGCAGTCGGCAACTCACGATTATCACCCTCCCACAAACTCCCAGAAAAAAAAGTCATAACATGATGTGTTTTAGGGCGCTCACGGTCCACTGGTCGTGGAAGAACTTGATGTTTCATAACTTCAGTGTGGGCCCACCTGCACGATCCTAGACAGAGTATCACATTGCTCCGAAAGGGCCGTCTCCAGACGACCTCCAAGTCTCGTCAATGCCCCTGTCACATAAACTCGAGGCAAGCTTCCTCCCGCCTGAAACGGCGATTCATACAACGGAAGTGATATTACCGACACTCCACTCACATTCATAAATAAGTCCTCCCATTACAAAAGCTTGGCAGATGGATAAGAGCAAAAAGCCTTCTTAGGCCCTACCTACTAACCTCGACTTCGCCACGGCCAAGAGCTGCTGGACTCGAAGGCCAATCGAGGAGGTGTTGTAGATATGCTGACCTCCCGAATAAGCGATCCGAGGATCGGGATGACTTGAGGGAACATTACGATAGTCTTGCAACAAATTCCCCATGCGTTTCACATTGACCATACCGGGTCCCAGAGTGAAAACCGAGTCGTCGAAAAATTTAAAATGGCCGGTGTGCACCCCTAGGTGAAAGAAGAATTTTAACAATTCTTCCACATCATCCAAGCGACAGATAAATTTCTGGTAATCGATCCGACCATTGCCCTCCCGTGCATCCAACATCAACAAACGCTCCCAGAGGAGGTGAAGTTTCGGGATCTCCAAATTATTCCATAACAAAACCATTTCCGCGGAAGACTTGGCGTCGGGTTTCAGGCTTGAAGTAAAAGCGATCTTTGCCAATGACACCAAGGTCTTGACGACGTCAGAGGGATTTAGATGAAAATCAACCGCCAAGACATGATCCAAAAAATCATTCAGGGAAACACCGGCGGGAAACAAAAGTTCTTGAACAGAGTGGCGCATACCCTGCCCACCGAGGGCCTCCATCGCCACCTGCGGACAAATGGGCCAAAGGAACGGAACCAACTGTTCCAACCGGCGGGCCACCCCTTCGGGTAACGGCACATCGTCCCTCCAATCTTTGAGACATCGACCATAATGAAGCGCCGTCCCCAACCTATTCACCTCTGCCTCCCGATCCGGCTGGTTGAGATCTCGCTTGAGCTCCTCCGGAAAATACCGCGTTGCCAGGCTCAAGCTGATGAATTTAAACTGCGGGGCCGTGTGTTGTTGAGGAGGTTGCAACAAATAACCGCGAACGATTTCATAAAAACCATCATCCTTCGAATGACGCACAAAAATTTCACAAAAATAGGGAAACCAGGAAAATTTGCTGCTGCGTGCGATCTCTGCCTCCGGCATCGCCAGAAAATCACGAGCGGTTTTGACCCGGTAGAGGGCCCCGTCGAGAGTAACATTGCCGTCAGTGGGAACCTTCACGGCGTCCAACTGGTACTGAATAGCATCCAGCAAAACTCCCACGGGAACCTGTCTAGTCGCCGGTTCTTCCAACAGCCTCGACAACTGCGAGGTATCGGTCCCTTCTCGAACCCATTCTTCCCTAATCGATTCCGGCAAATAACGATAGCGTCTCTGGTTCACGGCAAACACCCGGGAGTCATCCACAAAAAAAGGCGGGCGCTCCTCCTGCTGTTGCCACCAAACAGCATGACGCTCCTCAAGTTGAGATGATCCCCGAAAGTAAGTATCGTACTCCCTATTCCCAGCCTGATCTTTCGGCCAATGGTTATAGCCGATTTCACGTGCCAATCCGCCCAACCACGAGAGACGAATGCGCTGCACATCGGGAATTGATTCAAGAAGCGGGGCCAAGTGGGGTTCAACCTCTTGGTACCAGTAACGACTTTCAAGCTCATCATCGAAAAAAATCGCCAAATCAAATGCATGCCGGAAGTAGGCCTCTTCGCTCCACCCTAATGCCTCCAAACAGAGCGCGGCTGTTTCCCGACAAAACTCCGGGAACACCACAGCGTGATCTTCCCCATACAACTTCTCATGAAGAGTTCGCAGATGTTGCATCCGCTGAGTCAAACAGAGGGAGACGAGTGCCTCTTCCCGCTCCGGGGAAAGGGTTTCGAAAACAGCCTCACCCCCCGCAACAATTTCGTCGGCCAAACAAAGGTTGTAAGCACCTTCACCTGAAAAAACCACTGCCACCTCAAGAGGCCATGCAAAAGCCACTTCATGACCTACATTCGAACCTCGAAAAAATACCGGAACTAGTTCCGCTGCTAAATGACTCTGCAAAACCTCATTAAGGCGATGTACAAATCGTTCATCCCTCAGTCCTTGGACTAGATCGGCCTGTCCGGCATGCACCGGAGCCAATCCCAAACCAACTAAAAGGGTATGAACCTGTTGGATAGCAACATTTGAAATCATTGTTTTCTGTCTCCTAACAAGCAGCTTCATTATCGGGAATAGGAAAGAAAAGTTGCTTTATAACCGACTATTCTTGAAAAAATTGGCAAAAATATGAAAAAATATGTACCGGGTACACATTCAACCAATTGAATTATAATAGCTTTTTATTTACTATTAGACATAAAAACATATATATGTTTTTATGTAGAGATGAACACGCGCCTGACCATCGACCTCAAAGATCCCCAGATTACTCGACTGCTTAGGATGGAGGCCTCGGAGCGGGGGGATTCGATTCGGGATATTATTGTTGAGGCGCTGACCAGTTACTTTTCGCACAAGCGGGAAAACAAGGCGCTGCTGAAACTGTCCGAAAAAGCATTCGCCGAGTGGGACAACCCCAAAGACTCCGACTATGACAAGCTATAGCTTCGGCGACCTGGTCCTAGTCCCCTTCCCCTTTCTGGATCTCAAAACCACCAAACGCCGCCCCGCCCTGATCCTCACCTCCTTTCAGCCAAAAACCCTTCCTCCATTTTCCATCATCGCCATGATCACTAGCCAGCTCGAGGGAGAAAATTTACCGGGAGATTATCGGCTCAAGGATTGGAACGGGGCCAAACTACTCCACCCTTCTAAAATTCGATTGGCCAAGGTGGTTTCGGTGGAACATCAACTTTTCCTGAAAAAATTAGGCAACTTAAAGCCAGTAGATTTGTCCGCCTGCAACCAGGCATGGAATCAAATGTTTTCTGCCCGCTAACTTCCTATCTCTTTCCAAAAACTTTTTCTGCCGCACGACTCAACTTCGCAGCATTCATCTGTTGAAAAAATAAAAAAAATAAAAATCACGCAACAAATTCAGCACCACTGCGAATCAATACCATGTCATTCACCCCCCTCTACGATGTGGCTCGCACCTTGATGGGATACTTGCGTCTGGTTACGCCGCCAGGAAATGATTCGTCCCTGTCCGAGTGTCATCGTCATCTCAGTACGTTGGATCGCAGCATGAGACCGATCACTGCCGATCCCTGGGCGCATCAGCGTAGTTTCTTCGACGACCACATGGGGGCTTTTTTGCGCCAGGCAGAAACCTTGATCGCCTTGGCCCCAGTTTCCCCTTCGGTCCATTTGGCAGAACGATTGCTCAGTGAATTAAAACCCGGCTTAGTCCGTCCCTTGGAAAATAAGCCCGAAATAACCACACCCACGATCCCCCCTCTGTTAGCCCGGGCCTTTGCGCATCCAGGGCGGGTGGCCATCGTCTCCGGGGGAAAAGAACACACCTATCGCGACCTGTTAACCGCCTCCCACTGCGTAGCCTCCTCGTTGTTGAGCGGGATGCCGGACCTTATGGTGGAGGGGACCGAGGCGCGTGTCGCCTTTGCGGTCGCCCCGGGGTTTGAATATGCCGCCTCTCAGTGGGGCATTTGGCGGGCCGGAGGGATTGCCGTGCCCTTGTGCCTGGGCAGCGGGCGGACGCAACTGGCGCGCGACCTGGATCTTTGCCAAGCCGATATCCTGTTGGTTGATCCCCAACTCCAGGAAATCAAACCGGATTGGCCCGCTTTTCGATGGTTTCAACAAATGGCCCTGGAACGGGGCATCCGCCTAGTCAGCCTGGCAGACGCGATCACGGCGCCCCCGCAACAACTCCCGAACGTCGATCCGACTCGGCGCGCCATGATCCTATTCACCAGCGGCACCACCGGAACCCCCAAGGGAGTGGTCTTTAACCATCAAACCATTGAAGGACAATTAAAACCGTTGATCGAGGCCTGGGGCTGGACTCCGGAAGACCGTATCCTGAGTCTCCTGCCCTACCATCATCTTCATGGAATTTTAAACGTACTCTGCTGTGCCCTCTGGTCCGGGGCCACCTGCGACATGATGCCCTTCTTTAGCGCAACCAAAACATGGGAACGAATCTTGAACACACGCGATCGGATCACCCTATTGATGGCGGTTCCATCGATTTATCGAATTCTACTCAACCATTACGATTCGGTCTCTGAAGACGAACAACGGACCTTCCGCGAGGCTTGCCGCAGTCATTTTCGTCTGGTCGTGGTGGGTTCGGA
This sequence comes from Deltaproteobacteria bacterium, assembly GCA_023265625.1. Taxonomy (GTDB): domain Bacteria; phylum UBA10199; class UBA10199; order JACPAL01; family JAHFST01; genus JAHFST01. The sequence goes on along the minus strand of JAHFST010000011.1, from coordinate 63,749 downwards.
GAAGAGCGAAGAAGTCATGCTGAAACGCCTAACGGAGATTTTTGGGCAACGCCCCCTCAATCGGGCCGGGATGACCGAAACGGGGATGAATTTTACCGATCCAATGGATGTCTCACTCCGCCGCCCCGGAACGGTGGGCCGCCCCCTCCCCGGCATTCAAATCCGCACCGTCGAGCTGGAAGATGAAACACGTGAAGTGGGCACCGGCCAAATCGGCCATTTGCTCCTCAAGGGGGACAACATCTGTCGCGAATATTGGAGAGATCCCAAACGCACCCAGGCATCCTTCACCACAGACGGATGGTTCCGCACCGGTGATGCCGCCTCCGTGGATACCGACGGTTATGTCTCACTCAAGGGACGGCTCAGCAAGGAAGGCACAAACCTAGATATCTTTAAGTGCGGCGGCGAACTGATCTCCACTGTCGAGGTGGAGGCGGTTTTGGCAAAACATCCCAAGATCAGCGAGGCCTACGTCATCGGACTCCCCGATCCCATCTTGGGAGTCGTACCGCATATGGTGGTTGTCGCAAAAACCGGTCAAACGCCCCCTGATGATAAAGAGTTAATCGAATGGCTCCGCCCCCAATTGGCCAGGCACGCCCTCCCCCGAGGCATCCATTGGCTACAGGCCAGCGAAATTCCGCGAACGGATACACACAAGGTACAGAAGGTGAAGCTGGTCGCACAAGTTGAAACTCAGATAAGAATTGAATTATAATATCTTTCTCCATTTTTCATCATCGACATCGATCACTAGCCAGATCGAGGGAGAAAATTTACCGGGAGATTATCTACTCAAGGATTGGAACGGGGCCAAGCTACTCCACCCTTCTAAAAATCAAATCTTTAATTTTTAAACTACAAAAGCGCCACCGAAACCGATATCAGGAGTTATCTGGAGCGGCGACGAAAACAAAACAGGCAAGATTGTAACAAAGTCCCTCAACCTTAACCAAGAATCTCCTGCCATCGCTCCATGAGATAGAGGGGAAGAATGACCATCTCTTCCGAGCGAGACAACCGCCGTCTTTCCAACGGCGCCATCGCCACCACCATGCCCCGCGTGACCTTGTGCCGTCGCATAAAATCCCGCACGCCGCCGAGATGGCTGTTCTTGATGGCGTAGGCCGCCTTGCACTCAATGGGTAATACCGTTGCCGCAGATTGCTTCACAATGAAATCGACCTCCGATCCTGAAGTAGCCTTCTTCCATCCGGAGAGCTCGGGTTGATCCGCCATCAAGACCTGTGCCACAAGATTTTCGATCAAGCCCCCCACCGGGGTCCTTTGATCCATGGATTGGGTCTTGAGAAGACTCACGCCTGGAATCGCCATTTCCCTCAGTTGCTTGGCAATCCCCAGATCAAAAAGATAACGTTTGGGATGGAACGAGGTCTCCACGCTGGGGCCTCTTTGTTCCGCGCGAAAGATCATCTTCCAGGCCTCGAGTTGTCCCAAGGCGTCAATGATCGTTTTGTTTTTCCCCCCATCCAGGAGATGGGCCACCGCGCTGTTTTTGAACGGGGCACCCAACAGGGACGCCGTGGCACGCAAGGCCGCCTTGAAATAGGCCTGTTTCTCTTCCCCGAAGACCCTCTTAAAATCACTGTAGTACCCCAGTAGTAACATCTCACGTTTCTGCCGCCAATCCAGGCCTCGCTCATAGTGCGTCACCACTTCTGGCAAGCCTCCCACCTCGACATATTCTGACAGCAATTTCAGGAGCCGTTCATGGGTCAGGGGGGCCAGTTCTGCGGTCTTCAGCATTTCCAACAGAGCTTCCTCTTTTTTGGCCATGAGAAATTCTTCAAAGGAAAAGGGCTGAAGATGCAGCGTCGTGACGCGACCAACCGGGTAGCGAACATTATCGCGAAACAAACGTGATAGGACAGAACCGGATAGAATCACCTGGGTGTGTGGCCATTTTTCCTTAAAGAAACGAACAAAGCCCCCCAGACGCCGGCTCTCCTGGGCCTCATCTATAAACAGAACCTGACTCCCACCCGAACGAAATTTCATGTCCAGCTGGATCAACTGCTCCAACTGGGAAAAATTCTCACAGAGGTCGATCTTCTCCGCAAGTTCCCGCTCCTCCTCCAGGTTGATTTCCCGATAGGGCAGTTCAAGCCCTCCAAGTACCTGACGCACCAGGGTAGTCTTCCCCACCTGACGCGCCCCTTCCACCAATAGAACATTATTAAATTCTTCTTTATTTTTAATGAGTTGAGATAACTTGGCAGCTAGCTTACGTTGAATCACAAGATAGTATTATCAAATATTGATCAATTTACAATACATTTTTAATAAATATTGATCAATTTAATTTAAATATATGATGTTATTTGTTTTTTTTAGTTACTCCGTCTTCTATTTTCTATTTCGACATTGGTTCATGTAATCACTCATCTGATTGGGATTCAAGAACTAGACAATAGTTAGATATTTTCTTAGGTTGGGTGCATGTCCAACACCCAATTGTTAACAGAACCATTAGTTGGTTCAATTATCTCACTGCAGGCCTTGGAGAATGAGAAGTTCGTCATTGGGAAGATTCTAAAAGGTGGAATGGGCACGGTATATCAACTTATTCCTGTACACCCAGTCTGGTTTCCGCCACTCGCATTGAAAACTTATCAGGAATTGGCGGAGCGTTCGCAATTCATGAAAGAAGTCGAACTTTGGATTTCTCTCGGAACCCATCCATATATCTCGCATGCAAGAGCCTACACAGAGTGGGGACCTAAACCCGCGATTATCGCTGATTGGTATGACAAGTCACTTGCCGAAACTAAGATCATGGAATGGCCATCCCCCAATATTATTAAGTTCAGTTTACAGTTGGTCGAGGGGCTTTGCTACGCGCTCGATTCTACTAAAATTATACACCAGGATATAAAGCCTTCGAACGTACTACTTGATACTTCAAATGCACCACGGCTATCGGACTTTGGAATGGCGAGCTTTGCCATTGAAAGACTTGGGGATCTTCGAAGCATAGACGATCTCCAAAAAGATATGAATCATTCGATTTTACTCGGGGGAATTGGAGGTACTCCGCTTTACATGGCTCCCGAGTTATTTTTTGGAGGCTCTCCGTCTGTCAGGACTGATATTTATTCTCTTGGAGTAACTTTTTACGAAGCTCTCACAGGACAGCACCCATTCTTGGGCGCTGAAACTGGTTACCGCTTTCGACCAATTCTAAGGAATGCTCCATTACGATTGGTTTTCAATGAGAGGGGTCAGGAAATCCAGCCTTTGATATCCCTTATCATTGCCGCCCTCAGACTCAGTCCAGAATCTCGACCGAATTCGTACACGGCTCTTATTTCTGAAGCTGGTCTTCACAACCTCACAGCACATCAACAGCGGCGTTCGGATCAGGTTTCGGATATTATTGTACAAGCGGCATTTCTCAGATCGCAAGGTCGCCACGGAGAGGCCGAAACATTGCTTCGAAATTCGCTTCAGAAAAGTCCCACTAACCTTTTCCTGCTGAACTCATATGCCATTCTCCTATTGACGGAAGGCAGAAAATTGGAGGCTCATGAAATGTTTAAGATGGCCTTGGAGAGTCTCAGTCTTACTTCGGGCAAGCATGAGGGCAAGCTGTATATAGACCCTGCGGTGAATCTTGCCGGGCAGATGATTGCAGCAAACGAGTTTAGTCAAGCCGACCAAACATTGAGCGTGGTGTTCAAGTGGTGTGTCGAATATTCGCCTGTTCTCCTATTCAACTATCCCGAATTTGGATGGTGGTATCTCTACAATGGGAAAACCAGTGGAGCATGCGACCACATTTTAAAGGTATATAGATCAAAGTCTCCAGATGAGGCCGCTATTGCCCCTCTCATGTGGCTCACGCTTGCGGCCTGGCTGTCTGAAAAATTCAGTGAATATGCGGACCAAATTGCAGAATTGTATCTAACCCTAGAAAATCTAACCGTGGTATCGGCATTGAATGCCTGTGTTTTGGCAAACTACTCCATGCCCACACTGGCCAAAAGACTAGTTGATCACGCATATGGCACACATGAGGAAGAGTTGATCAAAATAGCTAATGAACTTGGCGTGAAGCCTCCTACTTTTAAACCTCCATTGGATCTGCACGTATGCAAAACCGTCATAAGATCTTTGGATATGGCGGTGACAGGGGGTAAGTACTATGGGACTATTGGATAAATTATTTAACCCTGTTTGGTATAAGATTTCGAAACTCGACGCAAATCGACAGCGCATAGTTGCCGCAGTCCTTTGTGGCTATGATTTCTGTCGTCAGAATGTCGAGATGGAGCTCGTTGCTCCGCTCGAATCTTTTCTTAAAACAAACCATATTTCTGCCGTCGTTGGGCCTCAGGGATTGAACGCCAATTTAAAAATACAGCTTATTGATGAGGCTATTGTTGGACTGTGTCGATGCTTCAAGCGTCCAGATCCTGACTCAATCAACAAGTTGTCTTCAAACATCGTTCAGTATCTACCGGAGGTCTGGGGTATTTTCGTGTTGGCTGATATCAATCATCGACTGCAGCGTAATTCATCGGAGGTTCTTGACCAAACTCATTACTCAAAGGATTCGGATGAGGCTCGCACTCAGGTTTTGGTGAAATGGATGAATGTATTAGGTGTCACATCTCCCTCGTTTATAACTCAGGTCAATGCTTATGGGTTCGCCATCGCGTGGGAGAGGATGGCTCAATCTTTCATTGGAGGGATGTTGAAGGGGCTTTCACGATCTTCAAGCGAAGACATATTATCGAAAGCTGAAAAATTAGCAGCTGATATTCCGGCACACCGCATTGGTCTAACTAAGAATTTCATTGAGCGCCTCGCAACAGTAGAGGAATGATACAAAATGGCACTCCATTTACAAAAATTTCAACTGGATTTATCGCTGAAACCTATCAGCTCCATTTCGTTCAGCCTCTCATTTTTTATCCTCACCATACTTTCCTTTTTCCCCATGCCGCTTGAGGCCAAGAGCGAAACAAGGGCAGCAATCCGCGTCTATGAGGCAATAAAAATCATCGGCGGTGATACCTTCGATGCCACCGATGGGAATATCAAATTCCATGTGCGGATCGCGGGCATGGATGCACCGGAAAAGGGTTCCGCTTTCAGAAAACTGACGACTGTGGAGCTTAAGAGTCGGATCGAAGGAAAGAAAATTGAAATCCAATCGGTAGGCCCCAAGATGGACCGCTACAATCGAGTGCTGGGACAAGTAATGGTTGACGGTCGAGATATCGGAATTGAGCTTATTGAAATTGGACTCGCCACTTACTACCGTCCTGGTTGCAGCGATTATCCAGCAAACAAGAAATCCTATGATTACGATCCGCGTCCCTATATTGCCGCCGAAGAAAGAGCGCGGGTAAAGAAGATCCGACTTTGGTCCGATCCGAAGACAATCCTGCCGTGCATGGTGAGAAAGGCCATCGGTCATTGAAGTCGGCTCCATGGGTTTGAATTTATGGATCTTAGCTTTGAGTTTCAGTAGGCTGTGCGCAGGTGTGACACCGTTATGTTCATTACGCCAAATAGATAACTTGGCGACAGGAGTTCTCAATGCGACAGCTCGCTCGGAGCTATAGGTAAATTATGAAGAGTGATGTCATCTCCCTTCGCCGATTCGAATGGCTCATAAGGCAACGCGGATACCATTATGAGTATGAAGAGGATATTTTCAAAAATAAGATAATCCCAAAATGCAACAAAACACCTGACTTTTATGTACAGTCGATCGACAATCTGGCGTTCCTTGTTGAGGTGGAATCGTTTGAAAAAAAGACGGTTCTGCATACAAAAAAGTCACATGTAATGAGTCTCAGCCATATGGTGCTACAGAAGCGAATAAATCGTGCGGTTCGCAACGCTGCTGATCAACTGAAACCCTACGCTGATCTAGGGCTCTCACTCGTCATCGTCCTAGACAATCATCGGCAGGTCGGGTTGTCGCTTGAGTATAGAGAACTCGTCTCTCTATTCGGCGAACAGTATTTCACTTTCAAAATTGATTCAGTGACAGGTAACCAGGTTGATCAGCCTGTATTTGAGCATCAGGACGACGGCTCCCCCTTTGCCAGTGGGGAAAGGTCTTACATCAGCGCAGTTCTTGTAAACGAGCCGGGGTGCCGGTTCGACAACTTTAAAACAGAGGATGACTTCACCATCGAGCGACCGATGCGAGCACGTATCATCCACCATCCAGGAGCTGCGATACCGCTGGCATTTTCTGCGTTCCAAACCACCGTTGATGAACACATTGTCTACCGAGACAAACATTGGCAGAAATTTGGTGGGACTGAACGGATATGATTGAAGCACAAAACCGTCTACCTGGTAAATTTCCATGCCAATGAAGCTTCAAAAATCTTCTCTTCTGTATCAGCGCATTCGAGAAATCATCGAATCAGTACGAGCTGGAGCGGCCCGTTCCGTCAATATGTCTCAAGTCTTAGCTTATTGGCTGATCGGCCGGGAAATCGTGGAAGAAGAGCAAAAAGAACAAAAGCGGGCCGGTTACGGCGAGAATCTTCTTGCCTGCAGCCAGGCATGGAATCAAATGTTTTCTACCCGCTAACTTCCTATCTCTTTCCAAAAACTTTTTCTGCCGCACGACTCAACTTCGCAACATTCATCGCAAGCTCGATTTTCACAACATCCAGCTTTGAGGCTGTAGAGCCCTCTTGAGCCGCCCTCGCTTGGGATACCATGGTTTCCACAAACCCATTAAAAATATATTTGGATCCGCTGGTGATGGGTGCGCCTTCATGCATAAACACAGGATGAACGGCAAAAACAGCCAGAGCCCCTTCTGCTGGAACTATTCTTGCCACCTCAGCGGTGCCACTCCTAAATACCGTGTGGCCACCTGTAAAATCATCGTTGAGATAGAGAATATACGCAAACCTTCTTGATTGAGCGATGATACTGGAATCATCCGTATGTGATGGAAAGTCACCGCCCACAGAATATTTCTTCATCCTAGGATCCAGGGAATAAATGCCTGCCTTCAATTGGCTTCTAAACTCGGGACTGGCTATGTGCTCATCCAAATACCTATCCACATACCGACTAATTCTCCGATACACTTCATGAATCGCAATATGACTCCTGATATTTTCTTCATCAACTTCTAAATACTCAAAGGGTTCCGGCTTCCCATCAATTTTATGATCGATGGCTTTTTTGGGTGTTGCGTCAAAATGCGTAATCAACTGTCTGCACAAAGCAGAAGGTGCCACTCCATCATAAACAGCCACGCCATAGGGTAAAGTCGCCATTGTTTGTTGTGATCGGATGGTGGGGCAAAAAGTTGCCTATTGAAAAAATAAAAATCAATAAATTCAACACCACATGTTGAGGAAAGACGCAAATCCTGCTCAACTCCTGACGGAATTAGGACGATACGAGTAGTAAAGTACCCACCCTGTCCCCAAAATTAGCCCCGATTCAATACACATTAAATTAAAAAGTGTTTATATTTTAAATAGTTACATAATAATTTACTGATGAGTGGCATGGCATGTTTGTTGCTTATTTTTATGTATGACTCGTTTCATACTGACTGTTTTAGTGCTGCTGTTGTCCTGCCTCACTCCCTTACGGGACGCAAATAGCAGAGCTCCAAAATCTCAACAGGCCTACAATCCTGTACCAACCAAATTTCAAGAGGTGTTCGCCTATGTCTCGCAGCACGGCTGCCAAGGTGATCCAAATCTGGAGGATTGTGCCGAACAGGTCTTAAATAGCTGCAACACCCTGCAACGTGAATTAGAGGGAACGTCTTCAGGTTCCTTGAGCCACAAGATAAACGGCATGACCAATCTATCGGCGGAACTGATTGGCTGGTGGTGTCTGGCCGAACAGGCCCTGCTGAAATATCTCAACTACCAGAACGACCCGGCCTTTTCCTCGATGCAAAAACAGGCCCTTGCCCTGAGCAAGGGCGGAGCCGGCATGAAGGCGTTGAACATCGCCTCGCCGGGGGCATGCACTGCCAACGGAACGGCCAATCCTTTTTGCGGTTTCCCATCGACTGGACCGAGCGAGGAGTACCTATCCAGGGACGAGGGCGGGTCTACACCCAAAAATGGCATCGGCCAAGAGATGCAACAAAATGCCATGAAGGCCTTTGCGGAAAAATGTTTAAAGATCGATCCCATCAAGCTCTATGGTGGTGCCTCCGATGAAGCCCCCGCTCCCAAAGAACCTAAAAAGGAAGCGAAAGAAGCGAACGAGTCAAGCCCCCCTGAACCGGGCAACAAAGAAAAAGAGTCCACCAAGGATAAGGATAAAAATTCCCAGGGTGGTCACTCCGACAACAACCAAGGGGCAACAGATCCAGGGGGACAGGGCAATAATATCCCTGCCGGCCCACCCGCAGTGTCTTCCAGTGACAATCCAAACGGCCTCAGTGCCGGCTCCAACGGCAAAGGGGGCGGATACGTGCTTTACGATACAGGAGAATGGCAATTCCATGGATTCGGCGGCAAGGACCCCAACGATCCCAACAAGTATGGCGGTGGTGGCGGCGTCTATCATAAAATTGATGGCAATTTCTCCATAGGAGGGGTTCATTGGGGAAGCGTCTCCAAAAACGGCGCTATTGAGGCCAGTATCGGGGTGGGAGGGAGCTTCACTCCCTCTCCGGACGCCAATGACGCCGCCTGGTGCGAGGAACAAGTGGCCGCCTATGTGAGAGGCTGCTGGCAGCAGAGCAACCAAACGATCTTGCCGCAAGCCGAATGTTCCTTGGGTGCAAACAAGAAAATCGCGCAGAATTCCGACTCCGATATCAACCCCGACGGCCCGTTTGTGATGAGCTGCCCCTGTCTCAAAAAGGGTAAGGCTGGAGAGGTCTTTAGCGGTAGCGGCAGCAACAAATTGGATGCTTCAAACAAATCGAATTGTCCTACCTGTTGCTCTGGTGGCACCTTGAAGCCGGTTGACCTCCCTCCATCGGGCGGCGGCCAAGCCAAATGTGACTGCTCCCAGTGCAAGCCGAGCGCCCCCAACAAAAACGAGATTTGCGCGGCGGGAAAAGTGGGAGAACCTATCTATTCCAAACTATGCGGCAACATCGATCCCACCCCCATGCAAACGCCTCAAAAAAACACCATTCCTTTTCAACCAATGCCTGATAGGGCTCCCTAAGAAAAAAAAAGATTTTTGGCTTCTATATCGATGACTTCTTCTTGAACTTACTCATCCCTCTCCGGATTCCCCCACACATCATACAAGATCACGAACAACATCAGAAAAAACGACCCCATCACAAGTAACTGCGTCAAGGGCAACAAAAAGGTCCAATGGGGCGAGACATAGCGAATCAACCAAGGGGCCAGATTGCTGCCCAAACTGCCCATAAATGACAGCAGGATAAATAACACCTTCACACCTTCCGGGAGATACGTCAGGGCAAAAATGAGACCGAGAAGTCCCAACATCACCGGCTGGCTGAAGGTGTGCACGTGGGACACCGCCAACAGGGTATTGAAACTCGGCGGCGTGTAGATCTCCTGCTCTTGTTCTGTCAGGCCTCCGTGGTAATGCCGCGCGGCGTCTTGCACACTAAATCCAGTTCTGGAAAAGATCTGCAAACAAGCCACCCCATAACCCATCGCGATGGAGAGACAAAAGGCCGTGATCAAGACCTTGAGACTGGCGGGGAGGCTATGGAGTTTTATCATAAAATTCCTTCCAAAGTAGCAGGGCTCGTTTTACCCCAAGGCTCACCGCACGGGAAGACAGGGTCGCCCCACTGATGTTTTTAATATCCTGTCCGCTCCGCACGGGGTCTGCGGCCGTTTTATTGAGGAACTGTTTTCGAAAATTGTCTGATTGAATCTCTCCGCCAATGGGTTCGCGATAGACGAGAATCTCCACCTGTCGCACCTTTCCGTCCGGGCCAATCATGGTCATGAAGGTAATAGGCTCCGTCTTGCCGACTTCATTGTCGATCAAGGCATAGCCATCCGTTTGTTTGCCGGATTTTCCCAGGTAAAAGGTCCATTGTGTCTTGGCCAGGGCCTTGCCGAGGGTCTTTTCGACAAAACTCTTTTGCGGATCGGTGAGCTGTTTTTTGTCACTGATCACTTGCTGGGAATTTTGAAAGGCCCGTTTCAAGGCCTCTTCCGGTGTTAAATAAACAGTCTGGGCCCAGGCGGGTCTGATCCAGAACAGAAAAAAAATACTTAACCAAAGTTTCATGGATACCTTCCTAACTTATCTGTTTCACAAAAATATCCTGCGCCAAGCTCTTATCCAAGGCCACATCCGTCTCACCAACCCGGACCACAAAGGACGGACGACGCTGGGTGACACGAATCTCGCCACCCGGGTGAATCCCCAAGGTCGCCAAGCGATCCAATGGGGCATGACTCTTGGGTGTCATAAAGACGATCTGATAATGATCGGCCAGGGCCGCCTCTGTCAAAGGAATCACGAAAGGTTTGATCTCTTTTTGAAAATGCGAGCAACACGCGCCCCGTGGGATCGGCCGCCCGTGAGGACAGGTCGGAGGATGCCCCAAAAAGGCGCACACCGCACTGACAGCCTCCTCGGTCAAGACAGACTGATGCTCCAATTCACAGGCCTCACGCTCCCAGACCTCTTCGCTGGTGAGAAAAACATCGGCAAAAAGTCGTTCGGCTAGACGGTGGCGTCTCAGGATCTGCTCCGCCTCCCGCTCCCCTTCCTTGGTCATTTTGACGGTATTTTGCAACAGGGTCACCAACCCCAGAGTTTGCAATTGTTGCAACCAGAGCTTGCCGTCTTCGATGGGCGTGATGGACAGCAAGTCCGTGACTTCATTTTTGCCTTGTTCACGCAAGGTCCAAACACGTTCTAACAATTCATCCAACTCATGCGCACGCACTTCTTGGCCACAGGTTGAGCTCGATTTCATTTCGATTTACCCCTTAATTTATGTTTGATTTTTACAAAAATTTTCCCAAAAAAATTAAAGACGGCCGATTTTTCGACAAACTCGTACTGACAGTTAGGGCATTTAATCATCGTGCAATGGGTCGTAAAACCACAACCATGGCAGGCACTGTCATCGTTAAATTCAAATTGGCACAATGGACACTTCATAGGCGTAGCGTCCAATTCACTATGCCCCCCACCAAAAATGCAAAGGGGTAGATAAAACCAACAATCGCCACCATCACCGCCATGCCGCGCTCTTTCACAATCATCAAGGCATTGGCGAGACACGGGACAAAGAGGGTCATCACAATGAGCGAGACAATCGCCTGGATACTGTCCATTTGACCCTTGTTAAACATATCGAAGAAGTGCGTGGCCCCATAATCCCTGCGTAAAAAGCCAATCAAAAAAGCATCCGTTGCTTGATCCGGGAGCCCGAGAAAACCGGTCACGAAGGGATGGGCAAAATTTCGGATCACCGGCAAGACCCCCAAACGATCCAAGAAAAACAAGGCCAGGGTCCCAATCACGAATAACGGCACCACTTCTTTGAGGTACCATTCAAGACGCGCCATCGTTTTGGTCATAATGTTGAGCAACATGGGACGACGAATGGGGGGTATTTCCATGATAAAATCAGAGCTATGACCCGGCACCACCATGGAGGCGAGTGAGCCCACCAAAAACAGCACCCCAGTAACCACCCCAAGCCACAGCAAGGTCATCCAAGCCGGCAAGGCCGAAAGCATGCCGAGAATAATACCCAGTTGAGCGGAACAAGGAATTCCGAGCGCCAGGAGCAAGGTCAAAATAATCCGTTCCTTACGCGTATCCATGATCCGTGCCGTCATGGTGGCCATCGTATCGCAACCCAACCCAAGCACCATGGGCACCACCGCCTTGCCGTTTAAACCCATCCACTTAAAGATGCGATTCATCATGATGGCGAGCCTAGGTAGATAGCCGGAATCTTCCATAATGCTGAAGGCGATAAAAAAAGTAACGACAATCGGCAAGATGATGGCGAGCGAATAGGTGAGGCCCATCGTGATGATGCCGTACGGACCCACAAAAATATCACGCATAAACGGTGAAAAATAAAACAGTTTGGCAAAACCGCGAATGGCTAAAGGATTAAGCCAGCCGTTAAATACGCCGTTTTCCAGCCAACCCACGGCCGTACCGGCGCCAAAGACCCCGACAAATTCGTAAAGAATGAGCAAGACGGCCAACAACATGAACACGCCACCGATCGGATGTGTCGACCACTTGCCCAGCCAAACAGCCCACCCCATCTCTTGGCGTTTTTCCTGGGTGATAACACCGTGACAAATTTCTTCGACATACCGGCTTCGTTGGCGATAGATGACATAGCTCAAGCCTTCCACAAACTGCCGCGCCACTTGATGGCACACATCATCTATCTGTTTGATTTTTTCGTCGGGAATATATTGATGCAGCCATGTCGTCAAACTTCGATCCCCGGCCAAGAGCATCAAGGCAATGGATCGTTTGGCGATGAAGGTCGTGGGGAGCAACTCGGTCAGGGTGGCAATGGCCTGTTCAATCGGCTGCGAATAAGAAAATCGATATTCTGAAGGTTGGACGGTTAAAATTTCTTTTTGAATGTCCGACAAGCCACGCTTTTGAATGGCCGTGGAGCCCTTCACCTTAATTTTTAACAGGGCGGCCAATTTAACTTTATCAATCGAGATACCGCGCGAAGTCACCTCGTCTTCCATGTTGAGATCCAACAGGACCGGGACTCCCATTTCAATGAGTTGCAAGGTAATCAGCAGCCCGCGGCGTAAATTCTTGGCATCGCACACCTGCAGGACCGCATCAAATTTTTCGTTTAACAAGATATTGCGGGTGGCCCGTTCATCTTCCGACATGGGCACCAAGGTATTGATGCCGGGGGTGTCGACGATTTCAACGTCTTGTCCGGCAATCTGAGCACGGCCCCGTGAGACCTCCACCGTGGTTCCAGGATAATTGGAAACGGTAACATAACGGCCGGTCATGAAGCCAAAAATCACGCTCTTACCAACATTGGGATTACCCACGAGGGCTATTTTGGGTTCACTCATGATGTTTGCCATGACATTTCTCACAATAGCCATAAAGTTCCATCTTATGATTGATTAGTTTGAAGCGGTTTTTCTGACACACCTCGGCTTGCAGCTTCTCAATCCGGTCATTTTCAAACTCGACAATTTTGCCGCAATCCAGGCAGATGAGGTGGTCATGATGATGGTCGGTACTGTGCTCAAACCGCGCTGAGCCGCCAAATTCGCGCTTAAATGCCAACCCACATTCCGTCAAGAGGCGCAGGGTCCGATAGACCGTCGCATAGCCAATGCCCTGGTCAATCTTACGCACCCGCTCCAGCAATTCCTCCACCGTTAAGTGCTGATGGCGCTTAAAGAATTCACTGACAATTAGGTCCCTCTGCCGGGTTGATTTGAGGCCTTTTTCCTTCAAGTGCTTGTTCAATAATGAAATTTTGTCTTCCATAGGGATTCCTAATTGATATTGATTTTCAATTTCTTTTATTGATTTATAGGCAAACTGTCAAGATGAGAATGTTGACAACCACTCACTGCAAAAGCTGCTGGATAGTCTTCACAATGCTGGGATCGGCCCAGTCGCGCGGTCCTTCGTACTTGCGGACAATCGTACCGTATTTATCAATCAAAAAAGTTTCGGGGATCTGAAACGTCCCGAATTGATCGGCGGCGGTGGAATTTTGATCGAGCAAGATGTCAAACTCGAGGGGCACCCTGCTGCGGAATCGATTGATGGCGGGCCAACCTTCTTCATCGACACTCACCCCGATCACCTTGAATTTTGGGTTATTCACCAGCTTCGAGAGCTGATTCAGGGAGGGGATTTCACGGACACAGGATGGGCACCAGGTGGCCCAAAAATTGAGGAGAACCACGCTCCCGGTCATCTGACTCGATGTCACTAATTGGCCTGATTCGTTGATCAGACTAAACGAGGGGGCCTTCTGCCCTCCCCTGACTCCCTCCTTGGCAGGAAGGACGTAGAGAAAGTAGAGCAGTGTCGCTGCGGCAAACAGGAAGACGAGCAACTTCAGCTTCACGCCTGGTTATTCCTCTCCCTTTTCCTTTTTCAATCGGCCAAACAACCCCTTCTTCTTAGCAGGTTGCTTCTCGGCCTTGGGCTTGGCAGTGGATTTTGTTTTCTTGGGTTCCTTCGCCTTGGCTTTTACCTTTTCCTTCTTTTCTTCGATCTTCTTCTCACCAGGGGCTGGAACAACCTTGGGCTGATACCCGAGATATTCGATCACCGCCATGGGGGCGGCATCGCCGCGCCGGAAGCCAAGCTTGATCACACGGGTATATCCGCCTGATCGATCCTTAAAACGGGTCGAAAGGACGGTAAATAGTTTGCTCAAGGCCTCCTGATCGGTCACAAAACGCGCCGCATGGCGTCGGGCATGAAGCGTGCCGTTCTTGGCAAAGGTAATCATCCGGTCAGCGTACTTCCTCATGGCCTTCGCCTTGGGGAGGGTCGTTTCGATCCGCTCGTGCTGGATAAGTGCCGTCGTCAGGTGCCTTAACAAGGCCCGACGATGACTATAAGGCCGCTCTAATTTGTGAACCGACTTGCCATGTCTCATAAGGTATCCTTTTACTCGATCTCTTCTTTAGGTTTTTCATCCTCTTTCGGAAGGACCCAGCTGTCCAACTTCATGCCCAGTGAAAGCCCCATCTCGGAAAGTATCTCCTTGATCTCGTTGAGCGACTTTCTGCCAAAATTCTTGGTGCGTAACATCTCCGCCTCGGTCTTCTGACACAGTTCGCCAATAAAATGGATGCTGGCGCTCTGCAAACAATTGGCCGAACGAACCGACAGTTCCAGTTCTTCCACACGTCGATTTAAATTCTCATTGAAAGAAGGTTTCTCCGGTTCCATCTCTTGAATCACCGGCTCAGGAATCTCCTCAAAGTTGATAAAGATCTGAACTTGTTCTTTCATGATCTTGGCCGCAAAGGCCAAGGCATCGGTGGGTAACACGGAACCATCGGTCCATATCTCCATCGTCAAGCGGTCATAATCGGTCATCTGCCCAACGCGCGCATTCGTCACCGCATAGTTCACCTTGGTGATCGGCGAGTGAATGGAATCAATCGCAATCGTCCCGATGGGGTCCTTCTCGGACTTATTTCGCTCCGAGGGAATATACCCCTTCCCCATACTGACCTTCATTTCCATCCTGAGCTGCCCCTCTGACGACAGGGAGGCAATATGCATGTCGGGATTCAGGATCGTGACATTATCATTGGCCTCAATATCACTCGCCTTGACCTCATGCTCACCCTTGATATTCAGGCGAATCGTCTCCTCATCTCCGGAGTGGATCTTCAGCCGTAATTGCTTGAGATTCAGGATAATGTCGGAAACATCCTCGACCACCCCGGGAATCGTGGCAAATTCATGCAAGACGCCATCAATACGAATGGATTGAATGGCCGCACCCTGCAAGGACGAGAGCAGCACGCGCCGCAAGGCGTTGCCCAAGGTCTGACCGAAACCCCGTTCGAGGGGCCTGGCGACGAATTTTCCATAGTACGGGGCATTCACTTCCTTCTCAAACTCCAACCCCTTCGGCTTGATCAAATTACGCCAATTTCTGTACATAAAAGCTCCTTATTTAGAATAGAGTTCAACAATCAATTGTTCTTGCATAGGTAGAGTCAACTCTTCGCGAGCCGGCAATGTCTTCACCGTCCCACTCATCTTCTCTTTTTCCAGCTCCAACCAAGTCGGCACACCGCGCCGCTCAACGGCCTCCAGGGATTCCTGAATGCGCATCATTTGGCGGCTCTTATCCCGTACCGAAACCTGATCGCCCGCATCCGTCAGGTAAGAAGGAATCGTCACCTTCTTACCATTCACATGAAAGTGGCCATGCAACACCAGTTGCCTTGCCTCCGAACGAGAATTAGCAAACCCAAATCGATAGACCATATTATCGAGACGTCGTTCCAGGCGCAAAAGCATTTGCTCGCCTGTGACCCCCTTGACTCGCTCGGCCTTGTGGAATGAACCGCGAAATTGGCGTTCCAAAAGCCCATAGAGGCGCTTCACCTTTTGCTTTTCACGCAATTGCGCCCCATAATCGGAGAGCTTGGTACGCCCCTGACCATGCTGGCCAGGCGCATACTCACGGCGCTCAATCGCACACTTCTCGGTATAACAACGTTGCCCCTTCAGGAAAAGTTTCAAACCTTCCCGACGACACAATCGACACACTGAACCGGTATATCTTGCCACTACTACCTCCTATGTACGGGCGATCCTTGTGATCGCCCAGTTTCGGCGAATACAAGATTCGCCCCTACGATTAAACACGCCGTCGCTTAGGCTGGCGGCATCCATTATGCGGAATGGGGGTGACATCGCGAATCGCTGTCACCCGGATTCCCGTTGATGACAAGGCACGTAGGGCGGACTCACGTCCTGAACCTGGGCCTTTAATCAGCACCGTCACCGTTCTTAAACCATGCTCTTGGGCCTTACGGGCCGCATCTTCCGCGGCCATCTGAGCGGCATAAGGCGTGCTCTTACGAGACCCCTTGAAACCGCGAGACCCGGACGACGACCAGGAAATGACATTTCCCATCGGATCCGTAATGCTAATCAACGTATTATTAAACGACGCATGGATATGCACCACTCCCACCGCAATATTTTTCCGTGATTTCTTCTTTTTTGGTTTCTTGGTGGCATCCTCAGGGGCCCCTTCCAAGGCCGCTACCGCCACCTCGGGCTTCGCTGCCGCCTTGTCTGCCTTCTTCTCCGTCCCTACCGTTTCCTTAGCCATAAAATTCTCCTAATGGGTGCCACTATTTACTCGTTGGGGCCTTCTTCTTGCCGGCCACCGCGATCCTTGGTTTATTCTTTCGGGTACGGGCATTGGTATGGGTCCGCTGACCTCGCACCGGCAATTTATTCTTATGCCGTAACCCGCGATAGGCCCCTAAATCAATCATCCGCTTGATATCCATGTTCACAACCTTGCGCAGATCGCCTTCCACCTTGTAGTTGTTTTCCAGTTCATCCTGGATCTTGGCCAGTTGCTGATCGCTGATCTGATCACTGCGCAGATTCGGATCAATCTTAATGGTGGCCAAAACCTTCCGTGAAGTGGTCAAGCCGACCCCATAAATATAGGTAAGCGCGACCTCCATCCTTTTCTTATTCGGAATATCAACACCCGCAATGCGTGGCATAAAAACCTCTTGTTAAATCGTTAACCCTGCTTTTGTTTATGCTTGGGGTTCGAGCAAATCGCGCGGATAACCCCTTTCCGCTTGATGATCTTACACTTCATACATATCTTTTTAACAGACGATCTGACTTTCATAATTCACTCCCTTATGAGGGCGACCCACCGGGTCGCCCCTACTTGGATCGAAAGGTAATTCTACCCCTCGTTAAATCGTAGGGGGATAACTCAACCTTGACTCGATCCCCCGGCAAAATTTTTATAAAATGCACCCGCATTTTTCCTGAAACATGCGCCAACACCTTGCGACCATTGTCTAATTCCACCCGAAACATCGCATTCGACAAGGGCTCAACGACGACGCCTTCTACCTCTATTGCCTCTTCTTTTGCCATAACTAAATACGGCTCAAAATCTCCGTCCCCTGTTCGGTAATCGCAATCGTATGTTCAAAGTGAGCCGATCTTTTTCGATCCCGAGTCACCGCGGTCCACCCATCCGCTAATACCTCCACCTCAGGCATCCCCACATTCACCATCGGTTCAATGGCCAAAACCAATCCCACGACCAACCGCATCCCCGTACCCGGTGTGCCAAAATTTGGCACCTGCGGCTCTTCATGAAGCTGCCGACCGATGCCATGCCCGACAAAATCCCGCACCACCGTGTAACCAGCCCGCTCCACATGCTCTTGCACCGCCCAAGAAATATCATGCAAACGCTGTCCCACCTTCATCTGGGCGATGCCGCAATCCAACGACTCGCGGGTTACATCCATCAAGCGCTGCGACTCTGGGTCAATCTTACCCACCCCCAAACTACGGGCCGCATCTCCGTAAAATCCATCCACAATCGCGCCGCAATCAACGCCGACAATATCGCCTTCGACTAAAACACGCTGCGAAGGGATCCCATGCACCACTTCCTCATTCACCGAGGTGCAGAGGGTATGGCGATAACCCCGGTACCCCTTAAAAGCCGGTTTGGCCTGACGCTTCCTAATCAACTCCTCGGCAATCCGGTCCAAATCTAACGTGGTCACGCCCGGCACCACCGCTTCTTTTAATCGCTCCAAGGCCTCCGCCACAATCTGGCTGGCCCGCCGCATGGTATCAATCTCAGATGCCGATTTTAAGATGATCATCGACCGCTGCTCGACTCGAGGAGCCTCTTAAAAATGTCATCTTGCTCGCCCACACCGTCAATATTTCTCAACAAACCCTGTCGCGCATAATAATCAATCAGCGGAGCCGTCTCCTTCTGATAAACCTGCAAACGACCCTGAATCACCGCGGCATTATCGTCTTCCCTGCCGCGTCCTAAGAGCCTCTTCAACAACTCAGACTCCGCCACCTGTAAATTCAGGACATGATCAATCCGAGATCCACTGGCCCTGAGCATTTCATCCAAGGCCTGCGCCTGTCCTAATGTCCTCGGGTAACCGTCCAAGATATAACCCTTCTTGGCATCCTGTTCCTTCAGTCGTTCCCTCACCAGCTCGGTGACAACTCCATCGGGAACCAAGCCCCCAGCCAACATAATTCGTTCCACATCCTTACCCAACGGGCTCTGCGCCTTACGTGCCGCTCGTAGTATATCTCCGGTGGAAACTTGCGGCACTCCCAACTGTCCAGCCAAGCGAACCGCCTGGGTCCCTTTACCAGCCCCGGGAGGTCCTAACAGGATGAGATTCAACCCCGCCTCCCGCGAAACCGGCCCTTCCCTTCACCCAATAATCCTTCGTAATTGCGCGTCATGAGATGCGCCTCGATTTGCGAGAGGGTATCAATCGCAACCCCCACCACAATCAAGAGCGAGGTGCCACCAAACGTGGAGGCCAACGAAGAAGGGATGCCAAACTGCTTGGTCAATATCTCCGGCAGGACACAAACACCCGCGAGGTAAATAGCACCTCCCAGGGTGATCCGAGATAAAATGCGATCAATGTATTCCGAGGTGCTCTGACCGGGCCTAATCCCAGGAATAAATCCACCCTGCTTACGCACATTGTCGGCCACATCCATCGGATTAAAGGTCACGGCCGTATAAAAATATGTGAAGAACACAATCAAGCTGACATAGAGCGTAGTGTGCAACCAACCGGTACTGAGTAAATTGGCCACCGTCTTCAGGGCCGCATGATTGCCAAACTGCGCAATCGTCGCCGGGAATAGGATCAGGGACGACGCAAAGATAGGCGGAATAACACCCGCCGAATTTAGCTTCAGGGGAAGATGAGTGCTTTGTCCCGCATAAACCTTTCGGCCCACCACCCGCTTGGCGTACTGAATCGGGATGCGCCGATGGGCACGTTCAAAAAAAATAATCGTGCTAATGACGGCAAAAATAAAACCCAGCAAGAGCAAGAAGCCAAAGAGCCCGGCAAATTGGTCTTTCGTGGCCCACGCATCACGAAAACCTTGAGGGATGTGCGTCACAATCCCCGCAAAAATAATCAAGGAGATCCCATTACCTACTCCCCGCTCGGTAATTTGTTCGCCCAACCACATGATAAAGCAAGTGCCCGTGGCCAAGGTAAGCATGGTCAGGATATAATAGGAAATACCGCCAACCCCCGGCAGCAGCACTTTTTGCTGTTGTAAACCATAACTGATCCCAAAACCTTGGATAAAGGCCAGTAACACCGCCCCATATCGCGTATATTGCGTAATAATTTTTCGGCCCTGTTCCCCTTCCTTCGAGAGCTTCTCCAAGGCGGGGACGGCCACCGTCAAGAGCTGGATAATAATGGAAGCACTGATGTAGGGCATAATCCCCAGGGCAAAAATCGAGAAGTTACTTAAGGCCCCGCCCGAGAAGAGATTGAAGATATCGAAAACGGTCTGCCCTCTCACCAGTCTTTGTAGGGCGCTCACATGGATGCCAGGAGTGGGGATAAACACACCAATCCGAGCCACTGCGAGCAGAAGAAGGGTATACAACAAGCGCTTCCGAAGTTCCGGAATCTTGGCAATATTGGCGACAGCTGGAATGGCCATTTACAACGAGCCCCCTAACACCTCAGCCGTCCCACCAGCCGCCTCAATTTTTTGCTTTGCGGATTTAGAAAAAGAATGAGCCTTCACCGTCAAGGCCACCTGCAGATCGCCATCTCCTAAAATTTTCAAACTCCCGCGTCCCCGTATCAAACCATATTCTTTGAGAAAGGATGGGTCAACCACTTGTCCCTTGGCTAATTCCTTAAAGTCTCCCACATTGACCATTTCAGAAGGCCTACGAAACGGGTTAAAAAATCCCCGTTTTGGGATACGCCGAATCAAAGGCGTTTGACCGCCCTCAAAACCACGCTTGTGAAAACCACCGGCCCGCGCCTTTTGTCCCTTGTGTCCACGGCATGAAGTGCCACCATGTCCGGAACCCTCACCACGACCCACTCGTTTTCGCTTCTTTTTTGCCCCAACAGGAGCTTGTAATGAACCTAGATTCATAAATTATAAATTCCCCACCTTGCGCAACCGCTCATAATCCTCACGGCTCTGCAAGCATTGTAACGCATCCAAGGTTGCCTTGGCCGCATTGTGCGGGTTGTTAGTCCCCAGACATTTTGTCAAAATATTATGGACACCGGCGGCTTCCACCACGGCACGTACCGCACCACCCGCAATGACTCCGGTTCCGGCCGAGGCTGGCTTCAAGATCACCTTGGCGGCACCAAAACGCCCCAAAACCTCATGAGGGATCGACCCTTCCAATAACGAAACCTGGACCATCTCTTTGCGGGCCTGATCGGTGGCCTTCTTGATCGCCACCGGAACTTCCTTGGCCTTGCCGAGTCCCAACCCCACACTGCCTTGTCCATCACCGACCACCACCAGAATGGAAAAGCTGAAGCGACGTCCCCCCTTCACAACCTTCGCGACTCGGGAGATATGAATAATTTTTTCAATTAGCTGACTTGCTTCTTGCATTACCACTCCTTTAGAATTTTAAACCACCCTCACGAGCCCCATCGGCAAAGGCCTTCACACGACCATGATAATCAAAACCACCCCGGTCAAACACCACCTGCTTGATATCCTTTGTCAGCGCCAACTTGGCAACCATCATGCCCAACTCATGGGCCCCCTTCACATTGCCGGCGTTCTTTTTATTGGTAAAAGGTTCCGCCAAAGTGGAAGAACCCAACAAAGTCTTCCCCGACAAATCGTCCACAATCTGGGCATGAAAGTTTTTCAGGCTACGATACACCGTAAGACGGGGTCGCTCGGCGGTTCCGGCGATCTTTTTCCGAATACGAGCTTTTCTCCGAACACGAGCGGCAACTTTCTGGCTAGATAACATTACTTACCTCCCCCTGCCCCGGCAGCGGCCTTACCAACTTTGCGAATAATAACCTCTTCGGTATATTTAATGCCTTTACCTTTGTAAGGTTCCGGCATTTTCATTTTGCGAATTTGCGCGGCCACCTCGCCCACCACAGCCTTAGAAGCGCCGGAAATGCTCAAACGCACTTGCTTCTCCACCGCAATCTTGATCCCTTGAGGAATCGGAAAGTCGATGGGATGGGAAAAACCGAGACTCAAAACCAAAGAACTCCCCTTCACTTCAGCCCGATAACCGACGCCGTTAATTTCCAAATCTCTTTTAAAACCCTGACTGACCCCAGTGACCATATTTTGAATCAAGTTGCGCATCAGACCATGACGTGCGTTTGAAAGATTGGAAGGGGCGCGTTCTGTGAGGAGGATCTTTCCATCCACCACCTTGACCTCGATCAATGGATCAACGCTGAGCTTCAATGTCCCCAGCGGACCGGTCACTGAACAGGCTTCCCCCTTGAGGTCAACCTTGACCTTGTCAGGAACTAAAATTGGCATTTTTCCCACACGTGACATAAATTACTCCCTTACCAGATAGTACAAAGTGCTTCCCCACCGACTTTTTGCTGCCTCGCCTGCGTATCGGTGAGTACCCCTTTTGGGGTCGAAAGAATCATGAGTCCCATTCCGTTACGAACCGGACGTAACTCCTTATAACCAACATACGTGCGAAGCCCGGGACGGCTATAACGTCTCAATCTCTCAATCACGGGCTGCTTATCTTTGGCATACTTTAAGGCAATACAGATGACCTTACCGTGCCCCTCTCCCTCTTCACTCTCCGCCAAGCGATAACCCGTCACCAAACCTTCTTGGTAAAGGATGCGAACAATCTCATGCTTCAAATTGGAATGAGGCACCGCCACCTCGGCATGTCGAGCCTTCAACGCGTTACGAATCCTAGTCAACAAGTCTGCGATCGGATCTGTCATTTAAATCTCCACTTTTTACCAACTAGCCTTCATGATTCCCGGTAATTCACCAAACAGGGCTTTTTTGCGGAAACAAAGCCGGCACATCCCAAAGCGGCGCAAAAAGGCGCGCGGCCGGCCGCAATAACCACAACGATTGTAGCCCCTCACCTTAAATTTTGGTGTCTTGAGCGCCTTCAACATTAACGACTTTTTGGCCATATAAAAAAATCCTTTCAAGCACTAAACGGCATTCCTAAAACCTTGAGCAAGGCCTTCGCCTCCTGGTCAGTCCGCGCCGTGGTCACAAAAGTAACATTCATCCCACGGACTTTGTCGATCTTATCAAAGTTGATCTCTGGAAAAATAATCTGCTCGGTTACACCCAAGGTGTAATTGCCGCGTCCGTCAAAACCCTTGCTTGGAATGCCATGAAAATCGCGCATCCGAGGCATCGACAGGTTGACCAAGCGGTTGAGAAACTCATACATCATCTTGCGACGCAACGTCACCTTGCAACCAATCGACATGCCTTCACGCAGCTTAAAATTGGCGATCGACTTCTTGGCCTTGGTGATCAAAGGTTTCTGACCGGTAATAACACCCACTTCTTCCGCTACCTTGTCGAGCACCTTGGAATCTTGCGTCACGTCCTTCACGCAGCTTGAAACAACAATCTTGCTCAAGCGGGGCAAACGCATCGGATTTTTAATCCCAAGTTCTTTTGCCAAATCGGCACTCTTCTGTTTATAGATAGCTTCGTAAGACATTATTTGATTACCTCACCAGATCGCTTTGAAACTCGATTTTTTGAACCATCTTTTGCAATTTTATAACTAATCCGCGTCGGCTTTTTATCTTTAGGATCCAGTAACATTAAATTGGAGAGATGAATCGAGGCCTCTTTCTCCACAATCCCGCCCTGACGATTTTGCTGGGTCGGCTTCTGATGGCGTTTCACCATATTGACCTTCTCAACAAAGGCCCGCTCGCTCTCCCTCACCACGCTCAACACCTTCCCAATCTTACCCTTGGAACGTCCTGAGATCACAATGACGGTATCATTTTTCTTAATTCTCATAAAACCTCTG
The DNA here is from genome assembly GCA_023265625.1 of Deltaproteobacteria bacterium. GTDB lineage: Bacteria > UBA10199 > UBA10199 > JACPAL01 > JAHFST01 > JAHFST01. The sequence continues at coordinate 40,207 of JAHFST010000011.1, read as the reverse complement.
GTGCCAACGAAATAATTTTACCAAACCGCTTGGCCCTCAATTCACGAGCCACCGGCCCAAAGATACGCGTCCCTAAAGGCTCTCCCGCCTGGTCAATCAATACCACCGAATTCTCGTCAAATTTTATATACGTGCCATCCTGGCGCCGAATCTCTTTAGTCGTCCGGACAATAACCGCTTTTTTGACATCACCTTTTTTAACCTTCGAATCAGGCAAAGCCTCCTTAACCGCTACCACAATGACATCGCCAATCGATGCATAACGTCTGCGTGTCCCACCCAGCACGCGAATGCACATCAGCTTACGCGCACCGGAATTGTCTGCGGAACGACACATAGTAAAGGGTTGAATCATTGCAACGCCTCCCGACGTTCTAAAATCTTATCAACCCGCCAAGACTTAGTCTTGGAAAGTGGCCGCATCTCGAGAATAATGACCCTATCACCTACTTTGCACTCATTTTTTTCATCATGAACTTTATAAATCTTCGAGCTCTTGACATATTTTTTAAATTGGCCGTGGTGCACCAGGCGACTGGACTCTACCACCGCCGTCTTATTCATCGCGTGAGAGATAACACGACCTACCTTGCTTTTTTTAATTCTACGTTTGTTCATACTTTTTCACCCTTCCGCAACATCTCTCCCTTAATCGTTAGAACACGAGCAATGTTTTTTCGTACTTTACGCATCGAAGTCGTATCGGTCAAATTGCCCGTTATCTTCTTTAAATGAAGACCACTCAGGTCCTGCCGCAACTTCTCTTCAAGCACGACCAATTCATCCACCTTCTTTGTCCTAATTTCTTTAAGCTCCACGAAATTTCTCCCGGCTGACAATCTGTGACCTAACCGACAATTTATCGGAAGCCAGCTTTAAGGCTTCTTTGGCAAGCACCTCTTCCACGCCGCCAATTTCAAACAAGACACGACCCGGCTTGATCACCGCACCCCACGCTTCAACCGGCCCCTTACCTTTTCCTTGCCGGGTCTCGAGAGGCTTCTTGGTGATCGGCTTATCGGGGAAAAAGCGGACAAACACCTTGCCACCCTTTTTCAAAAGACGCGCCATGGACAGACGACAGGCCTCAATCTGACGCGCCGTCACTGTCCCTCGCGTCAGGGCCTGCAAACCAAACTCCCCGAAATTCAAAAAACAACCCCGGGTCGCCATGCCACGATTACGCCCCTTGTGAGTCTTTCTAAATTTTGTACGTGCCGGCTGTAACATACTAAGCTTGACCTCCAACAACCTTTTGCGGCGCTATCCCTGCCCGAGGGGCCAGAACCTCTCCCCGATAAATCCAACACTTAACGCCAATCTTTCCATATGTCGTATTCGCCTCAGCGACACCGTAATCAATATCCGCCCGCAACGTATGAAGCGGAACTCGCCCTTCCCGATACCACTCAGATCGGGCAATTTCAGCCCCCCCCAAACGACCGCCACATTGAACTTTAATTCCCAAAGCCCCAAACTTGAGCGTTGATTGAACCGCTTTTTTCAACGCGCGACGAAACGCAATACGACGCTCGAGCTGGAGGGCGATGTTTTCCGCGACCAATTGGGCATCCAATTCCGGCTTGCGCACTTCATGAATGTTCACATTAATCTCTTTAGCCATCATCTGATTCAATTCAATCTTCAAGGCGTCAATCCCCGTGCCTTTTTTCCCGATCACGATTCCCGGACGCGCGGTGTAAATATTGACCGTCACACCGCTGCCTCGACGCTCAATCTCGGTGCGGCTCACCCCCGCATGGTAGAGGCGTTTTTTCACGAGGATGCGAATGTCATTGTCTTCACGCACATACTTTGCGTAATCACGACGCGCATACCAATGGGAAATCCCCGCCCGAGTGATGCCAAGTCGAAAACCAATTGGATTTGTCTTCTGTCCCATCCGCGCTCCCTCAGCTAGACTTCGTTAATTGCTTTTCATCCAACACAACGGTGATGTGACTCGTGCGCTTATTGATCCGTGAGGCCGAGCCACGAGCCCTTGCCAGATACCGCTTAATAATGGGTCCAACACTGACCCAAATCGATTTCAGATAGAGCTGATCCACATCCATGCCGCCCCGCTGACCCGCATTGGCCAACGCGGAACGGATCAACTTAGAAAGATCCGGCGCTGAGGCCATGGTGGTGAAGTTAAGGATATCAAGCGCCTCCTCCACCTTGCGACCACGGATGGTATCCACCACGCGTCTAACCTTACGCGGTGACACCCTCAAATAACGCAACTTTGCTTTAACCTCTGCCATAAATTATCCCGCCTTGGCGGCCGGGGCCGCTGCTGGTGCGGCTCCAGGCGCTCCACCGGGCGCTCCACCTGGAGTCTCCGCCTTGCGAATGCCGGAATGCCCCTTGAATAAACGTGTCGGAGAAAACTCTCCCAATTTGTGTCCCACCATATTTTCATTCACAAACACCGGAATAAACTTACGCCCATTATGCACCGCAAAGGTTAACCCGACAAAATCAGGCGTAATGGTGGAGCGTCGCGACCAAGTCTTGATCACCTTGCGGCTCTGATTACCGCGTGACGCCTCAACCTTTTCACTCAGATGCTTATCGACAAACGGCCCTTTTTTAATAGATCTCGCCATAGTCAGTTCCTAAATTTTTGCCCGACGATCTTTCACAATGAAACGATCCGTACGTTTATTATGTCTAGTCTTGTAACCCTTAGCCGGAGTTCCCCAAATCGACACAGGATGATTGCCACCCTTCGATTTTCCTTCACCACCGCCATGCGGATGATCCACCGGGTTCATCGAAACACCGCGTTGGCGAGGCAGTCGACCCGCCCAACGAGTCCGGCCGGCCTTACCCATGGTGATGTTAAAATTATCCGGATTTGAGACCTGCCCAATCGTCGCCGAACAATCAAGATTAACCACCCTCACTTCACCAGAGGGGAGGCGGATCTGAGCATGCGTGCCCTCCTTGGCCACCAACTGCGCCATGCTGCCAGCGCTACGCACCATCTGCCCACCCCGGCCCTTATAAAGTTCGACATTGTGAATTTCCGTGCCCAGCGGGATATGACGCAGCGGCAAATGGTTACCCGGACGAATATCCGCCTCTTGGGCCGCAATCACATCGTCGTTCACGCGCAAACCAATCGGGGCCAAAATATAACGGCGCTCTCCATCGCTATAAACCACCAACGCGATAAACGCCGTTCGATTTGGATCATACTCCAAGGTCTCCACACGACCAGGAATGCCCCATTTGTTGCGCTTAAAATCAATCACGCGATACCGCTGCTTGTGACCACCGCCAATGAACCGGGCCGTGACACGCCCTCGATTGTTACGCCCGCCGCTTTTGGGCATCGGACGCAACAACTTACGTTCCGGGCCCTGCTTACTCAAACCTGAATAATCCAGGGTCGTCAGATAGCGTCGTGTCGGAGTAAAAGGTTGGTAATTTTTAACTGGCATAATTATTTCGTCTCCAACATTTCAATCTTTTGTCCCGCCTCCAAGGTCACCACGGCTTTTTTCCAATTGGCAATCCTCGTGCGATTTTTTCCCATTCTACGAAAACGCCCATGCTGAATCAAAGTGTGCACCGTTGCGACTTTCACCTTAAATAATTCTTCCACAGCCTTGCGAATCACCGGCTTGGAGGCAGCCACCGCCACCTCAAAAACATAGCGATTGCTCAGTTCCCGAGACGCCATGGCCTTTTCCGTAATGACAGGACGCCTCACAACATCCATAGCCCTCATGCCACACGCTCCTTTTCACCTTGCACTAAACGTCGGGTCAATTGCTGATAAGCCCCCTGCGTCAAGATGAGATTCTCATACTTAAGAATATCGGCCACACTCACGTCTTCCCAACGACGCACGGCAAAACGCGCTAAATTACGAATGGCGCGCTCGGCCATCTGATCCGTACCCTCAACCACCACTAAGCCGCTCGTAATTTTGGCTCCGGCAAAAAACTGCGCCGCCAATTTTGTCTTCGGTGTCTGCCAATCAAGATTCTCCAAAAGCCACAATTTCTCTTCCAACTTACGTTGCAATATTACGGCGCGCAGCCCACCTTTTCTAATCTTGCGCGGCAATACATAGGACCAATCACGCGGTTTCGGACCAAAGGCCTGACCACCCCCGACAAAAAGCGGGGCCTTGATATCACCGTGACGGGCGTTACCCGTCCCCTTTTGCCGGTATATCTTGCGCGTACTCCCGGCTACCTCGTGGCGGCTTTTAACCTTGGAATTCCCCTGACGCCTCGAGGACAACTCCTTTACCACCACCTGGTGAACCAAGAAGGGATTACCCTTCTCACCCCAAACCTGCTTATCGATCTCTAGAGATTTTAGTTGCGCCATAAAAAATTAACCTTGTGCCGCCGCATTCTTGATTAAAACCAAACTATTTTTACATCCAGGAACGGCCCCGCGAATCAGCAATAAATTATCTTCCTCACGGATCCCAACCACCTGGAGATTCCGCACCGTGACACGCTCATCACCCATGTGACCCGGCAGTTTCATATTCTTAAAAACCTCTCCCGGCCATGTTCTCTGCCCAATGGAACCCGTGGTACGATGAAACCGGGATCCGTGCGAAGCCGGTCCACCGGCCTTGCCATGACGCTTGATAACACCCTGGAAGCCACGCCCCTTGGAGGTGCCAACCACATGCACAATATCGGACGATTTAAAAAGCGTTACCGTCAAGACCTGCCCGGCATCAAAACCCGCCCCATCCTCCACCCGAAATTCCCGAAGGATCCGAAACATACGGGGATTTTTGCGTTTCTTTTTATGATCCGAAACGGGCTCAAAACCCAACTGAAGCGATTCATACCCATCCCGCTCACGCGTCTTCTTGCGCACCACCGAGCAAGGACCAGCCTGAATAACCGTCACCGGCACCAGATGCCCCGCTTCATTGAAGAGCTGCGTCATTCCTAATTTTCTACCAATCAACATGATATGTCCTGTTTATAAAATTCTAATCTCAACCTCAATCCCCGCCGACAACTCTAACTTCATCAGGGAATCAATGGTCTGTTGGGTTGGCTCGAGAATATCGAGCAATCTCTTGTGTGTCCTAATCTCAAACTGCTCACGCGATTTCTTATCCGTGTGGGGGGAACGCAAGACGCAATAGCGCTCAATCTTAGTCGGGAGCGGAATCGGCCCGGCGATATGCCCACCAGTGCGGCGCACCGTCTCAACAATCTCACCCGTGGATTGATCCAACAGCCTGTGATCAAAACCTTTGAGCCGGATCCTAATTTTTGTACCCTTGTCGTATTCGGTTGCCATTTCAGTTACCTTCCCTCTGAACGAGCTACAATTTCTTCCGAGACATTACGAGGCACTGCCTCATAATGCGAAAATTCCATACTAAAAAGCGCACGCCCCTGAGTGAGCGAACGGATATCCGTCGAATAACCAAACATCCTCGCCAACGGGACGGCCGCATCCACGTTCGTACTCCCCAAGCGCGATTCCGAACCTAAAATTTGTCCGCGCCGGGCATTAATATCCCCCACGACGGCCCCTAAAAATTCATCCGGTGTCGTCACCTCCACCTTCATGATAGGTTCGAGGATGGCCAGACCCGCCTTAAGCACGGCATCTTTAAACCCAATAGAACCCGCAATCTTGAACGCCATCTCCGAGGAATCGACTTCATGAAAAGAACCACCCTCAAGGGTCACGCGCACATCAACCAAGGAGTAGCCGGCCAAAAACCCGCCCGAAAGCACTTCCTCAACCCCCTTACCAACCGAGGGAATAAACTGTTTAGGAATGACACCACCCACAACCTTGTCAACAAACTCAAAACCCGCACCACGCGGCAGAGGCTCCACCAAGAGACAGACATGACCATAATGACCACGCCCACCCGATTGCCGAATATACTGCCCCTCAGCCCGCGCCGACTGGGTCACCGTTTCCTTGTAAGAAACCTGCGGCTTACCAATATTGGCACCCACCTTGAATTCGCGCATTAAGCGATCCACAATGATCTCAAGGTGAAGCTCACCCATCCCGGAAATAATCGTTTGCCCTGTTTCTTGATCCACTCGAACACGAAACGACGGGTCTTCCATCGCCAACTTTTGCAACGAGCCTGACAACTTATCCTGATCCGCCTTCGTCTTCGGCTCAATCGCAATGGAAATCACCGGCTCCGGAAACTCCATCGATTCAAGCAAAATTGGATCGCGCTCTTCACAAAGGGTATCACCGGTAGTCGTATGTTTCAGGCCAACCAACGCCACAATATCACCGGCCACAGCCTTCTTGATATCCTCGCGTTTATTGGCATGCATACGAAGCAAACGAGTCACCTTCTCTTTTTTTCCCTTAGAAGAATTATAAACCTGATCCCCGGCTTCAAGCGTCCCCGAGTAAACCCGCAAATAGGTCAGCGAACCCACAAAAGAATCCGTCGCAATTTTAAATGCCAACGCCGCCAATGAGGCCGAGGCCTCCGGCTGACGAGACTTAATTTGATCTTTAGTCGCCGAATTCCATCCTCGAACCGTTCCAATGTCGACAGGTGAAGGGAGAAAATGAACCACGGCATCCAACAACAACTGAATCCCCTTATTGCGAAACGCGGCGCCACAAAAGACCGGGATAATCTTTGCCGCGAGCGTGGCACGACGAGCCGCCCCAATCAACTCTTCCACCGAAGGAGACTTGCCATCCAAATAACGCGCCATCAAAATATCATCATGAGAGGAAATCTCCTCCACCATCTTGTCGCGATACTCTTGTGCCTGTGCGAGAAAATCAGCCGGTATATCCTTCTCCACAACCGTACCACCCTGACTCTCTTCGTCAAACTCATAGACCTTCATCTTAACCAAATCAATCACACCGACAAAGTCCGCGCCTTGCCCCATGGGCAAGACAAAAATCACCGGATTGGCATGGAGGCGATCCTTCATCATTCCGACACAACGAAACAGGTCGGCACCGGTACGATCCATCTTATTCACAAACGCTATCCGAGGCACCGCGTAACGATTCGCCTGCTTCCAAACCGTTTCGGACTGAGGCTGAACCCCTGCCACGCCGCAAAAAACCCCAACCGCGCCATCCAACACGCGCAAGGAACGCTCCACCTCAATCGTAAAGTCAACATGACCGGGAGTATCAATAATATTGATGCGATGATCCTGCCAAAAACAGGTCGTCGCTGCCGAGGTAATCGTAATGCCACGCTCCTGCTCTTGAATCATCCAATCCATCGTGGCCGACCCATCATGCACCTCACCCAGCTTGTGAGTGATCCCGGTGTAAAAAAGAATCCGCTCCGTCACCGTCGTCTTACCCGCATCAATATGGGCAATGATGCCAATATTTCGGGTGCTCTCTAATTGTGTCTTGTCTGATGCCATAAATTTTAAATGTAGTTACCAACGATAATGCGCAAAAGCGCGATTCGCCTCGGCCATACGATGAACATCTTCCTTCTTTTTCATGGCCCCACCCTTACGCGCATGGGCATCCATAATCTCACCCGCAAGACGATCTTCCATCGACTTCTCGCCACGCTCACGCGCACACAAAATCAACCAACGCAGCCCCAAAGACACGCGGCGATCCGAGCGCACCTCAACCGGCACCTGATAAGTCGCACCACCGACACGCCTGGAACGAATTTCCAACACGGGCTTGATATTCTCCAGCGCCTCTTTAAAAACCTTAAGAGGCTCCTGCCCCGTCTTGGATTGGATCAAGTCAAATGCACGATAGACGATGCGCTCCATCACCGACTTTTTTCCATCCAAGATTGATTTGTTAATTAACTTTGCGACAAGCTTGTCCCGAAATTTTGGGTCAGGAAGAATCTCACGATGAGCTGTTGCGCCTTTTCTTGACATAATTCACCCCTACTTCGGTTGCTTGGCACCGTATTTTGACCGACTCTTTTTTCGTTTTTCAACACCCGCCGTATCGAGCGTCCCACGCACAATGTGATAACGCACACCCGGCAAATCCTTGACACGACCACCTCGCACGAGCACGACAGAATGCTCCTGCAAATTATGTCCCTCGCCCGGAATGTAGGCCGAAACTTCCATCCCATTGCTCAACCGAACACGCGCGACTTTGCGCAACGCAGAGTTTGGTTTTTTCGGAGTCGTGGTATAGACACGCACGCAAACACCGCGTCGCTGCGGGGCACCAACGAGGGCCGGGGCAGTCGTTTTATGGACCACCTTTTCTCGACCCGATTTTACTAACTGACTGATCGTGGGCATTTAAAAATTCCCCTTAAAAAACAACGGTTTAACTAATCAAAACCCCCGCATAACACAAAAGAGGCGGTTAACTATCAAAATGACAGGGGGGTGTCAAGAAAATGTACTAAAAACAGCGAATTATCCCGTGGCTCCCTTCACAAAGGGGAGTTCAACGTACTCACGCGCCTCATCCTTCACTTCCATCTTGATGTCACGGTAACGGACCGCCTCGGTCCCCGCCGGAATCAAGCGACCCATGATGACGTTTTCTTTTAAACCTCTTAGATAGTCGATCTTACCGGCCACCGCCGCCTCGGTCAGGACCCGTGTGGTCTCCTGGAAAGAGGAGGCTGAGATGAAGCTATCGGTCGAGAGCGATGCCTTGGTAATCCCCAACAGCAAAGGCTCTGCGGTCGCTGGCTTGTCACTCTTCTTGCCAAATTTGGCATTCTCGCGCTCAAAGGCCCCCTTCTCGACATGCTCATCGGCCAAAAAGCTGGTTTGCCCAGGATCCTTGATCCGCACCCGACGCAACATCTGCCGGACAATAACCTCAATATGCTTATCATTGATTTTCACGCCTTGGAGTCGATACACCTCTTGGATTTCGTCGACCAAGTACTTGGCCAAGGCCTTCTCGCCTAAGACCTTAAGGATATCATGGGGATTTGCGGCGCCATCCATCAACGGCTCACCGGCCCTGACATGATCACCCTCATGCACATTGATATGCTTACCTCGAGGGATCAGATATTCAATGGGCTCACCCACTTCTGGAGTCGCAATGACACGACGTTTCCCCTTGGTGTCCTTGCCGAATGAAATAACCCCATCGATCTCACTGATGATCGCACACTCCTTGGGTTTGCGGGCCTCAAATAACTCGACAACCCGCGGCAGACCTCCGGTAATATCCTTGGTCTTGGTGGTCTCTCGGGGGATCTTGACGATGACATCACCGCCATCGACCTTCTGCCCCTCTGGGACGACAATATTGGCACCCACCGGCAATAGATAACGCGCATCCCGTTCCGTTCCCGGGATTTTTTTGGTGACACCATGCTCGTCCTTGATGGAAACGCGCGGCCGTAAATTAGGATCCTTCGATTCAATGACCACCTTACGAGACAAACCCGTCACTTCATCCACCTGCTCCTGCATGGAAAATCCTTCGACGATATCGCCATATTTCACTACACCGCTCACCTCGGTCAGAATCGGCGTTGTGTAAGGGGACCATTCGGCAATCATCATGCCCGGTTTCACAGGGTCGCCTTCCTTCACCAACAAACGCGCCCCGTAAATCACCGAATACTTCTCCCACTCGCGACCTTCCGCATTCACCACCGAGATCTCGCCGTTGCGGTTCATCACGGTCAGGTTGCTTTCCTTATTGGTTACCGTCTTCAAATTATGAAATTTCACAAATCCTTCGTGACGCACTTCCAAGGTGCTCTGCTCAACGCGCCGCGAGGCAGCACCGCCGATATGGAAGGTTCTCATCGTCAACTGCGTGCCCGGCTCCCCGATCGACTGGGCGGCAATGACCCCCGCCGCTTCCCCGATATTCACCGTGTGACCACGGGCCAGGTCGCGGCCATAGCACTTGATGCAAACGCCCCACTCACTCTGACAGGTCAGCACCGATCGAATCTTGACCTTTTCCAGGCCGGAAGACTCAATACGCGCCACATCATCTTCCTGAATCTCATTGCCAGACTTCACCAAAACCTCACCCGTGAAGGTGTCACAGATATCCTCCAGGGCCGTCCGACCTAAAATACGCACGCCCATTGGCTCGATAATTTCCCCGCCTTCCACCAGGGCGCTCATCTCGATCCCATCAACCGTCGCGCAGTCTGGCGTAAAAATAATGACATCTTGCGCCACATCCACCAAGCGCCGCGTCAGATAACCGGAGTTCGCGGTCTTGAGGGCCGTATCAGCCAAGCCTTTGCGGGCACCGTGTGTGGAAATAAAGTACTGTAACACGGTCAGGCCTTCGCGGAAGTTGGCGGTGATCGGAGTTTCAATGATTTCACCGGAAGGTTTCGCCATCAAACCGCGCATCCCGGCCAATTGCCTCATCTGCTGGGCGCTACCGCGAGCCCCGGAGTCGGCCATCATGAAGATCGGGTTAAAGCTGGCAATCTCCTTCTTTTCACCCTTCTCCCCCTCAACGATGTCCGTACTCATCCCCTTCATCATCTCGCGCGCCACGTCCTCGGTGATCTGCGCCCAAATATCGACAACCTTATTGTATTTTTCTCCGGCCGTAATCAAACCGTCCTGGTATTGATTCTCGATCTCACGAACCTCGCGTTGCGCGCTCTCAATTAGTTTTTGCTTGGTGGCGGAAATCTTCATGTCGTCAATGCAGACCGAGGTCCCCGCCTTGGTCGCATACATGTAACCCATGTCCTTCAAGTGATCCGCCAGCAAAACCGTCGCCTTGCTGCCCAAGGTGCGGTAGCAGGCCTCAATCAAATCCGCGACAGCCTTCTTATCCAAAACCTTGTTGACGAACGAGAAAGGAATCCCTTCCGGGCACGCATCAAACAAGATAACACGCCCAACGGTCGTCTCGACCCGCGCCCCATCAATCCGAACCTTAATCTTGGCATGTAAATCAATCTCCCCGGCGTCATAGGCAATGCGGACCTCGTCCGGAGAGGAGAATATCTTTCCCTCACCCTTGGAATAAGGCATCTCGCGGGTCAGGTAGTAGATCCCCAAAACCATATCCTGGGATGGGACAATGATCGGCTTACCGGAAGCGGGCGAAAGAATGTTGTTGGTGCTCATCATCAACACCCGGGTCTCGATTTGTGCCTCAAGAGAAAGCGGCACATGGACGGCCATTTGGTCACCGTCAAAGTCGGCGTTAAAGGCCGTGCAAACGAGGGGATGCAATTGGATCGCCTTCCCTTCAATCAACACGGGTTCAAAGGCCTGGATACCCAAACGATGCAACGTTGGCGCCCGATTGAGCATGATGGGATGTTCACGAATCACCTCTTCCAACACATCCCAAACCTCCGGACGTTCCTTCTCAACCATCTTCTTGGCTCCCTTAATCGTGGAGACAAAACCGCGTTCTTCCAATCTTTGGTAAATAAAGGGCTTGAACAACTCCAAGGCCATGACCTTGGGAAGTCCCGCCTGGTGCAAGCGAAGCTCAGGGCCGACCACAATGACCGAACGACCCGAGTAGTCGACGCGTTTTCCCAAAAGATTCTGCCGGAAACGACCTTGCTTCCCCTTCAACATATCGGAGAGGGAACGCAACGGGCGCTTATTGGGCCCCGTGAAGACCTTGCTCCTCCGACCATTGTCAAACAGCGCATCCACCGCCTCCTGCAACATCCGCTTCTCATTGCGAATGATAATATCGGGGGCATTGAGCTCCATCAAGCGCTTGAGCCGATTGTTACGGTTGATCACACGCCGGTAGAGATCATTCAAATCGGACGTGGCAAAACGCCCGCCATCCAGCGGCACTAACGGACGCAGATCCGGAGGCAATACCGGAATCGTCTCGACCATCATCCACTCCGGTTTATTGCCTGAATGAATAAAGGCCTCGCAGAGTTTCAAGCGTCGCGAGAGTTTTTTGCGCGTCGCCTCCGACTTCGTCGCGGCCAAATCTTTGCGAACTTTCTTCATTAAATCTTCTAAATTAAGTTTTTTGAGCAAGGAGCCGACGACTTCACCGCCAATGCCCACGGAAAATTTCAATCCTTCGGCATAAGCCTTTTGATAAATGGACTCAGAAATAATCTCGCCTTCCGCAAATTCCGAGTTACCCGGATCGGTCACGACGTAGGCCTCGCAATAGAGCACCTTTTCCAGATCACGCAATGACATATCCAGCATGATCCCAATCCTGGAGGGCAGGCTCTTCAAAAACCAGATGTGGGCCACCGGGGTGGCCAGGGTAATATGCCCCATCCGCTCCCGCCTGACCTTGGAGGCAATCACCTCCACGCCGCACTTTTCGCAAACAATCCCGCGATGCTTCATGCGCTTATATTTACCACAATTGCATTCGTAGTCTTTGACTGGCCCGAAGATCTTAGCGCAGAATAAACCGTCACGTTCCGGCTTGAAGGTACGATAATTGATTGTCTCTGGTTTTTTTACCTCACCATGAGACCATTCACGAATTTTCTCAGGAGAGGCGAGGCTGAGTCGCACTCCCTTATAAACCTGAGGATCCCTCGGCTTCTCAAAAAAGCTGAAAACATCAGACACAAGACCTCCTAGTTATTTAGGTAATTCTTCCAATAGTTCGACATTCAACCCGAGTGCCTGCAATTCTTTCGTGAGCACGCGGAAGGACTCTGGCAAGCCCGGTTCAAAACCGCGCTCTCCCTTCACAATCATCTCGTACATCCTCGTCCTACCCAAGACGTCGTCTGATTTGACTGTCAGGAATTCCTGCAAGGTATAAGCCGCCCCGTAGGCCTCCATCGCCCAAACTTCCATCTCTCCCAGGCGTTGTCCCCCGAACTGCGCCTTGCCGCCCAGCGGCTGCTGCGTCACGAGCGAATAAGGACCAATGGAACGGGCATGGATCTTGTCATCCACCAAGTGATGTAACTTCAACATGTACATCACCCCAACCGTCACCTCATGATCAAACACATCGCCGGTCTTACCATCAAATAAAACCGTCTGACCGGACTGAGGAAATCCTACGTGCGACAGCACGTCTTTGATCTCCGTCTCCTTGGCACCGTCAAAGACCGGCGAGGCCACATAAACGCCTCCCAGATATTGTTGGGCCAATTTTTTGAGCTCGCGGTCGTTCAGCTCTTCCAAAAGGCCGTCAAAATTCTTGGAAGAATAAAACTTCTTCAGGGCCGTTCGTAACGCATCAATCGAATGCTCCTGCAAAAGCTGACCAATCTTCTGCCCCATCCCCTTAGCGGCCCATCCCAGATGCGTTTCCAGGATTTGCCCCACGTTCATACGGGAAGGAACACCGAGCGGATTGAGGACGATATCAACGGGCGTCCCATCCGGCAGGTAGGGAAGATCTTCCTCGGGAAGGATCCGCGAGATGACACCCTTATTGCCGTGCCGTCCGGCCATCTTGTCCCCGACGGACAACTTACGCTTGATCGCAATATAAGTTTTAACAATCTTGATGACCCCGGGAGGCAGCTCGTCGCCTTGACGCAGCTTCGTTACCTTCTGATCATAAACCATCTTAATCAACTCAACCTGCTCTTCAATACCTTCCAACAACTCGTTTAGCTCTTCTTCCAGATCTTCATCGCCCACGCTGATTTCTGACCAGCGCTTGAGGGGAATTTTTTCCAGAATATCTTCCGTCACCGACTTGCCCTTGGCGAGCAACACCTTTTCGGTCTCCTCATCAATAATTTTCGAGGTGGAGGTCTTGCCGGCCAACAACGCCTTGACCTTCTTGCGCATACTTTCTTGGATCATGTGGATCTCTTGATCCCGATCCTTGATCAGCTTTTGCGCCTCTTTGTCTTGCAGGTTCTTGGCTTGCTCATCGAGCTCGCCGCCTTCGCGCGAAAAAACCTGGGTATTGATGACCACACCGGAAACTCCGGGTGGCACCCGTAAGGATGTATCCTTCACGTCCCCGGCCTTTTCACCGAAGATGGCCCGCAGCAGTTTTTCTTCCGGGGAAAGTTGCGTCTCACCCTTGGGGGTAATTTTACCCACCAAGATGTCACCCGGCTTTACCTCGGCCCCGACCCGCACGATGCCGCCGTCGTCGAGGTTGACCAACGCCTCATCTCCCACGTTGGGGATATCACGCGTAATTTCTTCCTTGCCCAGCTTGGTATCGCGGGCCACCAATTCAAATTCTTCAATATGAATGGAGGTAAAAACGTCATCGCGCACCAAACGCTCATTGATCAAGATGGAGTCTTCGAAGTTGTACCCGCCCCAAGGCATGAAGGCGACCAAGACATTTTGACCCAGGGCCAATTCGCCCAAGTGGGTCGCCGGTCCGTCGGCAACCACATCGCCGGCCTTGACCTTGTCGCCCTTTTGCACAATCGGCTTCTGGTTAAAACAGGTGTTCTGGTTGGAACGCTGGTACTTAATCAACGGGTAGACATCGACCTCGCCCTCACCCGCCTTCCGGTTAACCTTCTCCGGTTTCACAATAATCCGAGTGGCCTCAACCCCAATCACGGTCCCACTGCGCTTCACCACCACCGTCACGCCGGAGTCACGGGCCACAATGCTCTCCATGCCCGTCCCCACCAACGGGGCGGCCGTCTTCACCAGAGGCACCGCCTGACGTTGCATATTGGATCCCATCAAGGCGCGGTTGGCGTCATCGTGTTCCAAGAAAGGCACCAACGAGGCCGCCACGCTGACCAGCTGATTAGGTGAAACGTCCATATATTGAACGGAATTCGGCAGATTCATAATAAACTCACCCGCCTTACGACAGGTCACCAGGTCTCCAATGAAATGACCCTTTTTATCAACCGGCACATTCGCCTGCGCGATGGTGTACTTCTCCTCTTCCAAGGCCGAGAGATAATCAACTTGATCGGTCACCCGACCGTCATCCACCTTGCGATAAGGTGTCTCAATAAACCCGTAGTCATTCACCCGGGCATAGGTGGAGAGGGAGGCAATCAAACCAATGTTTGGACCTTCCGGCGTCTCAATGGGACAAATTCGACCATAGTGGGTCGCATGCACGTCGCGCACCTCAAACCCAGCGCGTTCCCGTGTCAACCCACCGGGGCCCAGAGCCGATAAACGCCGCTTGTGGGTCACTTCCGACAACGGATTGGTTTGGTCCATAAATTGCGACAACTGACTCGAACCGAAAAATTCCTTGATGACCGCATTGACCGGCTTGGGATTGACCAAATCATGGGGCATGAGCGTCTCAACATCCTGCAAACTCATCCGCTCCTTGATCGCCCGCTCCATCCGCACCAAACCGAGACGGTATTGATTTTCCAATAATTCACCCACCGAGCGCACGCGGCGATTCCCCAGGTGATCGATATCATCAATCGACCCCTTGCCATCCTTGAGGTTGCACAAATAACGCACCGCCTCGAGAATGTCCTCTTTGCGCAGCGTGCCCACATCGATCGGGACATCAAAATTAAATTTATGATTGATCTTGAGACGGCCCACCTTGGAAAGATCGTATTTTTCCGCGTCAAAAAACAGGCCGTCAAAAAAGTTGCGCGCCGACTCGGGCGTCGGCGGATCCCCCGGACGGAGTCTCCGGTAAATCTCCATGACCGACTCCTCGGAATTGGTCACTTTATCCATCAACAGGGTATTGCGAATGTACCCGCCGACATTGAGATTATCAATGAAGAGCAGGTCGATATTGTTGATCTTGCGGCCCTTAATTTCTTCAAACTTCTCCTCGGTCAAGACCTCGCCACCGGCCAAAACCACTTCGCCGGTTTCACGATCAATCAAGTCATGGGCCACCACACGGCCGTAGACCTCCTCGGGATCGATCGGAAGCTGGGTGATCTTGGCGGCCACGATCTTATCCACCAAGACCCGGTTGAATTTGCGTCCCGCCCGGATGATGATCTCATCGGTCTTCGGATGCCGAACATCCTTGGTGGACTTCTGCACGCGGAGCAGTTCCGGCACCACCGTCTTGAAGAGTTTCTTCCCCTCATAGCTGATGGTCTCACTCTGGTAGAAGTAGTTCAGCACCTCTTCCTGGGTGTAGCCCAGGGCCTTGAGCAACACCGTGGCCGGGAATTTACGCCGTCGATCAATCCTGACAAATAAAATATCTTTTGGATCAAACTCAAAATCGAGCCAGGAACCGCGATAAGGGATGATACGAGCCGAATACAGCAGTTTTCCGGAGGCATGGGTCTTGCCCTTGTCATGCTCAAAAAAGATACCCGGGGAACGGTGTAACTGGGAGACAATGACCCGCTCTGTGCCGTTAATAATGAAGGTGCCGGTCTCCGTCATCACCGGGATTTCGCCAAAATAGACTTCCTGTTCTTTGACGTCACGAATCGATTTATTGCCCGTCTCAGAATCGGTATCCCAAACCACCAAACGAACCACCACCCTCATGGGGACCCCCAGGGTCAAACCACGTTGACGGCATTCGCCTACGTCGTATTTAGGCTTATCGAGATAATAGCTGACAAATTCAAGGGAGGCATTGTTGCCAAAATCACGGATCGGGAACACGCTTTTAAAAACCCCATGCAGGCCGATGGGCGCGCGCTTATCCCCGACAACACTGGACTGCAGGAAGTCGGCATAGGACTTCTTCTGCAATTCAATCAAGTTGGGGATCGGAACAATACTTTCGATCTTACCGAAGTTCTTCCTGAAGATTCGTTCCACAATAGACAAACCCATGTTGGCCTCCCAATTGGCGTAGATAACGATCCAAGCAAAAAATGGAGCAATCCCCGTCAGGGAACTCCCCTACCAAAACAACTCATTTCGAGCCTTGAGTTATTTAACTTCGACTTTGGCGCCAGCCTTCTCGAGCTGTTCCTTCATCTTCTTCGCATCATCCTTGGAAACGCCTTCCTTCACGTTCTTAGGGGCACCCTCAACCAAGTCCTTCGCTTCTTTCAAGCCAAGACCCGTAATGGCACGCACTTCCTTGATGACATTGATCTTATTTTCGCCCGCAGCAAGCAGAACGACCGTAAACTCGGTCTGTTCCTCAGCGGCAGCCGCAGCGGCACCACCACCTGGCCCCGCCATCATCACTGGCGCGGCTGCAGACACACCAAAAACCTGTTCCAGGTCCTTGACTAGCTCGGCAACTTCCAACAGAGGCATTTTTTTGAGCGCCTCAACAATCTCAATTTTTCCGACTTCGGCCATACCACTACCCTCCCTTTCGTTATTTTTTAAGCTTCCTTCTTGTTCTTGATTTCATTCAAAGCCAATACAAGTTTCTGTGGAACCCCTTGCAAGGTCCGTAACACTCCTTGAATTGGGGCCTGTAACGTTCCCAATAATTTTGCGTACAATTCTTCCTTAGAAGGCAATTTGGCAATCTGCTGCACATCTTTGGCCGCCAACAACTTGCCACCCAAGAAACCACCCTTGAGCTTCAACTTTTCCAAACTCTCCACATACTTGGCGATCACCTTGGAAAGGGCCACTGGATCCCCATGGCTAAACGCAA
Source organism: Deltaproteobacteria bacterium (assembly GCA_023265625.1). Taxonomy (GTDB): domain Bacteria; phylum UBA10199; class UBA10199; order JACPAL01; family JAHFST01; genus JAHFST01. The sequence goes on along the minus strand of JAHFST010000011.1, from coordinate 22,807 downwards.
TGGCCGTCGGCCCCTTGAGATAGTCCGCCAAAACCTTCATCTCGGTGTCCATCAGGGCACGCTTCACGAGTCGATTTTTCAAAACATGCAACTCGCCATCCACCTTGCGAATCTCGCGGCGCAACTCGGTCATCTCAGAGACCTTCAAACCGGCATATTCTGTCACGATCATGGACGTGGCCACACGAAACCGATCCCCAATCCCCTTCACCACCACTTCCTTCTCTGAACGCTTCAAGCTCATAAACCCACCTCCGTCTGCAACTGGGCAGGATCCAACTTAATCCCCGGACTCATGGTCGTCGAAATGGTCACCGTCCGCAGATAAATCCCCTTGGAGGTCGCCGGCTTGGCCCGAAGTACCGCTTCAAGTAATGCATGAATATTGTCTTTCAACTTGCCAGAATCAAAGGATATTTTCCCAACAGAGGAGTGGACGATGGCGCCCTTATCAATCTTAAATTCAGCCTTACCCGCCTTGACTTCCTTGACGGCCTTACCCACCTCAAACGTGACGGTACCCAACTTTGGATTGGGCATCAGACCCCGAGGCCCCAAGACGCGACCCAACTTACTCACCAGACCCATCATATCCGGGGTCGCAATCACTTGATCAAACTCCAACCATCCCTGTTCAATTTTTTCCACCAGGTCTTCCGCACCCACTTGATCCGCACCGGCCTGAGTGGCCTCTTTCTGCTTCTCTCCCTTGGCAAACACGATGACACGCACCGTCTTCCCCAACCCATGAGGCAACGGCGCCGCACCACGCACCATTTGATCGGTCTGCTTCGGATCCACCCCGAGGCGAATGGCAAGATCCACCGTCTCATCCCACTTAGAATATTTCACCGTCGGCAACATGGTGAGGGCCTCGGCCAAGGTATATCGCTTATCACGATCCACCTTATCGACTGCCGTTCGGTATTTTTTTCCTGGCATAAATATCTCCACCATTATCCTTTTATTTAACATCAACTCCCATACTGCGGGCCGTACCCTCGACCGTGCGCATCGCGGCCTCGAGGGTATTCACATTTAAATCGGGCATCTTTTGCTTCGCAATATCAGTGACCTGAGCCTTGGTCAGAACCCCCACCTTTTCCTTGTTGGGCTGACCGGACCCCTTGGCCAAACCGATCGTCTTCTTGATCAAGACGGAGACCGGTGGGGTCTTCATGATAAAGCTAAACGAGCGATCCTGATAAACGGTAATAATGACGGGAATGATTAACCCCGCCTCCATTTTTTGCGTCTTGGCATTAAACTGTTTGCAAAACTCCATGATGTTGACCCCGTGCTGACCGAGCGCGGGACCAATCGGCGGGGCCGGATTCGCCTGGCCGGCCGGCACCTGCAACTTTATCTGAGCCTGTACTTTTTTAACGGGAGGCGCCATAAAATTTCCTTTTAGTTCTTCTCCACCTGCATGAAATCCAACTCAACCGGGGTGGATCGGCCAAAGATGCTGACTAAGACCTTGAGCTTACCCCGCTCCGGCTTCACCTCGTCGACAATCCCATTGAAACTCGTAAAGGGGCCGTCTACTACCCGAACACTCTCACCTTTATCAAATGAAACTTTTGGCTTGGGTTTTCCCGCCCCATCAGCAATCTGTTGCGCAATACGTCCCACCTCTTCATCAGGGACCACCGGGGGATTTTTACTCCCGCCGACAAACCCCGTAACCTTGGGAATACCCTTGATAATATGCCAAGTGTCATCGTTCAATTCCATCCGGACCAACATGTAGCCCGGAAAAATCTTGCGCTTCGAAGTCTTTTTGATCCCTTTTTTAATTTCGACAACATTCTCAGAAGGAACCAACACCTCGGTGATCAAATCGGCCTTACCAAGAGACTTGACCTTATCCTCTAGGGTCTTCTTGGCCTTTTGCTCAAATCCAGAATAAGTATGAACCACGTACCATTGCTGCATCGAAAACCCTCTCTAGTATTTAAATAATCCCCGGGTGGCTGTCCCCCAGACGAGATCAATAATAAACAAAACAACCGCGGCAACACCCACCAAGACAATCACCACACCGGAGGAACCAATCGTCTCCTTCCGCTGAGGCCAAGTCACGCGCGACAACTCCAGGGCCACCTCATTGATAAATCCATTGATCGGCTTCGACCAACGAGCCCCAAAGGCCATCACCACTGCCAGAAAAAAACTAATCAAGTAGACCGGCTCAATGGGCCAATCCGCCGCAACCGCCCACCCTCCCCAGTCCCAAACCATCCGAAACACCTGGGAGAACAAAAGAAACAGCGCCGTCGCAGCCCCCAACAATCCCAAATTAACCCACTTCTGTGTCTGCATAGTCGCTATCTTTACCTTTCACAACGAGTGCCCTCATCTGCCCCCCACAGGGGAGACAGGGTTCGAACCTGCGACCCCCGGTTTTGGAGACCGGTGCTCTACCAACTGAGCTACTCCCCTATGAGAGACAGGGCCGTTACTTGGTCTCTTTGTGAGCCACGTGCTTGCGACAAAAACGGCAGTACTTTTTGATCTCAAATTTACCCGGTGTCAGACGCTTATTCTTCGTCGCCGAATAGTTTCGATGCTTGCATGCCGTACATTCTAATTGAAAAATAGTTCTCATAAAAAATCCTTACTCAACCACTTCCGCCACCACACCAGCGCCGACGGTATGCCCGCCCTCGCGGATCGCGAAACGTAGTTCTTTCTCCAAGGCAATCGGCGTGATCAAATCCACAACAACACTCACTCGGTCGCCCGGCATCACCATCTCAACACCAGCCGGCAGGGTCACCAGACCCGTCACGTCGGTTGTTCTGAAATAAAACTGCGGGCGATACCCGTTAAAGAATGGGGTATGACGCCCACCCTCTTCCTTAGTTAAAATATAAACTTCCGCCTTGAACTTTTTGTGCGGGGTAATCGAACCCGGCTTCGCCAACACCTGACCACGCTCCACATCTTCTCGCTTCAACCCGCGAAGCAGCAATCCAACGTTGTCACCGGCCATCCCCTCATCCAACAATTTACGAAACATTTCCACGCCGGTCACCACCGTCTTGGTCGTATCACGAATACCCACCAACTCAATTTCCTCACCGGTCTTCACCTTGCCACGATCCACACGACCCGTCGCCACCGTCCCACGACCCGAAATCGAGAAGACATCTTCCACCGGCATCAAAAACGGTTTGTCGATATCGCGCTTCGGCTCTGGAATAAAAGCATCAATCGCGTCCAACAATTTATAAATGGAAGGTTCACCCAACTCACCGGCATCCCCCTCCATGGCCTTCAAAGCACTCCCACGAATAATCGGGGTCTTGTCTCCCGGAAAATCATACTTATTGAGCAACTCACGAACTTCCAACTCCACCAACTCAAGCAGCTCTTTATCGTCAACCATGTCGCACTTATTCAGATAAACAACGATATGAGGGACGTTCACCTGACGAGCCAACAACACGTGCTCGCGTGTCTGCGGCATCGGACCATCGGCCGCACTCACCACCAGAATCCCCCCATCCATCTGAGCCGCGCCCGTGATCATATTCTTGACGTAGTCCGCATGACCGGGGCAATCGACGTGGGCATAGTGACGCTTCTCACTCTCGTATTCCACATGGGCCGTCGCGATCGTGATACCACGTTCGCGCTCTTCGGGAGCCTTATCGATTTGATCGTATGCTAGAAACTGCGCCCAACCCTTTTTGGATAGAACCTTGGTAATCGCAGCAGTCAGCGTTGTCTTTCCATGATCGACATGGCCGATAGTTCCGACGTTAACGTGCGGTTTTTTTCTTTCAAACTTTGTCTTCGACATATTGTTTCTCCCCAGTAAAATGCAGTTTAAAATGTCATGACCAAAACATCATACCACCGCGCCGACCACCCTCTTCCTTCTTAAGCCCACGACCAGATCATCATACTACCGCGCCGTTTGCCTTGAGCCACCGGCTCAAGTTTGCCGGCTTGCTCTTCTCCTTACCATGGAGATTCTCTACCAACTTAAGCCCACGACCAGATCATCATACTACCGCGCCGTTTGCCTTGAGCCACCGGCTCAAGTTTGCCGGCTTGCTCTTCTCCTTACCATGGAGATGCCCTACCAACTTAAGCCCACGACCAGAATCGAACTGGTGACCTTCTCCTTACCATGGAGATGCTCTACCGACTGAGCTACGTGGGCAGAACTCTTAAAAGCGGGAGACGGGATTCGAACCCGCGACCTCCTGCTTGGAAGGCAGGAGCTCTACCACTGAGCTACTCCCGCACAAAAAATCACCAACCCACCAAACCCCATCCCCTGCCTTACTGTGGAGGGGGAAGGATTCGAACCTTCGAAGGCGTGAGCCGCCAGATTTACAGTCTGGTGCCTTAGTCCACTCGGCCACCCCTCCAAAAATTTCCGCCTGGAAATTTTTCCCGAAGAACGAAAAACGTGAACGCCACCCGCCGGAAATTTCGTTCTTCGTAATTCGTTCTTCGTATATCGGAAACCCCTGCTCCTACTAAGCTGGCGGTCGGAATCGAACCGACGACCTGCTGATTACAAATCAGCTGCTCTACCAGCTGAGCTACGCCAGCAATCTTGGAAAGTTGCCGCGAAGAGCTGCTCCAACTACAAATACACCAAAACACCCCCCTCGCTATTTTTGGAGGGTCTTTTGGTACGAAGCCGGATGGGAATAGTGATTTTGACAAAAAAAGTCAATAGCTTATTGAAAAAAACTGCGAAAATAGTTCACTTTTTTCCGCGTTGGCGGGCGAGCTCGTAGCCCATGATGGCCCCCGTCACGGAGGCATTGAGGGAATCGACCCCTTCCGCCGCTTTCATGGGGATTTGCAGCAAAATGTCACATCGTTCCTTCACGAGGTGCCGCAACCCCTTCCCCTCGTTGCCAATGACCAAGGCCACCTTGGCTGGGAAGACCTCATCGTACAGGAGTTTCGTCGCCCCGGGATCCGCCCCATAGCTCCAAAAACCATGTTCTTTCAGCCGTTCCAGGGCATTGGCGATACTGGAGACTCGGGCGATCGGCAATAATTCGCACGCCCCCGAAGAGGCCTTGAGACACCCCCCCTCCACCCCCGCCCCGCGCACACTACTAATCACCACGCCCCCCATCCCCAACAGGAGGGCCGAGCGGATCAAGGCCCCCAGGTTTTGCGGGTCTTGAATTTCGTCCAACAACAGGAGCCCGGTGCAATCCAGCAACTCCTCAAAAGCGACATAAGAATAGGGTTCGGCCTCCAACAAAACGCCTTGATGGACACTCCCCGCGGGGAGCCGTTTGCTGAAAAATGCAGGAGGGACCACCTGGACGGGGACTTGATGTTGCTTGGCCAGTGCCGACAAGGCCTCTTCGCCTTTATCATGGAGTAAAAAAAGTTGGTTACTGCGGCGCCGTCCCGCGGTCAGCACTCCGACCACCGCATGACGGCCATAGATCCATTCGCTCATAGGGGGGAGGGTCTAGCTAAAGAAAAGACAAGAAGCAAGAAGTCAGATCATGTATTCGTTCAGGATGACTTGTTTTTGCAGGGATAGGTCCTGTTCCAATTCCTCGAGTTTTTCCGGGTTGGTCAGGGCAAGATTCTTGCGGGCGTGGAAGTAGAGCGTCTTGAGATGCTCCATGCGCGTGCCAAGTTCTTGCCGACGTTGGTAGGATTCCTCTTGTTCATATTCTTGGCGGGTATATTCGTGATTCATCGAACTGGTCACCAACACCATTTGCAGATTCGTCGGGTTCGTAAACGCCACCTCTTGGAGCCCCGTCCCCAGCACCACTTCTTCTCCCTCAAACATCTCTAGTGTTTCGCTGGTTTCCATGACGCCCTCCTGGCTAAGGTTGATGTGGGTAGGGGTTCAAAATTTTGAACCCCTACGCTCTAAGCCCTTAACAATGCAAACTTATGACCAGGGGGATAAAAATTTATAAACTATTGATATTAATGTATTTTTTGTTTTTTTTGGGGGGATTTAAAAATGGAAAATTGGGGGGTACAGACCTCAATTTGGGGGGTGGGGTTCTCATAACACCCCCATCCCCCTCTTACCTCAAGAGGGGGTAAGGACAGCGGTTTTCTCCCCCCTCTTAAAGTAAGAGGGGGCTGGGGGGGTGTTATGAACTGTACCCCGGCAACACACGATGCAGGGCGTGATGAATCACGCCCCTACAAACCCCCACCGGATCCCGGCTTTCCAAGATCGGCCGGCCCATCACCAGATAATTGGCCCCCAGGTCAATCGCCTCCTTGGGGGTCATCACTCGTTTTTGGTCACCGTGGGCATCCCCAGCCGGACGTATCCCCGGGGTCACCAGGAGGAGCTTGGGGCCGCAGACGCGACGCACCGCGGACAACTCAGTGGCCGCGCACACGACGCCGTCTAGACCCGCCTCCTGGGCCAATTGCGCCATGGCTCGGACCTGGCGCTTGGTAGCAGCGGTCGGGGCCGTGCTGGTCAGGACCGTCACGCCGAGCAAATGTGGTTTGGGACATTTGATAGACTTCGCAACACTACGAGTCGACGCCACCGCCCGTTGCAACATCTCGAGGCCGCCAGACACATGCAGCGTCATCATGGCCACCCGCAAGCGCGTCGCCGACTCACAGGCCTGGGCCACCGTATTGGGAATGTCGTGAAATTTCAGATCGAGAAACACCTCGCCCCCGTGGCGTTGGACCATCTGCACCACCTTGGGACCCTCGCGGGTAAAGAGCTGCAGGCCGATCTTAAAAATTGTGACGTGTTTTTTGAGACGTTTGACAACGACCTCGGCCGCGCGCAGGGTGGGGAGGTCTAAGGCAACGATTAGGGGATTTTGAACCATGATCTAAATTATTTTCTGCCGAATCCACCCCGCCACCTGATCCTTCACCACCCCCACCGCCACGCCTGACTTGCGTTCCTTAATCTCCACTTCACCCTTGGCCAACCCCTTGGGCCCGACCACCACTTGGTAGGGGATGCCGATCAGATCGGCGTCTTTAAATTTCACACCGGGGGTCAGGTCGCGATCATCCACCACCGCATCGATACCGGCCTCACTTAACTGGGCTTGCAACTGTTGCGCAACTTGCCAAGACTCATCCGCACCCTTGTTGAGACACACCACCTCCACCGAAAATGGCGCGATCGGCACCGGCCAGACAATCCCCTTCTCGTCGTGATTTTGCTCAATGGCCGCCGCGGCGGTCCGACTCACGCCAATGCCGTAACAACCCATTTCGATCACTTGTTCCTTGCCCCCCTGATCCAAATAAACCGCACGCAGCGCCTGGGAATATTTGGTGCCGAGATAAAAAACCTGCCCCACCTCAATCCCGCGCATCTCCTCCAACGGTTTCTGGCACTGCGGACACTGCCCCGCAATCGACCGCTCCGTCGCCATCTCCTTGTTCATGCCCCAATCGCAACCGGTGCAAGAAAGAATCGCGTCCTCACCCGATTGGGCCAACACCTGAAACTCATGGGAGAGATTGCCGCCAATATTGCCAGTCCCCGCCTCCACCGCCTTGAAGGTCAAGCCGCAACGCCGAAAAATTTTGACGTAGGCGTCGTACATGCGTTGATACGTCCGCTTCGCCCCGGCCTCATCCAAATCAAAACTGTAACAATCCTTCATGATAAATTCGCGCCCCCGCATCAGGCCAAAGCGCGGCCGCACTTCATCGCGGAATTTAGTCTGGATCTGATACAACGACAACGGGAGCTGGCGGTAGGATCGCACTTCGTTGCGCACCAGGTCCGTAATCGCCTCTTCGTGGGTCGGTCCGATGCAAAAATCACGATCGTGCCGATCTTTAAAACGCAACAACTCCTTGCCGTAGATCCCCCAACGCCCCGTCTCTTCCCAGAGTTCGCGCGGCATCACGATGGGCAGCAGAAGTTCCGCCGCGCCCGCGGCATTCATCTCTTCGCGAATAATCGTTTCTATCTTGCGGATCGTGCGCAGCGCCAAGGGCAAGTAGCTGTAGACCCCGGAGGCCAGTTTGCGAATCATCCCCGCGCGGATCAAGAGTTGGTGACTGATCACCTCCGCCTCCGCCGGGGCCTCGCGCAGGGTGGGGATCAAGAGTTGGGAAAAGAGCATGGGGTCGTGTAACGAATTGTCAGCGCGGGTGCAATATGAAATTTAAAAACTGAAAGGTCGCGCATAGACCAACTGCACTCCCAAGGTGTCCTGATGAATACCGCCTAACTCATCATGCCGGTATTCCCCTTTCACCTGAAGTCCTTCGAGCGCTGGAAGCTTGGCCACACGCCCCACATCCAGGGCGGCCGCCAGGGTTACTTCATAATAAGTCTTGCCGGATTCATTGGCATAAACTTCCTGGCGCAGGGTGGCATTGCCCCAACCGTCCTTGGGACTGTAGTTCACGTACAATGCCGCTCCCTGCACGGTCACATAATCATGATCCACCTTCTCCATCTTGTGCAAATATTCCAAGACCAGGCTCCAATCGGGAGTGGGTTTGTAGCAGGCCAATAAATCCAACGTAAACCGCCAATGATCGCTCTCTTCCCCTTCGGGACCAGCCATGAGGTGCGACGTAAAGTTGAATTCCGGAACCGGTTTTGTGGCCAGGCTCCAGACAAAGCTCGGCACATTGGTTTTGGGTCGAACCTTATCCGACCCCATATAAACGTGAAACGTCGTATCCACATGATCGCCGCCATACCCCAAGTTTCCCCCCAGATGATAAAAGGGGACCGCATTGAACAGAAAAGAATTGGAAATAAAGACCGGAGGGGTATCGCCATAGTTGGCGCCATAGCCGTTGAGGAAAGGCAGTTCTACGCTGAGAAACGTCGGCATGAATCCCATCTTGGCATGAAATCCATTTGACTGAACGGCCACCGAGGCCTCATTCAGGTTCATCGCAAATTTTTCACTGGGGATTTTGTTATCGAAGCCATAGGGCAGCATCAGCCCGGCAAAGGCCCCGGCATAACCATCCAGCACAAAGGTCAGGGCGGGCACCGGGTTCACCCCCAATGGGGTCACAACGAGTCGCAGACCCATCACTTCCGGGATATGCGCCTCCTTGCGATTGGCGTTGAGCGTGGTTAAACCCCGCTCCTGATTCTCCTCGTCTCCCCGCAAATTCCCCACCGCTCGGTACTGCCCGTAGGGGGTCACTGAACCATGATCATCACCCATAACCCGCTCCTTTAAAAAAAGCCCCCACTGGTAAGCAAAAGCCATGCCATTGGATTATTTTTCTTAACTGGTGGAAATCTGCCCTTTTTTCAAACATCAGAAACAAAAAAACCGCCTCAAAAGTAAGCGGCTGCCTATCATTGAGGCAGGCTATTTGACCGCAACCAGGGCGAGTCGGCGGAAACCCGCATCCCCCGTCGGTTGGAACTGGACTTGATACACGGAGACTCGATCCCGTTGTAACCAAGACTTCTCCACGACCCGGATTTGATCATGGGCCTGCAGGACAAAAGGGTGTGCCCTGTCTTCCGGAATCACCGTCTCTTGGCCGGCGGTGTTCACATGAAAGATCGTGCGATTCGCACCAACGATTCCGGCATCTAGGGCACGCAACTTGACTGCCACCGTCTGATGCCTGGAGTGATGGCTTTCGGGCGAGTGTTCGATCCCCATCACATGCTGTAAGGCATCCGGGATCTGAATATCTTGCGTTAGACTCAGGGAGGCAAAGTCGATGCCCGGATCTGCGGGCCTGATCGCGGCGCGACCCGAGGTACCAGGAAACGGGGGCACTAACGCAAACGCAATCTTGTCCGGAGAGATGTTCACAAAGGCTTGCACCACTGAGTCCATTCCTTTAATCAGAATTTGGTCGCCATGAAATAGATGGTAGGCCCGGCTTGGATCCATCGGGAGTTCCTGTTTTGTTTTCGAGGAGCGCCGTACCAGAAAAAGCTGGTATCCCTCCACAACCATGAGACGGGTATTCACCGCCTGCCCTGCCGAAACAACCTGATAGTCTGCCACTTGAAAATAGCGCTCCATGCCGGGTGCCATTTCCGCCTCAAAAGGCATGATCTCTTCCACCAAGGTGTCTCCCCGCCTCAGATCCCCAACCAATAATTCCAAGCGTCGCAGTTCGTCCTGCAAGCGGGCCATGCGTTCTTGCAGGCTGCCATTGACATCCCGGCTCCCCTGCGCCGTCAACTTCCATCGGCTCGCCTCTTCGGTCAGCCGGTCTCGCTCTTCGCTTAACTTCTTGAAATCGGCCTCGACTGTTTCCAAACGACTGAGACGCTCCGTGGCGTCAGCCAAGGCCTGCCGAGTCGTCGTTAGTTCTTCACGCAGCCGATCACGATCCAAAGCCACCCTCGACAAAGCTCTGCGCTCATGGGCCAACTCCCCTAAACTCTTCGCCAACTGAACCTGCTTGGCATCCCGTTCGTCACGCAGGCGTTGCACCACCTCCGCATGTTCATGAGCAGCCGCTTCGAAACGAGCCACCGCTGCCTGCGAATCAGCCAGACGCCCTTCCGTCTCCTTCTGCGAACGCTGCGCCGCGATGCGCTCGCCTTGGGCCTGGCTCAAGGCGTCACGCAATGTACGCTCAACCTCTTTTTGCGCCTGATGTTTGGAGTCAATGCCATCCCGATCCTCTTTCAGGTCTTCAAGCGCTCGGGTCTGACGAAGCGCCGCCATTCTAAACTCAAAGAATGTCTGCCGAGCGGCACTCGCATCTACCGCGGCCGCCTCTCGAGATTGATCGGCCCTTTCCCGAGCCAGGGTAAGATCAGCCAGGGCTTGTTCCAAAGCGACCTCCCGCTCTCCCTTAGTGCGTAACAATTTATTAGCGACTGCAACACCCTGCAACGCCCGTCCATGTTCGAGTACCCAATGATCCCGCGCCGCTAGGGCCTGGTCCCGTTGCTGTTCCATCAGGGTCACACGATGCTCGCTCAAGGTGAGCAAGAGCCCAGCCCGCTGCACGGCGAGCGCCGCGGCCTGTTCCTTGGCCTCGATGGCCCCCACCCGCTCCGCCAATGATTGTTCTTGTACTTCCAATCCTTCACGATACTTCCGAACAGAATCCAATCGGCGCCATGAGGCTCGGGACAACTGATCGGTACGGTGTTCCACCTCAGCCTCTCGCAGCGCGGCAATAACTAACTTATCCTCGGCCCCAGAGAGACTTACTGACAAGGCTTCGGATCGTGCGTTCGCGTCAACCATGGTGCGGATCGCAGCCTGTTCGCTATCTGTAAGCTCATCAACCGCATGCTCTAGTCTTGCAATTTTCGCGCTCCATTCAACCAGCAAACCCTCCTGAGTCTCCGCTCTGGCGCTGACCTCTCCAAGGGTTTCCGTCAAAGCGGCTACGCTTCGTTGTGCAGTGGCTTCACCTACCTCTAAAAGATCAAATCGCCTCTGCAAAACACCAAGCGCGGTAGCATGGACGGCTGTTTCTTCAGCCTTCGCCAACACCTGCCGCGCCAACTCTTGATACTCAGCTGTACTTGTGGGATCCACAACCTCGGTCGCCACCATCACTTTGTGCTCCACCTCACGGACCACCACCACGGTACGCACCGGCGTCCCGACCAATTGTTCCAATCTCGTCCGTAGTCCAAAGGCCTGTGGGATCGTTTGGAGCAAATCGTGGACGTCCTTCGGGTCGTGGTGCCAATCTTGCGACAGGGTTCGCAAGTGAGTGATAACTTCTCTCAATTCCGTTTTTCGAGCATCCTGGATCTGCGAACCCAACAACACCGGAATAATTTCATCGAGGTCCGATTGTTCCAGCGCCTGTTGCAAAATTTCGGCATGTTGCAACACATCCTCTTCGCTCATGGCGGGCGGGAAATAAGTCCGACATAACTCCTTAAAACCATAGTCGACCGTGTATCCCGGAGGGTGCAGAAAAATATCGGGGTGAGCCATCATGACGTGGCACGGAATGAACGGAATCGAAACACCCAGCACTCGATCCATGCGCAACAGCCAGGTTTTATCGAACCGGGACCTGTCCAAAAGCGTAGAGGGAGTCACAGCGATGCTGGGCAATGGCATCCGGTCAGGCCGGCGCTCGTTGTATATCGCGGCATCCGATACAGCTGCCGCCAGTTGGCCATCCAACCGGTCCCGCTGCAACGACATCACGCTCCCGCGCAACAACCCTTCCAAATCCCGCCACGGGCCCATGGGTAATACCTGTTGCGCTCTCACTTGCCCCTGCGCCGCTTCGAACAATTCTTTAAAATTAAGCCGTGACAAGCACAGTGCATCGGGGCCCGCAAACAACTCGGTAACAGGCTCCAGGGCTTGACGCACCAAGTCAAGGGACACAGGCGTCCCTTGGGGCGTCAAGACCGCCAAATTACTGACAAACCGGAGCCCCTCCAGCGCGCGCGCATAGGATCTAACGTCTAAAGGCATACCTCTCCCACGATAGTTATCATCACCCGACATTATCGGTGGATCGGCGAAAATGTTGCGCTTTGGGGGGAGTTATTTTTGGATCAATTGATTTCGATCGATTTGGCCCGCAACGAAGTTTTGGTGACTAAACTTAGAAAATCACTGGCATCCAAGATCTCTAGAAGGACCGGTTTATCATCCTTAGTGAAATGAACGATAATCTGCCCCATTTCTTCGGCGTGGTCGATCCTACCCGGAGCCGTTTCAATCATCAAAATATCATCCTCACGATCATAGTTAATCTTCATATCGTTCCCTCCTGCCCGGATACAAGGTGATAACACGTCTCACATTATCTTTGTCTTCAAAAACAACCCTTAAAACATGCCGGTCGTCAATGACCCGTTGGGCAATGATCCTACCCTTGTAACCAGCATCCATTCTATCAGGTTTATCGAGACATTCAACAACCTGATTTTTAGTAATGGAAAAACCGTTGGTATTCAAAAGTTCTATTTTTTCTTCGGCGTGGGTGCTGAAAACAACGTCCATTCCTATTACCGCTACCCTGCATCACCTTGATAGGCAAGGGGAAATCAAAGAGAACAGTTGAAGTGGGATAGTTAACCTCACCCGATATTATCGGTGGATCGGCGGAAATGTTGCGCTTTGGGGGGAGTTATTTTTGGGGAGCGAAATAATTGAGAATTTAAGAGGCCAACCGGCGTTCTACCGCCTCAACGAGCAACTGTCGTACGACCGAGGCCTTGGAGTTTGCCTGAAATTGCGCCAACCGTTCGATCTCCATGGCGATCCAGGCTGGCACATCCAAAGGGGGCAGCTTGATCGTTTTGCTGAGTCCGCGCGTGACATGCCCGCCCGAGAAGTCAATGACTTCACGCCCCTCATCAAACCGCTCGTCAAATCCCTTTTTCTTGAGCTTGTTTTTCTTCTTCACGTCGCGCCCTCCTTACCGAAATGATGCGTACCCCTTGAAGGGTAAAGGTAAAAATACCCACATAGTATTTCCCCTTGAACTTCCCAATGACCGCATGCCTTGCTTCTTCTTTTTCATAAGCAATCTGTGGTGCCAAAACATTGTTCCCTTCAAAAATATGATCCCTAGCCTCTGAAAAGCTGATCCCATGTTTTTTCTGGTTCGTCCGATCTTTCTTTTCATCCCAATGATACATATCGATTTTATATCAATATTATATAAAAATACAATAGTCAAAAAACTTGGTTTTGTTGGGGATCGTTGGAAAGTTCTGGGTTAAATCGGCGACTGCCGCCTTCAGTCACTTAGCGCCCCAGTCGTCCGAATGAATGGCGGCGGTCTGGCAACCTTCGGCCACGGGATTTGTGTCTCTGTCTGGCAAGAAGAAGTCAACCAGCCTTTCCCATCCTGATTCGCCCATCCTCTCCACGGTAATCCGTCTATTTTGCAAGGGAAGGCTCACCGCTTGAGACGGTTCCAGAGTTTTATAAACAAATCCTTCATAACTCAGCCGAAGAGGAACTTTTTCAAGATTGGTCACACCGGTTCCTTCCCTATGCAACTCCAGTGCGATCGTGCCAGAGCGGGAAAAGCGATTGTCAAAGGAAGGGACTTGGATCTCGGCCCCAGTCTCGGTAGCCACTGTCTGGCGCTTCCGCCCTTTGTCTGCCCGTCGCACCGTGACGGTCAAAGACGATTCCAACTCTTTTGTTTTGGTCCAATCCACGGAGTCCAAATTGACCTCCAAAGGAGGAGATCCTTTGAAAGCATACTTGGTCGCTTGATGAATCGCGCCCTTCAAGGGCTGCGGGAAGAAGCGTCTCCACGCAGCAACCACCAAACGGCCAGCGGCAACAGCCAGATGGCTGACGGTCGCCACCACTGCAATGCGCCCTCGATCTCGAATCGCCGGGACCGCAGTCGCCTTCACAGGTGTCACACGGGCAGGCACACGCGGATTCGGCATATGCCTTCCCCCAACAACTCCCATTAAGTCCAAATCCGCTGCTCTCACGTAAACACGAGCATGTGAATCTACTCCAGAGTCCATATCGGGAACCTCGGGCCGCACCGCAACCTTGGGAAGATTCAACGCAATATCCGCCAGATAAAACCCTTGCTCAAACTGAAAGGGATAACTCCCTTTGTCGACCAAAACAACCTGAACAGAGTCAACCCGTGACGCATCAAAACTCTGAGATCCTTGCAATATCGAACTCTCCACTAGCCCATCTTTTCCGTTCACTCGAAACATCATGCGAAAAGCATTCGGCTTGAGATTGGTGAGGGTCACTTTATTCCCAACCCCATGTCTCGCCACCTCCACCTTCATCGACCCGCTCGGATCGACAAACTTTTCCGAATCGGGCAGAGTGACAAACCCAGGCCCCCTTTGTTTGGAACTGACAATAAACGAACAAGGTCCCGTACAGGGCCCCAGGCCGATCATCAATTGCGGATAAGCTCGAATTCCATCCCCTGCCCCCACCTGATAGGCTTGCACCACGGGAATCCCTGGATTCACCGTCGGGGTAAAGATTTCGGCAATCCGCAACGTAGCAGACGCCACCGTGCGACCTAGTAAAGCAGCCGTTACAGGGGGTGCGCGGAGCACGGAAATCGCATGGGACAATTGACCGTTGAACACACTACCTGCAGCCCCTCTACCTCCTGATGGTGGTACATGCATAAAGATCCCCTCCTTAAAAAAGGCTCTTTCTTGTTATCGGCAGGAGGGTGGAATTGTTGCGTGTTTTTGATGAAAAAATTGGGGGCTATCGTCCCGTGTCGGTATCTAACTTGGTGGCCTCAAAAATGGGTAACAACAACGCCGCCGTGGAAAGGGAAGTGTTGGCAGCGGCCGCCTCGTCAAATTCCGGATCAGCCTGCTCAGCGGCTTCGTAAGCTTCGGTGGTTTTGGGTGACGCGCCCATCAACGATGTGTAAAGCACGGTGGATGGAGCGTCATTTGGATCGGCAGAGGCCTTTGCCCAATCGCCCGGGGCTTTATGCTGCAAAAAAGCGTGTGAAACCATATGATAAACCCACCCCGCCCCATGTCGGAAACGCACCATGACCGAACCTGAGCCATATCCCGTCTTCATCTGCGGGGAATAGATCAATATATCGAGATCATCCGTCAAACGTGCAATGGGATAACTCGTTGGTTCCAACCACCAACGGGGTTTGGCACTGGACGCACCCGCCAACTTAGCCATCACCCGATGACTAGCCAGCGACGGGGCCGGCAGGGCTTTTTTTCTCGGATCGCCAAATTCCACATCAACAAAAACATGCCCATCCGTCGTTTTCCCATTGTGCTTCACGGTCCCAGGGAAACCCACCTCGAGGACATTCTCCAAAGCCCAATCGGTTGTGACCAAGAGACCACCTCGTTCAACAAAGGCAGCGGCGGTGCGAGCGGAAGCTTCGGGAAAGGTGCGGCCACAGTTGATCAAAACCGCCTTGACCATAGGGTGCTCTTCCAAAGCGGCGGCCAGCAAGGCCGGCTCTCCCAGGCGAGCAAACGGGATGCCCGACGCCTCCAAGATAAGATGCATATGGTCATAACAACCATCGACCACCAGTACCTGCGGATCCTTGCCCGCCTGCAGGGCCTGCCATTTTACGAGCTGATCCGGAGCCTCGGTTTGCATCACATCTCCCAGCAGGTGTGAAGCCAATTGGTAACCAGTCTGCATGGGCACCTGACCGGCATGCATATCCGAAGTCGGCATTCCGGGGCGCCAAGTGGTTGTCGTCATAGTAATCCTCCCTTTTGGTCTTGTCTTGATGTCGGCTGGCGGGTAAAAATGTTGCGAGTTTTTTGAAGATTTTTGCAGATATTGCCCAACGCAGCTAATGAGTGCCCCGGATTAAGAAACGACGATCGATACCCCTTGGATGACAATCACATCGCCAGTTTGGAGGTCCATCTCGTCAGCGGCATCCAACGTTTTGATGTGCCGACCTCTTCGATGAATCTGCATTCCATCTTCGGTGGCCATGACCTTGAAAACGCCGGGCTGATTAGGATCTGGTGAAATGGAGCCAAAAGGCCCGCGTTTTAAGCCGGGGATCGTGAGGGCATACATCCCCTCTCTTGTTCCACCCATGATGGTCGGAGCCACTCCCAGAGAAGCGCCTTTTTCAATCCGGATCTTTTTGGCGTTTCCCAATCTCACTTCAACACCTTTTCCAGACTGTTGACAAGATGGAGCCCCATTACCACGTGCTGCCCCTGATCCACTAGGAGCACCCGCCTGGGCACCACCACTCGCAGCACCCTTTGTTCCTGCACCTTTACCACTCGCCTGTCCCTTGAGGCGATGGAGGTAGGCCGCCACACTGTAATTGTCTTTTTTGCCTCCTGACCGCATTCTCGCGTGGGCATCTTGAGTGATGGTCCTTACGACTTCGTCCGCTGTCTGGCACTGACGAATGATAGGGAGCAGGAGCGCCAAATCATCTCCGTAAATCTTGGTAAGACAATCGGACCCAAGTAAGACCAAATCTCCTTCTTCCAACTCCATTTCCGAACTCGAATCAACCTTGAACAGACGCTCGGCCGCCCCAAGACATTGGGTGGGTTGCCCCGCGCGTTCATGTTTCTCGATATCATAGACAACTTTCCATGCGCCACCCTTCTCACGCCTCAAATGAAATCCCTCAGGATCGCCACTCCAGTGATACTTCACACGATAGGCGGGCCAATCGGCCTTGGGTTTAAGAATCTGCGCTGAAACACCGACCGCTCCCGGTGAATTACCGAGCTCTCTATCGGAAATATTTTGATCATTCCAACGATCAACCGCCTCATGTCCCTTACGAAACGCTCCCCGAGCATCTCCGGTGCGACCAAAATGATTCACAAACTCGTCAGTAATCAATCCGGACGCCACATCACCATGCCCATGCCCCCCCATACCGTCGATATCGAGCAGACAAAGATCGCCGTTGGGATCAAAAACGTACGCAGCCGTATCTTCGTTATGACCTGATTTGGCCTGGTAGCCAACCCCTTGACTGGTCGCGATGGAAAAACTTCCCAACTGACCGGTCGCCTCGCGACTGACAACGGGGATATTGTTCAAATCAACATCACCTCGGAGCATCACCGGTGCTGGAATGGCCGCTGAACCTGCCTGAGAACCGGCTCCGGCGCCCTGCGCCCTTTTAAGCCCAATTTTTGTCTTTGCGTCGACTTCAGTAATTTCAATCAACTGCAAGTTATTGGCCGCATTGACGGTCACCTCAAAATAAATCCCTCCCACTTCAAAGATAGAACCACTTTCCAACGATAACCAATCACCACGATTGCCACTCCCCTGACCGATATCACGCCCATTCAGACGTGTTCCTCCGTCAGTGCCCATATCCTGGATCTCCCAATGATCACTTTCCCAGGCAAAGCTTAAATGCTCACTCGCTAGGTCTCCATTGGGAATCTCGGCATTGCAATGCTTTGCCTTGCCAAGCCAATAAATTTTTCCCGATTGTGGCGCAAACGCAAAGGTATGCTTGGTAGCTGTCCGAGCTCGAGGCGCTGCCGCTCCGGCACGCGGGGCGGCACCTGACCCAGCATTTCCTCCCCTAGGTTGAGGAGTCCTATCCTCCGGACGCCTGCAATCTTCAGGGACCTCGTCTTTTGAAATTTGTGTCAGGACAATATTGACGGGATTGTCAAAAGAGACTCGGAAATAACATTCTCCCATGCTTAGGAAAGGACGTTCTCCTAACAACATCGGGGCGGCTGCCACGACGACACCATTCACATAAGTCTCATTTCTAGCGTTCAAATTGGAAACCCTCCAGCGGGTTCCATCATGGTCAAGTCTCAGGTGTTCCCTGGAAATGGTCTTAGCGTCAACAAGGACCTCATTGCTTCTTCCCAACTTAATCCCTTCCAAGGCCGAGGCTTTTTGAATAGTGACGACATAGCTTCCGAGCGTCCCCGTGCAGGAAATGGGACGTTTTTTCTCCAATATCTTTTTGGCGTCAACCTCGGCCATCTCGCAAAGTTGAAACTGACCCGATGCCGGGATAGCAACCTGAAAATAGGCATTGCCCAACTGAAGAATGTCTTGGTCATTGATTTTGACAAAAGAACCCGTCGAAAGCTTTTTGCCGTTCACACGGGTGCCATCCGTGCTGAAGGATTGAACCTGCCATTCGCCTCCTTGAAAACACACCTGCAAATGATCCGGAACAACCTCTTGGTAATTCTTACCTAAATCCAGGCGTCCGAATGAAGCCGTAGCGGCACCAGCCTCGCGGGTAAAGGTGTAATGTCCCGCGGTCCCTTCGCGACGGAACCGATATCCCTGTCGAAGCTCTTCGGAGGCAGGAGGGTCCTCCTCAAGGGTCACATCAGCACGGGAATCGGCAAACGAGGCCATATTCTCCAGCAGATAGGCCTTGATATTTTCCGTGGCCTTGAAGACCGCCTCGTAGAGTTTCCACTGCTGGTGAGGGCGCCCGTTATCCGGATGGGTCTCCAAGGAGAGGGCTCTCGTCAGTTTCTTCCACTCTTTGTGGTTCTCAAAAAACTCTTTCGATTTCTCGCGCCGCAACCGATCCAGGTCCCCGCGATGAGGATCATCCGGAAGACCCCGATTCGTTTCCGCCACTTGAATACGCTCCTCCAACCGCTCCAACGCCGCAGAGACGCGATCGGTGTGGGAGCCCAACTGGTCGAGCTTGGACCTTAACAACGCCACTCCGGCGGCATCCATCGCGGCACCCGCCAGGCGGTCGATCCTCCCGCGCAAATGCTCGACCAAATCAACTTGCACCTGCTCAGGCAATTTTGCGGCAACGAGGTCAATCGCCACTTCGATCCGCTCCGGTCGGAGGGACTTTCCGACCTCGGCATGGTTATAGGCGTCGGGTAGCACCTTCTGGAGTATGGCAAATTCCTCAGCCGCTTTTTCCTGCCTCCTGGCTTCGAAGAGTTTTTTCAGCCGGTCACGCTGGCTCCTTTTGAGAAGACTGACTTCCGAATCCTCGACCCTGGGAATGGGGGTTTGGGCGGTCTCGATGATCTTCAGGTCCTGCTCGGCCCTGTGCTTGAAATCCTCAGACACTCGGGTCGCGTCTTTGATCTTTTTCCGCGCAGCATCTAAGAGACGCATCTGCCCTGATTGATCCGCCCCTTGCCATGAAGTAGGGGTCAAGGTCGTTCGCAATTCAGGGAAATTGTGGTGAAGCCGAGCCCAGGCACCCCTCAAGATCGAAGGGCGAATGCTCGGGGTTCCATCCGAAGCCCTCAATTCGATGAGATCCGCCTCACGCCCCCTGCCGTAAAGGGACTTTAGATCGGTGTCATAAGTCTGTTTGAATTGATCTTCCTGCGCTACCGAGGGCTCGGCATAGCTACGCTGAAAGCTGGTCTCAATCGTTGCCAGATCGGCCAGGGCCTGGGCCTGAAAATCGGCGGCGACCCGAGCCCGTGATCGAATACGCTCCCGGGTTTCCGTCAGCAACCGGTCCTGACCCGCGGCATCGGCCAACCAGGTCTGTGGCGTGAATGAAGCGGCCAGTGCGGGTACATTCTTGTGCAAGCGCGACCAAGCGCTGGTCACCGCGGCATCGACCCCTGAGGGATACAAAGTTGCAAGAGGGTCCTTGAAAGCACGACGGAAGCCCCTGGCGTCTGCGTCGGACGCCTCATAGGCCTGTGGAGGAAGTTCCGTCAATCGTCCCTTGATTCCGTCTAGCTCAGTCTTGAGTGCCCCCGCCCTTGAATTGAAGGCAGCAATCTCTCCCCCTGCACCTCCCAGGGCTGTCATATTCGAGTCCAATGGCGCTAGATCCGCGCTTTCCACCACATCAAGCCAGGCCTTCAATGGGGCCAATTCTTCGTCAGTCCCGGCAATGCGACTCAGCCATTCATCAAAAGTGAAGGGGTCTTCAGCGTTATCCGGGAGGGCATTCCCCCAGGAGGTGGGCATGGTTCCATCTCCATAGACAGTGGCCACTTGAGTCAGGAGATCTCGCAACTTTCCCGCCGTCAAACCAAGACGGGCGGGGCCATAGAGTGAGCTCAGGGTTCGTTTCAGTTCATTGTATTTTTGAATCACCTGTCTCGCTTGGTCAAAAACAACCTCCACCTCTCCACCCTCAGCAACCACGGCCTGCATACGCATGCGGCTTGCAAGCACGAGTTCGGACGCGTCCTCCGGAAACTGTTGTAAAACAGCCCCAACTTCCGTCTTAAGACCAACAACGGCAGCCCGCCCACAAATGACATCGCGCAAGTCTTGTACGGCCCTGACTTTCGACTTGAGGGCTTCTGATCGCTCCCACAATCCATGCAACGCTGCCAAACGCGGGGTCAAGAGGCCAAAGCGTGCGCGCCATTGTTCCAGGGGAGTCGCTTCCTGAGGTACCGGTGCCCCATCCTCTTGAGAAGCATCAGCTGTTTTCGCTGGTTCTGCCCTTGGGGCCTCCTTTGTGGTCGATGAAACACGAAAAGTCCGTTGCGCCTCCTCAAACTGAATAAGCAATGTCTCCTTAACCTCTCCCGTAGCCTCTTCAACGATTTCCAACTGATCCCCGGGCTGGACGCGCACATTGCTCCCTTTCATATCACGGGTTCGCTGGTCACCTCGCACCCGGCGGAACACCATCCCATCCACCCGATTGAGCCGCAAAGTGACAATGCCATGCATCCTCACACAGGGATTACTCATGACCGTATCCACAAATTTTTCGGCCGCGGTATCACAGGCAAGATCAAATTTTTCAAATTTTTCATCCCAAACAGTCCGCGCCTCGGAAATTTTTCCACCTTCATTCTGCACCGCTGAGACTGCGGCCCTTACCGCCACTTCTGCCGCGAAGAGATCGCGACGACGTTCCGCTAAACGATCAATCTCGGCTGCAAGGACTTCGGGACCCTCACCCGCTTTTTGACGAAGAGCCAAAATCTGTTCACCCATGGCATCATCCAACAAGTATCGTACCCGTGCCACCTGATCATCAGAGGCCTGACGAAAATCCGCATGCAACAGTCTCGCTTCTAAACTTTCCGTTTGAGACCTTAACCGGGCCAGATCTCTTGCGTCTTTTGGTTCTAATTCTTGTCTTTGCGGTTCGATCACGGGTGCCAAGCGAGGATCCAAACCCGCTAAAATAGTCGCCGGCACGGGTCGATGATTGCGTAACGCATCCATCAATTCTTCTTTGGGAATCAACCGCTGGTTCGCGTCCTTCCCCACAAAACGAAGTTGCGGGACATCTTCCAGGGCTTGGGCAAGCTCGGCATGATCCGTGGCGGCACCGAGCCTGCGCTCCACCGCCTCGAATACACACAAGGCCCCTTCCAGATCTTGATTCACAACGATTTCAGCGGACACCGTCTCAGGAATCCAAGACTCGAAGGTTCGGAGGGCCGCAATATCCGGCTCTCCCAAGAGCCATTGGTCGCGTACCTCGCTGCTCGGAATGTCCCGAAAGCGGCCGAAATGGACGATGCGCAACGCGCGCTGACACAAGATCCTCACCCGATCGGCCAGCGGCTGGGGCAGGGCCCCGAGCAGTTCCGGCCCGTGTTTTTCCAGTTCTTCGCGCAGATTGAAATTGGCCCCGCCATAGACGCGCAAATACCGTTGCAGCTCCGTAAAAGATTCCGCCCCAGGAATGAGCTGGCCCGCGCCCGCCAAGAGTCCGTCCGCATCTAGACGAAGATCGGGAGAAAAATCGTTCAGGGTTCCGGTGGGAACACGCAGGGACACGCGCAGTGCTTCGTCACTGGAATTGAGCAATTGACGGGCCACGGAGTGACGGACGGTCAATTCGAGTTCGCGAATCTCCCGAACCACCTGAGGACGCCTCGCCAGATCGGCCATCCCACTAATCAACTGCTCCAAATTGCCCAAGACCCCAGCACCAGGTCCAAGAGGCAACCCTTGAGCCTGCAATGAAACCAGGGAATCACGCACCGCCGAGGCTGCTGATTGAAACCGAGACAAATCAGTCCCCGTAGTCCATGCCAAGCTGGAAAAGCTTCGGGAGGAGCTGAAGAAATTTTGTAACGAGCTGTTCAATGCCTGGTTCATGGAATGCTTGTGACTTTTCTCCTTAGGGTTAGTTATCGGCTAATTGGGGGAAGATGTTGCTTGCGAAGATGTGGAAAAATAATGTTTTTCATATTTAGCACAACATATTGATTTTATTATACTAATTTGACTGCTATGACGCACGGCGACTGCGTTGACTAGCTTGCTGTAGCACTGATACCTCGGCAAAAGCATCCTTTGCCACTCTCAGACTTTCGTTTAATCCGACCACATCCGCTTGAGCCGCGATCAGAGTCTGGGTCTTTGTCTCCAATTCTCGTTCCAACTCCGACACCCGAGCCTGGGCCTTTGCTCCAGCACTCTCGGGACTCTGCAACGCCTCTAGCTCGGCTCGCTTCGCCTCTAACTCTCGTTCCAACTCCGACACCCGAGCC
>JAHFST010000023.1 GCA_023265625.1 Deltaproteobacteria bacterium | reverse complement strand
AGCGTCAACATCTTCGAGAAAATGCCCATTCTACAGGCCTTGGCGGGTGATGATTATACAATGTCTGAAGGTGAGTCTACTAACCAACTGAATTTATTCAACTAACGTTGGGACACTAGTGAGTTTTTATCAATGATTAACTTTTTTTCGCCAGAAAGCATTTTTCATTTCTGATTGACTTTTTTATTCAATTATCATACTAATTTAGTATGAATGCCACTACTATTAAGATAGAGCAACCACTACTCAAAAGCCTTTACCAGCTCAAGCCGGAGACGCAGAGTCTTTCGGCGTTTGTCAGGGAGATGTTGGAGGCTGGTGTCCGGCGGCGTAAGATGGCGGAGGCGGCGGCGAAATATCATGAATTTTTGGCCCAGCACCCCAAGGAAGCCAGCGGGCTGCGGGATTGGGAAGATGCCGATCTGGCGCACCCTCCCGCCAAGCGCTCCAAACCGGGACGGTCATGAAAAGGGGAGTGGTCTACTGGGTGAACCTGGAGCCGGCGTCCCCGCCGGAATTTGGCAAGGTGCGGCCGGGTTTGATCATTTCCAATTCGGAGCTGAACCTCTCCCTGGAAACAGTCGTCATCCTGCCCCTCTCCAGCCAGGCCCCGGAAATCTGGCCCTTCCGGCTCGCGCTCAAAGTCCCCGGGGGGCGTGAGTCATACGTTGTGATCCCCGGAATCCGTCAGGTCCACAAGGCAAGATTGCAGGAACCCCTAGGCTCCATCTCAGCGATAGCTTTGGCGCGTGTTGAAGAGGCGCTGGAGGCTTATTTGAGGGACTGACTTTGTCAATAAAAAGAGAAAAAAGCGGCCCTTTACAAATACTAAAAATCAGCCATAATATTATGACATAGGAGGTGGCATGGCTACCATGACATTACGGAACTTGCATGTCCCCTTGCCGGAGGGGCTCTATCAGCGGCTTAAGACGGAGGCGGAACATGATAAAAAACCGGCCACGGTCTTGGCTCGCCAGGCCATTGAGGGGTGGTTGCGACGGCGGCAGCGGCTTAAAACCCACCAGGCAGTCATGAATTATGCCTCCCAATGTGCGGGGACGGAAGCGGACCTGGATACTGCACTTGAATCGGCTGGTCTGGGACATTTGACCGATGAGGATTTGTGAAGCGGGGGGATATTTATTGGGCCAATCTCCTGCCTCGTTCCGGTTCTGAACAAAAGGGGCGGCGACCTGTCGTTGTGATGTCGCATGATGGATTCAATCAAACTTCCGGATGGTGCTCCATTATCGTTGTTCCTCTTTCCACATCTGGCAGCCAGGCCAAACGCGGTCCAACGGCGGTCCCTCTTGTTGAAGGGGCAGGGGGCCTCAAGAAAGCGGGTATCGCCCTCTGTCATCAGGTGACCACCCTCGACCGCGCCAAGTTGACGGATTTAATCGGCACCCTGTCCCGCACACTTCTCACGCAAATTGAGAACGGCTTAAAGATCGCGCTGGGTTTTGATCCACTTTAGCCTAACGCAACTCGTCGCACCTTCTTGCCGATAATAACATCACGATGGGTGACAATCCCTTGGAACACTTTGGAGTTTATGCCCCGGCCATGCGGCTTGTGGAAGATCCCGATCAGCGGAAGGCACTGGAGCAGGATCCCGTTGATTTACTGGACTTTGGAGCCTATCAGGTTGCCGCGGCCATTGCTTGTGAAGAGCCGGCTTGGCAAACACAAATCCCAAACACATGTCAGGAGTTTGAAAAAAAATTTCCCAAGGGTTTTCCCAGACAAAAACTCTTTGACCAACGTTGCTCCCAAGGAAGGCAGGCAACGCCGCTGGATGATATTGAATTGAAGGCCCCGCTCGCGCTACTCCATACGACCAAGTCTTACCGGGTTTTTCATGACCTGGCGGATGTCCTGGTAAAAAATTTTCCCGGCGTTTTAAAAAAACGCGAGATCAATATTCTCTATCCAGCCTCGGGCGCTCAGATCACACCATTTTTGACGGCACGAGCCTTGATCGAGCGAGGAGTCATTGATAGCGCGCAGATCGCCTGTACGGAACTCAATCCGGATACGGGCCAGAATTTGTATGCGGCCTTTCTTGAGGTTAAAAAATACGCCCCTGGGCTCTTTGATACGATTAAATTGAGCCCAAATGGCCAGGTAGTGACGGTCACGTTTCAAGGGAAAGAGGTGGTATTTAAGGCCAGCATCCGAGATGATAGCTCCGAACCCGCTTGTCAGGGCATAAATGTTTGCGGCTATTTTTCCAAGAAGGAATTCCAAGAGGCGGATTTGATCCTACAACATGATGCGGATGATGTGACTTATCAGGTGATGTTAGAACTACAGCAAAAAATAGGGGAGGGGAGGAGCCACCTCTTTCTTGCGGAGGGATTTTTGGAGGATTCCTTAACCTTGGCGTATGGGGGTAAGCGGATTTCCGGACCTTATGGGTGTTCCCATGAAAGGTCAGAGATTATCGGCAAGGGAAGTGTAGATGGGGCCACTTTGCTGGATCTCCAGCAGGTCGCTTATCTGCCGGATCATCAGATTAAAACTTCCCCAAAGGATTCGTCCTACGATTATGGTTCCATTGAAAAAAATTTGGCAAGTCTTAAGGACAACCCAGAGCAACAACGCCGTTACGCCGTGGCCCTATTCGGGGATTATTTCTCGGCCACGGCCATTATCAATGGCACTGTGCCGATCTCTTTTCAAAAACAGATGCTCGCTTTATGGCGCTCGACGGGCCTCTTGGGGATGGATGAAAAACCGAACCAAAATAATCTTATGAGTATGGGAGAAGTCCATGATCGAAAAAACCGCTATCTAGATCGTTTTAAGACTCAGCTGCAGGGCAATGCTTCTTGTGATCAATAAGGGTCACATCAATATTCAAACTCAAAACCACATCTGTTATTCAAATAGTTGCGGAATTTTAGCATCTTTTTTTTAGAAACTTCGAAGAGAGACTATGTCTCTGAGTCCTGCACGACTGTCATCCATTCGCGAGCAACTGGCCCATTGGTCTGCCCAGCCGTTGGTGGAACAGCAGGCTCTTGTCCGTTCTGAAACTTTGTCAGGGGCATTTACTGGATTGTCCGGCTCCCTACATCAATTAATCGGAGCGGGGCGTTCGCTCGGACTTGGTTGGTTGCATCCACTTGGGAGTGATTCAGGCCTGGTGTTACCGGCAGGCCTGCGGCCGCCTGCGTATCTTGATTTGTCCCCTCTGCCAGCATTTCCCCCGCGTTTTTTGGAGTTGGAAAATGATCCTGAGGAAGGGGGATTCGGCAGTTATGCCTGGCACGAGGCGACCGACCCTCTGTTGGCAGGGCTGTTTCACTACCTTCCCGTGATGGTCCAATCGGGCCTCGTGGGTCAATTTCGTCGGAAATCTCCCACTCAGTTGGCTTTTTTTGCTCTGCTGATTGAGCGTCATGCTCCGGAGGGGTCTGCATTCCGCCGCTATCTTATTGACCGGATTCGGGTCTTATTAAATCGACAGGCCAGAAGTGATGAGGAATTTTTTGTAGCGCCATTGATCAATTTATGGGCGGTGGTTTCTGCTATTCATGACAGCTTGCGTTCCATTATTCGGAGCAGCCAGCAACAGCAGCGTTTTTGTAGAAGACACACGGATGGGTATTGGCTCCCCAAATTGGTAGATTTGGTGAAAGATCTTCGCGACTATGGACTGTTGGAGCAAGCGTTGGACTACGAAGAAAATTTGTTAAAGGTTCCGTTGTCCGGTCATTGGAAAGAGCTGGTGGGAGCCATTCCATTTCATGAGGAGATTCTTGAAGCGAACGAAAGGTTGGCGATCTGCCTTGACCAAAATTTGGGCCATTTATCCCAAAAAAAAGTTGCGGTGGTTGGTTATGGGCTGAATCTCAACGCCATTCGTTTCTTTTTGGATTTTGGGGCCGAGGTGGCCGCGGTGGAAAAACGAGGTGCCGCCTTGGATTGGGCTGCGGTGGCCGGTCCAGACATGGAAGAAGCCTTTCCCGGTTTGTCGGCGGCCATGGGATTGCCAGAATTGATTCATCCGAACGACTCGTGGCCTCAATTGAGTGAAATGGAACTGAAACAGGCCTTGGGTTATCCAAAAAATTTGGTTGTCTTGGAGGCTAATGATCTGCAGGGGCACGTGGGCAGTTTTGATCTGGTGGTGGCCCCAGCCCTGGTTGATGAGGCCGTTCACACCCTGATGCAATTACCTCGCCCCGGCGGTTTCATCTTGGCAGATTGTTACCTTTACCCCAGGGTGTGTCTCGCTCATGATCCCAACCTGCTGTTGCTGGGAACCAAAAGTATAGGAGAGATCCTCTTCGACCATGAGTTTCTCTGTTACCGCCCCTGTCTTCCCACCGATTATTTTGGCACCCACCGGGCCTATTTGGTGCGCATGGGTTAACTATTTTCTGCTTATTTTTCAGTATGTTCAATGTGTACCCGGTACACAATACGATTTAATATAACTTTTTGTATTAATAAAAATATAAGTAAAATTGAATATTTAAATTAAATATTAGTTAATTTAACAAAAAATATTCATTTTTGAATTGACCAAAGTTGATACCGTTGTTAGAGTAACGACATGTGGAATGTATCGACCGCTTCATCCGAGAAAATTGAGCATGGAAGTGAGCAGGCGCAGCGGGCGGTGGGCAAGGTGTTGGGGCGGATTCAGCAGGACTGGGGCTTTGCGAATGTGGCAATGGCTCGGTTGCTGCACGTCAAGGCCAATACCTATGGACAATGGCTCAAGCAGGGGAGGGTGCCGCTTGGCAAGCCGCCCTGGCCGGCGGATATGGAATCGGTCATCACCGTGATGGCCATTCATCGCAGCCTGGGGGCGATGTTTCGGTCGCCGCAAGATCAGGTGCTTTGGTTACAAGAGGTTCATCCTGACTTTTCCGGGCTTTCGCCTTTGGAGTCGGCGGTTCGATCGGTGGCTGGGTTATATTATTTGAAGGCCTATCTGGACTATGTCCGTGGTCGAGGCGCTTGAGGGTACGATGCGTCTCCACCGAATTGTAGAATACCAAGCCAAGACGGTGACTCGCCATACGACAGATAGCCAGCAGGAGTACGAGTACATTGAGGGACTCGTGGAGGGGATCAAAACACCTCTTCCAGCCACCGGGCATGATTATTTAATCGCCACGCCGTTTCGTTATCCTTTGCCGGTGGCCGCGTCGTATCAGGCTCGTTTTAAACCGCCTTTGTCCTCGAGACACGCTTTTTACGGCACCGAAGAGTTTCGGACTTGCAGTTATGAGACGGCCTATCATTGGCTTCGTCAGCGGGTTCACTTAAAGGCGTTAAGCCAGGTGGCCGAACCCAGGACACACTTTCAGGTTCAGTTTCATGATTCCCAACTCATGGATATTCGCCATCACCGCTCGCTTGAGTCTGTGATGAATCGTCACGACTACCAGGCCTCTCACCGATTTGTGGAAAAACATCCTTCTCTCTCCTCCATTCTTTACCCCTCCTGTCGTGATCCGCAGCAGGGGGCGTGCGTGGTTACCTTTCGTT
Source organism: Deltaproteobacteria bacterium (assembly GCA_023265625.1). GTDB lineage: Bacteria > UBA10199 > UBA10199 > JACPAL01 > JAHFST01 > JAHFST01. The sequence goes on along the minus strand of JAHFST010000023.1, from coordinate 12,800 downwards.
TGGAAACGTTGGGTAAAAGACCGGAGGTGTTGCACACATTGTCTTTCATCTATGACCGTCAGCATCGGGGCTGCCGCATCGAAAATCCGGTCCAACCCGAGGATGGATTTCAAGTCTCCTGGGAAGAGGTGAGTTAGGCTCCTAATTTCCTATTGTCAGCAAATCAGCAGCCGTGTATACCCTCGCGACTTCTGTTAGGGCAAAGGCAGCGTAGCTCAGTGGTAGAGCAGGCGGTTCATACCCGCCGTGCCGGAGGTTCGACCCCTCCCGCTGCCATAAGGTTGTTGAGTACCTCACCAATGTTTTTTAAATAAGAAATGAAACCTACAGTCGCCATCATTGGCCGGCCTAACGTCGGCAAATCAACACTCTTCAACCGCATGGTCGGTAAGCGGGAGGCCATTACCTTAGACGAACCGGGGGTCACTCGGGATCGGCATTACGGTGACGTCTCGTGGGATAACCACGATTTTATCTGTATCGACACCGGGGGGCTGCCGTTTACGACTGATACCCAGTTGAACCGTCGTGTGCGCAAGCAGATTGATTCGGCGATCTTGGAGGCCGATGTCGTCTTGCTCGTGGTGGATGGGCAGGCGGGCTTGATGCCGGAAGAGGAGGAGATGTTCCGGCAGCTGAAAAAGGCGGGCAAGCGTTTCTTAACCGTCGTGAATAAGGTCGATGAGGCCTCCCATGAAGATTCATTAAATGAATTCTATCCGTTGGGAGATGAACTTTTTCCCGTTTCGGCCGAGCATGGCTACAAGATTTCCGATCTTCTTGATAGGATCATCGTCGATTTTTCCGTTACGGTTGAAGAAGTTGCCTTTGCCGGGATTCGGGTGGCGATCGTGGGGCGGCCCAATGTGGGTAAGTCGTCATTGCTCAACCAATTGTTGGGCGAGGAACGGGTCGTGGTCGATGCGACCCCTGGGACCACGCGCGATGTGATTGATACCGAAGTGGTGCGAGGCAGCAAGCGGTATCGACTCCTGGATACGGCGGGAATCCGGCGCAAGGGAAAGTGGGAATTCCGTGTGGAGCGCTACTCGGTCCTGGCCGCCCTCAAGGCCATCGAACGGGCCGATGTCTGCCTCCTCTTGCTCGATGCCGAAGAGGGTATTCACAAGCAAGATGCCCACATCGCGGGCTATATTCGCGACGCTGGTAAGGGCGCGATTCTGGTTTGGAATAAGTGGGATTTAATTAAAAAAAATAGATCTACTATAGATAGTTACACTGAAAAAGTAGAAAGAACTTTAAAGTTTTTGAGCTTTGCCCCAACGCTCTTTCTTTCCGCCAAAACGGGTGAGGGCTGTACTGAGGTTTGGGCGGCGATCGATCGGCTTTATCACCAATGTGGCATTCGGGTGAAGACGAGTGCCTTAAATGAGCTCTTGGAGAAATTGCTCGCGGAACACAATCCTCCGGTCCATGCCGGCAAGCCGGTGAAATTTTTCTATGCCACGCAGACAAAAAGTTATCCGCCGTCCTTTTTGGTCTTTGTCACCAATCCTGAGGGGGTTCATTTTTCGTTTGAGCGCTACATGGTGAATGGTTTTCGCGAGGCCTTTGCCCTGGGCGGGGCCCCGATCTTTTTGTCGTTTCGGCGGAAACGAAAATAAATCCCCCTTAATCCCCCTTTTTCAAAGGGGGAGGTACATGGATGACACTTTTTGAAAGAGAGAGAGGTCGCGTGTTTACCCCCCTTTGAAAAAGGGGGGAAGGGGGGATTTAAGGTTCCCCTAACTCCTGCCGAATCACGCCGTAGGCCGTCTTCCGAATAATATAATCCGCATGGCTCATCCCCGGCAATTCGATATTTTTGACATTCTTTTCCGAGCTATCGATGGTGAGGATGGCGGACTTATAGTGGCAAATACGATCGGATTTTGAGTAGAGCGAGACCAGTTTGACATGTTTGGGCATGGGGGTGTTTTTTAGCTTTCGAATAAACGGAGAATAGGGGACCATTTGGCGCAAACTTTTGGAGAAGAGACCTAGCGGGCTAAAGCACCCCAGCAGGGCCCAGGGGTTGCCGTTGTGGGGTGTGCCCAAAGTGATTAAAGAGCGGACGCGTTTGTCACCCCCCAACTGCTTGATGTAATAAAGCCCAATCAGGCCCCCTTTAGAGTGCCCGATGATCGTAATTTTTTTCAATTTGAATTTTTCCGTCAATCGATCGACTTTTTCTTGCACCAACTTGGAGAGCTCTTCGATGCAGCGCGTATTGAAGGTGTCAAAGATGCCCCCTAAATTGATGCTGAAAACCCCATAACCATCCTGGCGCAATCGGCGTTCCAATACTCCAAAGATGCGGCGCGTGGCGCCAAAACCATAGAGGAGTAACACGGGGTGATTGCAATGGCTAAAGTCGGTCAGGCGCCGAACCTTATTCCCCTCCATGGCTAGCTTTAAATAGAGCCATTTGGAACTCATATCGGTCTTGACGGATCGCATATAGCGTTTGGCTTGATCAATGGGCATAGCCTAATAATAAATGAATCTCTCGATATTGACAATAGGTGTAGTTTCCAATAGTTGTGTCGGCCTGTGACATCCAGATTGAGACTAACCCATAGTTCGAAGGAAAATGTAACAAAAAAACTCGGCATGTTTGCGCCTTTTGCGATGATTTTGATTGTGTTTTCGATTTTCATGGGGGCCTTTAAAGTCTACGTCAATCACTATCAGGATAAGGCCGCGGCCTTACTGGCAACGGCTTCAGGGCAGGGTGACAAGCAGAAAGATATCTATCAAGAGGTGATCAAACGTTATCCTCGGGCCGAGGCCTCTTGGGTGGCGCGGAGCCTGTTGGGGCATGAGGCGTTGGAGGCGAAACATTATTCGGAGGCCATCCAATGGTATCAGTCTCTGACGACGACCTCGGTGACACCCATGCTGAGGATCAGCGCCCTCCACAATTTGGCGCTGGCTTATTTGGAACAAGGGGATTGGAAAAAAAGTTTGGAGACTCTTACCCAAGCGGTCAATGATCCTGAGAATGCGATGAAGGATTACAGCCAGTTGCTGTTAGCGCGTGTGCAAGAAGGCTTGGGGAATAAAGACAAGGCTGTGGAGCTGTACCAACAGCTTACTGAGAGTAATCCCATTGTCAGAGAAGAAGCGAAAGGTCGTTTGTCATGGCTCAAACCACCGGCACCGGAAACCAATCCAAAACATTAATGACAGCCCGCACGTATTTTTTGCTTTTTTTGATGATGACCTTTGCGTCGGTGGCTAGCCTGCAAGCGGCCACTCAGGTCAAAAAACCGGGTAAATCTTACCAGGCCCCTTATCGATCGCATTGGGTGTCGATGATCAAGAAGGGGAAATTCTTTAAATATAAGCGCTCAGAATTTTCCAGTCCAAGGGTGTCTGATGATCGTGTTTTTACGGGCGCAGATAGCGGTTATTTCTTTGCGGTGAATAAAAAGACCGGCCGTAAGTTATGGCGTTTTAAGGCAGCCAGTTCCATTAACTCCGCCCCGGGAATCCTGTCTGATCGGGTCTTTTTTGGCGATGATAAGGGAAATTTTTATGCCTTGGCCACGCAGGATGGCAAATTACTTTGGCAGGTGAATCTCGGTGCCGAAATCAGCAGCGCCCCAGCCTTGGCGGGAAACAGTGTCTACGTGGCCACGCTGGAAGGCAAGGTCGTGGCGCTTGATATGGAAAACGGCGCGACCCGTTGGGAGGTTGAACCAACGAGTGCCGTCAACAGCATGAGCCTGTTAGGTAACTCTACGCCTGTGCTCAGTGCGAATGCGGATCGGCTCTTTGTTGGCTTTGCAGATGGCACTCTGCGTTGTTTTGCCAGTAATTCCGGTAAAATCGCTTGGGAAAAATCTTTAAGGGAAGCGGGGGTACGGTTTAGTGACCTCGATGCAACGCCATTGATCGAGTCAGATCGTCTCTATCTCTCCACCGTCTCAGGTCCCACCGTGGCGTTGTCCTTGAAAGACGGTAAGATGCTTTGGCAGCAACCGATGGGCAGTGCCGTCTCGATGTCGTTGGGAGGAGACCAGCTGTATCTCTCCAGTTGGGAGGGTGTTGTTTATGCCTTGAATAAGCGCGATGGGAGCAAGATTTGGGAAAGAAAATTGGCAGGTGGCGCCTTAACAGCCCCGGTGGTTTATGGTTCTTCCGTGGCCGTCGGTATCAGTTCCAAGGGGATTCATTTTCTCGATATTCAAACGGGTGACGTCAAAGCTAAGCGCTATGCCGCGCATGGCTTGTCTTCAGATCCGGTCTTAGATGGTTCCGATCTCTATTATTTCTCCAATGGTGGCAGGCTTTTTTCGCTGAAGCTGATTCCGTATTGACAGCCCATCTTATTTTGTACATACTGTACAAATGGTACAAGAACTATCTATTACCGAAGCGCGGCAAAAATTACCCAAGCTGGTCAAGGCTATTCAAAAGGATCCCGATTTGGCCTTTGCCATCAAGGTTCACGGTGAGACTATTGCCAGGCTGTCCGCCGCCAAGCCAGGGGTTCAGCCTGGGAAGGCTGTACAGGCCTTGTTAGGGCTTATGGGAGATGTTAAAAAGGGCGGGAAAGAAAAGCGGGTTACCTCAGAAAACTTTAAGGAATTTCTCTACCGCTAAAGGGTTTTTAATGTTTTTTAAAGTCTTTTGTGACACTTCGTTTTTTTATGCCTCGCTTACTCCTGAGGACCCAAATTATGATCGAGCACGCCGGGCCTTACAGGGACACCCTCAGGTGGGTTTAATGACCAGCTGGGAGATTGTCAGTGAGACGGTTACCTTGTTGCGTTATCGGCAGGATTATCCCTTGGCAGTACGCTTCCTAGCTGAGGTGAAGCCACATCTTGAAATCGTTCCGTGCGATGAACACATGCGTGAGGAAGCCGTGCATGTTTTCAAAAGATTCTCGAAGGACAAGAAGTTGTCCTTTTGTGACTGTCTGTCGTTTGTCATTTTGACCTCACTCAAAAAGGGGCTGCCGGTCTTTACCTTCGACAGGGACTTCAAACAGTTTGGTTTTCAGGTCCCTTGTTAACCTACCTATTATTTGACATAATATATATTATGCGACATTTGTGATTGGGCGACCCACCGGGTCGCCCCTACAGGATCAGTGGTCTTGAATGGATTTTACCCGTTCTTCAATAGCCTTGGCCTCCGCGTCTCGACCCGCCTGTCGCAACATCTTGGCATAACTTTCTAGCAAGGACGCCGAATCTTGGATCCGCAACGCTTCTTGATACAGGGGTTCCGCTTCAGAAAATTGTTTGAGATCACGATGGGCATTCGCCAAATTGCCCATGAGCGTACTGAGTTCAGGATCATCCGGTCTTAACTTCGCCTTCAGGATCTGCAAGGCGTGCTGATATAACGGGATGGCCTCCGCGTCTTTTCCGGCACCATGGTAAGTGAACGCAATATTATTCAAACTGGTGGCCAGTCTCCTATCTTCACTGCCAGAGCGCTCGGAGATCTTTAAGGCCTCGGAAAAAACATCTAGGGCCTGCACATAATCATGGGCCTCATAATACCTCTTACCCTGTCGCGTATAGGCACGCCAAAGGCTGAAATCCTTATCGGTCCGATCATAGGCGAAGTAACCCAACAGCAGCCCGGAACAAACGGCGACGAGCCACCCGAAAAACCTCCGATTTTTCATTATTTGCCTAAAATTTTGTACATGCCAGTGCCGCAGGTGGCGCATTTACCCTTCATGGCCTTGCGGCCATTCTTCATGGTCACCTGTTCGGCTTGGGTCATCTCGGAGCTTTTTTTGCACTTTACACAGTATCCCTGATTCTCATTCGCCATTTTGCTCTCCTTTTGATTGTTGTGACGTGAAAATTAACCTGCACATTGATGTAAGGCAATGGGTTTCTTATTTTGATATTCCTGCAGCGATTTTACGGTCGTACCTTTTTTCTGTAAAGATTCAATCCCATCCACGGTCGCAATGGCAGCGGCCACCGTCGTAAAATACGGGATCCCCTTGACCAAGGCCGTCCTTCGAATGGAAAAAGAATCCTGCGCGGCGCCATATCCCTCCGGCGTGTTAAAGACCATGGCCATCTCGCCCCGTTCCAGTTGGTCCACAATGTGCGGACTTCCCTCCGTCACCTTATTGACAGTATGAACCTTGATACCGCGTTCTTGCAAATAACGGCTGGTGCCACGAGTCGCGACCAAATCGAAGCCAAGTTGCACTAACTTCTTGGCGGCGTCCACTATCAGGGGTTTATCTTCGTCACGCAGGCTCAAAAACACACTGCCAGACATCGGTAAGCGCGTCCCCGCGGCGAGCTGTGATTTGGCAAAGGCTTCGCCAAAATCCTCACCAATCCCCATCACCTCCCCGGTAGAACGCATCTCGGGTCCCAGTAAGGTGTCGACCCCCTGAAATTTATTGAAGGGAAAGACGGATTCCTTGACTGAAAGATAGGCTGGAAAATGGTTTGGCAAGGAAAAGTCGCTTAACTTCCGCCCTATCATGAGTTTGGCGGCGATTTTAGCCAAAGGAAGCCCCGTCGCCTTGGAGACAAACGGCACGGTCCGGGAGGCCCTTGGGTTCACTTCCAAGACGTACAATTGGTCTTGCTTGATTGCAAATTGGATATTCATCAAACCAATCACCTTTAATTCCTTGGCCAAGCGGATCGTCCAATCACGAATCTCGGTGATTTTTTGCACGGAGAGTGAATGCGGTGGCAGGCACATGGCACTATCTCCGGAATGAATCCCAGCCTGTTCAATGTGTTCCATGATCCCGGCGACGTAATAATTCTGGCCGTCCCCGATCGCATCCACATCAACCTCTAACGCCGCTTCCAAGAAACGATCGATTAATACCGGATGATCCGGTGAAATCTTCGCCGCCCTTTCAATATAATCCCTGAGCGCCGCCTCATGGTAAACAATCTCCATGCCCCGTCCTCCCAAGACATAAGAAGGTCGTATCACTGCGGGATAACCGATCCGGTTCGCCACTCGGATGGCCTCTTGCGTCGAACGAGCCGTGCCATTCTCAGGTTGCCTCATGCGCAATTGAGTCACCAATCTGGCAAACAATTTTCGGTCCTCGGCGCGGTCGATACTTTTTGGAGATGTCCCAATGATCGGTACCCGGTATTTTTCCAGGGCACGCGCCAAGCGTAACGGTGTTTGGCCGCCAAACTGCACAATCACCCCATCGGGTTTTTCCAGCTGGACGATGTGCAACACATCTTCCAAGGTGAGTGGCTCAAAATAGAGCCGATCCGAGGTGTCATAATCGGTCGAGACGGTTTCGGGGTTGCAATTAACCATGATCGTCTCGTAACCCTCTTCCCGCAACGAATAGCTGGCGTGGACGCAACAATAATCGAACTCAATCCCCTGCCCGATCCGGTTCGGGCCTCCCCCCAAGATGATCACCTTTTTCCGGGAGCTTACGGCCGATTCGTCTTCTTTCTCGTAGGTTGAATAGAGATACGGGGTATGGGCCTCAAATTCTGCGGCACAGGTGTCGACAATTTTATAAACCGGCGAAATGTGCAATTTTTTCCTGAGGCTGCGAATCTTAGTCTCATCCGTTTTCAAGAGCTTGGCCAGACGGAGATCGGAAAAACCCATTTGTTTGGCTCGGGACAAGGTCTCCCGGATGGGCTTGCTGTTAATTTTAGTCTTCCTAATCTTCGCCTCGAAACGGATAATTTCCTCCACATGATGCAAAAACCACGGGTCAATACGCGAGAGCCGATGAATATCCTTAATCGTGAACCCGCGACGAAAGGCTTCTGCAATAAACCAAAGCCGATCGGGGTTGGGTTCGGAGAGTTTCTTTCGGATCAGATCTTTGCCTTCCTTGCCACGCACCACATCCAGCTCTTCAAAGCCATAGCGGCTTATCTCCAAGGAGCGAATCCCCTTTTGCAGAGATTCCTTAAATGTCCTGCCAATCGCCATGGCCTCGCCTACCGATTTCATCTGAGGTCCGAGAATTTGTTTCGCTAACGGAAATTTTTCGAAGGTGAATCTCGGGATCTTGGTGACGACATAATCGATGCTTGGCTCAAAACTAGCCGGTGTGCACCGTGTGATGTCATTGACGATCTCATCCAAGGTATAACCCACCGCCAGTTTAGTGGCGATCTTGGCAATCGGAAAACCGGTCGCCTTCGAGGCCAGGGCTGAACTGCGCGAGACGCGGGGGTTCATTTCAATGACGACCATCCGCCCATTCTTTGGATGGATGGCAAATTGAATGTTCGAGCCGCCCGTATCCACCCCGATCTCCCGAATCACCCGGACCGCGGCATCGCGCATGACTTGATATTCCTTGTCACTCAAGGTTTGGGCCGGGGCGACGGTGATCGAGTCGCCGGTATGGACGCCCATCGGATCAAAATTTTCGATCGAACACACGATGACCACGTTGTCCTTGAGGTCACGCATGAGTTCCAACTCATATTCCTTCCAGCCGAGTATCGATTCTTCCACCAGCACCTGTCCCACGGGGCTTTGCGCGAGGCCACTCAGCAGGAGCTCATCAAATTCACTCGAGCGAAACGCGATGCTGGCCCCTGTCCCGCCCAGGGTAAAGGAGGCGCGGATGATCACGGGGAACCCCACTTCTTTCACAAACTGCCGGGCCTCCTTGAGACTCGTCACCGAAGCACTTTTAGGGATCTCCAGGCCAATTTTTTGCATGGCGGAGCGAAACAGATCGCGATCTTCCGCCTTCTTGATGGACTCTAACTTGGCCCCAATGAGTTCAATCTTGAGTTGGTCTAAGAGGCCAGACTCGGCAACACTCACCGCGGTGTTCAAGGCCGTTTGTCCCCCCACGGTGGGGAGCAAGGCATCGGGACGTTCCCGTTCCAGGATTTTTGCGACGACTTCTGGGGTAATCGGTTCAATGTAGGTTCGATCTGCTAAATCGGGATCGGTCATCACCGTGGCGGGATTTGAATTGATCAGTACCACTTCAAAACCGTCTTCCCGCAAGGCCTTGCAGGCCTGAGTCCCAGAATAATCAAACTCACACGCTTGACCAATCACAATCGGTCCGGAACCAATCAGCATAATTTTTTTTATATCTGTGCGCTTTGGCATATATTCATAACTCCCCCTCCCCCCTCTTACCTTAAGAGGGGGAAACCGTGATCCCCCCCTCTTAGAGTAAGAGGGGGCTGGGGGGTGTTATCCTCTCATCAAATTAACAAACCTCTCAAATAAATAATGCGAATCATGCGGTCCCGGAGACGCCTCCGGATGATACTGCACGGAAAAAGCCGGGATCCGCGTCAGGCGCATGCCTTCTACCGTTTGATCGTTCAGGTTGACATGGGTTAATTCCGCCTTGCCGCGCAAGGACTCGGTATCCACCGCAAAATTATGATTTTGCGCCGTGATCTCCACACGTCGAGTGTCCAGATCCATCACCGGCTGATTGCCCCCATGATGACCAAATTTTAATTTATAGGTTTTTCCTCCCAATGCCAGGCTAAGCAATTGATGCCCCAAACAGATCCCAAAGAGTGGGACCTTGCCGAGTAACTGACGAATCGTCTCGATGGCGTAAGTGACTGGTTCCGGATCCCCGGGGCCGTTGGAGAGGAAAATACCGTCAGGACGTTTGGCCAAAACCTCTTGGGCCGACGTCGTGGCGGGTACCACGGTGACGTCACAGCCCACATCCACCAGATGGCGCAGGATGTTTTGTTTGATCCCGAAATCATAGGCGATGACCCGTAGGGGCGCAGCATGCTGCGCCCCCCCACCCCGGGCATCGTGCCGGCCACGATGGGGCGCGCCAAGGGGCGCCCCTACAGAACCCAACCGCCACAAACCCTCCGTCCACCGATACGCCTTCCGACACGTCACCTCTTTTACCAAATCGATCCCCACCATGCCCGGGGCTTGACGGAGCTTTTTAATCAAATGATTAATATCCAAATCGACGGTGGAAATGATCCCTAATTGGGAACCGTGAGTGCGTAAGTGTCGCGTGAGTGCCCGGGTATCAATACCTTCAATCCCCACGATCTTGTTACGCTTGAGATAATCCCCCAAACTCATCTTGGAACGAAAGTTGGACGGGATGGGATGGTACTCCTTGACAATGAACCCTGACAAAAAAGGCCGGACCGATTCCACATCCTCGCGATTGACGCCATAGTTACCGATCTCCGGGTAGGTCATGACGACCATCTGGCCTTTGTATGAGGGATCGGTCAGAATTTCTTGATAGCCCGACATCGAGGTGTTGAAGACCAATTCTCCAACACTTTCGCCCGCGTAGCCAAAACTTTCTCCCATAAAATGAGTCCCATCCGCCAAGACCAACAACGCTCGTTTTTTAGGGCTGGTAGACAACGTTGCCTCCCACGATGGTGTATTGAATCGTTCCGGTTAATTCCCAGTCATTAAATGGCGTATTGTGACTCTTGGAATGGAGCATGCGGGGTTCGAGCTTTCTTTTTTTCTCCGGATCAAACAGGGTCAAGTCGGCATCGGCCCCGACGGCAATCCTCCCCTTCTCTTTCAATCCTAAAATACGTGCTGGATTACAGGAAAGTAGCTCGATGAGCCGAGCCAAGGAAATAACTTTTGCCTGAACCAACCGCAAGCCGAGTGACAAGGCCGTTTCCAGGCCCACAATGCCATTCGCCGCCTCCGTAAACTCGACCTCTTTTTCAAAGGAGGCGTGAGGAGCGTGGTCGGTGGCGATGACATCGATGATCCCATCCTTGAGTCCCCGACACAGGGCCAAACGGTCCTCTTCGGAACGCAGCGGAGGTCGCATCTTCGCCTGGGTATTGTAGCCGCGTACAGCCTCATCCGTCAGGGTAAAGTGGTGCGGCGTCACTTCACAGGTCACCGTCACCCCGCGCTTTTTAGCGGCGGCCACCAACTCCAAGCCCACTCGGGTGCTGAGGTGGGCGATATGCAGCTTGGCCCCGGTTAATTCCGCCAACAGGATGTCACGCGCCACGATAATCTCTTCGGCGGCGTTCGGGGAACCGGGCAAACCGAGTTCGGTGGCCACCAAGCCTTCATTAATCGATCCATGTCCTGATAAGTTTTCATCTTCCGCATGGGAAACAACCAACAAATTAAATCCCTTGGCGTACTGAAGGGCCTTACGCATCAGCGCGCTGTTCATCACGGTGTGGCCATCATCCGAGATGCCCACAATTCCGGCCTCCGTCATCTGGCCAATGTCCGCGAGACTCTTGCCTTCCAGGCCTCGCGAGATGGCCCCAATGGGGAAAACATTCACGATGCCCTTCTCCTTGGCCTTGCGCACAATAAATTCGGTGATCACCGCATTGTCATTGACGGGATTGGTGTTGGCCATGCAGACGATCGAAGTAAAACCACCGGCGGCGGCTGACTGGGTACCGGTTTCAATGGTCTCCTTGTGTTCAAAGCCGGGTTCTCGCAAGTGGGTGTGCATGTCGATGAATCCGGGCGTCAGGACACAACCGGTGGCATCGATCACCGTCGCACCCTCTGACTTGATCTTTCCCTTCGGGGCGACCTGCGCAATCTTGCCCTTTGCACACAGCAGGTCGAAGAGACCGTCTTGTCCCGTGGCTGGATCGAGTAAGCGGCCATTTTTGATCAAGAGATTCATGAATTGGCTCCATACAGGGCTAACACGGCCATGCGTACAGCGGTCCCGTTGTGTACCTGATTGAGAATGACACTCTGTGGCCCCTGTTCAGCACCGATGTTGTCCGCCACGTCCGGATCGATCTCAATCCCGCGATTGATTGGGCCCGGGTGCATGATAATGGCCTTGGGATTCATCCGGGCGCGACGTTCCTTGGTCAGGCCAAAAAAACGGCTGTATTCCGTCAAACTGGGAAAATTAAGAGTCTCTTGGCGTTCTTTTTGGATGCGCAACAACATGACGACATCCGCGTGGGGCAGGCACTGATCCAAGTCATGCCCGACCTTTACCCCCAACTGATCTAACCCTGGAGGAATCAGCGTCGCCGGTCCTACCACCGTGATCTTGGCCCCTAATTTGGTAAAACCATAAATATTGGAACGGGCGACCCGGCTATAGGCGATGTCCCCGACAATGACCAAGTGCAGCCCCTTGATCTCGCCCAATTTTTCCTTCACCGTAAATAAATCGAGCAGGCCTTGGGTAGGATGTTCATGGGAACCGTCCCCGGCATTGATCACCGCCGCCCGTGTGTTGCGCGCAATGAAACCTGGCACCCCGCTGACGGCATGACGGACCACCATGATATGCGGGTTCATCGCCTCGAGATTCGCAATCATGTCCTTCAGACTCTCTCCCTTGCTGAGACTCGAGGTGGCCGGACTCATGTTCATGAGCTCTGCGGAGAGGTTTTTTGCGGCGAGCTCAAAGGAGACACGGGTGCGGGTGGATGGCTCAAAGAAGAGGTTCATTAAAGTCTTACCGCGTAACTCATCACCCTTCTTTTGTTGGGATTGCAGCCGTTCTTTATAATTTTGGCTGATCTGCAGAATTTCAACGATTCGTTCGCGCGACGTCTCTTTCAGCCCAAGCAGGTCTTTTGAGGCCTTCTGGGCCAGGGCAAGCGGTCTTTTGGCTAAAAAAAAACCCCCGGCCTGAGGTCGGGGGTTCGTCGTAATCATCTTTTTCTTACGCTTCATTAAAGGGCCCTTCTAGTGAAGCGATGTGATAATGTCAAGTGGAAGCGAGAAAATGTCATCTAAGAATCAAAACCGCACTCATTAAAGTTTAAAACCGCACTCATTAAAGTTTAAAACCGCACTCTTTTGGTCTATGGGGGATGTTTGATAACCATCAAACCAAGGGGGATCGC
>JAHFST010000010.1 GCA_023265625.1 Deltaproteobacteria bacterium | reverse complement strand
CCATATTTTATACCCTCAAAAAAAATCAAAAAAATAAGCAACTTCCCCAGTGGTCCTGCCGAGTTAGGCCTACTTAAACCAAGGGGGACATATGGCAGGTACAAACGGAGTTTCTGTGCTGAACATGGTGCAACATCAGGGGACGGTGGCCGCTCAAGCACCCAGTTTTTCGGGAGCCACCCAATTTACCTCTGCCTCCGGAGTCTCTCTTGTTGTGGTTCCGTCAAGCGGAGAAAAAGATCAATTTGTCCGAGGACTCAATGCCCAATATTGGTTTGGTAATGGCACCGATGGCTATTCCCAATGGACCGCGGTGCGCTTTGTGCCTGGTGCTGACGGCACCGAAGTCACTTTGGCTGCAAAAGATAAAGCGCCTATTATTTTACGCTTGTCTCCCTCGGGAGAGGCACAGCTCGTAGGGGTTGACGGAGACACTTTCACCTCATCGGCCGTTTCATTAGATACTAGCGCAACCACTTTTCATACCTCCGGATATTATCGCCAACCGGGTAAGTTTTTGTTGGAGCGTTTTGGTGAAGTGGATCCCGCGACTCCTGAAGACGTATCAGACGACATTCGTCAATTCGCTCGTGATGCCGGTGTTCGGATGAAAAGATTCATGGAGGAGATCGTTGAAGTACCGGGACACGGAAAAATATCGCGCCGCGAGGCCATCGAGTTGAACGTGGAAAAAGACTTTCGTCATGCCCGGGCGGTTATTGAGGCCATGGGGGCTTGGGGGATGCTGGCAACCAACTTCCCTGACCCGTTCCGGCCTGAAGAACATCAGGGGATGGACGTTTCTCTCCTGGAAAAAACAACCTTTTCTCAAGCCGTGGCTGCCAATAGCAGCGGCTCCGCCAGGATTGGAGTCGGTGGGCACACCGGAATCGCGCTCAGTCCCATCCTGCATTATGGAACACCTGAGCAAAAAGCCAAATACCTGACAGCGATGTGCCTTGGGAAAAGGGTCGGATCCTTCGCGCTCACCGAGCCGAGCGCCGGGACAGACGTATCCGGCATGAAGGCCACGGCCGAGTTGGTCGATAAAGAAGGCGGCGGAAAAGTTTGGCGTATCAATGGGACCAAGCAATTCATCACCAACAGCACCATGTCTACGGACCCCGAAAAACCCGGGCAATTTATCCTATTTGCCAAGGTGGGGGGCCAGATTACGGCCTTTATTGTCGACGGGGATACCCCGGGGATTTCTGTGCGTGAGGAGCATAAGTTGGGGATCAAAGGATCTTCTACGGCTCAAGTGAATTTTGCCGATGTGGAAATTCCCGAAGACGCTTTGCTAGGAAAGGTTGGACAAGGAAAAGAAATTGCCTTTAGCACCTTGGGGAAGGGGCGATGGTCGATCTGCGCGGGTAACTCCGGGGTGCTCATGGCGAGTATCAGGGATGCCATCGAATACGCCAGCGGCCGGGTTTCCCGGGGAAATCCCATTATCAATTATGGCACGAACGAAGAACCCCTGGCGGAAGCGATCACGGCCGCCTTTCTCTTGGACACCCTAAGCCATGGAGTCGCCGGACTCTTTGAAGGGGTGCTGCAAGCGAGTGGCAACGCAGCAGATGATAAGGCCGAACCCAAGGCCTGGCAGACCCTTGGTCTGGAAACACCGCTCTGTAAACTCTTCGGTTCCGAAGAGTCCTTTTATGCGCTGCTTGGGGCCCTACAAATCTGGGGCGGTAACGGTTATATGATAGAGTACCCCATGGCAACGCGTGTGGCCGATCATCTGCCGGATATGATCTATGAAGGGGCCAACTCCATGCAGCGCTTTGGGATATTTGGCAGAGAGTACCTGGAAGCCATTATGAAACGTCAAACGCTACCGATGCCGGTTGCTAATGAGTCTACCTGGACAGATCGAGAAGACTATTTGCAAAATCGCTTTGCCGGACATCCTCTGTTGGAGGCCATGCGATTGGCCGAAGCGGGCAAAGAGACCCTCAATTTGATCACGGCGGCGATGTTCAGCGCCCCGGATGCTTTTCAGATCTTACAAGTCGATCAAAACTCCCGCGGCCAGCATTTACTCATTGAACTCGCCAACGTGGCCATGAGCGTCTTCGCCAGCCACTATGTGGTGGCCCGGGCCCTGAAAATGGTCGATCGGTATGGTGCAGAGGCTTGTGACGTGTCAACCATGATCGCCATGGCCACGGTCTATCAGATGGATGAACGGGCACGGATAGCCGCACGACGCTTCATCAATAACATCTATCGCGGTCGAGCAGAGGCACGTCGGGATGCCTTGAAGCATCTGGAAAAACTGGATCTCCAGCCAGATATCGACTTGAAAGACCTACAAGCCAAGATGGCCCAAGCGATGGCGGCCAGAGGTAGATACCACCTCGGGATGATACAACCGTTGATCTAGTGACCAGATGCTTTGGATTTGAGTTTTTGTCCTTAAATATAATATAAGTAATAGACATATAGTTCTATTACTTATATTATATATTTCATGTCACCCCCCACCCCACAACAGCAAGTGGAAATATTTCACCTGCTTTTTCTCCGACACCTAGAAAGCCGCTTGGACAAATCCCTCTACGCCCTCAAAGGGGGCTGTAATCTCCGGTTTTTTATGAGGAGTATTCGGTACTCGGAGGATATGGACCTGGACATTAAGATTGTCGCCACAGGCACTCTGCAAAAAAAGGTCAACGCGCTCTTAACGGCGCGGCCTTTTCAAGAAGCGCTGCGCGCGAAGGGAATCGAGATCCAGCAACACTCCTCTCCCAAGCAAACCGACACCACCCAACGATGGAAGCTTCAACTCAAGATGGCAGGTGCAAGCCTACCCGTCCCAACCAAGATTGAATTTTCCCGACGCGGCCTGCAAGCCGGGGTTGAATTTGGGCCTGTGGAACCCGAGATCATCAGGGAATACCAACTGTACCAAACACTCTGCAGCCATTATTCCAAAGACGCGGCCTGCCGACAAAAACTCGAGGCCCTCGTGGGTCGATCCGAAATGCAGGCACGGGACCTCTTCGACCTCAAATTATTATTCGATCTGGGGGCCCGCCCGTTCTCGCTGGAGAAACCATTGGTGGAAAAATTACGCACCAGCATGGACGCAATCACCCAGATTGATTTTGCCATCTTTAAATCCCAGGTAGTGGCTTACCTCACACCTGCCTATCAGGATTACTACACCTCACCCACGGTTTGGAACCAGATCAATGCCGATGTGAAGCAAAACATATTGGGCCTATTATGAGAAGCCTTGATGCCTACGCTCAACTCAAGGCGTTTACCGTATTCCGCACCATCGACGCCGCCACCCTGCTCAAAACGAATGTTGATGCCTGCCAAAAAATGTTGTCGAAACTTGTCGCCAACCGGTTGCTGGTCAAACTCTGCCGTGGCATTTGGACCTGGCCGGAGACGGATCCCTATCTCCTCCCCGAATATCTCACGGCACCCGCCCCCAGTTATGTTTCTCTGCAAAGTGCCCTGTATCGGCATGGCGTCATCTCGCAAATTCCACAAGTGATCTACGCCGTTACCCTGGGGCAGACCCGTCGGGTAGTCACCCCGATGGCGACCTTTTCCTTCCATCACCTTCCCTCCCACTTCTTTTTTGGGTTTTCCCCCGAACGAGACGTCAAGTTAGCCCTACCGGAAAAGGCCCTGTTGGATGTTTTGTATCTCAGTCCCGCCAAATCGAGACTCTTTGCCTCATTGCCGGAAATTACCCTTCCCAAAACTTTCAGTCGCAGCCAGGCCGAGGCCATGATTAAAAAAATTCCCTCTAGGCAAAGAAGGACATTGGTGCAAAAAAGGTTCATGGATCTCATGGAAACAACATGATCATCGATTGCCACACCCATTTCTTCCCGGACAAACTCTACCAGGCCATTTGGCAGTGGTTTGGCACGCATGGTTGGAAGGTGCGCTATCAAGTGTTTGCCGACGAAGTGGTCACCCTGCTCCGGAGTCAGGGGGTGGAGCGGTTTGTGGTGCTTAATTATGCCCATAAGGCGGGGATGAGTGAGTCGCTAAATCGTTGGACGTATGAATTTTGCCAAAAATATCCCGAGGCCATCCCGTTTGGGGCCGTGCATCAGGACGATCCGATCAAAAAGGTGTTGAAGCAGTGCTTTGAAGCATATCACTTCAAGGGCATCAAATTTCATACGCACGTGGCGGCGATTGCCCCGGATGATGAAAAACTCTTTCCGCTCTACGAGGGGATGGTCGAGTACGACAAGGTATTGACCCTGCATGCCGGTACCGGACCGAGTCTGGCGGGCTATAAAGAAAAGGTCGACCACGTGAGCGGGGTGAAACGTGTGGCCAAGGTCCTAAAGCGTTTTCCCACATTAAAAATGATCATGCCCCACCTGGGGGCCGATGAGGTTGGTCCCTTCTTTGACCTGATGGAGGAATTTCCCAACCTCTGGATGGACACCACCATGGCCCTCTCGGGCTATTTTCCCCTCGAGATCCCGTGGGATCGGCTGGAAAAACACTCGGATCGTATCCTGTATGGAAGCGATTTTCCGAATGTGCCTTATGAGATGTCCACGGAGATTAAGGCGATTCAAGGTTCGACTTTGAGCCCGGAAGCGCAACAAAATATTTTCTACAGGAATGCACGCAACCTTTTCTCCCGCTAAACGATACCGTTTTGCCTTTGACAACAGGCTCAAGATGAAAGATATCGGGAAACCTTTATGGACGTGAGTAGGCTTCAATTTGGCAGTCCGGATATTTTTGCGCAACTGGCCGCGACGACGCGTGGGCTGCAGGCCCGCTATCCAACGGTGGATGGGGAAATGCGTCAAATCCTTTATGCCGACAGTGGGGCCACGGCATTGCCATTAATTACAGTTGAACGCAGCGCTCTAGAGTTCTCCCCGGGCTACGGGAGTCCCCATTCCGGTCATGGCCCAGCCCAGCTTTCGACCCGCGTGCTCGCGGAGGCCCATGAAATTGCGCTCCGATTCGCAGGGGCCGGCCCTAAGACACATGATGCAATCTTTATGGGTGACGGTACGACTGACGCGATCAATTGGGTCGCCATGATGCTCAAACGGAACCCCTTAACCGGATCAGACGCCGGAAAAAATATGGTGATCTTTGACGGCAAGGGACACCATGCCAACATCAACCCTTGGATCTATCACCTTGGTACCAAACGAGCCAAGGGGGCAAAAATGACCGATTGGGAACGCGGCACCCTCCCAGTGGCCGAAATCGCGCAACTCTTGGAACAAAATAAAGGGAAGGTCCGCTTGGTCGCTATCACCGGACTCGATAACCTCATGGGGATTGTCAGCCCGATTCGCGAGGTAGCAGAGTTAGCCCACCGTCATGGGGCACTCTTGCTGGTGGATGGAGCTCACTTCGTCGGACATGCGATGGGGGCCACCATCGAACCTCTTGGAAAAATGTCCATGACGGATCTGGGCATTGATATCTTATGCACCTCCCCCCACAAATTTCATGCCCGCTCGGCCGATGGGATTGTAATCGCACCCCGTGAGTTTTTGCAGGGGATGCCGGTCAAGGTCGGTGGTGGGCATGTCAAGACGGTCACCTTGGATGGTTTTACCCTGATCGATGATGTGAGGAAACGCCACGAGGCGGGAACCCCTAACGTCATGGGGGCTCTGTTAGCGGGAGTCGCCCTCACCACCTTGGAAGCCATCGGGATGCAACGGGTCTGGGAGCATGATAACTCACTGGCAGATCAGACCATCGCCGGTTTGCTGGAGATCGCCGGCCTCAGTGTCCTAGGAGATAATAATGTCACCAGAACCCCACGGGCTGCGGTAATCTCTTTTGTCTTACAGGGACTCTCTCATGCTAAATTGGCCCAAGCCCTATTTGATTACCGTGCCACGGCAATACGCCATGGCTGCCATTGCGCCCAACCCGCGGCCGCCGAGATGCTGCGTATTGGGCATGAGGATCTACGTACTTTCCGAGGGGAAGTCGATGACGGAGACAAGAGTCGAGTACCAGGAATGGCCCGCGGCAGCTGGGCGGTCTACACAACCAAGGCACAGGTCGATCGTTTCATTGAGGATGTGACTTGGGTGGCTGACCGACGCGATGAGATCGATGCAGAATATGAAGTTCTTCCCAGCGGTGCCGCCCGGCGCAAGGACGGATGGAACGAGCGAATCCGCGAGGAAATATGGCAGCGTCACAACCCCTACGCTTTTGCCTCGACTGGGGAATATGAGCTTGATCCCTTGGTTATTTGATTTGGGGCGCGCCAAGGGGCGCCCCTACAAGTCCCATGAAATGGTTTCCCTTTAAAAATAATCCCCGGCTCCTGATCCTGGCCGCCAGTTTCTTCTTCACCGGCATGTCCGTCTGCGTTAAGGCCGTCTCGCCAAAAATTCCCATCTACGAGGTCGTGTTTTTTCGCACCTCGGTGTCATTTTTGATTTTGGCGGGGCTCCTCTGGTCGCGGGGTATTCCGTTTCGCGCCAGGAATGTCCCCATCCTCATGACCCGGTCCCTCTCCGGGCTCTTGGCGATGAGTTGTAATTTTTACGCCCTGGGACGGCTGACGTTGGGGGACTGCGCTATTTTAGGGAGCACTTTTCCGATTTTTGTCGCCATCCTCTCCTTCTTATTTTTGGATGAGCGGCCCACCAAGACCTTGTTCTTTTGGATCTCGATTGCGGTGATCGGCATCGGCCTGATTTTGCGGCCGCAGATGAATTTCTTCAATTACGTCGGCCTGATCGCCCTGTTGGCCAGTTTCTTCTCGGCCATTGTCGTAGTGGCCATCCACCAATCTTCCGAAACGGACCCGTCGCTGCGCATCGCGTTTTATTTCATGGGGGTCTGCACCTTCATCGCCATCCCGATCATGCTGCAACACTACGTCGCCCCCACCCCCCGCGAAACACTGTGGCTCATCTCGTCCGGATTATTCGGCACGGCGGGCCAGATCGTCATGACCCACGCCTATGGCCTGGAAGACGTCTCCCGCCTCTCTCCCCTCTCCTACTTTGGCGTGGTACTCTCGTTCTTGGCGGGGATGATCCTGTGGCGGGAGATCCCAACGAGTTGGTCCATCGTGGGGAGTTTGGTGGTGATGGTGTGTTGTATTCAGATTGCGCGGCTGGAGAGGGCGGAACCGGTGGCACTATAACAAATCATCCAACGGCGATTTCCCCGTCATCGGTTTTTTAGGCGGCCGAGGCGAGGCTGCTGCTGGACGGGGTGGAGGCACCCCAGTCCCACGGCGGGCGGGGCGGTTGAAGCCATGTTTATTCATGGGGAGATTGGCGTTTGATTTGACCACCTCAATCTTTTTGCCGGTTTGTTGCTCCCATTTTTTCAAGGCCTTTTCTAAGATCGGCTGATTCACCGACCACAACTCCATCGCCTCCCCTTCCAAGACCGTATCGGAAAACAAGGTGTACCCCACCGAAAAACTCTGGAAACCGCTCTCATCCGGACCACCCCACACCGTAAAACTCGTTGGTTCCTGAATTTGAATGCGGATGGGCTTGTCCGGGTCGTGCGCGGTGCGGAGGAATCCGACCAGATTGAGATTGAGTTTCGCCGTCCAGATGGGTTCTTTTAATTTTTTCAGGGCCAGCATGAACTCATCCAAAAAGGTCATCTGGTCGAGACCCTTTTTTTCCACCCGCTGCGTGGCATTGTAGGTGACCAATTCCAGGGAATCCGGCAAAACCACCCCAAAAAACGAACGGAGAAAATTGAACGTCTGTTCAAAAAACCAGACATTATTGGACTCCGGCGTCATCCGGGTAAAATCAAGATTGGAATGAAAACCCCAACAACCGACGAGATGGCCTTTGGCGGTGCTTTCGTCTAGGAAGTCGTCCAGGCCTTTTAACATAAGGAACAATGTAACATAAGAAACGCGGAAATAATACCGGAACATCAATCAGGAATGTAGGGGCAACCCTATGTGGTTGCCCTCAACCGGGCGGCCATTGTCCGCATGGCAAGGGCGGCCACACAGGGCCGCCCCTACGTCAGAATATCAATTCTTTTACCGATTCCCGCGCCATCAGGAACAGATCGGATGGGAAGATCCCCAGATACAGCACGGTAAAAAGACAGAGAAACACCGCGGCCAGCAAGGGGTAGGACAAGGGCGGCAGTTCATAGCCTCGAGGGGGCTGGAAGTACATTTTGATGATCGGGGCAAAGTAGTAATAAACCGAAATAACACTGTTCAACACCGCCAAGATCGTCAGGCCATAAAACCCGGCCTCGACGGCCCCGGCAAACAGGTAGAACTTTCCCGCAAAACCAATGGTGGCTGGGATCCCGGCCATGGACAGTAAAAAGACCGTCAAGGCCGCGGCCAAAAACGGGTGACGTTGCGAGAGCCCGGAAAAATCACTCAATTCTTCCACCTGCTCGCCGCGGTGGCCCATCGCCACCACCACCCCAAAGGCTCCCAAGGTCATCAGTGAATAGGCAAAGAGATAAAATACCACACCGCCTAAAGTCGCATCGGAAAGGGTATTATTTTGCAGGGCCGCGGTCACCCCCACCAATAGGTAACCCGCATGCGCCACCGAGGAGTAGGCCAACAATCGCTTGATATGGGTCTGGCGTAAGGCCACGAGGTTGCCGATCGTCATGGTCAAGGCGGAGAGGATCCACAAGACGGGGATCCAGGGGATTTGCGGCAGATGTCCCAGGGCCAATACAATCCGCAGCAAGGCCGCAAAGGCCGCGGTCTTGACACCGGCGGCCATGAAGGCCGTGACAGGGGTCGGGGCGCCTTCATAGACATCCGGGGCCCAGAGATGAAACGGCACCGCCGCAATCTTGAACCCCAATCCCACCAAGAGAAAGGCCACCGACATGGTCAACAAAACGGTATTCCCCGAAGTATCCGCCGCCAAAGACAATGATTGCAACGAGGCCAAACTGGTTGAACCCGTCACCCCATAGGCCAGGGCAATGCCATAGAGCAGAAAACAAGAGGCAAAGGATCCCAGGATAAAATACTTCATGGCCGCCTCGTAGGAGCGGATGATCCCGCGTCTGGAACCGGTCAGGATATAACTCGACAAGGACATGATCTCGATCCCCAGGAAGATCACGATCAGGTCCGCGCCATGATGGATCAACATCATCCCGACCACGGCAAAAAGAAACAAGGCATAAACTTCACTGCTCCGGGTGCCTTCCGCAGACACATACTTACTGCACAGGAGTAAGACGATCAACAGGGTCACCAACACAATTAGATCCAGACTGTAAGAAAACCGGTCAAACAGGAGCATTTCTTGCGACAATGGCACCACCACCCGCCACTGCATCCAGGTGTAAAATAGGATGCCCAAGATGGCCAACAACAACACCCCAAGAAAAATCTTGGGCCGGTCTCGCGGAAAAAACGCGGAACAAAGCAGCAGGGACATGCCCAACCCGGCCAACAACACCATGGGAAGGGCTAGTTGTAACAATAAATTCCAGTCGGTATTAAACAACTTTTCCATTAATTGGTGTCTCCACCCTCACCCCGGCCCTCTCCCGTTACGGGAGAGGGAGGAATCGAGATTTTTTCGGTTTTGGTTTTTAAAAAAACCTCCGTCGTCGGGTTGATTTTATCCAACAAAAACCCTGGGGCGAAGCCGATCCAGAAGATCAGCACGATGATGGGCAATAAGACCACGCCCTCGCGCAGCGATAGATCGGCAATATTTTGATTTTTAGGAGTCACCTTGCCTAAAAAGACCCGCTGCGCCATCCAGAGCATGTAGATAGCGGCAAAAATCACACCCGAAGTGGCCACCGTCGTGAGGATGGGATGGGTTTGATAGGAACCCAACAGGATCAGAAACTCTCCAATGAAGCCGTTCGTGCCGGGCAAGGCGATGGAAGAAAACAGCATGATAAAAAAACAGGTGCTGTAGAGCGGCATCGAGGTGGCGAGACCGCCAAAATCGGCGATCAGCTTGGTGTGGCGTCGTTCATACAACATCCCCACCAAGAAAAAGAGTCCCCCGGTCGAGAGCCCATGGTTGATCATTTGCAGGGTCGCCCCGGAGACGCCTTGCGCATTGAGGGAAAAAAGCCCCAAGACCACGAAGCCCAAATGGGACACGGACGAATAGGCCACCAATTTTTTCATATCGACCTGGACCATCGAGACCAGGGCACCGTAGACAATTCCGATCACGGAAAGCACCGCCAAGAGCGGACCCAGGGCTCGAACCGCCTCCGGAAAAAACGGGATCGCAAAGCGCGCAAAACCGTAGGTCCCCATCTTGAGCAACACCCCGGCCAGGATCACACTCCCACCGGTTGGGGCCTGGACGTGGGCATCCGGCAACCAGGTATGAAACGGAAACAGCGGGACCTTGATGGCGAAGGCCAATCCGAAGGCCGCAAAAAGAACGATCTGCGTCATCCGAGGCAGGTGAAGCGCGGCCATATCGCCCCAATAAAAAGAATGCCCCGCGGCAAAATAGAGATAGAGGATCGCCACCAACATGAGCAGGCTGCCCACCATGGTATAGAGGACAAACTTGATGGAGGCATAGATCCTTTCTTCGCCGCCCCAGATCCCGATCAGGAAATACATCGGGATCAGCGCCGCCTCCCAAAAAACGTAGAACAGGAGCAAATCGAGGGCGGAAAAAACCCCCAAAATCCCGGTCTCCAGCAACAGAAAGAAAAACAGATACCCTTTGACGTTGCGATGCACATCATTCCAGGTGGCCAATAGGACCAGTGGGAGGAGAAACGTGGTCAGGCAGATTAACAATAAGCTAAAACCATCGACCCCCACCTGATAAGCCGCCTGGTAACCGCGCATCCAAGGGACCATTTCTTGAAACTCATAAGCGCCGGTGCCCTGAAAACTGGCAAAGAGCCAGAGAGAGAATCCCAAGGGAATGAGCGAAAGGGCCAACACCACGCCCTTTAATTGTTTCTCCCGACCACTCGGAAACAGGAACAGCGGCACCAGGCCCAGGAGGGGACTAAAGATGATCCAAGTCAGCAGATGATCGCGAAAAATATCCATTTAAAAAATCAACGCCCCCATGACAATCACCACGCCAATGATAAAAAATAACACATAACTTTGGATCGACCCATTCTGCAGCAGGGCAAACACCCGGCTCAACAAACCCACCGTCTCGGCAGTACCGTGCACCGCCAAGCCATCCACGACCTTGCGATCATAAAATTGCCACAGGACCGTCTCGGAGAACCAGCGCACCGGGCGGATGATCAGAGCCTGATAAATTTCATCGACATAAAATTTCTGGAGGGCCAGGCGATTGACCCAGGCGATGCGTTCCTCCACCCATTTGGCCATCAAGCGCGGCTTCTGGCCGTAGAGGATCAGGGCGAAGAGCCCCAGATGAAAGCTCACCAACAAGGTGAGCGCAGAAAGAATCAATTCCCAACCATGGCCCTTTTTCTCCAACAGGAGATAAAATTCTTCATAGGGAAACAAGGGGGCAAACCAATGGAGCCACAGGTCATTCCCCTTCAGGGCCTCTGGTACCCCCACCCACCCGCCCACCAAGGATAGCAGGGCCAAGCAGACCAGCGGGATCGTCATCCAAAAAGGCGATTCGTGCAGGTGGTGTTTATGCTCGGGATCCAACCGGGACGATCCCAAAAAAGTCAGGGCCAAAAACCGCCCCATATAAAACGCCGTCATACCCGCCGTGGCCAAGCCAAAGGCCCACAAAATCTTATGACCGGTGGCAAAGGTCTGCCACAGGATCGCATCCTTGCTGAAGAAACCCGCAAAGGGGACGATCCCGGCAATCGCCAAGACGGCACATAGCGCCGTCAAAAAGGTAATCTTCATCTTATGCCGCAGCCCCCCCATCTTCCACATGTCCTGTTCGCCGTGCATGGAATGGATCACGGAACCCGCCACCAAGAAGAGACAGGCCTTGAAAAAGGCGTGGGTCACCAAATGGAAGATGGCGGCGGAAAATGCCCCCACTCCCAGGGCCAAAAACATAAAACCCAGCTGGCTGATCGTTGAATAAGCCAAAACTTTTTTGATATCGGTCTGGGCCAGCGCAATCACCGCCGCAAAAAACGCCGTCGTCACCCCGACCGTCGCCACCACCTGCATGGCCAGGGGCGAGAGGGTGTAGATAAAATGAAGCCGGGCAATCATATAAACACCCGCCGTTACCATCGTGGCGGCATGGATCAACGCGGAGACCGGCGTCGGACCGGCCATCGCATCCGGCAACCAGATATAGAGCGGGATTTGGGCGGATTTGCCCACCGCGCCGAGAAACAGCAACAAGGCCACCGGGGTGGCAATCAGATAGAGATTCCCGCGCGAGGCTTGCAGGGTTTCAAAACTGAGCATCCCTCCCCCCGTATCGCCCCCCTTCGCGGCCAAATGACTGTAGAGCAGAAAAATGCCCAGCAAAAATCCAAAATCACCAATGCGGTTCACGATAAAGGCCTTTTTACCGGCCACGGCCTTTTCCAGATCGGTAAACCAAAAACTAATCAAAAAGTAGGAACAGAGCCCGACCCCCTCCCATCCCAAAAAGAGCAGGGGGAGATTAGCGCCCAACACGAGCATCAACATGGCAAACAGGAAGAGATTGAGAAAGGTAAAGTAGCGCGCGTAGCCCGGATCTTCGCCCATATAACCGATCGAATAAAAATGGATCAGGGAGCCAACCCCGGTGACGACCAGGCACATCACCAGAGAGAGGCGATCAATATGAAACGAGACCGGGACGCGCAAGGCTCCGACGTTCATCCAGTCCCACAGCGGGGCCGTGGCAAAACCCGTGGCGGGATTCCAAAATATCTGCGCCATCACGACGACCACGATAAAGGCCAGCACCGGGAACCCCACCCCAATCACACTCACCAAGGCCACAGGCACGTCGCGGCGTTGATTCCGACAGATCAAGGCAATCAGACCGTTGCACAGGGCCCCCACCAGCGGCAACGCCGGTATCAGCGCCGCAAAAAACCCCAGCGGCAGGCCAAAAACTAATTGTTCCATAAAACTAGCCTCGTAAGAACCTTAACTCATCCACATCCACCGTGCCTTGCTTCTTAAAGATCGCCACCAAGATCGCCAAACCAACCGTGGCCTCGGCCGCCGCCAGGGCGATGACGAAAAAAACCAACACCTGGCCGGAGAGTTGCTGCCGATAGTAGGCAAACGACAAAAAAGTCAGGTTGACGGCGTTTAACATCAACTCGATGGACATGAGGATGATCAGGGCATTGCGGCGCAACACCACGCCCACCACCCCAATGGAAAAAAGCAGCGCCGCCAGCGTCAAATAATGGGCCAGGGTGATCATGGGGCCTGCCTCGCCGCGTGTTTCGCCTCTTTTTTGGCCAACATCACCGCCCCGATGATGGCCACCAGGAGCAACAACGAGGTCATCTCAAAGGGGACCTGATAATCGGTAAACAACAGCTTGCCGATCGAGGCGATCGATCCGTAATCCTCCGGGGTGGCCCGCGCCGCTTCCGAAAAATAACCCAAGCGTAGGATCAAGATGGCCGCCAGATAGCTGCCAAACAGGGCCCCGACAATCCCGGTGAAGGAGTAGTGAATCTTACGCAAGGTGGTCAAATCCAAGTTCATCATCATGATGATAAAAATAAACAGCACCATCACGGCCCCCGCATAAACCAGGACCTGGATCGCCGCTAAGAAATAGGCATGGAGCAACACAAAGAGGGCCGCCACTCCAAACAACGCGGCCACCAGGGCCAGAGCCGACGACAATGGATTTCTAAAAAAGACAACCAGCAGGGCGGAGCTGACCACAACGCCAGCAAAGAGGTAAAAGAGAATAAGCTCCATGGGTTAAGTGTTTTTACCCGAATGCATTTTTTTCTCAAGTCTTTTAGCAAAATGCCGTTCAGACGTAATAGGGGGGAGTGATGGCTGAACTGCGGATCCAAGGTCCGGGGGGCGCCGAGATCGTTAGCTATCGTCCAGCGCGATCGGGGCGGAGCTCGGTACAGACACGAAGTGCCTCGAGAACGAGCCCGTTCCAAACAGCCGGTTTGGGAGTGGATTCACTTTCGGCGCTCCCGGGACAGGACCTGGAAAAATTCAAGGCCGCCAATAACGACCTGCTGTATGTCATCGGCAAATCCGATCAGGCCCGGGAGAATCTCGCCAAAACCACGGTCACGGGACGCGACGACCTCGTGCGCGTCATCGCGCAAACGGCCCATGCACTCCTCAAGGGGGATGCCGCCAAGGAATTCAGTGAGGCCGACCTGAAGGCAAAACCGGCGATCGCATCCTTGATCGTGCTCAACACGGGTGGCATTCAAGATCGTCTCAATCAAGATAGTGACTTTGCCAGCAAGCTGGCCCGCTCGACTCCGGCACCGGAAGACCATGTCTTTAGCCTCTTGGCGGACAAGGCCGTGGCCCTGTTTGATTCCAGCTCTCCGTTAAATGACAAGGGATTCTTTCAGGCTCACCCGAAGGCCGCGATTTACCTACTGAGCCACCTTGATGAGGTGTATCAATACACGGTTCCGGCCAACGCCGACACCAATGCTCGTAACTTCAAGTCCCAAGTCGACAGCCCGACTAGCAAATCTATTTTTGATAACTACGTCAGTACCGCTGCCGCCAACGCCGCGGGTTCAGGCGCCTATCCCAAGAGTTTTTTCGCGGACAATGTGAACATCGCCGAGTTTGTCGCGGCCGGAGATTACATCACTGACCAGCCGCGGGCCGGTCAATTTTTAAAAGACCATCCCGAATACAATCTAAGCAACAAGGGATTAAGCGACAATTTCAATGCCTCAATGATCATCCGCGATGTCACGGCCTATCAGGCCAAAACAAAAATAGGCGAACAATCGCCGCTGACCTTTCAGTTCCTCAGCAAAAATGGCGGCTTGGCCCAACTCATCAATGAGGATAAAGAGCTGCGCACCGCCTTGCAAACAGACCAGTCGCTACAGGACCTAAAGGTCATCTTGGGCCAGAACTCTGAGGGAAAAACGTCCGGATCCACCAAGGTCAAAGAACTCGAGAAGAGCTTCCAATCACGCTACACAAAACGTAACGTCGTTTCGATCATTGCTTAGGGATTAACCACGAATTAGCAGATAAATTCCCGTGCCCAGGATATTGGCCAACGCAATCGGCAACATCCCCTTCCAGCCAAAACTCATCACTTGGTCATAGCGGAACCGAGGCAAAGTCCATCGAACCCAAACAAAGAAAAAACAAAAGCACAACACCTTGAATAAAAAACAGGCCGCTTGCAAGGCCGCCACAAAAACCGGCGCAACCCAATCCGCCAACGGCGGGAGCCCCATCCACATCAAATAAGCCCCAAGACCCAACCCCGCCAAGAGGGCGGGAATCCCCAGGACCAGGACTTCGTAGTCACGCAGATCACCGTTTTTCCCGGGCCGATACTGGGTCAGCAAAACCAATCCCGTCAATGCCGAAAAAGCCGCCACGCCCAACCCTACGTTCTTCAAATAAAATTCCCCGCCCTGCAACAATGTCTCAGTCGAGAATCCGGGGATCTGCCAACCCCCAAAAAACAGGGTCACTAAAATGGCCGACGACACCGCAATGGCGGCATATTCCGCCATGAAAAACAGCGCGAACTTCATGCTGGAATATTCCAGGTGATACCCCACGATCTCCGATTCTCCCTCGGCTAGGTCAAAGGGATTCCGGTTGGTCTCCGCAAAGGCCGCCACCAAAAAAATCAGAAATGCCAAAGGTTGGTGAAAAAAATTCCAATGCCACGGCAGCTCGCCTTGGGCACGCACCATGGTGCCAAGGTCCACCGATTCGGTCACCATAAACAAACTCACCGCCGCCAAACTCAGCGCAATCTCATAGCTGATCATCTGCGAGGCGACCCGCAGCCCGCCCAACAACGAAAACTTGCTATTGGAGGCCCACCCGCCCAGCATCACGCCGTAGACACTCAGGGAGACAATCGCAAAGATGTAGAGCATCCCCACCGAGGCATCCGTCACCCGGAGACTAAACACCAAGTCGCCCAGATGCACATCATCCCCAAACGGGATCACCGCCACCGTGACAAACGAGACAAACATCGCTAAAAACGGCGCCAGGTAAAAATAAAACCGATTGGCCCCATCCGGCAGGTTCTCTTCCTTGGTGAGGAGCTTGATCACATCCGCAAAATTATGCACCATCCCCCCCAACCGAATCCCCAAGATATTGGCCCGATTCGGCCCGCGCCGATCCTGAATATAGGCCGCCCCTTTGCGCTCCATCCAAATCAAGAGCGGAATGAGATTTAAAACGAGGACGGGAATAATGATAATTTTGGCGAGGGCGATAAAAATAACCATAGATATTCCTTATTGCTTTGTGAGCAACGCCCCTTGTTTGCCGATCAACTCGTAATTCAATCCCTTAAAAGCGGGGACCAGCTCCGCCAGATCGGCAAAAACTTGTTCGGGAGCGGTATAGGCCGGTTTGGCACGGGACATCAGGCGGGCGGCCTGTGACAAAATTTCCCAGACCGTTTTGGACTCTCCCGGGGGGGCAAAAGCGGGCCGCAGCATCTGGACCCGGCCCTGGCGGTTCACCATCGTGCCCGTCAACTCCGCAAAAGTGGCCACCGGAAAAACGAGATCGGCATAATCCAACGACGCCTCACGATGGGTCGCGAAAACAATGACCTTGTGGTCTTTCTCAAAGGAGAGTGCCGTCAGTGTGGATTCCGAGATGGGTCCCAAACCGATCAGGCATTGGTACTTGCGATCTTCCGAGGCGAGGGGCTTCATCCCCATGGCCGTAACGCCCGCCCGATTGGGATTTTTATCCGCTGAGATCAAATAATCATCCTGCGAGGGATACTCCACCTCACGAGCCGTGTAGGCCAGATGAGGCACCGGGAAATTTTCCTGGAGGAACCGAATCAGGGCATAGTTGTCTTCATTGGTGAACTCCGCCGAACCAATCCCCAGCAAAACATGCCCCGAAATATTTTTCAGCAATTCGCCAAATTTTTCCAGGGCCGTCTCCATTCGCACCTCGCGCAACCCTTCGGCCGTCTTCACCAGCGGATGGCGCAGACGATTTTCCGCATTCACCGGCTTGTAGGTCAGCCGACCTTCGTCGCACATCCAGGCCTCGTTGACCGCCTCATTGTCGCGCGGCACGAGCCGGAACACCTTGCCCTGATTATGATCCATCCGCACATTGCAACCCGTGGCACAACCGGTGCAGATCGTCTCCACCCCCTTCAGAAACCAAACGCGCTGCTGAAAACGAAAATCCTTGCTGGTCAGGGCGCCGACCGGACAGATGTCGACGGTATTGACCGAGTAGGGGTTATCGAGCGGGCGATCCGGAAAAGTGGTCAACATGGTATGATCACCCCGCTGGGAAAAGCACAGCTGGTCTTCCTCGGCGATCTCCTTGCAAAAACGCACGCAGCGGCTGCACAGGATGCAACGCTCCATGTCGAGCATCACATTGGGGCCCAATTCGATGGCCTTTTCCT
The DNA here is from genome assembly GCA_023265625.1 of Deltaproteobacteria bacterium. GTDB lineage: Bacteria > UBA10199 > UBA10199 > JACPAL01 > JAHFST01 > JAHFST01. Next base: position 109,540 of record JAHFST010000010.1, on the reverse strand, counting down.
TATGCACCTTGGTCTCCTCAAACCGGGAAGGCCGAGCGTCATACTTCATGTAATACTGTTGCAACTTGCACTCCCCCGCCTGATCGCAGACCGGACAATCAATGGGGTGATTGACCAAAATAAACTCGAGGACAAATTGTTGAGCCTCCTTCACCTTCGGGCTTTCGGTAAAAAATGACATCCCCTCCTGGACCTTGGTGTTGCAGGCGATCTGCAGCTTGGGTTGTTTCTCAATCTCCACCAGACACATCCGGCAATTGCCCGCCACCGAGAGCTGGCTGTGGTAACAATAATGCGGCACCGCCTTCCCCACCAACTTGGCCGCCTCGATCAGATTGATCCCATCGGGGACGGTGGTCTCTATGTTGTCGACTTTGATCTTTGGCATAATTTTTTATCCCCCCCTCCTTACAAAGGAGGGGGCTGGGGGAGGTCCTCAGCCTCGTGACCTCTCCCTAACCCTCTCCTTTGTAAGGAGAGGGAATTACCCCTTTGGACATTTTTTCAACGTCAAATGCTCCTCAAACTCCGGCCTAAATTTTTTAATAAAACTCGCCATCGGCATCGCCAACGAATCCGCCAAGACGCAAATCGTGGCCCCCGTCATCTTACGCCCAATATCGAGCAACAAATCAATATCGCCCGCCTCCCCTTTGCCGGCCTCGAGACGGGCCAAGACCTTGGCCGCCCAACCGGTCCCCTCGCGACACGGGGAACATTGGCCACACGACTCATGCGCATAAAACCGCCCGAGGTTGGCGAGCGCCTTCACCATGCAGTAATCCTCCGGGATCACAATCACGCCGCCCGACCCCAACATCGATCCCTTCGAGGCCATGGATTCATAATCCAGATTGACCTCTTCCACCTCTTGCGCATTGAGCACCGGCATGGAGGACCCTCCGGGAATGACCGCCTTCAACACCTTGCCCGGCAACATGCCCCCGGCCTGTTCCTGCAAAAAATGCCGCAGCGGCGTCCCCATCGGGACTTCATAAACCCCCGGACGTTGCACCGGACCTGACACCGAAAATAATTTAGTCCCCGTGCTCTTTTCCGTGCCGATGGCGCGATAGGCATTGGCCCCGACCATCAGGATATAAGGAAGTACCGATAAGGTTTCCACATTGTTCACAATCGTCGGACTTTGAAACAACCCTTGGATCGCCGGAAACGGGGGCTTGATCCGCGGATAACCGCGCTTGCCCTCGAGCGATTCAATCAGACCCGTCTCTTCCCCGCAAATGTAGGCCCCGGCCCCGCGATGCACATACAAATTCAGTCCAAAACCGGACTGCAGGATGCTTTCCCCCAAATAACCTTTTTGATAGGCCTCCGCGACCGCCGCCTTAATGCGGGTATGGGGCAGATCAAACTCACCGCGGATGTAAATGTAGGCCGTCTTGGCGCCAATCGCATACGCCGCGATAATCACGCCCTCGACTAAGCGATGCGGATCCAATTCCAAGAGAGAACGATCTTTAAAAGTCCCCGGCTCACTCTCATCGGCGTTCACGCACAGGTAAACGTTTTTTTTCCCATCTTTCGGAATAAAACTCCACTTAAGCCCGGCCGAAAAACCCGCCCCACCGCGCCCCCTCAACCCGGAGGACTTCACCTCTTCAATGACATCGACGGGCTTCATCGTAAAAAGTCGCTTTAAAGACTGATAGCCACCGGTGCGCTCATATACATCGATACGATAGGCCTCGGGGACATTGAAATTTTTGGTTAAAACGTAATCCATATTTTTTTATTTTAATGCCGCCAAAAGTTGATCAATCTTTTCCGGCGTTAAATTTTCCCGGTACTCTTCATTCAAGCGTAACATTGGCGCCGTCCCGCAAGAGGCCAGACATTCCACGGTAGACAGGGTGAATTGCCCGTCCGGGGTCGTCTCCCCTTCTTTGATCCCCAACTTTTTCTCCAAATGTTCCAGGATGGACTCCGCGCCCATCAAGGCACAGGGCAGGGTTCGACACACCTGGATATGACACCGGCCCACCGGCTTGCGGTAGTACATGGTATAAAAAGTCACCACGCCATAAACATGGGCCGGAGAGATATCGAGCGTTTGGGCCACGAGGTCCATCACCCCTTCCGAAATCCAACCAAATTGTTCCTGGGCCACCCACAATACGGGCAACAGGGCTGCTTGTTTGGTCGGATAATGGTTGAGAATTTCCTCGATCTCTTTTTTGGAAATTTCGCTAAATTCAGCCATATAAATTACCGATCCAATTCCCCCACCACAATATTCAAACTCCCCAATATCGCAATCGCATCCGCAATCATTCTCCCCTGCACCAATCTTTCATAGGCCTGGGTCAAAGGAAAGCAAGGCGGCCGGCAATGAATCCGATATGGCTTTGGGCCGCCATCACTGACAATATAAAATCCCAACTCGCCGTTGCCCGCCTCGATCGCCGAATAAATTTCCCCCTGGGGCGGTTTGATGCCATCCGTTAAAAGCATGAAATGGTTCATCAATCCCTCGATCGAGCCATAAACTTTTTCCTTGGGCGGCAGCGCCACCCGTGAATCATCGACCATCACCGGTCCGCTCGGAATCTTTTCCAAGGCCTGTTCGATAATCCTCACACTCTGCTTCATTTCTTCGATCCGAATCATCAATCGATCATAGGTGTCCCCGACCGTGCCCACCGGGATCTCAAAATCAAATTCATCGTAGTGATAGTAGGGCTGGGCCTTGCGCAGATCATGGGGCACACCACTCGCGCGCAGGCAGGGACCCGTAAACCCCCAATTGATCGCCTCATCCCGCGTGACAATTCCCACGCCTTGGGTGCGATCCATAAAAATGCGATTTCTCCCCAACAGCTTTGTCACATCCTTGAGGGCCTTATTTAAAGACTTTAAAACCTTGCGAATCCCTTCGTCAAAGCCGGGGGCCAAATCACGCATCACGCCACCGATCCGGGTGTAGTTGGTCGTCAGGCGCGCACCGCAGAGTTTTTCGGTCCAATCATAAATCTGTTCGCGCACGTTGAAAAAATACCAAAAATTCGACAGCGCCCCCAAGTCAACCGCGCTCGTCCCCACACAGATCAGGTGATCCATGATCCGCGCCAGTTCGGAGACAATCACCCGAATAAACACCGCCCGCTCTGGAATTTCTATCCTTAGCAATTGCTCCACGGCCCGCGCGTAGGCCACATTATTCAACAAGGACGAACAGTAGTTGAGTCGATCGGTATAGGGGATAATCTGACTCCAGGTGCTCACCTCCGTATGCTTCTCAAAGGCCCGATGGAGATAACCGATCTCCACGGTCGCCTTCACAATCGTTTCCCCATCCAACTCCGCACACAAGCGCAGCGCCCCGTGGGTCGCCGGATGAGAAGGCCCGATATTGAGGACCATATTTTGTGTCGGCAGGTCTGAATTTTCTGTCATCAAGGCCTGCGCCATTAGGGAATCTCCTGGGGAAATGGAATTTTTTGTCTCTTCTCAATGGGGTAATCCTTGCGCAACGGATGTCCCTCAAATCCTTCAAACATCAAGATCCGTTTTAAATGAGGATGACCGGCGAATTGAAATCCAAACATATCGAAGGCCTCCCGCTCAAACCAGTTAGCCCCCACCCATAGATCTGTCGCGCTGGGGAGTGTCATGTCCTCGGCAGGAATCTTTACCCTTAACCGGAGGCGATGGTTATGTTGATAGGAATAAAGTTGATAAACAACTTCAAAACGCGCCTCTCCGGGCTTAAGCTGCGAGAGATAATCCACACCGCACAGATCCAACAAGGCCTCGCAGAGACAATCCGAGTTTTGATTCAGGTAAGCCAGCACGTCATGCAATTTATCTTTACGCAGCACAGCGACCGCCTCCCCCACCGCCGTGGTGTAGGTGGAGAGGACCTCGTTGGGAAAAACCTGCTGCAAACGTTCTATCATCATAGGAAGAGGCATTTCAAACAGCAGGGAGGAGTTCTACTGTGTTCCTGGCTTCCGAATCAATCTTTTCCTGTATTTTAAGCACCGCATGTAAAATCGCCTCGGGCGCCGGCGGACAACCCGGGACATAAACATCCACCGGAATAATTTCATCGATCCCCTGCACCACGCTGTAGTTGTTGTAAAACCCCCCGGACGAGGCGCAGGCCCCCGCCGAGATCACCCACTTGGGCTCACACATCTGATCGTAGAATTTTTTCAGGATCGGCGCCTGCTTGTAGTTGATCGTCCCCAACACAATCAACAAATCACACTGCCGCGGCGAAAACCGCACCAGCTCGGCCCCAAAACGCGAGATGTCAAAATACGACGAAACCGTCCCCATAAACTCAATGCCGCAACACGCCGTGGCATAAGGCATCGGCCAAAGCGAATTCTTCCGCCCCCAAGCCACCACTTCCTTGAGCTTGGTGGTCACCACTGCACCGGCAAAGATGTCTTTGAGTGCCATGAAGTTGATTTTTATAATGAATATTCACCGCGTTGTCCAGCCGGAAAAATTTGAGTACTCCCAGCCTAGATATGAAAATTTAAATTGACACTTTAAATTTTCATATCTAGGCTCTTGCTTGATGAACCATTATATTCCTAGGCTGCAGGAACAAAAAATCCTTTCTCATCTGAAACAATTCTCCGTTGTCTGCCTGACCGGTCCGCGACAGGTGGGCAAATCCACCCTGTTAAAACACCTGCAAAAGCCGTCTTGGCAGTACCTCAATCTTGACGAACGCGGTCTCTTGGAACGAGCCCTGCGCGATCCTGATCTTTTTATCGAAAATCTAACGACACCGATCATCATTGATGAGGCTCAAAAGGCCCCACCCATTTTTCATTCCATTAAGGCTGAAGTGGATAAGAATCCAAAAAAATGCTTTATCCTGTCGGGCTCAGCCAATTTCCAGCTCATGGAGACCATCACGGAGACTTTGGCTGGCAGGGCCAGCATTGTGGAACTCTTGCCCTTTTCGATGGCCGAGTTGAGTGGGATTGAGAAACCTCGCTTTATCTCCAACCTCTTACAAGCCACGAGCATCGGCCAATTAAAAACACTCGCAAATGAAATAAAAATCCGGCGCGTCCCGCACCCCTATCGCTATATTTTATCGGGCGGCATGCCTAAAGTGCATGAATTAAAGACGCAAGCGGCGCGCACCACGTGGTTTGAGAATTATCGGACCACCTACATTGAAAGGGATTTGCGAAATTTAGCGCAAGTAGGTCATTTGGAAGACTTTCAACGATTTTATCAATCCATCGCCTTTCAAACGGGCAATTTGTTAAATTTAAGCAATTTCTCACAAGAAATTGGCATATCGGTGCCAACCTGCAAGCGCTATTTGGATATTTTGCGGACATCTTATCAAGCCTTTACCCAACTCCCTTACTATACCAATATCAAGAAACGATTTGTCAAAACCCCCAAATGTTATTTGTTGGACACGGGCATTGCCTGCTTCTTTTTACGGTGTGAATCGGAAGAAATGCTCAAAAACAGCGGACATCTCGGGGCCCTTTTTGAAACCTGGATTGTCAATGAGTTAAAAAAAATAACCGCCACCCTGCCCGTATGCCCCACCCTCTCTTTTTGGCAACTCCACGCTGGCTATGAGGTCGACATCGTTTTGGAAATGGGAGAAACCCTGGTCCCGATGGAAGTCAAACATGCGATCCGCCTGCAAGACCGTGACATCAAGGGCCTCCAATTATTCATCAATGAAATCAAAAACCGCAACATACCTTTTGGCATCCTCTGGTATCGCGGCGCGACGATTCAGCAACTTGGGGAAAAAATTATCGCACTCCCCATTGAATATCTATGGAACTAATTGTTGTTTCCTAGATATGTCTCCATCAACCCCACCAGTCCATGACAGGACGAGATGGTCGCCAGAGCAGCACGGTGTTCGTGATTTTTAGTAATCGCCTCCCGTAACAACACAAACTCCACCACAATCTCCCGCCACGGGATCGTCCCCACCCCCATCGCCAGGTGGCGGCACGAGAAGAGGTGGTAACTATCCACGGGAAGTTGTTGCTCCGCAAAGAATTTCACCAAATGCTCCCGCATATCCCAATCCTTCGGCCCACGCGTGACGGGGCAAAGGCGCGGTTCAATGCAGCTATGCGGACAAATCCATTCGGCAAAGCTCAAGGCGCGATTGCCATCGGCTAAAGCCATATCGACTGGGGTCCCAATTTTTCCGCTCACGGGAGGATGACTGATCTTTAGGGTAGGATGATGCCGCGTCAATTCCCATTCAAAGGTCTCAAAAAGGATATGGGGGGCAATGCAAGGAGGGACGTAGTGATCGATGATCGGGAGGCCTTGCTCGTGGCGCTGCAGTTGTTCCGCAAAATAGGTTTGAAGAAAAACACGCCAGTCCTGGGTGATGTGGAGGATACGATCATCAACTAACTCGCGCCGCACCTGGCAGTTCGGGTCATGGTCGACCACGACCAACTGCTCGAGGCCCAATTTCTCAGCGCCGCGTAGCAACTGACGGCAGTAGTAAGTTCCGTAACAACCACCGCCAACGACAATAAAATTCATGGTCCTCCCGTAGGGGCGAATCTTGTATTCGCCCCTGGTTCGCCCGGGCGATCACAAGGATCGCCCCTACACCAACCACCGGGGGTTAAATTTCTACCAAGACATCTTGTCCCAAAATCGTCACCGGATACGTCGCAATCTTCGCCGCCGGGTTCACCGGTGACACCCCCGTGACCACATCAAACTGCCAGCCATGCCACGGGCAGGTCACGATCGTACCGGCAAGATCCCCTTCTCCCAGAGGCCCGCCGCGGTGGGGACAGACGTTGTTGCAGGCCACAATCTTGCCCGCGACATTAAACAGGGCCACTTGGTGATCCCCCACTTCACAAATTTTTCCCTGCCCGGGGGCTACTTGCTCCACAGAAGCCACTTTGGTAAGTTCAGCCATAGATTTTTCTCCTTATGGTTTTTTGGATATAGGGTTCACCCCAAGTCTTTTCAAGAGAAATTTGACCCTATTTTTGCTAGAATGCGTCTGTGCCAACCGATACCGAGCTACTCACCCGCATCCGCAAGGGCGATCGATCCGGGTTCAACGAACTCTTGGTCAAATACCAAGTCGCTCTCTATAGTTTCCTCATCCTGCTCAACGAACGGGACAGTGAAATTCTCCGCATTTTTCCGCAACTTTTTCTGGAAATAATTCCCAGTTCCCGCAAACGCAGCGTGCGCAACACTTTTGTCCCCTGGCTCTACCACAGAGCCCATAGCCTGAGCAGCCGCTACCGATCGCGCCCCATCACCAATCCCAGCCCCCTGGAACAAAAACTTGAAGAACTGCCTATCCAAGGGCGTGAGATTATTTATCTGCGGCTACAGGTCACTTTTTCTTGGGAGAATATTACCACCATTGTCGAACAACCCGTGCCGCACATTAAAATAATATTTCGGGATGCGCTGCTCAAGGCCGCGTCCCAAGACATCGCGACACGCATCCCGGAGGGGCCTTGTCTCCAACTCCATCAAGTCATGACCGACTTTTTGGAGGCGGAACTCGAGGCCAATTTACGCCACACCTTGCAACGTCATACATTTACCTGCCCATTTTGTCATGATCGGGTCAATGCCCTGCAACAGATCATGCTCGAGTTGGGCCAAAGCAGCCCTATTTCGCCGCCCGTGGACGTAATCACGAAGGTCGTCACGGAAGCGCGACAACAAATGGATAATCCCGTCCGATGGCTCAGGATGATTGTGGCCACGATAGGCGCGTTTGCACTGTTGGGTGGCACGGGGTATTTTGTGTATCACCAATTTCTTAAAAAATATGTACCCGCTCAGGTGGTTCCTGTAGGGACTGAGGCGCTTCATAAGAACCCAGGCGTCGTTTCGATTCCAATACTACCCACCCAACCTTCACCACCATCAATTCCAGAACCCGGTACCCATGACCTTGCTTCTCCTAACCCGTTTCCACCAATAGTGATCACGCCGTTTCAGGATCAAAAAAATACCCCGCCAACCATCTTGGGTGAAATCGACAAGAGTCACGATAGCAGCGCCACTTTTGCCCTATCTCAGCAAGAAAAAAAACCCACGCCACCTCCTACACAACCCCAGCCTCAAGCCAATGTGCCTCATCCCATCCTGCCCGATCCCATCGTCCCTCCTCCTGCGCTTCCTCTGCCAACACCTATCATCCAGCAAGCAGAAACCTTGCCCGTCATGCTTCCACAACCACCCCCTGCTCCAGAACAACCCATCACCGCCCTTCCCATGAAACAATGGAACCAACCTCCACCACAAGTTATGACTCTGAAAAAAAATCCGACACCTCATTTCGAGAACCAAGTCACCCCGATGCTTGTGTGCCAACTCGACCCCAATAATCCTGTCGATCGAGCCATCATGGATTTATTAACAAGCTTAGGGAAAAAAGAAACCAATCAAGCGGCCGTTAACTTGCCTGAGACAAGCACGACGATGGATCTCAGCAACGAAAATGATCCGACGCTCGATGAATCCGACCCTGATGCCACACTTCTATTCACCATCTCCCAGGAATACCTTAGCCAACACCGGGCACAACTCGCCCCGCTCTTTCAAAACCAGCGCACTCTGGCTAGAGAAGCCGCCGATATCGCCCAAGCAAGGTCCGGGACAAATTCTCAAGGCCCCCAAATAGATCGGCTAGATCCCATGGATAGGCCTGATGCAGTATCCCTCGAAGAATTTGAAAATTTAGGTTCCATCTCTCCCCTGGAACAGGTCTCGCAACAGGGCCTCCACATCCTGCGCGTAACTCCAAACGGGGAGCAACAGATTGAACTCCAAGTCAAAGAAAGCCCCACCTCGGAAATTGAATCCATTCGCCGCCAAAGACTCAACGCCTGCCGGGTGTCCACCCCGCAAGCCCGTTGACACAGCGCGTAAAAGGTGTTTTGTGTGGCCGATGCAGGGAGAAATCACGCCAAAAGGTTTGAAGGCTTCCCTTGGAAAGCGCGTTGAAGTCATCGCCTTTGGGCTCGCTTATGTGGGCCGCCTAGAGAAAATCGATATGAAAAACGGCACTATTAAGATTGTCGACCGCAAGGATTATGTGATACTGGAGATCGAAAGAATCGAGGCCTTTCGTCATGTTTAATCAATCATCCACTCTCAAAGTTATTTTTTCTCTTCTCATGCTCGCGTTAACATCTTCTGTCTGGGCCGCTTCCGAAGAATCTTCAGGGCACTCGTCTTTACGGGTTATATTGGTCAATGTGTCATCCTACCGCAACTACCGAGAAACCCGAAACCAGCTGAAACAAATTGAAGGCGTCGAAAAAATCCAGGTCTTAAGCGAATCCCCCAACCTCATCACCTTGGGAATGGAGTTTAATTCCACACCCGCCAGTTTTATTGAAAAATGCACCACCAGCTTGGGCGAACAATACACCATCAAACAAAAAAACCTCCCCTCCGGCGTGGTGGAAATCAATCTGGCAAAAAAGTAGGCCCCCAGAATTTCTGCTTTACAAACAAGCCCATAGGCCCTAGATCCTTGCCCCTGTTGTACTCGCGCCCGTAGTTCAGCGGATCAGAACGTCGGTCTACGAAACCGAAGGTCACAGGTTCGAATCCTGTCGGGCGCATAAAAATTTGGCGCAGGCAAATTTTTGCCCGAAGAAGGTTCTTAACTTGCTCATGATTAAGTCCCTCAGAACACCGGATGAGCGTTTTCACAATTTACCAGGCTATCCTTTTGCGGCAAATTACCTCAGTGATTTGCATGGCTACGATGGCTTACGGCTGCATTATCTCGATGAAGGTCCAAAAAACAGTGAACATACCTTTCTGTGCCTCCATGGAGAACCCACCTGGTCTTACCTTTATCGTAAAATGATCCCTGTTTTTGTGCACAGCGGGGGCCGAGTCGTGGCTCCTGATTTTTTTGGTTTTGGCAAATCGGATAAGCCCATGGACGATCAAGTCTACACATTCAATTTTCACCGCTCCTCACTGATTGAATTCATCAAAAAATTAGACCTGAGAAATATCACCCTGGTCTGCCAGGACTGGGGTGGCTTGCTGGGATTGACCATTCCCATGGAGATGCCTGAGCGATTTGCCAGGCTCTTAGCCATGAATACAGGGTTTGGCACGGGAAAAGTCAATGAGGCATTCTTAAAATGGCGGGCTTTCAACCAAGCTCATCCTGATTTGAATGTAGGTGATCTTATGCAAAAATGGACACCTCATCTGTCACCAGCAGAGGCCGCCGCTTACTCAGCCCCCTTCCCCTCAAAAGATTTTAAAGCGGGAGTGCGCACCTTCCCCAACCTGGTTCCCGATCATGCCGAGGCCCCCGGTGCAGCCATTTCACGACAGGCCCTTCAGTGGTGGAAAAAACAATGGCAGGGCAAAAGTTTCATGGCCATTGGGATGAAAGATCCCATCTTAGGCCCCGAGGTCATGCAGCCAATGCGCCAATGCATTCAAGGCTGCCCGCCTGCTTTGGAACTCGAGAACGTTGGCCATTTTGTGCAAGAGCATGGGGAGGATGTCGCAAGAAAAGCATTGGAAATTTTTAGGTCTTAGGCCGCTTTTTTCAGTCGAATCGTCGCCCAATACCCAGTGGCGGCCAATACGCGAATGAGAACATCCGTCGAGACACCTTGAGTGTTTCCGTTGGCGATGGCTGTGACTCTGGTGCGGGATGTTCCGGCTCGTTTGGCAATTTCCATGTGAGTAAGTTTGCCGGATTGGATGATTTTTGACAGCGCTACAGTCAGTTCAGAGCGAAACTCCATTTCCGCCGTATCGACAGCGGAAAGACCTAGGGCCATGCCCAACTCTTGGGCCGTGTGAACTGTTACGATCTTGCTTTTCTTAGACTTTGCCATCCTACCGCAACGCCGGGCATGGATCGGCTCAGAGGCATGGCAAGGGAAATTCCCTTTTGGACATCGCGTAAGGCCTCACCAATCTTCTGCCTTAATACCACCGACTGTCCCCGAATAAACTCAAGGGCCTTCGGGTGGAACTTAGCAGGCTTCATTAAGGTAAAGTATGTCCTAAATTCAGGACATTAGCAAGTACATTTCTTGGGTAAACCTTGGGTACGCCCTTCCGAAAAGGTCGGCAAACATCCGCCATCCTCCGAAACCCATCAGGGAAAATTATGAATTGCCTTTAAAACAGGGGTGGCACTCTACAAAATTGCAAGTTAAAGGTTCTAATCCTGTCGGACTCATAATGTTTTAAACGATGAGCATCGCCATGAAAACACCAATTCGCTGCAAATGGGCCACCTCTCACGAGCTTTTTATTCCTTATCACGATAACGAGTGGGGCGTGCCGGTTCATGATGACCGACTGCTTTTTGAGATGCTCAACCTGGAAGGGGCTCAGGCTGGCTTGAGTTGGCTCACGATCCTCCAGAAGCGTGATGGCTATCGACGGGCGTTTGATCGCTTTGACGCCCAAAAAATCGCAAAATATACCGCTAAGAAACAAGCAACGCTTTTGCAGAATGCAGGTATCGTTCGTAACAGGCTTAAAATCAATGCGGTGATCCAAAACGCCAAGTTGTTCATCTTAACGCAGCGCGAGTTTGGGAGTTTCGATCGCTACATCTGGCAATTTGTGGGCGGAAAGCCCATCCGGGGTGGCCAGCAACCCGGCTCTTCCCCCGAAAGTGATGCGATGAGCAAAGACCTCAAGAGGCGGGGGTTCAAGTTTGTGGGAACAACTGTTTGTTACGCCTTCATGCAGGCGGTTGGGATGGTCAACGACCATTCACCCGAATGTTACAAGTTTAAGAAATTAAAAAAACCTTAGTCTATGCCGTCACAGTCGCGCTCTTTGCGACCGTTTTTCTCCTGGGACACCGCCACCTGAAAAAAACTCCCTGAACTCCCTGTAAAGGGCTAAAAAATAAACTCACAAAACAAGCAACTTTTCTGAAAAACTGCTGATAATGACGGCTAATCCGAGGGTATTCGCCTCGATCAACCTTTAAGTGAGGTATGTATGCACACGTTTCGTAAAAGTTTTGGATGGTCTGTTGCGTTACTCTTGATCACCGCATGGACGGCATCCACCGCCTGGGCGGATCAAGATAGTTTTAGTTCCCTAGCCTTCCGGCCAGCGCCGGGGCGGGGACCTTACCTGTATCTTTCGGATACCTACGTTAAGGATACCTTTGATTTTAACGTGGGCATGGTGCTCGACTACGCCCGTACCCCGTTTAAAACCGCGGTGGCTGGGACGACCCAAACTATCAATAAACGGATGCTAACCGATCATTTGCTCTTTGATATCAACGCCACCCCCTATCTGCAGTTTGGTTTTGATGTCCCCTTTGTCTTATTTAACCAATTTTACAACCCGGCCACGGCCTTTAGCCGGGAAAATCAATTTGACTTGGGAGATCCCCTCGTCATGATCAAGGGAGAGATCCTTGACCCGATCACCAAGCCCATTGGCTTGGCCATCATCCCCTATGCCACAGTGCCCCTGGGAAATGGCCGGACCTTCACCGGGACCAACGAGGTCTCTCCGGGCGTCAAAATGGCCGTGGAAAAGAAATGGGACAAGGCCTCCGTAAATCTGAACATGGGTTATCTGTTTCAAAACAACATCACCCGCGTTGGGGTCAATATCGACGATATGATTACTTATGGACTGGGCACGGCCATCCAACTTCCCTGGAAATTAACCCTGGTGGGTGAAATCGATGGCCGCACCGTGGCCAAAAACGCCTTTGGGGGCAAGATCCAAAGTCCCGCGCAAGTCACCGCAGCCCTACGTAAGACCTTTGACACCGGTCTGGCGATTGAGGCCGGCGGAGGTGTTGGGATAGCACGAGGCGTTGGCGCCCCAGTGGCCCGTGGGTTCATTGGGATTTCCTGCAACAAAAATTGCTTTCATGGCAAGCCGAAACCGGATCGAGATGGCGATGGTGTGCCAGACGATGTGGACCAATGCCCGGATACCGCCGGCATCCGTTCCAATAAGGGCTGCCCCGAATCCGATATCAAGGTCATGAATGATCATATTGAGACCCCCACGATTTATTTTGAATTTGGCAAAGCCATCTTGAAGGCAGACGGGATGTTGGTGCTTAATCGCTTGGTGGAGGCCGTGAAGGCCCGGCCTAAGCTCAAGGGACTCCGCATTGAGGGACACACGGATAATGTCGGAAGCCGACCCGCCAACCTCCGCCTGTCTAAAAATCGGGCCCGTACCGTCAGGACCTACCTGGAATCAAAAGGTATTGGCATCTATCTCGAGTCCGAAGGTTACGGTTATGACCGCCCGATCGCCGACAACAAGACCGACGAAGGTCGTGGCAAAAATCGACGGGTGGATTTCTTGATTTTGGATAAATAATTCATAACAACAATTAAAAACCCCCCTGTACCAGACGGTACAGGGGGGTTTTGTTTTCCCAACAACGGGAACCCTATATCTTCCCTTGCAACAAGAACGCAATAACCAACGCGTAAATCACGAGCGACTCAATCAGAGCCAGCGCGATGATCATCGGGGTCTGCACCTTGCCGGCGGCACCGGGGTTGCGGGCAATCCCTTCCAAGGCCGTAGAAGCCGCCTTGCTTTGTCCCAGGGCGCCCCCAAAGGCCGCAATCGCGATCGCCAAACCGGATGAGATCGCCAAAGCAGACTTCAAAGAACCATCCCCACTCGCGGCCGCAGCCACGGCACCATGCTCCTCGGCCGCAAACGCCACAGCGGTCATGAGCAGTGTGCTCACCAAACCGGACAACATCAGATAGAATTTCTTCATAAGAGTTTTCCTCCTTTCCTCGAGAGTCCCTGGCAAAGAATGTCTAGACATGTTCTTCATGGGCCGTCGCCAGGCCGATATAAATCATCGACAGTAGGCTAAACACAAAGGCCTGGATGAAGGAAACAAAGAGCCCCAGGGCTAAAAATATGACCGGAACCAAAATCGGAGTCAGACCGGAAAAGATACCCAAGACCAGGTGATCCCCCGTGATATTGCCGAATAAACGCAGCGAGAGGGAGACAGGGCGCACCAGGTGACCAATTAACTCAATAACCAACATGAGAGGCCCCAGCCAAATGATCGGGCCCAACAAATGCTTGATGTAATTTTTCAAACCATTTTCGCGAATCCCCATCGCATTGTAATAAACAAAGATCGTCAACGAGATCGCCAGATTGGTATTGATATTGTCGGTAGGCGGCACAAACCCGGGAACCAGGGCGATCGCGTTACACAGAAAAATATAGATAAAAACCGTCCCAATCAGGGGAAAGTACTTCTCCGCGCCATGACCAATGACCCCTTCCATCAGGCCTAAGATACTTTCCACGACGGCCTCAAAGACATTGGGTAAGGTCATCTTGTCTTCGGGAATCAATCGCTCCTCCGCCCTCTTCAGTCGAGGCCGGGCCCACAAGACCGCCACTCCCAGGAGGATGACGATCATCAGGGCCGTAAAAACATGGATATTATGGTGATTGATTTTATCGGAGAGCAGCGCGATCCAGTTAAATTCATGCATAGTAGTCCTTGATGCCGTAGATACCGTATAACAGAATGCCCACCACCGTATTGGACATCCCCAACAAAAGCGGGACGGGACTAACATGCGTCTTACCGAGAATCAAGATGATTAATGAGACGAACAACAGCCCTTTGAGACCGAAAGAAATGAAGATTTTACGCTTCTTGATCGTCTTGCCGGAGGTGAGTTGGGTGACAATCCAAACGAGCAGGACCAAGTTGCCAGCCCCAATCACCACCCCATACAGCAGGCTCAAAAAAATCGGCGCCGGCTGCGTGATCCAGCCCGCGAGGAGGAGCAAGCTGGAAACCCCAGCGACAATCCCGTAAATCAGTCTCAGTTCTTTTTGTTCTGGTGCCAATCGACGATCCTCAACAGATTATAAAATCCACCAACCGAGCCTAAGATCAATCCCCCTAAAGCCAACCAGGGGTTGGTCCCTAATTTTTTATCCAACCAATTGCCCAACAACAAACCACCCACCACCGCAAAGGCCAATTGAAACCCAACGGCCCCATAAACGCCCCAAGCCACTAAAAACGGGTCCATTTTTTTCAAGCAGCCTCCCGTAGTTTCTGCAAAGCAGCCTCCGCCCTCTGGAGGGTTTTTTCAAATTCATGCGTGGTGTGGACCGCGGAGACAAAGGCAGCCTCAAATTGCGACGGGGGGAGATAGACGCCGGCTTCGATCATAAGGTGAAAAAATTGCGCAAAACGTTTGGTATCACTCCGGCGGGCCTCACCGGCATTGGTGATCGGCCGATCCGCAAAAAATAGGGTCCACATCGAGCCCACCTGATTCACCTGCACGGGGATGCTCACTTGCGCCGCTATGTCTCTCAAACCACGCATCAACTCGGAACTGGCCTCGTTGAGTTGGGCGTAAGGCGGGCTTTTAATTAATTCCTTCAAGGTCGCGCTCCCGGCCGCCATCGCCACGGGATTTCCGGAAAGGGTTCCGGCCTGATACACCGGCCCTTCGGGCGCCACGACCGACATGATGTCCTGCGCGCCCCCATAGGCCCCGACCGGCAACCCGCCACCAATGATCTTGCCCAGACAAGTCATGTCCGGCTTCACCCCATAAAGCTCCTGGGCCCCGCCCAGGGCCAGCCGAAAACCGGTCATCACCTCGTCAAAAATCAATACACTCTGCTCGTGCGTACACAGGTCGCGCAACCCCGGCAAGAAATTCGCCTGGGGGAGGATCACCCCCATATTGCCCACCACGGGTTCCACAATCACCGCCGCAATTTGTCCGGGAAATTTCTGAAATAAGGCGGCGACCGAACCAAGATCATTGTAGGTCGCCACCAAGGTTTCTTGGGCCAAGGCGCTCGGCACGCCGGCACTGTCGGGCGTCCCCAAGGTCTGCGCTCCGGAGCCTGCCTTGACCAACAAATGGTCGGCATGGCCATGGTAACACCCGTCAAATTTGATAATCTTGTCCCGCTTCGTGTAACCACGCGCCGCCCGGATGGCCCCCATCGTGGCCTCGGTGCCCGAATTGACAAAACGAATTTTTTCGATGGACGGCACACACCGTTTCACCCATTGGGCCAACTGGGTTTCCGCCTCCGAAGGGGCCCCAAAACTGGTCCCACTCCGAATCGCGCGCCGAATCGCATTCAACACAAAAAGCGGCGCATGCCCCCAAATCATCGGCCCCCAACTGCCCACGTAGTCAATGTACCGATTCCCATCCACATCCCACAAAGAGGCCCCCTTGGCCCGCTTGATAAACAACGGCGTCCCCCCTACCCCTTTAAAAGCGCGCACGGGAGAGTCAACGCCGCCAACCAGGTGAAGGCTGGCCTCTTGAAAGAGATTCTGCGAATGGGCGAATTTCATGCGGGAGGTTATGGCAAGAGTGGCGTCACAAGGCAAGACCCTTAAAAAAGCCTTCCAATGTCCGTATCATTGTAAAAATAGAAAAGGTATTTTTCATTTTTACAAGGGCTTACCACTCCCTCGGTTTCCGCCACATCGAAAAAAACACCCCGGTTGGATAGGCACAGCGTTCCGAAAGGGTTCCAAGAAAAGCCGGGATCCGTTCGCGTTGGATCAAGGGGACGTAGCCGTCCTCGGTGAAATCAATGAGCCCCGGTTCGGGATGATATTGCAATACCACCCCACCCGGTACGAGCCATCGATCGAGGATTTCCGCAGTTCCAGAAGGATTGAACCAAACGTTTTGCAACTCCACGGCGTGGCACTTTTTTGCCAACTGGGCGCCAAGTCGGCCGTCCCTAAAATCCCTGTTGTCAAAAATTATTCGGGCACCAAATTCTGTTTCCAAACGCCTGAGATCTTCCTGATGTTGTTCAAAATATTCCTGCACCCGCGGCTCGCTGTCGATTAAAGTGAGATCCATCCCTTCCCGGACATAGCGCTCCACAATCGCCATTTCTCTCCCAATGCCAATGAGGGCCACATGGGGACGATCAGTCCCTACCAGGCGTTTTAATACCTCGTTGCGCGTAGCGCTGACCTCCTCGTATCGCAACGGGCTGGCCTTGCCCCGATGGCAGACAAGCGCCTCCGGAAAATCACGGGCAATCCGGTCGCCAAACATCGCCATCGCCTCCTCATCACCCGCCAGATGTCGGCCTAAAAATGTGACCATCATCTTGATCAACATCGCGCCACTTTCCAACAACACCTCAAAGGAGGTTGTGGAGTCTATCGCCGTGAGAAGTCCATCATTGTGGTTACACAGGTAGGCATTGATAATGGCCTCTGGCCACGTCTTTTCGGGTGCAATTTTTCTCATGGCAAGATAGGTGTAAAGATCTGTACAAAAAGCAACTTCGTCCAGGGAAGGAATCTTCGCATCCGGTTTCAGAAAAACTTCCCCAAAGTAACGCGCGATTGGTTCGAAAAAAGAGTGCAACTTGGCAAAATAGGGAAGAAAGTCCCGATAATCTTTTTCCAACACATCGAGCTCGTCGAATGGATTGTCGGCCCTGAAGACGTTCTTCAGTCGCTCTGGTTCAGTCAGACTCAAAAAATGGAGCCAATCAGAGTAAAACAGCCGGGACACTTCTGGAACCTCTCGCTCCGCCGAGGCATCCAACAAACCCCAAACTGCTAATCGCACCGGATGATGTTCAGCCATGGCTCCGTAACGGGGTTTCTCAAAGAGCCGACGTGACACCACCTCCAAAACCATATCTTGCACCCGCCGGGCCTGAACAGACAAGGGAGCATCCCCCCAAACTGCCCTCACTTTCTCACGGGCAGCAAAAAGATGGTCATCCAAAAAGACCCCGAACGACCGCAGCGGGGTCACCATCATCCCATCGAGTGGTTCCAAGTCGGCACGTGGTTTCCCGGGGAAAACCATAAAGGCCGCCTCCCGGTTACGTAGGGCCAAGGTCACGAATATTTGTTGATCATCTCCCTGATAAATCACCAACTCAGGACTCAATGGGGCGGTTTGACCCGCTCCCACGCGAGAGACCAACAGTTTGCACCCTTGGTAAAAGGCATCTACCTCACTCCCCAGCGATAACCGCTGAGACAACTCCAAGGCAGCCCGATCTAAGGCCCAAGGGGCGAGTTCGTTAAAAGCCGTGGTCGCTGGCCCCAAAACCCGTAACGGGATACGGCCCAATTGCCGTAAGAAATTGGCCATCTGAAAGGACTGAACTTGCATCTTTAAATTATCGTTAGGCCATCAGAAAAGTTGCGGTGGAAAAAGTTTTCCTTTAAAGCAACCCGAACGCATATTGAGGAGGAATTATGATCGATGGTTTGTTTTCGATGGGAAGCATGATAGGCCGGGCGGCGGAGAGTCTGGCGGGGACGATTGCCCTACAGACCGGTTACGGGGCAGCCCGCTTCGCCGGGGCTACGTTGCAAGACATGAATGCCGCAATTCGGAAGCGCTCAAAGAGTGACGGTCTTGAGGGAATCATCGCTCGGCGACTCCAACCGCTGTTGGAGGGGCGCAACAGGCCTCCGGCCAACTTTCCCCCCCGTTATGAAGGGGTCCCGTTCGTGGGAAGTACCCTCGATTTCCTAATCGACCCGATCCCGGTCGTCGAAGCCGGTTTCATGGAACATGGTCCCGTTTTTTCAGTCCGCCTTGGCAAAGAGGACGCCGTCGTCCTCCTGGGCCCGGAACCGAACCGGCTCTTCTTCACCAAGACCGACAAATCCCTATCCATGAGGGATGCCTATCAGTTTTTGCTACGGATGTTTGCCGGCAATGTCTATTTTTTGGCCCCCGAAGACGAATACAAAGTTCAAAAAAGTATCGTCTTGCCGCGTTTCAGCAAGAAAATGATGGAGAGCTATGTGACCGCCATGACCGCGGAGACCGAACGATTCTTGGAAACAATGGGACAATCGGGGACCTTCGAGGCGCCTCAAGAACTGGGCCCGTTGGTCATGCACATCGCCGCTCGCGCCCTGCTGGGTGAGAGTTTCCGGGACCTGATGGCCGACGACCTGTTCGGAACCTTTCGTGTCTTCTCGGAAGGGATCGAACCCGTCCTCCCCCTGTGGGTCCCCCTGCCTCGTTTCCGCAGGAGCGCAGAGGCCAAGGAACGCCTCAATAAGATCTTCCAAGGGGCGATCGACGAGCGGCGCAGGATGACCAATGGACCTCAGGATTTCCTCCAAATCTTACTCGATGAGGCCAAAGATGCGAAGATGGATGACGCACTGATATGCCATCTCATCATGATGCTGGTCTGGGCCGGCCATGAAACCACCCTGGGACAAACCTCTTGGGTACTGGCCGATCTTTTGCAAAATCCCGATTATCTCGCCTCCGTCTTGGAGGAACAGGATGAGGTACTGGGGGATGGCCCCCTGACAGCCGAAAAACTGCAACAGCTGCAACTCATCGATTGGGCCATCCAGGAAACCGAACGGCTTCATCCGGTGGCCCACATGGTGTTCCGCAAGGCAACCGACACCTTTGAAGTGGGTGGTTACCGCATCCCCGCAGGGACCTCCGTCATCGCCTCCCCCTGGGTTTCCCATCGGCTCTCGACTGTGTTTAGCAATCCCCATCGCTACGATCCGGAACGTTTTTCCCCGGAGCGTCGGGAAGACAAGCTCCCTTACAGCATGATCGGATTCGGCGGCGCGGCCCATCTCTGCGCCGGGATCAATTTTGCCAACCAGGAAATGAAAATTATCACCACCCTGTTACTGCGCCGTTACACGATGAGCCTGATGACTAGCGAGATCTACCCGGTCCGCGCCGGCAAGACCCGCTGGCCGCAAGACTTCGAGGTGAGCTATCGCCCGCGCGAGCGGGGAGCTGCCCCCTCACTCATCCGCCCCGAACCAGCAAGGGCAGCGGCAGCCAGCTCCCAAACTCCAGAGGAATGCCCATTTCATAAGACTTGATGATGTTTGGTACGAGAGGATACCTAAGGTAGAAAAAAATGTTTTCCGATCTAGCCGTTCTACTCAAAGCCCCCGTCTATGACCACCTCCCCCTCACCTGGGGACTGGCCTGCTTTGCGGGGTTGTTGTTGGTCAGTCGGCTCTTCTCCTCCGAAGGCCGGCCGTTGTTTTTGTTGGGGGCGAGTCTCTTTATTTTGGAATTGGCCACGGATCCGTTCTACCTGTTTTTGTTTGTGGCCACCGGCGGGCTGCTCTTTCTCACCTTGATGTACACCGCCATGCGGCCTTATCGGCAACAGGTCTGCACGGGATTGGCCATTGGTTTAGTAGTATTTTATTTTTGGTTGATGCACACACCCAGCCCGTTCACGGGTTCTTTGGTCCATGAATTTGGCATCTCCTACACCCTGATTCGCTGGCTCTCGGTCATCTTGGATATCCGCGCCGGACTACCCATCGCCGGGGGCATGGCGGAGTTTTTTTGCTACACCTTTTTTGCCCCGACTTTTTTCAAGGGACCCATCGAGCGTTTTGAACATTTTCATGAAACCATGACCCAGCCAGATCCTCTCACCCTGAAAGACACGCTCCTGACCCTCCTACGAATCGCGATCGGCTGTCTCAAGTGGTGGTTTGCCCAAAAGTATCTCGCGATGGATTGGAAGATTGTTTTCGATACGCCGCAATATTTTTCTTACGGCCATCTCTGGATCACCTTCTACACCCTGTCGCTCTGGTTTTATCTCCTGGTATCGGGCGCCAACGACCTCACCATTGCGGCCTGCGGCTTGGCGGGATTCCGCATCTCGGAAAATTTCCACTTCCCCTACTTCAAACGCAACCTCTCCCTCTTCTGGCGCTCCTGGCACATGACCCTCACCGGGTTCTGTCGCGATTACCTCTACATCCCCTTGGGAGGGAACCGTCGCCATCCGTTCAGAAATATCCTGATCGTTTTTATGTCCATCGCCCTCTGGCACGTGGTCTCCCCAGCCTTTTTCATTTGGGGCCTCTGGCACGCCACTGGCATGATCCTCCTCCGCATCTGGACAAAATTTTGCACCACAAAACCACAGTTACAAGCCTGGGCCCAGCGTTACCCACGATTCACTTCCGGCGCCTCCATGATCCTCACCTTTCATTTCGTATCCATCGGCTGGCTCCCCTTCTGGGGCGGGCATCCGCAGGGGGTGAGTTTATTCCTCCGCTTGATCAGCGGGAATCATTGGAAGTTGTTTGTGTGGTAGCAACCAGACCCTATCCAGCTTGAATTTCAAGTTGACGCCGGGGGGGAACAAGGTAACAAGGCGGCATGCCTAAAAAAGTCTTCCTCCAAAGCCTGGGCTGCCCCAAGAACCTGGTCGACTCCGAGATCATGCTCGGGTCGTTGGTGCAAAAGGGGTACGAGCTGACCCAGGATGAGTCCCAGGCGGAGCTGATCGTGGTCAACACCTGCGGCTTTCTGCAGGCCTCATCGCAGGAATCGGTCGATACCCTCCTGCGACTGGCAGAGCAGAAAAAGACGGGGAATTGCAAAAAACTGATTGCGACCGGTTGTCTGAGCGAGCGCTACCAAGGGGCGGGGGGGATTTCTCAGGAACTGCCCGAGGTTGATCTGTTTGTCGGGACCAACGACTATGCCAAAATTGCCGATCTGGCGGCCCCTGTGGGGGCGTATGGCAATACGCCCCTACCGAACCGGGAATACATCCATCCCCCCCTCTACATCCACAATGAAAACACCCCGCGGCTGCGCGCCACGCCCAAGCACTGGGCCTACGTCAAGATCAGCGAGGGGTGCAACCATACCTGCACTTTTTGCATCATCCCCCAGTTACGCGGTAAACAGCGCAGCCGGTCGATCGAATCGATCATTGCGGAGATGCAAAACCTGCACGCCGAGGGGGTCCGCGAGTTTAACCTGATCGCGCAAGATTCTACCGACTATGGCGGCGACCTGCACAATGGAACCACTATCGAAAAACTCTTGGCCGCCATCAGCGAAAAACTCCCCTCGGGCATCTGGTGCCGACTGATGTACGCCTACCCGCTCCGCTTCTCGGATGAACTGGTGGACCGGCTGGCCGACTCTGACCACTTCGCCCGCTACCTGGACATTCCATTTCAACATATCAGCGATTCCGTCTTGAAATCGATGCGGCGTGGCTCCAATGGAAATTACATCCGTGACATCATCACCCGACTCCACAAAAAAATCCCCGGGATGGGGATTCGGACCACCCTGATCGCCGGCTACCCCGGGGAGACCGAGGACGATTTCCAGAAACTTTATGACTTTGTCGGCGAAGCGACACTCACCCGGGTGGGGGTATTCGCCTTTTCGAATGAACCAGGCACCCCGGCCAACGACCTCCCCGATCAGGTACCAACCGAGGTGCGGCAAGCGAGACGGGATAGAATTATGGAATTACAACAGGGAATTAGCCTGAAAAGAAATCTCTCTCTAGTCGGTAAAACCATCCCTGTTTTAGTGGAACAAGTAGGGGTTCAAAATTTTGAACCCCTACATTGGGGCCGCTCCGAATGGGATGCCCCAGAAATTGACGGTAAAATTCACATCAAGGGCCCTAACCTCACCATCGGCCAATTTCATCCGATTAAAATCACCAAAGCCCTCCCGTATGATTTAGAAGGTGCTCTACAACTCAGATAGTGAGCGAGTATTGTCTAGCTGGATTTACTCCAGCTAGACAAACGGAGCGAACGATGAGACAGATGTCTACCAGATGGAGGTTAAAGGGGGAGAGCGGTATCTCCCCCTTGATATTATGTCATTGCACTCGGCCGAACGCGACAATCTAACCCGCTGGCAAAATCAGGCCCCCTTTTACGAAGTCTACTATCTTAAATGGAACAACGTCGCCGAACAAACAGCCTTCTGGTTGCGGTATACCCTACTGACTCCAAAAGGACGTCCACCTGAGGCCTCACTCTGGGGCATGTATTTCGACGGGAAGGATCCCAAGAAAAATTTTTTTATCAAGGAGACCGTACCCTTCGATCAGGTCAAGTTTGAACCCTATTTCTTTTTTATCTCCATCAAGAGTTCGTCGCTTTTTCAAGAAGGGGCCCGGGGCAGCTTAAAACAAGGCAACCACTCCCTGGAATGGGATTTGCAATTTACCGATTCCATTTCTTTACGACATTACCCGACACCGCTTTATTTCTTACCGCTCCCCAAGACAAAATTTTTGGCCCCTCATCTCAGCATGAAGGTCACCGGCACCATCGTGGTGGATGGAAAAACCCTCACCCTCCAGCAACTCCCCGGCCATCAGGCCCATTTTTGGGGGACCCAACAGGCCAGCCGTTGGGCCTGGGCCCATTGCAATACCTTCGACGATCCCCAGGTGGTCTTGGAGGCACTGACCGCGCAGATTTCCTTGGGCACAAAACTCTCCCCTCCACTCACCCTGTTTTTTGTCTCCGTCGATGGCCAGAGGTACGCCTGTCATCAACCCTATCACTGGTGGAAGAATCGCAGCACTTATGATCAGCAAAGTTGGCACCTAGAGGCCACCTCAGGACCCTACTATTTTGTCGTCGATCTGACAGCTCATCCTGAGGATCAGATGAAGGTGCCTTATGAAGATCCGGATGGTAGCCAGCGACTTTGCTTGAGTACCCATCTCGCCGATGTGCAATTGGATATCCTAAAAAAATCGGACGGCCATTGGAACCTGTCCCGCCGCTGTATCGCCACTCGCTCGGCTGCTTTTGAGGTCGTTGAAACCGTAACTTAAGAAGGCGAGACTACTTCTTACGCTGTTTGGCCGTCTTGGCCAACCACCCTTTTGGGTCCTGGGAAAATTTTTGGATGAGGCCCTTCTCTTCCAGGGAAATCCAGCCATCACGCATGGCTGCGGTCAACAACGTCTCGAGGTTGGTCAAGGTGTAGAGCTGACAACGCGCCTTCTCAAAGGCCTTTTGCGAAACGGCCAACCCGTAAGAAAATATCGCCAAACAATGCCGCACCACCGCCCCCTCCGCACGCAAGGCCTGGATCGCTGCCAGGGCGCTTTGGGCCGTACTTACCAGGTCCTCGATCAACAAGACCCGGCTGCCCTTCTCGAGACGCCCCTCAATCTGCCGTTTCTTGCCATGCTGTTTCGCCTGGGCACGCACATAAATCAGCGGCTTTTTCAGGCGATCCGCCAAAATCGCCGCGTGCGGGATCCCCGCCGTGGCGATCCCCGCAATCACGTCATATTTTATCTTCCCCTTTTTGATCAGGGTCTCAAAGTCAGCAATGACCTCGTTGCGAATCTTCGGGAGTGATAAGAGAATGCGATTATCGCAATAAATAGGCGACTGAATCCCCGAGGCCCAGGTAAATGGGGCCTGCGGAGAGAGGGTGACCGACCCGGCCTTAAGCAACAATCTTGCAATTTCTTCGCGCATGAGCGTAAATGGTGACACAAAAAAAATGCGACAACAAGCAAATTTCATAGCGGTTTTTTTCGCAAAATTATTGTTCCTTGCTTGGCTCGTCCCGGCCCAAAGCTATGCGGCCGACGGCCAATTAAATATCTACGTCTATCACCTCAACGAACGCGCCCAAGTTCAGTATCGTTCCGCCCCGGGCCTCAACCGGATCAATCAGCTCTTCCGTTCGCGGGATTCCAACACGCAAATTGCGATTGATCCAAAACTCCTGACGCTTCTCGATCAAATCGAGGATCACTTTGGGGTGCGGCAAGTGGAAATTATTTGCGGGCACCGAACCCAGGCCTTTAATAAGGAATTGAAAGAGACCGGGCATCATGTGGCGGGAGAAAGTTTACACATACGAGGCATGGCCGCTGATATCCACCTGGACGAGATCACCGAGGAGGCGCTGCGTGATTATGCGTTGAGTTTGAAAGCGGGCGGGGTCGGCTATTATCCTTCACTCAACATGGTCCATGTCGATGTCGGTCCCGTACGCACCTGGGAGGAACCAGCCCCGCGAAAGGCCTGGGTGGGAGAGTCCAACCCGCAGGCACCGGTCACCTTGACCGTCACTCCTGACCGAACCCTTGATAAAAAATTGGCCCAACTCCGGATCGAACCTAAAGCCGCGGCCGTGTCGCTCGAGTCCAAGATCGACCTGGATTTTTTTCAAGAAGGGACGTGGCACACGGTAACGAACTTCTCCCTCCCCTCCTTGGGCTGCTCGACCATTTTTAATCATTCTGAAACTGTTTCATTATCGAGTCTTCACGAGGTCCTGGAGAAACTGCCCTACGGAAAATATCGCCTCAAAGTGTCACTTTGCAGCCCCCAAACTGGCTCCCAGTATTCCAACGAATTCTATTTGAAAAGGATCTAAACTCAGGTATCCCGTCAGGCATGCAATCACTCCTCAGCCTGCTGTACTCCCTGCATTCCCCGGAGGGCATCGAACACCTGATCCGGGCCGGCGGCATGGTGGCCCTGATTGGTATCATCTTCTCCGAAACCGGACTCCTCGCCGGTTTCTTTCTGCCTGGTGATTCACTCTTGGTCACAGCCGGAGTCCTCTCATCTCGATCGGGGTTAGGGGGAGCGCCCATTCTCGACATCTATACTTTAAATATGGCCCTGATTACGGCCGCTTTTATTGGGGATCAACTGGGGTTTTTATTAGGCCGCAAGACTGGCCCCAGGATATTCAGTCGGCCCGATAACCGCTTCTTCAAGAAACAATACGCCCTGGAGGCCCATGCCTTTTACGAGACCCATGGCGGCAAGGCACTGGTACTGGCGCGCTTTGTCCCGATCCTGCGCACCTTTGTCCCCTTCATCGCCGGGGTAGCCCAGATGCCGTATCGCAAATTTGTCGCCTGCAGTCTGGGGGGTGGCGCTTGTTGGATTGTCAGCATGACCCTGCTCGGGTTTTTTATTGGCAAGAGCCCGCTGGGACAAAAACTTCACCTGGTTATTTTGGCCGTGGTCTTCATCTCGCTGCTGCCCATGATCATTGGCATTGCGCGGCGTTGGCTCGGACGGAAGGCGGTTTCGCTGTCATGATGCCGCCGAACGAGGGCGACCCACCGGGTCGCCCCTACAATACCCGTTTTGAGGAATTGCTACCCACAGTCCGGAAACCATCTCGATATCTTGGGAATGAAAAAAATTCCGTCAAAAAAGATTGGAGTCAGGTCGATCTGAAGGTCGCGCTCTGCTATCCCGATTCCTACGAGATCGGGATGAGCAATATCGGCTTGCAGATCCTCTACCATCTGTTGAACGATCAAACGCGGATCGCCTGTGAACGGGTCTTCGCCCCGTGGCCGGATTTGGAGGAGGCCTTGCGCCGCGAACAACTCCCGCTCAGCTCCCTAGAATCGCGGCGGCCGCTGCGGGAGTTTGACATCTTGGGGATCTCCCTTCCCTACGAATTAACCTACACCAACATCCTGACCATCCTCGACCTGGCAAAAATCCCGTTTTACGCCAAGGATCGCGATGAAAATTATCCCCTGATCTTGGGTGGGGGCAACAACGCCTTCAACCCGGAACCGGTGGCGGATTTTTATGACGCGATCTTGGTGGGGGATGGGGAAGAGGCGATTTTGGAGATTTGTGAGGTGGTGAAAAATCATAACACCCCCCAACCCCCTCTTACCTTAAGAGGGGGAAAGAAGGAATTGTTACACCAATTATCCAAAATCCGCGGCGTCTACGTCCCTTCCCTGTTTCAATTTCATTACCATGCGGACGGGACCATCGCCAAGATTGAACCGCTGTTGGACAACCATGCCGGGGTGCAAAAGAGCAGTGTCTCGGATCTGGAAACGTCGTACTACCCGACCCAACCGATCCTGCCACACATGAAGGTGATCCATGACCGGGTCGGGGTCGAGGTGCAACGCGGTTGTACGCGCGGTTGCCGCTTTTGCCAGGCGGGTTATATCTACCGGCCGGAACGACAACGTTCCCCCGAACGGGTCAAACATATTGTTCGCGAACAAATCAAGGCCACCGGCCAGGAAGAGGTCAGCCTCGTCTCGTTGTCTATTGGAGATTACGACTGCGTCTCACAACTCTTAAAAGATCTGATGGATGAACACAGTGGCAAACATGTGGGCATCTCGCTCCCAGCCACTCGGGTGGAACAGCTCACCCCCGCCATGATGGAAGAGATCAAACGGGTGCGGAAAACCGGCTTTACCATCGCCCCGGAGGCCGCCACCGAACGGATGCGCGAGGTGATTAACAAAGGCAACACCGAGGCCAACCTGCTGCATACCGTGGATGAGGTCTTTAAACACGGCTGGCGCCTCATGAAGTTTTATTTCATGGTCGGCCTACCGAGTGAGACCGAAGAGGACGTACGGGCCATCGCCGATTTAGGATTTAAGGCCCTGCAAGCCGGGGAAAAATATAATCGTAAAATCGAAATCAATTTGGGCGTCTCCCCCTTCGTGCCCAAACCCTTCACGCCCTTTCAATGGGAGCCTCAACTCTCCTTGCAAGAGACGCGCGACAAACTCACCCTGTTACGCAGCAGCCTCAAATCACGCAAACTGCGGCTCAAGCCGCACACCCCTGAGATGAGTTACCTAGAAGGGGTCTTCGCACGCGGCGACCGCCGCCTGGCCCCAACGATCGTCAGGGCCTGGGAGCGAGGGTGCCGGTTCGACGAATGGGAGGAGATGCTCAAGTTTGATCTCTGGATGGAGATTTTTCAGGAATTCGGGATCGATCCAAAATTCTACGTGGAGCGCCGGCGCGGCCGGGACGAAATCCTCCCGTGGGACCACCTGTTTACCGAGATGAAAAAAGAGTGGCTCTGGGAGGATTATCAGGAGTCGCTCCATGCCGGGTTCATCGACGACTGCTCCACCGGGACGTGCACGATCTGCGGGGTGTGTGATTACAAAGAAGTACGGAATAGGGCCTATGAACTGCCGGTGTATGATCCGAATGGCAAGGCGGTGAAGAAAAAGACGACGACGGAGATTCGGGGGTATTCCCCCCTCCTTACAAAGGAGGGGCTGGGGGAGGTCTCACCCGAACAGGACCTCTCCCCAACCCTCCCCTTTGTAAGGGGAGGGAGCACCATCTTCACCTACCAAGCCACCTTCTCCAAAAAAGGCCCCGCCGCCCTGTTGAGCCATTTGGAATTAGTCGAACATGTCCGCCGTGCCGTCTCCCGCGCCGAGCTCCCGGTCCGCTTCTCCGAAGGCTTTCACCCGATGCCTCGGATCACTTTCGGTAACGGGATCGCCGTCGGCCGCGAGGTAGAGGCGGAACCACTCACCATGGAATTGTCACAAAATTTGGACTCTCAAGAAATTAAGGAAAGACTCAACCAGGAACTACCCGAAGGGATTGAGATCAAATCGGTGGCAGCCCGAGCCGTTGTCGCGCCTCGGCCAGCGAAGCCACCTCTTGTCCCCTTTGTCGAACCATCTGAGCCGCCGCTGTAACCAGATCGCCGTTGGATCCCGCCATCGTACCATCCAGCAGGTACAAATTATCTTCCAAACCCACCCGGATATCCCCACCCAGCTCAAGGGCCTCCTGCACCAAACGCCACTGATCTCGTCCGATACCGATCAACTCCCAATGCGAGCCCGCCGGCAGGTTGTCCCGCATATGCCGCAGATTTCCCGGCCGCGTCGAGATCCCGCCCAACACGCCCAAGATGCAGGAAAAGTGCGCCGGGGTTTTTAACAGGCCCAAATCAATGAACGGTTCCGCATTGCTGATGTGCCCGGTGTCGAAACATTCCAACTCGGGCTTGGCACCGGCCAGATTGATCTGTTCGAGGCAATACTGAATATCCTTGAATGGATTGGCAAAAACATGGTCGTGGTAAAACTTTTTCTGTTTCCGGCTGTAGATCGCATAATTCATCGAGCCCATGTTAAGGGCCGCCACATCGGGCTTATGATCAATGATGTGTTGCGTCCGCGCTTCGATCGGCAACCCGATCCCGCCGCTGGAAAAATTGATGATGACCGGGCAACGTTTGACGATCTCCGCCTTGATCGCGCCAAAGTCCTCCGTCCGCCAACTCGGCCCGCCGGTCGGGGTACGGGCATGGATATGCACCATCGTCGCCCCGGCGTCGAAGGCCCGCTTCGCCTCCTCGGCGATCTCGACCGGGGAATAAGGAATCCCCGGACACTGCTCTTTTTTGGCTAAAACCCCCGTCAGGG
This sequence comes from Deltaproteobacteria bacterium, assembly GCA_023265625.1. Classification (GTDB taxonomy): domain Bacteria; phylum UBA10199; class UBA10199; order JACPAL01; family JAHFST01; genus JAHFST01. The sequence continues at coordinate 80,509 of JAHFST010000010.1, read as the reverse complement.
CGCAGGTAATGATAACTTTGTCAGGCATACCATTCAGATAAGGTCAATTGCTGAGAAAGGTCAAGTTTATCAAAGAAATGCCTTGAGTTTTATATTAAACTAAACTAGACTTAGTTTATATGCGGACCATCAATATTCACGAAGCCAAGACAACCCTCTCCAACCTGCTTCGTCTGGTGGAAGAGGAAGGTCAACATATCCGAATCGCACGCAACGGCCGTCCGGTGGCAGAATTGATCCCCTTGCCCAAAAAGCACGACCCCTTCGTCACCAATCCCCGCTTGCAAGGGATTGCCTTGGAAGACCCTATGCTGCCGTTGGACGAAGAAGACTGGCCCCTAGAGAACCGTTAAATGCCTCTTTTACTGGACACCTGCACCCTTTGGTGGCTGAGCAATGAAAAAGACCGGACGCGGTTGTCAGCGCAGGCTGTTGCGTTGCTCAAAGATTTTTCGGACGATCTCTTCGTCTCGGCAATCTCAGCCTTTGAGTTGGGAACCAAAATGACCAAAGGGAAACTGCCTTTGGCAACCAAACTGACGCCTGAGGAGTGGTTTCGTGAGGCGTTGCAAACACATGGCGTCACCCAAGTCCCCATCAACTTCCAAATCGCCGCACAATCCACCCAACTGCCACTCATTCACAACGACTCCTGCGACCGAATGATCATCGCCACCGCCCAGGAGTACAAGATGAAAATTCTCACCCCCGACCGGCTGATTTCGCAGTATCCCCAGGCCGACTGCGTGTGGTAATCCGGACGCAACTATTCTAGCCTGGCTGCCGACAACTTATGGTGAACACAACCACAATCAGCCCCCTGGGGGGCCGTTTGCTCCAAGATCAACGCCAGGTGGGCGTTCTAACTGGAGTGCTACGGTCCCTCGAGGAGGCAACTCCCGCAGCCCGTCCGGCATTGGAACGAGAGGCGGAGGGAATTATTCAAGTGATGTGGGGACGAAAAACATCCCTCTCACAACCACGCTTGGTTCGTTTGACAGACCCATCCACGACCTCCGGATTTTACATCCCGCACGGTCGTCTGGTAGGGGACTTCTTCTTGACCGATGAGCCTGTCACTACACTCTCATGGGCCCAAGACACCTTTTCACCCGACCAACCAACCCTGTTGGCAGTTCATCCATTAAACAAACCGTCTCCCAAAACCCATTGGTATGTCCGTTGCGATCATTGCTATTCCCTACCGGATGCCTCACCCGATGGGCCCACCAGAATCATCGAATGGCAACAACATGACGGCCATGAACCACCCTCCTTTGTCGTGACCTCCATGCCCCCTCACCTGAGGGGATTGCGTCAGGCTCCTGGTATATTCACCAAGGTCGAAGCTGATGCGGGAATCCTGAGAGGAATGATCGAGGTCTTTGGCGCTAAAGAAGTGTCCTGTTCCCTCGATCTGCCCATTGGCATTTTCGTAGTGGCGCGAGAAGAGGGCCCCAAAACCAGCGCCATGGTCCTCAAGGGAAAACTCTATCATGTCTTGAGACAAAGCGATTGTTGGTATTTGGGAGAAGCCCTGCAACTCACCGATGAGGAATTCCTCCGTCTGGATCAAGCGAGTCCGAACGTACTGCAATATTTCGATCGCATCCTGGCTGATGTGGGGCTCAAACGCGGCCCCCTGGAAAAATGGTCTCCCCCTGCTACAACCCAATCCAGAATCCCGCTGACAAAAATTTTAGACACCCCGCAATATCCGCAGAATTGGCTCTTCACGCAAAAAGACGCAAGGAAACTCGTTGATGAATTAGCAAAACGCGGGATTAGAACCGTGCACACGCTGCTCGAACGTTATTATCAATTGGCCAAAGTGGGGATTAAAGATTTTAAATTCCTGCCAAGCGCGCTCTGGCATCATGCCATCCATATCCCTGACCCTCCTGTGGCCCCGGCGCAGTTGAAGGTCGTTGAAGAACCCAAAAAAGCTAAGGGAAAATAACACCCCTAACCTGATTCTTAGTTAGGGACCCACTTTTTTGACCACTACCTCTTGAGTCATGTCGCCAAGTCCACTGAGCAATTTTTTGGGGCGTTGCAGAACCCGAAACCCTTGTGCTCGGGTGAAGCCGGCTTCGGCTAATTCCCTCGCCAATTCTCCGGAAGAAAAATGATACTTGGCATGACGTGCGCGATATTTGTTACCTTTTTTGAGCCCCCCATCAAAGGATATCAGGCCAGGGGCAATCTCACGTGCGATGGGATCCTTTTCATAGCCACGATATCGAAGGGAGTCTCGCAAATAGACCCGATAGAGTATCTTGCCACCCTGAACCAACCCAGCACCCAATCTCTGGTACAAGAGACGCCGACCATCGGGTGGCACATATTCGAGAAGGTGATCCACCAGCACCAGGCTAAAAGCGTGCGACGGTATCTCATGATCTAACACATCGTCTTGCATCACCTCGACGGGGGCCCCTCGCAAGTGCGGCCCCATTGCCTTTTCAAAGAGTGTCGTTCGAGCGCACATAAAGCTGGAACGATCCACCAAACAGACGCCCCTAAATAGATTCGGACGAGTGGCAAGTTGATGGGCCATGCCCATTGGTGCCCCGAGGACCAAGGCCTGGGCACCCACAGGGAGTCCTGTTAACTCCGCCTCGACCAAATCCATGGCTGCGGAATTGATGGACTGATAGGATGAAAAAAAAGCTACATAGGCATTACTCCATTCATGAGCGGCCTGGGAATTGGACTCAGTTTGAGGCGTTAATTTTGGTGTGATGGGCAGCAATAGGCCGTCTCTCGGCAATTCAGGAGGGAGATCAACATCCTCTACCACCACTAATTCGGCATGATGATCCTGATCCAATCGCTCAATCAGGGTATGTAAGCCCAGAGAAATCGCATTGAGCCCCCGTTCCACATCGAAATGTCCCCCAAGAACGTCGCGGGCCAAGAGATTGGCAACGAGCAGTGCCGGCAAGGGAAGCCCTAAAATATGTTCGGTCAATTGCTCCAGCCCGGTCAAGACGGCATCAGAGTATTGTTGCTGTCCAATACTGGAACAGGCGAGCGATGTCTGTAACAAATCCCTCAGGTAATAAGTCAGGTACTTCACCCCAATGGAAGGTGGTGCAGGAAAAAGCTGAGCCCATTTTTGGTAATGGGGGGCAATTCTTGCATCTCGAGCGGCAAACTCCAGCAAGTCTTCCATCCTTTGTAACTGACCCTCCACCTCTGCTGCTTGCAAACGATCACTGCGCAGTGTCTTTGTTTCCGGAAGCGCCTCCATTCCCCCCCACCCGTTGACAAGCCATCCCAGGGCTACCCGGATCTGAGTTTCGGAGAGAGTGCTGGATGTGGTGGGAGCAGCTCGCTCAATAGCCTTGAGTGTGACGCCTTCATAATCGGGGAAACGGACGCCTTCATTCTTTAGCAAAGTTGCAAGGCTGTGAACCTCGCCACGGGCAACCAAATCGGGAACGGTTGTCGCAAGCCTTTCCCAGGCCGACTTGCTTAAACCAAAGTTATTCCACCGAAACATCATAGTTGCGGCATGATCGGCTGACTCCGGAAAAAGTTGTGTGCGGAATTTCGGAATTCGGACGAAGTGTGTCTGGGAAAAGCTAACCGGGAGGCAGCTGTTTTTCGGCCCATTCCACAAATCGCTCCACCTGTTGAGAAAAGTACCTGGCTTCTCGTTCAGAAAAACGCCGCGATTCATATTCAACGGCATTTTTTGAGTCCAGGATTTGTGAGAGTCGGGCCACGTTTTTTTTACCCTCTTCTTGTCCGGAGACAACTTGGCTTAACAAGGTAGTTGCGTCTTGGTGTGATTTACTCGAGCTACGCTTTCCAAGCCGAAAACTGGTCAGGGCATCATTCATACTGATGCTGGCATGAATCCCATTGAGCAGGACAGCGTCCCATTCTCTATCTTGCAAACACATCTTCATGACATTAAAAAATTGGCGGGCTTTTCTTTGATAATCAACATACTGGCCTTTCTCAACATCAACTGTCGGAACTGTTTTAGGGGCCATAGTTGAGCACCTCCGTTAATGAAAGGCCGGCAAGTCTTTTCCCTTCCTTGATAATGTTGCGAATAAGCAAATCATGTTCTTGGGCTCGCCGCTTAAAATCGGACACGTAAGCACGTCTGACGGAAATCGGATTTCCGTATTCCCTACTGGTCCATTCTGAAAGACGATCACCAGTGGCTATGATACCTTTCGGAGAAATGTCTTGGGAATCATCATAGAGCAACAAAAGATCCAAGTCACTATTCGGATCCCCTTCTCCGCGTGCCACACTCCCATACAGGATAACCGAAAGGGGAGGATGAGGATCAAGCCGACTGATAATCCCCTCACCTAATCTTTGAAAAAATCCTCGCTCTTGTTCAAGCAAGGGGACAATGAATGTGGTCACCAAAATATGTGTAACATTAAGCCGGTATAAATGGGCCCTCCCCACCACAGAGGATTGTACAACCCCCTGGGCCTCCAATTGCCGCAAGACCTGATTGATTTTAAAAGGCGAAGTGCCAATCAGGGAAGCCAGCCCACGCCCCGTCAATCCTTCCTGATGAAGGGACAGAACTTGGTAGACCTTAATCTTGACATTATCTCCAAATAACCTACTGATAATATTATTGAAATTCATTTATAATTCATATGATATATTAATAAATCATATGAATTCAAGAAAAAAATCATACAGGCATGACACCATGACGCTTCTTGGGCCAATGAAGTTCTTTGTGCTCAGACAGCTCCAACATCCGAATCGCCCACTTTTTGGAATCACGCGGGTCGATGATGTCATCGATATAGCCACCGCTGGCGGCCTTCTCGAGGCTGATCTCTTTTTGGTAGCGTTCCACGAGCTCCTTGCGTGTCTTGTCTTTGTCGGTGGACGCCTCGATCTCCTTGCGAAAGATGATGTTGACCGCTCCTTCTGCCCCCATCAGCGAGATCTCGGCGGAAGGCCAGGCGACTACTCCATCCGGCTCGTACCCCTTGCCGCACATCACGTAGTAGCCCGCCCCGTAGGCCTTGCGCACTACGATGGTGAGTTTTGGGACGGAGGCCCGGCTCACGGCGTAGAGCATCTTGGCCCCATGCCGGATGATCCCCTGCCGTTCCACCTTGGACCCCACCATAAAACCGGGGACGTCCTGTAAAAAGAGCAGCGGGATGTTGAAGGCGTCGCAGAGATTGATGAAGCGGGCCGCCTTATCCGCAGAATCCACATCCAGCACACCGCCCAACACCATCGGCTGGTTGGCCACAATCCCAATCGCATTTCCCCCCATCCGGCCCAGGCCCGTGATCACCGTCTTGGCAAAATTGGGTTTGATCGAAAGAAAGCGGCCCCCGTCCACCAGACGCTCGATGATCTGATACATGTCGTAAGGTTTTTTGGGACTATCGGGCAAGACTTGCAGGATGGACTCATCGACCGTATCATCGGCCACCTCTTCAAACTCAGAACCAATCCCACCGCCCCCACACCGTGGCGGCTTTTGTTCGCAATTGGATGGGAAGTAACTCAAATAATCTTTAATCACTTGAACACAAGCTTGATCATCCTTGACCTCTAGGTCTCCCACCCCGGAGACCTCGCAGTGCATCTTGGAACCGCCGAGTTCCTCCATGGTGATCTCTTCCCCAATCACAGCCTTGACCAAGGGAGGACCGGCCAGGGCCATCGAACTGGTGCCACTCACCATCGGGACAAAATCCGCCAAGGCCGGGATATACGCGGTCCCAGCCGCACAAGGACCCATCATGGCCGCCACCTGGGGGACAAAACCGCTCATCTTGACCTGATCGTAGAAAAGCTTGCCACTTTCGGCAAATTGCGAACCCGCCAACTCCTGAATGCGCGCCCCCGCTGAATCCAACAACCACACCATCGGAATCTTTTCCCGAAGGGCCAACTCCCGTAACCGATCCACCTTGCGTTCCTGCACATAGCCAATCGACCCCGCCATCACCGTAAAATCATAGGCCGCACAGGCGACCAGTCGTCCCTGCACCTTGCCGTAACCGGTGATGCAACCGTCGGCCGGGGTGTAACGATCCTTCATGTCCGCCGATTGGTTCTGATGATGGGCCAGGATTCCGATCTCGGTAAATGTCCCCTTGTCAAACAAGAGCTCCACCCGCTCCCGCGCCGTGAGCTTCCCCGCCTGATGCTGCCGCGCCACCTCATCCGGCCCGCCCATCTGGATGACCTTGTCGCGCTTGGTTTGTAATTCTTGGAGTCGGTCAGTGAGGGAAGACATTGGGCCAAGACATATAACGAGGTTACTGAGGACGCAATATGAGTTTTTCTTTGACATAAAATGAGCTATCATGATAGCTTGATATCATAAGGATAAGGAGGTCCGATGAGAAATTTTAATGGGAAGATCCTGTTGCGTGTGCCGCAGGAAATACACAAAGAGCTGGCGCGGGAAGCCTTCCGGAGCGGTCATTCCATCAATCGGATCTGCCTGGAAGCCCTGTTGGCGAGAAGGGCGCTGAAAAATTACGACCCTTGGAAGTCCATTGAGCGGCTCTGGAGAAAAAATCGCAAGGTCACCGCCGCTGACTCAACCGAAGAAATCCGCCAGGCGATCCTCGAAGTGAGACATGCCCGCTAAATCCAGGGTTGTCCTGGACACAAACGTCATTGTCTCCGGGTTCATCAACCCCACCGGGCCTCCGGGTAGGATCCTCAAAGCCCTCCAAGCGAAACGATTTCAACTGATCACGAGCGCGGCTATCAATGAAGAAGTTCTCGAGGTGATGAACCGACCAAAACTCCGGGACAAATATGGGTTGAAAGAATTTCTCTTCGATGTCGCCTTGATCCTGTGGGAGTTTGCCGAGGTTGTGACCGATCCACCCCCGATCTCGGTGGTCAAGGACCCGGATGACAACAAATTCCTGGCGGCGGCCTTAGAAGGCAAGGCCGATTATTTGGTCACGGGCGATGCCAAGGATCTGCTCATCATCCAGGAATGGAAAGGGATCAAAATCATCACACCGTCGCAGTTTATCACGATCATTACCTAATCCCATTTCCCTTTGATCATCTGCCCCGCCTGCAGGATATGATGAAAATACCCGCTCTCCACCAAGGCCTCGGAAGGCGCGTGGTTACAAAGCAAAACCTTTTCTACCGTAAGCCCTTTTGGAAAATGGGTTCTCTTAAGCTTTTCCTCAAATTCTTTGATATATCGGGTCGAGGGCGGCTCCGATAGGTATTTGGCCTCGCAGAGGGTGATGACTCCATCGCTTCTCACATAAACCAAATCATACTGAAATCCACCCGACGTGGTGTCAACCACGGAACCGACCGACACCACCTTGCCACCAAACCCCAAAAGTTCGGCAATAACATATCGGTTCTTCAGACAGAATCGCTCGAAGGCGTAACCCAAAAATGGGAACCACGATCCGGCAGTGAACTTTTCAAAACGGTTTGGCCACTCCGCATGTTGAATTTCAGCAATATGAGGCCGGATAAACTGATAGTAGAATTTTAGGAACTCGTCCACCAAATGATAGCGGTAGGTTTGGCTGGGATGAAAATTACGAATATTCTGAAATTTTTCCACGATGCCCGCCGCTATCAAGTTGTCCAAATACACTTTAAGCCCACCGCCGCTGGGGATGGTCAACTTTTCTGAAATATCTTTCAGCGACAACGGCCCTTTTAATAGGTTTTTGACAATGGCCTGATAAACCCGCGTCTCGCTAAATTGGTTATAAAAAATCTTCTCCGCTTCATTCACAAAAAAACCAGAGGGGGAAAAACAGGTCTTCTCGATATTGAGCTGAATCGATTGACTAAAGTCAAATTCTTCCAAATATTTTGGGACGCCACCGAAGCAAAGTAGATATTCCAATATTTCACGCTGACCGCGATGTTTCCCGATAAACTCGGCAACCTCGAACGGCCTGAGAGGCTCCACCAAGATATTTTCGCTAATACGCCCATACAGGGCCTTCGAACGCACCACATTCTTGACCATCCAAGAGGCAACGGAACCACAGAGAATCACCATCAAGTGGGGGTGGTCCTGCCACTTGTTATCCCAATAGAATTTAAGGTAACCAATGAGGCGGGAACGACTGGCGGCCATCCATGAGAGTTCGTCAAAACAGAGAACTAATGATTTTTCCTGAAAAATCTTTTGGCTGAGCAGATCAAAAACTGGGGCCCAATCTTGATAATCGAGATCCCGAATATGCGTTTCCCCCGTCATCAGACTGAGCTGATGCAGAAAATGCTTAACTTGGGTCTTAGTCTCCTCCCCTTCAATTGCCTCAAAAAGATAAGCTTTTTTATCCCGGGAAAAATCTTTAATGAGAGCCGTCTTACCAACACGACGTCGCCCATAAATGGAAATAAGCCTGCTCTTGCGCTGCTTCCATAAATTATTCAATTTTTTTGTATAGTTATCACGACCTATAAAATTCCGCATACAAAGCCAATATAGTTCATATGCGGAAAATGTCAATTTTTAATAAAATTCCGCATACAAAATAATTATTTTCTATGTGCGGATTTTCTAATCCCAATCCAAGGCCCGGCGGCCGTAAATGTAGAGGAGTCCTACGACTAGGACACCGAGGAAGATGACCATCTCGACAAAAATAAAGGCCCCAAGCCCGGAACGGACGAAGTCACGAAAGATCACGGCCCAGGGGTAGAGAAACACCACTTCGACATCGAACAGGATAAATAACATGGCCGGGAGATAAAATTTAACCGCAAACCGGGTGCGGGGGTTTCCAACCGGCTGGATGCCAGATTCGTAGGGGGTCTTGTCCGTGCCTTTTTTCTTGGGGTTCAATAACTGCGATAAGAACATTAGGCCGCCGGTTACGATGGCGGCGAAAAGGAACAAAATTAGAATCGATAAATATGGATCCATGGTGGTGATCCTGGCTACAAAATCCCTTGGGCCACTAAAACAACAACTTGGCCGACCGCTCGGTCAACGCGGCCAAACCATTCCAAAACAGGCCGAAATACACCGTCAAGATCGCCAGGCCGGACACCACGTAGGAATGACTCACCACCGGCAAACTAAGCGGGCTGGCATCGGCCGGTTGATCAAAGAACATCAGCTTGATGACACGAACATAGTAATACAAAGAAATAACACTGTTGAGCACGCCGATGATGGCCAAGGGGTAAAGACCGGCGCGGACCACCGCTCCAAACAAATAAAACTTTCCAATAAATCCTGCCAAGGGAGGCACCCCGGTCAAGGAGAAGAGAAAGATGGTCATCGCCACCGCCAACAATAGACCCAGGCTACCACGATGCCCCAACCCTTTATAATCCTCGATCTGCTCGGTCCCAAGGCGATTGGAGATGATAATCACCACCAAGAAGGCCCCTAGATTCATCACGGCATAAACCACCAGATAGAAGAGCACCGCCCGGACCGCCTCATTATTGAGGGCCGCCAGGCCCATCAACATGTAACCCGCATGGGCAATCGAGGAATAGGCCAAGAGTCGCTTGATATTCGACTGAACCAAGGCCGTTAAATTTCCCAGGGTCATCGTGGCAATCGACAGGATCGCGATCATCTCCGGCCATCCGGTATCTTTAAAATCAATAAAATCGCCACTGGCCGAGGAGTGCGTCAACGCGGTCAGGAAAAAACGAATCAAGACAGCAAAACCCGCCGCCTTGGGTCCCACGGAAAGGATCGCCGTAAACGGCGTTGGGGCCCCTTCATAAACGTCCGGGCACCACATGTGAAACGGAAAGGCCGCCACCTTGTAACCAAAACCCGCCATGGAAAAAAGCACCCCGACGTAGAGCAACGAACGACTCGCCGGATTGGCACCAAGATACTGGGCCATCGTCGTGAGATCCATGCTGCCGGTCAAGCCATAGAGGAGCGAAAAACCGTACGCCATCATCCCCGAGGCGACACCGCCGTAAATCACATACTTCAGGGCCGCCTCGGAGGAACGTCGCACCCCTCGCAAATACCCGGTCAAGATGTAGGAAAGGACGCTGACCATCTCCAAGGAAAGATAGATCATCAACAAATTCGAAGCGGTGGCGAGCAACACCATCCCTAAGATCAAGGCAATGATCAGGGTATAGTAGCTAGGCAGATCGGCCTTCTCGAGTTCAGCCGATTGATGGGAAAAAATAATCCCCATTAACCCCACCAGCCCAAAGATATATTTGAAGAAATGTCCCAAGGCATCATAGGTGACCATCCCGGAAAAGAAATGGATGGCCGGGAGGTCACGTGACCCATAGTTGGCCAACAACATCATTAACAACCCGACAAAGGCAATCTGTGGAAACAAGCGTTGCTGTGCCGAGGCCAAAAAAGCCGCCAGGAACAATACCAAGATGGTACCGATCAGCACTAATTCCGGAATGAAATGAAGCAGGTTCTCGCGCATGTTTTACAGTCCCGCAATCTTGAGATCCGTCAACGTTTTACCCAAGGCCACCAACGTGGGGTTCATTAAATCCAGGATATAACTGGGATAAACCCCTAACACGACCACAATAATCACCAAGGGTATCAGAGTCGTCAATTCCCGGGCCGTAATATCCGAAAAGGCCTTATACTTCTCATTCACCTGCCCCAAAAAAACCCGCTGATAAGTCCAGAGCATGTAGGCGGCGGTCAACACCACCCCGCTCACCGAGATAACCGTGATGATCGGGAAGGATCTGAATCCCCCTAAGAAACATAACACCTCGCTGACAAAACCGGAGAGACCCGGCAACCCCAGGGCGGCAAAAAACGCAAACGCCGTCATCGCGGAGTAGCGCGGCATGATCTGCGCCATCCCACCAAAACCTTCCAGGTCACGATGATGGGCCCGATCGTAAATCACCCCGACGAGCAAGAAGAGTTGGGCCGTGATCGTGCCATGGTTAAACATCTGCAAGACCGTCCCGTTCAATCCCTCAGGTGTGAAAGAAGACATCCCTAGGAGGCAGAACCCCATGTGCGAGATGGAAGAATAGGCGATCAACTTCTTAAAATCCTTTTGGGCCATGGCGCACAGGGCGCCGTAAACAATATTGATGACCCCAATCACCGCCATCAAGGTGCCAAAATGCACGGTTGCATCCGGTAAAATGGGATAACAAATCCGCAGGATCCCGTAGATCCCCATCTTCAGCAGGACCGCTGCCAGGATGACGGAGATGGCCGTGGGCGCCTCAACGTGGGCGTCCGGCAACCAGGTGTGAAACGGAAAGGCCGGGATCTTGATGGCAAAACCAATGAAGAGTCCCAACCAACACAGATGCCGAAAATGCTCTCCCTTCAGCGGTCCCAGATGGGTCTGTTGATTGGCGAGGGTCACCAAGTTGAAGGTGTTGCCGTCACTGTAAAAATAGAAGGCCAACATCACTAACAACATCAAGACGGATCCCAACAAGGTATAGAGGAAGAACTTCACGGCGGCGTACTCGCGACGCGGGCCACCCCAAATGCCGATCAAGAAATACATCGGCAGAAGCATCACTTCCCAAAAGACATAAAAAAGGAAAAAATCGAGCGAGGAAAAAACCCCCATCATGGCCGAATCAAGCAGCAAAAATAGCGCAAAATACCCTTTGGGTGATTTTTCAATCCCCCAAGAGGCCAAAATACAGATGGGACAAACCAAGGCGGTTAAGAGCAGCATGACCAGCGAGAGCCCATCGACCCCCATGTAGTACTGGATGTGAAAGGCCGGGATCCAGGCGTAGGGACCTTCAAACAATTGCAACCCCGCATTCGCCTTGTCAAAGTGCATCAGGAGCCCAATGGCCGCCACCAAGGGCGGCAAGGTCGTGAATAAGGCCACCTTCTTGATGCAATCGGCACGATGGCTCGGCATCAGACCAATGATCAGCATCCCGACCAATGGGAAGAACGTCATGAACGATAAGTACGGGAAGTGCATAATATCTCCTATTTCCTAATCAGGAAAATCTCCAAAATAAAATCAACAATGAGATCGCCACCACGACATATAAATAATCCTGGATCCTACCGGTCTGGGCCAAACGCAGTCCTCTGCCTCCCTGGAGCGTAAGATTGGCGGAAAGATTCACCAATCCATCCACAAAGACCCGGTCAAACCAACCGGATATAAAGGCCCCCACCTTCGTGATGGAGCCGGTCAAATTCACAATCCCGTCAATCACCTTTTGATCGAAGAGGGCCAGCCACTGATTGAGCCTCAACAGATTGTCGACAATGAATTTTTGATAAATCTCATCCACATAGTATTTGTTTTCCACCAAACGATGCAAACGGGGAAATCGCCGCACAAAACGCTCCGGAATATCCTGCCGCCGGGTGTATAAGGTGTAACCCAGATAGCAACCCCCCAACGCAACTCCCAAGGAAAAAATCATCAGGAGATATTCCATCGTGTGCCCTGCTTCCACCTCATGGTGGGGACCAGCAAATACCGGCTCCAACCAACTCTCCAAAAGATTGGAATGTTCCCAACCGACTAGGTGCCCTAGCGCCTCTGGGATCCCCAAAAGTCCGCCACATACCGAGAGAAATGCCAGAATAATGAGCGGAATAGTCATGGTTGCTGGCGACTCATGGATGTGATGTTTGGTCTTTTCATCCGCGCGGCACGCACCAAAAAAAGTCATGGCCACCAACCGCAGCATGTAGATGGCCGTTCCCAAGGCCGCCAAAACGCCCACACACCACAACACGGGTTCTTTATTAAATGTGTGCCAAAGGATTTCGTCCTTGCTGAAGAACCCGGCGAAGGGAAAGATCCCCGCAATGGCCACCGTCGCCAGCAAAAATGTCTTGTAGGTAATCGGGAGGTGATCCTTCAATCCACCCATCTTCCGCATGTCCTGCTCCCCGCTCATCGCATGGATCACGGAGCCGGAACCCAAGAAGAGACAGGCCTTGAAAAAAGCATGCGTCATCAGGTGGAACACACCGGCAGTGTAGGCCCCCACCCCGACCGCGCCAAACATGAAACCCAACTGGCTGACGGTGGAATAGGCCAAGACCTTCTTGATGTCATTTTGCGTAAAGCCGATCGAGGCCGCAAAGATCGCCGTGGCATAACCAACGGTCGCCACCACATTCATCGTATCTGGCGCCAGGCTGTACATAAAATTCAGCCGCGCAATCATGTAGACACCCGCCGTCACCATGGTCGCCGCATGAATCAGGGCAGAGACCGGTGTTGGACCCGCCATGGCGTCCGGCAACCAAACGTAAAGCGGGATCTGGGCCGACTTGCCGGTCGCCCCAATAAAAAAGAGCAAGGTCACAACCGTCAGGACCGGAAAACCCATCACGGTCTGATTTGTCAGTAAATGAACCGCGCCTTTTAGTTCCGTGTAAGTGACCGTCCCCTGCCCCACCGACACCAACGACCACAACAGCAACATCGTCCCGCAGATGAAGGCAAAATCACCGACCCGGTTGACCAAGAAGGCCTTCATGCCAGCAACCGCATTCTTCTTCTCGTGGAACCAGAAACCGATCAGCAGGTAGGAACAGAGCCCGACGCCCTCCCATCCCACAAACAAGATCAGGAGATTCGAACCCATCACCAGGCAGAGCATGGCAAAACAGAACAGGTTCAAATACGCAAAATACCGCGCATAGCTCTTCTCGTGAGACATGTACCCAATCGAATAAATATGGATCACGGAACCCACCCCCGTAATGATCATCATCATCACCAAGGAGAGCGGATCAATGAGAAAGGCCACATCGGCCTTCACATTCGTCAAATTCAGCCAAGAAAAGAGGGTCACCGTGACCGAGCGTTCCTCGCTAGGCAGCCCCAGAAAATGGATAAATGTCAGCAAGGTGACGAGAAAAGACCCCAAGATGGCGCCACAGGCAATCGTATGCACCAAGGGCCGCACCAGTTTCTTGCCGGAAAAACTGTAGCCGCCATTGAGGAAGGCGCCAATGAGAGGTAGAATAGGAACTAGCCAAACCATGTTTAACATAGAAAACTTACCTGTTCTCCCCCTCCTTACAAAGGAGGGGGCTGGGGGAGGTCCTGAGCCTCGTGACCTCTCCCTAACCCTCTCCTTTGTAAGGAGAGGGAACTATCCCTTGAGCGTTGTCGCTTCCTCAACATCAATCGTACCAAACTGCCGAAACAGGGAGATCACCAAGGCCAGCGCCACGGCCGCCTCCGCCGCCGCCAAGACAATAATGAAGATGGAAAACATATTTCCGGCGACGTCGTTACCCCGGAAATGGGCAAAGGCGACAAAGTTGATCGAGGCGGCATTGAGGATTAGCTCCACCCCCATCAATACCCCCACGGCATTGCGGCGGGTCGTCACCACAAACAGACCCAACCCGAATAGAATCGCCGTCACCATCAAGTAAGACTGTAAGGTCGCCATATTATTTTATCTCTCGCCTCACGATCACCACCGCCCCCACCAAGGCCCCCAACAGGGCGATGGAGATCACTTCAAAGGGCAATAAATACTCCGTCAGCAACCCATTCCCAATCGGAACCACCATCGACTGAAATTTTTCTTCGCCAAAATCCCAACTCCCCCCTGACATCAGCTGGGTCAACATACCCAAAAACAGCAACAGCAGGGGAATCGCGATCTTATAATTGATCGAACGATTGGTGATATTCATGTCACCAATCTTGCTGGTCAACATGATGGCAAAGAGGACCAAAATCAGGACGCCGCCGACGTAGATCAAGACCTGGGTCACGGCGACAAAATCGCTGGAAAGCAAAATAAAGAAGACCGCGGCCCCCGCAAAGGTGCCCAGCAAGGCGAATCCGGAATAAAGGATATTGCGGGAAAAGGCGACCGTTGCCGCTGAGGCAATCGTGAATACGGCGGTCCCCAAAAAAACCAGGTCCTTAAGCATTCACGGTCTCCTCTTTTTCCTTCTTGAGGGCCTTGTAAGGAATAATGACTTGATTTTCTGGGACAAAACTAAACAGGAGCGAACTGAGATCCTCCGTCGCCCCCTCAAATTCCTTGGTGAAGTGGATCGCCCCCGTGGGGCACGGCTCGGTGCAAAGTCCGCAATACATGCACTTGGCCTCATCGATATCAAACTGGGTCAAGACGCGTTCCTTCAACGCCTCATCCTTTTTGGTCACGATCTTGATACAATCGATCGGGCAATCGTTCATGCAGGCCAGACAGGCGGTACAGATCTCCATATCCACCTTGAGAAAACCGCGAAATCGATCCGGCAGAGTTTCCTTCACCGGCCGAGGAGTGCGATCCGGGTACTGAATCGTCACCGGCTTCCGCACCAAATGCGACAAGGTAATCGTCATCCCCTCAAAAATGCTGGTCGCGGTGTCTTTGATATTTGTAAAATATTCGGTGACGGTCATCGTTTTATCAACCTGTTACACAAACGGGTTAAACTGCAATTCAGCCTTCGTATAGCGCAAATGAAACACCACCCGGTAGAAAAAATACCCAAACAGCCCCAAAGTTCCAGAAAAAAGCACATACCGCACCAACGGCACCCCCTGGGGAAAGAGCACAATCCAAGTGGCCGTCCCCAACACCATCACGAAACCGAGGGGAATCAGATACTGCCAACACATCGCCATGAGTTGATCCACCCGTAATCGTGGCAAGGTCCAGCGAATCCAAATAATAACAAAGACCAATGACATGGCCTTAATAAAGAAGGTGGCAAATTCCAGGATATGAGGCAGGACAAAATGCACCCCGACGGCCCATTCGCGCACGGATGGAGGAATCTGCCAACCACCGAAAAATAGGGTCACGCCCACCGCCGCAATCAAATAAAGATTGGCCCATTCCTCAAAGTAGAAAAACACAAAGCGCATCCCGCTGTACTCCGTCGAATAACCCGACACCAATTCACTCTCCGCCTCGGGGATATCAAAGGGGGTGCGGTTTCCTTCCGCGAGCGACGAAATGAACAGGATAAAGAAGGAACAAAAAGAAAAGGGGTTGTCGAAGATAAACCAATTCCAAGGGTGCGCCCCCTGCGCCTTGATAATCTCCTGCAACGACAGGGAACCCGACATCAGAACCACCACCAAGATGGCCAGACCGGCCGGGATCTCATACGAAATAATCTGGGCCGCGGAGCGCATCCCACCCAACAGGGAGAATTTGTTATTGGAGGCCCAACCGCTCATCAAGATGCCGATCACCACCAACGAAGTCACGGCGATGATGTAGAAAATTCCAACATTTAAATCGGCGATAATCACCCGACTGGTGAATGGGATGCTGACAAAGGCCATGAACATCCCGGCAAAAACCAGGTAGGGAGCCAAACGAAATAAAAAAGAGTCGGCACTGGACGGGACAATATCTTCCTTCAAGAGCGACTTGACCCCATCCGCCAACCATTGCAAAAAACCCTGCGGGCCAACCCGGTTGGGACCGATCCGGTCCATCATCCGCGCCGCCACCCGCCGTTCCACCCAGGAGATAATCCCGGCAAACGGGGCGACAAAAAGCATCAACATCAAGGATCCAAAGACGATCTCGACCAGGAGATAGGTCAGCTCATGCGGGAGGCCCTGCAAGAGGGCACAATGTTGGATTAATTTGTCGGCTAATTGTTGCATATTTGCGTCAATTTTTCCTGTAGGGGCAGACCCATGTGTCTGCCCCCGCTGTGGCCGCCGGGATCAGGGCGCACACATGGGTGCGCCCCTACAAATCACCTATCAATCTCCGGCGCCACGATATCCAAATTTGCAATGAAGGCGATCAAATCCGCCACCATCAACCCCCGGCTGGCCTTCTCCACAATACTCATCGCCGTAAACGACCCCGTGCGAAATTTCACCCGATACGGCTTATCACTCCCATCACTCACCAAATAAACCCCCATGTCGCCACGGGTGCTCTCGGTACGGATGTACACATCCCCCACCGGCGGACGAATCTTCTTGGGAACTTTTACCAAATGCTCCCCCGCCGGAATTTTTGCAAAACACTGTCGCAAAATACTGATTGATTGATCCATTTCACGAATCCGCACGACAAAGCGATCGTAACAATCTCCTAAAGTTCCCATCTCACCCCTCCCGACGGGGACCTCAAAATCCAGTTCGGGATAAACCGAATACGGTTCATCTTTGCGCAAATCATACTTGATGCCGGAACCACGCAGGTTCGGCCCCACCAGGTTGTACGCAATCGCGTCTTCCGGGGTAATCACGCCCACGTTGGCCAAGCGCTTGATAAAAATTTTATTCCCCGTGATCAGCCGATTAAACTCATCCATGAGCAACTCTAGATCTTCCAGGTAGGCCAGAACTTTGGCCTGCCAACCCACCGGCATATCAAAACTGACGCCACCGATGCGGGCATAATTATAAGTGAGCCGCTGACCACACAACTCCTCGATCAAATCATTGGCCTTTTCCCGATCGCGCAGGGCGTGAATAAACGGGGTATAGGCTCCCACATCCATCCCCACGCTGCCCACCGACAAAAGATGGGAGACGATGCGGTTCAGCTCCATACTAATGACCCGGAGATATTCCCCCCGCTTCTCAATCTCAATACCCGCCAACTTTTCCACCGCCATGGCATAGGCCACATTGCAATTCATGGCCGCCAGGTAATCCACCCGATCCGTCCAGGGCATAAAACCATTGTAGGTCGCCTGTTCGGAGATTTTTTCGATGGAACGATGCAGATAACCCACATCCGGCACCGCACAACTCATCACCTCGCCGTCGGTCTTGACGACAAAACGGATAACACCATGGGTCGACGGGTGCTGAGGACCCATGTTTAACAACATTTCTTCTGTGCGAAATTCTGGCATATATTTTATTGCAACAATGGCGGTCGTGTCGTCGAAATCCCGTGGTAATCTTCCGCTTCCTTATAATCCTTACGCAGCGGGTGTCCGACCCAGTCGTCCGGCAGCATGATCCGCCGCAGGTCCGAGTGCCCGTCAAAACGGATCCCAAATAAATCGTAAACCTCTCGCTCCAACCAATTGGCCACCGGCCAAATCGTCTCCACCGTACTCACGTGGGCGGTATCCTCGCGCGGCAACACAACTTTCAAAGTCACCTGATGGCGCTTTTGGTAGGAGAAAAGATGGTAGACAACCTCAAACTTGTCTTTGCGATCCACCGCGGTCAAATTGGAGAGACAGTCAAAATTCAAACCATCGGCGACCTTGAGTTTTTCACACACGGCAAGGATCGATTCGGCTGGAACCAAGATCGCAGGATCTCCCGTCGTCTTGCCCGTGACGGCATTCTTGGCGCCTTCGACGTATTCAAAAATCACGTTTGGGAAAAATTCTTGTAATTTTTTATATACTTCTTCTGGTGTCATATTTTTGTTCTGTAGGGGCAGACCTATGTGTCTGCCCCCGTTGTGGCCGCCGGGATTAGGGCGAACACATGGGTTCGCCCCTACAATCACGCCACATTCTTACCTCTCACTAAGAATTTCTCCCGCATCATCTTTTCCTGAATTTTCAACAACCCCTGGGTCAACGCCTCCGGCCGGGGCGGACAGCCGGGAACATAAACATCGACCGGGATAATTTTGTCAACCCCCTTTACCACCGAATAGGCCGGCTGAAACAAACCGCCGCAATTGGCGCAACTACCCATCGAGATCACATACTTGGGTTCGGGCATTTGGTCGTAGAGTACCTTGGTACGAAGCGCCATCTTGTAGGTGAGGGTTCCAGCCACGATCATCAGATCCGATTGGCGCGGGCTAGCGCGCGGCACACTCCCAAACCGATCGAGGTCAGCCCGCGGTCCGCCGGTCTGCATCAATTCAATCCCGCAACAGGCCAGGCCAAACAACATATACCACAGTGAGGAGGCACGGCCCAGATTTAGGACCTTATCAATATTGGTGGTGATAACGTTTTCGGGTAATTGACTTTTTAATGTTAACATTAGGGTATCGAACTCGCTTTCTTCATAATCTCCGTCCCCATATTCCTATCCGGGAGCACCGACTTCCGCGCCCATTCCAAATCCCCCTGACGCCACACATAAACCAAACCCAACAATAAAACCAACACAAAGACCGCAATTTCCAAAAGCGCCATCACTCCATTCCCATCGGCCACCCACTGCCGAAACACCACCCCCACTGGAAACATAAAGGCGATCTCCACATCAAAGATGATGAACAGGATCGCCAAGATATAAAATCGGATATTAAAATTGATCCAGGCCGGCTCCGTCGGGATTTCACCGCACTCATAACTCGCCAGCTTGGCCTTCGTGGGAACCCGCGGCCGCACCAAACTGCTCATCAGGAGGGAAACAAAGACAAACCCCAACCCGATCACGAGAAAAACGAGCACGTTGGCAAAATTAAACAGCATAGAACTCCATTAAATTCATTTAATTAGAGACTTCTACGAAGTGCCATAGGGTATTATCGACCCGCCCCTTACTGTCAAGATAAAAACGGATTAAACCCCGTTACTTTCTCATAGTGAGAACTTTATTCTCAAAATGATAACGGCGTCAAAAATACAACATCCAACTTGCCTGATTCTCATGCCTAATCTTCCATAAAAAATAAAAACTTCTGAAATATTAGCCTGTTATGTTAAGCTTATTCACATAAAAAATAAAATCAGATTGGCATAAAGAATGCAAGTTCCAGACCTGGGGTGAATATCATGATATTAAAATGCTTTTTTCAACCATTGCTACGCACCACTCTTCTGCTAACTTTGATTCTGATCGGCTTTAATCATTCTCTCCATGCGAAGTCGGGGGATTTGGATGCAACCTTCGGATCAAATGGAACCGGAGTTGCTTATGATACGAACGTTTTGCCCACATCGCTGGGCGGTGCGGAAACTTCATTATCTTACCCAAACAATTTAGTCTCCCTATCAGACGGCAGATTCATTGTTGGTGGCGGCTTTCTGGATAAATATAGTCAACATCTCGACGCACCTGAAACAAATGATGCGCAATTTCTCCTGGCCCGTTTTAACTCCCAAGGCTTGCTAGACAGTATTTTTGGGCAAAATGGGATCGTGAAATTCAGCTTTGGCCCCGGGCATGATTGGTTGAAAGTTCTCACTGTGCAACCGGATGGAAAAATCATTGCCGCCGGCCGTATCAACAGGTTTCCTTGGCCAGAAGAAATCACCGCCATGTGGAAAGACCTTACCCCTGAAGAGGCGATAAACAAAGCCTCCTCATTGCCTCCCATGGGAATGGTGCGTTTTAACTCTAACGGCACATTGGATACCTCTTTCGGCACTAATGGCCAAGTGGTCTCAATGCTGAATGGCACACCAAGTGCCATAGTCGTGCAACCAGATGGAAAAATATTGCTTGGGGTTAATGTTGGAGGTTCTGTGCAATATTCTATGGTCGTGCTTCGTTATCTTACCGATGGAACTCCGGATATCAGTTTTGGGTTGGACCAATCCGGCCTCGTCTCCATTTCAATGGGCATGTACTATTGCGCCCTGAGCAACACCGAAAATCAAGTGAATGTTCCCGCCGGGATAAACACATTGTCGATGCAACCGGACGGTAAGATTGTCATCGCAGGAAGCTATTTTGACACGAGTCTTTACAACAATTACTCACAATCTAAAGGTCAATATACCGCAGTCGCGGTCCGTCTCTTGGATAATGGGGTACCCGATCCAGATTTTGGCTTGGGTGGAAAAGTTACCTACAATCCTGATTTTGAGGTGACTGACACCGCTCATATCATGCAACCAGATGGAAAAATGGTTATAGCGATGATGGAATGGAAAGACGATAAGCTGAAGAAGGATGGCGACGATGTTAAATTAGACTTAATTCGCCTCCAACCAGACGGTTCATTAGATAATACTTACGGACAAAATGGTGTTGCCGAAACGCTTATTCAGGCGACTGACTACTCTCATATGGCACTACAGGCTGATGGAAAAGTTGCAGTGGAAACGGTTTATGATCTAGCCCGATTCACAGCGAATGGCAGTCTTGATACAACTTTTGGGGACGGAGGAAAGGTAAAACTATGGGATGAGACTTCTGAAGATTGGTACCAATCGGATTATGGCTCCGTCTACAACGGACTTTTTATGCAGGCGCAAGCCGTCGCCCTGCAACCTGCCGGCGACATTGCTGTCGTCAGTGGTGGCAGTGTCAAACTTCTCAATCCGGTGGCAGGAGTGGATAGTTGTTCTGCGTTCGGCGACGCTCACCCCGACTTGCACAAACAAGGCATTGTTTGTGCTTGGGGTGATAAAAAAGCCATTTCGGAACAATCTGACAAAAAACCTTTGTTTTTCGGGCAACGATTTGGCGTCGGCATCACACGTTATTTAGGAACGGATTGCACTCAGACCAAATGGTATCCCGACACTGATCAAGATGGCTTTGGCGACAGCAAAAATCCCGGCATCGGGTGTACAGCCACGGGAAAAGCCCCCTCAGGTATGGTCACCAATCATCTCGATTGTGATGATACAAATAGCAGCATCCATCCGGGGACCTATGAACTCTGTAGCGATGGCAAGGATAACAATTGCAATGGGTTCGTCGACGAACAAAAAAATTGGCACAAAGATACTGACAACGACGGTTATGGAGATTCAGCCACTCCCGGTACCACCACATGCTCGCCACCACCCAACACGGTCTCCAATAACAAAGACTGTAACGACTCCGATAGCCAGATCAACGCCCTACTGACTTATTATCCAGATACCGATGGCGATGGGTATGGTGTCGAAGATGGAAAATCTTCCAAAGCTTGTCAAATTCCACCGGTGGGATATTCCCCGTGGCCCGGAGATTGCGACGATAACGACAAGGCTATTCATCCAAATGCCACAGAACAATGTAATGGCATCGATGATGATTGCAACCAGCAGAGTGATGACAATATCTCTCAGCAATCCTGTCAAACCGGAAAAAGTGGAATCTGCGCTGTTGGGAGTCTAGTTTGTCAAAATGGCAAGGCGTCGTGCGCCATTCTCAGCCAACCAGAGGCGGAAAAATGCGACGGCTCCGACAACGACTGCGATGGGCTGGTCGATGACGACGATCCGGATACTGAGGATATTTTAAAAACAGATTACTATTTGGACCAGGACGGAGATGGTTACGGCCCCCCAGTAAGCTTCAAGCGATTCTGCAAAAAACCGGACGCCAGCCAAGGAAACTATGTCACCCAGGGAGGAGATTGCAACGATACAAATCCGAACATCCATCCGGGTATGGCAGAAACAAAGTGTGACAATAAAGATGACAACTGCAGTGGTGTAATCGATGAGGGCCTTGAAAAGACAAAAGTATGTATCGATAGCGACCAGGATGACTGGTGCCAATCCGGAACTCAGCTATTGGTCTGTCCTCAGATGATCCCCGAAGGGTATTCTGCCGCCAAGAACATCAATACCGTCATTATGGATCCCTTGGTTCCGGGTGGCATTGGGAGCGATTGCAACGACACAAACGCCAGTATTTCTCCCGATGCCCCCGACCAAACCTGTGACGGTGTTGATAACAATTGCAATAAGGTTGCTGACGAAGGCTTCGTTTCAAGCATCTGCAACACCGACAAGCAAGGCATCTGTCAGGCAGGAAGCCTCCTTTGCCAACAAGGAACCACAACATGCGCCCAAACCAATCAACCCCAAGTAGAGTCCTGTAACAATCTCGACGATGATTGCAATGGAAAGGTCGATGACATCGATCCCAGCAATAAGACCAACGGAGTCTCTTCTTATTATCCAGACAAAGACGGCGACACCTTTGGGGACAATAGTAATAATATCACCCCCATCGTCTCCTGCACTAAACCGACCAACCCTCAATTCAGCTATGTCCCGAACAACTCCGATTGCGATGACACGAATAAGAATATCAATCCCGACATGGAAGAGATCTGCAACGACAAGGATGACAACTGCAACGGCCAAGCTGACGAGGGGGTCCTGGTTCTGACCTTCTTCCAAGATCAAGACGGCGACGGGTTTGGCAATTCTAATGTGCTAAAAACAAAATGCAATCTACCCGCAGGTTACGTCAGTGATGATAAAGACTGCAACGATACGGATAAGAGCATTAACCCGGGGACCTCTGAGTCCTGCAATGGTAAAGATGACAACTGCAACAAACAAATCGATGAAGGCAAACTCGATGGCAACGCCTGTGACAGTGGAGAACCCAGTACCTGCGGACCAGGAACCGACGTCTGCACGAGTGGCGCCCTCAAATGTGTCTCCAACACCGACCCGTTCGGCGAAATCTGCGACGGTATCGACAATGACTGCGACGCCAAAATCGATGATGCCGATGACTCAGTGACCGGCCAAACAAATTATTATCTTGATAGCGATAAGGATGGTTTCGGCGACCCCAACCAACCTAAAAAAGGCTGCTCCAAACCGGACGGTTATGTGTTGGACAAGGATTGTAATGATGCAGATCCCAATATCAATCCCGACATGGAAGAAATATGCGGGAACGGAAAGGATGATAATTGTTATGCGGGCGATAACTGCTAAACAGATGGCGATGGCGGCGGCCTTGTGTCTCTTACCGGTGATGGCCCAGGCCGCCACCCTCAAAGTCACTACCGTCAACGATGAACTCGACGCCAAGTGCGACCAGCATTGCTCGCTCCGCGATGCGCTGCGTGTGGCCGTCCAGGGGGATACGATTATCCTACCCGCCGGAAGTTTTTCCCCCGCCCAACAAGGGGAGTTTCGGATTAAAAATAACGTGAACATGATGGGGGCCGGCATCGGTCAAACAATCCTAGACGGGAAAAAAGCAAAACGTCTCCTCCATGTCCATCCCGGATTTCAAGCCACCTTATCCGGCATCACCTTTCAAAATGGCACGTCCCAAGAATCGGGAGGGTGTCTGGTCAATGCGGGAAATCTCACCATCCAGGATAGCCAGTTTTTAAATTGTGACACGGCAAAGTCGGGCGGTGCCATTATGAATCGAGGCACCTTGAAGGTCATCAACACCCCCTTCAACGGCAACCAAGCCAAGGAATTGGGGGGGGCTATCGAACAAGCAGGAGACGCGCTGACCCTGATCCACGCAACATTTGAAAACAATTCCGCCGCCAAGGGCGGAGCGGTTCACACCGCCTACGGCAACGCCGTTCTAAAACAAACCCAGATGGCCAAAAACTCCGCCCTCGAACAGGGGGGTGGGATTTGGTCGGGTAGCGGCAAGACGGTGGGTATTGAAGCCACCACCATCCAAGGCAATGCGGCCCCGGCGGGAGCGGATTGTCTGGGAGTTTTGATATTTACCGGCAATACCAACATCCTGGGCGACCCTAAAGGGTGCACCACCTTGGGGGCGGCCACCAAAAAAGCGCCCCCCATCAAAGTCCCCACCATCGAACGGACCTTAAAACCATCCGGCATTGGGGGGACCAGGATGCAACCGGCCGCTCCCGTGAAAAAAACGGTTCCCCTTCCCTCATCGATCAAGATAGAAAAGCCCATCCTTCCAAAGGGAATAGGTGGTGGAGTCCCAAAACCGAGAAAACCATAAGTAGGAGCCGCTATGAAAAAAATTCTTGCCCTGTTCTTTCTCATGTCACCCAGCATCGTTCAAGCGGCAACCTTCACCGTTAACACCACCAACGACACGGTGGACGTCACCATCGGTAATGGCAGCTGCGCCGATGCCGCAGGTCAATGCTCGTTGCGGGCCGCCATCCAGGAAGCCAACAGCGCGGCAGGAAATGACCAGATCTCGCTACCAACGGGGACCTACCTTCTGACGATCATCCCCACCACTAACGAACACTCAGCCGCCAAAGGGGACCTGGATGTCAATCAATCGGGAGCTAAGCTCACTCTCATTGGGGCGGGTGCCGGACAAAGCGTGGTAGATGCCAATAGCGTAGACCGAGTTTTTGACATCCGAAGCGGTTCCAGTGCCGAACTCCAAGGGATCACGGTTAAACGAGGCGTTGTGAAGGAATCGGGTATCGTATTGGTGGGGGCGGGTATCCGCAACGCCGGTACATTGACCCTGGTCAACGTCTCCCTGGAAGGTAATGGCATCGGCCAACCCGGATTGAGCGGAGGGGCCTTGGCCAACCAAGGAACTTTGTCCATCGTGGGCAGCACCCTCAATGGAAACAACGCCGACTCCGGAGCCGCTATTTCGCAAGACGGCACATCCTTGCTGGTCGTCAACAGCACGATCAGCGGCAATACTGCCACGGTGAAGGGGGGAGGTCTCGACTACGTCTCCGGAGCTGTCAACCTCAACAATGTCACCCTATTCGGTAACAGCGCAGGCACCGGGCAGGGGGGAGGGGTCAACACCGGGGCAACCACCAACGTGCACCTCAAAAATACGGTGATCGCCGGAAATAATGCCACGACCGGCAAAGATTGCAACGGACAGCTCAGCTCGGACGGGTTCAACTGGATACAAGTGCAAACCGGGTGCAATGTCACGGGGGTCGCCAGTGGCGATCCGAAGCTAGGTGCCTTGGCCAATAACGGCGGACCTACCCAGACGCATGCGCCAGCTAGCGACAGCCCGCTGCTCGACGCGGGAGACACGGCCGGATGCAAAGATGCCAGTGCCATCGTGCTCGCTACCGATCAGCGCGGGTTCACCCGTCCTGTCAAAGCGCTAGCGACTTCCACTCAAGCGATCTGCGACATCGGGGCCTATGAACTCAACCCCTGCGGCAACGGGGTCAAAGAGGCCGACTTGGGTGAAGAATGCGACGATGGCAACCAAATCGACAACGACGCCTGCTCCAACGCCTGCAAAAATCAAGATGTGGATGGAGATGGTTTCATTGCACAAACGGCAGGTGGTAATGATTGCAATGACACAGATGCCAATATCCATCCCAACGCCACGGAACTCTGCAATGACAAGGACGATAACTGCGACGGGAAAAGCGATGAAACTTTCACCGACAAAGGAACCAGTTGCGCCGTTGGCACCGGAGCCTGCTCCGGAACGGGCCATTTGATATGCACCGCCGATGGCAGCAAGACCGCCTGCGACACCTCCGCCAAAAATCCCGGCACCGAGACCTGCAACGGTATTGATGACGACTGCAACGGCTCAGTCGACGATGGACTCGGCCAGACCACATGTGGCGTGGGCACCTGCCAGGTCACTGTTGATAATTGCAAGGATGGCAAGGCACAAGCCTGCGCCTCGGACGAGAGCAAAAAGACGACTGAGATCTGTGGGAATGGCGTGGATGAAGACTGTGACGCCAGCGATCAGGTTTGCCCGGTAAGCGTGGTACCGCCTGCCACCACAGGCGGTACTACTACAGCCGCAACACCAACGACACCGACTAACACAGATACTCCTGCGACTCCGAGTAATCCAAACACCGCACCCACCACTGAAACGGTCAGCACCTCGGGTGGTGGTGGCGGTTGTTCTCTGCTGCCTCATTAAACAGATGCGTTGGACTCGATTGATCTTGGCATTGCTCCTCTTGGAGGGAGTGGCTTATACCGCCCCATTGTCCAGTAGGGGCGACCGGCCGGTCGCCCCCATACGTCCAGGGTTTACCAATCCGATCATCCCGGGAGAATTGATCATCACCTGGAAGAGCGACCTGGGGGTCGCCCTCCCGACGGATCCGATCCTGCAAAAGGTCCTGCAACAATTCCCGCTCAAGGAATTTCACAAACTCTATCCCGAGTTCGGCAACTCCGAGGAAACCTTTTTGGAGACAACCAAAAAGGTCTTGGCACGATTCTCACAAAGATCGACGCGCCGAACTCCCATCGATTTCAAACCGCTGGCACGGCTGGGCCGGACCACCCAGCTGACCTTCACCGATCGAGAGGTTCCCCTCAGAAAAATTATTGAAGAACTGAGCCACAGTCCCCTGATCGATACGGTCGAGGCCAACACCGCCATGCGAGCCTTCACCGAACCCTGCCCGACCAACGATCCCTTCGCCTGCAGCACCGGCGGTTGGGGGCAATCATATAAAGATTTATGGGGCCTGCATCAAATCCAGGCCCCGGCCGTTTGGCCGGAAAGCCAAGGGAAGAATGTCGTCGTGGCCGTCGTCGATTCGGGACTTGACCTCACCCAACCGGACATCGTGCAAAACATCTGGGTGAACCCTACGGAACAGAATGGCAGCGCGGGGCAAGACGATGACAACAATGGTTATATCGATGACTTAAACGGTTACGATTTTGTCAATTTTGACAAGGACCCCACGGATGACCATTATCATGGCACCCATGTCTCTGGGACCATCGCAGCCATCGGCAATAATCTAATCGGAATTGTCGGGGTTGCCCCCCAGGCCAAGGTAATGACGGTTAAGGTGTTGGGTGCCGATGGGTTGGGATCGAACGCATCCGTCTCCCAAGGGATTATTTATGCCACTAACACAGGGGCCGATGTCATCAATTTAAGTGTCGGAGGAGGGAGTGACAAGGCGATGGCGGATGCCATCCAATACGCCTACGGGATGGGTGTTGTGCTCGTCGCCGCCGCTGGCAATGAATCCACCGATACCGCCCACACCTTTCCCTCGGCCTACAAAGAAACCTTATCGGTCGCCGCCTCAACCCCACTAGATCAGCTGACCAATTTCTCCAACTGGGGATGGGGAATTGACCTGGCTGCACCAGGCGTGGATATACTCTCCCTCAAGACCGCCTCCGCTAACTTTTTTAACAACAGCCCCTGGGTTTTTCCCAAACCAGACGGCCCACTCCTCAAACTAGATGGAACCAGTATGGCCAGCCCCCACGTCTCTGGGGCTGTCGCCCTGCTCTTGGGTAAATACCCCCAGGCCTCAGTGGATCAAATCAGGACCGCCTTGCGCACCTCGGCCACCGATATCTTGGCCCCGGGTTGGGATCCGAAAAGCGGTTATGGACGACTGCAGGTTCCTCAGGCCCTTACCTCCCTTCCCACGGCCTGTGCCGCGGCCATCCTGCAACCAAGCCCCAATGAGCTCAAACAATCCGGCAAACTGACCCTGGAGTACCGGGTTGGCCCCGGGCTAACTACGGGGCCGATTTCCTACAGTCTGAAAGTGGGGGCCGGCCTGCAACCAAAACAGTGGAGCGAAGTGATCAGTTCCAGCAAAACTTTTGCTGAAGCAAAAACTTTATCTTTGGAGAACGTGACGACCAACTTGGAAGGACCGCAGACCCTGTTGTTGGAAATTAGGGACGCCAACAATCAACCCTGCGGCTCGGATCGCACCACCTTTGCCTTTTCCACCCAATCCATTGACGCCGTCGTCTTTGATAAAAATCACCAAGACTATTTTGCAACCTCTGCAACAAGTCTGGGTGATTTGAACAAAACCGGGGTGACGAATCTGGCCGTTGGGGCTCCCCAGGCCTCGCTCACGATGACCCAGCAGGGGGATCAATTTTTCGGCAATGGGAAAATTTATATCCTCGTTTGGAAACCGAACACGAAGGGGGAATTTTCCGCCGATAACCCCGTTCTTTATTCTAACCCAACGAAATCAACCGTCCTCGCCGGGGAACAATTTGGCGACGCCGCGGGTTATAGAGTTTCTGGAACAGGAGATATCGATCAAGATGGGGTCAAAGATTTACTCGTTTCCGCCCCGATGTTTAAGTGTCCAAACAATCCACAAATCCCCTGCGGAAAAATCTACCTCATCTTGGGCAAGGACCTGCAAGGTGCCTCCCTCAATACGATCCCAGCCACCACCTGGATTGGCACCAGTGACGCTCCCTTGCTGGGCATGGAGATGAGGTGGGTCGATGATCTGGATGGGGATAGCAAAAGTGACTTCGTGGTGGCCGCAGGCCGCTACCAAATGGCCGGTAATGCCTTGGGGAATCAATTCAACCTGTATTTTTTGTCCTCGACACAGGTCTCGTTGGGGGCAAAGGATCAAGCCCTACCCGTTTCATTCATGGGAAATGCGCAACTCCCAAGCTTTGCGGCCACTTCCGACCTGACCGGTGACGGGCTGGCCGACCTCTTGGTGGGCAGTCCCACAACGACGGTCACGCTCTACAGCGCCTCACCAAAATTCTCCCCCTATGCCACCCTCTCCACCGCCGGCGACCCCTTGGATATTGGTTACAACTTCGGGCAGGCCATTTTGGGACATTGCAACCTGGACGGGATCGGCCCCGATGATCCCGTGATAGCCGCCGGCGGTTATTATGCCCCTCCCATCCAAGGGGATCGGGCCCTGTACTTCTACAATGGGAACGACCTCAAGGCAGGAGGCGGGGCCAATCAGAAGAAAAACCATCTCTTTCCGCTCGGCGCCGACAAACTCGATATCGCCCCGTCTCAACTGGCCTGCGTCAAAGACCTCAATGGGAACAAACGTGATGAACTGCTCTTCTCCGTCGTCAATGAGGCGACCCCAAGCCGGGTCTTTCTCGCCTTGGGACAAAATCCCCTGAGCTACGATCCGGGTATCCCGGAGGTCAGCAGCTCCACCTTCTGGCTCCCACCCACCACCGGGAAAAAAGGTTCACTCAATTTTGGCGTCACCCTGCTGGGGGACCAAGACCTCAATGGCGACGGGGTCTCGGATCTGATCATCGGTGACAATTGGCATGGCTTCTATGCCGGGGCCTTGTTTGTCAGTTATGGTCAGGCCACACTCGGATCAAACAATGGCGGAATGACCTATGTTGACAATTGTCCTGGAGTGTTTAATCCCGATCAAAAGGATACCAACAATGACGGCCAGGGAGATCTCTGTCAAACTTGTGGGGCCGGTCAAATCCTACAAATCGGCAATTGTGTCTCTTGCGGACTCAATGAAGAGGTGATCGATAATAGCTGTGTCAAAAAAATGATTGATACCGATGGCGACGGGATCGAGGAGTCGAAAGATAACTGTCCCTTGGTGGCCAATGCCGATCAACAAGACTTCCCGGACAAAGACGGTTCGGGCAATCTCTGCGACCCCGACGATGACAATGACGGGATTCCGGATCTCAAGGACAACTGTCCGACGACGTCCAATGTCAAACAAGAAGATCCCAATAAAAATGGCATCGGCTACGCCTGCGACAAGAGTGAACATCCCATCCTGAAGGGCGATTTTAAAATTCAAAAATATAAGATTGAACTCAAAAAGTGGTGGAATTATTTCTGGCCTCCCAAATGGTGGCCGTGGAAGTAGGGGAATTGGTAGGGGTTCAAAATTTTGAACCCCTACAAGGCCTGCAGTACCCGCTTCACGCTGTAAGCCTTATTCAACGTATAGAAGTGAATCCCCGCCGCCTTGTGCCGGATCAAATCCTGACACTGCTGCGCCGCATGTTCGATCCCAAGCTGCCGCACCACCTCTCCATCTTCCTGATGGGCCAGCAATTTCTGATGCAAGACTTGGGGCATCTTCGCCCCACACATGCGGGTGATTTTTTCGACCTGTTTGAGATTCACAATCGGCATGATGCCGGGGATGATTGGCACTTGAATGCCGATCTTGCGGGCCCGGTCGACAAAATCGTAAAAATCATGGTTATCAAAAAACAACTGGGTGATGACCACATCGGCCCCCGCGTCCACCTTGCGCTTTAAATGAAGCAGATCCGTTTGCTTATCGACACATTCGATATGACCTTCCGGGTAGCCGGCCACCGCCAGGCTAAAGCCGCCGATCTCTCGCAAATAAGCCACCAGATCATTGGCATGAGCGAACCCATCGTCGGGTTTCACAAACTGATCCATCCCCTGCGGAGGATCACCACGCAGGGCGACGATTAAACCAAGTCCCTCCTGCCTGAGTGACTCCACATAACTTTTAATATTGGCCCGGCCGGATCCCACACAGGTGAAGTGAAAGGCGGCCGTCAGATGCAATTCGCGTTGGATCCGGATCACCAGGTCTCGGGTCAACTCCTGAGTCGACCCCATCGCCCCGTAGGTGCAGGAGATGAAGGCGGGGTCAAAGATGGCCAGCTCGCGTAACGCCTCCAACAAACCCGCAATCCCCTCCGGCCCCTTGGGGGGGAAGATCTCGAAGGAGTAGCGGCAGACGCCGTCTTGGTAAAAGTCACGAAAGTTCATAGCCTGTAGGGGTTCAAAATTTTGAACCCCTACTAATCAATGACAGTCCATCTGTCAACAGAGGAAGAAAATTCTTGATTTTTCAAGATTAGGATGTTATCCTGTTTTTAGTGATGAAAAATAAAAACTTAAAGATCAGCACCATGGTCGATCAAGCGGTTTGGACCGCCTTCAAGTCCCTTTGTGAGGAAGGCCACCAGAATCTCTCCGGGATGCTGACCGAGGCCCTGCAAGAATTTGTGCAAAGAAAGAGACTCCGCCCCACTTTCCTCAAACACGCCGAAGACTCGATACGAGACAATGAGGCCTTGGGCCATCTCCTTTCCAAATGATCCAATATCCCTCTTTGGAAGAAGCCCTGGAACTCCACAAGGTTCTGATACAACACTTCGGAGGCAGTCATGGTATTCGTGACAAGGGTCTGTTGGAAAGTGCCCTCTACCGCCCGCAAACGGGTTACTACGAAGACATTGTACAGATGGCAACCGCCTTGCTGGAATCATTATTGCTCAATCATCCCTTTGTGGACGGCAACAAACGCATGGCCTTCTTTTTGACCGACACCTTCCTCCGCATGAATGGAGGCAAGATCCAGGTCCAAGCCAAAAGTGGCTATGATTTTCTGATTGGGGTTATTGAGTCTGAGGGAGGTCGATTTGCAAAAATTGAGCAGTGGCTGCGAAATCACCTGGTCAAGATGTAGGGGTTCAAAACTTTGAACCCCTACCCCCCAATCCCCATCCGCTTGGCGATGATCTCCTTCATCACTTCCGACGCCCCACCCCCAATGGTGATCAACCGAATATCGCGAGTAAAGCGCGCCAGGTCATACTCCTCCATGTAACCGTAACCACCGTGCGCCTGAAGGCAGTCGTAGGCGACGTCTTGGGCGAGGTCGCCGGCGAAGAGTTTGGCCATGGAGATTTCCTGGGTGCACTCAATGCCCGCATTGAACAAGGCCACTGCGTGGTAAGTCAGGCGCCGGGCCGCCTCCAGCTGGGTCTGCAAATCGGCGAACTTGTGGCGCCAGACCTGCATGCTGGCGATTTTCTGACCGAAGATTTCCCGCTCCGAGGTATACCGAATGGTATCGTTCACAGCCAACTGGGCGCTGGCCACGGACGAGACGGCGGCGACCAGGCGCTCCCCTTGAAAATTTTGCATGATGTAAGTAAATCCGCGATTCTCCTCCCCGATCAGATAGCGTTTGGGGATCCGGCAATTTTCAAAATGGAGCAGGGCCGTGTCGGAGGAATGATTGCCCATTTTTTCCAACTTCTTCCCAACCGAGAACCCCTTCGTCTTGGTCGGAAAGGTCACCAGGCTGATCCCCTTGTGCCCCGGGCCACCGGTGCGAACTGACAGTGTGATAAAATCCGCACGGCTGCCATTGGTGATGAACATCTTGGCGCCATTGATCACGTAGTCGTCCCCGACCGATTCCGCCTTGGTCTTGATCGCCATCACATCGGAGCCACAACCGGGCTCCGTAATTCCCAGCGCCCCGATCAAATCCCCCCGAAGGGCCGGAATTAAAAACTCCTTCTTTTGTTCTTCGGTCCCCAATTTCTCAATGATCGGTGTGGAGATGTCGGCCTGTACCATAAAGTCCATGGCAAGACCCGCCATTCGGCAGTAAATAATCTCTTCCAAGAAGGCGACCTTGAACCAGTAGTCCCCCCCACTCCCCCCGACCGCCTCGGAGAAGCAGACCCCAAATAGGCCCAACTCCCCGGCCCGCTTAAAAACCTCCCGCGGAACAAAGCGCTCCCGTTCCCATTTTTCCTTGTTGGGCAAAAGCTCCTTCTCGGCAAAGTCACGGACAGTCTTACGAAACAACTGATGGGCCTCGGTAAAAGGGGATAAGTTTTGAGTCATGGGGGGAGATTAGCCAAGTCGTAGGGCTTGGCAAGGAAAAATCTATTTCCCCGCTTTTTAGTGAGATCCTTCACTTCATTCAGGATGACCAACTCCCCCAATCTCCTTGCATTTTCCCCACGTGAATGGGAAACAGTGTCTCCTATGCGTAGCGAACTCATTATCAACGTCTCCCCCACCGAAACGCGCATTGCCCGGCTTGAGGCAGGATCGATCTCGGAACTGATTGTGGAACGGGTCCAAGAGGCCGGGTTTGTCAGCAATATCTACAAGGGCAAGATCGTTCGCGTGTTGCCGGGGATGCAGGCGGCCTTTGCGGAGATTGGGCTGGAGCGGACCGCGTTTCTTTACGTGACCGACATCGCCCCGGAGTTGGCCATTGAGGAAATGATGGCCGGCGAGGAGGAAGAACTGCCGCCGGAGCGGCCGCGTCTCGACAAACGAGGCCACCGCAACATCCCGCAGATCCAAGACCTGGTGAAGGAAGGCCAAGAGGTCATTGTGCAGATCGCCCGGGACCCGATCGGGACCAAGGGCGCGCGCCTTACCTCCCATGTCAGCCTGCCCGGCCGGTTTTTGGTCTACATGCCGACAGTGAACCACGTGGGAGTCTCACGCCGGATCGGCGACGACAAGGAACGAAAACGCCTAAAAGAATTGATCCAAAAATCCAAGGGGGACGCCCCCGGCGGTTTTATCGCCCGGACGATGTGCGAGGGGGCGACGGTCAAGGAACTCAAGCAGGACATGGATTATTTGATCAAGCTCTGGACCGACATCGATTCCAAAAAAACCGAAAAACCGGCCCCGATCCTGCTGCACCGAGAGCTGGGCATCGTGATGCGCGCGATCCGCGACCTGTTCACCCCGGATGTCGAGCGCATCGTGATCGACTCGAAAGAGGAAATGGAAAAAATCCAAAACTTCATCGAGTCCTTCCTTCCGCGGGGACGCAACGTCGTGCAGCATTACGACGGGGTGGAACCGATCTTCGACGCCTATGGAATCGAGGTAGAGATCTCGCGCGCCCTGGGAAAGAAGGTCTGGCTCAAGTCGGGGGGGTACATCATCATCGACCAGACTGAGGCACTCTGCGCGATCGACGTCAACACAGGGAAGTTTGTCGGCAAGCGAAATTTAGAAGACACCATCTTCAAAACGAATCTGGAGGCGGCCAAAGAGATCGCCTACCAGCTCCGGCTGCGGGACCTGGGCGGCATCATCATCGTCGACTTCATCGACATGGAGCGCCCCGCCAACCGGGAAAAGGTCTACCAAGCCTTCAAAGAGTCCCTCCGCTCCGACCGCTCCAAGACCTCGATCACCAAGATCACCGACTTGGGCCTCGTAGAGATGACCCGGAAGCGAACCCGCGAGAGCCTAAGCCGGCTCCTGTGCGAAACCTGCTTCTACTGCGATGGGCGCGGTTACCTCAAGAGTAAGTCAACCATCTGTCACGAGATCTTTCGCGAGCTGAAACGGGGTTACAGTGAGACCGCCTGCGAATCGATTGCGGTCCTGGTCCACCCCCAAGTGGCCGAAATGCTGCTCGATGAAGAGCACCCCGGCCTGGAAGATTGGGAAAAGAAGACCGGCAAAAAGGCCGCGGTCAAGCCCCGGGAAGATTATCATATGGAACAGTACGATATCGTCGAAGATAAATAACAAAACCCCCTCCGGCTTGGGGCCGAAGGGGGTTACCTGAATTAATTCGTCGTACAGCTGTTGTTTGTGGTCGTTTGGGCCACTGGTTGATTGGCGCTATCTTCGCAAGAGGCGTTAAAGTCATCCGTGCCATCTTGGTTGTGCGTAATCACCACATCACAGAAAAAATTGGCCCCACCGACACTAAATTGCCCATAAATCTGGGTATTGCCTATTCCATCATCGAGGAACACCCCTTCACCGCCCTCGAAGGTGACATTGCCACTTTGGCAATCCATCACGACGGGAGATACGATTTGCCACGAATGGAGGGGAACCTGCGCCGTACAGCTGGCCGCACTCGTAATATCATAACCAGCGGTTTCCGTACCATAGTGTCCCGCCACGACCGAGATCGAAGTGGAAACACCGGTCGGTCCACTATCACCCTCATCACAAACGGTTTTTTGTTCGCCCCCTTGCAGCGTCAAACCTTGCTGAGAGCTCCCACTAAACAGGGTGTTAATGGCCACGGCCAAGCTCTCATTGCCTGTGGTTGTGGTACTACTCGTCGTCCCAGTCGAACTACCACTACAACTGGCGAGAATAAGGGCCGCTACCAAAGAGAGCCCAGAGATTTTTTGAGACTTGTTCATACGTTCCTCCTTAAAGGTTGTTGATTGTTTGTCGTTCATGACATCTAGTAATAGCAGGAAGCGTGCCAACTAAATTAAAATAAAATATAAATAAAATTATATACTTACAATTATACAGATTAAAGTAAACGTTAATTATTTAATCATATAAAAATATATGATAATTAAATTAACAGTTAAAACGTAGGGGTGACCGGAAAATCGTTGGGTAGGTTATAGTCATTGCTGGTTGCCGTACTGATAAAATCTAGATCATCCACGGAAATGCCAATGCCGGAACAATTGGTGGACGAGGTTTGATTCCCCGTGGAAATTTGGGCGCAGACATCACTGAAATTAGCCTCATTTTGAACCTCCGCCGCCTCCGCCACCACCGAACCGATCCAAAAATCACTCCCTTCCTTGAACTGTCCTAAATATTGCTCATCGGTAGTCGGGCAATTATCCGTGTTGGTAAAGTGCGACGTCTCAGCAATTGTCTTAATGGCCGTGGCATCCGGCCCAACCTGGGTAACACGAACATGTCCAGAGGTAATGTTTGTGCATTGATTCGAGCCCGGCTGCCCAGAGTCTTGAGTGGAACTCACGAGGGAGGTATTACCACTCCCAAAGGCCTCAAGCATCTTGTTTTCCGGGTCACGCTGATCGTAAATCATCTCCATAAAAAACTCATCTCCCGAACTACTGGATGGATCGGCGCCAAATGAGTCACTGATATGAAGCTTGAATTGACCCGCCCCGGGGTTGCTCGTCGTCGGATATGTTGCAAAAACGCCCGCCATGATTGGGGAAAAATTGCCTTGACTGGGAGTGCCACCCACTACCGTTGAGGCATACCAAATGCGAAAACAAATCGGGGTTGATGCCGAGTTTCCAGAGCAACTTTCATTGACCCCATCATTGTCATAATCAAACGGGGCCAGATCAATCTTAAAATGCTGCATGATGGTGGACCCTTGCGGGCCCATATTACTATTCATCGAGGTCTGATAGGTCATCGTACTGGCACTAATCGGTATTTCTAGGCTCGCTAGATTGCCCAGGATATCATCCGCCACCCCCCCGATCGACTGCGCCAACTCCGCCCCTTGAGAAATATTGTTAGAAAACTGCCCATTAGCACCCACCAAACGCAGCGCGGAACTACCAGAAGTATCGGATAAAATACTTTGGACATCAATGGTCAGGTCCTGGGGGAAAATAAGCGCCGCTGGCAACTCGGCAGGGGGCGCAGGAGGAGTCGCAGGACTAGAACAAGCCGTGAAACAAAAAATCACGCCTGCTACCCAAAGCCCAAAACAATGAGACCACCTATCACTTCTCATAAATCCAACCCTCTTTCTTAAGCAAAATACACCCTCTCAACCCCGTACTCACTACAATTACTATGCCAACTATGTAATTTAATTAAAATATAAGTAATTTCAATAACTTAATAGAATGGTAATTTATTTAAAAAACAAGCAGTGTTATAAAATATAACATTTTAAAAAAATATGTTAATAAATTAAACAAATGAACCTCACCCTCCAAACGACTGCGGGCACCTACCAACTGATCAAGGTTCTCGGGACTGGAGAGTTTGGCAGTGTTTGGCAAGCTGATGACCTCCAACGCCACTATGAAGTCGCTCTCAAACTCCTCCATCACGATCACTGGGGCGAAAACTTGGAACGCTTCCGTGAGGAATTTTCGATCCTCACAACACTGCGACACACCCATCTCGCGAGGGTGCTAGACTTTGGCCTGGTCCCGGAGAGTAAGCAATATTTTTTTACCTCAGAATTGGTCGCTGGGAAAGACTTTGAGACCGCCATGCGGGGCCGGGAATATGCCTACCTGGAGGAGGCCCTGGCGCAAATTTTGTCTGCCTTAGACTATATCCATGGCGAAGGGATCATCCATTGTGACATCAAGGCCTCCAACATCCTGGTCCAAAAACAGGGAGACCATCCCCTGGTCAAACTGGTCGATTTTGGCATGGCCACGCGACGCAACCAGGATCACAAACAAGCCGGTGGCACGCTCGCCACTATGGCCCCCGAGGTCTTGATTCGTTCTGAAAAGATCGATCATCGCGCCGATCTTTATTCGCTCGGCATGCTCTTGCTCAATGGACTCACGGGACGTTGGCCATTTAATACCGAAAATCCCCATGAGGTTATCGACTGGCACCTCCATGGGAATTTGCCCGACAACTTCTGGGGGGACACCCCGCCCCCCTCCCATCTGCAAGAAATCGCACTTAAGCTGTTGCGTAAAAGGCCGGCGGATCGTTTTTCTCAGGCCCGCACCGTCCTTAACTTCTTAAATCTAGCCACCCAAAAAAGATACGCCTCTACAGAACAACCTCTCCATATTCCGGAGGAGGGTCCACTGGTGGAACGGGAACAGCTCCTGGAAAAAATCGAACAAAACCTCCGGGAAGTGAAAAATCGCTCGAATGCGACCCCCTCTTTTTTAGTCATCCATGGAGAACGAGGCATCGGCAAATCCAGGATGATGGCGGAGATCCGTTACAACATCCAAATCCAGGATATCCCACTCATCCAAATTGAATGCCGCCAGGGCAGTAACACCTGGGCCCTGTTGGAACAAAAAATGGCCGCACTTGGCCCGGACAATTCTAAACCATCCCTACCCCTACCCAGCACACCATCCCCGGAATTGACTGCCGATCATGCCCATTGGCCCATCCGACAACGGACCCATGACCTCATCACCCTCGCAACCCAACAACCGCTTTGTATCCTGCTGGACGACTTTCAATGGGCCGACCCGGAGACCATCGAACTCATTTCATGGCTCGAACAACAGGCTCGCTGGACCAAACGGCAAGGCAAGGGCCTGCCGCTCTTCGTCCTAATGGCCACCGAGGATCATCCTCCCCAGGCCCTCCCCCTCAAACGACTCACGCTGGAGGGTATCGCCCACTACCTAGCATTGGTCTTGGGCCCGTCGGAACTCATCCAAAAAATGGCGCAAAAACTGTCCGACTATTCGGGCGGACTGCCGTTTTTGATGGTTGCCGGACTGCGTTACTTGGCAACGACCGGATTCGCGAATCTAACCAACATTCAACTGCCATCCAGCCAGAATCTCAGCTTACTCAATCAAGAACACCTACAAAAACTGGCACCGGAACAAAAAAAGCTCCTCTTTTTCCTGGCCTTGCTCGGTCGCCCCATCACGATCTCCGACCTATTTTCCTTGACCAAAATTCAGGGAATCGAATCCTATCTCAAAAAGCCACTCCAGCAAGGCCTCGTGCTCCACAATCAACAGCAATTTGTTTGGATTTCCAGCCAGGCCTTAGCCCTGGAATTAGCCAACTCCATGTCCGAAAAAACCAAATATCATCATCTCATCGCCACGTTCCTGGAACAACAAGCCTCGAATCCCCCGGAGGAATTAGCCGCTCATTGGTCTGGCGCGGGTGAACGCGCCAAGGCCCTCGACCACTATCAAGCGGGGGCATCCCAATTGATCCGCTCTGGGAACTACGCCTCAGCGACACACTGTCTGATCAAGGCCCTACCCCTGTGTGAACCTGGAAGCGAAACCGAACGGGTAAAACTTAAATTGGTCAACATGTTGATCTATCTGGGACGTTACCCTGAGGCCGAACAACACTTGAAAGATATTTTGGCGGAAAAAAATCCAACTGCGGAGGAGTTGGCGGGTTGGTTGGCCTTCAAGCAAAGAAATTTCACCCAGGCTTGGGAACACTACGAACGCGCGGCAACATACCTGAAGCCCCATGAAACCGTGCGTTCCCTGACCCTCCAGAATTCCCTGGGAAACGTGGCGCTCCAACGGGACGACACGGCACAGGCCGTGCAAATCTTCGAGGCAAGCCGTCGACAAGAGCAAGCCCTTCCCCAAATTGAGCGTATCCTGATCTCAAATAACAATTTGGGATTGGCTTATTCCCAGCAAGGGGCCATCGAACCGGCCCTGTCATTTCTGCAAGAGAGGCTCGCCTTATGCCGACAACAAGATCTGACGGACCAGGTCATTCTGGTGCACAGCGCGCTGGGTTACGTATTGCTCAAGGCCGGCCGTTATGCCGAGGCCATCACCGCGCTTGAGGAGGGCCTGAGATGCGCGGAACAAACGGGTATTTTACACCCCGTCTTCACCCTGCTGGGAAACCTGATCACGGCTTCCTTGAAAAGCGGCCATTACGCCACCGCATTATCGGCCTTGCAAAAGATGCGCTCCTACCAGGAGCGATTGGGGACCTTGCGAGACCTCGCCTTTAATCAACTGCGCCAGGCCAGTCTCTATCTCATCCTTGGGATCCCCGAGGCCGCCCAACAAAATATCAGCCAAGGGAAGGATCTCGCCACCGAGATTGGGGACGCCCCGCTGCACGGCTGGTTAATCCTCATGCAAGGATACCTGGCGAAAGATTTAGGCCTCTTGTCGGAGGCGCGACAACATTTTGCAACCGCATGCACCCAGGGCCGCCAATCGGGCAGTGACGATTTGACCGCCTGGTCCTGCTACGCCTTGGCCGATCTCAGTCAAGAAGAAGGGAACTTCGCCTCCTGTCGTCAATGGCTGCAAGAACCGACCATCGCCAAACTACGGGATGAGGAATTTGAAACGCGGGTGGCCCTGTTGCAGGCCAAGCTGTCCCGTGACTCTTTCGCTCCATTGGAACAACGATGTCACGAACTTCACCTGCCGGAGCTCCTCTGGGAGGTCTACCATGCCTGGGCGCACGCGGAACGCCAATGCGGCAAGACCGCCCACGCCATCACCCTCCTGGAAAAAGGCGTCGGCGTCCTCAACACCATGATCCATTCGCTGCCGGAGGAGTACCGCGACCGCTACCTCGAACAACGTTACCGCAAGTCTCTTTTTGAGGAATACCAATCCATGGCGGGACCCGTAGAACCCGGGCTCGTCTTTGCCTTTGGAAAAATTATCCGAACCTCTGACCCCAAACAGGAGGAAACATCTATGTCCGTCTCACACAATCTTTCGGTCCTGCTGGAGATTAACAAACGCATGGTCACGGAACATGATCCCGACCGGCTCCTGGAATTCATCATGGACATCGCCATCGAACTCTCCGGGGCGGAACAGGGTCTCCTGTTGCTCCTCGTAGAACAAGGGGCATTCGAGACGCGCATCGCCCGCAACATCAATAAAGAAGACCTCGAGGTCTCGCGTTTCTCCCATTCCATTGCCCAACAAGTCGTCAAAACAGGCCGGCCAATTTTCTCGCTCAATACCCTGGAAGACGAAAATCTCAACACATTTAAAAGTGTCGTCACCTTGGGACTCAAGACAGTGGCCTGCGTCCCATTGCGTATTCTCAACCAGACCAAGGGGGTCATCTATCTCGATACCCAGCAACGCAGCGCACCGCTTGAAAAAGACATCCTGCCATTGTTGGAGGCCTTCGCCGACCAGGCCGCCTTGGCCTTGCAAAACGCCCTCTCCTTCCAGGCCAAGGAACAGGATCGACAAAGATTGGCGCAAGATCTCTCCCAGAGTCAAAAGGTCATCGAGGCGCAGGAAATCCATCTGCATGAACTGGAAACCCTGGTCTCTCGAACCCCCCGCAAAACCCTCTATCCTTACGATAAGATCATCGGGGGCTCCAAAAAAATGGAGGAGCTGCTCAAGACCATGGACAAGATCACCAACGCCCAGGTCTCGGTCTTCATCCATGGTGAAACGGGGACCGGTAAGGAGTTGGTTGCGCGTGCCCTGCATCAAAACAGCCTGCGCAAGGGCCGCTCCTTCGTCGCCATCAACTGCTCGGCCTTCACGGAAAATATCTTGGAAAGCGAGCTGTTCGGTTGCCTCAAGGGGGCCTTCACCGGCGCCGATCGGGACCGCAAGGGGCTCTTTGAAGAAGCCGATCAAGGGACCTTGTTTCTCGACGAAGTGGCCGATATGAGCTTGACGATGCAGGCCAAGGTGTTGCGCGCCGTCCAAGAACAGGAGATCATGCGGGTCGGGGGACGAACCCCGATCAAGGTTCAAGTCCGAATCGTCGCCGCCTCTAACAAAGATCTCAAACAATTGGTCCGCGAGGGAAGATTTCGGGAAGATCTCTACTTTCGCATTGCCGGAATTACCCTGTTGCTGCCCCCTTTGCGGGAACGCCGTGAAGATATCCCTCTCTTGATAAAACATTTTTTGGATAAAATTAAATCGGACAATAAACTCTCCGGAAAATTGAAAATAACCCGGGAATCCATTCATCTCCTGATGAATTACAGTTGGCCGGGAAACATTCGAGAACTCGAACAATGTTTGACCAGCGCCGTCCTGCTCCGAGATGGAGATGAAATCCGTCCGCAACATCTCTTGCTCCAGCGGGAACTCTACCAAGGAAGAACTCCCATGTCTCCCCCCCCAACTGGGGAGGCCCTGATCTTTCACCCGGACAAGACCATGCTCGATTATGAACGCGAGATACTTTTGAAGACTTTAGAGACTTGCGAAGGCAACAAAAGCGAAGCGGCCCGCCGCCTGGGCTTGTCACGCCTGACCCTTCACAAAAAACTGAAGAGCTACGACCACTAACAAATCCTATGAAACAAATGCCTAGAAATTTCCCACCCGAATGGGATAGGATTGTCACATGATGAGGAGTCTATTCAACGTGGCACAAGAGTATGTCGCTGTGATGGAAGAGATAGAACGAACCTCGGACCCTAATAAACTCCAACGGCTGGAAGAGGGAAGGGTTCGATTACATGGGGAGTTCTTGGATGCACTTGAAAATCAAGGAATTCAATTCAAGGACAGAGACCATGCAACGCGTATTGCGATCAGAATTTCAAAGGGTGAGTTATGAATTTGATAGAGATAGCCGAAATTTATACAGACATCGTCAAGGCCGAAGGGAGCGTACCGGAAGAGGAGTACCATGCTAAGGAAGAAATGAACGCCTTGAGGACTAAATATCATGAAATGCTTATGGCCAAAATGAGAGAAGAAAAGATCGACTTTTCTGATCGATTTGACGCCACTCATAAAGCCTTTGAGTTGGTGCGTGGTTTTCACCCTCCATCAACAAATCCTTGACTTTAAAAGTCAATCTGGCTAACTACGCCCCCTTCTATGTACGCCATTATTCAAACAGGTGGTAAGCAGTACCGGGTCCAGGTGGGAGACCAGTTGGAGATTGAAAAACTCACCACCGAGGCGGGGCAAGAGGTTGCCTTGGATACCTTGCTCGTGGGTAGCGAGACTGAGATCAAGGTCGGTCAGCCCACCCTCGGCACGAAGGTAACCGCCCAGGTCGTGGCCCAGACTCAAGGCGAAAAGCTGATTGTTTACAAGTACAAGAAGCGTAAGGGGTTTGATAAGAAGCGCGGGCATCGTCAATCCCTGACCTTGATTAAGATCACAGGAATCGCAGCATAAGGAAACTTTTATGGCTCATAAAAAAGGTGGCGGTTCTACTTCTAACGGTCGTGATAGTCAGCCGAAAAACCTTGGCGTAAAGGCCTATGGGGGCGAGAAGGTCACGGCTGGGGCCATCATTATCCGGCAGCGTGGTACCAAGTTTATCCCTGGAATTAATGTCGGCGTCGGACGCGATTGGACCATCTATGCCAAGATTGCCGGCACCATTGAATATCAGAAGATCCTGAAGGGAACCCGTCGTCGGGTCAATGTCCTGCCTTTGTAGGGCCCCTTACATAACACCCCCTGCCCCCTCTTACCTTAAGAGGGGGAAATCAAGATGAAATTTATCGATGAAGCCAAAATCTTTGTAAAAGGTGGCGATGGCGGCCATGGTTGTGTGGCGTTTCGACGGGAGAAATGGGCCCCGCGGGGTGGACCCAGTGGGGGCAATGGGGGCGATGGGGGCAGCATTATTTTTAAGGCCGATTCCGGGCTCTCAACCTTGCTGGATTTCAAATACCAACGACATTTTGAGGCGGAACGCGGCCAGCACGGCATGGGGAGTGATTGCTACGGTCGCTGCGGCAAGGACATGATCATCTCGGTTCCCGTCGGCACCTCGGTCAAGGAAGCCCAGACCGGTTTGCCCCTCTATGATTTTACCACCGCAGGAAAAGAATTTGTGGTGGCCCAAGGCGGCAAGGGGGGGCGCGGCAATATGCACTTTGCCACCTCCACCCATCAAGCCCCCCGCGAGGCGGAGGATGGGGTGTTGGGAGAACAACGCTGGCTCCTCCTCGAACTGAAACTATTGGCCGATGTCGGGTTGATCGGGTTTCCCAACGCCGGCAAATCCACCTTGCTCTCCGTCATCTCCAAGGCCCGGCCTAAGATTGCCGATTACCCGTTTACCACGAAGACACCGGTGTTGGGCGTTGTGCAGGTCCGTGAACAAAATTTCACCGTGGCCGACCTCCCCGGCTTGATCGAAGGGGCCAGCGAAGGGGCCGGGCTGGGGATCCAGTTTCTCAAGCATGTGGAACGTACCAAACTCTTGGTGCACCTGATCAACCTGGCGGACCCGGAGCATCCCGACCCCATCGAGGCCTATCAGACCATTCGAGCGGAGCTCAAGGCCTTCAATCCGGATCTGCTCAAACGCCCCGAGATCGTCGTGCTCAGCAAGATCGACTTGCCTGAAGTGAAAACTCAGATTAAGAAGCTAGAAAAGAAACTGACCAAGGTCACCGGGCCATTTTTAACGTTATCAGCCGTCAGCCATGAAGGCATTGATCCGTTTCTAAACGCCCTAGGGAAAAAAATCGGTCAAGCCCGAGGAAAGAAACCATGAGTCGTGCCAAGATGATCAAGCAGGCCAAGCGGGTCGTGATCAAGATAGGCTCGAGCATTTTGGCCAAGCCAGGGCAGGCCCTCTCGCATAAAGCCTTGGCTGGGATCGCACGGGAAGTTTCCTTTTCGGAAAAAGGTGGTAAAGATACGGTGATTGTTTCTTCCGGGGCCATCGCCGCCGGTATGAATGCCCTCAAGTTCAAGCTCAAACCCAAAAAAATGCCCGAGCTCCAGGCCTGCGCGGCCGTCGGCCAGCCGATCCTGATGCAGCTTTATCAAAAGGCCTTGGATAAATCCGGCTTGCGCGGGGCCCAGGTCTTGCTCGACCGACTCGACTTAGAAAATGAAGAACGCCGGCAATACGCCCGGAATACCCTGTTGGAACTTATCAAACGACGCGTGATCCCGATCATCAACGAAAATGACGCCGTCTTTGTCGAGGAAATTAGGGTAGGCGACAATGACAACCTGGCGGCGATGGTGGCGTGTTTGATTGATGCCGATCTACTGATCCTGCTCACCGACCAAGATGGATTTTATACGGCGGACCCGCAACGCTGCGAAGGGGCACAACGCATCGAGCTGGTCCACAAGATTGACGGCCCCATGCTCTCCCAAGCGTCCGGCACACTCAACCCGGGCAGCACGGGAGGCATGCTCACGAAACTCGCCGCCGCCAAAATGGCCACCAGTGCCAGTATCCCGACCATTATTGCCGATGGCCAGGATAAAGCTATCCTCAAGAAAATTTACGCGGGGGAAACCATCGGGACCTTGTTTCTGCCCTAGCATTACCGCTTGTAAACATTTGGCCTTTTATCTATCACTACCGCTATGAGCATGCAGATCACTAAAATCGCCCAGCAAGCACGGAAGGCCTCGCGGGTGGCAGCCACACTGAGCCCCTCACAGAAAAACGAGCTCCTGCGTGCCATGGCCGACCAGCTTCTGGAACAAAAAACGGCCATCCAAAAAGCAAACCAAAAAGACCTCAAACAGGCGGAAAAAAAGAAACTCAGCGTCGCGATGATCGACCGACTCCGCTTGAC
This sequence comes from Deltaproteobacteria bacterium, assembly GCA_023265625.1. Classification (GTDB taxonomy): domain Bacteria; phylum UBA10199; class UBA10199; order JACPAL01; family JAHFST01; genus JAHFST01. The sequence goes on along the minus strand of JAHFST010000010.1, from coordinate 35,566 downwards.
GGATAAGGTCATTGCGGAGATGGCGCAAGGGCTGCGCGAGGTCGCCGAGCTGCCCGATCCGGTCGGGCAAGTGGTGACACAATGGACCCGACCCAATGGGTTGCAGGTCTCCCGGGTCCGCATCCCCTTAGGGGTCATCGGGATCATCTACGAGTCGCGACCCAATGTCACGGTGGACGCCGCCGGGCTCTGCCTCAAGTCGGGCAACGCCGTCGTGTTGCGCGGCGGTTCCGAGGCGATTCATTCCAACCTCTTGCTGGGCAAGTTGCTTCGCAAGGTGTTGGAGGCCTCCAAGTTCGATCCGCATATGATTCAAGTGATCCCCACCACCGATCGCGAGGCGATGAAGGCCCTGGTCCAACAGGTCAAATATATTGATCTGATGATCCCGCGCGGCGGCAGTCAACTGATGGAGTGGATGATGAAACATTCCAAGGTCCCGGTGGTCAAGCACGACAAGGGGGTGTGTCATGTCTATGTCGATGAGGCGGCCGATCTGAAGATGGCCGAGGAGATTATTCTGAACGCCAAGGCGCAACGTCCCGGGGTCTGCAATGCGGCAGAAACCTTGTTGGTCCATGAAAGGATCGCCCCCAATTTTCTCCCGCAAGCCGCCAAGAGACTGATGGAACGAGGCATCGAGTTACGCGGAGATCCCCTGACCAAAAAATTAGTCCCCCAGGCCAAGAAGGCCACCGAGCAAGACTGGGGCACGGAGTATCTTGACCTTATCTTGGCGGTTCGTGTGGTTCCTAATTTGGAGGCGGCGATCGCGCACATTCAAAAATATGGTTCGCTCCATACCGAAACAATTGTGACCGAAGACACCGCGCATGCAGAAATCTTCATTAACCGCCTCGACTCCTCCGGGGTTTTCTGGAACTGCTCGACCCGCTTTAACGATGGCGGACAGTTAGGCTTAGGGGCTGAGATTGGTATCTCTACCACCAAGATTCATGCCTTTGGTCCGATGGGACTGGAAGAGCTAACAACCATGAAATTTGTTGTGAAAGGAAATGGACAGGTTCGCACATGAAAAAAACTACCGTCAAAAAATCACGTCCCGTTGTCAAGGCCCCCAAGAAATCAACCGATCCCACAAGGGAAATCGCCCGTGAAGTGGCCCAGGCCTGTCACGATCAAAAAGGGGGAGACATCGTCGTGCTCGACCTACAAAAGATCTCGAGCTTCGCCGAATACTTCATCATCGCCTCCGGCACCTCCGACCGGCAGGTCCGCGCGCTCGGCGAACACATTGAAGAACGCCTCAAAAAACAAGGCATCCGCCCGATTGGCGTCGAAGGTTACGAACAGGGACATTGGGTCTTGATCGACTTCGGCAGTGTCGTGGCCCATCTCTTCTTGGAAGAGGCCCGGGAACATTACGACCTGGAGAATTTCTGGAAGCAGGCGAAGCGGGTGCGGTTTACTCTGAAGTAGGGGTTCAAAATTTTGAACCCCTACAAAAAATCTATGAAACCACTGATGTTGATTATCTTAGATGGCTGGGGCCTCCGTACCGAGCGGGAACATAACGGGATTGCCCTCGCTCGAACACCCAATTACAGCCATTACCTACAGGAATATCCCTGGACCGCCATTGACGCCTCCGGTCCTGCCGTGGGTCTGCCACCGGGGATCATGGGGAACTCCGAGGTGGGGCATATGAATATTGGGGCGGGGCGGATTGTTTATCAGGGATTGTCCAAAATATTTCATGCGATTGAGGATGGGTCGTTTTTTACGAATCCGAAATTATTGCAGGCCATGGCGGCCTGTAGGGGCGAACCCATGTGTTCGCCCCCCCGCGATGGGCAGACACATGGGTCTGCCCCTACATTACATCTAATGGGCCTGTTGTCCGACGGAGCCGTCCACAGCCACCAGGACCACCTGTACGCCCTGTTGCGGATGGCCAAACAACAAGGGGTGCAGGACGTGGCCATCCATTGTTTTCTCGACGGCCGCGACACCGCCCCGACCAGCGGTGTGGGATATCTCAAACAGTTGGAGGCAAAGATCCAAGAAATCGGCATCGGCCGCATTGCCACGGTCATTGGCCGTTACTATGCGATGGATCGAGATAAACGCCAGGATCGGACGCAAAAAGCCTATGATCTCATCGTGAATGGGAAGGGACACCGTGTTTCGGTAGGGGTTCAAAATTTTGAACCCCTACACAAAACCATCGAGGAATTTTACCAAAAAGGTATCACCGACGAATTCATGGAACCAATCATTATCCCGATACACGATACACGATACACGCATAACGAAATTAAAGAAGATGACGGCGTCATCTTCTTTAATTTTCGCGCGGATCGAGCAAGGCAGATCACCCAGGCGTTGACTGATCCTAATTTTGTGGCATTCCCGGGTCTTGTAGGGGCGTATTGCAATACGCCCCTACACGGTCCATTCGTCTGCATGATGGAATACGCCCCCGATTTCCACCTCCCCTACGCCTTTGACAAAACCAAGGTCTCGAAGATATTTCCCGAGATCATTAGCCAGCAAGGACTGAAACAGATCCGAATCGCCGAAACCGAAAAATACGCCCACGTCACCTATTTCTTCAACGGCGGTGAGGACAAGATTTTTCCCGGGGAAGATCGAGCCATGGTGCCGTCCAATCGCAGCGTGGCGACCTATGACAAAAGCCCCGAGATGAGTGCGCAGGGCATCACCGAACAGGCCTTGCGGGCCATTGAACAAGATTATGATTTTATCCTGATTAATTTCGCCAATCCCGACATGGTAGGTCACACCGCCTTGGAACCAGCCATCATCAAGGCCGTGGAGACCGTCGATAACTCTCTCGGTAAGATTGTCGAGGCGGTATTGGCCAAGGATGGCACGATCATCATCACGGCGGATCATGGGAATTGCGAAGAGACGGTCGACACGAACGGCCAACCGCATACCCAACACACCACTAATTTGGTGCCGTTTATTTTAATTGGCGATCAATATCGCATTGTAGGGGCGCCCCTTGGCGCGCCCCATTCCCGAGATAGGGCGCAGCAAGCAGCGCCCCTACAGAACACCGGGGGTCGCCTGTGCGACATCGCCCCCACCCTGTTGAAAATTCTCAACCTCCCCCAACCTCCCGAGATGACCGGCCAATCGTTGTTGCAAACATAGGAGCCCCCATGCCCTCTTTCGACCTCGTTTCCGACGTGAACCTTCAAGAGATCGACAACGCCATCCAGATCGCCTTGAAGGAAATTTTGACCCGTTTTGACTTCAAAGGGACCAAGAGCAGCATCCAGCGTGACAAGCAGGAACTCAATCTGGTCTCCGATAACGATTATAAAATGAATTCGGTCAAGGACATCTTGCAGTCCAAGCTCGCAAAGCGCGGGGTGGATCTGCGTTCCGTTTCATTTGGCAAGTTTGAAGCCTCCTTGGGAGGGAACGTCAAGTGTGTGGCCAAGATTGTCCAAGGGATCGAGACGGAAAAAGCCCGAGAGTTGGTCAAAAAGATCAAGGGATTGAACCTCAAGGTCCAGGCGGCGATCGAGGGGGAAAAAATTCGTGTCTCCAGTAAAAAACGGGATGAGCTACAACAAGTGATCGCGTTCCTGCGCACACTCAATTACGAGATCCCGTTGCAGTATCTTAACTTCCGAGATTAAAGAGAGGGGTGAGATCCACCTTCTGAATGCGATTGCTCCGTTCCTCCGCGAGAAATCCGAAACCTTCCGCAGTGATGGCAAGATTAGTGACACAGGGCGACTCAGGCTCCCCATCACCGAATGTTCCTGCAACAGAACCATCCTGCAAGAGCCAAAGTTTACGACTCGAGTAATCAGGCACCAAGATCAAATGATCGTGCAAAAAACGGATGGCCAGCGGGTCAAAGTTAGGACTCAATCCATCTACTGTAACCATGTCTTCTGTTTGAGGTGTAAAAATCTTCAGCCCATGTCCGGCGCGATCCGGCACCCAAATTCGGTCTGAATTGTCCACCGTCACCCCATGAGGCAAAAATTTCTCACGATGGGCGACCTCTCCCGGCCACACCATCAAGGGGTTTCCCGCCGTATCCACGCGCAGGATCGTACGCGTTCCATAATCGGCAAACCAGAGTTTGCCCTGTGAATCGATATCCACCGACAGCGGTTTTTCGATCACTCGCTCAGCAACTAAGGTCTGATCCCAATGAAGAATTTCCTTCCCCTCGGGATCAAATTTGAGAATGCGGCCATACCGATAGGTGGCGACATATAGGCAGCCATCGGTATCCACCTTGAGACCGTGCGGCGTCGGGATGTTTTCCTTGCGGGAGACGGGGTTAAGATCGTTATCAAAACAAGTAACGCGGTTGTGGTGCAACTCCGCCACGTAGAGACGGTCTCGCTGCCAACAAAGGTCATAGACCGAGTGGCCCATCCCAAACCGACAGGCATTGTCAGTCAAATAGGCAGTACGAAGAATGGCTAATTCCGTAGCGGCTTACCCTTCATGAGCATGTGTTGGATGCGTTCCTGCGTCTTTTCCATGCCCACCAATTGGAGAAACACTTCACATTCCAAATCCAAGATCCGTTGTTCCGTCACAAAGGCAATATTAGGGATGTCTCCACCCGTCAAGACATGGGCGAGCTTCATGGCAATCGCCGCATCATGTTCCGAAACCATCTTCTGCGCCAAGAACCCATTGACGGCGCTTTGCAGGGCAAAGTACCCCCCCTTACCCGCCACCCAGATGTCTTCCCTGGGCTTCGGCTGCTGATAGGTCTTGGCCATCTCCAAAACAGTCTTCTTGGCCTCGCTCAAGTGATGATCGCGCGACAGGCTGATGCGGTCCATCTTGCGCATGTGACCATTCTCAATGGCCTCCTTGGCCGACGTGGAAACCTTGGCAAACGCAATCGCCTCAAAGGCCTGCTGGGTCTTGGGAAACGGCCCGCCATCAATGCGCGCGGCCCAACGATTGGACGCGGGGATCTTGGCAAACTTTTCCGCCATCCGGTCCTGCCACCGCACCAGAAGTTCCTTGCAACCACCGCCACCGGGGATCAAACCCACCCCCACTTCCACTAACCCCATGTACAATTCCGCATGGGCCTGGATCGCATCCGCCCCCATCGCCACTTCACAACCGCCGCCCAGCGTCATGCCGTGGGGACAGGCCAGGGTCGGCTTCTTGGAATAGCGCAATCGCATACAGGCGGCTTGAAAACCGCGCACCATGTCCTCGATCCCCTTCCAGTTTTTCTGCTGCGCCTCCAAGAAGAGGAGCATGATATTGGCACCGACCGAGAAATTGGTCGCCTCGTTGAACAAAACAAGGCCTTGAAAATTTTTCTCCACTTCCTCGACCGCATCATTCATCATCTGCCCAATATCGGCATCGATGGCATTCATCTTGGTTTGAAACTCCAAGACCGCTACCCCGTCCCCCGCATCCCACAAGGAGGCCCCCGTGTTACTCTTGATGACCTTCGTCTGCTCCTTGATGTTCTTGAGCAACAAGACCCCGGGGCGTTCCGGAACCGGTCGATAGGACTCGGTCTTCAGATCAAAATAAAGCGATTTCCCATTTTCCTTTTTGTAAAAGGATCCCGTTCCCTTGTCTAAAACCTTCTGGACAAACAGGGGGATCTTGCCCCCCTCGCCCTTGATGCGCTCCACTGTTTCTTTCACACCCAACAAATCCCAGGTCTCAAAAGGGCCGAGATCCCAATTAAAACCCCACTTCATGGCATTATCAAGATTCACCACATCATCGGTAATCTCCGGGATACGATTGGCCGCATACAGCAAGACATTGCGCGTCGTCTTCCAGGCCAATTCCCCGGCCCGATCCTTCTGACTCACCATGAATTTCAGACGAGCCCCGGAATCCTCCATCTCTTTGACCTGACCCAGCGAGTCATATTTGATCTTTTCTTGGGGACGATATTCCAAGGTCTGTAAATCTAGGGCCAGGATGTCTTTTCCGCCGGAGGCGGATCCGCCTCCGGCGGATTTGCCCTCCGCATTCTTCACCTTCTTGAAAAAACCGGCCTTGGTCTTGTCTCCCAACAACTTCTTTTCCACCATCTTCTCAATGCCCGCCGGGATCTTAAACACCTCCCGAGCCTCGTCATTCGGACACGCTTCATAGGTGTTGCGCGCAACATGCACCAAGGTATCTAGACCCACCATATCGGTGGTCCGAAACATCGCACTCTTCGGGCGCCCCACGGCCGTGCCCAAGATTTTATCGACCTCTTCCACCTTGTAGTTCCCCGCCAAGACATCTTGAAAACCGGCAAACCAACCATAAACGCCAATACGATTGGCGACAAAATTAGGGGTATCCTTGGCATAAACCACCCCTTTGCCAAGGCGCTGGTCCAGAAAACCCGCCATGGAGCAAGCCACGGTCGGATCGGTATCCGGGCCCGTCACCATCTCGACCAACTTCATGTAACGAACGGGATTGAAGAAATGGGTGATAATGAAATTCTTTTTGAATTCTGCGGATCGCCCTTCGGACATGTCCTTCAAGGGCAAGCCCGAGGTGTTGGAACTAACAACCGTCCCCGGACGGATCACCTTTTCCAGTCGTTCGAACACCGAACGCTTGATATCGAGGCGCTCAACCACCACTTCCACAACCCAATCCACTTCCGCCAGCTTGGCCCAATCATCGTCGAAATTTCCCGGGGTGATCAGCTTGGCGTCTCTTTTGGAATAAATCAGGGAAGGTTTTGATTTGAGCAGTCCCTCGATCCCCGCTTCAGCCAATTTATTGCGGCTTTCGCCCGGTTTCAGATCCTTGGGAACAATGTCCAACAACAAACAGGGAATCCCGGCACCGGCCAGGTGGGCGGCGATGCCGCTGCCCATGACTCCGGAACCCAGTACCGCCGCTTTTTTGATTTCTTTTGGCATATGTATCCTTCTGTAGGGGCAGCCCTATGTGGCTGCCCGGGCGGCCACGCAGGGCCGCCCCTACAATATCAATTCAACCTCTCAATAATCGTCGCCGCACCCTGCCCACCGCCAATGCACATCGTTTCAATCCCAATCGTCTTGTTCTGCCGCTTCAAACCATTGATCAGGGTCGCCATGATACGTCCACCGCTACAACCCAAGGGATGCCCCAAGGCGATCGCTCCACCTTGCGGATTAGCCTTGGCAACATCGGCCCCCAGTTCACGCAAGACCGCCAATGACTGGGCGGCAAAGGCCTCATTCAGCTCAAAGATATCGATATCCGAGATCTTCATGCCCGCCCTCTTTAAGACCTTCTGCACGGCAGGAACCGGCCCAATCCCCATGTAGGCCGGATCGCAACCCGCCACCGCCATCGCGCGAATCTTGGCCAAGGGCTTAATCCCCAAGGCCTTCGCCTTATCGGCCGACATCAAGATCACAATCGCCGCCCCATCGGTCAGCGGCGATGAGTTACCCGCCGTGACACTCCCGCCTTCTTTGAAAACCGGCTTGAGGGTCCCCAGTTTTTCCGCCGTCGTCTCAGGACGGACATTCTCATCCCGGTCCAGTGTCACGGTCTTGCCGTCGCCCATGGGGACATCGACAGAAACCATTTCATCCTTGAAGGCCCCTGAGGTATGGGCCTGGGCTGCTTTTTGATGGGAGGACGCCGCAAACTGATCCTGATCGGCACGACTGACGCCATACTTCGTGGCAACATTCTCCGCCGTGATCCCCATCGAGACATAGGCCTGGGGCATGCCTTCTTTAAAAAACTTTTCATTCAACGAGGGATTAAATCCCCCCATCGGCACATGACTCATGGATTCAACCCCGCCGGCCACATAAATCTCCCCATTCCCAACCATGATGTTGAGGGCCGCCGTGTTAATGGTATCCAAACCCGAGGCGCAAAACCGATTGACAGTCACCGCCGCCGCCGTCAAAGGCACACCGGCCAACAGGCTGATGTTCCGGGCCAGATTCATCCCCTGCTCCCCTTCCGGCATGGCGCACCCCAGAATGACATCTTCAATTTCATTGGGATTGATCTGCGGCACCCGACCCAAGGCCGCCTTCAACACCCAGGCCCCCAGGTCATCAATCCGCATGCTATTGAGCAACCCCTTATTGGCCTTGCCCATTGGACTCCGCACGGCAGCAACAATGACGGCTTCTTTCATAAAAACTCCTTAAGGATTAAATGTTATCAGGCTATTTTCTTTTCGATCCGATCGACCCGGCGTTTGACCTTTTCCAGGTCGATCGCAAAGACTTGAATATCTTGGGAAAGGGTCATGAAAACTTTATTAATCTCACCCTTTAACTCTCTTTCAAGCCTATCAAATCGACAGTCGATCCCGTACAATCGACTGTCGATCTCTTGAAAACGATTGTCGATCCCTTGAAACCGAATGTCGACTTGTTGAAACCGATTGTCAATCTCTTGAAACCGAATGTCGACTTGTTGAAACCGATTGTCAATCTCTTGAAACCGAATGTCGACTTGTTGAAACCGATTGTCGATCTCTTGAAAACGAATGTCGATTTGTTGAAACCGATTGTCGATCCCTGCAAAACGATGGACATTAAGCTCTCTTTCCTCTTGAAAGAGCTGCAATAACTTGTCGATTTTTTCTTCGGTCGTCATATTCGAAGGGGCAGGGTAGCCCTGCCCGGAAACTGAGTCAATTATTTTTACCAAAAAAATTGAGCAAGCTGGCCTGTAAGCCGGGTTCTGTCTGGGACGATCATTTCTCTGGGATCCTACTCACGTAGGACCTCAAGCAACCAACCCATCCCCCCACCAACCTTTCGGTCAGTTTCATCGGGCCGATAAAAAGGGAGGACCTATTTGATTTTGCTCCCCGCAGGGTTTACCTGATTTCACTACAGCGGCGATTCGCTCGGACTGGCAAAGCCAGATCCTCGCTAAAGCCGGGGGGAGAGCTTCTCCCCCCAACACCCCCCATCTTTCACCTTCGGTGATCCGGGAATGTCCGTACATACTTTCTGTTGCACTTTCCATCGCCTCACGGCGTCAGGACGTTATCCTGTGCGGCGCCCTATGGAGCCCGGACTTTCCTCCCTGTACCATTATGGTACAGGGCGATCATCCAGCCAGCTCGCTCAAAAAAAAAGTTTACGCATTATCAATCGCCTCATTCGACAACCGATCGGCCTCTTTATTCTGTTCGCGGGGGACATGTTGGGTCGTGTAGGTTCGAAATTTTTTCAACAAACCCATCGCCTCTTGATAGAGGGGCTTGAGCCCCTCATTTTTGACCCGGTACCTACCCTGGATCTGTCGAATCATCAGCTCCGAATCGGCCCGAATCACAATCTCATCAATTCCCAACTCCAAGGCCTTGCGCAACCCATGCAAGAGGCCCTGATATTCAGCCACATTGTTGGTCGTCGTCCCCAGATAAGCGGCCACCTCGGCCAAGACCTGTCCCTTTTCATCCTGTAGGTACGACCCCGCACCCGCCGGGCCAGGATTGCCGCGCGACGCCCCATCGGTATAAAGAACCGCTTTTTTCAAATTATTTCACACCCTCAACGAGCTTAAACACCCTCAATAAGGCTTTTTCTTCCCGTGGTGACAGGCCGGACAAGATTTTTTTGGTATGCGCCGAGAGATGACTAATACCCTGCGCATCAGACACCCCGTCCGCTTGACGTTCTTCACCCAATTCATCGCGCAACTGCACCGCCAATTCGCGCATCGCAGCCCGTACATCCAGGATCGAAAAATCTCCATGGAGGATTTGCTCCAATCCCTCCAGGCGTTCATAGTCGGCCATATAGTGCAAAATTTCCACCAACATCTCCTTCGGTAACGATTGTATCTTCATTAACTGACCTCCCTCGTCTGCGCCTCTGGAACAGAAAGATATAACACCCGCGTACATGAAGGGCAGGTATGAATCACCAACCCCTTCAAGATCTCATTCAAAATTTGTGGCGGGATCCGCATATGACACCCTAAACAGACCCCGTGTTCAATACTCGCCAATCCCTCCGAGCGCATTTTTTTAACTCTTTCATAACGCACCAACAGGCTCGACTCAATCAAAGGGAGCATTTGGGCGCGTTCTCCGTGCAATTCCTCAATCTTCGACTCCAACTCAACCTCTTTCCGATCCAATTCTGCACAACGCTGCTTATTCTCCTCTAGTTGCACTTGGCGTTCCTTGACAGCGGTCTCAACCTCCTGCTTCAAAGGCTCCAATTCCGACATCTTTTGCAAAATAAGATCTTCTTTATCCTTAATATCCTTCCGGCTCTGCGCAACCTCTTTGAGGGCGGCCTGATATTCTTTGTTGGTCTTAATCTGGTTTAACTTGGATTCAAACTCCTTGATCCGCGACTGCATCAATTGCACATCACCTTCCAAAGAAATCCGCTCCTTCTCCAAACCCTGCATGCGCCCCTGCTTCTCCTCCAACTCGGCCTGACGCGTCGACAAAGAGAGTGCCAACTCCTGCCGCCCAGCCTCAATGGCCTCTCGCTCTTCCTGCAAAGCAAGAATCTGGGCATCATAGTTGCTGAGCCGGAAGATCTTTTGAAGCTGTTCCTTCACTTGTGTTTGTTCTGTCATAAAAATATGGGCCCGCCAGGACTCGAACCTGGAACGGTCCGGTTATGAGCCGGGGGCTCTACCATTGAGCTACAGGCCCGGTTAATCAACAAAGCTCCTCAACCTTTTCGCCCGACTCGGATGCCGCAACTTCCTCAGCGCCTTCGCCTCAATCTGCCGGATCCGTTCCCGCGTGACCGAAAAATTCTTTCCAACCTCTTCCAGCGTATGGTCCGACTTCTCACCGATCCCAAAACGCATCCGGAGCACCTTTTCTTCCCGAGGCGTCAGGGTCGATAAAACCCGCTGAGTTTGCTCCGAAAGATTGAGGTTCGTCACCGCTTCCGCTGGCGTTGGGATCGACTTGTCTTCGACAAAATCTCCCAAATGGCTATCTTCCTCTTCCCCAATCGGAGTCTCCAGAGAGATCGGTTCCTTGGCGATCCGTAACACCTTGCGCACCTTCTCCAGCGGCAACTCCATCTTTTCGGCAATCTCTTCCGGACTCGGCTCACGCCCCAATTCCTGCACCAAATAACGAGACGTCCTGACCAACTTGTTGATGGTCTCAATCATGTGGACCGGGATACGAATTGTCCGGGCCTGATCCGCAATCGCGCGGGTAATCGCCTGACGAATCCACCAAGTGGCATAGGTGCTAAATTTATAACCGCGTTTGTACTCAAACTTGTCCACCGCCTTCATCAAACCGATATTTCCTTCTTGGATCAGATCCAGAAACTGCAGACCTCGATTGGTGTATTTTTTGGCGATACTCACCACCAAGCGCAAATTGGCCTCCACGAGCTCGCTCTTGGCCCGCTCCGCAAAAACCTCGGCACGGCGGATATCTTTAATGGCCTGGCGTACCTCTTTGGCCTCCCCGCCAAAAAACCGTTCTGATTCGCGAATTTTTTTCTCCGCCTGGCGAAAGGTCTCCACAATCTTTTCGAGATCTTCCTTGCTCAACTTCATCTCATGACAGATCTTCTTCTGAAAATAAGGGCTGCGGCGAAACTTCTGTAATAATTCCTTGATCTCGTCTTGCCCAACCCCGAGACGGCGTCGGCAACTCAAGATAACTTTTTCCTGCTCTTCAATAAGACCCGCCAACTCCGTCAAGCGATTCATGACGGCCCACAGCGCCTTCTTGTTGAGGCGCATATCTTTCAACGCCTCTAACATCTCTTCCCGAATCACATTCCCCTGAGCCGCCGCCTTGTCGCGATTTTCCTTGCGCAGACGCTCATTCGCCGCACGGCCCAACAGGTCCCGATACTTCTTGGCCTGGGTCCGCAACCTTCCCATGAGCTTCAGGACCTTGGCGCGATACTCCGACTCATCGAGGCCTTCCCCCTCCTCAATATCATCAAAGTCCTTGACCAAATCGGCGACACGAACCTTGTTGCGGGAGAGCTTCTCGCCCATCTCCACAAATTCATTCAAGCCAAGCGGGGTTTTGAGTAAGATCCGCAGGACATCGTCCTCACCCTGCTCAATACGTTTGGCAATCTCAACCTCACCCTCACGCGTCAAGAGGGCCACGGAACCCATTTTTCTCAAATAGAGCCGTACCGGGTCCGTCGACTTGCTCGCCGCATCCGCATCCACCTCTTTCTGCGGCGTCGCCTCTTCTTCACCACGAGGGGCGGGCTTTTCTTCCTCATCCTTCTTCTTCAGGAGCTTTCCCTCCTCCTCGTCGTCCACCACCTCGATATCCATCTCATCAAACATCGAGAGGACATCATCGAGCTGGCCGGGAGACACCACATCATCCGGCAAGGCATCGTTCACTTCTTCATAAGTCAAGAAGCCGCGCTCTTTGCCCAAGCTGATGAGCTGTTGCACCTCTTTTAAATCCTTCTTTTCAGACTCTTTCGGGATCTCTCCCATTCCCTTCCGCATATGAATACCCTCGTAAGTGCTCTAGTGCACCGTCGTTCCAATGGTTCTTAACAGCTGATTTTTTCTCTCCATCAATTGCTGAAGCTGTGACTCATTCCGCTGTCCTTCCGCATCCCGAATCTCCCCAGACAATTTTTTCAACTCCTCTTTCATTTTTACCGTGCGAAACTGCCTTAAACAATCCTCCACCATCTTTTCCCCGCCGGGCATCCAACTTTCGGCGGAAATCGCCAAGCGAGAGGCCAACTGCCGCACTTCGTCCTCCTCGATACCGGACAACAAGGAGGCTACTTCCAACTTTCCCTGCGCCTCGAACTGGCGGCGACACCGCTGCCAGATTTGTCGCAGCAGGGGGTGGGCAAACGCCTCCGCCTCAATCTCCTTGAGGAGCAACCCCCCATTGACCTGGCCGGTGAATAACACCTCAACTAAGGCCTTTTCCAGCGGTGGCAACTTCGACGCCTGGCGATCAGGCCGCAGCGCCGTCCCCCCTTCATCGGCCCTTTGTCCGGAAAAGTTGCTAGGCTTTTGCACGGCCTCCCATAAAACTTTTTCTGGTAATCCAAAATTATCCGCAAGTCTTTGAATATACATGGTTTTTTCAACATTTCCCGGCAGCTTAGCCAGCAAAGAACCTAGCCTTTCAATCCCTTGAGCCCGCTCCGGCAGGGAACCACGCTTGAGCAGGCGTTCTACCATCACATCTAATAAATACCTGGCCTGGGTAATGGACTGTCGGAGTGGTTCGATCCCTTGCTTGAGGACAAAGGTATCGGGATCCTCCCCCTCCGGTAACAACACGACCTTGGGGATGATCCCCAGGGGTAGAAACAATTCCAAGGCCCGATCCGCCGCCTTGATACCGGCACTATCCCCATCAAAAAGGAGGACAAACTGATCCGTCCAGCGAGCCAGCAAGCGAATTTGTCGCTCCGTCAAAGCGGTGCCAAGCGGGGCCACCACGTGGCGCAACCCTGTCTGCACCAGGCGCAACCAATCCACATTGCCTTCCACCAAAACCACCTGCTTCTCCTGGCGAACCGCCTCGGGAGCGACCTGCATCCCCAAAAGAGACTCACTCTTGTTATAAATCAGCGAATCGGGAGAATTAAGATACTTGGGCTGCTGCGCGTCTTCCAAGGCCCGGCCTGAGAAACCCAACGTCTTTCCATCCGAAGAACAAATGGAGAAGGTTAATCGGTCCCGAAAAAAATCATAGGCCCCGCGTTCATTTTGGCGCATCAACCCCAGGGTCAAGGCCAACGCTTGCGAGGCCTTTTGTCCCTGCAGAAAACGTAACAGATTTTGTCCATCAGCCGGGGCATACCCCAACCCGCAAGCCTCCGCCGTCTTCAGATCAATGCCACGCGCCGCCAAATATTTGCGACCCCGTTCACCCAGTTTTGGATCTAACAAACAATGGGTAAAAAAACGCGCGGCGAGCCGATTGAGTTGATAGGCCGCCTCACGCTCGCTCCGGCGTTTTTGTAAATCCTCGCCGCCCTCGGAAATATTTGAGAGTTGTATGCCAAGGCGGTCGGCCAAGCGTTCCACAGCCTCCACAAAGGAAATACCCGAATGCTTCATGAAGTAGCGAAAAACATCGCCGCCTTCGCCACAACCAAAACAATGATAGATTTGTTTGTCAGGATTGACCGTAAAAGAGGGAGTCTTCTCGCCATGAAAGGGACAAAGCCCCTTCCAATTGCGCCCGGCTCGTTTGAGGGCAACGGTTTCTCCGATTAAAACTACAACATCGGCACCTGAGCGAATTCGCTCAATATCGCTGTCTGGTATCAAACCCACCCCCGGGGAATGTAATGAAGGGCACGGCACACCGCACCTCTACATTTTTCAACCTAACAAACTTTTAACCAACTCACTCACTAACTTACCATCCGCCTTACCGGCCACTAAAGGCATCAAGGTCTTCATCACTTTACCGGTATCTTTTGCCCCAGAGGCTCCCAATTCCTGAACGACTTTTTTGACGAGCTGCTCCAACTCCGTCCGATCCATCGGACGCGGGAGAAACTCCTCCAAAATCTTCAACTCGCGGGTTTCCTTGTCCGCCAGATCCTGCCGACCCGCTTTGGAAAATTGCTCGATGGAATCACGCCGCTGCTTACAAAGACCGCTGATAACGCGCAACACCTCGTCTTCCGTCAGCGTTCCCTTATTCTCAATTTCCTTGTAGCGAAACGCGGAGATGGCCATACGGAGCGTATCCAGTTTCACCTGGTCGCGCTGCTTGGTCGCTTCCAGCATGGATTTCCGCAATCCTTCCCGTGTGTCCATTAAAAGATGGTCCGATACTTTTTAAGGGCCCGTTTGCGCGCCGCAATCGCCTTCTTCTTGCGTCGCACCGATGGTTTCTCGTAGTGTTCGCGTTTGCGCAGCTCGGACAAGATGCCGGCCTTCTCGCACATCTTCTTAAAACGCTTCACCGCCCCTTCGAAGGATTCGCCTTCACGAATACGTACACCGACTGACATAGAGCTCCTCTTTCTGACTCCTTAAAAAACATTCAAATAAAACAAACACTTACTTAATTTATAAAGCGCCGGATGCTACGAAGATTGGTTTCGTTAGTCAAGGGAATAACGACAGGGAATAAACGATATTCATACCTAAGTCTCGCGCAAGTCACCCACCACCCCAAGCATACAAAACAAAAAAGTCACGCCAGCCACCAACCAAGCCAATGAAGCGGTCAAAAAGTGCGGAAGATACGGATGAATCAAATCACTGACAAACACATGATACATCACCACAGACTGTAGGATCATGAAAATAACATAGAGGAGCGAGCCCAGGCCAAAAAATAGTTCCAACCCATGGTTTTTAAGCAGCGCGGGATTTCGTATCGCCTTGGGAAACTCCCGGCCCAGCCAGGATAGGCAATGACGCCGAAGGTTGGGCCGTTCCAGCAAGTCCATGAGGACGTAGTACCCATCATACTCCATGAGGGGATTGAGGTTCACCAAAACAGCCACGTACGAGCCCAGTGCAAAAATCCAACAGACATCTACCCACGAGCTATCGTGAAAACACCAACCTATGAGGGAGGCAATGCCCGCCAAGACCAAATTGGCATAGACGCCAGACAGGCTCACCGCCACCCGCGGCCATTTTTTTTCTAACCACATGTCCGAGGTATCCACAAAAAAAATGGGGCCGAACCAATACCAACCCAAACCCACTGACCTCACCTCACGGCCAAAGGCCTTCGTGGTAAAGGCATGCCCCGCCTCATGAACCAACACCGCAAACAAGATCATGGGGATCAATAACACCCAAACCGCTGGCACCCGCATATGCGTGAGGGCTATTTTTACAGAGGGTACCTGTTGAAAAAAGGTAATACCCCCCAACAGGGTCACCATCCCCAGAAAAATTTGGGATGGCCAGGTGTAAACCCAGCGAAATCGCCTGTGGTAAAGACGACTCAGGGGGCCATCCACATTTTGTAAAAGCAAGCGCCACACTAAAACTCCCCTGGAAAATTGTGCAAAACGCTGCCACCACGATAACGACTGTTCCCGCCCCATACGTACCTTGGAGAGACGGCTCCGGGCAAAACCTGCCGTGACGAGTTTGCCAATCGTCGCCGCAATGGCATAGGGGGCAAAGGCCTTAAATTGCTCAAAGTAACTGATCGCGAGATCCCTTAAATTATGCTCACCATCGAGTTGTTGCCAAATAAACCACCCCTCGGGGGATAATTGGTAATAAGTGCCTTGTTGGGGATTTTTCAGGATCGTGAACACACCCTCATGGGTCTGACGGTGGCAAACAACAATACCGGGCCGTTGGTACGGACGATCACGCAGTTGCAAGATCTCCAACAGTTGACTTCCTAGCTTTTGGTTCGAACCAAGCGCCGCCAATAAATCGATTCGGCTAAGCGCCAGCAATTCACAGGGTTCAAGCGCCCGCACAGTCGCACTCCGGGGTGTGTCAGTGAGCAAGGCCGCCTCCCCAAACAAACACCCAGGTCCCAGTTGAGCCAAGGATTTTTCTTCACCTGACTTACCCCGCTCAACAACCTCAACCCGCCCCTGCTGGATCAAATAGCAGGCATCGCCTGGTTCCCCCTGACGTAAAATCACCACACCGGTGGCTACGGACTTCGTTTGCAATTTTGCTGTGAGCGCCTGCAAATTATCCAAATCGAGGGCACCAAAGGGACTCGCCAGTTTGAGAAAATTATAAGTGGCCAACCTTTTGACCATTTCTGAAAAAATCGCCTTGGTTTGAGGGTGCCGGTTGAGAAGATCGGTAAAAACATGAATCTCCAGTGCCAGAACCCGCAGTGTTGTGCTCGCCTTGACTGTGGCAGAACGTTTGGCGCCTGGAAATAGCAAGGCCATTTGCCCAAAAATTTCTCCAGGGGCAAGCGTCGCCAAAACAACTGTATCGCTCCCTGATTGGGTAATAACCTCGGCATGACCGTGTTCAATGAGATAAAGCCGATCGCCCACATCCCCCTCCCGAATGATGAGGGCCTCCGGCTGAAATGTAGCCGGAAGCAACTGGCTTGCGACCTCCCTCAAGGTAGCAACGGGCAAATCTCGAAACGCGGGCACGCCTAACAGTAAGAGGATTCGTGATTCAAAGTTTGAGGCATGGGGCATTAAACAACCTTACCCTTGGTAAAAAATGAAATATTGTCGATGGTGGCACGTAACGCGGAGGCCGCTGGCTCAAGTGGCTTAGCCTTCAACAGCGCCTCCTGAGCCCGTTGACAGTGGAGTTCCACCACAAACGCGGTCATCCGCAACACCCCCGATTCATGGAGACATTGTCGAACCGACTTAAGGACCGGCCGCCCTTGGCGCGCCTGTCCCAGCAGGAGTAAAAATTCCTGTCGTTCCTGCCCGCGCTTTTTTTCCAGGTAGAGGGCCAAGGGAAAAGTTCGGGTTCCATTGGCCAGATCGCGACTGACTTGTGACTGAAACAGATCATGGCAATCCGAGACCAACTGTCCCGCCGTCCCCAGCTCCCGTCCCATCACAGCATAGTGCTCAACCACCGTTTGCGGGGCCTGGGCCAGCTGGGCCGCCAGGCTAGCAAAGAGCCCAATTTCTTCGCCACTCTTGGCCACCACCGACGCCTCCACAACCTCCGATGTCAGGTTATCGCTCTCCGAGAGAGTCAGATCCGACTCCTGGCCTGCACTCATCCGCAGCAAGGCTTCTGCCAGGGTCTTATGCATGTCAGCAATAACCTGTGAAGAGGTCTTCAATGTGGCAATGGCAATCTGTGGCAAAGTCGCGAGCAACGTTGCGCCCATCAGCTGAATCTCAGAGGACTTGAAACCCTGCCAATGATTCGGGAGATCTCCATCAGCAATGTCATCCAAGATATCGATGCCTAAAAAAAGCAAGGTCGTTGCGATGGCCAAGACCCGAGCCGCTGGCTCATCGTCCCTAATGGCGGAATGAACCAACAACGGGATCGTCATAAAAAACGGCGGCGACTCGAGGTCCTTAAGTTGTGTCTGCAATCCGGCCAGAGCTCTTTGCAAGAACTTTAATTGTCGAGGGTGGTGAACATGGAACCGGACAAACTCAGAGGCAAGCCCTAACAATTCCTCAGTGCGTTGCGACGTCCAATGCATTGTTTAGCTAAAGAAATTACTGACCCGTTTTTGTAATTCCTCATCCGATAGGCTCCAATCAATCTTCTTTAACACCGTCAGTTCCTCTTCCTCAAGCTTAACCCCCATTGAGGTAACGGTAGCTATGGAGTCCTTCTTCAGTTGCTTGCGAAATTCTGGATCGTTGATCCATCGGTCCATCAATAACCCAATTATTTGGCGACTCATGGAAACCTCCTTAAAAGATGGTTAAAAAAAAAACGTACCAAAAAAGAACACCTCCTGCAAGGACTTACAGGCTTACAAAATTCCCTTTGACTTTGAACCGGCAAACACTAGAATCGGCCCGTGAAATTATTGGCCTTTTTACTTCTGTTGTCTGCTTCTGCGCAGGCCTACACTCCTCCAAAGGCTGGGACCGTGCGAATCATCGAGGACTTTCAGGGAGGACCGGAAGGAAAGTTTCCGGTGAACTGGCGGACCTATCCCTTTCAACGAGGGAAGGCACGGGAGGTTTATCAGGTTGCTGCGGAACATGGAAATCACTTCTTGCGGGCCTTAGACTCGCAAAACTTCTCGGTGCAAATCTTTCGGGAATTTAGTTGGGCAACCAATGAATATCCAAAACTTTCCTGGAGATGGCGGGCCCAAACGATTCCGGCAGGTGGGGATGAACGTAACGCCGACACCAACGATAGCGCTTGCGGGGTCTATGTCGTCTTTGGAAAATACACTGGAACGGCCATCAAATATGTCTGGAGCAGCACCTTGCCGGTCGGCACCATCATCGAGAAAAAACCGGGACATTTTTACCTGGTGGTCGTGAACTCTGGGGAGTCGCGATTGAAACAATGGCACGCGGTATCCATTAACGCCCTGCAAGACTACCAACGTCTCTTCAAAATGCCGCCAAGCCGACCACCATCAGGATTTGGCATTTTAACAGACGGCAATGCCCTCCAAACCACCGCCGCCTGCGATTATGACGATTTTCAGGTCAGTCACGAGGACTAGGCTGATGTTCGGTCAGCTTTAATTTTAATTCGTCCAGTTGAACCTGCCAGGCTGGATCACTCGCTAGCAGCTGTTCTGCTTTTTCCAACAAACCGGTCGATTCACCCGTCTCACCCAATTGCGCCTTCGCAGCAGCCAAATAATAATAGCCGGCTCCATTGGTCGGATCGAGTGTCACCGCTTCCTGAAAAAGGTCAGAAGCCCGCGCATAGTTCCCCTGCTCCAATTGCACCCGCCCCTCAGCAATCACCTGATTGGCGGCCGTCCGTTCCGGAGTCTCCAAATCGATGGGAGACAAGACAGGGGGGAGGTGTGATTCCGAACCCGGTTTCGGATGCTTTGGCTTAGCCCCTGGCGCACAAGACATCAACACACTGAGGAACAACACCCCCACTATTTTGTTATTCATTTTCATGAGTGCAATACTCCGTCGGTTCGGTGCCGCGCAAAAAAACCTCTTCAAAGGGCTCACCGCATGAGTCTCGATACAGGCCTCCACCCGATTTGGCAATCTTCTCCAACACAATATTTTCCGTCGCCGGGAAGTCAACCCGCGAAGCCCCCGGAGGATTGGTCTGTTTCATAAAATCAACCCAGATGGGTAGGGCGCCCGAACTCCCGGACAAACCGGTCGTGGTCCCATCATCATATCCCACCCAACTCAAGGCCAAGAGATCCGGGGTATAACCCACAAACCAACTGTCCCGATAATCCGAGGTCGTCCCCGTCTTGCCCGCGGCCAAACCGGTATAGCCGAGGGTCCGCGCCACGGCACCCGTCCCGCGATCCACGACCCCGCGCAGGGCCTCATTCATCAAATAGGCCAGGTCGGGGGAGATCGCCCGGTTCATCTTGATGCCCTTGCGCTCCAACACCATCCCCTCACGCGTCACCACACTGGTGATGGCCACCGGTTCGGAACGAATCCCCTGATTGGGAAACACACTGTAAGCCCGGATCAACTCCAGGGGCGTCACCTCAAAAATACCCAGGGCAATCGCCGGATACGCTTCCAAGGGACTTTCAATCCCTAATTTTCGCGCCGTTGTCACAATAGTGTCGAGCCCGACCTGCTGCGCCAATTTCGAGGTGGCCAGGTTGTAACTGTTTTCCAAGGCCTGGCGCAGGGTCACCGTGCCATGCTCCTGCTTGTCATAATTTTGCGGGCTCCAAACACCATTGGGACCAGGCACCGAAAAGGCCTTATCCTCAATCGGGCTCACCAGGGTCCAACGCTCCTCCCCTTCCTTGGCCTCCGCACCCACTTGCAAGGCCGTCAAATAAACAAAGGGTTTGAAGGTGGAACCGGGTTGCCGGTGGGCATCGACGATCCGGTCAAACTGGCTGCGGACAAAATCCCGACCACCAACAAAGGCCCGGATAAAACCGCTTTGCGGTTGGATCGCCAGCAACAAACCCTCCAACAATTTTCCATGGGCCGCCTGCTCTTTGAGTAGACCCCTCCCCGCCTCCAACGCCTTGAGCCTGCTGCTCACCGCCTGCTCGGCCGCCTCTTGGGCGTCCATATCCAGGGGAGTGAAAATTTTAATCCCTTCCGATTGCAACACCTCCGGCGGGTATTGACGCTTCAACTCCTGCTGGACGTAGTCCACAAAAAAGGCGGCCCGATGGGCTTCCTCAAAATGCTTGGGCGTGACGATCTTTTCCTGGCGGGCCGCTTGATATTCCGGCTCAGTGAGCTTATCCTGTTCCAACATCGTCTTCAAAACAAAATTACGCCGATCATAGGCGCGTTCCAGGTTGTTCAAGGGGGAATATTCCCCCGGGGAACGAATCATACCCGCCAACAAGGCCGCTTCACCTACAGTCAGTTGCGAAACGTTTTTGGAAAAATAGAGAGTGGACGCCTCTTGAATGCCGGTCACGGAAACCGGCCCTCTCTGCCCGAAATAAATCTCGTTAAAATAGGCCTCCAGAATTTCATTCTTAGAGTATTGCCGTTCCAACAATAACGCCATCAAGATTTCATTCATCTTGCGCAGCAGGGTTTTTCTCGAATGTAGAAAATAATTTTTCACCAACTGCTGGGTGAGGGTACTGCCTCCTTGCATATATCTAAAATGGATCACATCGGTCAGCAGGGCTCGCACCAGGGCCCGAGGGTCCACCCCTTTGTGCTCGTAGAATCGCTCATCTTCCAATGCGACCACCCCTTTGATCAACGTAGGCGGGACCTCACTCAAACTCACCAAGGTCCGATCCTCCATTTTTTCATCGAAGATAGAGGCAATCAGCTCCGGTTCTAGTTTGATTCGCTTCAGCGTCTCGGCATGATCCATCCGCTGTAACTCGCCAATCGTGCGATCCTGAAAGGTGATACGCACCGGAAACCCCACAAATTCCTCCGAGGGATAGGAAAAATCATGCAGATAGACCTGAAACTCGTGCGCCTCCTGGACAAATTCCCCCACCCCATGGGCCTCGCCGGTCACTCGCTTATAATGTAACCTCTCCAGACGCTTCTCCAGCTGCTGCGGTGTCAAGGTTTGGCCGGGATAGAGCGAAAAACTGTCGGAATAAACGCGCGACGGGAGATTCCATCGATGCGACTCAAATTTTGCGTGAATCTTGTAATTTAAGGAAAATACATAAAAAATAAAAATCCCTAAAAAAAAGCCGGCCCCAACAACCAACGGGAGCCTGCGCTGCCTTTTCAACTTCTTTTTCTTGGGCATGGCGGGGAATTACCTCGTTAGCCCCCTTTCCGCAAGATCTGGTTAACGTCTTGACCAATGAACGAGGCTCAGGTAGGAAATGTTTTCATTTTCGCGAGGCAAGATGAAACTCACCCATGAAGAAGTGAAGAAAATTGCCCGGTTGGCACGCCTGCAGTTGACCGAGGCCGATCTTGAGAAATACGCCACCCAGCTCTCTGCCGTGCTGAGCTACATCGAGCGGCTGAATCAACTCGACACCGCCAACATTGAACCGACAGCTCACGCATTTCTGGTTCCGACACCGTTCCGTGAGGACAAGGTTAAACCTTACACCGAACAAGAGCTTTCTTTGCAAAACGCCCCGGACCGAGAGGGGCCTTTTTTCAAAGTCCCCAAGGTGATCGCCTAACGCTATGGACCTTCATCATCAGACCATCCACGAACTGCGCAACTTGTTGGACAAAGGGGAAATCTCTTCCGAGGAACTCACCCAAAAGGTTTTATCCCACATTGAACAAACCGAAAAACAGCTCCACGCCTTTATCACCATCACGCCAGAGCTTGCGCTTGAGGCGGCCAAACGTTTTGATCAATCACGCCAGGCCGGCAAAAAACCCGGGGCCTTGGCCGGTATCCCCCTGGGGATCAAAGACAATTTCCTCACGAAGGGCAGTCGGACCACCTGCGGTTCAAAAATTTTAGGCAATTATATCGCCCCTTACAGCGGGACCAGCACGCAGCGTCTGTTGGATGCGGGCGGGGTGATGGTGGGTAAGCTTAACATGGATGAGTTTGCCATGGGTTCGTCCAATGAAACCTCGGCCTTTGGCGAGGTCCATAATCCCTGGGATCTCGAACTCATCCCGGGAGGTTCGAGCGGGGGCAGCGCCGCCGCGGTGGCCGCCGGGCAATGCAGCGCCGCCACGGGCACCGACACGGGCGGCTCCATTCGCCTCCCCGCGGCCCTGTGTAACTTGGTCGGCATGAAACCAACCTACGGCCGGGTCTCGCGCTACGGCGTGATTGCGTTTGCCTCTTCCCTCGATCAAGTGGGGCCGCTCACGAAGGATGTCACCGATGCCGCCCTGATGCTGCAAGTCTTGGCGGGGCATGACCCGCTGGATTCCACATCGCTGGATGTCCCGGTGCCCCATTATGCCCAATCCCTAGTCCCGGATGTGAAGGGCTGGAAGATCGGCATTCCCAAGGAATATTTTGTGGCGGGGATGGATCCAGAGGTGGAGGCCGCCATGCTTCAGGCCATCAAGACCCTGGAAGGATTGGGGGCCCAATGTGGCGAGGTCTCGTTGCCGCACACCGATTACGGCGTCCCGGTGTATTACATCTTGGCCACCGCCGAGGCCTCTTCCAATCTGGCGCGCTACGATGGCATTCGCTACGGATACCGCAACAAAGAGGCGAAGGAATTAATCTCCCTCTATGAAAAAAGTCGCACCGAAGGTTTTGGGGACGAGGTCAAGCGCCGCATCATGCTCGGCACCTACGTCTTGTCCGCCGGTTACTACGACGCCTACTACCTCAAGGCCCAAAAGGCCCGCACCCTGATCCGACAAGATTTTACGCAGGTTTTTAAAAATTATGATGTCATCCTGACGCCGGTCTCGCCCACAGCCGCCTGGAAACTGAAGGAAAAGACCGGCGACCCGCTCAAGATGTACCTCTCGGATATCTTTACCATTAATGTTAACCTGGCCGGACTCCCCGGGATGAGCCTGCCCTGCGGATTTACCCAGGGTGGATTGCCGATTGGGATGCAGTTGATTGGAGATTCGTTGCAGGAAGAGAAATTGTTGCGGATGGGATATGCCTATGAACAGGCGACGGAATGGCACAAGAGGAGACCTAAATTGTAATGTAGGGGCGCACCCATGTGTGCGCCCTGCCCGGGTGGTTGCCGGGTGGGTATTGGGCGGCAACAATGAGGGCAGACACATGGGTCTGCCCCTACAGGATCAACCCTATGAATTACGAACCAGTCATCGGCCTCGAAGTCCACGCCCAACTCCTGACAGAAACCAAGATCTTCTGCGCCTGCTCCACCCGTTTTGGGTCGCGTCCGAATGAGAACACTTGCCCCGTTTGTTTAGGGCTCCCGGGTGTCCTCCCCGTCCTGAATAAAAAAGTGGTGGAATACGCCATTCGGGCCGGGCTGGCCACGCACTGCGCGATCACGCGCAAGAGCGTGTTTGCGCGCAAGAATTATTTTTATCCCGACCTGCCAAAAGGCTATCAGATCTCGCAATATGAGCTGCCAATCTGCCAAAAGGGTTGGATTGAGATCGAAGTGGGTACCCAAAAGAAACGCATCGGGATCACGCGCATCCATCTCGAGGAAGATGCGGGGAAATCGCTCCACGAACACCCTAAAACCCGGCAGCATGGGGCCAGTTGGGTGGACTTGAACCGCGCCGGGGTGGCCCTCATTGAAACCGTCTCCGAACCGGACATCCGTTCCGCGGAAGAAACGGTCGCCTACCTGAAAAAATTCCGCGCCATCTTGGTCTCACTGGGGATTTGTGACGGCAACATGGAAGAGGGCTCGCTGCGCTGCGATGTGAATATCTCGCTGCGACCCGTCGGGACCGAAAAATTCGGGACGCGTGCCGAGTTGAAAAATATGAACTCGTTCAAGCATATCGAAAAGGCCCTGGCCTATGAAATCAACCGCCAGGCCTCGCTCCTCGATGCGGGTAAAACCATCACGCAAGAAACCAGGCTCTGGAATGATGATTTGGGCGTCACCGAATCCATGCGCAGTAAAGAAGAGGCCTTTGACTACCGTTATTTTCCTGACCCTGACCTGCTCCCCTTGGTGGTCTCAGACACCTGGATCACCGAGATCGAAAAAAGTTTGCCGGAACTGCCCGATGCGATGCGGGACCGATTGATCCGAGATTATCAGCTCACCCCTTATGATGCCGCTATCTTGACCGGATCGCGCGACCTCTCCCGTTTTTTTGAACAATCCGTGCAACTTTATCCCGAGGCCAAGAAGGTGGCCAATTGGATCATCAATGAATTTTTACGGTTGATTGAAGGGGATGAATCACGGATTGCCGGTACTAAGATCACCCCGCAGCATCTGGCCAAGACGCTGCAACTGGTCGACGCCGGCACCATCAGCGGCAGTGTGGCCAAGACCGTCTTGCAGAAGATTTTTGAGTCCGGCGGAGGGCCCGAGGCGGTCATCGCTCGAGAAGGTCTGGCCCAGGTCTCCGATACGGGGGCCCTCGAGGCCGCCATTGCCGAGATCATTGCCGCCAATCCGGACCAAGTGGCCAAATACAAGGGTGGCAACGAAAAATTAATCGGCTTCTTCGTCGGCCTGGTGATGAAAAAAACCCAAGGTCGAGGCAACCCCGGGTTGATCAATAAATTACTCAAGGACAAGTTGGGATGATTTTCACTCACGCGTTCCTATTGGGACTGATGTTGGCCATCCCTATCGGCCCGATCGCCATGCTCATCCTGCAACGCAGCCTGCAGGTGGGCTGGTTAGCCGGTCTCAGCAGCGGACTTGGTGCGGCTGGCGCCGATGCCATCCTCGCGTTCTTGGCCGCCCTCGGTTTGAGCGCCCTGATGGAAAATTTGACCCTCTCACGCCACTTGATCC
Source organism: Deltaproteobacteria bacterium (assembly GCA_023265625.1). Lineage (GTDB taxonomy): Bacteria > UBA10199 > UBA10199 > JACPAL01 > JAHFST01 > JAHFST01. The sequence continues at coordinate 10,218 of JAHFST010000010.1, read as the reverse complement.
GTCCCATCGGAGCCCTCCTGCTGATTGGGATGGGGCTGAGCTTCATCTTCCGATCACCGCCCAAACTGGAACCCAAAGAAGTCTTAGCCACGCGCTACTTGCAACACTACCTCTGGGACGCCTTAACCTCCTTTCTCCTCACCATCATGAACCCATTGACGCTCATGGCCTATGCGGCCGTCTTGACCGGGACCAACCTGATCCCATTAGAGACGAAAAAAATGCACTACGCCGCCATTTCCAGCGGATTTTTTTTCGGCAGCCTCACCTGGTGGACCCTCTTGGTATTTCTGGCGGAACAGATCCGGCCCCTCTTTTCTCCCAAAGTCCTCCATAAGATTTTTGTCGGCTTGGGGATCGTACTGATTGCCTTGGCCTGTTTCTCGGTCTCTGGACGATTGGCCCCGTTGATTGAAAAATTTCACAAGACAGGGATGCATTGGAGGAACCAACTATGAATTTCAAAACGATCGAATGGCGCGATGATAAGGTCTACATGATCGACCAACGCAAGCTTCCACTAGAGGAAGTTTATGTGGAATGTTCGGATCATAAACAGGTGGCCGATGCCATCAAGACCATGGTGATCCGAGGGGCCCCGGCGATTGGGGTAGCCGCCGCCATGGGGGCGGCCCTGGGGGCCTTGGGGATTGACGCCAAAAATCACGAGACCTTCGCCCAAAAGATGGAAGGTGTCCTGGCCCTGCTGCTCGCCACCCGTCCCACCGCCGTGAACCTACGCTGGGCCCTGGAGCGGATACGTCGTCTCATTCAAACTTCTGCCGATCTCAAGATCGAGGCCTTAAAATCGAGGCTCCGAGCTGAGGCCATCCAGATGGCCGAGGAAGATGTTTCCATCAATCGTCAAATGGGGACCCACGGGGCCAACCTGATCGAATCAGGACAAACCATCCTGACCCATTGCAACGCCGGGGCCCTCGCCACCGCGGGTTATGGCACCGCCCTGGGGGTGATGTACGCCGCCCATGCCCAAGGAAAACGTTTTGAAGTTTTTGCGGATGAAACCCGCCCCTTCCTTCAGGGGGCGCGCCTGACCGCCTGGGAGTTGGCCAAAAATGACATCCCCGTCACCCTGATCACGGACAACATGGCGGGTCACTTGATGGCCCAAGGAAAAATCCACGCGGTGATCGTCGGCGCCGACCGCATTGCCGCCAACGGCGATGTGGCCAACAAGATCGGCACCTACGGGGTGGCGATTTTGGCCCACTATCACAAAATCCCCTTCTACGTGGCCGCTCCTCTCTCCACCATCGACCTCTCTACCCCCACCGGCAAAGAGATCCCCATCGAGGAACGATCCCCCGACGAAGTCACCAATTTTTCCCGACAACGCGTCGCCCCGGAAGGCATCAAGGTCCGCAACCCCGCGTTTGATGTGACCCCGAATGAGTTGGTAACAGCGATCATTACCGAGAAGGGGATTGTCCGGGCGCCTTATGAGAAGAACTTAAAAGACCTTTTTTGAAAATCTTAGGCAGCCTTTTTAAAGGTTACATCAATGGGACAATCAAGGGCAGCTAACAGTTTCACCATCTGATCGATCGTTTTGTGATAAAAAGTTTGATCTAACAACCGGTACAATTGGGTGGGAGTTGTCCCCATTCGTCGTATGACTTCTCGTTTGCTCACTTCTCTTTCTTTGAAAAGTTGTTGTGCTTTGAGAGTTAACTTGTAGAGAAGCATTTCCCGCAGATAGTCCGAATCGCGGTTGTACTCCAAAACTTGATCCAGATGAACGGTCCCTTCGGCCCCAGACTCCAGTCGATAAGAAAAGGCCTCACCACCAAGTTCCTTATCCACTACAGCATCAAGAACACCACCACTAAGGTGACGCTTGGCTGTTAATCGAGAATAAGGATATAAAAAAATCTGTTTTTGAGTGAATACCTCAAAGCAGCGTTTCTTATTATTGAAGGTTACTTTTTTAATCTTCATAAAAGTTTCTCCTTCTGTAACTTCCCAATAATCTTCAAAAGCCTCTTATTACTTTTCCCTTTGATCGCCTTATTCTCATCTAAGTCCCACTTCAAAACCTGCTTACCATCCCGATAAACATGGACATGGTGACCATGATCGCCGATCCAGCTTAAAAATAGATACCCTCCCCGACGGATCTTGCCCATGAGTTCAACCTGATAATAATAGTATCTTATATGTTACTATTTGTAAAGAGAAAGAAATTAATGAGTAGTTTCCATTATAAAGGTCGGGTTTCAGGCAACCTATCTCAGGACAACCCCGAGATGGTCTCCGTTGATCATGACCCTCACAAAAAATCCCTAGACAGCCTGTCCCGCGAAACGCTATCGTGGCCGCCGTTTTGAATTATGCAAAAAGCTAACCTCATCTGGCTTGACGGTAAAATGGTTCCCTGGGATCAGGCGCAGGTTCATGTCTTGACCCATACCCTGCATTACGGCCTGGGTGTGTTTGAAGGAATTCGTTGTTATGAGCTCACCGCGGGTGGGTCAGCCATCTTCCGGCTGCGGACCCACATCGAACGGCTCTATGATTCGGCGCGGATCTTATTGTTGGATGTACCCTTTCCCATGGCCGAGGTCATGCAGGCTTGCAAAGATGCCATTTCTAAAAATGGTCTCAAGCACGGCTACATCCGTCCCATCATCTTCATGGGCGACGGGGAGATGGGGTTGCATGCGAAAAACCAGACGCGGGTTTCCGTGGCCGCTTGGCCCTGGGGGACCTACCTGGGCGATGAGGGCGTCAAAAAAGGGATTCGCACGAAAATTTCCTCGTTCACGCGCCATCATGTCAACGCCACCATGAACAAGGCCAAGACCTGCGCCACGTATGTGAATTCTATTTTAGCCAAGCGCGAGGCCGTCATGGCGGGTTACGAAGAAGCCATCCTGTTGGACACGGAAGGTTATGTCGCCGAGGCCACCGGGGAAAACATCTTCATCGTCAAACAAGGCACGGTCAAGACCACTCCGGCAGGGGCCTCGATTCTCGATGGCATCACGGCCGCCTCGGTCCGCACCCTGCTCAAGGACCTGTCCATTGAAGTGATTTCAGAAAAATTCACCCGCGATGAGCTCTATCTCGCCGACGAAGTCTTCCTGACCGGCACCGCGGCCGAGATCACCCCCATCCGCGAGGTTGATGACCGCATGATCGGCCCGGGAAAACCGGGACCCGTCACGCAGCAAATCCAACAACTCTTCTTTGAGATTGTGCGGGGACAAAATAAGAAATATGCCGCTTGGTTGGATCAGGTCTAACGATCGATTAATTCAGACATTCGCGATTGACTATTTCTAGGAAGGGGTCCTGGGTGTCTTCGGAGATCAGGCTAAAAATCTTGACTGGGGAACTGGGCGACATCGTATGAATCATGGGACGCCACCCCTCCAATTCTGAAGAATGCCGCCCATGATGAATATGCATCCCCCCGCAACTCATCACCACGGGACCGTCGCCCTCTGAGGCATCCCCCCCTGCCTCAAACTGCAACGTTTCCAAGATAGTGCCACTTTCCGGGATTTGGCTTTTCATTCTAAGGTAATGAATAAGCAAGATGGATGCCATGACGCACGAGGTCGCGCCACATCATCTATCTATTTGAAATTATAAATATTTTTTAACAAAAAAATTGACCCACTGCATCCTTTTTGCGGAAAAAAAGACGCTTTTGAGAAGATAGGAGTGTAAAAAATTACCCTCCTAGTCGGAAAATTGACGGGGTCTCAGGCTGAAGGCAAGAAGGCCTTGGCGCGGAGTTTTCGATGATAAGTGATCGCAAAACGATGGGCCTCGTCTCGAATCTGCATCAGCAGGTGGAGCAAGCTGGAATTTTTGGCAAATCTCACTGGGTTCATGCGCCCAGGAAGGAAAACTTTGTCACCAACCTCCCCTTCCCTCGCCTTGGCAAGGCTGATCAGATCAATCCCAGTCACATTCAATTCCTCCATGATGGCCTGCACGGCGCTGAGTTGTCCTTTGCCACCATCAATGACCATGAGATCAGGCTTTTCCCATTTAGCGGGAACTTCGGCCGCCTGAATGTGGCTTAATCTCCTTTTGAGCACCTCGCGCATCGAGGCAAAATCATCCGGGCCGGTGACCGTTTTAATCTTGAAGCGTTTGTAATGCGATTTGTCCGCTTCTCCATCCAAAAACGATACGAGGGATCCGACTGACTGTTCTCCCTGGGTATTGGAGATGTCAAAACACTCCATCCGACGGGGAAAATTTTGCAAGCCTAACGTCTCTTGCAATTTTTCCAAGATCTCCGAGATCTCCTCCTTCTTTTCCTGCCGCTGCCGAAACCCCTGTTCCGCGTTGCTCCGGGCAAGACGCAGCAGATCGACCCGATCGCCGCGCTGGGGAACCAGCAGGACCGTCTTCTTGCCCCGCTTCTCGGAAAAAATCCCCGTCAAGGTGTCACTCTCCGGCACCCCTTGAGGGAGGAGTATCTCATCAGGGATGAACCGGTCTTCTCCGTAAAATTGTCCCAAAAAAGATTCGAGGATCTCTGTGTCGTCCTGATGGCCCTTGAGATGGTAGAGCCTGGAGTCCCAGACCTTCCCCTCGCGGATCAACACGACACAAACGGTCATCCGCTCCCCCTCCCGATAATAATGAATCACATCTTGATCGAGCCAATGATGCTTGGCCGTCGACTGCTGCGCCAACGTCTCCCGCAAGGCCATGACCAGATCACGCGAACGGGCCGCTTTTTCAAACTGCTCCTGCCCCGCCTCCTGTTGCATCTGCTGCTCCACCCGTTTGATCAGATCCTGGTTCTTCCCTTGGAGGAAGAGCTTCACCTGCTGGGCCTGCTCCCGGTAATCGGCCGCCGCAATCAAACCCACGCAGGGGGCCTCGCAGCGTCCGATCTGATATTGCAGACAGGGCCGCACGCGGTTGGACAACTCATGGTCCGAGCAAGTCCGAAGCCGAAAATGCCGCTCGATGAAGTCGACCGTTTTACGACACGCATAGGCCGAGGAATAGGGGCCAAAGTAAAGTGCCCCGTCCTTCACAATCCGCCGGGTCACATAGATGCGCGGCACCTGGTCTTTCATCGACAACTTAATGCTCAGGTAACTTTTGTCGTCCTTGAGCTGGATGTTGTAGCGCGGGGCATGTTTCTTGATGAGGGTATTCTCCAGGTGAAAGGCCTCGCGCTCGTGGGCAGTCACGATGATGTCGATGTCGTGAACCTTCGCCATCAGGAATTTTACCTGATAACGGCCATCATAACGGGGGGCCGCCATGCGGACTTCCCCCCCGTCCCCCCCGCCACTCGCACTGGCCGAGCCAGATGCTCGCGGCCTCTCTTGAAAGTAACAAAGCACCCGCTTGCGAAGATCCTTGGCCTTCCCGACGTAGATCACGCGACCAAGCGCGTCCTTCATCAAATAGACACCGGGGGAGGAGGGAAATTGGGCCACTTTTTCGAGGACAGACTCGTTCATGAAATGATCATAAACTGCCCTGTCATGACAGGCATCAAGTTTTTTTGATCCTCCTAGACGAATTTGTCATCATGCCCAACCATATCCATGGAATCATTTGGATGTCTGTAGGGGCGGCTCCCCGTGGCCGCCCCAATCGGCGAATCGATCAACCCCAGGGTCAGGATCATCCCATTCAGGAACCATCCGTTATTCCGCTGGGGCAGGCACGGGGACCTGCCCCTACAGTGTTCGATATTGTCTATTGGTTCAAATCCATGACCACCACACGGTACCGCTATGGGGTGGAACAATCAGGCTGTCAACCGTTCCAAAAGAAATTATGGCAACGCAATTACTACGAACGCATTATACGAAACGACGACGAACTAAACCGCATCCGGCAATACATCCGGGACAACCCCAACAATTGGGATCAGGACCCGGAAAACCAAAGATTATGAAAGCTCAACCTCGCGAAAACCCGGCCCAAATCAGGAAAAGTTGCGTCCTAACCGAAAATGGAATTATAGTGGCCAATGAACGATGAAATTCGCTAGACTTTCCATTGAACAAGAGGCTTACCTCGCCAAGATCCGTCGGGAGACCCCCGGATGGGTCGCACGCACCCTCAACAAACCCATTTCTTTTGCCATCACCAGGCGGCTGATGGCCACCAACATCACTCCCAATCAAATCACCCTGGCCAATTTTTTACTAGCCCTTCTGGCTTCTCTGCTTCTGACCTCTGACCTCTATGCCGTACGCATCCTAGCGGCCCTCCTGATGCAACTCTCCTCCATCCTCGACGGTTGCGACGGCGAGGTGGCGCGGCTCAAGAATCAATGCTCCAAACTCGGGGCCTGGTTGGACACCATTTTCGATGACCTGACCAACAACCTCTTTCTACTCGGGATCGTGATCGGCCTCTGGCACACCACTCAAAATAATTGGTACCTCCGAATCGGCCTCGAGGTCGTCGTGGCCTCACTGGGGATGACGGCGATTATCTATCACTACCTCATCACCATCGCCCACAGCGCCAACGCGGGTCATTTTAAATTGGCCTGGGAAAAACCGGACTCAGAACAAACCGCAACCTCCGTCAATTTTTATGACCAAGTGCTCAAACAACTCCTCAAGCGCGATTTTTTTATCTTCTTCATCGCCGTCTGTGTCGTCTTGGATCAACGTTCCATCCCTTTCTGGGGGGCGGCCGTGGCGGTAAATATTGGATTTACGGTCTATGCCGTGTCTTTTTTTCAGCGGCTCAACCGGTGCCAGGCACGCGTGGAACCTATTAAAAAATAAGGGGGTCTTGTTATGATACGCGCCTTTTGTCTTGTCGTCTTAACCTCCCTTGCTGCTTGCTCCTCAGGGGTCAAAAAAGCGGACACAACAACACAAGCCCCGGCGGCGTTGGAACAGTCAGCGGGTTTTTGGCAACCATGGTCCGACGCGCTCTTTGCCCAGGCCAAAAAAGAGGGCCGCCCCGTGCTCCTCGACCTGGAGGCCATCTGGTGCCACTGGTGTCATGTGATGGATGAATCGACTTACCGAGACCCGCGGGTTGTAAAATTGCTCACCGAAAAATTTTTGGCGGTGAAGGTCGACCAAGACTCCCGGCCCGATCTCTCCAATCGATACGAAGACTATGGCTGGCCGGCGACCATTATTTTTAGTCCCGATGGGCAAGAGATCGTCAAACGGGCCGGCAATATCCCGCCTGACGATATGGTGAAGTTGTTGGAGGCCGTGGCAAAAAATCCAACTCCTGGGCCCTCGGCCCAAGCGGAAAAAATGCCGACCGGGTCCGTGAATGGAGCACTGTCAGATGCAGCCCGGCAGGCCTTGAAACAGCGGTATCTCGAGCGCTATGATTTCAAGGCGGGGGCATGGGGTTTTGGGCATAAGTTTCTTGATGCGGACAGTGTCGAGTATGCCATGACCCTGGCCCAAGGCGGCGACACGCAGACCAAATCAATGGCGGAACAGACCCTGGAACAACAGCTGCATCTGCTCGATCCCGCCTGGGGAGGGGTTTACCAATATTCCACTGGCGGCAATTGGAACGAACCTCATTTTGAAAAAATTATGTCTGTCCAGGCGGAGAATTTGCGCATCTACGCCCTGGCCTATGCCCTGTGGCAAAATCCTAAACATCTGCAGGCGGCCGAGCAGATCGCCAATTATCTGCAAATTTTTTTGACCAGCGCCGAGGGGGCCTTTTACACCAGTCAGGACGCCGACCTGGTGGCGGGAGAACACAGCGCCGATTACTTTGCCAAGAGCGACGCCGAACGAAGAAAGGTCGGTGTCCCCCGGGTCGATCCACACCGTTACGCCCGGGAAAACGGCTGGGCGATCAATGCCCTGGCTGTGCTCTACGGCGTAACCGGCAACGAACTCTATTTGAAAAGGGCCAAACAGGCCGCGGATTGGATCGTCAAAAACCGATCATTACCAGACGGTGGGTTCCGACATGACGAACAGGATGCCTCCGGTCCCTACTTGGGCGACACCCTCGCCATGGGCCATGCCTTGGCGACCCTCTACCTGGTCACCGGCGAACGCCCCCTGTTGGCGCAAGCGGAGGCGACCGCCCAGTTCATCGACAAAAAATTTCCAGGACTCCCTCCTAGTAACTCCGGATTCGTTACGGTCGTACCTCACCCTCCCACGCCTCAACCCCTCCCGCAGCGCGATGAAAATATCCTGATGGCCCGGTTTGCCAACCAGCTGTTCCACTTCACCGGCAACACCGCTTATCAAAAAATGGCCCAACGGGCGTTGGGCTTTCTAGCCTCCCCGGAGTCTATCCAAAATGGGTTTGCCGGCGGCATCTTATTGACCGACCTGGAACTCTCCCAACCCCCGCTCCATATCACCGTAGTGGGACACAAGGACGACCCGAAGGCCCGGCAACTCTTCCAAGCCGCGTTGCGCTACCCCGCCTTTTACCGCCGCATCGAATGGCTGGATAAGCGAGACGGGGTTTTACCCAACAAGGATGTCGACTACCCGGAACTCCCCACCGCGGCCGCTTTTATCTGCAGCAATCGGATTTGTTCTTCCCCTATTTTTCAGCCTGAGCAGGTTGCTGAGAGGATCGTGCGGTTGAAACAAAATCATTAATTTTCATTTTTTTCGTGTTTTATTTAGCAACTTATTTCCCGTCGTGCCGAAGGGAAATAATAGGAGATCGTATCCCATGGCAAATCTTCCTGTGCTTTCAGCAATGTCCGGTCGAATTGACGCAGCGCGAAAATTCTCAGCCATAGCCAAGGCGGAAATTGCCTCCGTAGGAGGAGGGGCCTTTCGCCGCCAGGTTGCAGCCGCCACGGCCTTCGTGGTTGGCGGCGCTCTCTCCCATCTGGAAGAACATCTTTTGGGAAGTGATGCATGGCGAGGCATTCAGAATGGGGTGCTCCGTTTTGGACCAGACACCAATCCTCTTATCTTAGAAAGATTCACAACCACTTACCGCGTCAGCGAAACTGGCGAGCGTGAGATCCCCGAGCAAGATCTGGATATCGTCTCCCTCGTCGGTCGTGGGGCGGAACCGCGCAAAAATGCCCTTTTTCTTTGGAATCACGGCCTCGGGAGCAATAAATATGTCGATCTCCCCTTGCTGCTTCCTCTGATGGCACAAGGCTTTGATGTGCTCTCCATCTCCCAACCAGGAACGATGCAATCGACTTGGTTACACAACCAAGCCGGGGAACCGCTTAGGTTCAAGGATGTCAAATATCCCGAATCCATCATGAACGTCCTCTATGCCGCCCTGGTGGACCATACCAACCAGGTCGCCGCACAATTAGGGGCGGAACGCGTCTTTGTGGGGGGCCATTCTTTCGGGGCCTTTGTCAGTACGGGGCTCACGTCTGCCGGAAAGATCGTGGAATCAAGTCGGCTACAGCCCAAAGCGCCGGAAGAGAAAATTCGAGGACTTGAGGGAATGATCACCTTCGCCGGTTTGGTGAGTGATGGGGAAATCACCGGGACCAATCCTTATGTCCGATTCCTCGGTTCCATCGCCGCCTCCGAACCTTACCTCAATCCCCTTATGACGGGTCCCATTGCGGGACTCGTGGAAATGCTCGGGGCCCAATTAACCATGGCCTATCTCAGCCATGGGATGCCCAAAGAAGCCAGGCGTCAGGTGGCGGCGGCTGTCGCCATGGGCCAATACCCGGTTAACGGGGTCGACCGCAAGGCCCTGGCCAGTCGTGCGATAGCGCGAGGGACCTACGCCCACCTCGCCCATCGAGGCTTCTCAGAACCCAAGGCCCAAAGAGTACTCCAAGAAATGGCCCGAGCGATTGAACTCCCCAACATAGTTGGGGTGTGGGGCAAGGATGACAAGATCATCAATTCAGCACGCAGCGCCGCGGCACTGCGCGATTACCATCCTCATGCCACTAGCGTCATCGTCGCATCATCACGTGAATCCCCTTGGTGGCAATTTCGTCCTAAGGTGGATCACATGTTTGTCCCGCAGTTTCCCGAACTCGTCGCCGAAATAATGGCCCGTGCCGCCTTACACGGGAAGATCGCCGATTTTCCAACGGAAGATCTAGGCCTGCATGGCCTACAATTGGCGATTCAGTCATCCGATGGAGAAGCTATCCTAAGCGCCACCTGATTCTGTGTGTAAGACGAAGGTTCGAAATTCGGTCGGTACCGTCCGAATTTCGGACGGTTTCCTCCGTCTTCTTGCGCTAAACCCTTGATTTACCGTCCTGTGTCTCTTGGCCCGATATTTGCTCTTGTC
>JAHFST010000033.1 GCA_023265625.1 Deltaproteobacteria bacterium | reverse complement strand
GCGGGTTTTTCGGTCATGGTGGGTTTGCTGTACCAAGGCCAACCCTGTCTGGGAGTGGTGGTCGATCCCCTAGCAGGCAGAATTTATGAGGCGGTCAAGGGGGAGGGGGCTTTTTTGACGGAAGGTGGCAAGCGGGTCCGATTGCAGGTCTCTCCCCGCAAGGAATTTTCCAAAATGCCGTTGGTCCTGTCCACCGGTTGTCCGGAAGAGATCATCCAAAAAGTTCAAGCACAACTATCTGTTCCTTTGTGTGAACCAATCAACAGTGTTGGCATCAAGGTGGGTGTTTTGGTGCGCGGTGAGGCCGATCTTTATTTTAGTCATCACCCTGTCCACTACTGGGACACAGCTGCCCCGCAAGCGATTCTGGAAGAAGCGGGGGGGAAGATGACTTATTTGGATGAGACGCCGCTCGTTTATGACCTGGCATTACGTCACGAACATCCAAAGTTGTTTTTGGCATCTAACGGGACTCGGCATGCCGAGCTGGTAGCGGCGATAGGGATTGCCAATACATGATAATTTAATATTGCGTGCTAATTTATCATGATAAATTAGTGCAGCGAGTGAAAAGGTCAAAAAAGCTCGTTTTTTTTTAATTGATTATCAATATGAGTAGTTTATACTCATCATATGAGTAAAAGACTTCAGGTCTTGTTAGATCCAAAAGAATTCAATGGGTTTCAGCATTTGGCCAGGGAGCTGGGGGTCAGCTTGGGGGAATGGGTTCGGCAGTCGTTGCGGCAGGCGGCGCAGCGTTCGTCCCACAAATCACCCCGAGAGAAACTCGAATCCATCCGCCGGGCCGGCCGTTTGAATTATCCTTCCGGAGAAATCGAGACCATGCTGGGAGAGATTGAAAAGGGTTATCTCGCTTGATTTTTATTGATTCCAACATCCCCATGTACCTCGTCGGGGCGGAGCATCCCAATAAACGTGATACGATTACCCTGTTAGAGAGCTTGGTCAGTGAACGGGAGCGGCTGGTGACGAATACGGAGGTTTTGCAGGAGATCCTGCACCGCTATACGGCCATTCACCGAAAAGAGGCGATCCAACCGGCCTTTGATGCCATCTACGATATGGTCGACGATATTTTTGAGGTCACGGAACGGGATGTCCTGGAGGCCAAGAATGTGATCTTGGCCTATGAAAACCTCTCCGCCCGCGATGCCCTGCATACCGCTCATATGAGGAGAATGAAGATTGGCACCATTTTCTCTTTTGATGCCGGCTTTGACTTCCTGGGAGAATTTAAGAGGGTCCCTGCCAAGTTCTGATGTTTTTAAAATTCTAAATTTTCTCCGCAACCTTTTTATCCCTCGGCCGATATTAGCCACTATGAGCGCGTCTCCTGCCATGATGTCAGTGAATTTAGCCCCAGTCGGTGTCAATACCGCCTTGATGACAGCCCATTTGAGAGGGCAGGCTGGTCTTGCCCAAAAACCGCTTTGTCACGACCCTTGGGCTTTTATGTTGGCCGGGGATGAGGGGCAGGCCTTGGTTGACTCGTTGACAGAAAGCGATTGGAAGGGCGGTAGTCTTTTTATGGGACTTCGGACGCGCTTCTTCGATGACATTGTTAAATTGTATGTGAACCAACGGGGTTTCCGACAAGTGGTCCTCCTCGGGGCAGGGATGGATACGCGCGCGGTGCGTTTGGCGCACGATGGGGTGCGGTTTTTTGAAGTCGATCATCCCCGCATGCAGATGTTCAAACAAACTCGTTTAGACGCCTTGGTTGGTTATCCTCAAGAGGCCGCCACTTATGTGGCCTGTGATTTTCAGCAGGATAGTTTTATCGAGCGGTTAGTGGCGGCTGGGTTTCAGCCTTCTCTCCCCACTGTGGTTCTGTGGGAAGGGGTGACCATGTATCTCAGTGTGGATGCCGTAGTAAAAACTCTCAAGACTTTGAAGCAAAACCTGAGTCGGGACTCCTTAGTTGTCTTTGATTATTCAACTCCCGATGTGAAAACGACGACGATGGCTCAGAAGGTTGCCGAGTGGGGAGAACCCTTTCAATGGTTGACCCCCAATCCCTTTCCCCAATTGAAGCAGTCTGAATTTTTTTGTTATGAGTGGGTTCCCTTCGGAACTTTGAATGCGTTACTAAGACGCCACAGTGCTTCGGCGTTTAGCAGCTTTGGCGTGGCTTTGGCCAGCGACGTGCCGATGCCGATGGGGCGGATTTTTTCGTCTCCGGCGGGTGTGACTCCGGCTTGACTTCATTTTTCGGCGAGCATAGCCTTCGTTTGTGAATTCACCTGCATTTTTATCGGATCCCCCCGTGGTTGAGTTGGCCGGGGTGATTGAACAACCCTACAACCTTGCGGTGGCTGCGGCTCGGACCTGTTACTCCTCCAAGGGAATTATTACCAAGGCGGATGTGGTGAAGGATGAGAAGGCCATTGCACTGCGCGACAAGATTGCGAGTTCTACCTTGCATGCGGGGCATCTGACCACGAGGCAGCACGCCTCGTTTGTGTTTGCCTTGGATCGGGTGTCGCGCCACTTTATCTGGTCGTTTTTGCACAGCCATCCCTACTACAACTCGGAGCAGGTGAGTCAGCGCTACGTCAAGGTGGCCCCGGGGCACTACACGATCCCGCCGCTCCCGGAACAAGCGGCGCGGCGTTATGTCCAGGTTGTCGAGTTGCAGATTGAGCGTTACAACCAGTTGATTGAGCTCCTGATGCCGGATATCCGGCGGCGTTTTTTCCAACTGTTTCCGCAGCGCCAACGGTCGGAAGAAAAATACGCCACGTCCTTGAAGAAGCGGGGCTATGAGATCGCGCGCTATTTATTGCCCGTGGCGACCCATGCCTATCTCTATCACACCGTCTCGGCTCTCACCCTGATGCGCTACTGGCGGCTCTGCGAACTTTTTGATACGTCGTTTGAACAACGCTATGTTGTGCAGAAGATGGTGGATGCGGTCTGCCGGGTGGATCCGGATTTTGCCAAGGAGTTGAAGGACCCGATGCCGTTGGAAGAGACGCCGGAATACCAGTTTTTTGCGCGCCAGGATGCGACGGCACGACGCCGCCAGACCGGGCAATTCTTGCAAGAGTTTGATGCCTCGCTGGCGGGGCATGTCTCGAAACTCACGGATTACAAGGTGAATGCCGAGGCCAATATGGCGCAGGCCGTGCGTTCCCTGCTCGGGGTGCCCATGAGCGAGCTGAGCGATGAGGTGGCGATTGACCTGGTGATGAATCCCGCCAAAAATCGTTATTTTGGCGACACCTTCAACCTCACCACGCTTTCCAAGCTCTCGCGGGCGATGCATCACCCGCACTACACCTTCCGCAAAAAAATATCCCACACCGCCGACTCGCAAGATCAGCGTCATCGCATGACCCCCGGTTCGCGACCCATCTTGGCGGCGCATTATCACGGCAAACCGGATTACATCCTGCCCATGCTGGTGAGAGATAACGCGGCGGTGCGGGAGGTTTACGAGCAGACGATGGCAGAGGTGTTTCAAGGCATCAACGACCTCCTCTCCGAGGGGGTCAAAGAGGAGTTCGCCCTCTATCTCTTGCCCAATGCCTTCCCGATCCGCTTCGAGGAATCCGGCGATCTCCTAAATCTCCACCACAAGTGGAAGGCCCGCGCCTGCTACACCGCCCAGGAAGAGATATTTTTTGCCACCATCGATGAGGTGAGCCAGGTCAAGGAGATCCATCCCCGGATTGCCGAACATATCTTGGCGCCTTGCTACCTCCGCATGAAGGCGGGGGAAAAACCTTACTGCCCGGAGGGGGATCGGTATTGTGGGGTGCCGGTTTGGAAGTATGAGATCAGTCAGTACCAGAGAGTTTTGTGATCGTTTCCCCCTCCTTACAAAGGAGGGGGTTGGGGGAGGTCTCACGGAGATGGTCTAAGATGTCCAATAACACTCCTTCTAAATTTTTGAGTACATCATTATTGGAATAGCGAATTACGCAGAACCCTAGTGATTCAATATATTTCTGACGAAGTTCATCTTTGATCCTTTGATCGGGCAAGGCATGAACATCACCGTCGATTTCAATAACAATTCCTTGCCGAGGTGCGCAGAAGTCCACGATGTATGGACCTATGCCGTGCTGACGGCGGAATTTAACCCCGGAGAAACGCTTGGCGCGTAGTTCTCTCCAGAGGATTTTTTCTGTCTTTGTTGACTCTTGTCGTAGTTCTCGTTTTCTGGGTATTAGTCGCTGAAATCCTAATCTTGGGTGTCTCATGAGACCTCGCTGGACCTCTCCCCGTCCCTCTCCTTTGTAAGGAGAGGGGGCGTTGCTACGATATTTCGGTTGGTTGACTGTCTTGAGTTGCGTCATGCGAATAAAAATGTCGAAAAAGACAACTTTTCCTCAAAGATGCCGATAACCATAGCCTATGGGCATCTCTCCCGTTACCATTGGTTCCGAGCTCGCAAAGTTGCTGGTCTCATATGGTTATGCCCCTGCGGATGCCGCCGGGATGCTGGCTACATCCCAAAGGCTGGCGCAGCAGGTGATCCAACCTGCGTTTGCCCGTTTGACCGCGGTTTCCGACCAGCCGGGGACAACGGGAATCATCGGGCGACCGCTCGCCCCGGCCCTGTTGCCGAAAGTTTCTCAAAGTTGGTTGTGTGAGGAACATGACTTCTTGGTCCGCCAATACTCGCCTGCAGTCGAGCCATTGAAGGAAAAAATCACGGCGCTGCTCCACGCCAATCTTCGGCTTGTCTCTCCTCGCAAGCGTGATTGGCTGGATCTCCATTTGGACACAGTGGAGTTCGACGAGCTGTTGCCGGTTTTTTACGAGGTGATCAAGGATCGCGTCGCCCGAGGCGAAGGGTTGCCGGATCTTGACCTTCATGCCCGTGTTTCATTTGTCGATGAGCGCCTCATGGATGAATCATGGGTGGGGCAGGTGGAACGGGGGATTGCCTCCTACCCTTCTTTCGGGACAGCCGAACGTCCGATTCCTCTGACCAAGATGGGGGATGGGGATTCCCATGTGGACCGGGTGACCCTCTACGGGACCACCTGCTTTTTCCGCCCGTTGCGTTATCGGATTGCCTATACGCCAAAGGAGGAACCCGGCTGGATCGTGACTGCGACCCCCCGCCGGACCTACGCCGCTTTCCAACTGAATCGGATGTTGGGCCTCAAGACGGTCCCGAGGGCGCGCCTGGCGGTGGTAAACGGGGCGGCCGGCGTCTTAAGTGCGGCGGTCCCGGGACGTATGTTGGAAGCGGACGAGAGATACGGGGACCAATTCGACCGGGACCAGATTCGGTTGGTGGAGGCCTTCGAGTTTTTGGCTGGCAACTACGACTCCCATCGCTTCAATCTGCATCTGGATATCGACGGTACCGTCCAGATCTTCGATCATGATCAAGCTTTCACCCGGAATATCCCCAGGCTTAGGTACGGGGGCTGTTATTTCGAATACAACGACCTCCTGCGCGAACGTCACTGGTATCCCCTGGGCCGTTTTTTGCCCGGAAGCTATGCCGATTTTTTCCTCGAGGCCCTTCAGTCACTCTCGCCGGAGAGGATTCGCGCGGGATTCTCAGAGATGAGTGCGTTAATTTAGTGGGGGAGGATTCTTAAAGGAGCAGGAACTATTTTTAATTGTTTGACCTCTGTTGGCACTTGATTTGCCTGTACCATAAAAGCTGAACTCACGCGCCGGTAA
>JAHFST010000009.1 GCA_023265625.1 Deltaproteobacteria bacterium | reverse complement strand
TCCTTTTTAGTTAGGGGATCGACTTTACTGAAAGAATTATGTGGCGCAGGAATTAAAAAAGGTTACTGTTTTCGAGGAGGATTCAGGTCTGGGCCACATAACGATGAACACCACAGAAGAGTTGTTATGTGGTGCACCACATAAGAGTTCGATGAGGATAAAACACTTCAGCACATAATTGTAGAAAACGAGATCGATGTAAAAATGCTTGGTGCCCGCTGAAATTCTGTGTTGTCTCCCCACGAAAGAAAAACCGCGCCCAAGCTCCAAAAGAAAATCCTGCAGTTTGTTGATCAGTAGAGTCTCAAGTTCTTTTTCCTTCAAAACAGCATCGCGCTTGACGTTTAAAAATTCCAAAACAAAGGGATCTTTGATGAGGTCTGCAGCGGTGGCGGGAGCTTCCAACTTGTTGGTTTCTTTTTTGAGAAGATTTCTTTTCCTGCTCATCAACAAACGTTCATAATAGAAGGAGTTGATTTGGCGTTCCAACTGACGCGTGCTCCAATTGCCGGCAACGGCCTCTTCCAGATAATATTGTCGGGCCGCTTCTTTCTCCACCTTGAGAAGCAGCCTATAGTGAGTCCAGCTTAATTCTGGCCGCAATCCGAATGGGACCGATTGGTCACGCAGTGCGTGACTTTTTTGCCCCGACACGATTTGGCCACGCACTGTGTGACTTTTCTGAAAGGCCAAATAAAACTGACGAAAATATTTCAGATTTGTTAATGAATAGCCTTCACCAAACTCCCGGGTCAGCTTTTCGGCCAAAGATAAAATGAGATGCTCACCGTAATCTGCCCGTTTTTTGCCCTTTTGCTCTTCCTCTACAATCAGGCGGCCTAAGTTCCAGTAAGTTCCCACCATGATGAAGTTGACCGAACGATAGGCGTTACTCCGAGCCTGAAGGATAATATCTTTCACTTGAGAATAAAATTCCCGTCGGAGAATCTCCCCGTCTTTTTTAGTAACCAAAGAGGTAGGCTTTTTTAAACTCTTCATAAAGTAGATAACCCCTCTTAAAACAAAAGGGTTTGAAGAGTCTAGTAGTTCTCAAGCACATGGACAAAATCACGAACGGTCTTGCCTCGTGCCCAAGGGCACAAGTCAATCCCGCTGGCACGGCCCGGGCGGTGTTTGATGCGGGTGTTTAAAGGGAGCCCGGGCCTTATGAAGGCAGATGCTGAGTCGTCGGGAAGGCCCCCGCCGGAGGCGGACGTGGCAAGCCGCGTGACCCTGCGTAGCTTTAGCGAAGCAGGGGCGCGCGGGTTGCGGCGCATCCGGAGACCACGGGGGTGCAAAAGGCGTGACGGCCGGTAGGACGGCGCGGCTTTTGCCGACTCAGACAGCCACCCAAGCCACGTTAGCCTGAAGCGACACATCAGCGCCACCCAAGTTACGTTACGTTGGAACTGCAGCCGTTAAGTCCGGGGCTCGGTTGGGGCGTCGGTGGATTGGCTCGTCGACGTTGTCATCGTCCCGCCCAAGCCCAGTTGCGCCGGCTCGCTATAGAATTCATTCCGGAGATTTTTTCATTCACTCAGGAAATTTCTCTGGCCAACTTCCGCTACGTCTTCTATAGCAATTGCTGGAAATGAGTTCGAACTGTGTCCCAAAGGGGGATGGGGTCCCAAATTGTGCCGCCCGGGGCCGCCGATTTTGCCGCCGCCAAATGCAACCACGGGGAATTAAAATCAAAAACGATGGCCTTGGCCGCCAACCGGTGGTTCCAAAGCTCCCTTCGGGATGGTTCCGATCCCTACGAGACCTTTGCCCCCGCCTTTGGCGGGGGGAGCCGATTTCCCGAGGACTCCGAGGCGCTGCCAGATTTTCAACCGGGGGCTCCATAGTGGGCCGCCCGAGTGAATCCGTGTAAATTAAAGAAGGAGGATTTTATGTCAGGTTTCTTTCTCTATGCCCGGAAGTCCACGGATACCGAAGAGAAGCAGGTTTTATCGATTGAAGCCCAGTTGTGCGAGCTTCGTCTCTTTGCCCAGAAGGAGAATTTGACGATCAAGCAAGAGTGGATCGAGAAGATGTCGGCCAAAGTCCCCGGCCGCCCTATTTTTAATGAAATGATCTCTCGGATTGAGCAAGGCGAGGCGGATGGCATCATCGCCTGGCATCCAGACCGGCTCGCGCGCAACTCCGTGGATGGCGGCCGGGTCATCTACCTCCTGGATAGTCAAAAGCTCCAATATCTGAAATTCCCCACCTTTTGGTTCGACAACACCCCACAGGGGAAGTTCATGATGAGCATCGCCTTCGGGCAATCCAAATATTACATCGACAATTTGGCCGAAAACATCAAGCGGGGGTTTCGTCAGAAATTAAGACGGGGCGAATGGCCGAGTAAAGCCCCCTTCGGATACGAAAACGACAGGGCTTTGCGGAAAGTGGTCGTTAATCCTCATGTTGCACCCTTCATCAAGAAATTGTTCGAGGCCTACGCCTCCGATCAGGTCTCCCTTCTTCAATTGAAGCAGTTGGCCCCCCAGTGGGGCTTGTTAAGCTTTTCGGGTAGAGTCCTTGAGAAGCAGGAAATCCATCGGATTCTCACGAATCCTTTTTATTACGGCCTGATGAAATATTCTCAAGAGTATCAAGAGGGCAATCATGAGCCCATCATTACCAAGGATCTCTTTGACCGGGTTCAGGTTCTTTTGAGCAAGCCGTGTAAACCGAGAAAAATAAAAAAACATCGATTTCCCTTGATCGGTCTGGCCGTCTGTTATTCGTGCGGCTATTCGGTCACCGCCGAGAGACAAAAGGGGCACACCTATTACCACTGCACCAAGAAAGGACCCGAGTGCCATGAACCCTTTGTCCGGGAAGAGCTTTTGGTGGCCCAATTGAGAAAAATGATTGAGCAGGTGACCCTGCCCGATCCCGCTTACCAAAAGCTCTTATCCGAGTGGGTCAAGGAGAGGAACAAGACTGGGGGTCCCGTGAGGCTCTTGAAGGACGAGAGAAAAAAGTCTCTTTCCGAGATCCAAGTAAGAATAGACCGCCTCTTGGATGCCTATTTGGGAAACATGATCACTCAATCCGAGTACCAGGCCAAGCGAGAGGCTTTGCTCAACGAAAAAATCCAATTGCAGGAGAAAATCACCAAAGTAGAGCAAGCTGCGACCGGTTGGTTAGAACCGTGCAGGGCGTTCCTGGAGGCGGCCCACAATGCGGAAAAACTGCTGGACGGGGAAAATCTGGCAGCGCAGCGCGAATTTTGTCAAAAAATCGGCTCGAACCACCGGTTGGCGGCCAAGGCCATCGTTTTTGATTTTAATTCCCCGTGGTTGCATTTGGCGGCGGCAAAATCGGCGGCCCCGGGCGGCACAATTTGGGACCCCATGAAAAAGATCGGCTCGAACTTTCGGCTGGCGGCCAAAACACTGCATTTTGACTACACTTTCCCCTGGGCCCTCCTGGCCTCCCGGGGCGATTTGCAAAATTGGGGTGGGCTATCGGATTCGAACCGATGACCTCCAGGGCCACAACCTGGCGTTCTAACCAACTGAACTAAGCCCACCATTGGATTAGGGGAGAGATCCTGCTCTTGCCCCTTCTGTCCCTCCGGGACATCTCCCCCGTCAAGCGGGGGAATTCCCCCTAGACCCCTCATCGGGTAGGCCACTGACTCAGCGCTTCAGCCTCAGCCAGTGGCTGATCAGTCCTTCGGCTGAAGAGGCTGATCCGCCTCCGGCGGACACTCCGCTTGGCCGGACCGAGTAAATCGGATCCGGCCAATGCTCGATTGCTATGGTGACCTACCTTGAGGAAACGGGCGTACCCTAAGAAAATTAGTCTCAAAGTGCAAGGCGCAAAAATGTGGCGCAACCTTTTATCCTTTTTCCCGATAAAACGGGCTCATTATGAATAGTGAGATCATTGCATCTTGTCGGGATTTGGGGCACTGGGGAGCGTTGTCAGCGCCGGCGCCTTTGCTGTTGTCGGGACAAAACGCGACCCAATTACCAGGGCTCTATCGGGGTTTTTCTGAGTTTGCGAGTCTGGGAAGATTGGCTGGGCCAGGGCCGGAGGCCCATGGGTTGTTGCGGGAGATTGACATTGCGGGGCCTCGAGCGGCGCGGCTTTGGTGTGTCCCGGAGGTCTATGATGTCCTTTCTGGTGGGGCGCAACAGGCGGTGACGGCCCTGATTGGGGGACCCTTGGGGAGCGTCAAGGGTGATCATCGGCGGGTTTGGGGTGATTTTGCGGGGTCTCTGACGGTGGAGGGTTACCCCTTGCCACTTGATGGGATTGAAATCAAAGGGGGGACATGCCCTGCGACCGGGAGTCTCTTTCCCCATCTTGGTCCCGGGGTGGGGTTCGATGTCTTGATTCCAGGGGCGCGTCGCATCGAGGCCTATCCATCATTTGTTGACCCACAATGGGCCCTGCCTTTCTCTTCCGCCCTGGAAGAGTTTTTTAATACCGTTCACCTATTGCAATGTCTCACGGTCTTTCCTGAGGGGCGGCAAGGTTATCTCACCAAGTTTCCCATTGGGTTTGGTCTCTATCTGGGGCGGGATTTTTTGGATCAACCCTTGGGTTTTGTGGTGTGGGGGATTCATCACGAGATGAAAGAACGTCTGAGTACGAAATGGCATGAAGCGGGAGGCGGCAACAAGACGGCGATTGTAGACCAGACGAGCTTGGCTATGAAGTTGGGGCAGGGGATGTATCTTGGGCATGTTTCCGGATTGATCCAGAGCTCGCCGAGCCTGGGTAATTTAAGCTATCTATCCGATGGTACCCTGGTGGCGCACGATCTCGAAGGTTGGTGTACCCGGTTTCATCGGATGAGCCGTGGGCAGTTTGCCTTGGGGGCCGCGACTGCTTTGCAACGGGTGGCAAAGGCGTTCCCAACCCTGAGCGGTTATCTGGTGGCCTGGGGAAAGACTGCCGAGGAAAAACAACGGATTGCCGATTTATTAACCGGTCCCGTTGCTGCGGATGAGATGATGCAGCAGCGCATGACCGATTTTGCGGAGGGGAGGGTGGAGTTTCCCTTTGGCCTCACGGGAGAGGTTGAGATGCGGCCGCCGTGTTTTCGCACCATGCGGCTTGCAGACATTCATCGGGCGCTCGATTATTATCAAGATAAGCCGGAACGCTTGTTTAGTCGGCCGAATGTCCAGCGCCTATTCGATAAGGTTGGATTTGTGTTTCGTTTGCTGGGGGCACTTTCTCCGTCTGGTGACGATGCCCTGGAGTGGGCGATGGAGGTGATGATCCAACTTCATCATTATCAAGAAGGCTGGCCTGTGCTCTCACGTCTGATTGGACAAACGGCTGATACCGCTCAAAATGGCGATCAAAAGGACGTGCTCAACATTATTTACAGAATGGTTCAAATTTGGGGCGAGTCGTTGCAACACGAGCAAAGACGATTGCATGTCCTCCATGCTTCGGTGGTTGAACGGGTATAATGAAAGATTTCATGGACGAACCGGCGTTTTTTGATTAAAGTCCGCCGCTTATGTCAGAGGCGGTTACCCGCGGGGTCAAGATTGAGGTGGAGAGTGAGTATGTGCCGGAGCGGTCTAATCCGGAGCGGGAGAGTTATTTTTTTGCCTATCATATTCGGATCACCAACGATGGCGACGAGACGGTGCAGCTGATGAGTCGTCATTGGATCATCACTGATTCCGAGGGACATGTCGAAGAGGTCAAGGGGCCCGGGGTGGTGGGGGCGCAGCCGACGCTTGAGCCGGGGGAATCATTCGAGTACAGCAGTTTTTGCCCGCTCAATACCTCGATGGGAATTATGCATGGGACCTATCAGATGATCACCGAAGACGGACAACAATTTGACGCTAAGATCGCGCCGTTCACTCTTGCTAAGGATCCGGTTGTATTTCATTGATGGTTTTCTCTAATTTCAGGCGGCCTTTCTCGGAACGATTTTAAACCCATAACCCAGTGCTGAAAGAATATTCAGCAAAACATCAAATGTGATTTTAGCAGTCCCGACTCCCGATTCGATTTGGGCGATTCTTCCTTGCGTTACGCCGATTTTTTTTGCAAGGGCTTGCTGAGAAAGCTTCTTTGTTTTGCGTTCTTTGATGATGAGTTCAATGAGATGTTGTTTTTCTCGCACTTCTCCGATGCTCACTCCGAGCGAGCGGGCTGTTTCTGCGACGGACATTTCTTTCCAAGCCATGTTACACCTCCTTGATGCGTTTTAAGATAAACTCAATTTCTTTTCTCGGCAGTTCCTGAGTTTTTTTCCTGCAAGCGTGGAGCAGGTAGATGCCATCTCCTTTCTTGACGAAGTAGAATACACGAACCTGCCCTGAACGATCCTTTAATCGGAGTTCGTTAAGACCGGAATGAATGCTCGAAAGATGACGACTTAGCGGCATCGAGAGCGTCTGCCCTGCCGCTAGAAGGTTTACTGCATCCACAAAGCAAGAGCGAATTTCAGCCGATTGTTCCTTAAGAAACTCTTCAACCGGGCTGCGACCGGAATTGAGTAGATAGAATTTAACCTTCACGGCAAATAATATAAGCTTAAGCTAATAATTAGTCAAGGCTAATTATTATGCCTTCTCCAAAGATCCGGTCGAATTTCATTAAATAGGGAATCAGGCCGTTTGCCGCATAAACAGCGGCGTCCTATCAAGCATCCCGCCTGGTCGTTCGGCGGAGTTGACCAGCAGATGGGCGCGAACCCACATTTGGCGGATCACTTCGGGATCGTGGACCATTCCTCCCGGGGCCCAGGGGGAATAGCCGTAGTGCAGCCCAACATCGGGATCGTAGTTGTGGATCCAGCCCTGTAAAACCCCTTGGATAAAAAAATCGGTCCCCGGAAACGGGATATTGGTGCTTATCTGCGAGGTCTTGACGAGTCGGGCCAGCCGTTCTATCCCCGCCCAAATGGCCTCCAACGTTTCTCCGGGGTTGCCCATCATGTAGAGGCCGTTGACGTCCACCCCATGCCGGGTCAACCATTCGACGACGGCCACCGTCTCGCTTTCCTGCTGCCACGGTCGACCCAAGGCATCCAGCCGTCCCCCCGTTAGTGCCTCATGGGTGGGGGCGAGCGATTCCAGGCCGGGAAAGACCTTGCGAAAACCATGATCGACCATAAATTGGCCCCATTTTTTAAGGACCTTCACCTCGCTCAGACAACTAAAATGCATCCCCTTGGAGGCGAGGTAGCGGATGGCCACCCCTTCGGGGTCATCCTTATTTTTCCAATTCAGCCCGAAGTTCGGTTCGAAAAAGTAGACATGACGAACTCCCTGTTCATAGGCGGCGTCGATAATTGCCCGGATCTCTTCCGGAGGGAGCGGGTGTTGTACCCCTCCCGAGTGGCGTCGCTCGGCGCAGAACGCACAGGGGCGATTGCATCCCAAGCGAATCGCCAGATGGAGGACTTGATAGGTTTGGTGGTCGATCTGTCCGCCTTTTTTTCGGTAAGGGACCGTGATCCCCGAGATCAGGTCCTCCACCGGGGGGAGATGGCGCGTTGTCGGGCGGCCGGTCAGGTATTGGCCCGCGTATCTTTCGCCATCCAGACCGAAGAAGCGGCGGTTGAAGGCCTTGTTGAGTATGGGATAAGGGCCCAGCGCGGCATAGTTTCCCAACCAAACCTCGCGCGCCCCGTACTCATTCGCTAACGCCGACATCGCGACCAGCGCACGGGTGTTCATCCCGATCCCGGAGAGGAGCACCAGGTCGGGGCGCATCTCGCGCAGCTTGGCCTCGTAGTCGGCGAGGGTATCCGGTTCAAGAAAATGGATCCCGCGCTCGGCGGGGAGGGATCCCTTGAGGATCGCCCGGGCGTAACTGGGGGGATAGCCACCGATTTGCAGCTCGGGCGGATTGACAAAGGTCATCGCCCCGTAGAATCCGTAACCGTCTTGCACAAACCTTCGTTCCCCACCGTCGAGCGTCACCACAATCTCGCGCCGGTAGTCATCGTGCGGGGCGAGCGCCCAGAGGACCTTGGTGCGGGCGTCCTTGAGTTGTTGATCGGTCAAGGTGCGGTGGACCACACAGTCTTGATGCCCGCGCAGGTCTTGCGTGAGGAGCGGATCGACCTCCGCCACCGGGGAAGGATAGGGGGGACCGGAGTGCCAATCGACCCCGAGTTGATCCGCAGTGAAACGCTGCAATGCGTCTTCAATCGTCTCTGGGTTGGAGAGTGGCCGCTCCGAGATCGGACAGGCCTGATGCCGCCCCGACCCGAAGGCCCGGGCCCGTGCCAGGGTGATGTCTCCCAACTGGCCGATCGCTTTCACCGCCTCGTCCACTAAGCCGCCGTCGCGCAATCCTGCCCGATGGGAATAGAGTGAGGTGATCGCTTGGTCGATGTCGGTATCCCCGATCACGCTTGGTTGTGGCGGTTTTTTGGGATCGATGGATTGGAGCCGTTTTACCAAGCCAGCTTCCAGGCCGGATCCTTGCAGGAAACGACCCAGCGAAGCGGTAAAAAGAGTGGTGGACTGTGTCATGAAAAAGTCTCGAATGCTCGCTGGTCGTTAAGTGACCAGAGGCGTTCGTGGGTTTTTCCCCGAAAGAAGGCCTCCACGGCCAGTTGATAGTCGGGGTCCTTCCAAAAGGGATCGTGGTATTCCGCCTGGATCAGGCGATCTCCTTCACTTGCCTGTTGTACGGCATGGCGGTAGGCGACTCTAGTGTCGACAACTTTATCTTTTGCCCCCAAGGTCCAGACAGTCCTTGGTTTGGCAATTGTCTTTGCGCCCAGTAATTTTCGCAGTTGTCGGTCAAAACCAGTCACACTGACCGCCAGGGTTGGGGGCATTTGCTTCAGACGATACACGGTCCCGCCAATGTCATCCATATATTTGCGCAGCGTCCCTTCTTTTGGAACCCCCGGTTCTACGGTGGGGACTACCAATGAACGTTTCATACGCTCAGGGATCCATCCCTCCAATCCGGCCGCCAACAAAGCACTCAGCAACCAAAGTCCGGTTTTTTCCGTGAATCGGGACCGTCTTGTCCCCAAACGCATTAAGCGCGGTCCGGTGAGGGCCATGGCTTGGAATTCCTTGGTCTGCTTACCATATTTTAAATGAGGTATCCCCGCTCCGAGGGCCCCCAGTAGGGTCGAGGCCCCCATTGAGTCGGCCTCCAAAAAGACCCGTGCCGCGCCAAAGGTGGGGAAGGAAGACCTCTGCTCAAAAAAGAGCCGGGTGAGATTGTCCGTCCGTAAGGCGAGGAGAAAGGCCGCCACCATCGCCTGCACACCGCGGGTCTGTGGGTGGCGATGCAAGTAGGGGCTCGCCCCCGGTGACATGCCGAACATCTCAAAATAAACAAATCCAAAACCGCGTTGCAGGCGTGGCACCAACCGTGGGATGTCCTGGGCGAAATTCCGGCCGAATCCGGGGAGATAAAAAATGACGTCGGTGCAAACTTGCGGCTGGGCCAGGACGACATTGATGCGGGCTTGTTCCGGGCCGATCGGCAGGCAACCCAACGATAGTCCCCTAGTAGCCTCCGGCGCGTATTGACCCATCAATCCTAGATAAGCGGCGGAAATATTGTGGGGGAATTCGAGCATATTTATTTACATTAAGTAGCAAGCACTTCCGTAAAAAGTTCTGTGCCCAACGCGGTAAGTGAACGGGCCCGTTCTTCGTTGGCGGAATCGCTGTAGACTCGGCAGAGCGGTTCTGTTCCGCTGGGCCGGACCAATAACCATGAGCCGTCTCGCAGGGTGAAGCGGATGCCGTCCATGTCGTCTTCCTTGACGATATCCTCTACGAGCCTTTGTCTGAGACGTCGGATGACCTCGGCGCAGACGGCGGCCTTTCGATCATCGGGTAGGTCGATGTTATCGGGGCATTGATGATAGACCGGCAGTTCGGCCGCGAGTTCTGCCAACGTCATGCCCCGCATCGCCATGATCTCAAGCATCTTGGCCACGGCAAAGGGCCCGTCATACCAATTGAACAGGTCGCCGAACCAGTACTTGGCCGATGGCTCGCTGGCGTACCTAGCCCCATGTTGGAGCACCACCCGGCCCGTATCCGGCTGGCCGATCCGGCAGTGGACCAGCCTGGCCCCGATGTTTCGGCAGACCTCGGCCATCAGTCCGGAGGTGTTGATGGTGGAGACGCAGACATCGCCTGCTTGCAAGACCGCCTTGGCAAAGATGGCCGCGACCACATCCTCCGCGAGGGCTATGCCATCCGCGGTGATGAACATGACGCGATCCGCGTCGCCGTCAAAGCAGGCGCCGAGATCGAGTCCCAGTCCTCGGGTGATACCCATGGCGACCCCGCAATTTTTCGGGCGCACCTCGCTGGGCCGGTTGGGGATGATTTGGGGTTCCCCATTGATGACGGTCACCTCGCATCCCAACTCTCTCAGCAATGCCCTAGACACAGCGGTGCCCGTGGCGTTTCCCGGATCGATCAGGGTTCGGAAATTTTTGGAGCGGATGACCGATGGGTCGACCCCTTTCAGGGCTCTTTCGACGTAAAATCGGTCACGATCCATTGGGTCGATCGATTGCACGAGTCTCATCTGTTTAAGAGGATGAACCCCTTGTCTCGGTGTTTCGAAAAAGCCTGGGATTGCATCTTCAAGTGGGCGGGTGACATCGCTCCAACAGTAAGTCCCATTGGCATTGATCGGGATGAGCCCGATGCGATCCGGTCCCATGTGGGACCCGGTGACCAAGACCGCCCCGTCAAATCCCGGATGTCCGGTAAGCCAGGTGAGGGCGACGGGTGTGGGGGTCTCTCCCAGATCCACGACCTGGGCACCGGCCGATCGCATCCCGGCGATGACCATATTAGAAAGCATGTCGGCCCCGCTCCTCTGATCGCGTGCCACCAACAAGCGCGGAATGTTTTGGCCGCGCGCCTCGGCACGCTCATAACAAGATTCCGCATACAATGTGCCCACGGCCAAGCCATGGGCAGGTGTGATCTCTACATTGGTGACGCCACGGGCACCGGAGGTGCCGAAGGTGATGGGTGATATCATTTTTTCTCCCTCTAAAGATGAAAGCTGGTTGTTAACAAACCCCCAAAATCAACGGTCTTGGTTCCACTCTTTGCTCGCCTAATGTGTAGGCGCCTGACAAGGTACGTCCGGCTTCTTCCAGGCGCTTTTCATCGTTTACATGCAATCGCGCCAAGGGCTCGCCCCGTGACACGGGGTCACCGACGAATTTATAGACTTCAATACCGACGGCCGGATCGATTCGGTCATCGGCCTTTTCTCGACCCGCCCCCAAATAAACCGAGGCCCAGCCGATTTGCGTGGCGTTGATCGCGGTGACATACCCTCCCCTGTTAGAAGACCCCATATCGCAACGGTATAAATAAAGTTGCTTCGGAATGACAAAAAAGCTCGACAGAGTGCCACTAGCAACTTTTCCACATTAGGGCCGATAATCTATTGTTGGAGAAAATGACCCCTATGTTCCAGACTATAGCGACACTTCAGACTGGCATCCAGCTCCTCTCTGCCCGTTGCCGGCTCTCGGTGCCTGGGGTGGTTGCCCTATTGACCGAAGTTGAACCGATGTTGGCCGCAACTTTTGACCTGAGCGAGTTGGTTGCTTCCATAGGATCAGAACCAGTTGCGTCGATTCAGACTTCACTATTCAGTGCCGATGCCAAAGAGTTGCTCTGGCGCAGCTTCCTTCATAGTAACACAAAGGGAGGTGCGACCATCCGAACACCGTGGGGCGATGTGATGCAAGTTTCCCCTGTGGTGTGTTTGGATACCTATGAAGAGGCTTGTTCCTTAGATGTGGATGACCGGATTGATGTCGTGAAACTGGGGCCTATGATCTATGTTGGTTACTATCCTGACAATCAGTTACGTAAGATGGCGACGGATTTGGGTATAAAATATGTGTGGGAGCCGGTTGGTTTTTTTGACCCCAGCCCCCATGAGCGGGCTGTCGTTGAATTCCCAGTGGCCGAGGATATCCGCGAACCCCTACAGGATAGCGGTGAGATTCGACGCGCATTGATGAGCAGACTGACCTGGCAGGCTCAGGAGAGATTTGGCGATAATCACCTTAATCCCACCTGGGAGCTTCGTTTATGTCCCAGTTCTATCGTCGGTTTGGCCGAAGATCAGGACCTATTTGAATGCGAATTTATCTTTGATGCCCGGAACAACCGGCTGACATTGGCGGAGCACCATCAGGCTGATTTTAAAAAACGCTTACATGGCGAAACTTGTCCCGGCCTGCGTGCGCTCTGGATGCTGTTGGGCCGTCCTTTTACCTTTGAAATATTTCCCTTGGAAGATTACTTGCCGGCACTTCGTGCGACTACTGATGGTCAACGACTCCGCCTGCATGCCCATAATAGCCGTTTGTTGACTGCGACATACGGGAATGACGGCGCCACCCAGATTTGGAGTACGGAATTCAGTGTCACTTCATCCGCGAGCCTTTATGAGGGGACTATTTGGTTGGCCCCCGACGGGCGCATCATGAACCAAAAGCTCTCGTCGATTCATAATCTTAATCACTGCATTGAGACCCATCAGTTTAGTGATGACGATGATCCGAACCGTGTCTGGACAGATCTGGCATCTCTGACAGCCGTGCGTGTTGTTCGGCAGGGCGGCATGATTTTGGGGATGGAACCGCGGACCCCGCTCAGTCCCGCACAACAAGGCGCCTTGGAGCCGTTCATGTCCACCGGACCGGAGTCCCAGCTCCTATTTGACGCGGTCACTGGCAGGGGCCACGGTCAGCTCATCCATGATTTGGAGATTTTCTTGCGTCAGGTAGAAGGTCAAGAGGGAGTCTATCCGGTCTGTTTGCATCGTGGTGAGAGCGGTTTCTTTTTGACCTGGGAGGGGCAGGTTGTGCCTTTGGGAATAGCGAAGGGACGAATGTCAGTACTGGCGACTTACCACTTTGCGATGACCCCCTCGGGACTGACTTGTCAGTATGACACGACGAACCTTGGGGCGATTGATTCCGTCGTTGATTCTGTGGTTCGTCGGTTCAATGTCTATCGACAGCGGGCCTCAATCCATGGATAGGCCTGGTTTGCGCATTTTCTTGATGTAAGACTGATGTTTCTTATCCTGCAACATCTTTTCCTTGGCCCGTTTCGACCTCTTCCGTTTCTGCCGCCGGATTTTTTCAATCTGTTGCCGTGCCGCGCTTTTTTCTCCCAGGACCTTGGTTTCCAATTTTTCCAGTAACAGCCGCCGGGCCAAGAAACGGTTCAAGGCTTGGCTGCGCGAGATCTGACATTTGACTTCCGTGCCGGAAGGACGGTGCCGGAGCCAGACGCAGCTGGAGGTCTTGTTGACATGCTGCCCCCCGGCGCCGGAGGAGCGGACGAAATGTTCCTCGAAGTCGGATTCGGCGACGCCTAGGCGCTGCATGAGCGCAGCTAGTTGTTTATGTTTGGATTCTGAAACAGGGAACGTCATAGACTTTTGTAGGGGCGACCCGGTGGGTCGCCCTCCGGATGATGCCGAGGCCCTGGGCGACCTAATTGACACCCAACAATTCCACATCAAACAACAACGTGGCATTGGGCGGAATCACCCCACCAGCCCCGCCTGGTCCATAGGCCAGATTGGCCGGAATCTTGAGTTTACGTTTGCCGCCCACCTTCATGGTGGAGACGCCCTCATCCCAACCGGGGATGACTTGGCCGACACCGATGACAAACGAGAAGGGCTGGCCGCGGTCGACCGAGCTGTCAAACTTGGTGCCGTCCTCCAACCAGCCGGTGTAATGAACCGAGACATGTTTGCCGGTTTGCGGGGCGGCGCCGGTGCCTTCGGTGAGGTCCGAGTATTGCAGGCCGCTCTTGGTGCTCTTCCAATCTTCATTCGGGTTCATCGGGGCTCCAATCTGGATTTTAGCCGGGGCGCTGGTCGTCGGGGTTGCTCCCTCGATTTTGCCACCCGCTGGGTTTTTTTGACAGGCCATGACAAGGCTGCAGGCGCATACTGCCAGTAAAATCTTTTTCATGCGTATCCTCCTGGTGGATTGATTTTGGATGATGTTGGTGTTTCATCAGAACGTGTGACTTGCCAGACAATCAGCAGGGTAATCACGGAGCCCAGGGTCATGGAGGCCAAGATTAGCACCAGTTTTGGCATCTGGGCGAACGACCAGAAGAGCAGTTTCAGCGACGTTGGCTCGGAGTTTTGCATGATGACAATGAAGAGCAGCAGGACGAACAACGTCCAGAGGATCACCTTGGGCCTGAGCAGGAATTCTTTCACGCAGAAATCTTTTACTCGGCTGAAAATAATTAGCAACTGTTTTGGCGGGGGGGCGATAGTGTCGGAATGGATGCGGGACTTTTAAGGCAGTTGTCTGATTTGGTGCGCTATGCCGTCATGCATGACATTCGTGACGGGTCCATTGCCACGTGCGCTCCGGATTATCGTCGGATACTCAACGACATTCACTTGCATGACACCATCCCTTTTCCAAGAGACGCAGAAGCTGTCATGAAGCGTTTGGTCGACGGGCATTCTCTTGATCTGGCCCGCGACCTCGCCTGGATGACCGCCCGGGTCGGGTCCTCGGTCATGGCGTCAAATCACAAACAATTGGATCCGCGCTTACTGACCGATCCTGGCCCCGCCGTGAGTGAACTCTTTTCTCATATTCAATTTTCCACATCCGCACCGCCTGAGGGTTTCTTAGCGGACTCCGTTGACCCCGCCTCGGGCTTTGCCCCCTTTCAATTTGACGGGATCCAGACCGCTTTTTTCCGCCGGCCGGAAGACATGGGAGAACCCTGGGCCTCGTTTATCGGGCCGCATTGGCAGGGGGGGATGGGATTGATCGTGTTTCAACACCCCGAATCAGGGGCGACCGGGATGATCTTTGTCCACACCTTGGCGCGCGTGCCTTGGAGCAAACCCAAGCCCAATCGTTGGCAGACCTCCGGGGGGACGATGGCCTTCCCCCTGCGAAAATTTCCCTTTCCGGTGGTCTTGGAAAAAACGGTCGACAAAGGGGTGGCGATGACCTGGAAGTGGCGGGCCGGTCAGCGGCTTTTTGACCGCGCCGGGATTCGGAAAATAATCGGTTTGGGCGGATCGAAGGGATTGATCCTTTATCCCGAGGGGACGGATGGTCAGACGAAGGGATTGGATATCTACGCCAAGGTCTTGCGGCGATTTGGGATTACCCTCACCGGCTGTGATGAGGGACTGACCCCGACCATGGCCGATTACCTAGCCGAGCGGGCCCAATTTAATATTTATGGCAGCCAAAAGTCGGCCTACAAGGGACGCAATCCCACCTTTTATACCGCGGCTGGGATTGATGCGGTGATGGCGCGGATGCAAGATGATCGTTATGGAGATGACCATCGCCCCATATTGATGGTGGGTTGTGGCGGGATTGGGCGGGCCCTCCGCGAGCATCTGTCCCTGCGCGAGCGGGAGGTGGCCGGGATTGTGGATGTGGAACGGAATACTTTGATCGGGGCTCAGCAGGGCGAACTTGGGGCACTGAGCTTGTTTGTGGGAGAAGCCGAAGTCAGTCGGACACCTGCGGCCATCGGAGATCCTTTTCATCACCTGCGAGAGGGGAAGAGGCGTGCGCCTTCGACCTATCTGGCCGACCTAGGGCGATTTATGGCCTATGGAATGTATTCCGATCGGGACTTGGCCGCTGTGATTCGGCGTCCACAATATAAAGAAGCCGTACTTTCCGCTAATGGCACGATTCATCCGCTTACTTTTGCCGTCGCCGAGGCGATGATTGACGCGGGTATCCATCTGGAGGTGGGGGCCGCCAATAATGTCTTGGGGCTCGATCCGGATGGTTCTCCCGACCTCATCGATTGGATCCTCCGGGCCGCCGGTACGGATGTCGCCCCTGATTTTGTCGTGAATCAGATGGGGGCGCTCGCCGTCAGCTCCGGGGCGATGGGGCACACGAACCATGACATGAGATTGTTAGTCGATGCCCTCCCAGACGAGGTGGCCGAGCTTTGTTCCCGAGAGACAGGCCTCGAACCCCCATCCGTCAAGACGGTCAAGCGAGCCCAGGCTGATTGGCGGGCGATGAAGGATCCTGGTTCCGCCGTTGGCGGCGATTTGTAATTTTTTTTGCGATGATTCATGAGTCTGGTCACCACTCCACCTTTATCTTGCTTGACCCTCTATCGCGAACCGCATGGCAATCTACTCGCCTTGAGCGAGCCTCCTAACCAGGTTTCCCCGATTGACAATCCCTATCGCTGGGCCTTGGGGTCTGCCGATATTAGGTATGCGCAGGGTAAAATAGGATTGTGCCCCATGCGCTTGGGGAGTTCCGAAGGCCGGCTCTTTCGGATGTTCGGGCCGAAACAGGAGAGCTTGTTAAGGCTCGATTTTGCGATCTCCCAGCCGATGGTTCATTGGCTCGATGGTAAAACAGCGCGACCATACAGTTTGGTGGACCGTCATCTGGAGCCAGGGATCTACGATTCGATATTTTATGTTCACGCCTCGCCGCAGGCCAAGCGCTTGTGGGAGACGGCCCATCGTCTCTCGGAATATCGTGCCGACGTTGCGGTGGTGGGTGAGAGGGAGTCGGATGTTCGAGAAACCAATCAAGCAGAAGATTGGCTTTGCCCCCGATCCACCTTGAAACCCTTTCAGGCCTACGCCCTGATCCGTCGCCTCCGCCAACAGAAGGTTTTTCCCGATAAGGCCGTGACGGCATTGCTTTGCTCTTCTCATAGCGGTGAAGCGATGCATCTGGGCCCGCTACGCGAACTCTTGGGGGTGCTGGGGCTCGAGGAGTCGGCGTTGCAGTGTGGTCAGATCAATCCGTACCTGCCGGAGGGGGCCGATTCGACGGTGGCCTCCCAATGTTCGGGCAATCATTTGGCCTTTTTGTGGTTGGCGCGATTGTTGGGGGAACCTTCGCAAAATTATTTGGTTCGAGAAGGTCGTGTGCAGCGCGATGTTTTTGCTCGCCTGACTGATGCCGAACTGCTTGCACCCGAAGAAATTCGGGAGTGGGTGACGGATGGTTGCGGGGCCCCCAATGTGGTGATTACGGCCAAACTTTTGGCGCAACTCTATGCCCAGCTAGCGTTGGGAGAGGACCCAATTCTTTATCAGATTGCCCAGGCGATGACCTTACACCCGAATCTGGTGGGGGGCAGTAGGCGGCTGGTGACCGAACTGATGGATTCCGGCCGTTTGAGGAAGGGGGATCTTTTGGCCAAAGATGGCGCCGGTGGTATCTTGGCCGTGGGTTTGAGGCCAAAGGGAGGCAGGGATGAGGGCCGGGCTTATGGGTTTGTGATCCACCATCACGGCAAAACATCTCCCCAATTAGGAACCTCCCAGCCCCCCGACGAGCTACCCTTGGCCTGGGCCCTGACCCGCACCTTGGCCCGTCTCCCCGCCGCCCCTGACGGAACCCCCTTTTTAACCGACCGCATCCGCACCACAGCAGGTCGCACCTTTGGCCTCCGGGTGGCGGATGATGGGCATTTTGAGGCGGGGTGATTTTTATATGCATATGTATTAATTTGTGTATAATAATATGTATAAATTATGTTCGAGTGGGATGAGAAAAAGGACAGGGAGAATCAGAAAAAAAACGGTATCTCGTTTGAGAAGGCTAAAAATGCTTTTTCGGATCCTTTTCGAATTATTGTTGAAGATCTGGAGCATGGTTTTGATGAATTACGATGGTTCTGCATGGGCAAGGTTGACGAGGAAATTTTGACTGTTCGTTTTACCTATCGCAAGAAGCGGGTTCGAATATTTGGTGCCGGATATTGGAGAAAGGGGAAGAAAAGGTATGAAGAAGAAAATAAAATACACAGAGGAGCCCATTAAACTGGGTAGGAGGGTGCACGATTTCATTCCTTCTCCTGCGGAGATTGCCCTCCGAGAGAGGACCAAACGGGTTACCATAAATCTAAACGAGGGGAGTCTTCGAATTTTTAAAAAAGAGGCAACCCGCCTGGCAATTCCCTACCAAAAGCTGCTACGAACCGTTGTTGATTTGTATGCCCATCGCTATTTAACTTCAAAATAGCGAACTCTGGAAGGCAGCTACAATGGAAATGCATTATTGCTCATTCCGGCTCGTGGCGAGGAGTTCGGAGAGAAAGGTTTCGTCGATTGTCCAGAGCTTGTTGCAGTAGTCACACCGGCTTTCCACCTTACCTTCCATGAACAATTCCAACAGCTCCTGTTTGGGGAGGGCGGCGATTGCGCTTTGGAACGATTCCAGGCGGCAGGCACAGGTGAGTTTGGGTTTGGTGAGTGCCAGGATACGGATTGGGAAGGGGAGGAGATGGTTGTGGAAAAAACCCTCTGAAGAAAATCGTGTTTTCATCTCGTTCCAATCCTGATCCGAGGTATCCGGCAGGCGTTCGATCCAGAGGGCGTAGTGATCATGGAGCAAGAGGAGCGAGTCGGTCTGAACGCTCTGTTGCAGATAGTCCCGAAAAGTTTGGGCCACATCGGAGGCGATTGTCGTGGTGCTGGAATAGATCTGATCTTTCCGATTCAGGATGCTCACCTGGAGTGTCCCCTCCAAGGGGAGGGAAAAATGGTCGAGCCCCGCTTGCGGAAAGAGGGCGGAGCGGAAGGTCCCCAAGGGGCTCACTTCGCAGTTGATGCGCAGGCCGGAATCGGTGAGGTGCAGCTTGTAGAGGGCCGATTCCCGATCATCCCCCCGGCTGCCAAGCAGGACGCTCCCCACGAGAAGTTGCCGATACGTGGGGATGATTGCTGCCGGCAGCTGCTTCAACTCCAGCGATTGAGTCATCCCTTGTTCCAGGCAGAGAAACCGAATGGCATAACGCTTTTCCGGATCGACGCCGATGATGAGGTAGTCTTGGGTCATAAAATCACTCACTGGTTA
Organism: Deltaproteobacteria bacterium; assembly: GCA_023265625.1. Lineage (GTDB taxonomy): Bacteria > UBA10199 > UBA10199 > JACPAL01 > JAHFST01 > JAHFST01. The sequence goes on along the minus strand of JAHFST010000009.1, from coordinate 122,065 downwards.
TGGTAGAATGCTGTGGGTGCCAATGTTACGAAGATAGATATGATCCGGAAATTCCTGGAGAGTGATGCGGACTCCCATCGAGATGGAGATCTCCTTGACCGGGGGGATCACCGTCTTGAAGGCCTGGATTGTCTTGTAACGAAGTGAGGGATGAAACTTGTTTTGCAAGAACAAGGAAAGCTTGCGCTCCACAATGCGTCGAAAATTGGGTGAAAATCTCCGATACTGCTTGAGAAAGCCGTCGGAGTAGACAAGCTTCAAGCCATATCCTTATTCAATTGGGTGAAGAGGTCGGACAAGTTCTTGGCACGGTGCACCTTTTTCTTGCGGTAGTCGGCGCTGGCCCGGCGCTCGGCTGTAACCCAATCTTTAGTGTAGTAACGTTCTTCCCCTTCACCGCCGTGCAAGGCGAGAAGAAAAAGACAATATTGGTTCAAACTCACCCCTTCGTGCTGGGCTTGCTCTTTCAAGGATTTGTGAAGCGATCGTGGAATACGTAGGGGCATCTGTCCTGAAGGACCGGTTGATTTCATAAGAATATGCTATCATGGGTAATAGCAATGTCAAGGGCTAGAAATAAATTTGATTAAGCAACTTTTTCTCAGTTTGGACGATAATGGTCAACGAACGGAGAATAAAATATGATGACTCAAGCATCGCTTATTGCCAATATTTTTACAACCATTGGTGCTGAACAACTGTCTCAAGTATGGCGAGCCGCAGCCCCGATCTTAAGAGAAGCGGGCCTAAACCCTACAACCCCTGATTTTGCTGACCCAGGAGCTGTTTTAAGATATTTACAGTCACCCGAAGCACAACCGATTTATGAGGTTCTTGGACAACATCTGGACCGTTTTATTGCCGCTGCCGACTTAAAAGACGTTGCGCAGCGTCTCTCTAGTTTGACTCAACATAAGCTAGTGGTAGGCGCATCAGGAGTCCTTGGGGGATCTCCAGCTATCGGAATGCCTATCCACCAGGTTTCTCAGGATCATTTTGGAGAAGGCCCGGGCGGTCTTGTGATGCCAATCAGCACTCTTGTGATCGACCTCCCTGATGGGACAAAGGCCATACTTGTTTCTAACAAAGACTTCCCTGATTTTGTCGCAAGATGCACAATCGCCGATACCGGAGTGGATCCTCGAAAAAATCTCCAGGTGTTTAGCATGGACGGCAAGTTTCTGGGAACATGTGGAGAAAATTGGATGAGAGGATCAAGACTGGCTCGAGACCAAGAAGGGAATGTCTATTTAACAAAAAATTTAAAGTCAGAAGGGGTTCTGGCAAAACTCTCACTGCAGGGGAAAATGGTCTGGGCAACAAAAGTGTCACGTAATGCTATGACTTATCATTCGGTTGCAGTGACGAGCCAAGGCGTTACTATCTATGTTGAGGATGATCATGCGCTTTGGCTTTTTGACAAAGAAACCGGGGAGTTGATCAAGAAAAGCCCAAGGTTGTCGGAGCAAGCCGATGTCCCTATAATCACGGGGGCTGGAGAAATGGTTATTGGATGCAGTTTTTTCAACGAAATATTTACGTACTCTCCCGATAGCGGAGAACTAAACTACAAAAGTCTACCGCTCGACCGTGTGGCGTTTAAAGATGCTGGCCGCCTTTGTGGTATTACTGCTGATATGAAAACGGGGATAAGTTTTTTAGCCTGCGATAATAGAATTTTAGTGTATGACAGCCGCTCAGATGCTTGGGGTGAATTGGTTATGCCGCATTTTCCAAGTCATGGGAGAATTTACGATCTTTGTTTCGATGAACAAACTGGCAATTTATTAGTCTCTCACGGCAATTTTTCAAATAAACCTTATTATGCCCGTATCGACGTTCTATCATCTGAAATAAGGGAAACGTCGATCAGATATTCTTCGCAAGGGGGAAATGAGGGTGGATTTCTCTCCCTCCTGAGTTGACGGGAGTTTTCGAAAAGGTTCCATTATGAGTGCTGGCATTTACGGCTTTTTCAATCCTGCTTCTGTTGCCCCGTGAAAATAGGGGACGTTGTTGACTACGTTAACTATTACTATCTTGTTCAAGATCAGTTTGAAGAATCTAGTTTAGCTAGTCAACAACGTCCCCTATTGTGCTATTGGATGCAGGCAGCAGAGCAGTCGGCCTCAATGAAGGAAAATAGTTTATGAGCGATCGAGTCTGCGGACAAACGAAGAAAGAAGCCGGTTTTTGGTTGGATCGGTTGGATGGCCATGAGGAGTTGGCTGCCATGATTGGAAAGAACAAGGGGAAGGTCACTCCATCGTATCAAGTGGTTGCGCGGTTGTTGGCCAAGAATTGGAGGGTGCCGGCGGCTTTTGCCAATATCTTGTTGGGGCGCTATGTTGGAACGCAAGATGGCGTGCCTGTGAAGGGAATCCCCCAGAAAGGGCCCTATTGTCTGGAGACCAGTCGGGCGCGATTGCATCATTTCTTCTTCGATTCCGGACTTGCTTTGGCGCGGCATAATCCTGAACTGAGGGACAAGATTTCCAAAATAGGCCAATGCTCTTCGAAGGGACTTGCCTTCCTTTCATCAAAGCATCGAAAATCTCACCCCGTTTATAGAAAACTTTTTGCCCAATGGGTACTGCAGAACAACCAGGATGATCCCGATAAATTTTTCAAGCCCGATCTGAGCGCGTTTGTGGATCAAGTTTATCAGGATTGCGCTGCGGAGATTTCGAACAATACTCACCAAGACAAGCCGTAGTATTCTCGAACCAGTACGGAGCCATTCTCGCGATAATCCAGGATGGTTGCCGCCTCGGAGGCATTCTCAAAGCGGCTTGCCGGCCGGCGTGGCACTCGGATGAGTTGCGAGGTGGGGGAGGTAAAGGTGTTTCCCAAGGCCTCCGCCATGACCAAGGCCTGATGGTCAAAGTGTGTGTGTAATGGGCCGATGGGGTCTGGAAAGAAGCATCTTCGCACAGGCCATGGCACCTCCGGACGCACCACCCGGGCCGAAGGGCTGAAATCGAGCAAGGCTTGGGCCACGCCGACAGAATCATCAATCATGAGATCAGGCTTGGGGGCCCCGGGTTTGGAGAGGGCCACCACCACGGGGAGTTTGTTGGTCCCGATGTGGGCTCGGGGCAGAAAGCGGATGGCCAGTTTTATTTCCTTGTGCCAGTGATCGGGAAAATCCTCGATGGATCGCTCTCCTTTTTTGACTTCATTTAATACCTGCATCCCCCGCGCCAGGTCTTCGGCGAAAAAAACGTGGGGACTCTCCCGGAGTGTTCGTCGGATGACTGGTTGCCCTGGATCAAGGCCCAAAAAGGCCGTCTTCCAGGTAGGGAATGCGTTAAAAATAGCGAGCCCTCTGCTGAGGGGCATGGAGCTGACCAAAATTGGCGGGGGCAGGGCGCTGCGTAGGCCGGTGACCAACGACAACATCCCGGGAATTTCCATAATGTGTTGCAGCGCCGCCCCTTGAGGACGACGGCCCCGATCCCCATCCTGGTAAAATTTGAGATGTGCCTTGGTCTTCGTGATGGAGAATAGTTGCAAAACACCATCGGCATCGAATGCGATCTGGGGGAGTTTTGTTGTCGCTCGAGTAGCCGCCAGCCCTGAAATGTCGCGGCCAGCCGCCTCGAGGAGGTCGGAATAACCGGGGCCGTAGTGCGTAAATTCCGGGATCAGACGAATGGGGCTAAGCATAGATTTTTATATCGCAATTCTGGTGAAAAAGTTGCCCAAAAAAAATTAGTTGGTCATCAGTGAGCGAGCATTGGCCGGATCCGATTTACTCGGTCCGGCCAAGCGGAGCGAACGATGCGACCGCGGAGATTAGATGAGGGGGTTTGGGGGAGAGAGCGGGCTCTCTCCCCCAATGTTATGGGCCGCACAGGGTTCGAACCTGTGACCCGCTGATTAAGAGTCAGCTGCTCTACCAACTGAGCTAGCGGCCCGTCCGAGGCTGTCCATCTAGTCACCCGCGGGCGAATAATCAACGATTTTTATAAGCCGGGGGGATTATCTCCCAATTCACAATGCGCCCCATGAGTGACTCTCGTTAGGCGATCCCTGCCAAATTGCAATACCCATATTCTATATTGACAGAGGTCGTTGTCTCAACAGGACCCCCTATAAGATCAATTTTCTTCTTTTAAACTTTGAACCAATTTTGTCAGCATTTTACAAACAGCCTGGAGATCATCACGCAACTCAGTTTTCTGAATTTCAGCGATTAATCCCAATTCAAAACCGAGTTCGATTAACGGAACGCATTCAAACGCTGAACCACGCGAGATGAAATAAAAATTGGCTTTGTCTTTTATAAACATCGAGATTTTCAAAGGCGAATTGACTCATAACGATTTTCTTATCCCGAAGAACGAATTACGAACCACGTGAACGAAATTTGGCGCCTCGTAATTCGTTCACGTTTTTCGTTCTTCGGGCAAAAATTTGTCTGCGCCAAATTTTTGTGCGCCTGGCAGGATTCGAACCTGCGACCCTTGGTTTCGAAGACCAATGCTCTGATCCACTGAGCTACAGGCGCCTGCCACGTGACGCGAAGCACCCTGCCTCTAGTGTTAACCCCTTGATAAGTCAAGGCGAAAGGTCTTTAGGATGTGCCGCAAAACCAGGGGGTTTGGCCTTCGTTTTTGAGGGGAGGGCAGTTGTCGAGGTTGTCTGGGACGCCGTCGCCGTCGGAATCGGTTCGGAGCGGGTTGGTTTCTCCCAAATAATATTCCCAGACGCCGTTGCCATTCTTGTCTTCCTGGCCGTCCGGGATGCCGTCCCCGTCGGAATCGGGGTTCCAGGGATCGGTGTCTTCACCGGGGTCGTAAATCCCGTCCCCATGGGTCTCCGACCAATCGTTGAGGCCGTCGCCGTCGGTGTCAGCGAGTGTGGCCGAGGTCTCGCCCAATTCCGGTTCGTAAATACCGTTGCGGTTGCGGTCCTCCACACTATCGGGGAGGCCGTCACCGTCTGAATCGACCTTGTCCGGATCGCTGCCCTGGCTGAAGAAGCCGGCGCCCTTCTCGAATTCATCGACGATCCCATCCATGTCGTTGTCCGGTCCGGCGGGGTTGTTGACGGCGTATTCCGAGGTGTTGCCTTGATTGTCAAAGCTTAAGGTCGTGACCCACACGGCCTTGGTGGCATGGAAACGGGGAGATGGGTCTACCGAAAAGGTGCCATCGGTGATGGCGCCCGTGTTCAAGAAAAAATCACCTCCGCCTCGCTTCATCCCTCGTGTCACATCCTCGGTGGCCACCTGGTAGAGCTCGATGGCCTGTCCCGATGGGGCGCGGCCCCAGGTCCAATAACGGTTTGCCCCGGAAGCGTCTGGGACCATCGGAAAACTTTGCAGGTATTCGGAAAAGTTGAGCAGGGTGTTGACCCCGATGTCTTCATCTCCGATGTCGTTGTCGGTGTAGGCGTTGTTGTCCAGGTCGATCTGCGGACCGATCCGGTAATTTTTAGAAATCTCGTTCCGGCTGATGGTATGATGCAGACTGGTTTTGTCGGGGAGCAGCGTGATGCCGCCATCGCGGTTGAAATGAATTTGGTTACGATCCTGATCATTACCACCGATCATGAGATCAGAGGAGCCTTCCAGGATACGCAGTCCGGCCCCTCCCTCTGTTTTGCTTCCCGAGAGGCAGGGGATGGTTTGGGAATCGATCAGGTCTTCGTCGGGACAGCCCCCGTTGGCCTGCATGGAATTTCCGGTCAAGGTCAAGGCCGATCCTTGCACTACCAAGCCATCTCCGCCATTGCTGTCGAGGGTGTTGTCCTTGAGGGCCCCGTTGGTTCCTTCAAACCAGAGGCCGGTTTTTTGATTTTTGGTGATCTCGTTTTGAACGCAAGTGAGTTGCGAGCCGATCAGACGGGCTCCAAAAGAGTTGTTTTCCGTTAATTTATTTTCTGAATACTCGTTGTCATCTCCCTGCCCCACCAGCCCCATCAAGGTGTTGTTCTCTAAATTATTTTCTGCGACTTTACTTTCCGTAACTTCCACTGAGAGCCCGTGCCCGCCGTTGTTGAGGCCCTCATTGTGGATCACCTTGAGGCCCTGTCCCTTGATGGTCAAGCCAGTCTCCTGGTTGGAGGTGGCGGTATTGTAGTCCAGGATCCCTTGATTGCCTTGGAAAAATAATCCCCCCTTGAGATTCGATTCCAGTTGATTGCTCATCAGCTGATGGTTGTTGCCGAAGACCTGGAGGCCGGTGTTTTGGTTTTGCAGGATTTTATTCCCCTGTACCGTGTCGTTATCACCTTCCAAATAGAGGCCGTAATTTTTATTTTCGCTGACCGTATTGTTCACGAGCTTGGTTTTGGAACTCTTGATGTAGAGCCCATCGCTGTTGTTGGTGTTGACTGTATTGCCTTGTATCAGGGTGCCGCCGTCCTGATTGGCTTGAAGATACAATCCTTGGGAATGGTTGTCGTTGATTTGATTTTGGGTGATTTGAGACTTGTCTCCCTGAATGAGGACTCCGATGCCTTCATTGGCCCGGACCAGGTTCGTCGCCATGATTAAATGATTCCCCTGATGAAAAATACCGCCAACCCCGTTTTCCAGTATCTGGTTTCCCTCCACATGCATGATATCTCCCAAGGTGATGATGCCGCGGTTTAGATTCGAGGCGATGGAATTTTGTGAGATCCGGATGATGGCCTCTGCGGAGGAGGCATTGGCGGAGGCGCCGGGATTTTCGGGAGTGGTGGAAAGTGTGTCGTAGATGGCGACGAGTCCGGTGTCGTGATTGTCCTCCAATTGATTGGAGGAGAGGACGGCCCGTTTCCCCCGGAAATACAGGCCAATCAGGCCGTTTTTTGCGCAGAGGTTACCGATTGCGGTGACATCCGCCCCTTGCAGATAAGCCCCATGCTGACCCGACTGGGAGATGTGGTTGGTGTTGACGACCAGTTTGTCCCCCAGCGCGGTGATGCCATTTTTGGCAACATCCTGGAGGGTGTTGCCGACGATGGACCCGAAAGGCCCATGATAGACGATCCCGTTTTGGGCGACCTGTTCCAATTGGTTGAGCCCCATGACATCGGCGACCCCCATGGAAAATTGATTTGTTTCCACGTAAATCCCCTCGCCTTGAATGTGTTGGAGCCGGTTGGCGGTGATGGTATTGGCCTCGCCGGTGACGAAGATCCCTTCCTGCGCGGCTTCGTCAATTTGATTGTCAGAAACTTCCCCGCCATGCCCGAGCATCACGACCCCGCGGAGCATTCGGGAGAGTTCGTTGCCGTTGATGACCCCGCGGTGGCCGCGGAGGACGATACCGTGACGCGGATGTTGGAGGACGTGGCACTGCTTGACCTCCGTGTCATCACCCACCAGTTGGATGCCGCTTTGCGAATTGCCTTCGATGGTACTGCGGGTGACAGAGGTTTGATCCCCGGCGGCTTCGATGCCGTTTTGCGCATTTTGCTCAATTGAGCTGTCGGCTACCTTGAGACCGTCCCCTTGCTCTTTGATTCCGTTACCGCTGTTGTCGCGGATGATGACCGATGCAAGTTCGGAATAAGATCCGTCCAAGACAACCCCATCCTGACGATTTTTTTCGATGATCGAATTATCGTGCAGGCGCGCCATCACCCCTTGAATGAAGACTCCGGCGCCGTTGTTGTTGGCCACGTGACTCTCCGAGAGCTCAGCCCCCCGGCCTTGGACGAACAGGCCGTGCGAGCCGTTTGCGGTGAGCTCGCTTTGCAAGATATTGGCGTTATCTCCTTCGATGGCCAGCCCGGCCATGCCGTTTTTCCCGATATTGGATTCCAGACATTTAAAAAAATCCCCTCGCACTGAAACCCCGTGCTGTTTGTTTTCCAAGACATGACTGTGGCTGAGCGTGATGTGGGACCCTTGGAGCAATAGGCCGCCGGCCTCACTTTGCTGCACCTCGTTGTTTTCCAAGGTGAGGTTGTCGCCCTGCGCCCAAATGCCCTCGCCATGGTTGGACCCGACTTGGTTATCTTGGAGCATGATGTCATTGCCCGTGAGGAAGAGCCCGTTCCCCTGGTTCATGTCGATGACATTTCCCTGCAATGTGCTGGTATCGGCATGGGTCAAGGAAACCCCTTCCTGGCCTGATTTAACGATCTGGTTATCGGAGAATGTTAAATGAGACCCTTCATGCCAGATACCGATTCCCTGGGCATTGATGACATGGTTGTCGTGGAACAGTAGACCATTTCCTTGAGAATAAATTCCCTGCTCTTTGGTGTTTTGCACCGAGTTGCCGTCGAATTGGTTGCCATCTCCGATGGCGAAGATCCCGGTGGTGGCTGCGGCAATGGTGTTGAAGGAGAGGGTGTTACTCAGCCCGTCTACCCAGAGGCCATAGGTGCTGCCCGGCAGGACCTCGTTGTCGATCAATTCGTTGGAGGCGCCTCCCGGCCCATCGGGACTGGTAAAGCCGGGTTGGAAGGCATTGGAGATGAGGATCCCAATCTGGTTGGGATGAAACTGCTCGCCCTCCTTTTCTCCAAAGAAGGAATCGCTCACCCGATTGTGACGGCCGAACAGGCAGACCCCGGCGCCGGAGGCGTTGTCGATGAAACGCATTTTTTCAATGACGTGGTGATCGGAGTAGACATCGAGGGCGCAGATCTCCCCCGGTTTTGCCGCTTCTTTGCCGGGCAGGCCAAAGGCGTCAATGACGACCTTGCCTCCGTCCCATCCTTGCAGGGTAATGGTGGCCTTGCAGGTGGTGGGGATGACGAGTGGGGCCCCGATCTCGATGTGAAACTCTGCCAGCGCCTGATTTTTGAAGATGATGAGTGCTTCGCCTTCGTGATCGCAGGCCTCTTGCAACACCAGGCGCAGGGTTCCTTTGGAGGTGTCGTCGGCCGTGTTGGTGACCCAGTATTCTTCGGCGAAGGCGGTGGTGGAACAAAATATTGTCAGTAAGATGAGCCAGTATTTCATCGGGCCTCCTTCGGCCGTTGCAAGGTCAGTTGCAGAAAGTTTCGTTTCTCTCCGGAAGATGTCGTCAGGGGAAGATTCTGGTGATTTCTAATGACCACCCGGTCTCCCAGCCCCTGTTCCCAAAAATAGGCCTGGATCGCCCAGAGGCGCTCGTTCAACACCTTGGGATCATCCGCATGACCGCTGAGCGAGAGTCGTAACGTTGGGTTGGATTCCAGTTGCCTCTTGATGCGTTCACAAGTGGATTCTAGTTTTGGTCCCAGTGTCTCGCGGGTACGACCCAAAAGGTCATCGGAGAAGGGGTAAAATTCGCCAGAAAGATCGTCGAACTTTTTTTCCGGGAGGGGGATTGGTGGGGTTGGGTCAACGATTGGTTTGATCTCCGGGGTGTGGGGAATGAGCCAGGTCAGGTCGACACCAAGAATCGGACCACGCACGTAGTACTCGGGTTGACCGTGGATGATTTCTTCATCGATAAACCCCACAAAGGGGGTCAGGCAGAGGCCGTTGTTGAAACAGGCCTGCATCCCGACCTTGGCCTGGAAGGAAAAGTTGAGTGAGATCTCTTGACGGGGTTCAAATCCGCCGCCGAAGTTGAGCCGGTTGGAGGCGACACCGAGGCCGGTTTGGATCTCAAAGAGAAAATAACGGGCGATGTCGAGTCTCCATCCCAGAAACAGCGAACCGGCGTCCCGGCTGGAGTTACGGTCATTTGTGACGCCGCTCATCCGGTTGTAATGGAAGCCCGCGATGAGGCCATTGGCCCAGCCTTCTAGCTCCCAGTGATGATTGTAAAAAAGACTGATGTCAATCAGGGTGTCACTGTTCTCCGTGACGTTGAACGATTGCCGCCGCCGTACCAGCAGCGAGGGGCCCGGACTGGTCGCGAAGGTAAAGCCAATTTTATTTTTATCGTCGTCGCCCATTAGGGAAGTACCTCCCCCTTGATCTTGACCACTTGGTTGCCGCAGCCATGCGAATGAACGATGAGCTGGCCGGAAAATTTTCCGGGGTGGGTGTGTCGGAAAAACAGCGGGATCTTAATTTGCTCGCCCGGCTTCAAGGTCATGACGCGGGTGCCCGGGGCGAAGTCGGCCAGCTCCGTCATCAAGGTGAAACGCCACGGGGTGTCGAGGTTGGGGGGGGTGGTGTCTCCCGCCGGCGGTTTGTTGGCAAAGAGGATCTCCTGCATCGCGACGGCTTGGTCATTTTGCGCCACGGTCCCGAAGTCAAGTTCCTGCGGGGTGATTTGACAATCGGGAATCCCGATCCCGTAACCCTTCAAGAGGGTGGGGGGGATGGGGTTGACGGAGTTGGCCCCGATCTGGAGCAGCGCCGAGACCGGGCCCCGCTTGGCGGGGATGAAACTGATCGGGATGGGCCATTGGTTGGCCGGCGGGATGGGGGTGAGCCCTTCCGGAATTTTTCCCGCATGAAAGTAGCCGCTTCCTCCCGGCTGTTCCGGGTTGTCGACGATCTGCACATTTTGAAAAAAGACCTTCTCGTCGGCCGTGGCCTGCACCAGGGCGTGGTGGTGCTGGTTGACCTGACTGCCAGTTGGGTCCCCGAAACCAAAATCGATGACCCCATCGGAGAGTTTCACGATGTTGGGTGTCTGGTCTTGCAGCGGGTTGGTGCCCTGCGCCACTTCTTGGCCATCAGAGATCCCATCACCGTCGGTATCGGGATTGAGCGGATCCAAACCCAAGGCGTATTCATCATCGTCGGTTTTTTTATCGCCATCTTGATCCGCGGGGGTGCCACTGGGTGTGAAGGTGGGCGTGAAGCCGCACGACTCGGACCATGGAGAAAGCTGCGAGCCGTAGCGGGCGCGGATCCTGAGGCAATAGCTTTGGCCCGACTGGAAGGCAAAGTGTTCGTTGCGGAACGGGAGGTTCAGGTTTGTGCCGTGCGTGGGAAAGATCTGCGCGGAGTAAAATTGCCACGGGATCGAGCTTGGCCCGTTGGCCGGTTTTACATAGACCTCGAAACCGCTTAGATTCATGTCGGCAATCGGATCGATGGTGATGGTGACGCCGTGGTGCATGGCCGGGGGAAACGCCGGGGTTGCCGTCACGGTTTTCACCGAAATTTTTTCATAGGCGAATAGAGGTGATGTTCGCATCACCAGCAGCAGAAAAAGAAAACCCATTTTTCTCAATGTGAAATACTTAAGGCATTCCATAGAGTGATATGCTCCTCTCCTTGTTGCGGATGTTGCCCAGTAGAGTAAAAATCCGACGCAGATGGTGGTTTTGGTTTTTTAATGAAATCAATCCCTATCTTGGGACCCACGCTTGGTCCTAACCCAACGATGTTAAAATGTTCTAACAGGCCGGTCACTTGTGCCCCGGAGGTCAAAAGGGTGGCACTCGAAGCCAGTGTGGGGGCATTTTGTCCCACAAAAGTAATGAGTATGTCTTTAAGGCCACCCAAAGAACTGCTCAAACGAGATAGTGCTGCTGGTATAGCAAAAGTGAGGGCCCCCATGGCTGCCCCTGCAAACAAACCATTAAAAGCCCCAATGCCAATTGCTTTGATAATATTGCCGAGGGTTCCTGCGCCGCCGCCGAAGGCTTGAATGGCCCCCATGGCGGCACCTGACACCGGACCCGCGGCGGCCCCTACAATGGCGCTACTCAAGGACCCACCAAATGTTTGCCCAAGGGCATTCTGTAAAACGGGGGTCAATAACTCAGAGACCGAATGAAAAATAGCCCCCGATGCCGCTCCAGCCGCTCCCCCGATGAGGGCTCCGAAACCAATCCCAAAGCCGATATTGCCGCCCATTCTGGCCGCGCTGAGACCGCCCACGACGGCCCCCGTCACGGATCCGATCAGGGCCCCGAGGCTGACGGCAAAAGCGATGCCGCCTATCCCTGCCGTCATCACCGTGGCCACAATGGCGGCTGCAATCACTGCCGCACCCAGGAGAAAGCCGCCTATCTTTTTGAAGAAACTCCAGAACCCGTGCCCGCTCGGGTCATTGTACTTCAGCGGGTTGTTGCGCACGTAACTGTAATGGTTAAAGTCCTGGGAATTTTGCGGATCAGGCACCAGCGTGTCCGGTTGGATAAATCTTCCCAGGGTGGGGTTGTAATAGCGAGACTGGTAGTAATAAAGCCCCGTTTCTATCTCAAAACCTTGTCCCGTGTAACTCGGCCCAAATTGTAAATTGGGATTGAGGGTGAACCGTTCCTCGCCAAAGGGGGTGTACTCGAAGCGTTGCAGGACCTGTCCCTTCTGGTAGGTGATGCCGCCATGTTTTGCAAGAGCCTTGCCCTCGGTTAGCAAATGGGAGGAGTTGAGATGATCGTCTTGGTAGTAGTAGAAGTAATCTGAGTCCGTTGCAGTCTCTTGGGTTTTTTCCCCGGCTGTCGCCAAAATCGGGAATTGCACCGTGCTGAGAAAGGCTAGGAAAAGAATAAAACCCTTGACCCAGGCGCGTTGGGGAAAGGCGCTACAGGTCTCCTGTAAGGTTTCAACATAACGGCGCCAAAGGATGTAGGGATAGGCCGGTAATGTTGCCGGAACCGGGCGGAACGAGGCCAACACAAACAAACCAAGGAGCCACAAGGCATAGGGAATGATTTGCGCAAGCCCCAGATTGGGGTCAACGTTGCGATCCACCAAGGTGGCCCCGGCCGAGGCCAGGCTAGATAAGGAGCCAACCACCCGGGTGGCGATGCGTCGATCACCCGCATAGATATGCAGGATGAGTTTGTCCCCCTGCAACTCCATGGTGTCCCCAAAATAATAAGTCACGGCCTCCTCCACCGTGCCAATCGGTGTCTTTTTTAAGGCCCGCTTTTTAACACGGGCTCCGGTGTAGTCGTACTCATATTCCACCACGCTGTCGTTGTTCATTTGTACTTGAGAGAGTTGATTCCTCGGGTTGTATTTCATCGTGCGAAACCCATCGCTGGTCATATTGCCATTGGCATCGTAGGTGAAAATTTCGTCTCCGATTTTAGTCACCGCGTGAGGGCGGGAGGAACCGTATTCATAGGTCTTTCCCGCAAATGACGCGTCATTTTTTAGAATGTTTCCAGTTTTGTCATAGGTCAGGGTGCTGAGTGCGGCATCTTTGGGTTGGAAGGCAATTAATCGATTGAGGGAGTCGTACTGGATATTCGTCAAGGAGGCGAATTCCCCCGGCTCCGAGAGATTATTGTTAAGCTTGGTGATATTGTCCAAGGCGTCGTGTTCATAACTGCGTTGACTTAAGACGTGATCGCCTTGCGTGACCTGCTTGGACTGAAGACGGTGGCTCTTGGGGTAGTAGGCGTATTGACTGGCCACGCCATTGCCGTATGTTTCACTCATCAAAGAACCGTACGGATCAAACGCGCTGTTTGGATCCAGTGAATAATAGACCTCACCCCCGCCGCCGCAGGAGTTTTCGCAGACCTTCATGAGTTGTCCGCTGAGCATGTATTGATAGGCGAGTTGATGCCCCCCTGGAAATACCGTTTGGGCGATTCGCCCTAATGGATCGTACTGAAAGGTTTGGCGGAATTCACCGACATCGGGAATGACGCGTGTGAGTTTTTCCAGGCGACGATAACTGGCGTCATAGCTAAATTGCGTGCTGCGTACCCATTTTCCTTGTCCGTCAAACTCACGGACTTCGGAGTTTTCACCGGGCAATACGTTGTAGGCGCCTGTAGCGCCGTCGTAGCTGTACAGCTCGTAACCCGCCAAACTGCCGTCGGCACGAACCATCTGTTTTTTGACCACCCGGCCCAACCCATCGTAGGACTGTTTGACGCCCTGGCCCGCATTATCGATCTGCTCAATGAGTCGCCCCCCTAGGTCGTAGTGATATTGCCACGTCCCCATGTCGGCATCCGTCAAGGCGGTCTTGTAACCCATGAGATCGTAGCTGAGGCTCGTGAGGAGTTGGCCATTTTGTCGCACCTCGGTCAGGTCGCCGACCGGATTGTAAGCATACTCCAGGACATTTCCTCCTTGATCGGCCAATTTAACGAGTCTTTCTTGCACGTCGTAAGTCTCTGTCTGGATTTGTCCCTTGGCGTTGGTGGTTTTTTTCTCGAGGAGTCCTTTATCTGTATGGGTGTATTGAATGGCGGTGTTTTCCATAGGTGAAAGGGTGTCGCCCGCCGGTGGTTCCCGCAGAAGCATTCTCCCCTGAACATCCTTGACCACGTGATAGCTCGGCAGATCTTTGGGGAAAAATGGGATAAAAGGGCAGTCCTTGGTGAAGACTGGTTCGGTGGTTAACTCCTCCCGTCCTCCGTTATAGATTCGGGACTGAATCATCCGATAGTCGCCCCGTTCCGAGAGTTGACAACGTTGCAGGACATTGCCACCGGGATCCAGATAGCTGATCTCTTCCGGAATTTCGATAGTCAGGTTGCTCGTCTGATATTTGTAGGTGGAGACCTCGAGAATCATGGTGGGGTCCACATCAATGCCGATTAGGTTGGGAAAATACTGATATTGATAGCCCTCAAGCTTGGTGATGTTTCCTTTGGCGTCCCGGATTGACTCGGAAATGACTCGACCAAAGCCGTCGAATTCCTTGATGTGTCCGATGCCATTGGTATTGACCTCCGAGGTCATTTCCCCGGTAAGTCGGTCAAAGGTTCGGGTGGTATTCAAGGATTGTCCCGCGCCCGTCACCGTTTCTTTGATGGGGAAGAGGTTGTTAGCCCCATAACTGATATTTTTTTTCACCCCATCGACATCGGTGAGACTGGACAGATTTCCCGCCGAGAAACTCCGTTTGACGGTCAATTTTTTCCCGCCCCCCGGTGTTGTGGATAGATTCTCTTCAATGGGATTGCCGACCGCGTCGTACTGGAAAAATTTTTCCCGGTAGAGGGTATCCCCGAGACGCTTGCGCTGGGTCTTTGGCCGGTCACGCAGTTGGAGGAAGGCCTGAAATTGGGAGGGTGGGTAATAATCGGTTTGCAAAGTGATCAGCGGTGCGCCGGCCAGGCTGTAGTGGTCTTCCTGCGTGAGGTTGCCATATTGGTCGTATTGATAATCGACCCGGCTCCCGCGTGGCGGTTGCTTCGGGTCGTTCCAAACGGTTTTTTTCAACGAGATGGAATGTACCTCGCAGAAGATGCCTTGGCAGTAAAAGTTGTCATTTGGCATCGGGTCTTTCACTTGCCAGGTGGTTTCTTCCAGCGAGACCGTTTGATCGGCCTCCTTGACTTCCATGCGGTATAGGTGGCCGGCCAGGCTGTCGTGGGTGTAGCCGGTTGGATCAAACCAGCTGCCATTTTTACCGGCAGTGGGGTCAACCTCCCCCAAGGCTTGGTGGAAGCGGGTTTCGATGGTGTAAGGTTTCCAGGTTTCGTAGCTGGGATGCCACGGTGTTTTTTTGACGGATTGAAAGCCGTCAAAGCGGGTGATTCGTACCTGATAAATCTCGTCGTCGAACAAATTATTTTTTATTTTTTTGCTGGCGCCGCGAAAATAATAGTAGCCGCCTTCATAGTCATAGGTGACCCAGCGCATCCCAGGGTGGCGCTTGGCCTCGGGGATATCTCCCAAGATTCCGCCGATAGCGGAAACGCTGTAGTCCTGGGTGTAGAGCTTGTGGACCACGTTCAGATTGAAGGGGAGGTAGCGGTGGTTGGGGCGCTGGTTGAGTTGCAAGTTGAAGATCAGGGACTGCCCTTTGTAACGCGGCCAGGTGGACGGCTGGTATTCGATGGCGGTCTTATGACTGCGCCCGTCATCCACCTGGGTGAGGGCTCCGTAAGGTTGGCTGATATTTTTATTGGCCCACCAGGAGGGGGTGTCGGAGAATGTGATGGGTTGACTTTCCATCATTCGTAGTTGGTATCCAATTGCTTTCCCTTTATCGTCCCACTGAACCGCCAGGCGGTCGGGCAGGCCATCGCCATTGAAATCTTGGAAGAAGACATATTGATTGTGATCGTTGATGTGGTTGCTCAGGTAGCCGCGCACTTTGTGCGCATCACTGGTTTCTTCGAGGGTGTCCTGCATGATCTCCGACTGAAAAGAGGACCAGGCGTCAGACGATTTGATTCCTTGGTAGTAACTAACCCCAATGTGTCCCGTGTCAGGATTGCCATGGACACGGTCTAGGAAACCGTCCCCGTTGACGTCGATCCAGTCTTGGGTTTTGTTGATGAAGCCTTTTTGATCGTAATCGATGTCAACCGCATCGGCGATTAATAGGACGGTGGTTCCATTAGCCAATACTTTACCTGCGCTGTTATTGGTTGCTTGGGCCCAACCCTGGCCATTTTGGTTGAGAAATATGACGGTCCCTTTGGCGAGGATTTTGTCCTCCTTGTCCAATATGTTAACCGCGAAGAATCGGTCGGGGAGCCCATCGCCGTTAAAATCCCGAATGAACGAGTACATATTTTCGCCATCGGAGGCATAGAGCTTTCCCGCCGCGGGGTTGTTCAAGATGCTGAGCGGGTCGGCCCAAAAGAAGGGGCTTTTTTTGAATCCGGCACCGGTGTTGAGGTGGACGTTAAATCCGTTGTCCCCGACCCCGATCCCCACCACCCGGTCCACCAGTCCGTCGCCATTCATGTCATAAAAACCTTTGTCGTCAAAACTCACCCCGGCCCAATCCCCCTCGTAGGGGTCTTTCCAGTCCACCGGACTGGACCAGCCCTTGCCGGTGTTGAAGGCGATGCGGAAATAGGAGATCTCGACGCCGTTGGTGGGGCCGTCGTAGTAGCGGGCCACTCGGTCGGGGAGGCCGTCGCCGTTGATGTCCATCAGGAAGAGGAACTGGTGGTCGTCGTGATAGCCGTTGATCTTTCCCTTGCAGGTAGGGGAGCCGCCGCCCCAGGAGTACTTGCAATCGAATGGCTCCGGCCAGTACGACTGACCCGGACGGTAGAAGAAATTGTTGCCGTCGTTGTAGAAGACGTCCATCCCCCCCTCGGGTTTGGCAATGACGTGGTCTACCAGGCCGTCGCCGTTCATGTCGGCAAAGGCGGCTTGTTCGTAGAGGGTGCCATCGTAGTCGGGAGATCCCCATTTGTTGTGGATGAACTTGGTTTCGGAGAGTGAGGGGTTAAAATCAGCCTGGTAGTTGAGCGTGATGGGGGGGAGTGATTTTCCATCGCCGGCTGTTTGAGTGATCTGGCTGAGCAGCCGTCGCTTGATTTTGTCCAGGACGTAATGAAATTGGTAGTGTTGCAGCAGTTTTCCGGAGGCCTGGATATTGATCTCATCCAGCAGTCGGGACATGGAGACCCAGGTGGGATTGCCAAACTGGTAGAAGGGGAAGGTGGTAACCTCCCCCCATCCATCGGCGTTGGTCTTGTAGGTGAAGGTGATCACCACATCGGCATAGCTGATGGTGACGGGCAGGAGCAGGCTGTAGAAGATGTTGAGTTGTTGGCCGTTGGCATCCTGTACCTTGGTGAGCATCCAGCGGGAAATCCCCCCGGAGGCGACCTTTTCTCGCGACTCGTCATCCCAGCCGAAAAAATATCGGGTGCCACTCTTGTCGATTGCGATCCAAGCGACGACCATCGGATTGCCTGGTTGTTGGAGGCTGAGATAGTAGGTGAATCCTTCTTCCGAGCGTGCTTGATAGAGCGAGGCGTTGTAGGCATCGAGCCCCGATAACCCGTAGGACGAGGGCTTGAGCTGGGGGGTGATGAGGACCAATGCCTCCGCCTGTCCCCCGAGCCGAACCTCAAAGCTATTTCCCTCGATAAAATCAATGGTCCCGTCCGAGCCGTTACCGACACTGCCGCGGACGCGGGTGATGGAACCCATCTCCATTTCCCAACCGTAACCGACCCAACTGTTGATGTTACGCCGGTAACTGTTGTAGCTGAGGCCGAGTTGCGGCGTGACACTGCCACGGCCTGGGGGAACGCTGATTGGGATGCTGTAGGTGGCGGCGCCGCTGAACTCGTCGGTTTGTACGGCGCTGGAGTTGCTGCCGCCTCCGCCCAGCATCGACTTGAGCCCGATCGATTTGCCTTCACCACCTTCGGCAGCCCATGTGGTTTGGATGCTGAGGACCAAGAGTAGCGGGATGATGATACGATACCTGCTCAGAAGAACAATATTATTCCCCATAATGATACCTCCATGGATTAAAACCGTAGGTTTCTGCCACCCAACTACGGGTGGGGAGTTCGTGCCATGGGGCGTTTTGCCCGGATACCAGGTAATTATGTTCCGTCAAAAAGGCTTGATATTCATTCTCTCCGCTGGGAAAGATTCGTTGGCCGGTCATCCTCCAGACCGCATGTTGAGCTTCATGAACTAGGGAGCCATCGACGTTAATCTCACCTGGTTGAAACTTAATGGTGTCTGAAAAGTTGTTATAGCGACCGGCGGCGTTGTCGGAAAAGTTGCCACCGCGTGTATCGTGAAATTCTGCGATTTTTATTCGTTTCCAAGCGTTCATCTGTTCGAGTTTCTGAATAATCCTCTGCCCCTGAGGTGTTTCAGCCCAAGGACTTTGCTTGATCTCGTTCAGTTCTGTATTGACGCTTTTCTGTGTCGGAGTTGGATTCTTGGTCGGATCGGGACGGATTGCTTGTTCCACCGAAGTGCCAATCATGGATCCCGCGTAGGCCCCAAGAAAGCCGACACCGAATAGCAAGACCCCTTGCCAACCATACTTGACACCGCTGGCAAGTGCACCGAGGCCTGCCAGGATAGCGATGCGGTAACCCTGTTTAACGATGCCCATTGTCTGCAGGCCCATATTGCCAACAAAACCCAGTCCACCGGACACCAGACCGATGATGGCACCGGTTAAGGCCCCTTCAAGTCCTCCGGTAATGGCCCCGGTAATGAGGCCACCGGCCATGCCTGCCAACATGGCGGCCGCCAGCGGACCGATGATGGGACTCAACAAGGCACCAAGAAATCCGGCCACCAAGCCCCCCAGCAGCGCCCCGAATATGTTCTTGAAAATTTCCCAAAAATGCCCCGTCGGATCCGTGAAATTGAGCGGATTGTTTCGGACATAGCTGTAGCGGTTGTAGGCCTGGAGGTCGCTGCCGTCGGGGATGACGGAGTCGGGTTGGAGGAAGCGGCCGAGGTGGGGGTCGTAGTAGCGGGATTTGTAAAAATAGAGGCCCGCCTCCTTGTCATATTTTTGGCCGGTGAAACTTGGTTCCAGGTTGAGGGTGGCGTTTTGGACGTAACGTTCCTGGCCGAACGGGGTGTACTCGAAGCGTTGCAGGACTTGGCCCCGTTGATAGGTGAGTCCGGAGTGTTTGGTTAGGACCTTGCCTTCGGTGAGGATCTGCGAGGAACCTAGATGGTCGTCGTGGACGTAGTAGAAATAATTGGCGTCGGTGGCGTCGGGGATGGGGGCGATGGGTTGGCCGGCGAAGAGGAGGACTGGGGTTTGGATCAGGCCTAGCATGATTAGCAACATGCAGAGTGCTTTGGAGGCGGTGCGTTGCGGGAGGGCTATGAAGGTTTCCCATAGGGAGTCTTGGTAGTGGCGCCAGTGGTCGTAGAGCCTGTGATAGGTGTGGATCAGGGTTTGGTGGAGGCGCCGGGGGGAACTGTTCCCCTCCGGTCCTGCGAATGTTCCTTGAACCTTTTGTATCAGGCGAAGCATCGAGACGGTAGTCCTCGGCCCTCCGGGGAACAGTTCCCCCCGGCGCCATGGGGCGATGCAGCGGACATAGGCCCAACTGGGGATGAGGTCAGGAGTTGGGCGTAGAGAAAAGAGAGAGAACCAGGCTAAGAACAGAAGTATCCAGGGAAGCAGCGGGGTGAGTTCTCCGGAGAGTTTGATGCCGGTGTCGAGTAGGCCGGCGCCGGCATTGCCGGAGAGGGGGCCTAGGTCGCCGATGACTCGGGTGGCAATCTTGCGCTCGCCGACAAAGAGATTCAAAACCAATTTTTGATTGTGGATCTCGAGGGCATCGCCCCAGTAGTGCGTGGTGTCGGTCTCGACTTTTTTCAAGACACGAACCCCCGCGTAGTCATAGTCGTAATGGGTCTGGGTCCCGTTGGTGAGGGTGACCTGGATCAATTGGTTGCGAGCGTTGTAGGTGAATTGTCGCTGAGTGTCGGAGGCTAGGTTGCCGTTGGCGTCGTAGGTGAAGTTCTGATCACCAATCTTCGTGACGGCGTGAGGCCTGGCCGAGTTGTATTCGTAGGGGGTGTTGCCGAATGAGGCGTTGTTTTTCAAAATATTGCCATTGGCGGCATAGCTGAGGCTGGCGCCGTCCTTCGCGCCTCCGCCTTGATAGGCGGAGAGTCGGTTCAACGAGTCATACTGGATGCCGGCCAAAGAACCGCCTTGCGGGGACACATCCTTTTGGTCGGTGATCTGGGTGATGTTGGACAGAAGGTCATGGGTATATTCTCGCTGGGTGAGAATCTCGCCATTGTTGGATAATTTTTTGGAGAGGAGTCGGTGACTGTTGGGGTAGTAGCTGTAATCGCTGACGACGCCATTGCCATAGGTCTCTTTTTGTAGGGAACCGAACGCATCGAAGGCACTTTGGGGATCGAGTTGGTAGTAAATTTCATTGCCTGCGATACAGGCCTTGTCGCAGACCTTCATGAGTTGATCGGTCGCCATATATTGAAAGGCGATCTGCTGGCCGCCGGGGTAGGTAAGTTTCGTCACCTTCCCCAAGGTGTCGTACTCGGTGGTTTGGGTGAGCAACCCAAGCCCGGTGGTGAAACGTTCCACCGTGGATTGGCGGCGGAATAGCGGTTCGTAGCCAAACTTGGTCCAGCGCTTGAGCTGTTGGGCGCCGGAGTATTCGCTGACTTGCGCTAATTCCCCGGGTTGGATGTTGCTTCCCTGATCGTAACTGTACTCTTCATAGCCATCCAGCGCTCCGTTGCCTTGATAGAACTCCTTCTTGGTGACTCGGCCCAGGCCATCGTAAGTGTGGCTGACCTTTTGTCCCTTGGCGTCGATTTGTTCGGTGAGGTTTCCTTTTGCGTCGTAATGGTAAATCCAATTTCCCATGTCGGCATCGGTCATGCTTAGTCGCCGCCCCATGACGTCGTAGGTCATGGCGGTTAGCACTTGTCCTTGGTGCGTCACTGAAAGTAGATCACCGACCGAATTGTAGCTGTAATTGAGTACATTTCCGTCGTTGTCCTGGACGGCGATGAGGCGGTCGGTGTCGTCCAAGGTTTCCGTCAAGGTCTGCCCCTTGGCGTTGGCGGTTTTGCGGACCAACTGACCATTATCTTTTTGAGTGTAGGTGATGACGGTCTTGCCGGTGGGAGAGTTGGCGTCTCCGGCTGGTGGTTCCTTCAGGATGGTTCTGCCCTGGAGGTCTTTGAGTTCGTGATAGCTCGGCGCATTGGCGGGAAAAGTTGCGATGAAGGGGCAGTATTTGGTGAAGATGGGTTCGGTGGTTAATTCATCCCGTCCTCCGTTATAAATCTTCGATTGGATCATCCGGTAATCGCCCCGTTCCGAGAGTTGGCAATTTTGCAAAACCTTGCCGCTGGGGTCCAAATAGCTCATCTGTTCCGGAATCCCGATTGTCACGTTACTCGTTTGATATTTGTAAGTGGTCACTTTGAGAACTGTGGTGGGATTTACATCCGTGCCAATTGGGCTGGGAAAATAGTCATATTGGTAGCTCTTCACCTTGGTGACATTGCCTTTGGAGTCGCGGATGGATTCGGAGGTTACGCGACCCAGGCCGTCAAATTCCTTCAAGTGTCCGATGCCGCTTGCATTGACCTCCGAGGTTATTTCCCCGGTGAGGCGATCGAAGGTTCGAGTGGTTTGCAAGGCCTGGCCCGCCCCCAGCACCGTTTCTTTGATCGGGAAAAGGTTGCCGGCATCATAGCCGATATTTTTTTTGACCCCATCAACATCGGTGAGGCTGGTCAGGTTGCTCCCCCAGAAGCTTCGTTTGACGGTCAATTTTTCTCCACCGCCCGGCACGGTGGAGAGGTTTTCTTCGATCGGATTGCCGACCGAGTCGTATTGAAAGGATTTTTCCCGGTAGGTGGTGTCCCCCAGACGCTTGCGTTGTGCCATTGGCCGGTTGCGCATTTGGTACAAAGCCTGGAATTTATTCGGTGGGTAGTAATCGGTCTGTAGGGTGATGAGAGGATCACCGGCCAGGCTGTAGTGGTCTTCCTGCGTGGGGTTGCCGTATTGATCGTATTGGTAATCGACCCGACTCCCGCGCGGCGGTTGGTTGGGGTCGTTCCAAACGGTTTTTTTCAACGAGGCGGGATGTACCTCGCAGATGATGCCCAGGCAGTAAAAGTTGTCATTGGGCAACGGGTCTTTGACCTGCCAGGTGGTTTCTTCCAGCGAGACCGTTTGTTTACCCTCCTTGATCTCTGTTCGGTACGGGCGTCCGGCCAGGCTATCGTGGGTGTAGCCGGCCGGATCAAACCAACCGTCATTTTTACCTGCGGTGGGGTCAATCGCCCCCAAGGCTTGGTGAAAGCGGGTCTCTGTGGTATACGGATTCCAGGTTTCGCTGTCGGGGCGCCACGGTGTTTTTTTGACCGATTGAAAGCCTTCGAACCGTGCGATCCTCACCTGATAGAGTTTGTCGTCGAATAAGTTATTTTGGATTTTTTTGATGGCCCCGCGAAAATAATAATAGCCCCCTTCGTAGTCATAGGTAACCCAGCGCATTCCGGGGTGTCGTTTGGCCTCGGGGATGGTTCCCAAGATTCCCCCGAGGGCCCCAACGGTGTAGTCCTGGGTGTAGAGCTTGTGGGCCACGTTCAGGTTGAAGGGGAGGTAGCGGTGGTTGGGGCGCTGGTTGAGTTGCAAGTTGAAGATCAGGGACTGCCCTTTGTAACGCGGCCAGGTGGACGGCTGGTATTCGATGGCGGTCTTATGGCTGCGCCCGTCATCCACCTGGGTGAGGGCTCCGTAAGGTTGGCTGATATTTTTATTGGCCCACCAGGAAGGGGTATCGGAGAATGTGATGGGTTCATTTTCCATCACCCTCAACTGGTATTCGATCGGCTTTCCTTTTGCATCCCACGCTACCGCCAAACGGTCGGGGAGGCCGTCACCGTTGAAGTCCTGGAAGAAGACATATTGGTCATGGTCCCCCAGGTGGTTGTTGAGATAGCCGCGCACCTTGTGGTCGTTGTTGGTTTCTTCCAGGGTATCCTGCATGATCTCCGATTTGAAGGAGGACCATGCTTCCGATGATTTGATCCCTTGGTAATAATTGACCCAAATGGCCCCAGTATCGGGCACTCCATGGACCCGGTCCAGGAAGCCGTCCCCGTTGACGTCGATCCAGTCTTGGGTTTTGTTGATGAACCCTTTTTGGTCATAGTCGATGTCGACCGCATCGGCGATCAACAGGACCGTGGTCCCATTGGCTGTTAACTTTGCCTCACCGCTGTTGACCCCTTGGGCCCAACCCTGGCCATTTTGGTTGAGAAATATGACGGTCCCTTTGGCGAGAATTTTGTCATCCTTGTCCAATATGTTAACTGCGAAGAATCGGTCGGGGAGCCCATCGCCGTTAAAATCCCGAATGAACGAGTACATATTTTCGCCATCGGAGGCATAGAGTTTTCCCAGGGCGGGATTGTCCGACCCACCATCCAATTGGTCTTCTATGTTACCCAGTGTCCCCTTATCTTGTTTGAAGTAAAAGGCGTTGAGAGGATCCACCCAGAAGAACGGATTGTTTTTGAATCCCGCCCCGGTGTTCAGGTAAACATTGAAGCCCTTCTGGCCGTTGAGCTCGATGTTTCCGACCACCCGGTCGACCAAGCCGTCGCCATTCATGTCATAAAAACCCTTGTCGTCCAGACTCACCCCGGCCCAATCCCCTTCGTAGGGGTCTTTCCAATCCACCGGGGCGGACCAGCCCTTGCCAGTGTTGAAGGCGATGCGGAAATAGGAGATCTCGACGCCGTTGGTGGGGCCGTCGTAGTAGCGGGCCACCCGGTCGGGGAGTCCGTCGCCGTTGATGTCCATCAGGAAGAGGAACTGGTGGTCATCGTGATAGCCGTTGATCTTGCCCTTGCAGGTAGGGGAGCCGCCGCCCCAGGAGTACTTGCAATCGAAGGGCTCCGGCCAGAACGACTGGCCCGGACGGTAGAAGAAATTGTTGCCGTCGTTGTAGAAGACGTCCATCCCCCCCTCGGGTTTGGCAATGACGTGGTCTACCAGGCCGTCGCCGTTCATGTCGGCAAAGGCGGCTTGTTCGTAGAGGGTGCCATCGTAGTCGGGAGATCCCCATTTGTTGTGGATGAACTTGGTTTCGGAGAGTGAGGGGTTAAAATCAGCCTGGTAGTTGAGCGTGATGGGGGGGAGTGATTTTCCATCGCCGGCTGTTTGAGTGATCTGGCTGAGCAGCCGTCGCTTGATTTTGTCCAGGACGTAATGAAATTGGTAGTGTTGCAGCAGTTTTCCGGAGGCCTGGATATTGATCTCATCCAGCAGTCGGGACATCGAGACCCAGGTGGGATTGCCAAACTGGTAGAAGGGGAAGGTGGTAACTTCCCCCCATCCATCGGCGTTGGTCTTGTAGGCAAAGGTGATCACCACATCGGCATAGCTGATGGTGACGGGGAGGAGCAGGCTGTAGAAGATGTTGAGTTGCTGGCCGTTGGCATCCTGCACCTTGGTGAGCATCCAGCGGGAAATCCCCTCGGCGCCGACCTTTTCTCGCGACTCGTCATCCCAGCCGAAAAAATAGCGGGTGCCGCTCTTGTCGATTGCGATCCAGGCTATGATGAGTTGGCTATCCGCTTGCCGTAGGGCCAAATAATAAGTGAAGGCCCCTTCGATGCGCGCCTGATACAAGGAGGCTGGGTATTGATCCATGCCTTGCACGCCGTAGCTGGACGGCTTGATGTCGGATGCCATCAGGACCAACGATTCGGCCTCCCCGCCCTGGCGGATCTCAAATTCCTTCCCTTCGACAAAATCGATTATTCCATCGGAGCCGTTGCTGATGGTGGGGCGGACTCGAGCGATGGAGCCCATTTCCATCTCCCAGCCGTAGCCGAGCCAACTGTTGATGTTGCGCCGATAGCTGTTGTAGCTGAGGCCGAGTTGCGGCGTGACACTGCCGCGCCCTGGGGGGACATTGATGGGGATGCTGTAAGTCGCCGCCCCGCTGAACTCGTCGGTCTGCACAGCACTGGAGTTGCTGCCACCTCCGCCCAGCATCGACTTGAGTCCGACTGATTTGCCGCCCTCGTCCGCCCATAGGGTCTGGATGCCCAGGAACAAAATCAGGAGCAGGATGACGAGACGCTTCAGGCTCATCGTTGTAGTCTCCGGAATGTCGCGGGTGGTGGCGCGGGACGCCGCCGCGCCGGTTGTGTTTCAGCGCGGTGTTCGGTTCGCGGATTGTACGGCCTGATAATAACACTGGGACGATTGACATCTGAAGCCGATTCCACGGCCCGTGCCCCTTGTGGCTGAGTTCGTGAAGTGGGAGGGAGCTCCAATGGGGGCATGGCATTGGTGGATGCACTTTGGGCAAAAAGTGGACTGGTAAGAAATAATGTCAGAAGCAGCAGAGGTAAGCGCGTCATGGTGTCTCCTTCACGATGGTGTGACTCAAGTTGCGCCAGACATGGATGGTGCCGTCGTAACGGCCGCGCACCAGATCGAGCGTGTTGTCGTTGTCAAAATGGAAGAAGCGGGCCCCAATGCTCCAACTCCCTGCGGGGGTGTTCAATCCGGCTTCGTAGGCCCGATTCTGATAGTGGGTGAGGAGTCCGTTCGCATCGTATTGGGGGACGAGCAATAGATCCGGTTGCTGAAAGCGGGAGAGTTGGAAGATGGGATTGGCCAGCCCTGGGAACAAGGTGGTTGCAGCCTGGAGGGTGGATCCGGGGTCATTGAAGGCAAGCCCTTGGCCGATTTCCTGAAAACTGCTTCCTTGGTTGTTTTGAAAAAAATAATTATTGCCGTTGTAGTTGATCGCAACCAAGTAGGGAAAAAGAGTGTCGGGCCAACCGTCGACCCACAGGGCCTGGGTGGTGTTCCCGACCGCCAAGACCCCCAACACAGGGGCCAGTGATTGGAAGGTGCCGTCGGGGAGTTGACGGAGTAGCAGGTTATCTCCCACCGAGCGCCAGAGATAGGCGTCGGGGAGTCCGTCCAGGTCAAAGTCGGTGACGGCGATCCCATCCACCGGCTCCACGCCGACGATGGCGGGATCCAGCAGGGCGGATTGATCCAGCGCAGCGCCATCATTTTGCAAGATCAAAAGTCGTGGCCCTTGATCGGTTCCGATGAGCAGCTTCGTGCCAAGCCATGCCGCGCAGCGGGCCGGGCTGTCCAAATAAATGGGGCCGAACGGGTTGAAGGTTCCACCTTGATTCCAAAAAGGTCGCACCCCTTGATCCATACCCAGCAGCAGATCGGGCCAATCGTCATCGTTCCCGTTCCCCCACGCTAGAAAACCGACGCCTGTGGTGGGGAGTGCGCTTTGTGCGGTGACATCTTGGAACCCATTAGGGAAATTGTTACGCCAGACCTGAAGTGTCCCTGCCTCGGAAAGCAACATGAGGTCATCCAATGAGTCCTGATCTGTATCGATGGCCTCGATACTCTTGAGTGACGCTGGTCCCTGGGGAATTCCTGTTACTGGCTGAAGTGAAAGACAATAGACTTGAGATGATGCGGCAAAAATATCGGTGTCGACAAAGCCGTCACAGGGAATGGGTGGCGGGGATGTTAGGTCTGGGCCCGCGTCTTTTGCGGGCGGTACGGGTGTGCCGGTGTCGCTGCCACCGATGGCTAAATCCACATCAGGTTCCATGGGGTCGTTTTGTGGGCTGCCGTCTAGGTACACGGCAGTGGTATCGAGAATGGTGATGTCAGGAGACGTGGCCCCGGCGCCAATGACTTCGGCAGAAGGCTCAGGCAAGGAACCCGCATCGGGGGAAATAAAAATTTCGGATAATTCCATCGCATCGGGTGCGGGGTGCGGTTTGGCATCCGGAACGGGGACTTCCACATCATCCGGATAGGGGAGCGGGGGCTCTTGGGGGATGATGGTGTCGCAGGCGACGCAGAATAGCCCCGACATGACAACGTTTCGCAGTCCCCTCCCGAGATCCCGTAACCAATCAGGCATCTGCAGGCTGTAGGGGCGACCCGATGGGTCGCCCTTCATCGTCGAGGTTACTCGAAGCGGCATGACCGGTGCGATGCGGATGGAAGATGGCGGCGGTGTAAGGATCATAAATAAATATCAACCTCCCATTGCGTCGAGGTTGTCTCCGGATTGTGTACAAAAACCAGCGAAACACTCTTGAACAGACCGTTGCCCACTGTTTCCGTTCCCTCCGAACCCAGAAAAACTTCAGCCTCATCGCGTGCGATGCTGGAGAGAGTGAAATAAAATGCATCGCTCTGTGACCGCCACGCGATGTCGTCCATGGGTTGCGGGGCGGTGATCAGCAGCTTGAGGTCACGGTTGGTAAAGGGGGGTGGGAGCTTCAGAACCTCTTCCCAAACCGATCCGGCGGTGGATCGGTCCAATTTTTCGAGTGTCACATGAGATTGCGGGAGGCTCCCGCGGCTTTGTGGGTCGGGGTTATCAAGGTCGGAAGGAATTTTTTCATCTTGTCTGGGCCACCAAAATGTTGGCGATGCTTGTTTTGAGCATGAGAGCTCCTCTGATGTCGAATCGGTCGGAGGTGCTGCTTGCTTTTTGGCGAATTCGGCCAATTCATCATCCTGTTCTTGGATGGCGAGGGTCTCGAAAATTTTATGGATCGATTCATAGTGACGATACGGGGCGATGATTCGAGCTGCCGTCATCCGGTAAGAGGTTGGAAGGTCCGTTCGTTGAAGCCGGTGGGTGAAGTAGGCCAGGGTCATTGGATCCCGAGGCAGGGGTTGTGCCATTTCCACAATCCCTTGATCCGACCACCGGAGATCGAGTGGGCCACCAGGGCCATCTTCCAGTAAATGCAGCACTTTACTGATGCTGTCGGTGAAGAGATAGACGCGTGTTCCCTGATGCAAATAGGAGAGTTTTTCAATCCATCGCACGGT
Organism: Deltaproteobacteria bacterium; assembly: GCA_023265625.1. Classification (GTDB taxonomy): domain Bacteria; phylum UBA10199; class UBA10199; order JACPAL01; family JAHFST01; genus JAHFST01. The sequence continues at coordinate 94,196 of JAHFST010000009.1, read as the reverse complement.
TTGTGGATGCAAATCTTGTTGATGGCTTAATTCCTCGATGGCTGTCCAGGCTGCTTCACCCCCTTGGTAGTAAAGGGCTAGGAGGGCCGCCTCCTGTGCCAGACGCAATGCGAGGGGATTGACCCGTGGCGTGAGGAAGAGTTCTTTGGCGAGGGTGAGCGTATCGGGAGACCCGAGCACGGCCAAGGCCACCAAGGTTTGCAGTTGTTGCGAAAGGTCCTCCGGGCTGGATTGAGATGCGAAGACTTGTTTCAGAGAATCAAAGACAGCCTGCTCTGCTACGTTATGGCCGACGAGGGCATATGAAATGTCCCCCAGGAGAAATTTGTCCGTTTCTTCGTGTTGTGCGCTGACGAGCCAGTCGACCGCCTTGGGGTGATCGAAGGCGGCAATGAGTTGGATTAAGGCGCGGCGTTCCTCGGTAGAAAGTAGAGGGCTTCGCTGCCAGTATTCCGTCGTGACCTTTGCTCGGAGTGGTCCCACGGCGATTGGGTCCATCGGGGTTTTTGGGAAAAGCGAACGCCAGCGTTGTGTCCCGTTGTGTGGCAGCCAAGGGGTGAAATATTTAAGGTCTCCCTCTTGCCACCGATGACGTATGTTTTTTGCACAGCCCGCCTGGCTCATGCATTGATACACGCTCGCCATGGTCCGTAACAAGGGACCGCGATTTGTTTCTTCCTGTAATAACTTTTTGTGCAACGATTCCTGCATCTGCCCCGCCGCGAGGCAGAGACAAGAGTTGTCGGTGGGGGGAGCGGATAAGTTAAGGGACGCGCAGTCACTCATATGATATGCGGTACTAAGCAATGGGCATGCCAAGGTGCGTTCCATCTCGGAGAAAGTTGTAACCGGTAAGAATTACTTAATTTTTAGGATTGGCCATCGAGAAAACTAATAAATAAGCGGTTGAGAGAACTGTATAATAAATTACACATATGTATAATTGCAATTCTCACGGCTCCTCTTCGGTATCAACCGAATCCGGTTCGTCATCCAGCAATAGGAACCAAACGACCGTTTGCACCGCCGGGTTATCCGGCAGGGCCGGATTCAGTCCCAAGTTATTTTCTTGGCCGTCTTTGATCCCGTCCCCGTCACTGTCAACCGCCTGCGGGTTGGTGAGATAAACCTTCACCTCGTCCCAGTCGAAGAGTCCGTCATGATCGGTGTCAATCAGGCCCTTGAGGGCCTGGTCCATCTGCGGATCAAGCAGCATTAGTCCGCCCATTTTTTTTCAAGACAGCCCCGAAGTCGATGTCGACCCATTGGGTGGCGGTGTTCAAGGGAACGGGATTTTTGAGGGTTTTGAGGGACAAGGGGATCGTCAGCGATCCGTATCTTTTGTTCATGGTTGCGATGATCTTATTGATTTGTGAAACGAGCAATTTTTCTGCCCCCTTTTGCAGGGCCGGCTCGATAGACTGCTCTCCCAAGGAACCTTGGGGCCAGATGTCTCCCAGTTGATAGGAAAGTTGGGATGGGGTTACGGGATTGATCTTGAAGGAAGACAGGAGCAGGTCGAGCTTCATCGTGGCCAGGTTCAGGGTGTAATCGAGGGCCAGCGTTGCCGGCAAATTATTGAGGACCATTTTATGCTCGAAGGTGTTCCATTCGGGGCCATTGGGGACGATCGGCTTCCATTGACAGCAAGACTGCCAGGAATTCGGGTAATCAGGCGGGCCGAGATCCTGGTATTTGTCGGCCGCATACCAAGTGCGCATCCGGACCTGGCTTTGGGGGGCCTGAATCGTGAGTGAATCCATTGTGAAGGTGACGACGATCTTCTGTTTGACGGGGTCGATGGTAACCTGGGGAGACGAGGGTTTGATAGAAAAGGTCGGTTGGGGGAATTTGAAATCAAAATACCAACCAAGAGACGTGAAATAACCGCAATCCCTCCCATTCACCCAGCATTTACTCAGGAGAAAATTGACCTGGGCGCCCGGAAGATTTTCCGGATAGTAGCCGGTGGTTTGGGCGAAATCCGAACACAGGGCATCGGCCTTCAGTGGGGCGCCAAAACTTTTCCTCAAGGCGGGCCAAAGGGAATTGCTGCACTTGCCAAAAACGATATTTTTGTCTCTCCCATCGATAGACATCAACTTGACGGCCGCAGATTTTATTTTTTGCAGTTCGGCCGAGAGGATGGCGGCCGCCACCGAGTTTGACACCTGCTTGATTTTTTCCTCCTGGCCTGGCGCCTGATCGGCCCTGGCTGGCGATGGCAACATTAGGAGACAACAGGCCATCAGAATTTTATGGGTTGGGTTGGATGGCCACATATTCAACCTTTCCCGTCTCATTAAATCCGAGGGCAATTGGCTTGTTCATGCCCCGTTGAAGCAAGATCATCGCCAAGGAGGCCCGACCGTCCGGCTCCCCCAGATCGATGAAGACTTTTACAGAGTTTCCAAATGTCATTTCATGATTATCCACTTCATTATTGCCATTCCGCCCGAACACCCTGAGCTTTCGATAACGATATCTACCGGCCGCTTCAATGAGATTGCCGTTGTGGCAACGGCAAGGGATTTATTATTGTTAACGCCTTCGGAAACAAGGAAGCTGTAATAAGGCTCGGGGCAGTTCCCCGGATTTGGTCCATCCTTTAGTCCAATAAAGACAGTGCCATTGCTGTCCGTTCCGGCGGCCGTGACGGTCTGCCCGTAGTACTGTGCCGGATAGGCATTGACGACACCTGCAAGCAGCAGTGTTGCTGTGCCTACGATCAATAACGCATTTATTTTCATGATTTCTCCCTGTTATTTTAAATGAACACTCACAGCCTCATAAGCTGCGGCACCGATTCCGCAATTATAATTGGTGGTATCAGTCCGCTCAATCCACACGATCTTTTTCGTATGGTAATGGGCCAATAGCCCGGCTGCGATATATTTTCTTGTTGGTGATGAATCGATGGGAAAATGGAGCCATTGCCCACCCACGGTAAAACAAATCTGACTCGGATTATCATCGGCCCAGGTGGACCATAAGATGGAATCTACAATTCCTTGCACGGCTCCGGCGTAGACGGGAACCGTCACAGCCATCAATGCCAGGCTCGTAACGATGCATAGGATAAATTTTATACCCCTCTGGATATTCGACCTTTCCTGTCTGCCATTTGTAACTTTCATTTAGCCTCCCCTTCACAGAGATCACCCACGCCATTTCCATTGGAATCTTGTTGATCGGGATTGGACTGATCGGGACAGTTGTCCAGGGGGAGTTCGACGCCGTCGTCGAAGAAGTCGGGATAGTTCAAGACCCCGTCCCCGTCTGGATCCACCTTGAGGCTCACCAGGTACCAAAATTCCGCGTCAAACCATTGCCCCTTTTGCTTGCAGGCATCCCCGATGGCGAACTTGCAGTTATCATCCTCATTGGGGCTCCCATCGTTGTCCCAGTCCGGGTCGCATTGGTTGCCCACGCCGTCTTCGTCCGGGGCGTCCCACTGCCAGTGGTTGGGCACATCGGGACAGTTGTCGGATTCATTGTTTATTCCGTCGTTGTCCACATCTCCGTTCGGAGTTTCGTCAGTGGCCGGGGGTTGTTCCTCAGGGTCGTCCATCAGGATGGCCATGATGATGGGAATCACCGGATTGTCCGGTACCAGTAGGTTGGTCCCCATTCCAGCCTCCTGGCCGTCCGTTATCCCATCCCCATCACTGTCGCCGGCCAGCGGATTCGACTGGTATTTTTTGACCTCGTCATCATCGCTCAAACCGTCGTTGTCGTCGTCGGGGTCGCAGGCATTCCCCAGGGTATCGCCATCGGTATTCATCTGATCCCCATTGGAGACGAGGGGGCAGTTGTCTGCAGTATCCAACCTTCCATCGTTGTCGTCGTCTAGGTCACAGGCGTTTCCTATCCCGTCGCCGTCGGTATTTTCCTGGCCGGGGTTTGCTGTCAGGGGGCAGTTGTCCGTTTGATTAGGGACTCCGTCGCCGTCGAGGTCGGGATTGAGGATGCCATAAATATTTTGTATCCCCGCAATATCATCGGTATCAATGTCTCTTTCGAAGACGGCGCCTGGAGGTGTTGAAAAACACATGGTGGCGGTCGTCAAATTATTGTTCACGGTTCCGCAGGCCGCGGGGCAGGCGGGAATGGTATTGGTGGCAGTGCCTGCGCAGGAGTGATCCAGCCCGAGCATGTGCCCCAGTTCGTGGGCGATCACGGAGGTCAAGTCCGATTGGTTTGCGGCAGGGGCACCAAGCCCGGAGTTCCAATTGGTGAGCACGGGGTTGCCGCCGCCGGCCGCAACGGTATCGCGACAAATGACCACAAAGGCATCCTGTATCTGACCCGGATTCCCCGATGCGGTGAAACCGAAATGGAACCCGAGCACGAAGCCGCCGTTGGCCAAGCGGGCGCATGCCGGTTGTCCGTTCCAGGGGGCGCCGCCAGCGATCGACATGATGGTGTTGGTGGTATTGGCCTGGGCGTAGGTTGTGTCGTTGTTGTTGCCGAGAAACTGGTAGGAAAAATTGGCGTTGCCGAGGAGGCCCCAGGTATTGGCGGCCGCCTGGGCCGAGGCCAGGTCGTTTGCCGGCGTCCCAATATTCAAATTCACCCAATAACCGACGGGGATGGCTGCTTGCGGCCAACTTTGACCCAAGGTCTGGAAGGCGTTTGTTTCTTGATGCACCAGGAGCAGAAACAAGCCGAAGATGATGGCGATCTTCTTCATCTTGTTTGTTTCCTGCTCGGGAGGTTTTTGATCTCGTTGATCTGGGAGTGATCGCCCTTCATCTTGCCGAGGATGGGGTCGCTCAGGGCCCAGGCCCCCGAGCCGTTCGGGACCAGGAACAGGAGGACCTCTTCGTCTCGGTCGAATTTTGGGAACAGGTCGGTGACAAAACAGATGTCGGAAATGCAACCGCCGGGCACGGTGATCGAGACCGACCTGAGACGCGGGTCCCCCTTGAAGTTATCGGTAATCGTGACTTCCAGATCCGTGACAATGATATCGCGTCCGCTTGGGAGATAGGCGGGTGGTGGGGCGTATCGCGTCTCCAGCCTTGTCACCCGGCCATGGACGATCAGCTCGCTCCTCTGAGATAGATTTTCCAATGTGCGTTGCCTGGAATAAACCGGAGGGGTGACGGAGTAGGAGAATGCCCTGGCCGAGTGCAAGGTGAGCGCGGCAAAGACCATGAGGGTTAATAGGATTGGTTTCATCGCATCGTATTCCATTGCCACGTGTTGAGTCATAGCCCATCTTCCTTTGTGATCGGTGTTCGGTTTGGTGCGTGGTGCCGAACCACAAGCGAGGACAAAGCAAGAGACATGCCAAGGTGCGCTATTTTTTAAAAAACCGGCAACAGGCTGAAATGGAATGTTTTTTTAATTTTTTGGAAATTTTCTGAATGCAGCGTCAGGGAATCAAATGTGTATCATTTTATACACATGTATAAAATGAAGGCTCAGCAGGGCCCAGGTGGTTGGCGGTCTATTGTGACATCTTGTGACAAAATTATTGACATATTTGTCACAAGATGTCACGATTAGCCTCGAAAATGAGGGCACTCTCTTATTCAATAACTCTAGAATTAGAAAAAAAACTAAAGAATATTAATAGTTTATGCTCATCCACTAAAGAAAGGCTCAAAATCCTTCCGGAAGAACATAGGGACTATATTCGCCGCAATGCCCTCATCAGCAATATTGGGGCCTCCACCCGCATTGAAAACGCCATCCTCACCAATGTTGAAATCGACTGGCTCGATGAAACGCTCGGGAAGGATGCCAAAAAAGGGTCTTTTGAAAAGAATAAAAAGGCCATCGAAAATAAACTCTCCAAAGACAAGCAGCGGAGCATTGAAGAAGTCGCCGGCTTACGCCAGGTGCTTCACCTGGTTTATGCTCAGGCAACAGAACTCTTCCCCATCAGGGAGGCCGACCTGCGCGAACTTCATCGGCAACTGCTCGAATACTATGGAGCCGCTGCACATTATATCGGCCGATATAAAATTGCGCCCAACAGTGTCATTGAGCGGGTTGGCAATAAGGTGACTCGAGAAATTTTCAAAACCGCGGAACCCGGCCCTATTACCGCCGCCGCTATGCAGGATTTGGTCACTTGGTATAACAAGGCGCTTCCGGAACATCTCTGGTCGCTGGCGGTGATTGCGGAATTTGTCTATCGCTTTTTGGCAATCCATCCTTTTCAAGATGGCAACGGCAGGTTGGGACGCGCGTTATTTCATTTAGGAATGCTCCACTCTCCGGACGAAAGCTTAAGTTTTATGGCGCCTTATTTGGCGATTGATCGGCAAATCGAAAAAGCCAAGCCGGAATATTACATCGTCTTGCGGCAATGCTCGGGAGGTATTTATCGCCCCGACCCCACCGAATATAGCATGGAGCGTTTTTTGAATTTTATGTTAAAGATGCTGGAACGATCTCTCACGGAGGATATCCAATATTATCACGACAAATATCTTGCCTATCAGAAGCTCGGCCCCAGGGCCGTGAAAACCCTCCAATGTTTTCGCGAGCATCCGGAGACCACCCAAACCACCGGCGCCCTCGCAGGGGAAACGGGAATGAATCGAAGGACTGTCATCCGCAGCCTGCACGAACTCATAGACGCGGGTTTTTTGCAGGAGCTTGGCAAAGGACCCGGCACTTATTACCGGCTGATTTTTTAAACCTAAAATTCCCCATTGCGAACCGGAGTCGAGCTCAGCAGAGTCCGGTTTGGGTGCTGATGTTGTAGAGTTCCATCTTGTTGTAGAGAGTTTTCCGGCTCCAGCCGAGGTGCTTGGCCGTCTTGACCTTGTTGTAGCCGGTCTTCTTCAAGGCTTGGATGATCTTGTCCTTTTCACCCTGGGAATCGGTGTCGGAGGATGAGCTCTTCCTGCGGGGGGACTCCTCAAACAGCTCCGGCTTGAAGCGGAGGCCGTCGCGGCCGATCGATTTTTCGTTCAACAGGAAGGCGTTGCGTAGCGTGCTCTCCAACTCCCGGATATTGCCGGGCCAGGGGTAGGAGACTAGCAGGTCAAGCGCGGTGCGTTCCAATAGGGGAGGGCGGCGGCGGGTGTCTCGGCTGAATTTTTTAAAAAAATGGTCGATGAGCAGCGGGATGTCCTCGCGTCTTTCCCGGAGCGATGGGAGCGAGACCTGGATGCCGTGCAAGCGGTAGAAGAGGTCTTCGCGAAATTTTCCGGCCTGTGTCAGTTCCTGCAAATCCTGGTGGCTGGCCGCGACGATGCGGACGTCGACCTTGAGCCATCGCTTGTTCCCGAGTGGGCGGAAGGATTTTTCCTGCAAGACCCGGAGTAGTTTGGGTTGCAGCTTGAGCGGCAGGTCGCCGATCTCGTCCAGGAAGAGGGTGCCACCGTCGGCTTGCTGAAACAATCCCTCATGGTCGGATTCCGCCCCGGTGAAGGCGCCTTTTTTATGTCCGAACAACTCGCTCTCCAAAAGATTTTCCGGGATGGCGGCGCAATTCTCCGAGATGAAGGGGTGTTGCTTGCGTGAGCTGTTGTAGTGCAGCGCGCGGGCGATCAGTTCCTTGCCGCTGCCGCTCTCGCCGTGGATCAAGACCGGGATATCGGTGTCGGTGACCCGGTCCAGGAGGTGAAAAACGTCCCGCATGACGGAGGACTGGCCCACGATGTTTTCGTAGTTGTAGCGAAACTCCAGATCCTGCTTGGCCCTGGCCAATTCGGTCTGTGCGGAGCGGAGCTCGGTCTCGCGGTTCTTGAGATCCCCTGTTAATTGCTTGTTGAGTTCTTGGACCTCTTGTTTGGAATGCGTGAGTTGGGAGACCAGTTGCAGATTTCCCAGGGCGATGGCGGCCTGGCCTCCCAAGGCTTGCAGAATATCTAAATCCTCCCGGGAAAAAATGTTGGGGGCGGAATGGTTGTCGACATAAATGACTCCTTGCACATGGCCATTCACCTGCAAGGGGCAGAGCAGGATGGATTTGAGGCCCAGGTCGTGGATACTTTGGTAATCGACAAACCGCGTGTCGCGGTTGGCCTCTTCGATCAAGAGCGGTGTGCCTGATCGGATCACCTGTTCGACGAGCGAGCGACTGTATTGAAACTCCGGATGATCCAAAAACTTCCGGTCCATTTGCCGGGCCACGATGACATTCAGCGGGCTGGGGATTTCCCGGAGTGTCCCGGCATCCTTGCGGGAGATGAGAAACCCGCGCTTGGCCCCGGTCAATTCCAGGGCGGAATCGAGGATGCGTTCCAGTAGGGGCTCCATTTGTTGCTGGGAGTTGAGTTGTTGATTAAGTTCGAGGAGCCGTTGATACCGTTCTTTGTCTTGAGACCTCATGGGTTCCCCTTGCCGCGACGGAGTTTTTTGGAGAAATTTTTGCATCAGGTCGCGAAGCGCCTTTCTCCGGGGCACTTCGAAAAAACCCCCGTTTAATCCGGGAGGTATCGAACGGTACATCTTATCCAAAAGATCGAGACTTTCCAAGAAACACTTTTTTGTCTCATGGGTATCGCCTCTCAGCTCGGCGGCATGACCGCGTTCGTAACAGACTTCCCACAACAAGGCCCCTTTTTGTTTCAGGCGGCAATAGCGGTAAAGATTGGTCAATAATGGTTCCGCATCCGGGAGTGAGCCGCCCGCCAAGTGGCAGCGGGCCAGATACAGGTCGTGAAGGGTATGAAACCCGTCGTTGTTTAATTTTTTCAGGACCGGTTGCATGGCAGCCAACTGTTGTTTGGCCGTTGGGGCATCCGAACGGTCGAGCCGCATACCGACGGACATCAAATCGAGACAGACACGTCCCGCCTCTGATGAGGTGAAGGTCTCGTCTTGCATGCGGGCGAACGCATCCCAATCGTGCCAGGTCAGGGCGAGTTCCACGCGGAGCAGCCCGATTTTTTCCCGCCACTCGGGGCGTTCCCCTTCTGTCTCTTCGGAGGCGAGGGCTCGAAGGGTTCCTTCCACCTCCGTGCGGTCCCCCAGTTGCAGGAAGAGGGTGGCGAGGTTGAAGAGGAGGTTTCGCTTGGTTTCACCGGAGAGCTCGGCATTGGCCTTGGCCTGCTGATAGAAGCGCAGCGCGGCCCCGAAGTCTCCTCGTTCCTGGGCCAGGGTCCCTAAGTTTTGCAGCGCGGTCAGTTCCAGGACCCGATCCTGGATCCGTTGCGCCAGGGTCAGGACCTTTTGGTAGGCCTCTTCGGCGGCGGAAAAATGTTGCCGTTCCTGATGGATCAGGGCCTGATTGTTGAGGATGGTGGCCTGGACGTTTGGCAGGTCGTAGTGTTGAATAATGTCCCAAGCGCACTGATAAGACTCGGCCGCCGCGCTGAGTTCGGACTTGGACCTTTGGACGAGCCCCAAGGCGTTGTAAGCCGAGACCTGGTAGAGCGGGCGAACCTGGGGTTTTAGCCGCATGGCGCGCTGGCAAGTTTGTTCCGCCGCCTGGATCTTGCCGAGGGCCAACAAGATCATGGATTGTAGCGCGAGCACTTGAATTTTTTGCTCCGGTGGCAGGTGCCGATTGGATTGCAACAAGGCTTGATACAAGGAGAGGGCCTGCGCAAAATCTCCCAGTCGGTGGTAGAGCAGGGCCTCCCGGGCCCGGTTGCCAGCGGCCTGATAGTGTTTCAAGGCCTCGCGATAATTCCCGAACAGGGTGTGCAACAGGCCGAGATCCTCGTCGACCTGGCTCGGAACTGGAGAGGTCTCCGCGGCGCCGCCGATCCAAGGGACCCAATCGCTATTCGGTTCCCCATGCAGTATTTTTTTCAATCGTTTCGGTTCATGATGCACCCATTGTCCCAACGCCTCCCGCAGCTGGAGTGGATTGCCGGCCGTAACCTGACCCAGGGTGTCGATGAGTGACGGCGGCAGCTTCCGGCCCAAGTGTGCCGCCGCCAGTCGCCCCAGAGACTCCGGTGGCAGCGGGCTGAGCTGGATGCAGAGCAAGGCAGGGTGGGGGGAAATGGTCACATCACCCTCAAAGAGGATTTGAACGTTGTCAGGCAGGTCATTCCACCGCGGCAGGGTCATCAACAATTCATTTCCCTCGGCGCCGATGGAGCAGTGCCACCCATTCTTCAGGCAGTGAGTGCGGTATTCATCGATCAGCCGAGTCTTACCCACGCCTTTTTCCCCCGTCACCACAATGACCCGCTTCCCCTGCGCCCGGCTCTCCAAGAGTTGTGCCCATTCGCGTTCCCGGCCGATCAATGCTGCGACATGGGGGTGGAAGGAGAGTGTTGCATCCAACTGCCATTTTTCTCGGCCCGCCAGATCTTCGATGATCTGCCGGGCGGAGCCGTAACGTTCTGCCGGATCGGGGCGAAGCAATTTGGATAAGACGCGTTGGAGCCGAGGAGAGACGGGGGCTTTTCTTTCGGTTGTTGCTTGGGATAGGATTTTCCCCAGGCTGTAGAAATCGCTGGCTGGACTGTAAGAGCCTTCGAGCGTTTCCGGTGCTTGATAACCTTTGGTGCCCAGTCCAGGACTTTTCCTGGATTTGGACAAGGTTTGCGCGAGAGAAAAATCCAGTAGTTTGACTCCGGATTTTGTCAGCCAGATATTGTCCGGTTTGAGGTCACCATGGATGATTCCCTGACTGTGGAGATAGTCTAACGCCTCGCAAATTTGCATTACGCTGGTTTCCAGCGCCACGCCCTGCTGTTTTTGGAAAGGTAGAAACGGTTTTCCTGCGAGGTATTCAATATTCAGAAAGGCCATTTGGGGATCGATGTGAAAGTCGTAGACGCGCACCAAATGGGGATGACGCAAGGTGGAGAGGATTTGAAACTCGTTCTGTAAGGACCTCAATCGGGCCCCTCCCGCCTCTCCATGCAACGGGATGGCCTTGAGGGCCTTGAGGTCGCCATCCTGCCGATCCCGCACTTGGTAAACGGTTCCCAGCCCTCCGGAGCCGAGTTTGCGGATCATTTCATAGCGAGAGGGGAGTTTCATGGTCCTTATCAGGGGTTCAGTTGTTCGTCGGGGGGGAGGGGAAAGATTTGGAGGCGGAAGGCATCAAGGATGTACATTTTGTTATTAACGATCTCAAATGACTGGGGGGCACTTTTTGCGATTACTTCACCATCAACGCCATATGTTTTTGAAAACTTACCGAATGAAAAACCGTATCCTCCGAATTCCCTAGTTGAAACAGTAGTCTCTCCTTCTTCCGGCCAGTTATAAACCTTTATTTTGTTGTCATAGCCGGCAAGATAAATATGCTTATTGCAATAACCTATGCTTTTTATCCCGGTATAAGAACCTATATTCAAAAACTCAATTTTAGTTGGCTTACTGCTTGCGACTTTTTTTCCTATTTTTTCAAAATAGACACTGCTATCAAACAGCGCCAGTAAAACTCCCAGGCCAGGAACATGTTGAATGCTACTCATGCGATCCGAATATGAGCCCGACCAGAACTCAGTGTCATAGCTCAAAGAATTGTTAGAGAATATTAGCCGTTCAACAGAGGGGCCGTTCTTGTAAGATTGATGAACTGCATATAGATAATGGTTGGTCTCGTCGTAAGATAAATCCAAGCGGTCAAGTTGAAAATCGTGCAGATAATAATTGGGATTATAATCGAATATATAGTCATTCAAATATGAAACTTCATTATCTAAAAATTTGAGAATAATGATTCTATCAGTCCCATTACGAACAAAAAGATGTCCTTGATGGTCAGTGGCGATGGCTCCAGGCTCCCACAATTCGGTCTTATCTTTTTCCCAACAAGGGTAGTCGGTAATTTTACTGATGGTTCCTTCGTATTGCTTATATACGCTGATCTTGTTCTCTTTTCCTTTGGAAACGAAAATGTATCCTGATTTGTCTACGGTAAGGTCAAGTGCATGTAGCATTTCGCTATCAAGAAAATTCTTTACATCATAGGAGGCAATAACACCATAAGACGGATCTTGGGTAGATTTTTCAATATTCCAGCGCTGAATTTTGTGTTGTCGAGGACCGACAAAACCCACCGTAGTAGTATTAACCCATTTGCCATTGAGATAGAGGGAGTCCTCATCCGCAACGATATCAATAATATCCAAACTTCCAGACCATCCTTCATCGGAAGGTACGGGAATCTCATCAACAAGATCTAATGCGTTATTGTTCCATTTCAGGTGGAATAGTGAGGCCTCTTTCGGAAGACCGGTCAAAGATTGAGTCAGTGAAACATAAAGGTTATTTCCTTCGGTAAGCGTTATAGAGGAATCTCCGAATGGAAATGGCGAAATTTGTGACAAGGAACTATCGGTTTCCTGCAAATACAGATTGCTGTCATCAAATGCATACTGTGAAATTTTAAAATTGCCGCTGATGACAAAGAGCTGGTCCTTGTTTGCAGCCATGGACGCAAAATATGTATCCTCCGGGAATAAAATCTTTTTTATAAGATTGAATTTTTGATCCTTAAACTGGAACATTCTTAAAGATGAAAAGGTTATGCCATTCAAAATAAAGACTTGATCTTGATCACTAACGGCGATTCTTTTTTTCCTATAATAGGGTGATTTGTCGCCAGCTTCGTCATCCCAAAAAGTTGTTACATAGGTTAGGTGTTGGTCTTTGAACTGTAATACATCGACCTTCCATTCCTTGGAATCGGCGATAAATACATAGCCTGACTTACTAACGGCCATGTCTCTTTGCTGCGGAAATTGAGCCCCTTGTTGACTCCCTCCTAGGTTCCAAAAGGTTCGGAATTCCAGTTTGTCGCCAAATTGTTCGAATACGTGAATGGCATTTTGAAATTGATCGAGGACAAAAAGATATTTTTTCCCATCTTGATTGTACAAGGCCATTTCTGATGGGTCCTCGAGTTGACCAAAGGTGGTGCCAAGTTCATACCCCCACTCCAAGGCATCAATGATGCCGTCGTTATCCGTGTCCAGTGGGGTATTTAAATCAGGTCCAACTTCCGTTCCATCATCCCAAAGGTCCCCATCGGTGTTGGATGATTTTGGATTCAGACCCAGTGCGATTTCCTTCTCATTGGAGATACCGTCCCCATCCGCGTCCGGATCCTGATTGTCTCCCAGGCCGTCGCCGTCTGTATCTTGTTCTTCCTTGGGGTCGAGGGGGAACTTATCGTTGACGTTGAGTACGCCGTCGCCGTCCATGTCCGGGTCCTGGTTGTCGCCGATGCCGTCCCCGTCGCTGTCCTTTTGTTCCAGGGGATTGGCGGGGAAAGCGTCTTGCTCGTTTACGGTGCCATCACCGTCGATGTCGGAGTCACATAGATCCCCGCTTCCATCGCCATCCAAATTCTTTTGGCTGAAATTCGGAAGGAAAGGGCAATTATCTGTAATATCGGGGACCGAATCGCCATCGGAGTCTTTCCAAATAATCGTCGGCTTGACTGTCCCTTTGGTCAGCAGATCCACCGTTTTTCCCATGTCGGGTTGCGATCCGATCGCACAACCCGCATCCGTTTGTTTGACCCCCGAAAGTTGCAGCAACTGACGCATCTGTCCCGAATTCAAGTAGGCCTGGTCGTCTGGGTGCAGGGCCTGCGCCTCTTCCTCCGCAAGTGCTGCGATCCCTCCAATCATCGCCGTCGCCGCCGAGGTGCCGCTAAACCCCATCGTGTAGGCCTTGTTCGGATCTAGCGGTACGCTGATCGGATGGTCACCGTAACCTGTGGTCACCACTCCTTGTCCCCAGGCGAAGGTGTCCACCCGCTTGCCGCAGTTGCTAAAGCTAGCTTTCTTCATCCCTGCACCGGTAGAGGCCCCCACCAAAATGGCCCCGGTACTTTCCTTGGCAAGGTTCGGGCATTTTCCAGCGCCACAGGTCTGCAATTGATTCTCCGGGAGATCTAAATTCAACCCACCGTTACCCGCTGCCTCCACCACCACGAGACCCAAATTCACCAAGTCTTGAATTGCCTCAAAATAAAGCGGATAGGCCTCCGCCGGTAGACAGCCATTCCCTAAGACGCAAGCACCGAACGTGCCGGGTCCGGGTAGTTGGTATTCCACCAGGACGATTTGGCCCCCGATGGTTTTACCCAGGGCGTAGTTGGTTAATTGCTGGGTCAGGATGGAATAAATACCCGCTGTGCCGAATTCATCGAGTGCCGCTGTTCGAAGTGTTGCGTTGGGGGCGATACCGGTGACGCCCTTGCCATTGCCTTTTGCCCCCACCAGTCCTAAGACGGCGGTGCCATGTTGGAGGTATTGGTTGTCTGCATAACCCGGAGTAAACGGCATCTCGATGGGAGTCTGCGTGGCCTCCAACCCCAAATCTTCATGGGCGTAGTTCCAATTGAATTCCAGATCGATGACAGTTTGATTCTTGCCGCTCAAGCCTAGATCCCAAGCAGAAGTAATGTTCAGAGATCCCGGTTGATTCAACAGGTAGTTTTGTCCCGGCTTGATGTTGGGCACCGAGATTCCGGCCGGATAGGCCTTGGGCACAGGCATGGCCCATAGGACCGAAGGTTCGCGTTGCAGCAGATTGAGCAGGGCCTGGGCCCGCTCGCTGTCTTTCATCTGGAACATGTAGAGGAGGTTGGGATCGTTCAGGCGTATCCCCTCGGTGGTTGCCCGCTGCCTGGCTTTCCCCAAGATGTCTGTCGGAATGTTGGACATCACCAGTTTTGGTTCCATGTCCGGGAATGTTCGGCATATGCGGTTGACCTGCTCCGCGGTCCTGAAGCGCACCATGATGATACCGCGTCTGGGACGTGCGTCCGTGTTCGGGATCCAGGTCAGGATTGCCAAGAGGAGCAACAGCCAATGTTTCATGGCGTTCCCTCGCTCTCGTCAGGCGGGAGGGAGAAGATTTGGAGGCGGTATTGGTCGAGGACGTAAAGTTTGTCATTAGCCGCTTCAATGGCGATTAAATTTGAGAATTCCCCGAAATGAGTTCCTGGGCCGCCAAAACTTCTGTGGAGGGTCATTTTCCCAAAGCCCCCCCAATCGGATGGGGCTTGAAAGACATAAATTTCCTTTTTTGCATCCGTATCGGCGATAAACAGGCGGTCTCCGTAAAATTTTATGGCGCTCACTTGATGGCTGCCCCCGCTCTCCATGTAATGATATAAGTCATCGAAGAAATGCCAGTCATGTTCTGGGACATCATATAAGTTATCGAAGAAATCCCAATCATGTTCTGAGTCATCTTTAACAAACAGATGACCGTATGAGTGAGACAGTATTAAGGTTCCTGTAGTATCTACGGCAAGAATAAGAGGAACCAAGGCGAAGGAAGGTTTGGGAAAAGTGGAGATAATTTCAAGAACTGTATCATTGCGTTGCAGGGTAAGAATGGTTGTTGTACCGTCTTTGCTCATGCCAGAGGCATAGACGATGCCGTTTTGCCCTACCTCTAAGTTGTCAATCCATTTGAAATCGGGGAACGATGAGGAGGCAAGCAATACCAATGATTCGTTCTGCAGCTGCAATAAGCTGATTTGTGAACTGGTGGTGTCTGCCACGTAAACAAATCCGTCATCGTCGACCGCGATGCTCCCGGGATTCCAATAGAGATTCCACTTTTTATTGACCTTTTTTTTGCAAAGGTAGGTGCTCACATAATTAACGCTATTTTTCTCATATTGGTAGACGGTGATCGTATTATCTGACGCTCGGGTCATAAAAATAGTGCCGTCCTGACTGACGGCAAGGTCTTCCATGCCTGCCACTGCGCTTTTTTCATCGGGGGTCCCGATTGCATACCCCCAATCAAGCAAGTCGGCTTTCCCGTTATGGTCAACATCCCGAGGGGCTTCTGAATTAGTTCCCACTTCTTCGCCGTCGTTCCAAAGGTCTCCGTCGGTGTTGGGGTTGAAAGGATCGGATCCGTAAAGGAGCTCATAATTTGTCGGGAGTCCGTCATGATCGGGATCCTGAGCTTCATTTATCAGCCACGGTTTCGGATCGACCTCATCCAAGAGGCCGTCATTATCATCATCGGGATCACAGGTATCTCCCAATGCGTCGCCATCCAAATCCAACTGGAGTTTATTAAAAACGGTTTTGCAATTGTCCGACGCATTGGCAATGCCATCATTGTCGATATCATTATCGCAGGCGTCGCCTGTTTTATCCTTGTCCAAATTCAGCTGATCCGCGTTGGTGGTGGCAGGACAATTGTCCGATTTATTGGGAATACCATCTTGATCGATGTCGTCATCACAGGCGTCCCCGAGGCCATCGCCATCCGTATCCTTCTGGTCCTGATTGGATACCAGGGGGCAATTGTCCGCGGCATTGGCCACCGTATCATTGTCATTGTCGGAATCTACCTGGTCGTCAATCCCGTCTCCATCCACATCATGCTGTCTCGAGGGGTCCTGGATAAAGGCATCTTGTTTGTTTGGGACGCCGTCACCGTCGCTATCGGCCGCGCCATCCAGGACCGCAAAGATTCCCATCCCGGAGTTTGGGAGATCCATTGAGACATTATAGAAAATGTCCCATTCTCCAGTCGCTTTTTGAACGGAGTCGGGCGAGATATCTGGCTGAGGTTCGCTCATTAAAATATTTCCCTGTTCATCCAGTTTGACGATGATCAAATCATTAGAGGGACTGCCGGCAAAACGGAATGAAACCGTTTCGATCCGGTTTCCGTCAATTTTATAACCCCCCCGCGCCCAACGCCATTCCACAATCGGGCTCTTCAAATCACCGGCGGGGATTTTGAGATCGATATCGGGGCGCTCGTTCATGACGGCATAGCCACCATAACGCCCCTCTCCTGGGAGTTTTGAGGTCTCATACAATTTCAGCCGGGCCTGGTCCGAGCCAATTACTGTTTGTTCCTGGCTGACGAGTCCATAACTCTCCACGGGTGGGAGCACCTCTAATTGTATCCTTACGGTGGGATCAATATCAGGGCCGATCTCCAAGATGTCTCCCGTTTTGACCTGATCCGGAGGCAGTGCCACCTGAAAACCGCCGTCGATGTTGACTGGGGTGGTTTGTGTGTAACCGTTGGACAGGTTGATGATCCGGATTAATAAAGGGGAGAGAGAGTCATAGTTAGTTTGCGTTATGGTTTCTGGAAAACCGATGACGGTCCTAGGGGTTCCTTCCTGGGTGATTGGAACAATCTCGATGTATCTCGAGCTGAGTCCGAAGTGGCTAGACCCTTGAAAACTCTCTCCGGGACTATTGGAAGGGAGGCCATCTATGGACAAAGCGGGTTTGTTCCAATCGCCGCATCTTCCCGCAAACTGTTGGTCGGAGAAAGCTTCCAGGGGAGCGGAGGTTAACGGTTGTCGGTTGAACCAGGCCTCCCATTTTCCCTCAGGAGATTGGAGATAGCTGTAGGTGTTGTGTTCCGGATCGCGCAGGAAGAGTGACGTTAATCGGTAAGCCCCATCCCAAATGCGCAGCCAGGGGTCCTGGTGGAAAGAATAAGTGTAGGCGTCCGATGCTGGATCATAGATCGCCTTGCGGAACAGAACCTCATCCTCCCGCAGGGTGTTGGTCAAGGTGAAATAGACCTCTTGCGGTGCAAACCCATCCGCCATCTTGATAAAAACATTTTCCTGAAATGAGGTCTCGAAGGCTGGATTCTCAGGGATATTTTCCAGGACGCCGTCATCCCGGCATTTGACATCGTAGCCGTTTTTAAAGCGGTGGTAAGCAATTTTAGTGATTAGGGTAATCATCACTTTATTCTTGAGCACTTCTTCATTGGGAATCTGATAAACAGGATCGGAAAGGTTGACGGCGGTGATCTCGGGGAGGGTGGATTTGTCCACATGGGCTCCCTCGGTCACTTCGATGGTTTGTTCTCGGATGTCGTAGGAATTATCTGTGTAACCCCTCAGGCTGTCGTATTCGATTGGTTCTCGGTCCAGCAGCGGGGGACTGAAGACTTGGCGATGATTTTTCTTAGTTTGTAAAAAGAGTGTCTTGAGTCGCCGGTCTTGCGAAATTAGGATGACCGACCCTAAGACATAGTGTCCGGTCGGAACCTGGTTGGTGATACGTAGTAAGCAGGCGTAACTCCCCGGCTGGCTACTGGGACTTAAGTGACAGGAGAGGGGAGGGGTGTCTTGTTCGGTATGAAAGAACGAAAGAAATCCGCGTTCTAGGTTGAAGTCAGTGGGTGCTAGGTTGATAGTGACCAGGACTTCGGCATTGTCCAGGCTGACCTTGTTGTTGGATAAGATGATTGATTTTATTTTTGCGACCTTGGCGATCTCCTCAGTATCGGAACCGGGCACATCAAAGGAGGCCGGTGCGCTGGAGCTTGTGCCGGGATTAAATTGAATCCGATTGAACGGTGTTCCCTTTTCTTGAAAGGGGAGCGCAAAAAACGAGGTGTGTCCCCCCGTATCTCCGTAAAACATCCGAGTCAGTTCGTAATGCCCCGGCAGCGTCTCATGCGGGATGCATTCCGTGCCGCGGAAGTGTGTAGGGTCGTCGGGGAACAGGCGGATGAAGTAGCTCTTGCCCAGTCCGTCACGACGTTGGAAGACCGTGTCGATCATCGGAACGGTGGCGTCGGCATTGGTGAGCGTTGCCTCCAACACGATGGGCGTACAATAATCCGCATCAGTACCCAAGGTCTGGGGAGTGACGGTCAACTGGGTCAGGGAGGCGATAGTCCCGTCTGTGCCCTGCAGGGTAAAGGTGACATGGTGGAGATTCACCGGCGAGACGCGCATCGTCTGAGTGGTGTCAAACAGGACCGGGTTGAGATGCACACTGAGCGGGTCTTTCAGCTCGTGGTCGCGCAGCGCCATGCGCTTGGGGCTGGCGGTGTAGACTTCTAGCCAGGAGCCATCTTCCCGGTAGGCCTTGACGTAAGTCATGAAGTAGGTGCCCGGGGTCCAATTCTTGGGAATGATCAACGTACCTCGATAAAGGCTGGCCTGGGAGGGAGGGGCGGCCTTGAATAGGGAGAGTGGGACCCAATGGGGCTGGTGATCGATGGGATTGGTGAATGCGGCCATGACCGAATGGCGCAGATCCGGGGCGGTTTTCAGCGCGGCCTGGATGAAGAGCTTATCTCCCCCCTTCACCTGATGGGCAGAAACACTCACCGTGTAAAGTTCCATTTTTGGGTTGTCCGACTCGACTCCAGGAGTTGGGGTGATGGTGAAACCATATGGACGGATGTCAAAAGTGGTTGGGACGATGCGGCCATAGGAACGTTCGATTGGGAAATCCAACAACAAAGGGTTCTCCAAATGAGTTTGGTTGGTTTGGGTTGTGATGCTGTGAACGATCCCGGTTGCATCGATCAAGGAGAGGGAGCTGAGATAGTAATCCCCACCGGGAATTTCCAGATGATCCAAGGAAAGTGTGCCCTCGTATGTCCTCGAAGCAATAATTTTCAAAGGGAGGAGGCTGGTCTCGGCCCCGGTGTCATTGTGAAAGATCAGGTTGCGTCCTGTTTGCAAGTTGCGAAATTGTGCCATCACCTTCCCATTCCAATAGGAGTCGAGAGTCGTTTCCACCCTTAGGGTCATCGTCTCTCCTGTCGCAGCGGTGGCTGAATGTGGCGAGATGATGATTTTTTTGAGAAAGAATTTATGGTTTTCAGTTGGGGATTGGAAAGATTCCAGGTCAAAGGCGTAGTACGTTTTACTGTTGTTGGCAAAATCGGCCAGGTAGAGCGAGTAAATTTTATAATCTTGTAACGACGCATCGGTAGGAATCGGAACCTTAATGACCAGTGGGGTTTGGAAAGGCTCGAACTGGGCGTCGTAAGAATGTTTTTCTCCTGAGGGACTCTCTAGGGTCAGGATTGCCAGGGCGAGGCCAGAGTCTGGTTCATTCACCTCTAGGGAATAAGTGGCAGCACCGGAATTGTTCGGCGCTGCATCATCGAGGTGGATTCCAATTAATTCCGGCTGTCGGTCATCCCCAAAGGGATTGAATCCCAGCTCCGATTTCATTTCGACAAAGAGGTGATCCCCGACCAGCAGATGGACCTCGTTGCTGACCAAACCGCTGACGGGGTCCTTGGCCTTCACGACGACCTCTTCGCCCGGTTGGGTTGGGAGGCTGTTGGAGAATGAGCCATCCACTTGAGTGGTGGTTTGCGCCGTGGCACCGCTTTGGGTGTCGGTGAAGGTCACCTCGGCCCCGGCAAATGGCTTGCCCTGGTCATCGGTGACGGTCCCTTGCACGAGGAAGGTCCCGGAACCCTTGAAGTAGACACCGCTTGCCTGCAATTGCAGGAACATGATCGGCGGGGCCGGTTGCGGACTGGGAGGAATATGCCCGTCCGAGCCGGGACCCGCTATAGGAGGGGCCAAAGGGATGACAGGGAGTTGTTCCGGGTCTTCCGAACCGCTTGGTTGGGGTAAAAAAGGATCTTTAGTCGGTGATAATGGGGTGATCCCCTGATTGCCCGGCCCCAGCAGGAGCGCCCCGGGATTGGCATTTTGACAGCCGGTCGGAGCGACCAGGGCAAACAGTAAAAAAACAAGCCATCGTCCCACGGTGCGAGATAAAAGGGCCATCATGAATCCCTCTATCGGCTGTTGACAACAAAAGTTGCTGCAAAACGACCCCTTATTTCATAGGGGGGGCGAAGTCATTAAAAATGATTGCGGGTTGAAATGAGATCCTCTAGAGTCATTCCCTTTTGAAGCGGACGCCGCGGTGGCGGAATGGCAGACGCACCAGGCTTAGAACCTGGCGGGGGTAACCCCATGTGGGTTCGAGTCCCTCCCGCGGCACATGCAGGGCGGCGATAAAGGCCCATCTGCGTCGTTGCCC
Organism: Deltaproteobacteria bacterium; assembly: GCA_023265625.1. GTDB lineage: Bacteria > UBA10199 > UBA10199 > JACPAL01 > JAHFST01 > JAHFST01. Next base: position 73,536 of record JAHFST010000009.1, on the reverse strand, counting down.
GTTCAGGCCCTCCTTGCGACGTACTTTCAGTACGCCTCAGTCGGGCCTTCGCGGGCGCCTAGCAGCTGGACCTTTCTCACCGCCCTGCGTCGAGTGTGGGGCGAGTAACAATCTTAATTTGGAGATTAAAATGAAAGTCAAAAGCGAAAAAGTTTCGGATATCAAGAAGAAGATCGAGGTAACCCTGCCGATGGGGATGGTGCAGCAGGCGATTGAGGTGGCGTATGGTAAATTGCAAAAAAAGGTGAACCTGAAGGGGTTTCGACCGGGGAAGGCCCCACGGGCGATGTTGGAGAAACATTATCGGGAAGACGCGGAGCAAGATGCCGTGCAAGAGCTGGTGGGGAGTAGTTACGGGCTTGCCTTGGAAGAGACGCAGGAGCAGCCGGTCTCGCATCCGGATATCAAGCTCATCCAGTTTGGCGGTGATAAGGAACTCATTTATGAGGCGGTTTTTGAGATCCGGCCTGAAGTGAAGGTGAAGGATTATAAGAAGCTCAAGTTGAAGAAGGATGCGGCGCAGGTGACTGAAGAAGAAGTGGCGAAGAGCTTGCAAGAGATGCAGGAACAGGCGGCGCAGCTTATTCCCGTGACGATTAGGACGCGGCCGCAAGTGGGAGATTTTGCCGTGGTGGATTATCAGGGATCGGTGGATGGGAAGGCGATTCCTGGCGGGGAGGTTAAGGATTACATCGCCCCGTTAGGAGCGAAAACCCTCTTTCCCGAGATTGAAGAGGCCCTGCTGGGTACGGAGGTCGGGGAGAAAAAGACGATTCAGGTGAAGATGCCCGATAATTTTGAGGATAAAAAGTTGGCGGGAAAGAGTGTTACCTACCAGATTGAGGTGAAGGGAATTAAAGAAAAAAAGTTGCCGGAACTCAACGATGATTTTGCCAAGGATTTGGGACCCTATCAGACGCTCGAGGAGATCCGACAAAAACTGCGCGAGGCCATTCAGAAGCGTAAAGAGGGGGATGCCCAAGCCAAGTTGCATCGGGATTTGTTGCAAAAGTTGGCGGAGGAAAATCCTTGTTCGGTGCCAGAGGCGATGGTTCATGCGGAGCTGGATCATATGTATCAACGTCTGGAGGGGAACCTTAAGCAGCAGGGGATGACTCCGGAGAAAATAGGGATTACACGGGAACTTTTCGTTGAGAAAAACCATGAAGAGGCCGTTTTACAAGTAAAGGGCGGGCTGTTTTTTGACACGATTGCCACCGAACAGGGGATTACGGTGACACCCGAAGAAGTGGAGCAGAAGATTGTGGAGATGGCCAAGGCCTCAGGGCAGGCCCCGGAGCATTGGATGAAGCATTATCGGGAAAAAAAGTTGTTGCCCGGGTTGCAAATGGCGTTGCGGGAGGAGAAAACCCTTGCATTTGTGCTGTCGCAAGTTACAATCACCTGAGATGGGGCCTCATTGAAACATACGAGATTTACTCAAGAAAACAGTTATTCCGGTGGAGTTGTTGCCTCGCCTTCCATGCAGCTTGTTCCGATGGTTGTTGAGCAGACCAGCCGCGGGGAGCGTGCCTATGACATCTACTCCCGCCTCCTCAAAGACCGAATTGTCTTTATCGGGTCTGAGATCCATGATGAAATTGCCAACCTGATTATTGCCCAACTGTTGTTTCTTGAGTCGGAAGATCCGGATAAGGAAATTTATATTTATGTTAATTCTCCCGGTGGGTCGGTGACGGCCGGGATGGCGATTTATGACACGATGCAGTATGTTCGTTGCGATATTTCCACCATCTGTATGGGGCAGGCGGCGTCGATGGCCGCGGTCTTGCTAGCGGCTGGGACGAGTGGGAAGCGTTTCGCCCTCCCTCATGCGCGGATTATGATCCATCAACCTCTGGGGGGATATCAGGGGCAGGCCACCGATATTGACATTCATGCCCGAGAAATCCTCAGGATTCGTGAGGAACTCAACAATGTCTTGGCCAAACATACCAAACAGCCGATTAAAAAGATCCAGCAGGATACAGAACGGGACTGTTTTATGACTAGCCTGGAGTCCAAAGAGTATGGTATTGTTGATGAAGTGGTGACGACTCGGGACAAGACCCGGAAGGTGGAGGTCGTAGCGAAAGGCGGCAAGTCATGAGTAATCGAACCTATACAGATGATCCTAGCAATCTTTGTTGTTCTTTCTGTGGCAAATCCCAAAAAGAAGTCAAAAAATTAATCGCAGGTCCCACGGTCTACATTTGCGACGAATGTATCGATCTCTGTAATGATATCATTACAGAAGAGAATGTGCGGGCGACCCAGATTTTTTCGCGCTCCTCGGTGCCGAAGCCTTCTGACATTAAGAAGGTGCTCGATGAATATGTGATTGGTCAAGAACGGGCGAAGAAGATCCTGGCGGTGGCCGTCTACAATCATTACAAGCGGATTGAAAATAAGGCGGTCAGCGGGGATGTGGAGCTGCAGAAGAGTAACATTTTGTTACTGGGGCCGACTGGTTCTGGCAAGACGTTGTTAGCGCAAACCTTGGCCAAGATCTTAAATGTCCCCTTTACTATTGCGGATGCGACCACCTTAACCGAGGCGGGTTATGTCGGTGAGGATGTGGAAAATATTATCCTCAATTTATTGCAGGCGGCCGATTATGACAAGGCGCGCTGTGAGCGTGGGATTGTTTACATTGATGAAATTGACAAAATTTCCCGCAAATCGGACAGCCCCTCCATTACCCGCGATGTCTCCGGTGAAGGGGTGCAGCAGGCCCTCCTTAAGATTATTGAAGGGACAGTGGCCAATGTGCCGCCTAAGGGCGGGCGGAAGCACCCGCAACAGGAGTTTATCCCGATTGATACCACCAATATCCTCTTTATTTGTGGTGGGGCCTTTGTTGGGATTGAAGATATCATTGCACGTCGTTCTGGCTCCAAGTCGATGGGGTTTGGCGCCGAGGTAAAGAGCAAGAAAGATATTAATCTTTCCGATGCGCTGAAAGACGTGCTCACAGAGGACTTGATAAAGTTTGGGTTAATTCCGGAATTTGTCGGACGCTTGCCAGTGATCGCGACGCTCAATGAATTGGATGAGGCGGCCCTGATGGATATTCTGACCAAGCCTCGCAATGCTTTAATGAAGCAATATCAGAAGCTCTTTGAGTTCGAGCGGGTCAAGCTGAAGTTTACCCCGGGGGCGTTGACGGCTGTGGCCAAAGAGGCCTTGACCCGTAAGTCCGGGGCCCGTGGTTTGAGGGCTATCTTGGAATTGGTGATGCTCGATATCATGTATGATATCCCCTGTCAGTCGAGTATTAAGGAGATCACGATCAATGAGGACGTGATCCTCAAGAAGAGTGAACCTGTCATCGTGTACGATAAAAAAGCAGAATCAGCTTAATCCCACTTTACAAGTGGGAACCAGTGCCTAAATACTAGTTTCAAACAAAGGATCCCTATGAGCGAGCCACAAGACGGTCTGGAAAAGGGTGGGCAAATGGTTCCGTTGTTGCCGTTGCGCGATATCGTGGTCTTCCCCCACATGGTGGTCCCTTTGTTTGTGGGACGCGAGAAGTCGATTGCCGCCTTGGAAGAGGCGATGGGGAAGGGGAAGGATATCCTGCTGGCCGCCCAGGTGAATGCCAAGACCAATGATCCAAAGGACCAAGATATTTACAAGATTGGCACCCTCGGGACGATCATTCAATTATTGCGGTTGCCTGATGGTACGGTGAAGGTCTTGATTGAAGGGAAGAAGCGGGCCCGGATCCGACGGTTTGTGGCGAATCCCAACTTTTTTGTCGTGGAGATTGAAGAGATTTTTGAGAATCGAGAAGTGACAGTGGAGATTGAGGCCCTGACGCGCAGCCTAAAGAACGCCTTCGAGACTTACGTCAAGTTGAACAAGCGCATCCCTCCTGAGATGTTGACCTCGGTGGCCACCATCGATGATCCGTCCCGGTTGGCGGACACCATCGTGGCGCACCTTTCGTTAAAATTGCCGGAAAAACAGAAGATCCTGGAGATCGATAATCCGTCTGAACGTTTGGAGGAATTGTGCAATCAAATCCAGGCGGAGATTGAGATCTTGCAGGTGGAAAAGAAGATTCGGACTCGGGTCAAGAAGCAGATGGAGCGGACGCAAAAGGAATACTACCTCAATGAACAGATGCAGGCCATTCAGCGCGAATTAGGCGAGCGGGATGAGTTTAAGAGCGAGCTGCAGGAGCTCGAAGAGAAGATTAAAAATAAGAAGATGAGCGCCGAGGCGACGAAGAAGGTTAAAAAGGAATTTAAGAAGTTGAAGATGATGAGCCCCATGTCGGCCGAGGCCACGGTGGTGCGCAATTATATTGATTGGGTCCTGGGGCTCCCTTGGTATGACGTGACCGAAGATAAATTGGATATTAAGGAAGCCGAACGGATCCTGGATGAGGATCATTTTGGTTTGAAGGAACCCAAGGAGCGTATCTTGGAGTATCTGGCGGTGCGCAGCCTGGTCGAGAAGATGAAAGGCCCGATCCTCTGTTTTGTCGGCCCTCCAGGGGTGGGCAAGACCTCGCTCGGGAAGTCCATCGCGCGGGCGATGGGGCGGAAGTTTATCCGTTGTTCGTTGGGTGGGGTGCGTGATGAGGCCGAGATTCGCGGACATCGTCGTACCTACATCGGGGCGTTACCCGGTAAGATTATCCAAAGTCTGAAAAAATCGGGTTCCAGCAATCCTGTCTTTTTGCTCGATGAGGTCGACAAGATGAGTATGGATTTCCGGGGTGATCCATCGGCCGCCTTGTTGGAGGTGTTGGATCCGGAACAAAACACCAGCTTTCAGGATCATTATCTTGATTTGGATTATGACCTTTCCAATGTCATGTTTATCACCACGGCCAATTCGTTGCACACCATCCCGCTGCCGTTGCAGGACCGGATGGAGATCATCAGGATTGCGGGCTATACGGAGTTGGAGAAGCTCAGCATTGCCAATCAGTATTTGCTCAAAAAGCAGTTGGAGGCCCATGGTTTGACCCCGGATAATTTGGAGATTACGGAAGGCGCTATTCGCGGGATTATCCGTCATTACACGAGGGAAGCTGGGGTGAGAAATCTGGAACGCGAGGTGGAAAAACTGTCTCGGAAGGCGGCGCGTAAGATTGCGGAAAATGGCAAGGAAAAGAAGATCACCGTCACTTCGGCTGGTTTGCAGAAATATTTGGGAATTCCCAAATATCATTACGGTTTGATTGAAGAGAAAGATCAGATTGGCATTGTGTCAGGTCTTGCCTGGACTGAGTTTGGTGGCGATATCCTCACCATCGAAGTGACCATTTTACCGGGTAAGGGGAGTCTCAAGATTACTGGAAAACTGGGTGACGTCATGCAGGAATCAGCTCAGGCGGCGATGAGTTATGTGCGGTCACGTGCTGAATCCCTTGGCTTACCGCGGCACTTTTATCAAAAAGTTGATATTCACATCCACGTCCCTGAGGGGGCCGTCCCCAAGGATGGTCCTTCCGCCGGGGTAGCCATGGCCACCGCCATTGTTTCCGCTTTGCTCCGGACTCCGATTCGTAAGGACGTCGCCATGACGGGGGAGATTACGTTGCGTGGTCGGGTGTTGCCGATTGGTGGGTTAAAGGAAAAATCAATGGCGGCTCATCGGGCGGGGGTCAAGACGATCATTATCCCCAAGGAGAATGAAAAGGATCTGACCGAGATACCCGACAAGATCAAGAAGGATCTCAAGATTATCTTGGTCGCCCATGTGGATGATGCCCTCAAGAATGCCTTGATGTTGCAAAATCCCGATACCTTCCTCAAGAAGGGTGAGGGGAATGTCATTCCTGGCGGGCCTTTCCCGACCCCGACGACGCCTGGGCCGAGCCAGGGAGAGATTCCTTCGGTGACTCACTAACTAATCAAGGGGAGATACCGCTCTCCCCCTGAAACCCCCATCTGGTAGGTCGAGGTAGGGATCGTTCACTCCGCTTAACCGGCCGGAGCAAGTCCGTCCAGTTAATGCTCGCTCTCTATAAATCAGAGTTTTAGGTTGAAATATCTATGGCTCATTGCTACTGGGTAGCTCGCAGTTTGGGCGAATAGCTCAGCGGTAGAGCGCTACCCTTACAAGGTAGATGTCGCAGGTTCGATCCCTGCTTCGCCCATTGGGTCGACCGAACGGCGAGTATCAGCGTTTGTGCAGTTAGTGGGGACGTAGTTTCCGCCGGAGGCGGACCCGCCTCTGGCGGGCAATTGGTTAAGATTTGGGGTGAAGGGATTTGAATTTGTCGGTCTCGAGGGGTGTTTGTAGGCTTAGCGGGGACGTAGTTCAATTGGTTAGAGCGCCGCCCTGTCACGGCGGAGGTTGCGGGTTCGAGCCCCGTCGTCCCCGCTAAGTCTACAGCAATATTTCTTGTCTTCTATGGCGTGTAAAATATTTTTCCTGTTAATGATGTTGTTTTTGAGCAAACCATTGCCCGCCTTCGATCCCGCTAACTTCTTTCAACAAAACTGCGTGATTTGTCACGGTCCTACGGGTCAGGGGGATGGGCGGGTTGGGAAGTTGTTAAAGCCTCCGCCTCCGGCGATCACGAAGGTCGACCCGCCACTTATTGTTACCACTGTCCTCAATGGTCGGGGACGGATGCCTCGGTTTGCGGGTCAGATTTCTGAAGGTGATGCGCGTCAGTTGGCGGGCTATGTCAGATCGCTCCAACCTTAGTTTTTTGTTTTTTCAGCCCACCAATTTGCAAATTGGGCTTCTTTTGCGGCAAAGTCACGTAGGCGCCAGCGAAAATTAGGATCGCTCACGGCTTTCTCACCTTTGATCAAAATCTTCTGGGCTGTTTTTATCTCTCTGGGTTGCGCATAAAGAAAACGTGCCGCCATGATGTTTTTGGATGATGGGGTTGCTGTTAAGGAGATTCCACCTTGGATCCCAATACGGCTATAACGAATGGCGATGGCCAGGATATCCGCGATGACTGAGTCTCCAGGACCAGGCACCGTTGGCGGTGGTTCCCCAAAAAGTCGTTTCCAGGACTGTTGAAATTGCTCACTCGAAGTGACTACGCCCCATGTGTAATTGTCAAATTGACCTAATCCGGCTCCATTGAGGGTGGAGATATGAAAGCGAGTCTCCTGATATAGGGTGGTGAGAATGAGAGGCGCCTCACATTCCACTTCGGGCAGTTGAAGAATTTTTTTGAATATTTCCATGAATCGGGGGCATTGCAGGGTTAGTTGTTCAATTCGATTGGGGTATTGTTGGTCGAGCTGGGTGAAATCGAAGGCTTTGCCTAACTCTTGTTTTGCCAGACTGTCGAGCATGAGGAGATCTGATTGTTGCGCAGTTGCCGGGGGGAGGCAGTCCCAGCGTTGGTCCCAGTCTAACAAGAGGTGTCCCTGGCTAAATCGAAAACAGGAGGAGGGTAGCAGTCGTTGGGAATCGAGCAGTAGGGCCCGTGGAGGTTTCTTTTGATAAGAAGAGATGCGGAGTCGCTCCGTATAGCCAACCTTGACTTCACACACCAGGACCTCATTGGGGGCTGGGAAAAAACCATCACTTGCGTCAGAGGCAATGCGTTCACAGTCAGAATCCACAACCTTGCCATTGATACGGATAAGAGGACCATCACCCATGTGGAGATTATCGGTCGTTTGAGGATAAAGTTGCGCCTATGATTGCTGGCGTGCGGCCTGGATGCCTTGCCGGTGGGTGAGGCGGTCTTGGCGGCGCATTTGGGCCTCGAGGAGGCGGCGCTTTTCGGCTTCTGACTCAGCAATGATGGCGGGTACTGGGATGGGTTTTCCCTGTGCATCAATGGCCACAAAGGTGAGATAGGCCGAGGCCGCATGGGACCTGATCCCCGTTTTGGGATTTTCGGATTCGACTCGGACTCCTATTTCGAGGGATGTGGTGTGGGTATAGTTGATGGCGGCCTTTAGGACGACGATATCCCCCAGATGGATGGGGGCGATGAAATGCAGGGCGTCCATTGAGGCGGTGACACAGGCCTGGCGGGTGTGGCGCATCGCGACGATGGAGGCGGCGAGATCGGCCCATTCCATAATGCGTCCGCCAAAGATGGTGCCCAAGGCATTGGTATCGGGCGGAAGGACCAAGTGGGTGACTTCGATTGACGATCCGGAAACCGGTTTGCCTGCTTCGTTTGACATGGAACCCCCTACCTGTTTTTCAAGTTTGCTAAGTGTTCTTTGATTCTCTTTTCATATCCATTGTCTGTCGGTTCATAATATTTTTTGCCTTGTAATTTTTCTGGCAGGTACTCCTCTTTGACATAGTTACCCGTAAATTCATGAGGGTATTGGTACCCTTTACCGTAATTTAACTCCTTCATCAACTTAGTTGGTGCGTTTCGGATATGTTTTGGGGTGGGGAGGGCCCCTTCTTGCTCAACATCCGCTTTGGCTTTTTGGTAGGCCCGATAGCTTGCGTTACTCTTAGGGGCACTGGCCAGATAGGTGGCCCCTTGGGCGAGTGGGATCCAGCCCTCCGGCATGCCGACAAAATCGAAGGCCTGCATCACACTCATGGCCACCTGAATGGCCTGGGGATCGGCATTGCCGACATCCTCGGAGGCAAAGATCACCATGCGACGGGCCAAAAAGAGGGGATCTTCACCGGCCTCCAGCATCCGGGCCAGATAATAGATGGCGGCGTCCGGGTCCGAGCCACGCATTGATTTGATGAAGGCAGAGATGAGGTTGTAGTGTTCCTCACCGGATTTATCGTATCGGAGGGTTTTTTTCTGTAAGGCCTCCTCCACTATTTTTAGTGTGATCGATTTGGAATCTGAATTGGCTAGGGTTGAGGCAATCTCTAGGGTGTTTAAGGCGCGTCGGCCATCCCCATCGGAGCTTTGGGCGATGAAACTCAGCGCATTGGGTTCAATCGTGAGTTGTAGCATCCCCAATCCGTGTTTCTTGTCATCGAGTGTGCGTTGTAACAGAATGATGAGGTCTGCTTCGGTCAAAGGTTCTAGCACGTAAGTTTTGGTTCGGGACAGGAGTGGGGCAATGATCTCGAAGGAGGGGTTTTCGGTGGTCGCACCGATTAGGGTAATCGTTCCATCCTCGAGGTGAGGGAGGAGGGCGTCTTGTTGAGCCTTGTTCCAACGGTGGATTTCATCAACAAATAAAATCGTACGTTTATTCTGAAATTTCAGTTGTTTATGGGCGATCTCAATAATTTCCTTTAATTCTTTGATGCCCGCGAGAACAGCCGAGAGACTTTGAAAAGAGGCCTGCGTGTAGTGGGCGATCAGGCGGGCGAGGGTGGTTTTTCCGGAGCCTGGTGGTCCCCATAGAATGAGTGAAGGGATCTGGTCCGATTCTATCTGGCGGCGCAGTGTCCCCTCGGGGCCTATCAGGTGGGTTTGACCCACGACCTCTGCCAGAGTTTGTGGACGTATCCGGTCGGCTAAGGGCGAGGCTAACTTAGGTGCCGACTTTTCTTCAGCTAACGCTGAAAACAGTTCCGTCATGGTTTGCTTGTATGACGCTTCTTATAAATTGGCAACCAAAGGTGCGTTGGTGTGCATCGGGAGTGCGTTCGAGATCCTTGGATTTGGGGTCGCTTCGCCATGATTCAAGTAATGCAACGTTTTTTGCGGTAGGTGATTGTAAAAGAGCCCGAGACTGGCGCGGATTTTGTCGTGGTAATACGAAGGGGGCTTCATACTATCGCCACTATAAAAGGCCTGAAATTCCGGATCGGTCATGAGGTGACGCCGAATCTCCCCATAATTGCCACCAATACCTCGGCCGGATAAAAGGGAGCGGAGTAAATTCATCCATCGAGGCAGGGGATGTTTGTTGGCCTTGAACCGCCCCCAGATCCTTTGAGGTGAGTTTGTGTAAGCCGCCAAATCGATCATGCGATCGTAAAATTCTACCATTGGGTAATTTTTGGGTCGGATGTTGAGACCCGAGTTGCCATCTAAGAACGAAAAGGGCACATCCAGCACCCTTCCCTCGGACTGGTAGTGAACATTCAATGGGGCTGAGTTGCCAAAGGCGGTGATCATGGCCAAATTAGGGTAGGCTCCTGGCGCTAGATCAGAAAACTTTTTAGTCAATTCAAAAGGCTCCGAGCCTACATCGGTATCTAACCCAAAAAGAAAATTAACCTGCACATAAGGAATGTGTTGCAACACCACATTGACCTGCTCAGCCACCGCCTTGACTTTGTCCAAGCCAAAATTATTCTGTTGCTTCGATTTGCCGTTAAAATCGAACCAAGACTCAATGCCCGGTAGCATGACAATAAAGTTGTTCTTTTTCAGACGCTTCAGATTGGTTTCTGAAAGCAGGGAGAGACTGCTTTCGGCGCCGAAGGCCATTTTTCCAGATGGGACAGTTGATTCGATAATGTCCAGGTAATCATCAAATCGGACACCAAAGTTAGGATCGTACCAAGCCACGATCGGCGGCTTTTCCTGAGCTTGTAAAAAGGTCAGATCTTCCCGAATTTGATCATAAGACAAAGGTTGATAATCGATTTGACTATCGATGCAGAAGCTACATTTGTAGGGGCAACCCAGGCTGCCGAGCATGGGGACCACATGAATGAGGCGGGATTTCTCCAAATTTTTCTGGGCAAATTTCCATCGTTCGCGAATACTAGGTAAATTGTCGATCTGTCGAGGCGCGCTTAAAATGATTCCCTCTTCGGGATGTGGTGAAAAATCCTCCAAAAGATTTTGGATCAAGGTTTGGTCTGTTAATCCCAGCACATAATCAAAATAATATTTGGCATCATCGGCATAAGCACGTGCGTGGGGGCCTCCCAGGGCCGTGACGATGTTTTTCTGACGAAACATGTTTGAAATACTGTAGGCGGTATACGCGTTTTGCGTAAAGGTGCTGATAAAAAGAAAGTCAATGTCTTGCGGCAGATCGCGGTACAGGTCTTCAAAACCGGTGTAGGTGATGTAATAAACCTCATGCCCCATCTGTTCCATCCAGACGGCAATGGCCTGGGGCATTACAGAGGTGTAGTTGGGATTAACGATTCGGGCATAAATTGACTTCGTAGGTTGCCGCGCCACCAAATCGATGATGCCAATCCGGAGAGATTTTCTCGATTTAGCCACAAGAGGGTATAGTTCCCAATAGGCTTGAAAGTCTATCAGATTATTCAAGACGTACAAGACGTATTCAAGACGGAGTTATCTGTGTCACATGGAGATTTTTTCTTCATGGGCGATATTTTACAAGGCTAGTATGATGAAGATATCGGGTCTGGTGGCTTGTTTAACTTAATTTTAACTAAATAAGACACAAAATGAACTTGTTTCAACTAGGTGTTTTTTATGTGGAGGCTAATCGACACACCTATTCATTGATTTTCTGAATTTGCTCAATTTTCAAAATGATATTTAGGTCCCGAACCGTTCTCTGAATCGTTGTTTCCAGGAGGAGAGTCGTTGTTGACGGAAGAGACGGAGTATTTTGGTTTTGTGAATGACCCAATCAGGGTTGCCGATGAAGGGTGAAGAGGAGAAAGGTTGTTTAGTCTTCCAGTCGTTTTGGAGAAGATCTTCAATGAGGGATCGGTATTCGGCCTGTCGTTGTTCTGAGTTAGATGCGAGTGCGAGATAAGAGGGGGCTGGGGTAATGAGGGGGTCATTTTCTCCATAGGCGTAGTAGCGATAGGAAGAGAAGGTGTTATGGTTGGGATGATGAACCTTTCCCGCACGTTTAGGATTGAGGTCGATGTAGCGCATGACTTCTAAGAGGTGTTTATCGGTTTGGATCATGGGGGATTTAAATCGGTCCATGACCACTTGACCACGTCTTTTGACGTGTTTGTTGTAGAGTCTAGCGAAGCGTGCGTTGACGACGCGGAAGAAGTCGGAGAAGTCGCGGAGAGAGGAAAGGTGGCCTGAGAGATGGGGATGATTGTCCATGAGGCAATAGGAGTAGATTTGGACACGGTAGCGGTCTTTGTAGTGGAGGAGGAGGTTGTAGTAGAGTTGTTTGGCCCAGGATTCTTTGAGTAGCCAGTCTTGGTTATGACATTGCCAAGTGACGTGGAAGCAGGAGTCGTCTTCAAGGATAGCGGAGCGAGGGAGAGAAGGCATGGCCCAAACAAGAGCAAATATCGGGCCAAGAGGCTCAGGACGATAAATCAAGGGGTTAACGTGACAAGACGAAGTCAGACCGTCCGAAATTCGGACGGTACCGACCGAAAATCGAACCTTCGTCTTACGTTTTTTCATTCAGTCTCGCAACTTGAGAACCCCCTTGAGTCGAAACAGGAAGTATGGAAGACAATCAACCGATGAAGTGTCAAAGCGCGGCGGAGATTCTCCACCAGGTGTTCGGATATCGCCAGTTTCGCGGGGCGCAAGCGGAAATCATCCAGACAGTCGTGCAAGGGGGGGATGCCCTGGTGGTTATGCCGACCGGGGGTGGGAAGTCGCTTTGTTATCAGATCCCTGCCTTGATCCGACCTGGAGTCGGGTTGATTATTTCTCCCTTGATCGCCTTGATGCACAATCAGGTGCGGGCCCTCTCCGAGTTGGGGATTAAGGCCGCTTTTTTGAACTCAACCTTGTCTCCGGAAGAAAGTCGCGGGGTGACTGCAAAGGTGAGGGGTGGGGCGATCGATCTCTTGTATGTGGCCCCAGAGCGATTGATGATGCCGGAGTTCCTGGAGTTTTTGTCCGGTATTCCCTTGGCCTTGATAGCGATTGATGAGGCTCATTGTGTTTCACAGTGGGGGCATGATTTTCGTCCGGAATATCGACGTTTGGGGGAATTGGCGGCACTCTTCCCCAATGTGCCCCGTTTGGCCTTGACCGCTACCGCGGATGGAGTGACACAAAAAGACATTCTCGAGAGTTTAAAAATCCCCAAGGCCCACTGTTTTGTCACCGGCTTTGATCGGCCCAATATTTATTATCAAGTTACTCCCAAGACCAATGGACGCCATCAGTTATGGCAATTTTTACAAGAGAAACATCCAAACTCAGCGGGCATTGTCTATTGTTTGTCCCGCAGTAAGGTGGAAAAAACGGCGGATTGGCTCTGCCAACAGGGCAAGGTGGCACTGCCCTATCATGCCGGTCTCGATGCCCAAGTGCGGCACCGTCATCAAGAACGATTTTTGGATGAAGAGGGAATCATCATCGTAGCCACCATCGCCTTTGGCATGGGGATCGACAAGCCCGACATTCGATTTGTCGCCCACTTGGATTTGCCGCGCAGTTTGGAGGCCTATTATCAGGAAACGGGACGCGCCGGTCGGGACGGGATCGCCGCGGATGCCTGGATGGCCTATGGGTTGGGGGAAGTAGTGACCTTGCGCAAATTTATGGAGGAATCCGATAGCCCGGAGGAGCGTAAGCGGGTGGAAAGACAAAAACTGGATAGCATGCTGGGGTACTGTGAGTCGGTGACGTGTCGCCGCCAGACGATCTTGTCTTATTTCGGTGAAGTTCATGCCGGCCAATGTGGTCGATGCGATAACTGCCTAACCCCCGTGGATACCTGGGATGGAACGGTACCGGCCCAAAAGGCCCTGTCCTGTGTTTACCGGACCGGGCAACGCTTTGGCGCGGCCTATGTGATTGATGTCCTGATGGGAAGGAACAATGAACGGATCCAAGGTTTTCGTCATGAGGCGTTGAGCACATATGGAATTGGTGCGGATATTTCCCAGAATCAGTGGTTTTCCATCTTTCGCCAATTGATTGCCGCTGGTTATTTGAGTGTTGATATCGAAAGCTTCGGTGGTTTGCGGCTCACTCCAGCCAGTCGTGACGTCTTGACGAGTGGTCAATCGGTCCATTTTCGTCATGATCCCACGCCTCGGGTGAAGGGGAAACGGGTTACCGAGCGATCGGTCAGGGGGGTGGAAGATGAGGATCAGTCACCGGTCGATGAATCCCTCTGGCAGGCCTTGCGCGAATGCCGTCGCCAGTTGGCTCAAGCCAAAGGGGTGCCCCCCTACGTGATCTTTCATGATAAGACCTTAAAAGAGATGATCCGGCGCCGTCCTGAGAACTTAAACCAATTGGCGAGTGTGTCGGGGGTCGGGGCCCGTAAACTCGAGAGTTATGGAGCGAAGTTTCTTAACATTTTACTAAATGCCGTTTGACACCTTTCCCCGCTTAAGACTAGCTTAGGGGGAACAACAGGGGGTAACCATGGAAGCTATTGCCACTAAGGAAAAAGAAAAAAACCTGTCCGCAACCATCAGTACGATTGAGAAGCAGTATGGGAAGGGCTCGATCATGCGCCTGGGAAAAGAGGGCGTGATTGCGGATATTGAGGCCATTTCGACGGGGTCGATTGGACTTGATATTGCTTTGGGCATTGGGGGCTTGCCGCGTAAGCGGGTGGTGGAGATTTATGGTCCTGAGTCCTCCGGTAAGACCACTTTGGCCCTGCAAGTAGTGGCGAATGCGCAAAAAATGGGTGGGACGGCCGCCTTCATCGATGCCGAGCATGCCCTGGACCCGCAATATGCGCGCAAGCTGGGCGTCAAGACCGACGAATTGCTTATTTCACAGCCTGACAATGGCGAACAGGCCCTGGAAATTGCCGATATGTTGGTGAAGAGCGGGGCGGTAGATGTGATCGTGATTGATTCCGTCGCGGCGCTTGTACCTAAGTCAGAGATTGAAGGTGAGATGGGACAGCCGCAGATGGGTTTACAGGCCCGGCTGATGAGCCAGGCCTTGCGCAAGTTGACCGCCAATATTTCGCGGACCAACACCATGGTGATCTTCATTAATCAAATCCGGATGAAGATTGGGGTCATGTTTGGCAATCCAGAGACCACGACCGGTGGGAATGCGCTTAAGTTTTACGCCTCGGTTCGTTTGGATATCCGGCGCATCAGTGCCCTCAAGAATGGGGATCAGGTGATTGGCAATCGCACCCGGGTCAAGGTGGTCAAAAATAAGACCGCCCCGCCGTTCCGTGAGGCGGAATTTGATGTGGTCTACGGAGAAGGGATCTCCCGCGAGGGCGAGGTCTTGGATCTGGCGGAGTCTCATCAGGTCTTGGAGAAGAGCGGGACTTGGTATTCTTTCAAGGGGGAGCGAATTGGTCAGGGTCGTGAGAATGCCCGGCTCTTCTTGAAGACAAACCCGTCAATTGCCCAGCAAATGGAACAGGAAGTTTTGGAAAAGGCGGGGATTATCCGCCGGAATGCCGGGGCGAAGCCGGTGGCGATTAGTGAGAAGGTTGAGAAACTCGATAAGAACGAGACCCTCAAGCCTGAGGTTAGAAAAAAAGCGGTAGGGTGATTTTTCATGACCTCCGCAGAAATTCGGGAACGTTTCCTTAAGTTTTTTGAATCCCACCAACACAAACGGATTGCCTCCGCCTCGTTGATCCCGGCGGAGGATCCTACCCTTTATTTCACCAATGCCGGCATGGTCCCGTTCAAGGATTATTTCACGGGGGTGAGAACCCCTAGTGTTCGTCGGGCCACCAGTTCGCAGCGCTGTATGCGGGTTTCTGGAAAGCATAACGATCTGGAGAATGTCGGGCGGACCCCGCGGCATCATACTTTTTTTGAGATGTTGGGAAATTTCTCGTTCGGCGATTACTTCAAGCGGGATGCGATCGCCTTTGCCTGGGAGTTTTTGACCGGGGAGGTGCAGATCCCGCGCGAGCGACTTTGGATCACCATTTTTCGGGATGACGACGAGGCGGGAAAATTGTGGCAGGAGGTGGCGGCGGTGTCTTCCGATCGGATCCTGCGGCTTGGGGAGAAGGATAATTTTTGGTCGATGGGGGAGACGGGGCCGTGCGGGCCTTGTTCGGAGATTCACTATGACCGCGGCGCCAGTTTTGGTTGTGGGAAGCCAGGGTGCAGCGTGGAGTGCGATTGTGGTCGTTACATGGAGATCTGGAATCTGGTCTTCATGCAGTTTGAGCGGGATGCCTCCGGAAAGATGACCCCGCTCCCGAAGCCCTCGATTGATACCGGTATGGGATTGGAACGCCTGGCGGCGGTCCTGCAGGGGGTCAGCTCCAACTATGATACGGATCTTTTTATGCCGATCATCCAGGAAGTGGCGAAGCTCACTGGCAAAAAATATGGTCAAACGAATGAGGCAGATGTTTCCATGAGGGTTTTGGCCGATCACATTCGGGCGACGGTTTTTCTGATCACCGACGGGATCCTTCCTTCCAATGAGGGGCGTGGCTATGTGTTGCGTCGCATCATGCGCCGGGCGATCCGACATGGCAGGTTGTTGGGGAAGACGGAGTCTTTTTTCTACCGTCTGGCGGCGGTGGTGGTGAAAGAGATGGGGGCGGTTTATCCCGAGGTGGTGCGTGAGGCCGCGACAGTGACCCGGGTCATTCGTTCTGAAGAGGAGAAATTTTTGGAGACCTTGGAGAAGGGGCTTGGATTGATTGGTGAGGCGATTGACGCTGTCAAGCAACAGGGACAAAATATACTCCCCGGATCCGTGGTGTTTAAATTGTATGATACCTTTGGCTTTCCCGTCGATTTGACCGAAGTGATTGCCTCCGAACAGACCCTGACCCTTGATATGGTGGGTTTCGATGCGGCTATGGAGGCCCAGAAGACCCGGGGGCGTAAGGCCTGGAAGGGGAGTGGGAAACGGGATGGTGGGTATCGGCAGCTGGTGGGTGATGAGGTGATTTGCGAATTTGCCGGTTATGAACAGTTGGAAGTCAAGGCGCCGATTGTGGCTCTTGTTCAAGGGGGGAAGCGTGTTGAAAGAATAGTTGCAGGCAAGGTAGGGGTTCAAAATTTTGAACCCCTACTCGTAATGACCGCCAAGACATCTTTTTATCCGGAGGGCGGCGGTCAGGTGGGGGATCGCGGGCGCCTCGAAGGGACATCGTCCCGTGCCCTGGTGGAGGACACCCAAAAGGGCGGGGAAGGCCTGATCGTCCACCGGACCAAGCTCGTGGAGGGCAGGCTGCAGGAGGGGGATGAGGTCAGTCTCCTGGTGGATCCGGAGTATCGGGCGGGCTCGATGGCCCATCATTCGGTGACGCACCTGATGCATGCGGCGTTGCGCAATACCTTGGGCAAACACGTGCGCCAGGCGGGTTCGCTGGTGGAGTCCAATCGGTTGCGGTTTGATTTTAACCACTTTGAATCCGTGACGCCTGAGCAATTGCGTCGGATCGAAGACGAGGTCAATCAACAGGTCTTCGGCAACCTGGCGGTGACTAAACAGAGCATGGCTTATGATGAAGCGATTCAAAGCGGGGCGTTGGCTTTTTTTGAGGAAAAATACGGCGACAAAGTTCGGGTTGTCAAAATGGGAGATTATTCGGTAGAGCTGTGTGGCGGGACCCATGTTCGTACGACCGGGGAAATCGGGTTGTTTAAAATCACAGGAGAGTCATCCGTGGCAGCAGGGGTAAGGAGAATTGAGGCGATCGCGGGACAAGAGGCCTTGCGGCGTTTGCAAGAGCTGGAAGGTCAGATGGCGCAATTGGCCACGAGCCTGAAGGTGGCGCCGGCCCAGGTGTTGGAGCGGATTGAAAAATTATTGGCCCAGATCAAGGATTTAGAAAAATCGCTGGATCGCGCCAAACGGCAACAGTCCAGTGGCGGTGATACCGAAGAATTACGTGAGATTCAGGGAGTCAAGGTCCTCACTTCCCTTTCTTCGGTCGGTGACGGCAAGCTGCTCCGTGAGGTCTCGGATCGTCTCATTCAAAAGCTAGGGAGTGGGATTGTGGCCGTTGGGACGGTGGAGGGGGATAAAGTGTCGATTATTGTCCGAGTCTCTCCCGACCTCACCACGAAATTCAAGGCGGGGGAACTGATCAAGCCCTTGGCCGAAAAGGTCGGTGGCAAAGGCGGCGGTCGCCCCGACATGGCCCAGGCGGGGGGCGCCAATACCGCCGCGCTGCAGGAGACCTTGCAGTCTATTTATCAAAATATTACGTTGCAGGGGTAGGGATTTTCTAGGGGAACTATTTCTTCCCGTTCGGCTGACACAACCCAAGATACATTTGAGCCGCGCTGTTCTTCGGGTCCCGTTTGAGGACCTCGTCCCATTCTTTGAGGGCCTTTGGGACGGCCTTTTGTGTGTAGTAACTCAGCCCAAGCTGGATTCGGGCGGGGAGGTATTCTGGGGCGGATTTTACGGTTTGGCTTAATTCTTTGACGGACAGTTCTTTTTGATTGTTCTCCCGGTAGGCGATGCCCAGTTTGGTGTGGATGTCGACAAAGTTGGGACAGAGTTGCAAGGCCTTTTTGTATTCCTCAATGGCCGAACCATACTGGCCCACGCCTCGGTATGTATCTCCCAGTTCGGCATGTCGGTTGGCGATCTTACCCTTTAAAATGGGATCAATCTCGTTTTTGACTTTTTTGTTTTGTTGCAGGCCTTCGTAAAGGGCCTTGGCTTGCGGGTATTTTCCCAGATCGTTGTAGAGGACCGCTAAATTGAGAACGGCCTCGGTATAACGGGGATTAATCTTGAGGGCCTCTTGGAAACACTCAATCGCGTTATTAAACTTTTCTTCCATGTGGTAGATGATGCCCAGCATGTTGAGGACATCGGCATAGTGAGAACCCATCCGAACTAGTTTTAGAAAGCACTGTTCCGCGCGCACATAGTGCTTCGAGTCGAAGTGTCGTTTGCCTTCCTGATAAAGTTCGTTGGCAGTGGGGGCCATAGGCGGTATTTACTTCAATCCGAGCTTGCTGGCCAGCTTTTTTCGGTAATGGCTGCTGGGAAAATGTTGTTCTAGCACGGAGAGGATCTCCATGGCCTTGTCCTTTTGCGCCAGCTCGAGGTAGGCATTCCCCATAAAAAAAAGTGAGGGTTCATCCAATCCCAGTTCGCTGTAATTGGTGACCACTTCATTAAATCTCGGGATCGCCGAGCGGTACTCGCCGGTCCGGTAGTAAAATTTCGCCACATAAAAATGGCGTTGCGCAAAACGCTTGCGGACTTCTTTGACCTTCTCCTGCGCGAGGGGGTAAAATTCGCTGTCTCGGTATTCGGTTGCGGTCTGAAGATATTGTAAGGCCTCGTCCAGGTATTTTTGATCCCGATCAATTTGTTTGGGACTGGCCTTGTAGTAAGACATGCCGACGCGGTATTGCGCATAGGGAACCTTGTCCGAGGTGGGATGGAGGGTGAGGAACTCTTTGTAAGCCTCCGCGGCAATGAGATAATCTTTCTTGCGATAATAATTATCGGCGCTTTCGAGCTCGGCCTCTAGGGATTGCGTGGTGCCCTGGTAGCGACTCTTGAGCACTTCAAAACACTTCACCGCATCGTCATAATCTTTTTTTAAACTCTTTTGATGACATTCCTGATAAGCGTCTTCCGCGTTCTTGGCCTTGGCCAAAAATGGGGCGCTTGCGCAACCCAATCCGAGTGCTAACAAAGGGACTAAAATAACGCGAAGTTTCAACATAGGGCGGCGACTCTAGGAGAATGTATCGATGGCGTAAAGAGGAAAGTTGACAAGGTGTGAAACGATCGCTAATTACGCAAAAAAATCAGCACCGAGGTAATCCCTATGATGAAGAAAAAACTTTTGCTAGGAATTGGGTTTTGTTTGTTGGTGGGGGCCACCCTGGGTATCTCTTTAACTATCCGTAATGATTGGATTAATCCTTCAAAGGCCGTGGAGTATTTACACCCGGTTCCTGAGGCGGCAAGCCCTGTTCCGGCGATTCAACCTACGGCCTTGGCGCCGACTTCGTTGCCAAACTTTGTGGAGTTGGCGAAGAAGGTGAAGCCGTCGGTGGTGAACGTCAGTTCCGAGAAAAAAGTGAAGCGGCAAGGCCCGGTACGGCGTTTTGGTCCTCAGCAAGATCCCTTTGATGATTTTTTTGAGAATTTTTTTCATGGCCCGGGAATGGCTCCCCCGGTGGAACGTCCCACGCAAAGCCTTGGTTCCGGTTTTGTCATTAATGCGGATGGATACATCCTGACCAACAATCATGTGATTGAAGGGGCGGACGAAATCCATGTGCAGTTCGTCGACAAGCGTAAAAAAGAGGCGAAGGTGATCGGGAGTGATCCCAAGACGGACATTGCGGTCATCAAGATTGAAGGGGGCAGCGGTTCCTATGTGGATATTGGGGACTCAGACCGGACAGAGGTTGGCGAGTGGGTCATGGCGGTGGGAAATCCATTTGGACTTGATTCAACGGTAACCGTCGGGGTGATCTCCGCCAAGGGGCGCGTGATCGGCGCGGGGCCGTATGATGATTTTCTCCAGACCGATGCGTCCATTAATCCGGGCAATTCAGGTGGGCCGCTTTTTAATGCGCAAGGGCAGGTGATTGGGATTAACACCGCGATTGTGGCCTCCGGACAGGGGCTTGGTTTTGCGATTCCGATTAACTTGGCAAAAGATTTGGTGCCGCAATTGATCTCCAAGGGGAAGGTGACGCGGGCTTGGCTCGGGGTGGGGATTCAAGATATTACTCCGGAGTTGGCCAAATCGTTTGATTTGCCCGATCAAAAAGGGGCGCTGATCTCGAGCGTGTTTCCGGATAGTCCCGCGGCCAAGGCGGGATTTAAGAATGGCGATATTGTGCGTAAGTTGAATGGCGAAGAGATTGCCGAGTCCCACAATCTTCCCACGTTAGTGGCGCGCATGCCGGTGGGAAAAAAGATCACGGTGGAGTTTTTGCGCGAAGGGAAGCCGATGACCCTTGAGGTGACGCTGGGTGAGATGGAAGAAGGACAGAAAAAAGCCGAAGCGGCCATGGGTCAATCTTCGGAGGAGCTTGGATTGCGAGTCCGCGACATCACCCCTGAAGAGGCCCAGGGGCATAAGCTCCAAGGGGTGTTGGTCGAAGAGGTTGATCCTAATTCTGCGGCGGCCCAGGTGGGGGTCCAGGCGGGGGATGTGTTGCTCAAGGTCAATAATGAGGTGATCAATAGTGTGAGTGATTTTGCCGGCGCGTCGGATAAGATCAAAAAAGGCAGTGTGGTTCGATTGTATATCCAGCGCGATGATGCCAGTATTTATTTGGCGTTTACCAAGTAGGGGCGTATTGCAATACGCCCCTACTTTTATGACGTAGACCCAATTTTGATTCAATCACGGCGGGGCCAAGCCGCGGCACTGAATCCTCTTGACCCGTCACGGGTGCCGTAGGGGTTCAAAATTTTGAACCCCTACGAATTCGTGCGAATTCGTCCCACAGCATCCATTTTCCCCTTTTGACAATCCAAAAATCATGTTTAGTTGTCCCCTATGCGACTCGATCAATTCACGGTAAAGGCCCAGGAGGCCGTCCTGGCCGCCCAACAATCCGCCGAATCCAAAGGACATCCGCAGGTTGAACCCGAGCATCTCCTCTTGAGCCTGTTGATACAGGAGCATGGGGTGGTGGGTACGCTGTTACAAAAACTGGAAATTGATAGCCATACAGTCCAGACCCGGCTTGAAGCCGAGCTGAAAAAAATGCCCACAGTCTCATCTACGGGTAACGTCTATGTCTCATTCCGTCTTAAGAGGGTTTTTGATGAGGCTCGGAGTGAGGCCGATAAGCTTAAGGATGATTATGTGAGCACCGAACATTTGCTCATGGCCTTGTTGGAGGTCAAAGAAGCCCCAGCCGCCCAGATCTTGCGTGAGCTCGGAGTGAGCAAAGAAGGACTGCTCAAGGCCTTGATGTCCATCCGAGGGAGTCATCGCGTCACGGATCAAAATCCCGAAAATAAATATCAGGCCCTGGCCCGCTATGGCAAAGACCTGACCGACCTGGCGCGGCGCGGCAAGATGGACCCGGTCATTGGGCGTAACGAAGAGGTGCGTCGTGTCATCCAAGTCTTGTCGCGACGCACGAAAAATAATCCGGTCTTGATCGGGGATCCCGGGGTGGGCAAGACGGCGATTGCGGAGGGGTTGGCCCAGAGGATTGCGAGTGGGGATGTGCCGGAATCTCTGAAGGAAAAACAAGTCTTGTCGCTGGATCTTGGTGCCCTGATTGCCGGTGCCAAGTATCGCGGTGAGTTTGAAGATCGTCTCAAGGCCGTCTTGAAAGAGATCGCTGAGGCCAACGGTCAGATTATTTTGTTTATTGATGAATTACACACCTTGGTCGGCGCGGGTGGGGCGGAAGGGGCGATGGATGCGTCGAATATGCTGAAACCGGCCTTGGCCCGTGGTGAGTTGCGCTGCATCGGGGCCACGACCTTGGATGAGTATCGCAAGTATGTGGAAAAAGATGCGGCCTTGGAGCGGCGCTTTCAACCGGTCTTTATTGGTGAGCCGAGTGTGGAAGACACCATCGCGATCTTGCGGGGGTTGAAGGAGCGTTATGAAGTCCATCATGGGGTCAAGATCCAGGATGCGGCCTTGGTGGCGGCGGCGACCCTGTCGCAGCGCTATATTGCGGATCGTTTTTTGCCCGATAAGGCGATTGATTTGATGGACGAGGCCGCCTCCAAATTACGGATTGAGATCGATAGCCTGCCGACCGAGATTGACCAGATTGAACGGAAAATCCTCCAGATGGAGATCGAGCGGCAGGCCTTGAAACGAGAAGGGAACAAGACCTCGAAGGAGACTTTGTCGCGGATTGAGAAAGAGCTGAAGGAATTAAAGGAAGAATCCACGGTCCTCAAGGTTCATTGGCAGAAGGAAAAAGAGGCGATCAAGAGGATTCGAGACATTAAGGAAAAAATTGAGCGAGCGAAGATCGATGCCGAGCAGGCGGAACGCGGTGGTGACCTGGGCCGGGCCGCAGAGCTTAAGTATGGCAAGCTCTTGGAGTTGCAGAAACAATTAGAGGGCGAAGACAAGCAGCTCGTGACCTTGCAACAACAGCAGAAGATGCTGAAGGAAGAGGTGGAGGCCGAGGATATTGCGGAGGTGGTGGCCAAATGGACAGGGATCCCGGTGACGCGCATGTTGGAGGGGGAGACCGAGAAGTTGTTACACATGGAAGAGCGGATCCGGCAACGGGTGATTGGCCAGGAAGAGGCCTTGCAAAAGGTGGCCAATGCCGTGCGTCGTTCCCGTGTGGGGCTGTCTGATCCGAAACGACCGATTGGTTCCTTCATCTTTATGGGACCGACCGGTGTGGGCAAGACCGAGACGGCCCGGGCCTTGGCGGAGTTTCTCTTTGACGATGAAAATGCCGTGACCCGGATTGATATGTCCGAGTACATGGAGAAGCATACGGTGTCGCGTTTGATCGGGGCGCCTCCGGGTTATGTGGGTTATGAAGAAGGCGGGCAGTTGACCGAGGCCGTGCGGCGCAGGCCTTACGCGGTCGTGTTGTTTGACGAGATTGAAAAGGCCCATCATGATGTTTTTAACGTGCTTTTGCAGATCTTGGATGATGGTCGCTTGACCGATGGTCAGGGACGGACCGTTGATTTTCGCAATACCGTCATCATCATGACCTCCAATATCGGGAGTGAGGCCATCGGCCAGTTGGCGGGTGAGGAGCGTCAGATGGAACAAAAAGCGATGGAGGCCTTGCGCGGGCATTTCCGGCCGGAGTTTCTCAATCGAATTGACGAAATTATCATCTTTCACCCGCTTCAGGAGAGTCAGATTGCGGCGATTGTTGCGATTCAGCTAGAGGGCTTAAAAAAATTATTGGTCGAACGGAAGATCGAGATCACTTTGACCCCCAAGGCCATGGAGTTGTTGGCCAAGCAGGGCTATGACCCGGTCTATGGGGCCCGTCCGCTCAAGCGCGCCATTCAACGCTATCTGCAGGATCCGCTCTCCCTCAAGATCTTGGCGGGGCAATTTCAAGAAGGGGATAAGGTCAACGTCGATGTGGGAAGTGCTCAGGATGGTAGTGAATTGACGTTTCAAAAATAACGATCAACCCGCGTGGCGGCGGGCACGTCCTAAAGAATCATCCAAAAATTTTTCAATCCGCAGGTTGATGGCATCGTGTTGTTCCACCAGACCGGCATGGGTGGCCTTTTTGACGACGAACAGTTCGGACTTGGGGATCAGGCGATGCATCTTTTTGGAGAGCCAAACCGGGGTGAATTGGTCAAGCTCGCCCGCGATGATCAGGCTTGGAACCTTGATGGTTTGCAATATCTCCTCGGCGGTATGGTCTTGGGCGCTCTTGAGGAGCATGGTGAAGTAGAGCGGATCGACCGACAGGATGTGTTTGATATAACGGTCGCTATCCGCCTTGGTCATCATCCCGGTGTCCATCATTTTGAGAAGACCCCCCATCCAAAAAGAAAGCGGATTTTGTAGGAGGAAGGTACTGAGGATATTACTCTGCTTCGGAAAGGTCGTCCCCAAGAAATAGGCGATGTTGAAGGCGTAGCGGGAGAGCCGGGAATTATAAAAAGTGTTCATGACATTCCCATAAGTGCCAAAACACGGCACGAGGGCGGCCACGCGTTCGGGGTGGAGGCGGTACAATTCAAAGATGACCTGGGTCCCCAGGCTATGGCCGATGAAGACGCCTTTTTTCACCTTAAGTTCATCAAGTACGGCCAGGCAGTCTTGCACCAGGGCGGTGATGTTGTAGTGCTTGGTATTTTTCTTCAGCTCGGATTTGCCATGACCGCGATAATCCCAGGTGACGACCTGGCGCGAAAAACGAAAATGTTTTTCCAAATAGGTCCAAAAAAAGGTGCTGACACCAAGACCGTTACAACAAATAATGGGCGGATCTCCTTGGCCAAAGGAACGGTAGCTGATTTTTGTCCCGTCAAAGCTATCGGTGGTGCCCTCCTTGAGTGAGGCTAGCGTGATGAGTCGTCCGCGTCCCTTTTCCGAAAGCTTGGTGGCTGTCATTCCCATGATCGGGCGGATACTAGTTATTTGAGATGAAAAGGCAAGTGTTACTGTTGACCTATTTCAAGAGAATCGCTATGCGATCGTCATGAATTTTAAGTTGCATGCCCCCGCTAAGATCAATCTTCGGTTGGAGGTGTTAGGCAAGCGCCCGGATGGTTACCATGACCTGAGGATGTTGATGGTTAAGCTCGCCTTGGGAGATACCCTGGAGGGTGCATTGACATCGGGGGCGATGCAGCTAACCTCCGATCAGCCTGGGTTCCCCTGTGATGAGACCAATCTGCTTTGGAAGACTTGCGATTTGGTGCGGCGGGAGTCGGGGCAGAAATTTGGCATGACGCTGCATGTCACCAAGCGGATCCCCATGGCGGCCGGCTTGGGTGGCGGGTCTAGCGACGCTGGGACCTTGCTGGTGCATTTAAACCAGGCCTTGGGGTTGGGGTGGAGTGGGGAAAGGCTTATTGCCCTGGCGCGGGGTTTGGGCGCCGATGTGCCTTTTTTTACCGTCCCGGGGAGCCAGTGGGCTGAGGGGGTGGGGGAGAGGTTGACCCCGGTTCAGACCCCCTCCCTGTGTCTCGTGCTCGTGAATCCGAGGTTCCCTGTTTCGACCCCTGAAATATTCAAGAAATGGGGAAAGAGCCCATTGACAAGGCCGCAGGGGGATGATAACCACCGCCTCTCTTTTAGGGGCTGGAGAGAAATTCTCCCACTGTTGAGGAATGATCTCGAGGCAGTGACCATAGACTCCTATCCTGCAGTCGGTCTGGTCAAACAGGCCTTCCACACACGTGGGGCGGATGGTGTTTTAATGAGTGGTAGCGGCCCTACGGTCTTTGGTATTTTTGAGAATAAAGCAAAGCAGGAAGCAGCCTATCAGGAACTGAAGGTTAGATATCCTGAATGGTGGGTTTGTTGCACAGAATTACTCGGGGACTAGGACTCGAACCTAGATTGACGGCGTCAAAGGCCGCTGTCCTACCAATTAGACGATCCCCGAAGGTGTTACGAAAGGTGTAGTTTATTTTATGTCGTCATTTCAACAGTTAAAAATATTTTCTGGAACGGCCAACCCCGAGCTCTCGCAAGAGATCGCGCAAAACATCGGAGTTCCGTTAGGCCAAGCCGTGATTCGGAGATTTTCCGATGGTGAAATCTTTGTCGAGATTGATGAAAACGTGCGTGGGATGGATGTGTTTGTCATTCAGCCGACCTGCACCCCGGTGAATGAACATCTGGTGGAATTGTTGATCATGATCGATGCCTTGAAACGGGCCTCGGCGGATCGGATTACGGCGGTGATCCCCTACTATGGTTACGCCCGGCAAGATCGTAAGGTGCAGCCGCGGACCCCCATCACTTCAAAGCTGATTGCCGATATGCTCACGGCGGCGGGGGCCAATCGTTTATTGGCGATGGACCTGCATGCCGGTCAAATTCAGGGATTTTTCAATATTCCCTTTGATCATCTTTATGCGACCCCGATTTTTCTGGAATATCTTATGCAAGAAAAAGACACCCAGGACCTCGTGGTGGTTTCTCCGGATGCGGGGGGGACGGAACGCGCCCGTGCGTACGCGAAGCGGCTCAATGCCGAGTTGGCGATCATTGATAAGCGACGGACCTCGGCCAATCAGTCTGAGGTGATGCATTTGATCGGGGATGTGAAAGATAAGCGGGCGTTGATTGTGGATGACATTGTGGATACCGCCGGGACCCTGACCCAAGGGGCGAAGGCGATTATGGATCAAGGCGCCAAGTCGATTTTTGCGATTGGTACCCATGGAGTGCTCTCCGGGCCAGCGGTGCAGCGGATCAATCAATCGCCGCTGGAAACCCTCTTGGTGTCCAATACCATCCCGGTGGGAGAGAAAATAAAGGAATGTAACAAAATTAAGGTTTTGTCGGTCGGTCCCATTTTATCAGAGGCGATTCGCCGGATACATACGGGGGAATCGGTCTCATCATTGTTTGTGTAATTTGTGTAGGGGCGCGGTGACCGCGCCCGTACAAAAGAAAGGGATTATATGGAAAGATTAAAACTGTCAGCGGAGCCGCGAGAAACGGGTAAAAAAGGGTTAGGGGCGTTACGCCGCAAGGGCTTGGTTCCCGCCATTGTTTATGGTCGCGGGATGGATCCTCAGGGAATTTCCCTCAACTCCCGCGAATTGGGCAGAACCTTGGGAAGTTCGGCCGGTATGAATGCGGTGATTGAGTTGCAGGTGGCAGCGCAGGCGGCTCCGATGCTGGTTATGATGAAGGATTATCAGATCGACGTCTTGAAACATAATATTACCCATATGGATCTGCTCAAAATTGACATCACGCAAAAGGTGACGGTCAAGGTTCCGATCCATGTCATTGGCAAGGCGGTCGGGGTGGTTAATGGCGGGATCATGGAGATCACCTTACGGGAGATTGAGGTCAAAAGCTTGCCGACCAATATCCCCTCTTTTATTGAAGTGGATGTGACGCCTTTGGATATTGGTAATAATCTCCATTTATCGGATCTGACCCTCCCCGAAGGGGTGGAAGTCGATATGGAAACCAATCTGACGATTGTCTCCATTGCCGCCCCGCGTGAAGAAGAAGCGGCCCCAGTGGCGGCTGAGGGTGGTGTGGCGGGTGCGGTGCCGGTGGTTGGCAAGGAAGAAAAGGCGGAAGGTGAGGCCAAGCCAGCAGAAGCGGGTAAGGGTAAGGCCGAGGGTGGCAAGGCTGAGAAGAAGGGCTAAAGTCACCCATGAAACTCATTGTTGGCCTTGGGAATCCTGGCAAGGAGTATGTCGGGACGCGGCATAATGTGGGTTTTTCCTTGGTGGAGCGGTTAGCGAGTCAGTGGCATATTGATTTGGGACGAAAAAAGTTCTCCAGTTTTACGGGCGATGGGGTGGTGGAGGGTCAGAAGGTGATTTTGTTGCTGCCCCAAACCTTCATGAATCTGTCCGGCGGGGCGGTGTTGCAGGCGGTGCAATTTTTTGGCGGTCCTGAGTTGTTGGTGGTGCATGACGACTTGGATCTGGCGCTGGGCCGCGTCAAGCTTGATTTTGGGCGGGGAGCCGCCGGGCATCGCGGGGTGAGCTCGATTATGGAGTCTGTTGGAAAAGATTTTAGCCGGGTTCGCCTGGGGATTGGGCGTCCGGAGCGTAAGGAACAGGTGGAAAGTTTTGTTTTGTCCGCCTTTGGGTCGGAGGAGATGCTTCAGGTGGCACCGATGTTGGATGAGGGAATCAGGGTTGTTCATCAATGGTTGTCTGATTAATTGAGGGAGGAAATAGTTATGGTAGATTATGAAGTGGTTTATCTGCTGCGCGATGACTTGTCGGAAGACGCAGTCAAGAAGGTCAATGAGAAGCTCCAGGGGGTGTTGGCCAAGCACAATGCCGCTCGGGTGGACTTGAAGGATTTAGGCAAGAAGCCGTTGGCTTATCGGATTAAAAAACAAACCAAGGGCCACTATTTCTTGTTGGAATATCAAGGGATCGGGGGCGTGTCTGATGAGTTGGAGCGCAATCTTCGACTCTCGGAGCAGGTGTTGCGTTTTTTGACGATCCGGAAACCCAAGGTCTCGACGAAGTATGCTGCGAAAGGGGAGAAAAAACATGAAGCCTGATTATGGTGATAGTGCGAAGCGGCTCGGTCCAGTCCGCAAGAAGGTATGTCGATTTTGTGCGGATCCGCATATGCCGATCGATTATAAAGAACCCAAGCTATTGATGCCTTTTACCACCGAGCGAGGCAAGGTCATCCCGCGGCGCGTGACGGGCAATTGCGCCTTTCATCAAAGACGCGTGGATGAGGCGGTTAAACGGGCTCGTATCTTGGCGCTCATGCCTGCCGGTGGCAGTCATACGGTTGCTGTTGCCCAGGTTTAATGATGCTAGCCAGCTGGTTGGTTGCCGCCGGGCTTCCCATTTTTCTTTATAGCACGGGGCTCTTCGCCATTTTTACGCCGCTCCCGTTGGCGATCTGTTATCACCGTCGTGGTGTTGGCCAGGCGTTGGTTGCCTTAGTGGCCGGCTTTGCGCTCTTATCGGTCTTTTATCATATCCTCAATAAGCCCGTTGAGGCGGCCAATCACGTTGTTTGGATGTTGCCGCTCATGAATTTGGCCCCGGTTTTTACCCCCGCCCAGATCAGTTATTTGGGGATGCTGGAGTTTTTGTATTATGGGGTGCTGGGCCTGTTGCTGGTGAGGGCGGGGCAAGGCGAGCGGATGGAGTGGGGGATTGCCCGGAGTGTCATGGGGTTGGGTTTCTTGCTCATGGTGGGATTGGTGGTGTTTAGCGCCATTTTTTCCGTAAATGTTTTCGGACAGATCCGGGCCTTGTTTCAGAATTTTTTTGCACAGTGGCTCCAGTCGGGACAGGATATCGGTCTGGAAGAGGAGGAGATGGTCCTGCTCAGGGGACACCTCCCTGCGATGGTCGATGCGGCGTATTATCTCCTGCCGGCTTTTTTGATCAACGGGACCTTGGTGGCCTGTGCTTTGAACGTCATGTTGTTCAAGCGTTGGTTTGATGGGGGGCGTTTATTTGGCAAGTGGGGGGATTTTGCGCAATGGAAGCTGCCAGATTCTTGGGTTTGGTTCCCGGTCTCGGTAGGGGCGCTGTATTTTTTGAATAATTTATTGCTGCACCAGACGGGATTGAAATGGTTGAGCCTGAATATTCTCCTGGTGAATTTGGCGGTTTATTTTTTTCAAGGCATGGCGATCGTTATCCACTTTTGGCGACGGCCCATCCCTCCGTTGATGAGAATGGCGGCTTATCTTGTTTTTTTTGTTTTATTTCAAGTAGTTGCGGTTGTGATTGTGTTGTTGGGCTTGTTTAATTTCTGGTTTGATTTTCGTAAAATAAAAGGTATGAGTGGCGCGGCTTAGTCATTTCAAGGAGGCACTATGCAGGTAATTCTTCAGGATGATATTCCACATGTTGGCAAGGCAGGTGAGCTCATTAAAGTTTCGCCAGGCTATGCACGTAATTATCTCTTTCCAAAAAAGAAGGCGATGGAGGCGACTCCAGGGAATCTGAGACGGTTGGAACAAGAGCGAGCGCAGATCGAGGCCCGTCGGACCAAGTTGAGGTTGGAGGCCGAAGAGGTGGCGCGCAAGATGGCGGAGAGCCCTTTAGTGGTTGAGCGGCTTGCGGGAGAAGAGGATAAGCTCTTTGGTACCGTCACGACTCGTGATCTGGCCGAGGCCCTTCATGCCCGTGGTTTTACCGTGGACAAAAAGGTGATTCACCTCCCGGAACCGATTAAGAAATTGGGAAATTTCACGGCAGAGATCTACCTTCATGGCGATGTGACGGCGAAGGTGACGATTGAAGTCGCGCGTCGCGTTTAAATATTATTATTCCCACCTATGGAAGCACAAAAAATTGAATCAATAGGGGCGCGGTTGCCTCCTCAGGATATCTCCGCCGAGCAGTCGGTCTTGGGCGGGATTATGTTGGAGAATGAGGCGATCTTTCGCGTCCACGAGATATTTTCCTCTGCCGAAGATTTCTACCGTGAGTCGCATCGTAAGATTTTCAAGGCGATGGGGATCCTCTCCGAACGAAGTGAGCCCATTGATCTCCTCACGCTAGGCAATGTCCTCAAAGAACAGGGACATTTGGAAGCCGTGGGAGGGGCCAGTTATCTTTCTTTATTGGTGGATAGTATCCCCACCGCCGCCAATATCACCTCCTACGCCAAGATTGTGCGTGAGAAGGCCGTGCTGCGGAGCTTGATTCAATCAGCCACGGAGATTGTCAACCGCGGTTATGAGGCCACCGGGGATGTGGATCATTTTCTCGATCATGCCGAGAAGGTTATTTTTGAGATTGCCCAAAAGCGGATCCGTCAGGCTTTTTTTCCGATGAAGCAGGTAGTCAAGGGGGCTTTCAAGGCTATCGAAGGACTTTATGAGCGGAAGGAATCCGTCACCGGTGTGCCGACGGGTTTTATTGAATTTGACCGCCTCACTTCTGGGTTGCAGCCCTCTGATTTGATTATCATCGCGGGTCGGCCCAGTATGGGTAAGACGGCCTTTGCGCTGAACATTGCGTCGAATGCGGCGATGAAAAAAGTTCCTACCGCCATCTTTTCGCTTGAAATGTCTAAGGAACAACTCGTGCAACGGATGCTCTGCAGTGAGGCTCGGGTGGATGCCTCCAGGCTGCGTACCGGTTATCTGTCCGAGTCTGATTGGCCCCGGCTCACTCGGAGTGCCGGGATCTTATCGGAGTTGCCTATTTTTATTGATGATTCAGCGGCTATCAATGTCTTGGAAATGCGTGCGAAGGCGCGTCGTTTGCAAAAAGAACACGGCTTGGGTTTGATTGTGGTGGATTACCTTCAGCTGATGAAGGGGATTGATAACGTCGATAGCCGCGAGCGAGAGATCTCGGAAATTTCCCGTTCCCTCAAGGCGCTGGCGAAGGAACTGAGTATCCCGGTGGTGGCCCTCTCCCAGCTCAACCGCATGGTGGAGAATCGTAAACCGCCGATACCCATGTTAGCCGATCTTCGTGAAAGTGGTTCTATCGAGCAGGATGCGGATATTGTTGCCTTTGTGTATCGCGAAGAGGTTTACGATCGCGAAACAGTCAACAAAGGGACGGCCGAGATCATTATCGGCAAACAGCGTAATGGGCCAATCGGTTCGGTGCGTTTGGCGTTTCTCTCCAATTTCACGCGTTTTGACAACCTGGCCCGTGAGTCCTAGCCAACTATGACCTCCCGCGAAGAAAGCACCGTCGCCTACGAGTCCATGTTTGAGAACGCGAGCATTGGTATTTTGATTTCCAATGGCGCGGGAATTATCGAAAAAGTCAACCCGTCCGCCAGTCGTCTCTTTGGTTATGGGCTGGAGGAATTGGTGGGGCAAAAGATCGAGGTGTTGATTCCCGCCACGTTGCGAAAAACCCATGTCCAGCATCGGGAAGGTTACGCCCAGCGTCCGAGTCCCAGACCGATGGGTTTGGGCATGGATCTTTCCGCCCTGAGAAAAGATGGTACCACCTTCCCCATCGAAATCAGCCTGGCTACCTATACGATCGGAGACAAGAAGGAAATAGTCAGCTTTGTCAGCGATATTTCCAAAAGGAAAAAGGATGAGGAAGGCCTGCAAAGGCTAGCGGAGGAGCTTGAGACGAAAGTACAGGAGAGGACGGAGGCCCTGTCGCAAGCGATTCAGGAGTTGCAACAGATGAATGAAAACCTGAATCATGAAATGGAACAAAGGAAAAATGCCGAGCAGGAAGTCCGGCGGGCCTTTGAAAAGGAAAAAGATTTGGGCGAGCTCAAATCCCGCTTTGTCTCCATGGCGTCCCATGAATTTCGCACGCCGCTCTCTGGCATCCTGACTTCAACAGCGCTCATCGATCGCTACAATCAGTCCGGCGACAAGGAAAAAATTGGTAGGCATATCCAGACAATCAAGTCCTCCGTCCAGAATTTGACCAATATTTTGAACGATTTTCTTTCCCTGGATAAACTGGAGGCGGGACGGGTGGAGTGTCGCCCGAGTTCATTTTCCATGGATGATTTTGCCAGGGATTTGGTTGATGAAATGCAATCTCTGGCGAAAAAAGGGCAACGTATTTTGTACCAACATCAAGGTGGAAAGGAATTAGTCGTTTTGGATAGGGAAATTTTGAGGAATGTCCTGATCAATTTGCTCTCTAATGCCATGAAATATTCCCCAGAAGGGGTGGATGTTCATTTTGGTATTGAACAACAAGATTCACGGATTGTCATTATTGTTCGGGATGAAGGTATTGGGATCCCGGAAGTCGAACAGGGGCAACTATTTGAGAGGTTTTTTCGGGCGCGCAACGCCACTAATGTTCAAGGGACGGGATTGGGTCTTAATATCGTTAAGCGGTATCTTGGCTTGATGGGTGGTTCCATTAGTTATATAAGCCGGGAAAATGAGGGTACCACCTTTACCGTAATCTTGCCCGAGGGAATTCAGCCATGAAAAAAATCTTGCTCATAGAAGACGACACGGTCATGAGGGAAAATACGGCCGAGATTCTCGAGCTGGCCCATTACGCAGTCACTACCGCAAAAGACGGCAAGGAGGGTGTGGAGCTTGCCATGAAATGGCAGCCTGACTTGATCGTTTGTGATATCATGATGCCCAAGCTTGACGGCTATGGGGTCATCCACATTTTGTCCAAGCATCCGGAGACAGCGAGCATTCCGTTTATCTTTCTGACTGCCAAGGCTGAAAAGAGTGAGATGAGGAAGGGGATGGAATTAGGCGCCGATGATTACCTGACCAAGCCCTTCGAAGAGACGGAACTCCTCAATGTGATTGAAATTCGTTTGAAGAAAAGTGAACTGATGAAGCAGGTGTTTCCCCAAGATCTTGTGGGATTCAATCAATTCATGGATCAGGCCAGGGGGCTCAAAGACCTTGCGATGCTTTCACAAAAAAGGCCCTTGGTTCATTACAGGAAAAATGAAATCGTTTTTCATGAAGGGGATAAACCTCAATATGTTTATTTTTTGAACAAGGGAAAGGTGAAGGCCTATAAAACTCACGAAGATGGCAAGGAGTATGTGACTGGCTTGTTCAAGCCGGGGGAATTTTTTGGTTATATCCCGTTGCTTAAGAACGCGGATTATTTCGATTCTTGCATGGCGATGGATGACGCGGAGGTTTGTAAGATCCCCAGTGAGGATTTTTTGGCCCTGATCTATAAAAATAGGGATGTGGCCGGCCAATTCATGAAGATGCTTGCCAATCATGTGATGGAGAAGGAGCAGCAGCTCTTAAGTTTGGCCTATGACACGGTGCGTAAGAAGGTGGCCGAAGCCCTTTTGCTGTTGGAGGCGCGCTATCGTGAGGGTAGCAAAAAGAACTTTAGAATAACCATCAATCGTGATGATTTGGCCAGTATCGCAGGTACCGCCACGGAAACGGTGATTCGTTCCCTCAGTGAATTTAAGGATCACAAGCTCATCGAAATTGATGGCCGTGAGATCGTTATCCTGAACTCGGAAGCCCTGCAAAAAATCCAATACTGATTAATATCAGCCCTTTTTCAGTCCCGCGTCATTCTTTCGTTCCCCGCATCCGTTTAACCTCAATAATGAGGCTAGACGTGTATTTATGAAAAATATCCTATTGCCGATTGATTTTTATGATGATTCTCAACGGGTCCTTCGGGGAATTGTGTCATTTCTTGAAGGCGTGCAAGGGGATTTCAAGCTCTTCCTGCTGACAACCTACATGGTACCCCTTGCCGCATCGGCGCAGATTATCAATGCCCATGATGCCCTCCGGAATCAATCCTTGGAACGGTTAAAAAATACACTTCAGGTCGCTCAGAAACTATTGAATTGCCAGCCGCAAAGCGGCGTTGAGGGGAAGACTCCATCCGGCTTTGCCGGTGGAGGGGGCGACGTGAGCCCCTATAAACGGAAGTTGGTTTATGAAACGGTGGCTCAGATGGGAACACCGGCCAATGTCATTTCCCGCATCGTGAAGGAAAAAAACATCGATTGTGTCATCGTCGGCATGAAGGTCGGGAAAACGGGAGGCCCAAAACAAGAAATAATTATTAATTTATTGCATCAAATTAATTGCCCGGTGGTTATTTTACCATTACCCGACGTTAGGCAGTAAATCTATTCTTACCGGCGCCCTTTGCATGAAACATGGCTTGGTCCGTTTTTTCAATAAAGGATGTTAGGTCGACCAGCTGGGGGTCTTTAAACAGGAAACTTCCAATGCTGACTGTAATGGGCAAAGGACCTTTGCTGGTTCTGATTGGCTGGGCTTGAAAGTTGCCGAGAATTCTCTCCGCAATATGTCGGGTAGTCTCCAGCGCTGCTTCTGGTAGGATGATCAAAAATTCATCACCTCCGTAGCGACCAACAACATCCATTTTGCGAACACTTCCTTTCAGGACTTCAGCAACCCCTATTAAGACTTCGTCTCCAACGAGGTGGCCATAATGGTCGTTAACTTTCTTAAAATCATCGAGATCGATCATCATGCCGGAGAGCGGCCTTTGATAGCGTTTTGCCCGTTCAACCTCTTTCTTTATCTCCTCCAAGAGGTGGCGATGGTTGTAGAGACCGGTCATGTCATCCAAGATCGATCGGCGTTGCAGGATGGTATTCATATGTTCCAGGAATTTGTTTTTGGAGAGAATCTCATCCCTGAGCCACCCAAGTGAGCAACCAAAGGCTGAAAAAACAATCGGCGTGGTGACGGCCATATAACCGTAAAAGAATCTGTGATTGAACCACTCCTGCCCAACCCACGACCAATTATACTTTTGCAGCAATAACGCATGTAACAGGAGACCGCCGAGGGGAGCCCCCAATCCCAGGAGAAGACCAACGAGAAAGCCTGTTGTTTTATTGGAGCTCATAAACTAATCTTTTTTCTCTCTCACCCCCGCGTATGGTTCTGAACCCATGGTATGGCAGGCAGCACAGCTGTTTGAGAAGGCCTGAAACTGGAACCGGACAAGGCGATGTTTTTTGACGCTGTATTTATTGAGGGTCTCCGCCTGCAAAATCATGTTGTCCAGATTGTTCTGGAAGCGTTTATCTCCCTCAAGAGTCTTCATGGCCTTGCTGTATCTAACGGCGGAATCCGAAAGAAATTTGATGGCGTCATAGTCTGGGGTCTTTCTGGCCACTTCCCGGTTAAGGCCATAAAGATATAGTCCCAACATCATCATGGTGTCCTTCAAGTTGGTTTTTCCAATTTCTTTCGGTTCTTCAGCGTTTAAAAAAGGCGAGAGAAGTAGTGCCAAGATTATTAGAAATGATGTCAACTTTTTCATATCCTGTCTCCTTTAACGGCGTTTCTTGCTTTTACCCAGTAGGAGCTCTTTGGCTGCCTTGGCCACGCGGAATTTAAGAACCGTCTTGGCGGGAATTTTGATGGGTAACCCGGTTTGCGGGTTACGACCCATCCGGGCCTTACGATTGGCGAGGACCAGTTTTCCCAAGCCTGGAATCGTAAAACCATTTTTGGCCTCCTTGAGGGCCAGGGCTGCCAGGTCGTCCATTAATTTGACGACGTCTTTTTTGAGAAGTTTGGCGTCGTTTGAGAGTTTGCTGACTATCTGATTTTTGGTCATAGCTTGTCCCATAAAATCTCCTTGTTTGGTTAAGTGTCATATTTATGCCATCAGATTCGGCGACCCTCCATGACGCTAAGCAGAAAAAAACATGAGTAATGTCATGTTTAATCCCTTTGTGCCGGGTAATATGAGTCTCCAAAATCATGCTAAAACTTCTCAAAAGAGAGACTCGAAATCTCATGAGGATTTTTCTCCACCCGACCTTCATCTATTTGACGGTAGTCGGTAATGGCATCCTTGTTGCGGCGACATTCGCTGTTTACCAGTTGGAAAAGGGGCCGAACTCCCAGATGAAAAACTATTTTGATGCCCTTTGGTGGGGTATTTCCACCATTACGACGGTGGCCTACGGAGATATCCTTCCTCAAACTTTTCTAGGTCGCTTGATCGGGATCGCTCTTATGTATACCGGGACGGTGCTCTTTATCAGCTTCACTGGAGTCCTTTTGATGATTTTGATGAGACAGGAAGTGGAGGAAGAGATGGCCCCTTTGGAGAAAGAGATGAGGCTAGAGGGAAAAGAGCAAGCGCAGATTGTCAAAAATCTTCATGAGATCCTCAAGCGGTTAGATCGAATAGAAGAGAAAAATTACAGATCGCGGGTTTCGAGATAGTCTGGGACATGGCAAGTCCAGCCAAGATCTTGCTCGATTTTTTTTCGCAAGGCATCACTGGCCAGCGGTTCGCCGTGAGTGATGAAGGTTATTTTGGGTGGATGGCTTGAGTGTCGAAGCCAGTTTAAAATTTCGTTCGCATCGGCGTGCGCTGAGAGCGAATCTAACGTTGCAACCTGGGCCTTTACAGGGATCATCTCCCCATGAATCTTGATATGGTCGACACCGTGAACCAGGGCGTCACCACGTGTCCCCGCAGCCTGAAAGCCGACTAGGAGAATGGAGTTTTTCGGATTTGGGGCCAGAAATTTAAGATGGTGCAAAACTCGTCCTCCGGTTGCCATGCCGGAGGCCGAGAGGATGACACAGGGTTGTTTTTGAGTATTCAATCGTCGGGATTCTTCGACGGTCGTGATGAAGTGGGCGGTATGGCACATGGCCTCACAATCGCCAGACGTTATCCGGTGTTCGTCATGAAAATCGCAATAAATTTTTGTCGCCTGAACCGACATGGGGCTGTTGAGGTAGATGGGGATATTGGGGATCTCTTTTTTTATCTTTAATTGATAAATGAGATAGAGGATCTCTTGGGCACGCCCGACGGCAAAGGAAGGAATGAGCACAGATCCACCCCTGGCAACGGTTTTGGAAATGATATCTTGCAGCGTTTTTCGAGGATCTTCTGGGGGATGGTTTCGATTCCCATAAGTGGATTCAATGACCAGATAATCGGTCTCGGGGAGAGGGGAGGGTGGTGACATGATGATGTTGTTTGGCCGGCCTAAATCGCCTGTAAACGTAATGCGAGATTTCCGAGAAACGAACCTTGCCATGGCTGCCCCAACAATATGTCCAGCCGGAAATAACTCAAAGTCAAGGTTGGGCGTCAGGGAGATTTTCTTGCCCCAGTCAACGGGCACAAGACTCTCCAGCGATTTGATGGCATCTGCCTCCGTATACAAAGGAAGAGCCGGCTTGTGTTTGGAAAGCTTGTGTCGGTTTAAAAAAACGGCATCCTCTTCTTGCAAGTGACCCGCATCGGGCAGCAGGATTTTGCAAAGGGCGGCCGTTCCTCGAGTTGCGTAAATCTTGCCGCGGAAACCGTTCTTTACGAGAAGGGGAAGGTACCCGCTGTGATCGATGTGGGCATGAGTCAGAATGACAGCCTCTATGTCTTTGGGATCGAAAGGTAGGGGGTTCCAGTTTCGGAGGCGCAAGACCTTGAAACCTTGAAACAGACCGCAGTCCACGAGAAACTTATTTTTGTCGCTGGTTAGGAGATACTTCGAGCCAGTCACTGTGCCTGTGGCGCCGATGAATTGGATTTGCAAGGAATTCATGGCGTAATCCTAAAAGGAATCCGAATCATTTTCTATGATGGAGCTCAGCTAGAATCATGACCCCCGTCAAGGTACAGTTTGTTGGAAACAAGTAAGATTTAACCTCCATCCATATTGATAAATTATGACGATTCAAGGCAATGACACGTTCGTTGGACTTTCCGAAATAGAGGCTGATGCGAGATTGAAGGCATATGGTCCGAATGAATTGCCATCCTCTCGGCGACGCGGTTTTGGGGCCATCCTGTGGGGAATTTTTCGGGAACCAATGTTCCTCCTCTTTTTTGCGATGGGTGCCTGGCGTATCTCCAAAAAGAATGTTCTGACTCGCCGCGTGCCGGCGGTTGAAAATTTGGGGACCACCACCATCCTCTGCGTCGACAAGACGGGCACCCTGACGGAAAATCGGATGTTTCTGCAGTCTCTGCGAACGCGAGATCATGAAATGAAACTGGCCCATGATCTGCAATCTTTGCCAGAGGAGTTCCATGTACTTGAGGAATATGCCGTGCTGGCCAGTCACAAAGACCCGTTTGATCCCATGGAAAAAGCCATTCGGGAGTCGGCCTTGGCCGGTCTCTCAGGAACGGAACACCTGCATGACGATTGGGAGTTGGTGCGGGAGTATCCGCTGTCTGCCCGCCTCCTGGCCATGTCCTGCGTTTGGATGTCACCGGATGGCGTTGATTACTGCATTGCCGCCAAAGGGGCCCCCGAGGCTATCATTGACCTGTGCCATTTGGATCTAAACGAACGGCAACATTGGGAGCGCCTCATTCAAGAAATGGCCGATCAGGGGTTGCGGCTGTTGGGGGTTGCCCGGGCGCGATTTTCAAAAAAGACCCTCCCGGTAGACCAGCATGATTTTAATTTCGAATTTGTCGGTCTGTTGGGTCTCTTGGATCCGATTCGTCCCGAAGTGCCCCAAGCCATTCGTGAATGCGAACAAGCCGGTATTCGTGTGATGATGATCACGGGCGATTATCCCGGCACCGCACGTCACATTGCCCGGGAAATCGGCTTGCAAGATTTTGACAAGATCCTGACTGGAGAGGAAATGGAAAAAATGGACGAGGCCACTTTGCGGATGAAAATCCAGTCGGTGTCAATCGTGGCTCGGGCCGCGGCCTTTATGAGCCTTATTGTCTCCAATCTTGGTTTGATCCTGACAAACCGATCCTTGGTCCAAACCGTCATTCACACGGGACATGTTCGAAATAACATCCTTTGGGCCCTGGTGGGATTGGCCTGTTTATTTTTGACCCTTATTTTACTGATTCCAGGCCTGAGACACCTTTTTGGATTTGATTTGATCGGCGTCAAAGATGGTTTTATGGCCCTTATGGTGGGAATCTCCAACCTCTTGTGGTTTGAAATGTTGAAAAAATATCTTTCTGATTTGAAGGAAGAAGAATGACCGCCTGCCCCTTTTATTATCAATGCCTAATAAATAGGCCGGATATTCCCTGGTTCCATCGCAGCACCCACTGAAATCATTCATATTTTCTCCACCTCGGATTGGCATTACAAATGCATTAGCAAGAAAAAAAGGGGAGTGATGCTTTATGTATTTCAAAAATTTTCGAAGTGCTGGGCATCCGCCTACGCTGGCGGGTGCTTTTCTTTATTTTGATGTGAGTTTCATGATCTGGGTTTTGATCGGTGCCCTGGGAATTTTTATCGCCAAGGACTTTAATTTGAATGCCGCCTCCAAGGGCATGCTGGTGGCTGTTCCTCTCCTGGGGGGATCATTGTTAAGATTGCCGATTGGCATGATTGCCGACCGCATTGGTTCGAAAAAGACGGCGTTGTGGGGCATGGGTTTGACCGCGATCCCTCTGCTTTTGGCGTGTTTCGCCGGCGCATCGTTGCCTCGGATGTATGGGATTGGCCTCCTCTTGGGAATTGCCGGGGCCAGTTTTGCCGTTGCCCTGCCAATGGCGTCGCGATGGTATCCACCGGAACACCAGGGGCTTGCGATGGGGATCGCCGGCGCTGGCAATAGTGGTACGGTGCTGGCGGCTTTCTTTGCGCCTCGCCTTGCTCAAGCGATTGGCTGGCACGCGGTCTTTGGATTGGCCCTGATTCCCTTGGCCCTCGTCATGGCCTATGTCTTCCGCTTTGCCAAAGACAGCCCGACCCATCCTCCTCCCGTGGCGTGGCGCCATTATCTCACCTGTTTGAAGGAACACGACGCCCTGTTATTTTGTTTTTTTTATATGATGACGTTTGGCGGTTTTGTCGGACTGGCGAGTTTTCTCCCGATTTTTTTTAACGATCAATATGGTGTCTCTCGCATTATGGCGGGAAATTTGACCGCCCTCTGCGTTTTTTCCGGAAGCTTCTGTCGGCCGCTTGGTGGATATATTTCGGACCGGCTGGGTGGGATCCGGACCTTATCATTACTCTACGCTGGGATTGCCGTGTGTCTGTTGCTGGTTGCCAGCCTCCCATCTCTGCCAATCATTGTGACGGCCCTGTTCATGACTATGCTGCTGTTGGGCATGGGCAATGGGGCGGTTTTTCAGTTGGTGCCGCAGCGGTTTCCAAAACAAATCGGCACCCTGACCGGACTGGTCGGAAGTTTCGGCGGTCTCGGTGGTTTTCTGCTGCCCATCGGGTTGGGGAGTTTGAAGGAGGTTTGGGGTAGCTATGGAGCCGGCTTTCTCCTCTTTGCCGTCGGGTGTTGCGCGGCCTTGCTCATCCTCAGAGGCGTCCAGGTTCAGTGGAGACAGAAATGGAATTTGGCGGAAGGGAGCCTGGTCTGAACGAAGGACCGCTGATCCCACTTGAGTCGGGAGAACAATACCGCTTTCACTTCGACATGGGGAAGTGCATCGGATGCAAGTGTTGCGAGGTGGCCTGCCACGAGCAGAACAACAATCCCGCGGATGTGCAGTGGCGTCAGGTAGGGGAGATCGAGGGCGGGGAATTTCCCAAGACGACTCGTTTGTACGTCTCCATGGCCTGCAATCACTGTCTGGAACCAACTTGCCTGACCGGTTGCCCGACGGACACCTATTATAAGGATCCCATAACCGGCGCCGTTCGGATGCGCGCCGACAGTTGCATCGGTTGCGGTTACTGCACGTGGAATTGTCCGTACGAGGCGCCGCAATTCAATCCGGAACGCAATATGGTGACCAAGTGCGACCTTTGTCACAACCGATTGGTGGAAGGCCATCTCCCCGCTTGTGTGGCCGCCTGCCCCTCCGGCGCGATTGAGATCGAGAAGGTCAATCAGGGGGCATGGAAACAAGACCATTCCCAAGCCAACGGGCCGGGTGTGCCGGAGTCCTCGATCACCGTTTCGACCACCCGATTGACCGTTCCACCCCATTTGCAGGCGGATTTGGATCGTGCGGATGAGTATCGACTCAGGCCCGAGAAGCCGCATTACTCGCTGATCTTCATGACCGTGCTGACCCAGCTCTCGGTGGGAGGTTTTCTTTCCCTGTTTCTTGCGGAGTTGTTGTCGCATTGGATGCAGCATCCGCCAGGGGCGGACCCCCGCCAGCTTTCCATGACAATGGCTGGAGGCGGGCTGGAGCCTCTGGCTGGAGCGGCGCCCCTACAGAAATTTTTGCAGGTTGGACCATTTGCCATGTTGGGTGCGGCGGGACTGGCGTTGACAACGTCGGTCTTTCATTTGGGGCGTCCGCTTTTTGCTTGGCGGGCCTTGAAGATGTGGAAAAGGTCCTGGCTTTCGCGCGAGGTGCTTTTCTTTAGCCTGTTTGCCGGGCTTGCCAGTGTCTACAGCATTTTACGATGGAGGTCACTGGCGCTTCCGCCAGGCACGATGGAGACCTTAGGCGTCTTGGTCGCGATGACGGGGCTCGCTGGAATTTATTCCTCGGCAAGAATCTATATGGTCCCGGCACGTCCGTCTTGGAATAACATTCGAACGCCGATCGCCTTCTTTTCCACCGGGTTTTTACTGGGACCTTTGGCGATTTTGTTATTGTTTGCCGCTCAGTCGAATTTATCTCAGGCCGTCATGCTCATCGGGAAGACCTTGGTGGGTATCATTTTAATCGCTGGTTTTGCTCAATTGGGATCGATTCTGGTCAAACTGTTCTACATCATCAGCCGTGAAGAACACGAGCTGCGCGGGACTGCCAAGCTTCTGACCCAGAAATTTCGGACGCCGTTTCTTTCACGGATTGGGTCTCTCCTGATTACCTTGATTGGTATCCCGCTGACTTTGGTTGGCCTGCTACAATCAGGCGGTATCGGGGTTCCTATTTGGATCGGCATGTTTCTTTTTCTGGCCTTGGGCAGCGAACTCCTGGGTCGTTATCTTTTCTTCGTCTCCGTCGTGCCAAAAAACCGTCCGGAGGGGTATTTTTGAAATCTATTTTAAAATTCCTAGGTCTCGACACGGCACAAGAGAAGTACCGTTACGGCTATGACCCGCAATACGGTTATATGTCCCAAGCAAAGATCCCGGATCATTGGGTCCCGACAACGTGCGGTTATTGTTCGGTCGGGTGCGGGATGTTCCTGGGCGTCAAAGAGGGCCGGGCCGTGAGTGTCCGCGGCGACCCGGATCATCCGGTCAACGAAGGCGTGCTGTGTCCCAAGGGACTTTCCGAACATCATGCCATTCATGCCGAAGGGCGGGCCCTGTACCCGCTGCTGAAAGTGAAGGGAAAATTAAGACGTCTACCTTGGGATCAGGCGCTCGACACCCTGGTTGATCGTTTTGTTCGCATCCAAAGAAATTATGGCTCCCAGGCCATGGGGATCCTCTCCACCGGTCAACTCGTCACCGAAGAGTTTTATACCTTGGGAAAGTTGATCCAGTTGGGATTCAAGACCACGCATTATGACGGCAACACCACGCTCTGCATGTCGAGCGCGGTCTCCGGTTACAAACGGTCGTTCGGGAGTGACGGCCCGCCGGGTGCCTATCAAGACCTAGAGGTGGCGGACGTGGTGTTTCTGATCGGTGCCAATATCGCCGACAACCATCCGATCCTCTGGGAGCACTTGAAGAAGAACAAGAACCGGACCCTGATTGTCGCCGATCCCCGTCTTTCCAAGACGGCGATGATGGCGGACGTGTATCTTCCCTTGCAACCGCACACGGATATTGCCCTGATCAACGGGCTCATGCACCTGACGATCCGCAATGGCAGGATTGACCCGGATTACATCCGGGAACACACGACCGGATTTCAGGAACTCGCGGCCCATCTGAAGAAATACACGCCGGAATTTGTCGCCAAAATCACGGGGCTTCCCACCGACCTGCTGGAAAAGACGGCCTTGCTCTATGGCAACGCCAAGGCCGCCTTCACCGGCTGGACGATGGGGGTGAACCACAGCACGCAAGGGACGGAGACCGTCAATGCGATCAACACCCTTTCTTTGATTACGGGCAATGTCGGCCGGCCGGGGGCCTCGCCTTTTTCAATTACGGGTCAGTGCAATGCGATGGGCACACGGGAGGCCGGTTTCACATCCAGCCTTCCCGGTTACCGGAAGTTTGAGGAGGCGTCGCACCGGGAAGAATTGGCCCGGCTCTGGGGCGTCTCTGTGAAGGAGATCCCCCAGAAGCGCGGTTGGGCGTACCCGGATATTGTTGAAGGCATCATCAAGGGGGTGATTAAGGGCCTCTGGGTCATCGGCACCAATCCCTTTGTGTCTTATCCCAACCAGGAGTTGTTGCACGATGCGATCTCGCGGCTCGAGTTTCTCGTGGTGCAGGACGGTTTTCATCCGACGCCGACGACTGAGGTGGCCGATCTTGTTTTACCCGCTGCGATCTGGGGGGAAAAAGAGGGGACATTCACCAACTCGGAACGCCGTGTCTCGAAGGTCAATAGGGCGGTGGCAGCCCCGGGTGAGGCCAAGACGGATTTTAAAATATTTTTGGAGGTGGCCAAGCGCTTGGGTTGTTACGAAAAGTTATTTGCCAATTGGCACACGCCGAAGGATGCCTATGACGAATGGCGCCTCGTTTCTCGCGGTAGACTCTGCGATTATTGGGACATTACCTATGAAAAATTGGAACACGAGCGCGGGATGCAATGGGGCGGTGCGCGGCTTTATACGGATGGAGTTTTTCAGACAGAGGATGGCAAGGCCAAACTCTGGGCCATTGAATGTCACGAGATGCCGGAGAAACCAAGCCCCGGCTTTCCCTTTATCTTGAATACCGGCCGCACCGTTGAGCATTGGCACACCCGCACCAAGACCGGGCGGATTGAGGTCTTGGAAAAAATGTCTCCCGAGGCCTGGGTGGAGATCAATCCGGCCGATGCGAAAAAACTTAAGCTGGCGCAGCACGAAGCGGTGAGGGTCCTGTCGCAACGGGGACGGATTAATAAAGTTCATGTGCGGATCACCGGCATCGTCCAGCCCGGCCATGTGTTCATCCCATTTCATTACATTGAAGCCTGCGCCAACAATTTAACCGTGGCGGAGTTTGACCCGATTTCCCGGGAACCGAATTATAAACAATGTGCCGTGAGGATCGAAAAAATATGAATAAAATTGAAGAAATAAAAAAAGAACGCGGAGGTCTCGAGATGGAAGCGGCCCTGTTTCATTACGCTCAAGTCGGGTGGCGGGCGATTTCGGATGACGACAAGGAACGCCTGAAATGGTGGGGCATTTTTTTTCGCAAACCGACCCCCGGTTTTTTCATGATGAGGATACGCGTCCCCAATGGGATCACGAATGCGCGACAAT
Organism: Deltaproteobacteria bacterium; assembly: GCA_023265625.1. Lineage (GTDB taxonomy): Bacteria > UBA10199 > UBA10199 > JACPAL01 > JAHFST01 > JAHFST01. Next base: position 29,083 of record JAHFST010000009.1, on the reverse strand, counting down.
TTCGCACCATCGCCCAGATCTCCACAGAATCCGGCAAGGATTTTGCCGATATCACGACGCGTCAGCAGATCCAGATTCGGAACATGACGATCGAGCAGGTTCCGGAGATCCTGGCAAGACTAAAGGCCGTCGGTCTCTCCACCCTGCAAACCGGGATGGATAATATCCGGAATGTCATCGGTTGTCCGGTGGCGGGGATTCATCCGGGAGAAATTTTTGACGCCTCCCCGGTGGTGCAAGAATTTACCAAGCTTTTTGTGGGGAACAAGGAGTTTACCGACCTGCCGCGCAAACTCAATCCCACCATCACCGGTTGCCCGGATAATTGCACGCATACCGAGAGCCAGGATCTGGCGATGACACCGGCAGAACGCGAAATCGACGGGATGCGATGTTTAGGTTTTCACGTCTCGATTGGCGGCAAGATGGGGTCGGGTGGCTTGAAATTGGCGACTCCTCTGGACCTGTTTGTGACTCAAGAGGAGGCCACCCCCGTGGCGGCGGAGATTGTCCGGATCTTTCGCGACCATGGTCCGCGCGACGCCCGTAATAAGTGCCGGATCTCATTTTTAATGGATGAATGGGGGGCGGAGAAATTCCGCGCCCAGTTGGAAGAGAGACTGGGCCGTACTTTTCATCGTGCCGGGACTGATTTGAGAAAACCGACCCATTCGGATCACGTGGGGATTTATCGACAAAAACAGGCGGGGTTGAATTACGTCGGCGTCAAGGTGCCGACGGGTCGGGCCACCTCGGGGCAATTGCTCCAATTGGCGGATCTGGCCGAGAAGTACGGGAATGGCGAGATTCGCCTAACCATTGATCAAAACGTCATCATCCCCAATGTCCCTGAAGACAAAGTCGGGGCGATTGCGCAAGAGCCCTTGCTGCAAACCTTTAGTTATGCCCCCTCCGAGATCATGCGTGGGCTGGTGGCTTGCACGGGACGCGAGTTTTGCGGGCTGGCCTTGATAGAGACCAAGGAGATGGCCCTCAAGATTACCCGAGGCCTGGAGGCGAAAATTCCCAAGACGGAACCGTTGACCATTCATTGGTCGGGTTGCCCGTCGGGTTGTGGCAATCACTTGGCGGCGGATGTTGGGTTACAAGGGGCCAAGGCCAAGGTTGCCGGAAAGATTGTTGATGCGGCCCATCTCTTTCTGAAGGGTGAAAAAATTCTGGAGGCGGTGCCGCTAGAGCAGATGCCGGCGCTGCTGGAGGTGATGGTGCCACGACTCGTGAGGGCCGGTAAGGCGCTTCGTGAGACCGCCAGAGAGGTGTCTACGGGGCCGGTGGTGACGGGAGGGAAACGGATTGAGGTTGATGGGAAGCCCATTGCGGTCTTTGAGGTGGCGGGGGATCTCCATGGTATCGATGCGGTCTGTCCTCACGAGGGAGGTCCCCTCGAACAGGGGGTGGTCGAAGGCGGCTGTGTGACCTGTCCGTGGCATCAATATCGGTTTAATCTCAAGACCGGGGTGTGCGTCACCGAACCGGCATTTAAGGTGGCCACCTATCCGATGGAAAAACGAGATGGAAATCTCGTTGTAAAAAAAGAATGATTTGCATACACTCCGCGGCTTAGTCATCCCGACCGCCAGCCGGGGCGTAGCTCAGCCTGGTAGAGCACCTGCTTTGGGAGCAGGGGGTCGCTTGTTCGAATCAAGTCGCCCCGACTGACGGTCTTTTTTCAATGAGTTTCTAGGAGAGCGAATGCCAAAAATGCAAATCCAAAGAATCGGCGTGTTGACGGGTGGGGGCGATTGTCCGGGGTTGAATGCGGCGATTCGTGCGGTGGTGCGGCGGTCGCTCAGGCATGGCTGGGAGGTGTACGGGATTTTGGAGGGATTTTATGGGTTGATGGAGGGGAAGGTGAGGAATCTGACCTTTGATTCCGTCTCTGGGATCCTGCCTGTGGGGGGGACGATCCTTGGCTCTTCACGGATCAACCCTTTGGCGCAGCAGGAAGGAATTCGCAAGATTTTAGAAAATGCGGAAGAGATGGGACTTGATGGTGTGATTGCCATTGGGGGAGAAGGCACTTTGCGCATTGCCTTGGCGCTGCACAAGGCCGGTCTGCCGGTGGTGGTTGTTCCCAAAACGATAGACAACGATGTGGTAGGTACCGATTTCACCATTGGCTTTGATACGGCGGTGCATGTCGCGGTGGAGGCGATTGATCGCCTCACTACGACGGCTGAATCTCATAATCGTGTGATGTTGGTGGAGGTGATGGGGCGTCATGCCGGTTGGATTGCCACCGCGGCGGGTATCGCCGGCGGGGCCGAGGCCATCTTGGTTCCGGAACATGCCTTCAAGTTGAGTGAGTTGGTGAAGTTGATTGAGGGACGCCGGTTGCGCGGTCGGCGTTTCAGCATTGTCGTGGTGTCGGAGGATGCCAAGGTGGTTTTGGATATGGCGCGGCTTAAGGGTGCATTGCGCAGCCCCACCCGTAAAGATGAGTATGGTGAGGTCAAAATGGGTGGAATAGCCGAACTATTAGCCTCTAAGTTGCGTAAGGTGATTGATTCCGATGTGCGCACCGTGGTGTTGGGTCACGTACAACGTGGCGGCACACCGACCGCCTACGACCGTGTCTTGGCCACTCGGTTGGGGGTGTTTGGCGCCGACTTGGTACAACAGCAAAAATTCGGGACCATGGCGGCGCTGCAGGGGAATCGTTTGGTGTCCGTGCCGCTGACCAAAACGGCGGGGAAGGTGAAGAAGGTCGATCCGGAGTTCTATAAAATATCGCAGGTGTTTCAAGTTCCTTAATTCAAAATATTATACAACGAATCCCGCTGATGCGCCTCGCGACCGGCTTCGGCGATGAGGCGTTTCAAATCGGGGACGGTCAAGATTTGCGGGACCTTGGCCCCGGCCATGTGGGTGATGTTTTCTTCCCGGACCGTGCCGTGGATGTCATCGGCGCCAAACGAGAGCCCCAGTTGCGCAATCCCCAGGCCCGAGGTGATCCAGTAGCTCTTGATGTGGTCAAAGTTGTCCAAGTAGATGCGGGAGATGGCCAAGGTCTTGAGATCGTCCTGTCCGCTGGTCCAGCCCAGGTGTGCCAATTCCGTATTTTCCGGATTAAAGGCCAGGGGGATAAAGGATAAAAACCCACCCGTCTCGTCCTGCAGGCGCCGGAGTTGTTCCATGTGGTCGATGCGATGATGCGGTTTTTCCACGTGACCGTACAGCATGGTGGCATTGGTCTTGAATTTCATCTGATGGGCGATACGATGGATCTCCAGCCAACGCTCCCCGCCCATTTTTTCCTTGCAGATCTGGTCGTAGACCTCCGGGGCGAAGATCTCCGCCCCCCCGCCGGGCATTGAATCCAGGCCCGCGGCGCGCAGTTGTTCCAAGGTTTCTGTCACGGGCATCTTGTAGAGCCGGGCGAAGAAATCGATCTCCACGGCGGTGAAGGCCTTCACATGGATCTGTTGTGAGAGTTGCTTAATCCCTTGAATCAGGTCGGTGTAGTAGGAGAAGGGTAGGGTGGGATGCAGTCCGCCCACAATGTGCACCTCGGTGATGCCTTCCCGCAAATCTTCCGACAATTTTTCCAGGTAATAATCCTGGTCATGAAAAAAACCGCCGTCTTCACCCGGCCGTTTGGCAAAGGCGCAGAACTTACAGGCCAGCACGCAGATGTTGGAGTAATCAATGTGGTGGTTGAGGATGTAGTAGGCGTGGTTGCCGTTTTTACGTTCCCGGATTTGATTGGCCATCCGGCCGATGGTGACGAGGTCATCGGAGGCAAAGAGCCGCAGGCCGTCTTCGGGAGTGATACGTTCCCCGCGTTCGGTCTTGGCCTCGATATCGGAAAGAGGATTTGGCATTTGGGTTCGTCTAGTATAAGTAGGGGCGTATTGCAATACACCCCTACAATTATGTCAATGAGTGCCAAACAGGCCTGTCTGATCTTGACCACGGTGGCTAAAAAGTGTGATGCGGAGCGGATCAGTAGGTTGCTGGTCCTGGAAAGGCTGGCAGCCTGTGCGCAGCAGGTGGGGCCGATCATCTCTCACTATGTTTGGAAAACGAAACTTTGCCGGGATCGGGAATTTTTGCTGCTGATCAAGACCAAACGCCGTCTCGTTGGAAAACTGGAAAAACGACTTCACGAGATTCATCCCTATGAGGTGCCGGAATTTGTGGTGGTTCCGTTTGTGGCCGGTTCCAAAGGCTATCTTGGGTGGTTATCCCGGGTCCTGTAGGGGCGTATTGCAATACGCCCCTACAACACCAACCCGCGCGCCGTCAAAAACAACAGCAACAACCCCAACAACAGCACGATCCCATTATAGACCACGGCCACCTTATGGGCATGGTCAAATTCCATTTGCAGGTGTTCCTGCTCGACCGGATCGGTGGCGGCGGCCAATTCTTCTTTGAAGGCATGGGCTCGGGGGTGGATCGAGAGTTGGTTGTAAATAACACAGGTGAGCATGACGAGGAGTAGAATGATCTTAAAGATGGGCCATTGTCCCTCGCGAATGGCTAGAAACAACGTTGTGCCGAGGGCCACGAATCCGGTGACAATGCCTAGGCTGTAGTATTTTGGAAAAATCATCCCCACCACTTTGCCGGCGTCGGCATGAGACAGACTTTTAAAAAGGGTGGGCGCCCCGATAAATGAGAAAAAAACGATACTACCAATCCAAGCCGTTAGAGAAACAAGGTAAAGGAATTTCGCGAGAGAGATCATGGAGTTACATCCTGCGCGTAGATCAGTGAGTTGTCAATAGTCCCATTGACTTCGTCCTGCGGATTGCCTAATCACAGGACATGCGAATGATTGCGACCTTTCTCTCACTCTTGTCGTTGGCCCTGGTGGTGATCACCATGATGGTGGGGCTCAAGACGGCTCATGGGCAGGATTTTTATCTCAGTCATTTGAAGTGGGCGATGCTGACCCTGGGGGTGGTGATGTTGACGCAGGCCTTTGCCCTCATGTTTATTTTTAAGATGCATTCGATTATTCATGATTTGGTGCGGCAGTTGGATGGGCAACCTGTTGCGGCGGGGCAGGCACGGGGACCTGCCCCTACGGGGGATGTGACGTGACATTGCTGAGCAGTCTGCACCTGATGGGCTGGGTTGTTTCCTTTGGAACCGGTTGTTATTTTGCGTTTATCCTCTATCCCTCATTAAATGAAATCGACGATCGCCTGTTGCGCATGCGGGTGTTGGCCCGGTCGCTGCGGTATTATCATCCCATCTATTTATTTGGCCTCTGCCTCTCGTTCATGACGGGGGCGATGATGATGACCGCGCTCAAGATTAATTTGGGGGCGAGCTATTTTGACAAGTTGTTGGCCCCGCTCGGTTGGAAGTTTTTGTTTGTCTTGTTGGTGTTTAATGTGGCCGCGATGCAGTGTTTTGGCCAAGGCCTCAAATTGGGACGCATGGCCATTGGCGTCATCCCCGGAGACATTGAGACCCAGGAACGTTATGCCCGCAAGATTCGGAAGACACAGATCTTCAATCTGGGGCTGATTTTGGTGACGGTTTATTTTGGGTATCGGTTACATGGGGTGATTGGGCTGTAGGGGCGCACCCATGTGTGCGCCCTGCCCGGGTGGTTATCGCGTATGCAGAATGAGGGCAGACACATGGGTCTGCCCCTACAAAAATCATGACCATCTATATCAAACAAATCGAAGTCGGCCTGATGCAAAATTTCAACTACCTGATCGGCGATCCCGAGACCAAGGAATGCGCCTACGTCGATCCGGCCTGGGAGGCGGATCGGGTATTGAAGATCGCCAAGGCCGATGGGTATCGCGTGACCAAGATCCTCCTGACCCACAATCATTTTGATCATATCGAAGGGGTGGATAAGGTGGTGGCGGAGACCGGGGCGGAGGTGGTGATCAACCCGGATGACGAACAACCCTTGCGCCGCGGGGCCGGTAGGCTGGTGAAGGCCACACCCGGATTGATGTTTAAAGTGGGAGGTCTCGAGATCGAGGCCCTGCACACCCCCGGGCATACCCCGGGTTCGACGTGTTACCTCGTCTCAGGTCGTTATCTCATCACCGGTGATACCCTATTTCAGGGCAATTGCGGCCGGTCGGATCTCCCGGGCGGAGACCCAAAAATTTTATTCAAAAGCCTGCGGGAATTGGCCGGGTTGGATCCGACGATCAAGATTTATCCCGGCCATGATTATGGGACCAAGCCGGTGACCTCGATTGGTTATGAGAAGGAACACAACCCCACCTTGCGGGCGAAAGATTTCGCGGAATTTGATCGGTTACCGTAGGGGCGCACCCATGTGTGCGCCCTCATCTCGGCGGCCACGATTGGGGCAGACACATGGGTCTGCCCCTACAATCCCATTATTTTACCGAGGCGAAATATTCCTTCGATTTCACCGGATCCGGTTTCATCGTCTTGATGATTCGCTCGGACCGGCCAAGCCGGATCCTCTCTAAAGTCAGGGGGCGATCTTCTCCCCCTGACAGTCCCCAGTGACAGGCTACTTGGCGTTTGCGAAGTACTCTTTCGATTTGACCGGATCAGGTTTCATCGTCTTATCGCCCGGTTTCCAGTTAGCCGGACACACCTCGCCGGTGGTCTTGGCGGTTTGGATGGCTTGCAGGACGCGCAGGGTTTCTTCGGTGGAACGGCCGAAGTTGAGAAAGTTGACCGTCTGGTACTGGAGTCCACCCTCGGGATCGATGATGAAGAGACCGCGGAGTGCGATCCCGGCCGGGAGTAGGACGCCGTAGTCGGTGGCAATTGTCTTGTTCAGGTCAGCCAGCAGGGGAAACTTAAGACCCTGGATGCCACCTTCTTTACGGGCGAGATTCATCCACGCATTGTGGCTGAACTTGCTGTCAACCGAGACGCCCAAGAGCTCGGCGCCTAATTTTTTAAAAGACTCCGTGGCATCCGAAAAGGCATTGATCTCGGTGGGGCACACGAAGGTGAAATCGAGGGGGTAGAAAAACAGCACCAACCATTTGCCTTTGTAATCAGCCAAAGACAAAGACTTGAACTCGTTGTTGCCGAGGGCCGCATCGGCTTTGAAATCTGGGGCTTTTTGACCGACTTGTAACATATGTTCTCCTTATGGAATTAGGTAAGGGTGTATTGCAATACGCCCCTACAGAAATTAATGATTTAACGTTGCTCCACTACAAAACCATTCATAATCAATCAACTCTTTTATAGTGGGATGATCGCCGCACACCGGGCAGGCGGGGTCGCGTCGCACCTTCATCTCACGGAATTTTTGTGTCAGGGCGTCGTACATCAAGAGCCGGCCCACGAGCGGTTCTCCCACCCCCAGGATGACCTTGATGGCCTCGATTGCCTGGATGCACCCAATGATCCCGGGCAACACCCCCAACACCCCGGCGTCTTGGCAGGACGGCGCCATCTCGGGCGGGGGAGGTTCCGGGTAGAGGCAACGATAGCAGGGGCCCTTACCAGGCGCATAGACTGTCACTTGGCCTTCAAAACGATAGATGCTGCCATCCACCATGGGCTTGCCGGTCAGGACGCAGGCGTCGTTGATCAGGTAACGGGTCGGAAAATTATCGCAACCGTTTACCACCAGGTCGTAGTTTTGCAAAATCTGCATGACGTTGTCGCGCGACAGTTTTTCCTGATGCGGGACCACCTTGATGGCCGAATTAAGACCCGTCAGGGCGCGTCGGGCCGATTCCACCTTGGGTTGGCCCACCGTGCCTTCATTGTGCAAGACCTGGCGTTGCAGGTTGCTCTGATCCACCAAATCAAAATCGACAATCCCAATGGTGCCCACCCCCGCTGCCGCCAAATACAGGGCCGATGGGCATCCTAGACCACCAGCCCCGATCATCAAGACTCGGGATTCAATCAGTTTCAACTGACCCGCTTCACCCACCTCGGGAAGCATGAGGTGACGGGCATAGCGGGCGGTTTGATCTTGACTGAGCGCCTTGCGCATCTCGATGGGCAACCCGGCGTTCTTCCACTCCCGGAACCCGCCGGTCATGGAACTGACATTTTGATAGCCCAAATCCATCAAGCTCTTGGCCGCCAAGGCTGAACGGGTGCCACCGGCGCAATAACAAACCACCTCGGCTGTTTTGTCAGGGACTTCGTCTTCAATCTCTAGTTCCAGAAAACCGCGGGCCAGGGTGATGGCCCCGGGGATGATCCCGGATTGCCATTCATCGGGCTCACGGACGTCGAGCAGGACGGCCTTTTTTGGGGCCACCTGCTGAGGCGCGACCTCCCGGATCTGGCTTTTGACCTGCTTGATGAGTTCGTCGAAGGTTGGCATGGGACCAACGTTTCTAGGGGAAAATTTCGGGGATGTCAAATCCCCCTTAATCCCCCTTTTTCAAAGGGGGAGACCTCCCCCAACCCCCTCCTTTGTAAGGAGGGGGAGTAAGTGTCCCCTCTCCTTACAAAGGAGAGGGACAGGGAGAGGTCCAGTGGAGGTCTTGACAACCCCCACGGGTTAGATGAAAAGGTATCTCATGCCAACCCCAGAACTCAAACAAGAGATCGAAGAATTTGACAAAATGGTCGGGAAGTTCCTGGCCATGGAGATCCCCCCGGAGAAGTTTCAACGCTTCCGTCTGCAGCACGGCATCTATGGCCAGCGGCAGGATGGGGTGCAGATGGTGCGGATCAAGATCCCCTTTGGGCGCCTGACGGCGGATCAGCTTGATTGTGTTGCCGACCTGGCGGTTGAGGTGGGGCATGGTGTGGCCCATATTACGACGCGGCAGGATTTTCAGATCCATTATGTGCCATTAACCAAGGTCCCCTACCTGATGACCCGGTTGGCCGCGGTGGGTGTGACCACGCGGGAGGCCTGCGGCAATACGGTGCGAAATGTGACGGCCTCTCCCAGTGCCGGGGTGGACCCGCAGGAGGCCTTTGATGTGTCGCCGCATGCGCAGGCCTTTACCGACCACATGTTGCGCAATCCTATTTGTCAAAATCTCGGGCGCAAATTTAAGGTGGCTTTTGACGGCGGTGGCGTGATGACGGCCCTGCCGGACATCCATGACATGGGTCTGATTGCCCGGATTAAGAATGGCCAGCGCGGCTTTGAGGTGCGCGTGGGCGGCGGTCTGGGGTCGAGTCCGCGGATGGCCAAGCTCCTGTATGATTTTCTCCCCGAGTCGGAGGTCATCCCGTTGGGCGAGGCGATCCTGCGGGTCTTTGACCGGTTTGGGGAGCGCAAGGTGCGGATGAAGGCCCGGATGAAGTTTTTGATTGAGAAGATGGGATTTGAGGATTTTCAAAAGGCGGTGGCGGACGAACGCAAGGTGTTGACGGTAGATCCCGAATGGAATGATTATCTGAATCATTTAAAGGATTATGAGGGTATCCCGGTTATTGTAGGGGCGCCGCTTGCTGCGCCCTCACTCGACACCCCCGAATTCCTCTCCTGGCAACAAACCAACGTCATCCCCCAAAAACAACCCGGTTTTTCCATGGTCGAGCTCCGCCTCCGGCTAGGCGACATCCTGCCGCCGCAGATGCATGGCTTGGCCAAGTTGCTTCGGAGTTATGCCGGCGGCGAATGTCGGACGATGGTTCATCAAAATTTATTGGTACGCTGGGTGCGGCAATCAGACCTGCCGGCCTTCTATCAAGGCTTAAAAGGATTGGATCTGGTGTTGGATCAGGCCCAGACCATCTATGACGTGACGGCCTGCCCCGGCACGGATACCTGCCGACTGGGGATTGCCGGGTCGAGGCCCTTGGCCAAGGTGATTGAAGAACGGCTTTTTAAAGAAAATGGTGCGATCAGCCAGGTGGCCAAGGATCTCCGCATCAAGATCAGTGGTTGCCCCAACTCCTGCGGTCAGCATCATATTGCCAACATCGGTTTCTACGGCGGGGCCTTCCCCAAGGACGGGCACACGGCCCCGGCGTTTCAGCTGATGCTGGGCGGGGATTTTGGCCGCGAGAGCAAGATCGCCGAACCGATTGCGCAGATTCCTTCCAAGAATATCCCGGAGGCGGTGGTGTGTTTGGTGAAAAATTATGTTGAACAGGTAGGCCTTGTAGGGGTTCAAAATTTTGAACCCCTACCAACATTCAACAACTACTACGCCACCCAGTCCAAGGAACAGGTGACGGCCCTGCTAGGCAAGCTGCTCCAGGTGCCTAGCTACGATGAGGATCCCTCTTTTTACACTGATTGGGGTGACAAGGCGGAGTTTGGCTTGCAGAAGGGCGTGATTGGGGAGTGCGCGGGGGCGGCTGTTTCGGCGGTGGTCCCGGAGCTCTCCCAGGCCGAGGCCCTGTTGCAGCAGGCCGATGCCTTGCTCACCCATGAAGACTTCGCCTCGGCGGCCTACAAGGCCTATGAGGCGGTGGTCGCCGCGGCCAATACCTTGTTGTTTCACCGCATGATCGAGACCTTGAATGACCGCGAATCCACCCACGAGTTTGAAAATCACTTCGTCCGCACCGGAATTTTTCCCGAATGGGTCGGCTTCCACCGCGACTTCCAGGCCCGTCGCCGCAAGACCCTGCAGGGCACGGTCGCGGAGGCCGATGCCACCGAACTAGTCACCGCCGCCACCGCCTTCCTCAAGGATTGCCGCTCCCGCGAGACTGAGGCCACGCGAAAAATTCAGTTCAGCCGGGCTGAGGGTTAATTTAAAAAATTGAACTTCAATTTTTCATATGGTAATCTTGTAGCTGGAGGTTAGCCATTATGTCACTGACTCAGAGAATCGTGAGAAAGCTGGAAAAAATGCCGGAAGCAATTCAGTCGGAAGTTTTGGATTTTATTGATTTTATTGATTCAAGAAAAGGGGCCGATTCTGATTGGAAAGATCTCTCTATTTCTTCCGCAATGCGGGGGATGGAGAATGAGCCATCTCCTGAGTACACCGCCAGAGATTTGAAGGAAAAGTTTCAATGAGGCGTTCGGGTCAGGTTGTCCTTTTCCCATTTCCTTACACGGATCAAACAGTATCCAAATTGCGTCCCGCCCTTTTGTTGGGGAAGGTGCCTGGAGATTTTGACGATTGGCTCATCTGCATGATTTCCTCCCAACTTCGCCAGGAGACAAAAGGTTTTGATGAAATTATTCAAGAAGGCGATCCGGATTTTTCCTCATCAGGCTTGAAAATGATCAGTCTCATTCGCTTGGGGCGACTGGCTGTGGTAGAGGGTGGTTTGTTGGCAGGTACTATTGGGGCGATATCTCCGGAAAGACTGGCAGGAATCAAGAAAAGAGTCTCCGCATGGATATGTGGTTAACTGCCGCTCCCGCGAGACCGAGGCCACGCGTAAAATACAGTTCAGCCGGGCTGAGGGGTAGCAGGTGCTTTAGTCCGCGGGGAAGAATCTTGCGACTAAATCGGCAAGCGTGATACCGATATTTTGAGTATCAGCATCATGGGTAGCAATTGCCTGAGCCGACCAATATTTAAGGCCATCCTCGAGTAGAGCCTTCGCAATATTCTCATTGCCGGCACTTATGGCCATCTCTATAAGACCGCTAAGCCCATATAGGTCGTCATCGTAATTACCTTCGGTTTTATATGAATGACCTGCAGGAATGTAGAATGTATGCACCTTTTTGGGGTCATCGCTTAGTGGTGTGCTTGCCGCCGCTGGCGCTGCTACCACCGGTGCTGGAGCTGCCGCTGCCGCTGTGGTTTTAGGCACGATCGTCCCTTTCCTGAGACCTTGTAATCGCTCACGTTGAGCGACATATCCCGCATGGCTGTTCAAGGTTCTTGCTGACCAATGGCCCTCCATAACATCAAGCAATTGTTTGACGGTGCCTAGATAGCCCTGGAGGTTATGCTTGGTTGAGAGCTCTGCATCAGAGAGCCAGCTTGCGAGATCAGCGGCGCATTGGTTCAAAGTCTTTTGTACGGGCCCCTTGGAGAGTGTGAGAGTTACGGTGTCATTGGGATCCGTTTTTTTAAAATCCACGACTTGTGTGCGTGAGCTTCGTTGAGTGATGATGTCATCCAACCGTAATGTGGCACGAACAAATTCAGTATTGGAGGTGAGGACTTTGTGTTCCCAATATCCACGCGCTTCCTTGATCAGATTTGCTGCGTCATCTAGATGATGCTCAAGCTCGCTTTCAGTTTTTGGTAGTAATTCATCACTTAGCTCTTTGTTTAGTAATCGAGAGAGGGCCGGTAAATCTAGTTGCCTCGTTGTAGGGTGACGGTCTTCATCATAAAAAGTGAATGACATTTGTTTATTAGGATCGGTGGCCTTTTTCCCCTTGTTCCCAGACGCTTCAGCCTTCTCGGCCCGAGCGACGATGCCCTTGAGTTGGCTCAGGGTATAATGGGCTGGGTCAAGTTTGCTGCTAGGATTAAAACTTTCTAATCGGACGCTGGAGCTTCGTTTCGCATCAGCGTCGCCGGTTTTTTCGGCCGCCTGCACGAGATGTTCCAGATAGGCCCTTCCGCCTGCTTGCACCACTTTTATTTTATTTCTCAAATCTTTATCCTTCAGTCTTTCCCTGCCTTGCAAATTTTGTAAACGCTTGATCTCCGCTCTTCGAGCGGCAATATCCTGCTCAAATGCAGTTTTACCATGGCCATCGCCAGCCACAAGGCTTTTGGCAACGGCATTTTTGCGGCGGTTGGATCTTACGGCAGCTCTAATCCCGAATGCCGCACCAAATGTACCCGCAACGAGTCCCAAGCTGATGAATATGAATTTCCAGGGAAAGTGCCCGGGTGTTTGGGTGGGGGGATTATTAACAGCGGCGGCTCCATCGATTGGAGCTTGCGCCGCAGGGTCCTCCGGGGGTGTGGTGTCATTCACAGCGGGAGTAGCCGGTTCTGGTTCTTGCTGGGCGGGTACTGGTTGGGGATTAGATGCTATCGCCGTAGACGGGGCTGGTTCTTCTGCTTTGACTACGGGTCTAGCTACTGGCTTTGCTTCAACGGCCCTTTCGGCTTGAATAGCATAGGCCTTCATCCGGAGGTCTGGGTCGACCTTTACCAAATCGTCCAATATCATTTTCCCATTTACGTAAGCCACCAGGGCGATCATTTGGATGAGACCGCGGATGTTCTTGTAATCCCGGGCCCGGATCTTTGCCGTGTAGCCGTTGCCCAGGGTAAAATCTGCCTCTGTGAGTAGGGTTGGATCGCCGTCGCCATCATATTCCTTTGCATCGTTAATCCCTTTGATGGAGCTTTTCAGGTCCTTGAGGAGATCTTTGATATCTTCCCCACGGGCCTCTTGCTTGACCCAGGCTAGGACATCAGCGATGGTTGGATCGGCGTCAAAGCCTTCGGTGCTTAACCCGGCTTTAGGAAGACCGCTTGGAATCAAGCTTCCCACAAATGCCTTTCCCGGGTTTTTCCCCATCACGATTTCTTTGAGAGTGACCAAGGCATCGGTGGGGCTTGTTTCTGGTCCCAAAGGTGCGGCCGTGGCGGATCTTGCCACTCCCCCGACTACTCCTACAAAAGCCAATCCTGCCAGTGTCTTTTGAAAATGGATCATAATGTTATCCTCATCAATATCGAACGTTTATTTTCCAGTGGTGCCTCTGCCGGGCCTGCGCCCAGTAGTTCCGGTTCTACCTGATACAGTGAATTGGTGCGTTGATGCTTCGAGAGTGTCAGCGTATCTCCCCACGGGGGTTACAACGACGTCATATGTTTTGCCCGCATCTAAGCCAGGGACCTTGGTCAAGTTGAGTCGGACAATTTTCGCATTTTTCCCCGACTCTCTGGGATTCGGAATGATTATTTTTCCATTAGGGTCGTTGCTATCATAATTGATAATCTCGATGATGCCTAAATCGGAGGTAATGTCGATGTCACTGATAGTGATCTTATACAACCCTGGAGTTTTGATTGTTACATCCAATTTGCCTCTACTAGATACCACTGTCCTGTTCAATGAGAAAACGACCGGGGTTTTAGTGGTAGTTTCCTCAGTTTCAGGATTCATGGTGAGTGCGGTGGTACTTTTTACCCCGTCCATCTGAAATTCAATTTTGTATTCATTGCCAGGCGTGGTAGCGACGAGGTCGGATGTCCCTCTAATGTTGATTCGGGTCGGTGTGTTTGGTGTAACAATCCTAAAATCGCCGGTACGTTCCGTACCCGCTACATTGAATTTGTAGGTGCCATCTCCCGTTTTGTTGGATTGGACATTAACAAATACCGCATTACCGACAATTGCCGTTGCTGTAGGATCGGCGCTGAGCTCCGTCGCTTCAACGACAGGTGCTGGATCCTTGACCTCAAGGGTCTCAGTAGCCTCTTTCGTATCCGTTGCATCATCCTTCGGAGTAAAGACGAAGCGGACTTTGTAAGTGCCAGCAGGCGCTGTTTTTGTCGGGACATTGATGCGGTTTTGTCCCTGACTGACACCTTCTTGTTGGTCATTGTGGTTGGGGGAGCCAGGAATGATGGTGTTAGTGCGGGTGTCCAAAATCCACCATTCAAGATTGCCGGGTTGGTTGACGGTGACGGTATAAGCGGCCGATTCACCGGTCGACACTTGGCTTGTTACAGCAGTTGTTTGTAAGCTGGCTGGCTTGATGTTCTTTTCAGGGGCATGAAAGTCTAACAAGCTTGTGACATACCCACCATTGCGATCACCCACGCCATAATAGCCACCAACTACGGAAGCGCTAAAAATAGAAGTGGTGAAGTTGGAGGCGATACCAAATCCGACTCTGCGGGAAATCTGGCCCTTGTTCTCGTCCCTTGTGATCATATTGGGTGCGACCGGTGTTGGGTCCCCCGTTTTACAAGTTTTTGGCGGGGCGGAGGCCTCGCTACCGGGGCCTTTGGGGGTGCCATTCGGATCGGCCACTCCCGTGGTGCAAATTTCTTTGCCGGGTTTGTCGCCGAAGTTGAGCTGGCCTTTCCCTAAGATATTGACCCAGTCAACACCCAATGCCAACTCGGGAAGAACAACGATCAAGGCCCCATTCTCGAATGGATCAAACTTAAGGTCTAAATGTAAAAAATCCCAGCCGAGCGGCATTACCACGCGCTCCTCGTAATCTCCACTGATGGCATTGTCAGTGCCATGCGCAGACGGATCAGACAAAGTGACACCCGGCCGAGCCAGTAATGAGGCAAGGGCCCCTCGATCTTGTGCGAGATTTTGCAGGACCTCCAGGGGGGATCTTTGATGGCCGAAGTCGGTCTTGATTCGTGTTCCTAAATTGAGAGTGAGCCACGGTTTTAATTTGGTCTTCATGTAGTCGACAGACAGCATCAAGCTCAGGTTGTCATATGGAGATGTGTAATCGAGTCCCACTGAAGCGCCACTTACGCCGAACGTTGTATCACCCATGATCCTACCCTCCTAAAAAACAATTTGTTTGCCACACCCACTCAAACTCACATCAACCAATCAGTAGGCATTATCGTCCGGGCCGCGGATTAGTTGCGTGATCTCGGGCTAATTTTTTTAGCCCCCGGGCGCAGGGTCCGCTATCTATTTGGTTTTATTGGGGGATGTGTCTTGAGAATTTTCCTCTGCAGGCCGTGTTTTTGGCGGGTTTGAGCCTGGTGCTTTCCCAGGCAGGCGCTTGAGGCGCGTGGCTCCTAAGGTGAAGAATTTCGCGTTATTTTCCTTTACAAGGCCCCGAGCCTTTCGTTAGCCTTTTCAAGAGATGGTCAAGAAGAAAAACAGCAAAAAGTCCACCAAGGTGACCATGGAGGCGATCGGGAAACTGATCGACTCGAAGCTGAATTCGAAGCTGAGTTCGTTCACCGGAAGGGTCATTGACCGGATCGAATTGACGGGGACGGTTTTACGTCAGGAGATGGATAAACGGTTTGACGAGGTGAACACAAGAATTGATGAAGTTGAGCAGGGGTTAACTGTCAGAATCGATGGAGTCGAACAAAGGTTAACTAGCAGAATCGATGGGGTGGAGCAGAGACTGGATCACCTTGACCAAAAGATCGACAAGGTCGATTTTTCCTTACGGGTGGCCATCAGCGCCGTTGAAAGCAACCTTGCTAAAAAGATTGATACCGCAGTAACCCAGATTGACGAGACGTTGCAAAGGCATGAGCGGGAGATTGCCCAGCTAAAGGATGTTGCCCGCCATTAGTCCCCTCGGTCCGCCCGACGAGCTCACTTATGCTTCCTCCAAGGCCCGGTGAATATCCAGGCTGACGGTTTTGATGAGATCTTCATTGCTCATCTCGGTTAGCATCGGGCTGGCGTCCGCTTCGAGGATGTTTTGTGCCAAGGCCTTTTTGGATTCGATCAAATTGTCGATCTTTTCTTCGACGGTTCCCCGGCAGATGAATTTGTGCACCAGCACGTTTTTTTTCTGGCCGATTCGGAAGGCTCGGTCCGTGGCCTGATTTTCCACGGCAGGATTCCACCAACGGTCAAAGTGGATGACATGGGAGGCCGCTGTCAGGTTGAGACCGGTGCCTCCGGCCTTGAGGGAAAGGATAAAATAGGGGCATCCCAGCTCATCTTCCTGAAAATTTTTAACAAGTTCATTTCTCTTGGAAACGGGTGTTTGCCCGTGAAGGATCAGGCCTTTCTTCTTGAAGAGGGTTGCCAGCAAGACGTCCAAAGGGTCTGTCATTTCACGAAATTGTGTAAAGACGAGACATTTTTCCTGGCGATTCGCGATGGGCTCGCAGATTTCCGCGAGACGCGCGAATTTGCCGCTCTGATCCGCTTGATAGCCGCCATCGGCAAGCCATTGCGACGGGTGATTGCAGATTTGTTTCAGGCGCATGAGATAGGCCAGCACGATGCCGCGCCGTTTCATTTTGTCTTCGGCATCGTTGGAATCGGCCAATTTCTCCAATGCTTGCTCTAGGGCCGCCACCGATTGTTCATAAAGCGAGGCCTGGATTTTGGTGAGAGGGCAATAAGCCTTCACTTCGGTCTTTTCGGGCAAATCCGCGATGATTTTTTTGTCGGTCTTGAGCCGGCGCAGGATGTAAGGAGAGACCAAGGTGCGGAGAGGTCCGTAGGTGTCCGTGCCGGAAGCATTGGCGATTTTCTTGGCGTAGTTCCCAAAGTCCTTGGCGTTTCCCAAGAGGCCGGGACAGATGAAATCAAACAGGGACCAGAGATCCGAGAGGCGGTTTTCAATCGGAGTTCCGGTCAGGACCAGCCGTGTCATTCCTTGTAGGGTTTTGGCGGCCTTGGTCTGGAGGGAGTTTGGGTTCTTGATGGACTGGGCCTCGTCCAAGATGACCACACCCCATGGGATTTCTTTCGGCCAATTCAGCCGGACAATGCCCCCATAGGTCATGAGGACGACATCGATGTTTGTCAGCTTGGACTCGTCCAATCCATGTAGATCCTGGGCGGGCATTTCGGAAGGATGGGCCGCGAGGATTTTTAGCTCGGGTGCGAATCGATTCATTTCCGACTTCCAGTTGGACACCAGCGAGGCAGGTACGACGATAATGTGTTTTTTCTTAAAACCTTTCCGCTTAAGACCTGACAGCAGGCCGATCACCTGAATGGTTTTACCCAACCCCATGTCGTCGGCCAAGCAGCCTCCCAAGCCAAGATGATGGAGGAGCCAGAGCCATTCGACGCCCTTTTCTTGATAGGGACGAAGTTGCGCGTGCAGCCAACTTTTCATGTTAAGATTGTCCATACCTTCCGGATGGCGCAGCTCAGCTAGCATTTGACCGAGCCACTCACCGGCGTTGACCTGGGACCATTCCCGAACGGACGAGGCAGGATCGGAATCCTCTTTGTTACCGCCCACAGGAAGCCCAGCCAGGAGGCGCATGGCGTCCGAGTAGGACATCAGTCCTTTGGCGGTGAGGCGCTGGATTTTTTCCCAATGATCGAGGGCTTCTTGCAATTTTTCCGGATCGAGTTCCACCCATTTTCCCTTGAGGGAAACCAGTCCGCCGGACATCTTGAGAATTTCATCCAGTTCCCGTCGGGTCACGGGTTGGCCGTCTAGGCTGACATGGATCGAGAAATCGAGCAGAGAGTCGGCGCCCAAGAACGAGGCCTCTTTTTGTCCGATGGTCACGTTGACCTGGGGACGTGAGGGTTTCTGGGCGGCCCACCAATTCGGAACGCGCACCACGAGGCCGCTTGCCTCAAAAAGGGGAATCTCCTTGAGGAACGCCAAGGCCTCTGCCGGTGCCAGGGCCAGTGGATGGTAAATCTTGCCCTCATCCACTAATTTTTTCAGAAAAGGGCTTTGCTCAGCGGCTTTTTGGATCGGGACCAGGAGATTGAGCAGGTTCTGCCGATTCCCGGCGTACTCTTCCAGGGCCTTTGCCAAGGAACGGTGCTGAACGCGAGCCTCCTGCGAGAGGTTGTCGGCATAAGTGGCGAGGAAGGCGAACGGTTTTTTGGAGTTTTGTTTGTTTTCCGCGAGATGAAGACAGACACGGCCGACGACATTCCAGACCTCATGCTTGGTTTTGAGGTATTCTTGCAAAGTTCCCTTAAAATGGGAGAATTCTCCAAGGAATGCCGCTTCCAGGGAAGACCAAAGCGTTATCAGGGCTTCAGGTGTCAAATATTCCGCACCCACCATGGGCGGGGCTAGGCCTATGATTTTTTCAAACTCCACCAAAGGCGGCTCAAAGTGGAAGGATTGAGTGTCCTTTTGAATTTCCGGATGAACACAAGCTTGGGAGAAAAATTTTCGCGCGAAATCTCGCCAGTAGCCAAAGGTTGGAGGAAGCACGGCCGAGGCAAGGTCTCCCCCCAAATACAACAGGCCCGCGCCCTCTCCCTCTTCAAAGGTATGTCTCACATGCGCCGCCATGTCTTTGGGCAGCGCTGAGTCCTCGGGGTCCATTGCCAAATAAAGATGGCCTTGAGGTGAGAGGGCTAGCTCGATCCTTATTTTTTCTTCTTGTGCCATCGGGAGGTTTTTGGGGGAGTTTCGGTTGCCAGATCAATTCCGAAGATAGCCCCAAGATTTTCTTCTGCCAGAAATTGATCATCGGGAGCCGTTGCTCCTCGCGTCGCCTTGGTCACATCGATCCGGCTGACGAGGTCTTTGTGATCGACCTGTCTCAGGGTGAAAAGTAATTCCGGTTTTTCATCGAGGCGTGTTCCGATTCCGTACAAGGCGGCCGACACATGCTTGCACATCTCGGCCCAATCCGGACACGAGCAAGAAAGCTTGATCTGCTTGGGGCGCGGAAACAGGCCGGTCTGGGGACGCGTCATCACCTCCATGATGCTTTTGGAGAATTGTCCCCGCAGCAATTCTATCAGTGAATCGATTTTTCCAGAACATTCCCGAATCAGGGCATGCCACTCTTTCGCGGGAATGGGATGAATGGAAATGGCAATCTTGTATAAGGACGCTCCCTGGACGAGGGCGGAAACTTTTCCCTTGGCGATCTTGAGGTCCAGCACGGCTCCATGCCTCAAGTAGCTTCGACCGCGTGGCAAGCGGTTGGCATAATCACTGTAAGATTCAAGGTTGCGGCACCAAGACTGTCCCCAAAACGTGCGCGCCACTTTTTGTCCATTGGGTTGAATTGGCTCCAAGGCCATGCCCTTTTTCCGAAGAGCCTCCAATTTTTTGGCCGCCTGTTTTTTCTTTTGGGCGACCGGAACATAAACCGGCCAGCGGTGGTAACCGTAATAAGATGACATAAGATTTACTTTCCCGCTTTCCCAGCCATCACCTTCCAGTGGCCGCCCTTGTCGGGACCGATTCTTTTCAGGATTCCCTCGGTCTTCAGCTTTTTGATATTCCATTCAATTCCTTTTGAGGTTAAACCAACAATCTTGGATATCTCGCTGGTCGCAATATGAGGATTGTCTCGAACGGCAGCCAGGATTTTCTCCCTAGTTTTCTCCCTAGTTTTCTCCCTAGTTTTTTGGGTAGTTACTTTTGCAAATTCTGGCGATCGATAGAATATGGCCTGAAAAAAACCATCGGTTTCAAATTCTGGTGCTTTGAGACCGGCGACTTTCATGGCCTTTCTCATTCGTTTGATACCCATTCCTATCCGTTCAACCTTGTGAAGCCGGAAGAAAAGGTCGGCAATCAGCTCATTGCGACGCACGGAAATGTTGCCGAATGCTTTCTTGGATACGCCTGGTGCGAGACCGCCGGGGTTGATGATCTCAACTCGATTATCATAAACTTCGACATTCACTTGTGTGCCCGTAATGCTGTAATCACGGTGCATGAGGGCATTTACGAGGGCTTCGCGCAGGGCTTCAAAAGGGATGTCATAAATATCTCTCCTGTTGAGGCCTTCGATTTCGCTCCTTACGTTCAAGTGTTTCATTAGAAAATCAATGGCCTCATTAAATTGGGTCAGAAGATCGTCTTGTATGTCCCGTCGGTCAAAAATGTGAAATTTCTCGGTTCCCTTGAAAGCCACCAAGGTCATTTGGGATTGAGGGAGGTAATTGGAGATTTTCTTAGCAAAGAAAAAAATGCCAGCATTTTTAACGACCTGGTCATCCGCAACCTTGAGACTTTTCAAAAAATCAATGGTTGATGTCTTTCCGATGTGAATGCCCGCCTCCTTTGTAAAGGCAAGGATCTTGCTTCTTGATATGTTTTCGAATGTGAAACGTTTGGAGGTTTTTTCCTCAAAAGGCATGACGTCGCTTTCACGAAACATCACTCGAATTTCGTCATGGCTCATTTTTTGAGTATTGCCATTGAGTCGACGGTAATAACCGGAGCTACAGCTGTACGGTTTTTCCGTTCCCTCTGGAACTTCAATAACGACCATTTCCCCGATCTGCGATGCATTCACCGAGATGCTTGGCTTGCAATTCCTCGCAATGCTGTTGATCTTGGCCTTAAGATCGTTGGTGAGCCGCTCGCCGGAAACCGAGCCATCGTCCCGTACACCCAAGAGTAACGCACCTCCTTTGGCATTGGCAAAAGCGATCATGTCCTCATCGATACGGGACGTGAACCTCTCTTTGAACTCGACGGTGAGCCCTTCACCTTCGCGTAACAGCAGTTTCAATTGTTCTGTGTCCATAACCGTTATTCCTGAGGCGCCGACTATCCGATTTTCGAGGTAATAATTCAAACGCAATATTTGTGACCACTCAGGTCCCCCCTTCCGGGCCCTGCGGAACTCACGCATCGTCGATCGCCGCTTTACTCCGGCCCAAGGCTTCCCTGCGTAAAACGGCGATTCTAAAGGTGGCGCTCAAACAGGTCCTCGGTCCCTCCAGGGGGGACCTGAGTAGTCACCATTTTTTTTAAATTATTCCGCAACTTCTCCACCCATTTGCCGACAAGGACCAGAATCCCGTGCTGATTACTGCACTTTCCCAGTTTCGGAGAAGGTCAGTTCTTAGGGGTAAAAGAGGAATAAATATATGAAATCAAAAACATTTCTGGTGGCTTCACTGGTGACTCTCTTGTGTTCAGTGAGCCCCCAAGCCTGGTCGACTCCGAAGAAGCCACCATTGCAGAAGTGGTGTGCTTATAATGAGACGAATGGATTGGTATGGTTTCCGAATGCCGGGGACAAGGGGCAATACATGAACTGCCAACTGGCGAAGGACGGGGTGACCAGTGACCTGTGCGATATTCGATCATTTGCGGATGCTGGGACAGGGACCTTGCGGGACCGGATTGAGAACGAGACCTTGGGATTTAACAGTGGGGATTATTGTCAGGATATTATTTTTTTTGCGATCAAGCAGGCGGAGTGGGATGAGAATCCGAAGCATGAGATTCAGTTAAAGAGTCCGTTGCATGTGCAGGGGATTAAGAAGCAAGGGAACCCGGGATTTTTCTTGAGCGGGATTGGGTATGGGTATGACCCGGTGGGATTGGGGGTAGTGATTGATGCGACGGCCGATTTGTTTCCTGAGACGGTGAAGGACGGGTCAGGGAAGGATGTTCCGGCGTGTGCGTTTATGATTGGCGGTGGATTGGCGAGTGTCCCCCAGATTACGAATGTGAAGATCCGGGTGAAGAATGATAAGTCAAAGGCGATTTGCGATGAGAATGGGAAGGATTTGTTGGGAGAGTCAGTGACGCAGGATATTGTGGATTTGACGAAGGATGGTCCGAGTCCGTGCAAGGTTGGGGATAAGGCGGAAGGGTGTTTGTTTAAGAATGTGGTTGTGGAGGTGGTCAAGACGAGCACGGATATAGATTGGTCGGATTTCTTCAAGAAGTTGTTTGAGGGGATCAAGGAGAAGTACGATGTTGATGGGGATGGTTTTTTTGGGATCAGCAACCCGACGGCGGAGGAGAAAGTAGCGATTGAGTCGCTATCGACTGGTATTGGGAAGCCAGTGGATAATTGTCCTGAGAGGGCGAATGTTGACCAGTTAGATACGGATAAAGATGGGCTTGGGGATGTGTGCGATTCGGATAATGATAATGACGGAGTCAACGACAATGTGGATCAGTGTCCGAAGGAAGCAGGGCCAATATCTGGTTGTCCAGACGCGGATGGGGATGGGATTGCGGATAAGAACGACGATTGCCCGACACAGCGCGGTCCGAAGAATATAACTCGAGCGGGAAAGAACGGCTGTCCGGTGGATGAGGTGAGCACGGATGACGACAATGACGGTGTGAAGAATGATGTGGATCAGTGCCCCAAGGTGGCAGGGAGTGCGGCTGTATTTGGGTGCCCTGCGGATCAGTACTGTGCGGATAACCAAGGCAAGGCGCAACTGAAGACCGGGATTGATCAGGACAATGATAAGGTTGATGCGGCCTGTGATCCTCAGGATGGTGTGGTGGTTGTGGTGGATACCGATGGGGATAAGGTGAACGATGCCGCGGACAACTGCGTTCTGATTGCGAATGCGGATCAAACCGACACCGACAAGGATGGACTAGGAGATGCTTGTGACAACGATATCGACGGGGATGGGGTTTTGAATGCCAATCCCGATGGGAGCGCGCAGGACAATTGTCTCCAGGTTCCGAACCCCGATCAGAAGGACACCAATGGCAATGGGATGGGGGATGCCTGTGATCCTGATGATGACAGTGATGGCGTCCTCGATGGCCAGGACAATTGCCCGCTCAAGGCCAATGCCGACCAAAAAGATACGGATGCCAATGGAGTGGGGGATGTTTGTGATGATCCCGATGGAGACGGTGTTACGGTGGATCAGGATGCCTGCCCCAATAAAAAAGGTTACGCGGATCAGGATCCTGCCAAGAATGGTTGCCCGCACATCACCTGCGAGCTGCTGTGGACGCCCACTCTAAATGGAGTGCTGCTGGCTTGGACCACCTACGATGCCAAGACAGTGAATTTGACGAAAACCGTTAATGGTATTGAGGAACAACTTTACACTGACAAGGCAGCAACTGTGAATCTCCCCGCCGTCGAGCCCACCACCTACACCTTGACCGCCAAAGACCCATTTGACAACGATTGCCCGTCACCTCAGCAAGTTTTTGTCCCCGCCAAGGAGAAGGTGCCCGCGTTGAGTTGTGATGAATTCAAGGCGGAAAAGAATGTGGACGACAAGACCTACACGCTCTCTTGGACGACGCAGAATGCCGAGACGGTCATGGTCAACGGACAGAAGGTGAATGGGATCGAGTCGCTTTCCGTAGAACCGGTGGGAAAAACAAATTATAAATTGGTCGCGATTAGCTTAGCCGGGAACAGTTGCACCATTGATATCTCGGTGGTGCCGGATGGACCGGTGGTGTTGCCTCCGCCTCCCTCGTGTTCATTGACGGGGAAGGTCGGTGCGACGCCGGACGAGACTATCTTGGCTTGGGACGTCTCCTTTGCGACCGAGGCCCATCTCCTGGAAGGGGATGTGACCAAGCCGGAAAATGAAAAATCAAAAAAAATAACGGATACTTTGACCGTGAAACCGGTGATTGTTACGGTTTATACCTTGTTTGGCAAGGGTGACGGCGGGTCCTGTTCCGTACAGTTTGTGGTGACACCGCCAAATGTCGTTCCCACGGATGCGGATGGAGATGGGATTATCGACAGTGTGGACCAGTGTCCGCAGGTGTCAGGGACGATATTTGGTTGTCCTGCAGACAAGTATTGTGCGGATGCGCAGGAGAAGGCGCAGTTGAAGACCGGGGTTGATAAAAACAATAATCAGGTTGATGCGGCGTGCGATCCTCAGGATGATGTTGTTGTCATTGCGACTGCTGATTCTGATGACGATGGCGTGAATGACGACCAGGACAACTGCGCCCAGATTGCAAATTCTGACCAACTTGATACCGACAAAGACGGTCTAGGCAATGTCTGTGACCCCGATGATGACAACGATGGCGTTGCCGATCATGACGTGGATGTGGCGGACAATTGCCCGACCGCGGTCAATGCCGACCAGGTGGATTTAAATGCCAATGGGATTGGGGATGTTTGTGACGACCAAGATAAGGATGGGATTGTGGACGCCGATGATAAATGTCCCACCCAGTTTGGTCCGCCCAATGACCAAGACCCGGCCCAGAACGGGTGTCCGGCGCCAAGCGTCAATGCGGATCAGGATCATGATGGCATCGACGACAGTATGGATAAATGCCCATTGGTATCCGGTCTTGTCACCAATCAGGGCTGTCCCGAGAGCCAGTGTGTGGATGGGGCCGGTAATGTCCAAGAAAAGGTGAACCAAGACCTGAATCTAAATAAGGTGGACGCGGCCTGCGATCCGGAAGACGCCCTGGTGAAGGTGAAGGATAGCGATGGAGACGGCATCAGTGATGACCTGGAGGGGCACTTAGGACTGGATCCCAATAAATCGGACACCGATGGCGATGGGGTTGAAGATGCCTTTGATTGTTTGCCATTGGATGCCACGAAATCCAAGTTTGATGATTGTTTCCCAATCAAGGAGATAACCAAGGAGATAACCAAGACGGAGATAGTGACGGTGACCGTGACCGACCCGGATCCGGATGGTGATGGCATCTGCAACCCCAGTGAGAAGGCGCCTATTGACGATGTTTGCGGCTTTGGCCCGACCGGCAAGATGGATAATTGTGCCTTCATCAGCAATCCGGATCAGAAGGATGCGGATGGCGATGGGGTCGGTGACGAGTGTGAAGCCAGCGGAAGTGGTTCCATCATTGACACCGACGGCGACGGGATTCCGGACAATATTGAGAAGGTCTTAGGGACCGATCCCAATAAGGTGGATACGGATGACGACGGCTGCTCCGATTTTGTCGAGGTCAATGGCCCGCTCTACCCGGTGCAGTCCCCGACGAAGCCTGATTCCGATCACGATGGGATCTGCGATTGCGGACGCAGTGTGGCCGATAGCGCCGGTGTGGCCATCTGCGCGGCCGCCAGCGAGGGGGTGGGAGACAATTGCCCGATTGTGTCCAATGGGCCTAGTACGCCTGATATTACCCCGGAGCAGATTCAGTTGGATACGGATGGCGATGGGGTCGGCGACGTGTGCCAGGACGACATGGACGGCGATTCATTGCCGGATAACACCGACAACTGCCCCGTGGTGGCCAATCCCGGCCAAGAGGATACGGATGGCGATGGGATGGGGGATGCCTGTGATCGTGACCTGGCCATTAGCCCGGCCGGTTCGGCGGCACCCGGGGCATCGGGTGGCGGCGGTTGCGCCTGCCGGATGGATGGCTCCGGCCGTCCTGAAGACGTGATCCCGTTCCTGCTGATGATGACCCCGGCGACTTTGTTTTGGGCAATGAGGAAGAGGAATTTGTAGTTACTTCCTCTTCCTCTGCCGCCCCTCCTGATACCTCTTAAGGGCTTCTTGGGAGGTCAGCCAAATCCTTCCCTCTTTATGCGCCTCCAACTTCCCTTGTCTAACGAGCAAGTTTAAATACTTTGCTGAATAGGGGCTGTCTTTGGCGATTTGGGAGAGAGGCAGATTTTTCTCTCTTTTTTCCGAAGCGGGAGTCAATGTTTGCAGATAAATATCAAGCGAGCGCTGAACGGCTTGGGCGATAAATTGCACAAGCGATTTGTGGTTCCCCTTGTCCGTCTCGCTCAAGACACGATAGTATTTCTTTCGATCATTTTTGAGAATGACGACAAGTGGGTACCCCTCTTTCATTAAGATGAGATTCATTGCCAGTCGGGCGGTTCGGCCGTTTCCATCCAAAAAAGGATGGATGAAAACCAGGCGATGGTGAAAAAGAGCCGCAAGTTCCACAATGTGGAGGTTTTTTTGATTGTCTCTGAACCACTGAACCAAATTTTTCATTTGTAACGGGACATCCATTGCATCCGGCGGAGTATGATCCGCTCCCGTAATGAAGACGTTGCTTTCGCGATATTTTCCTGCCCATGCCTCTTCGGTCTCCCGGGTGACTAACTGGTGCAGAGTGCGAATGAGATGCTCGGAGCATGTCTGTTGGTTTTTATGTTCCACAAGTTCGTAGAGATACTCCAGGGCTGCGTGATGATCCTTGGCTTCCAGATGATCTTTTAAGGGTTTCCCCTTGACGGTAATCCCTTCGTTGATCACCAAAAATGTCTCTTTCAGGGTAAGGCGGTTTCCCTCAATGGCGTTGGAGTTGTAAGTCATTTCAATCTTGAAATGTTCCCGCAACTTCTCTACGGCAGAGCGTGGCAAGGGACGCAGCTTATTGAGGGCGCGGTGTTTCCTCTCAAGTGATTCCTGAAGATTTTTGGGTAAAAGTGTCATAATATGGTATGGATTTATAAACGACGTATACCATATTAAGTGTACTGGCAAGGAAAAATCTTCTGCGACGCAACTTTTTTTCGACGCCGTCGAAGACTGACTCGTATGTGTTGTTAACACTTGCCCCTCGTAACGCAGCGGGTCAAGTTGGCTTCTCTCAAAGGAGTTGACTATGTCCGATGATTCCAAGATTCGAGCCGGTATGGATGTTGTCAACCTGGCCTCGGTGCCGGTTGACACTTGCTCCGAAGACCCCACGACCGTTGCTATCCCCGAGGGACAAGACCCGCAACAAATTATCGATAGCATCTACCGGGACCACTACGAGCACCCCGGTCTCCCCGTCACCAAGGCCCAGGTCAATGATCAGACTGGTGAAATTATCCTGATTCGTGAACTCCCTGATCGTCTCGAATATGCCAATGAAGATGTGTTTATCCTGCGGGGCAATGACTCGCGCCGGTATCTTGAAATGGACGGGGCCTGGTTCCCTACTCTGACCAAGAATGAGGTTGTTGCCTTGCGTCGGGAGCAATTAGCCAAGCTGCTGCAAAGAGAGGTGGCACGATATTCAACTTCGAACATCGCCTGGTCGAGGTTAACCTTCTGTGAAGAGGGGATGAGTCACGAAGCCTGTTGGGAAATGGCGGGAAACAAGCCTTGGGCAGATGATTTTAATGAGGATGATTTACCTCGCTGGGCTCAGGTATTTTATAAAATCGGAGGCGCTCCGATTAGTATCATAGGTTGCAATAGCACGGTGCAACTTCCGGATTGGTACCTCTACCCGGATGCTCAGGATGGGAGCGGGGGAGAAGCTGGGATGGATGCCTCGTCTCAGCCTAACACTGATATTACCGATACCCTGCCGACCAATGTAGGGCAGGATACTAATTTCACCCCGGACCTGGGACTGATTGCAGATGTCTCTCAAGGTGAAGTGACCGATGATGGGTTGCCAGTCGATAGTGTAGCATCGTTCGACGTGCCACCGGACGAGGGTCAAGATACTAATATTACCCCGGACTCACTAGTAGATGTCCTACAACCAACCGTTGGTTGTGCAGATTCAATGTACCAGTCAATACAGCAAGCAATTAATGCAAGTAAAAATGGGGATGTGATTGAAATCTGCGATGGAACCTACAAAGAAAACTTGGATCTTATGGGTAAATCGCTGACTCTTAAATCTCAGAGTGGTGACGCCAAGACAACAATTATTCAAGGTGATCCAGCAAATCCTGTGATTTATGAAATATACTCAGGCACAGTGGATAGTGCGATAACATTAAGTTTAAGTGGTCTGACCATCAGCAAGGGTGCCTATGGTGTGTTCATTGATGCCGGAAAAACAACCAGTAATATTAATGTTAAGGTTGATCATTGTGAGGTCTTGGAGAATCAGCATATTGGTATCTGGATTATTTTTGGTTCAGGGAAGGGTGAGGTCGATATTCAAAACACGTCGGTAGCTATGAGTGAAAAAGGGGTCAGTGTACAAAGCTATGATTCGACTACATCCAATGGAAAATATCTTTCTATTGAGAATGCTATAGTTGAGAATATCTCTAATGGAGTAGCCGGAGGAGGATTATGGGTATTTGGCTTAGAGAAAGTTACTCTGGATCAGCTTGCTGTGACTAATACTACCGGCACCGGTATCCGTGTCAGTGGTGAAGTCGTGGAGATGAAGAATGTTACTGTTTCTGAAAGTGAGTTTTATGGCGTCCAGATCGGTGATAATGCAGATCAAGTCAAGCAAGCGACATTACAAAACATTAAAATAACCAACTGTAAGGGAGCGGGGCTAATCACTTATTCTCCTGAGGTAACCATCTCTGATTCTGAAATATCAAACAATCAGGGTCCAACGAGCGGTGGTATAGCAGCTTGCGGAGCAGGATATACTGCTTTTGGAACAGCTCTTGACGCAGGTAAGAATAAGGTCCTCATTACCAATACAGTCATTGCAAACAACACTAACCTATCAAAAAGTTCAGTGGGGGGGC
Organism: Deltaproteobacteria bacterium; assembly: GCA_023265625.1. Lineage (GTDB taxonomy): Bacteria > UBA10199 > UBA10199 > JACPAL01 > JAHFST01 > JAHFST01. The sequence continues at coordinate 536 of JAHFST010000009.1, read as the reverse complement.
TTTGTTTACAGGGTTTAGCAGGTGGAGAAGGCACTTTGGTCGATTCTACTATTATTGGGAATCAAGGAGAGTATGCAGGAGGGGTTTTTATTACTACTGAGCAGTTTCACTCAGCCAACTCAAATTGGGGTGTAGGTGCAAATAGTAATTTACCTCACGATGTACTATTTAGTGGCTTTCCAAACGTCTACGACTTTGGCGACAACGCCATATTTGATTGTGATGGAAATACAGGAATTTGTAAGTAGCAACTTATTTTGAAGACTGACGATAGCGAGTTTGTTCGGGGGATGGAAATGTGAGGTTAAAACTGTGGGTGACACGGATTGTCCTAAGGCCAGTGGTAATGATAGCTCTGTCTTATTCTGCTCAAGGTTAAATGAGTCAGACGATCAAAAACACCTCACCCTTCTGGCCCCTGAAGAAAATAACACATCTCCGATTCCGAGTTTCCTGGATCCCGATAGTAAATTTCACCTTCTTTATGGAGCAACCACCTCCGTGGGTATCGATATATTTAAGCCTACGGATATCCA
>JAHFST010000022.1 GCA_023265625.1 Deltaproteobacteria bacterium | reverse complement strand
GGCCACCATTCGCTTTTGGTACAAAAACAAGCTCGTGGATCAAAAAGAGGTCAAGGGGGAGGATCTTAAAAAAGTGCGGTTTTGAATCTTAAACAGTGCGGTTTTAAATTTTAGCTAACAGATCCCTAAAGACCATGATGGTGCCGGCGACCATATCGTCATGATCGTCACAGTCTCCATCTGTCTCCGACAACAGGACATCTTCCGACGGCTCCACACAGAGATGAATTGGTTCGCCGCTGCCAAGGCCATCTTCGTCGTCGTCGGTATAGTAGAGCAGGTAATCCGTGGTGGCCGGATTATCATCACACTGATCCCAAATGACCTGGGGGCCCAACCCCGGGGCCAGATTGCCCGAAGCGATCACGCCGGGGATGTTCAGCTGTTTTTTGTATTGTTTGGGGAGATAGCCGGATGCCTTGGCCTCCTCATCGGTGCAGAATTTCTTCTTGTTGTTTCCCCCCTCACTGGGGACGCCATCCCCGTCGCCGTCGGGGTAGTAGAGCTTCTTGTTCTGCACCGCCTTGTGGGGCGGGTTATTAGGGGCATCGCACTCGTCACCCTTTTTAGTCACCCACTGGCCCTGGCCCGGGGCTGGGATGATGGTCGACTTGCAACCAAACTCGGCCTTGGCATCATCTGCCGCAAAGCCGTCGTAGTCTTTGTCCCGATACCAATTCTCCTTGGCGGTATGGTCGGGATCCTGGTCGCAGCTGTCCCCGCCGTTCAGTATCCAGTGGCCTTTATTATTTTTTGGTTTTGGCTTTACGCACACGGTTGTCTTTGTTGATGGGTCGCCGTGATTATCCTGGTCTTCATCCCAGTACCAGGCTGTTTTCTGAAAAACACCTTTGACATCGTCGCAGTCATCACCGGCCTCATTGGCCCATTGGCCTTTGGTGTCCTTTTTTGCAGAAGGTGGCCCGCAGCTTGATATGAGATCCGTCTTTTTGACTCCCTTGCCATCGATGTCCCCATCCCAATACCATAATTCGAGGGGCTTCTTAGTATTGGGACAGGCATCATCGCAGTTGGGCACGTAAGACCATATTTCTGAAGCCTTACACTTGCCAAAACCGGTGATCACAGGGCACTTTTCTTTAACCGTAATAAAGGGCGGTTGGTTACACGATGTTATTTTTTTGAAGCCGGGATCAGCATAAGAAAAACCCTGCCCATCATAATCCCCATCAACGCACCATTCCTTCTTGTCTTTTTCCAAGCAGGGTGGCGGACTGCTTGGTGGGGGGGAGGGATTTCCACTGCTACTGTTGTTGTCGGAACTGCCGGGACACTCATAGGTCGCATCGACCTTCGCGCCTCGCAAAGTGATCACGGTCGCACCGGCCCAACCACCGAAGGGGGCGGGGGCGAGAAAGATCTCTTTTTTCGCGGGGGAATCCTTGATGACCTGCATGGGGTTGGGTTGCTGCAACATTTGCACCTGGGCCGCGGTGAAGAAATCGGTGAACAGGGCCTTAATCAGGCCATACCACTCAACATACACCCCCTCGCCGAAATAATCGGACGTCAGATCCAAGCCGTTGTTCACCAGGACGGCCACCTCCCACTTGGCCTCTTTGATGGGGCAGCCCTGATGCTGGTCGGGGATAAACCAGGAATAAGTCATGTAACCCTTTGACTGAATCGTCGCCATGAGCAGCTGAAAATCTGTTTGAGCATTGCCGGTGGTCGGTGCCGGCACGTTGTGGGACACCTTGTAGGTCTGGGCATCGGCATCCGACAAAAGGGGACCGATATTCAAAAAAACGGACAGGAAAAGAAGGCAGGAGAGCGCTCGCATGAGTTGTTAATAAGCAAAACCAGTGCCATGGTACGGTCTGAAGTCGCCAAAGACAGGCAGGGGGCAAGATCACTGATTTTAGGGAGTTATTTTGGTTCAGGGGGGGGCGATATTGTGCACAAGGGGTCTCAAGGAGGTAGGCGGCTTTGTGACTCCGGTTCCAAAAATGAGACTCCAGTCCCCGGGGAGGGTAAGGATCATGAGAAACCTAATGTTATATTTTTATTGACAATAATCATAATAAATATGACAATCAGTCATGGATCTAAGTTTTCTTATTCCTTCCAAAGTCCGCCGGGCGGTGTTGGCCTATTTTGTGGACAATCCGGAGGCGAAGATCTGCATCCGCGAGCTAGCCCGGGAGCTTAAGCTCTCGCCGCAACAGGTCTATCGCGAGTTGCTCAACCTGGAGGGTTGGGGTTTACTTTTTTCGTCCAAGCAGGCGAATCAAAGGGTGTTTCGTCTGAATGGAAAATTTCCCTTGTATCCTTCTGTCTGTGAGCTGTTCCGACAGTACAGAATTGAACATAATAGAACCTATAAAATTCATAAAGTTTATAACTTAGATGATATAGCAGGACGATATGAAAACATTCCTGTGCCGGCTGAACTTATTCCTGGTTTGACAGCAAAGAGGAAAAAACCGCGTGCCTTTGCAGAGGAAAAAATCCTGAGAAAAAAGGGAATGTTGTGAGCGAGATCAATAAGGTCGAGAGTGTTTATCGCAAGCTCACTCAAGAAGGTCGATCAATCGTAAAGATTTTTTCCGGTAACCCAGCCGAACAAGGCCTTATCTTCCCCGGAGAGATCCTCAAGGCCGGCTACGAACCCTATTTCCAAAAAATGGACTACGCCCCAGACCCCAAGGGGGATCGTGCCGCCCGGCAGGCCATTCGAAAATATTATGAGCGGCACAAGGTCAATATTGATCCGGAGCATATCTTATTGACCTCCGGGACGAGTGAGTCCTACCTCCACATCCTGTCGGTCTTGACCCAGCCGGGTGACAATATTTTGGTGCCGCATCCGGGATATCCGTTGTTTGATCAGATCGCGGCCATGCTGCATGTGGAGTTGCGCCCCTATCAACTGATGGAGGATTTTCAATGGGCGGTGGATATGGATACGGTGTTGGAAGGGATTGATGATCGGACCCGGGCCATCTTTATTGTCTCGCCGCATAACCCGACGGGGTCGGTGATGCCGGAGGCCGAGGTTTGCGAGTTGGTGGATATCGCCAACGAACGCGGCTTGGCGGTGGTGAGCGACGAGGTGTTCAGTGAGTTTGTGTTTGACGGATTGAACTTTCCCCGGGTTGCGGAGGTGGCGCGGCCCGAGCTGCTTTTTACCCTGAACGGAATTTCCAAGATGTATGCGTTGCCTAGCATGAAACTGTCTTGGATGGCGGTTTCGGGAGAGGGGCGGCGGGTGGCGTCGGTGGTGGATGCGTTGGAGACCCGGGTGGACACCTTTCTCAGCTGTCACACGGGCATTCAAAGAACCCTGCCGCTGATTTTTTCACAGGGAGGGGAGTTTTTACGGCAATACCAACTTGAGGTGGAGCGGCGCCGCAATTTGGCGGTTGAACTGTTGCATCCATCCGAGGCCTTCAGCTTTCATCCGCCTCGCGGTGGTTTTTATATGACGATCAAGATCAACGATACCAAGCTTTCCGAAGAAGATTGGGTGATCCGCCTGATGGAACAAGAGGGGATCTTCGTCCATCCGGGGTATTTCTACGATTGCCCCGGGGATCACCTGGTGATTTCGTTTTTAACGAAGGAAGAAATTTTGCTACCGGCCTTAGAGAAGATTTTTCACTTTGTTGGGTCGTCTTTTTCCTGAAACTTTTTGTCGGCGGACGGTTCGGAGCGACTCGAGATCGAGCTTATCTTTGGTGCGTCCCGCCTCTCTCTTGGCTGAGATGAGATGGTCCATTCCCAAGATTGAGATGGGTTCTTTGCCGTAATGGCTGAGCTTCCTGTTTTTCCAAGCCTGGGCAAAACCTAGTTTTCCGATCCCCATCAGGATGTCGATTCGGTTAGGCTCGATGCCGATTTGATAGACCATGAGTGGATTGATCAAATCCCGTTCGGTGACATCCTGGAGCGGGGCGCCAAAATTTTTCAAGGCGCGATAAACTTTTTTGGCGTTCAGCGGAGTTGGCTCGATCCAAAGATCGAGGTCCTTGGTGTAACGCGGCTCCGTATAATAAATCACGGCATAGGCGCCCACCACCAGGTATCTAGCGCGGGCGACGTTTAAGTGATGCAACAGATCTTTGAAGTCTTTGTTGATAGTCATAACGGGGATTCCAATGAGGCAGCTCTTGAACCATTTCCCAGGCAGCGGCAAAACGCACCTGGGGGGCGACTTTTTGCCAGAATTGAATGTCAAACGATGAGTTCATACGGGCCAATGGGACCAGTCGACTCATGACGACTTTTTTAGCTCGAGACATGCCTGATGCTATCATGGAGACCATGATGCTCGCAATGGAATGTTTGCTAACAGCGGTTTCGATTCACTTCTGCCTGCAAGTCATTTTCCCCCGTCCTCATCACCCAATCATGATTCCAACGAAATAGCGGTTTGAGAAACGGCGAGAGCCAGCGCACGAGCGGTTTTTCGGCCCGGACGTTCCAGTGGAACTCCATCTCCACTATTGGCCCATTCTGATGCAACTTCCAAAGCCCGGTGCCGACCAATTCTCCTGAGGCGCGAAACTCCAGCTCATGGGGAGGATCTTCCCGGATGGGTTCGGTGATAAATTCCAGCGTGTAAGGGAGCTTGGCACGGATGCGTGAGAGGACTCTTTGTCCCTCGATCGCCTTAGACTCCTGATAGGCTGGTTTCCACCATTGAGCATAATTCGGCCCATCCTTCAGAATCTGAAAAATCAGCTCGATAGGTCCTTTAATCTTCCAGTGAGTTACAAAATGATAATCGTGCCAGGCCATTTTAGGATGCTGGGGTTGGAATAGGTTTGTTATGGCGCTTGAAAAATAGAATCAATAATCCAATGCCAATCCAAAAACCGGTACGCAAGCGCCTCGCGATCTGTAAGGCAACACCATCCGCCGGATTCCAGTGCATGGAATAGAAGAGGGCGCCGACCACGCCTTCCATCACGCCAATGGCCCCTGGGACGATGGTGCCGAGGAAATTGACCACCGGGAAGACGGCATTAAAAAAGAGGGCCTGCCACCAGTCCATGGGGATATTGAGGTAATAGGCCAATAAGTAGACTTCCAGCATTCCGGCAAAGCGAGCGGCGGTATGAAGCACCAGACAACCGGCAAAAATTTTCCGGTCTTTTTGGTAAAAATCAACCATCAAGTCATCCGTCTCCTTGAGTTGTTCAAAGACCTTATGAATCTTGGGCCAGCGGGTGGTCCAATTGGCGAGGGACTGAAAAAACCCTTTGCTTTGTTGTCTCAAGAGCAGGCTCGTCAAAAATAGAAATAGTAAGACAGTGCCAGCCAAGATCATGTCGACACTCGTCGGGAGATTGAGGTGGAGTATGGCCACGGCGGTTCCGACAGTAATCAGGATGATGGTTGATAAGATCTGCACCGTTCGATCAATCACGACAGAGGCCCCGCCGTGGGCGGCGGAAATGTGACGGGAGAGCATCCAGATGCGAATCGGGTCTCCGCCGGCGAAATTCACTGGGGTGAGGGTGTTGGTGGCCTCCCCGACCAGGCGAATGCTGAGTAGCTCGAAAAATTTCAGTTGATGTTCAAAACGCTTGAGATACTGCCACCACGCTCCTGTGGTGAGAAAACAGATGAAGAGACCAATCAAGATGGGGAAGATGATGCGCCAGCCCAGGGTCGTCAAGCTATCCATGAGTTGCTGAACGCCCGTTTTTTTGACCACCCAATAGAGTAGGAAGCATCCAATGAATAGCAGGAGGACCTGTAGTTTCTTCATGAGGAGGGGGGTCTTAGCAACCTGCTACGGTCATGTAAAGCAAGGAGTCACTTGTGATTAGAAAAAGGATCGGATAAAGGGAGGCATGTCTGAAAAACTTTATTTGCTGGATGCCTCCGGATATATTTTTCGCGCCTACTATGCCATTCGTTCCCTGAGCAATTCGAAGGGCCTCCCCACCAATGCCCTTTATGGTTTTACCAGCATGCTCATGAAGTTGATCAAAGAGGAGCAGCCCGACCATTTTGCGGCGGTCTTTGATGTGGCGCGGAAGACCTTTCGGAATGAAAAATATCCGGCGTACAAGGCCAATCGCTCCGAACCTCCGGCGGATCTGGTCCCGCAGTTTCCCTATTTTCGCAAAATCGTCCAAGCCATGAATATTCCGGTGTTGGAGCTGCCCAATTATGAGGCTGATGACGTGATTGGCACCTTGACCCATAAGCTGCGTGATTACCCGACCGTGATTGTGACGGCCGATAAAGACATGATGCAGTTAGTCAGCCAGCGGGTCACCTTGCTGGACTCCATGAAGGAAAAAAGGATTGGCATCCCCGAGGTCAAGGAGCGTTTCGGGGTTGGACCGGAGTTGGTGGCGGACATCTTGGGACTGGCGGGTGACAGCTCCGACAATATCCCGGGTGTGCCGGGGATCGGGGAGAAGACCGCGATCAAGTTGGTGCTGGAATATGGTTCGCTGGACGGGGTGCTGAAGAATGCCGCGCATATCAAGGGAAAGATGGGCGAAAATATCCGCACGCATGCCGATCAGGCCCTACTCAGCCGCGAGTTGGCGACGATTCAATGCGATTGCCCGATCCCGTATGACTTTAAGGATTTTCAACTGACGGAGCCTGACCCGGACGCGTTGCGTGAGCTCTTTACGGAATTGGAGTTTAATCGCTTTTTGACCGACATGGCGCCACGCAAGACACTCTCCAGCAAGCAGTATCATTTGGTGACGCATCGGGATGATTTGCAAAACATGGTCAAAAAATTGGTGGCCTCCGAGGTGGGGTTTGCCCTGGATACCGAGACGACCAGTGTGGACCCGATGCAGGCGCGTTTGGTTGGGCTGTCTTTTTCTTGCCGGCCCGGTGAGGCCTACTATGTGCCGGTAGGGCATCACTACGAAGGCATTCCCACTCAATTGTCCTGGGAAGAAGTCGTTCGTCCCCTGCTTAAACCGATTTTGGAAGATCCTAAGATTGCCAAGCAGGGACAAAATATCAAATATGACCTGACGGTCTTGGCGCGCCATGGAGTTCATGTGCAGGGCGTGACGACCGATACGATGGTGGCGTCTTACCTTCTGACCCCGGAGACGCAACATAACCTGGAGCGACTCGCGCAGGTTTATTTGGATCACAAGGTGACCACTTACGATGAGGTCGTCGGGACTGGTAAAAAGAAACTGAATTTTTCGCAAATCCCCTTGGAGCAGGCCCGTGATTATTCCTGTGAAGATGCGGATGTGACTTTTCGTTTGGTGGATATTTTAAGGCCAAAACTGAAAGAGGCGGGGCTTGAGACCCTATTTGAAGCGCTGGAGATGCCGCTGTTGTTGGTTTTGACGCAGATGGAGCAAAACGGGATCAAGGTTGATGTGGCCCTGTTGCAGCAGTTGTCAAAAGATTATGAAAAAAAGTTAGTCCTCTTGGAGGGGGAGATCCACCGGGCTGCGGGGGAGGAATTTAACATCAATTCCCCTAAGCAGTTGGGAAATATCTTATTTGACAAGATGAAATTGCCGGTGATTCGCAAGACCAAGACGGGTTATTCGACCGATTATGAGGTCTTGAGCGAATTGGCGAAGCGGCACGAGGTCCCGCGCCTGGTCTTGGATTATCGGAGTCTTTCCAAGTTGAAGTCGACCTATCTGGATGCCTTGCCGGAGTTGGTGCATCCGGAGACGGGCCGGCTGCATACCTCGTTTAACCAAACGGTGGCGGCCACCGGGCGTCTCTCGTCTTCGGATCCTAATTTGCAAAATATCCCGATTCGCAGCGATGATGGCCGCCGGATCCGCGAGGCCTTTGTGGCCGAGCCGGGGTGTGTGCTGGTGTCCGCCGACTATTCCCAGATTGAGCTGCGACTGCTGGCGCATCTCTCCAAAGACCCGGTGTTGTTGGAGGCGTTCGCGACCGATCAAGACGTGCATCGCGCCACTGCGGCCAACCTCTATGGTGTCTCGGAGGCACAGGTGAGCTCTGAGATGCGGGCGGTCGCCAAGACGGTCAATTTTGGCATCATGTACGGCCAGGGGGCCTATGGATTGTCGCAACAACTGGGGATCCACCCCAAAGAGGCCCAGGAGTACATTGATCTTTATCATAAGCGCTATCAGCGGGTGATTGACTACAAGGAGCAGGTCCTGAAAGCGGCCCGTCAACACAAACAGGTGCACACCTTGATGGGGCGATTGCGTAATTTCCCCGAGATCGACAGCCCGAACAACAATATCCGAGCGTTTGCGGAGCGTACGGCCTTCAACACCATCTTCCAGGGCTCGGCCGCCGACATCATCAAACAGGCCATGATCGAGATCCAACAGGTGCTCAACCAACATCACCCCAAGACCAAGCTCCTGCTCCAAGTCCACGATGAGTTGGTCCTCGAGGTCCCGGAAGGGGAGGTGGAGGTGATTTCCAAATTGGTGAAAGATAAGATGGAAGGGGCGATGAAGTTGAGTGTGCCTTTAAAAGTTGATTTGGGGGTGGGGCCTAATTGGTCTCAGGCCCACTAACTTTGAAAAATCAACGTGGCATTCCCGATCTTGATCTGATCATCCGGCCGCAGGACGCATTCTTTTATTTTTTTGCCGGCCACGAAGGTGCCATTCGATGAATCCAGATCGACGATGATATATTTCCCGGCGATGGTGTGGATTTCGGCGTGACGGCGGGAGACCTTGGGTTCGTTTAGGACGATGTTGCTGGCGGGTGAGCGGCCGATCACGAGGGTTTTGTCCACTGGGACCTTCTCAATCACTTTTTCATTTTCCAGGTGAATAATAATCGGGACTCGATCGGGTGGCGCCGAGTCCTGCTGGGTCAATGATTCTTCCGTTGCCGGTCTAGTCAGGGGGTTGTTGATCCTTGGCAGGGTTGGTTCATCAGCGACCGCCACGGATGCTGACGGTTTTTTGGTCTCCTGTTTTACCGGAGGATTGCTTATCGGGGCGACGGACGGTTCTAAAATACGATCGGTACCCGGTTCAATGGGTAACGTCTTTTTTACCTCTGGCACAACGGGAGTGGGTGGCGGAGATGCGGTGACGGGTGCTGGTTCGGTAAATGTTTTCTGATATTTTTCCAGTTCGGTCTCGAGAGACTTTTGCGCGTCTTCCAGTATTTGGATCTCGCTAGTTACGGCCGATTCGACCTTTTTGTATTGTTCGTCGGTATATTCTCCCAAACTAGCCCGTAACTTGGCTTCTTCCAGGACCTCCCGGTGATGGACCAGTTGGGCTTGCACCGTCTTTTTCTTCTCCAAAATCGCCTGGCGATCCGTCTCCAATTCCTTTTGGAGATCGAGCAATTTTTTGCCCAATTGGTTCAAGCGCTCGAGATAATCCTGTCTGACCTTTTGATAGACGGAGGCCGTGACCTGTTCGCGGGTTTCTTCCAATTTATCAAGACGTTCTTGGAGGAGCTGCTTTTCCTGCTTCAAGTTGACCGCTTCCTTGAGGGCCGTCTCGATAAAGGTGTGCTTGATACGTTCCGGACTTAAAGTTTCCATTGTAATATTGAATCCTTAGCTCAGTAGATTGTAACGGACTCAAGGGGGGATGTCAATTTGGGTGATCTTGCAGCGCCGCCAGGGCGTCCCGGTAGCCCATTTGAATGGCGGCCATAATCTTCTCGTGTTTGGTGGTTAAACGGCTGACAGGAAGCTTATCCTTTGGGCGAATGACGGTCAGTTTGCACGGGTAGTCCTGTTTTTCGATACGACGCAGTACGTCATTGTAATGGTTGTGCCGTTGTTTGAGGGCCTGGGCGACGGCAGGGAATTTTTTGTTGAACAGGGCGGGTAGCAGATTGGCAAAGGGCGGCTTCATGCGGTAGCCCAGGGGCCGGGTCATCAGGACGACGATCTCATCGCAGCCCTCATCGATGGCTTTTTGAATCGGGATGGAGTCGGAAATGCCCCCATCAATGTATTGTTGATCCCCGATCACTACCGGGTGCTTGTAAGCCACGGGCATCGCGGCGGAGGCCTTGAGGGCGGTGAAGATGTCATCGTGGTGATTGTTAAAATAGACGGGTTGGGCGGTGTCGCACCGCGTGGCCGTGATGTAAAATTCGGTGGCGGTTTCTTGCAGGGCCTTGATGTCGAGCGGACAAACGTCTCGAAAGATGTAGTTGATCAGATAATCTAGATCCATCACGGAATGACGACTGAACAATTTACGCAGATTGATGAATTGCCTATCGTGCAAAAATTCTCGCCACACCCGGCCAAATTGGTTGAATTGTTTGGCCACAAAATAAGCGGCGGTGCAGGCACCAGCGGAGGTGGCCGTCACCACGTCAAAATGAGTGCGCCCGGTTTGGACCAAGGCCCACAGTATTCCACAGGTATGGGCCCCGCGCATGCCGCCGCCTTCTACTACTAAACCTCGTTTCATCTCGGGCATCCCTGTCTCCTGTAGGGGCGTGATTTATCACGCCCTGCACCATGCGGGCGCCATAAATGGCGCCCCTACAACACCTGTAAAATCCAACACTGCAAATAAGCCGATTCCGGAAAACTCAGCAAGACTGGATGATCCGGAGCGGCCCCGCGTTTTTCTAAGACCTGCAATTCACGCTTGGCGTCTCGGGAGGCTTCTTGCAGCATCTCAAAAAACATCGACTCGGTAAAATTTTGCGAACACGAACAGGTCACTAAAATACCACCGGGACGCAGGATCTTCATGGCTCTGAGGTTGATTTCTTTGTAGCCCCGCAATCCGCCGGCGGCCTCCCTCTTGCCTCGGACAAAGGGGGGAGGATCTAGGATGATCGTATCAAACAATTCCTTTTTATTTTGGCACTCGCGTAAATAGTCAAAGACATTGGCCTCATGGATGAAGGCGTTACGGATCCCATTGCGTTCAAAATTACCTCGGGCCGCCTTGAGGGCGGATACAGAGCTGTCCACACAGATTACTTCGGAAGTCTTGTCGGCGATATGGATGGCGAATTCTCCCTGAAAGGCGAAGGCATCCAGTGCACGACCATGAACGTAGCGCGCCACCTGGGTGCGATTTTCCGCCTGGTCTAGATAGAGGCCGGTTTTATGTCCTTCGATGGGGTCGACCAGGACAGTGTGTTGGCCTTCGCGCACCTCAAAGGGAGTGGGGACGCCACCTTTGACGATCCCGCGTTGTTTGGGGAGTCCCTCTAATTCGCGCACGGCCGCTTCATTGCGTTCAATCAAGGCCCGGCTTTCCAAGACTTCACCAAACAGACTGATCAGGAGCGGCTTTTGCAAATCCATCCCGAGGCTTAGGGTCTGAAAGACGAGGGCGTGTCGGTAACGATCTAAGATGAGGCCGGGGAGTTGGTCTGATTCACCAAAGATCACCCGATAGGCGTCGCGGTCGCCGCGCCAGAGCTCGCGTTGGGCCAAGGCGCGTTCGATGCGTTTTTTCCAAAAATCGCGATTCACTTCCTCACGGCGATGGCTGATGACGCGCAGCGTAATCTGGGAATGGGGATTAAAAAAGGCCAGGGCCAGAAACTGCTTGGCGGGAGACACGACCTCGACGATATCGCCAGGGCTGCAATCCTCAGCCTGGAGGACATCCGAGCGGAACACCCAGGGATGATGAGCCTGGACGCGCCTTACCCCTCGGTGATGGATGGTCACTTGTTTCAAGGGGCTTGTTTTGCTGCATTGGCGGAGAAAATGCAACTCAGGATTTCTTGACTTGGCGGCCGTTGAGGTTCAAATTACCCGGACGATGAAGCGCAAACAACTCATTTTGGGGACCCGTGGGAGCCGCTTGGCGCTTTGGCAGGCCAATTTTATCAAGGAACAGATGGAAGAAGAGTATGGCGATATCGCCATTCGTATCCAGGTCATCAAGACCACGGGTGATAAAATTTCCCAAGAACCTTTGGCCGACATTGGCGGCAAGGGATTATTTTTGAAAGAGATTGAGGAGGCCTTGTTGGCGGAAAAAGTGGATATTGGGGTGCATAGCATGAAGGATGTGCCCTATGATTTGCCGCACGGTCTCAAGATTGGGGCGATTTTAAAACGAGAAGATGCGCGTGATGTCTTTATCTCGGAAAAATACACGTCGCTTTTTAACCTTCCCAAGCATGCCCGGATTGGCACCAGCTCGGTGCGACGGCAGTCTCAGCTCAAGAACTTTCGTCCCGATTTTGAGATCGTTCCGTTGCGCGGGAATGTCGAGACCCGGCTCAAAAAGCTGAATGTCACAAAGCTTTCGGGGATTATCTTGGCCTCGGCGGGGATGAAGCGGTTGGGTTTCATCCAGAAAATATCGGAATATCTCGCCCCTTCTTTGATGTTGCCGGCGGTGGGGCAGGGGGCGATTGGGTTGGAGGTGCGTCAAGGCGACGAGCGCGTCCAGAAGCTGATTGGTTTTCTCAATGATGAAAAAACGGCTTATGAACTGACGGCGGAACGGGAGTTTTCAAAGGTTTTAGGGGGAGATTGCAAGACACCGATTGCGGCCTTCGCCGAGGTGGATGACGATCGTTTGAAAATTACCGGGATGGTGGCGTCGCTGGATGGCCGTGAGTTGATTCGGGATCAGATGGAAGGAACGGTTCGAGAGGCGGCCCTGCTTGGCACCAATCTGGGCAAGGTTTTATTGGGCCAAGGGGCGCGGAAAATTCTTCGTGGGCATGAAATCTAATAAAAGGGGCGAAGTTTTTTTGGTCGGTGCCGGGCCCGGTGATCCAGGGCTCATCACGGTCAGGGCCATTGAGTACCTGAAACAAGCCGATGTCGTTTATTACGATTTTTTGGTGAATCCTGAATTGCTAGCCTACGCCCCTGCGGGAAGCCGTAAGGTTTATTCCGGTAAACAAGGTGGCAAGCTTTCCGCGGGACATAGTGTCGAACAGAAAAAAATAATTTCCAAGATCGTCCATGAAGCGCAACGAGGCCGGACGGTGGTGCGGCTCAAGGGAGGGGACCCCTTTTTGTTTGGGCGAGGTGGGGAAGAGGGTGAAGCCTTGGCGCGGCAAGGGATTCCTTTTGAGGTTGTTCCCGGGGTGAGTTCGGCCCTGGCGGTGCCTGCCTATGCGGGTATCCCCATGACCCATCGGGATTATGCCTCCAGCGTGGCCTTTATTACCGGTCATGAAAAACGCGAGCAAGATGGCGCGAGTCGCGGCTTGATCCCCCCGTTTGATTGGCAGACGTTGGCGCAGATTGACACCCTTTGCATCTTGATGGGGGTGAGAAATCTGGCCGATATTGTTGCCTCTCTTTTGCAGGTGGGGAAGTCCCCTGAGACGCCGGTGGCGGTGATTGAATCGGGGACCTTGCCGATCCAACGGACGATTGAAGGGGTTTTGAACGATATTGTGAAAAAAGTCGAGGCCGCCCAGGTGAAGCCTCCGGCCATTATGGTGGTGGGCCCAGTGGTTCGGCTTCGCCCCCTGTTGCGTTGGTTTGAAAAACGACCGCTTTTTGGCAAAAGAATTTTGGTGACCCGGACCCAAGAGCAGGCGGGGGAGCTGAGTCGCTTGCTTCGTGCGGCGGGGGCGGAAGTCTTGGAGGTCCCGACCATTGAGATCCATCCGCCTCGAAGTTATCAGGGGTTGGATCGCGCCTTGCGGCATCTTGCCGATTATCAATGGGTCATTTTTACCAGTCAGAATGCCGTCCAGAGTTTTTGTCAGCGGTTATCGCGACAGGGGAAGGACCTGCGATGTTTGGCCGGAGTGAAGGTGGCGGCGATTGGGGCCGCGACAGCGGCACTCTTGCTGGATAAGGGCATTAAGGTGGATACCGTGCCGGCCGAGTTTAATGCCGAAGGGTTGAGCAAGATTTTCCAACGACGCTCGATCCTGGGGCAGAGGATACTGATCCCAAGGGCGAGGAAGGGGCGAGAGGTTTTGCTTCATGCGCTGCGCCGTGCCGGGGCCAAGGTGGATCTTGTCGAGGCGTATCAGACGCTCATGCCCCGACAGGGTCGAAAGGATCTGAGGCGATTGTTGTTGCAGCACCCGGTTGATTGGGTGACCTTCACCAGTTCTGCCACCGTGGAAAATTTCTATCGCATGTTGGGGGCTAAGTCTCTCCTCCGTGGAGTTCGTATTGCCTGTATTGGCCCCGTCACCGCTCAGACGGTGCGAAAATTGGGTTGGAAGGTGTCTATCATGCCCAAACAGTCGACCATTCCCCAGTTAGTTCGAGCCATCATAAAAACTAAATAATCCGAAATTTTTTTTGTAAGATTTTTTATTGTTGTGCCCTTGGAATTATGATCTATCTGCATGCTAGGAGGGCCTATGAAAGGTAAAGGTTCGTTTTGGATCTTATTGGTTTTATCGGGTAGTCTGCTCGCCTGTAACGGGGCTGATGTGGGACCCAACGCCTCGGCGGATACTGGGACTCAAGTGGCGGATAATACTTCAGACGCCGCACAGCAAGAGATGTTATCTAACCAGCAAACCCTTGTGAGCACCGTGGGAGGAACAGTCGGGGTTGAGGCAGGCTATCTCAGTGATGGGGCTACGATCACGCTCCCCACCGGTTTTGCCATTGGCAGTTGTGTCATGACGGCGGCACCGGCCTTTATCGATGGGAGTGCCCTTTCCGTTCGAGCGATGGTCAATACCGCGACCGGTGTGATTACTTGTAAAAAGGTAGTGAAAGAACGTGACCAGGTCCCTGCGACGGAAGAGGGCTGCGTAGCTTCCTATACCGTCATCTGTACCAACTAAATTTATGGCCTCTTCTGCCGATATCCTCCTCGATGTGTCTCACATGATGTCCGACTACATCGGTCCCGCCGGGATTGAGCCTCAGGCGCTCAATGAGTTAAAAAGCAATCTTCAAACCATTCACAATGGGCTCATTGATCTGAGAAAATTAGGGCAGATGCCCTTTTGCGATCTGCCTTATCAAGACCAGAAGGTGGCGCAGATCTTGGCCAAGGCCGAGGAGGTGCGCGGGCGATACGAGAATATCTTATTGTTGGGGATTGGTGGCTCGGCCCTTGGGGCCCGGTGTTTGCAAAAGGCGCTGGTACGGCCTTTTACGAAGCTCCAGCCTGAGGGGCATCGTTCGGGTCCCCGATTATTTATCGTCGATAATGTGGATCCGGCGGAGTGGGAATCGTTAGGCCAGACGGTGGATTGGAAAAAGACCCTGCTGGTGGTCATCAGTAAATCGGGTAAGACCACGGAGACCTTGGCGGCCTACCTCTATTTTCGGAATTGTTTGCTGGAACAAGTGGGGCAGACGGGGTGTCGGCGCCAGATCTTGATTATCACGGATGCCAAGCAGGGGGCGTTGCGCCGCGTTGCGGAGCTGGAGAAGTTGGAGACGTTTGACATCCCTCCGGGTATCGGGGGACGTTTCTCGGTGTTGACCGCGGTGGGGTTGTTTCCGGCGGCGTGTTTGGGGATTGATATTGCCGAGCTGTTGGCTGGGGCCAGGCGAATGGATGAGCGATGTCAAAAGGGTGATGTCTGGTTCAACCCGGCGATGATGAGTGCGGCCCTGCACTACCTGTGTGACCGACAAAAACGCCGCCGCCTGCGTGTCATCATGCCCTATGGCGAGCAGCTCAAGGCCTATGGGGATTGGTTTGCCCAGTTGTGGGGCGAGAGTTTGGGGAAACGCTATTCCCTCAACGGGGAGGAGATTTTTAACGGGACGACCCCTGTTCGGGCGATTGGGGTGGTCGACCAGCACTCACAGCTTCAGCTCTATTTGGAAGGCCCTCGTGACAAGGTCATTACCTTTGTGGCCCTGGGGAGTGAAAATTTGTTAAAGATCCCTCGAGGCTATCAAGATATCGAAGATTTTGCCGTTTTGGGGGGGAGAGGGGTGCAAGAACTGTTGGAAATCGAACGCATCGCCACCGCCCAGGCTTTAGCCAAGAACGGTTGCCCCAATCAAACCCTGTTACTCAAGGAACTCTCCGCCCACAGTTTAGGCCAATTGCTTTATCTAGCCCAGGTGGAAACAGTCTTCCTAGGACAGCTCTACAATATCAATCCCTTCGATCAACCGGGGGTCGACCTCATCAAAAAATATATCCATGGCGCCTTGAATCGTCCCGGCTATGAGGGGTATCACCAGGAATTGACTAATCGGAAGTTGGATAAGAAGTTTTTGATCTGATCAATCATGTTAAACTTTGAATGGGATCCCAAAAAAGCAGCCAGTAATCTTAAAAAGCATGGCATCTCCTTTGAGGAGGCTTGCACTGTCTTTGGAGATACATTGTCGCTCACAATTTCAGACTCTTTAACATCAAGCAACGAGGAGCGTTTTGTCACAACGGGGGAGACATCACATAGAAAATTAGTCGTTGTTGTCCATGTTGATAAAGGAGATAATGTACGTATCATTAGTGCCCGCAGGGTCACAAAACATGAGAGGAAAACTTATGAAAAAAGCACGCCAGGGTAAAAAAACGTGGCGCATGCTCCCTGAGTATGATTTTAGTACGGGGGTTCGTGGAAAGTACGCTAAGCGATATACCGAAGGGACAAATATTGTCGTGTTAGCGCCGGATGTGGCTAGGAGTTATAAGGATTCGCATTCAGTCAACGAGGCATTACGTTCCCTTGCAAAATTTCTCCACCAGCAGGAGGAGATTGCTTCCTAAAAGTTAATTTCTTTCGGCGCTCACGATACTCATCCACGTTGTGTGGCTCCGGTGAGAATATTTTGTTTTTTCGGTCGGTAGGCAACTATTCTTCAAACAAACCGACAAAGAGAGATGATTTCAAGGCCGTCTGTTGTGTCAGCTAGTTTGCCTGCACTGGGTTCTTTATCCCAAGGAGCTTTGCCCCCGGCTGTCATAGTTTCACCCGTCAGTGATATCATCAATCATCCTGTCGTTCCCGACATGGATGGATTTTATGATTTAGAGGAATTTTTGGGTGTCGTCATGGCGGCTTTACGGGTCCAGTGCCTGGACTCTGACCTTGCCTCGGTACCGGAATCCTTCTCTTTCGTCTTAGCAAAAGGGGGGATCACCCGTCTCTCGGAAGAACTTTTGAGTCAGGGTTTTGCCGTCAATCGGGCCCGTATCTCGGATGATATTTACCAGACAGATGACCCTCATCGGTCCATTGTCGAACAAATCTGCAATAGTTTTGATGCTAAGGCTCAATGTGTCCATGTGACCTTGGAGGATGGGGAGACCCTGGTGGAAGATGACGGTTGTGGCATGTCGCCGCTGGAGGTCCTGATCAATCTTCTGATTCCCAAACTGAGTGGCAAACCTGATCCAACCCGTCAGATAGGTCGCTTTGGGGTTGGCTTTTACACAACCCTTCGGCATCTTCAACAAGAGGGGGACCGTGCCTTTGTTGCAACATGTCAGGGGGGTGCCTATATCACGTGGGGAGAAGGTTTTTGCCAAATCTACCTGAGTTTTAATCCCGGCTTGGAAAAGCTGGTTGCCGAATGGCAGGAACTATCAGCCAATCCAGCGGTGGAAGATTATGAAAAACGATGGCGACGTTTGAGGGCGAATGTGATTCAAACCATGACACACGAAGTAACGCATCATCTGACCGAACAGCCAGACACACCGGGCTTTACTCATGGGTTAAGTTTCTATCGAGCCCAACGGATGATTTTGATGGATTCAGCTCTGAATTAACCAAACCAAACCGATCGCCGATTTTTGATCTCTTCACTCAAATGATCCTGAATATTGGATCGGACCATCTCGGAGAGTTTGTTGACGAGCATTTGGTCTTCGGCGTCTTCCGGGCCGTAGCGGTCGAAGCGGATGGGTTCGGCGAAGACGATGGTCCATTTGGAGGGGAGGGGGATCAGGCCCAGGGGGCCCAGCCAGGGGAGGGTTGGGGTGATGGGGATGTAGGGGATTCCCAGAGGCTTGGCCAAGGCGGTGGATTTGTAGATGATGGGGTGGATCTCCTCGGCGCCGATCACGGCGGTGGGGATGATCGGGGAGCGGGTCTTGAGGGCCAGTTTGATGAAGCCGCCGCGACCGAAACGTTGCAGACGATAACGATTTTTAAACTCTTTGCCGATTCCCTTAACCCCTTCCGGGAAAACCGCCACCAGATGGTCCTTATTCAGGAGACGCTCGGCATTTTCTGGACAGGCACGCACGCCGCCCGTGCGGTACATGAAGGTGCCTAAGAAGGGAAAGTGGTAGACAAAATCTTCCACGAGAAACCGCACATCGCGCCGGGCGGGATGTTCGTTGAGCACCCCCACGCGAATCATGGCTCCGTCGTAGGGCAGGGTCCCGGAATGGTTGGAGACAATGAGACCACGCCCATCACGAGGGATGTGATGGACCCCTTTGACATTGACCCGCCAGTAGTCCTGGTACAAAAAATCGAAAAAAGGCTTCACCTTCTCCATGAAGGTTGGATCCAGGCCGAAGTCGTCAAATTCAAAGCTCTCCTCTTTGGCATTGCCGAACCAGGTCTTTACAAAAAAATCCCGTACGGCATGGGTAGACGTGGTGCCTAACAGATGGAGACCGCCTTCCACGAGTTTGATCAATTGGGATTTCTTTTGTCTGGGGGCGGCCGCCTGACGTACCTCGTCAGAAACCATCTTGAGTCGTTCTTCGAGATTATGAACCATTTCAGAGAGATCGGCGCTGGCAGGAGAGGATCGATGCCCATCCTGTTTGGCAAATTGTTTGACCGTCTTCTTGAATTCGGTCTCCATCCGCTCTAGATGAGCCTCTAAGCGGAGGAAGAGTTGTTCCTGTGAGCTGGTCTGGCTAGCCTCGGCCGTCGCGGGATTCGGATTGAGGTAGTGGATGTTGTGCAATTCCTCTTCCATTAAGCCCCCCCCGGTGCGGCCACTAGATGCACTTCACGGAGTCGCATCGCCCCAATAAACGAGAGGAGCGCCTCCTTGGTGGAATATTTTGGAATAAATTTCATCACCTGCTTTGCCTTTTCTCCGTCCGCCACACACAGATATTTTAGAAAATCGAGATGGGACGCGGGCGCTGGTGAGAGGCTGGCGTACCAGGCAATTTGCGAAGCGGGATAGAGGAGGGGCGCCGGAACCTGCATCGCAATGCGACCCGCCAGTTGCAAGACTTTGGAGAGGGGCAGAACACCATCGCCCACCAAATTGAAGATGCCGGGATAATCTTTCTCAATGGTCATTTGCAGCGCGTGGAGCACATCCTCTTCATGGATAAATTGAAAGAGGGGGTCGTACCCCATGATGGTAAAAACGATCGGGCGCTGGATAAAGGACGTTTTAAAGTTGTGCACATTGGGGCCCACAATGGTGCAGGGCCGGAGGATGGTGACGACGACGTTGGGGTGTTTTTTGGCGTGTTTGAGAAACTGCATCTCGGCGTCAATTTTATCGGCAATAAAGGTGCTCTTAAAACCGCCGCGCAGGGGGGCACTTTCATCAAGGTAGTTTGGATTGGTGGCGCGCGCCCCGTAAACATCGGTGGTGGAGGTTAAGACGATCTTACGAACATTGGTTCCACTACAGGCATTGAGCACGTACATGGTACCCACCGACTGTAATTCATGGGTGTAGGCCATGTGGTGGACCGGCGTGACGGGGAGGGCGGCATGGACGACCGTATCGACCTTTTCCCTCTTGAAAATCTCGACCAATTTGGCATCTGCCATGACCTCCGTCAAATCGAGTCGGAAAAAATGGGTCTTTTTGATGGGGAAGGGAGGCTTTTTATTGTCGATGGCAATGACGTGGGTGAATCTGGGATCCGCCTCCAGGCGTCTGAGTATGGAACTCCCCAAAAAACCAGCCGTTCCCGTCAGGGCGATGGTGCGCTGTGCGGTCTTTCTTTTTGGTTCTTTCATGGTTCGGCCTGATGAGCGACCGTTCTACACAATCTTCCATAAAAGATCAACGTGATAAGAAAAATAAGGCCGTCACATCCGGCCCCCAATAAATAGGCGACCCTTTTTTCGATAAAAAAGTACCCGAGGAACAAAAAAGTGGTGATCCCAGTGGAAAGAATCAAGAAAGTGGTCAATTTATAGTTGGATTTTATGTCTCGTTGGGCCTGAAACGCGATGGCGGTCAGGGTCAACATCATGGCGATCGTGTGGATCCACCAAAATTTTTCCGTCGAGACTACATTCATCATTTGAAGGTTACTGCCAAAAAGAAAGCAGAGGGACCCCGCGCCAAAGAGGACTGTCAAAACTCTCAGTAAGTTTTGCAGGGCCTGTTCTTCCGGTTTGAGAATCTTTTGGCAACAACTGTCGTTAAATGTCGGGAGGTCCTGGTTCATTCGTTGGCTGCCTTTGGATTGTGCAAGGCCTCAATGCCGGATTCAATCTTTTGGGTAATGGCCATCGAGCAGAATTTAGGCCCGCACATGGAACAAAATTCGGCGGATTTGAAGGTCTCTTGCGGCAAGGTTTCATCGTGATATTCCTGGGCCCGTTCCGGGTCCAAAGAGAGGCGAAATTGTTCCTTCCAGTCAAAGCGGTAACGGGCGCGGGAAAGCGCATCGTCGCGGTCGCGGGCCCCCTTGCGATGCCGGGCAATATCCGCCGCGTGGGCGGAAATCTTGTAGGCGATCATCCCATTACGCACATCTTCGGCATTAGGCAGTCCCAAATGTTCCTTTGGGGTGACATAACAGAGCATCGAGGCTCCGGACCACCCGGCCAAGGCAGCCCCAATGGCGGAGGTGATGTGGTCATACCCGGGGGCAATGTCGGTGACCAAGGGGCCCAAGACGTAAAAGGGGGCCTCGTGGCAGAGTCTTTGTTCCAACTTCATGTTGAAATCGATTTGATCCATGGGGACATGCCCGGGGCCCTCGACCATCACCTGGACATCGTGTTCCCAGGCCCGTTTCGTCAAGTCGCCTAGTACCTTGAGTTCGGCCAGTTGGGCTTGGTCTGAGGCATCATGGAGGCAGCCGGGACGGAGGCTGTCCCCGAGCGAGAAAGAGACGTCGTATTGCTTGAAAATTTCACAGATGGCATCGAAATGAGTATAGAGCGGATTCTGTTTGTGATGATGAATCATCCACTGGGCCATGAGCGAACCGCCCCGCGAGACGATCCCGGTGATGCGGTTGGTGACGAGGGGGAGGAGCTCGAGCAAGATCCCGGCGTGGATGGTCATGTAATCCACCCCTTGCCGGGCCTGGTGCTCGATATTGTCTAAAATAATTTGCGGTGTCAGGTCCTCCACGGATTTGACCTGTTGCACCATCTGATAAATGGGCACGGTCCCAATCGGGACGGGGCTGGCCTGGATGATGGCTTCGCGTGTTTGGTCAATCTGGTGTCCGGTCGAAAGATCCATGACGGTATCGGCCCCGTAGTGAACGGCGTGGTGGAGTTTGTGCACCTCTTCCTGGATATCGGAGGAGACGGCGGAGTTGCCGATGTTGGCGTTGACCTTACAACGACTCTGAATGCCAATGGCCATCGGTTCCAGGTTGGTGTGATTGATGTTGGCGGGGATAATCATCCGCCCCCGAGCCACCTCGGCCCGAATCAGTTCGGGGGCAAGGTCTTCCCGTGTGGCCACATAGGCCATTTCTTCGGTAATGATTCCGCGCTTGGCGTAGTGCATCTGGCTGCGGTTGGTGTCGTTTTTTCTCTTGGTGATCCATGTTGTTCGCATATTTTTTCTCCTTTTTAACACCCCCCGACCCCCTCTTATTCTAAGAGGGGGAGTTCGTAGTTCCCCCCCCTCTTAAAGTAAGAGGGGGGTTGGGGGGTGTTATAATATCGATTCCCAATCCTTCCAAACAGGTTCCAACCCTTTTTTCATAATTGCGGCGGCCACTGTGGCCGGATCACGGTGATCCGCGATCTCAAATTGTTCCGTGCTCTCCGAGGCCAGGCTGTATCCCCCTGGGTTGGTACACGAACCCGCACTCATCTGGGTGACACCCAGTTCCAACAATTCATCGCGCAGCTCCGGCGATTCCCGCGTGGAGAGGACAATCCCAACATCCGGAAGGGCAATGCGCGTCGTGGCGATCAGCTCTTTGTATTCTTCGTCCGTGATGAGGTGCGGGGGATTGTAACCGCTGGCACAGGGACGGAGCCGGGGAAAACTGACGGTCCATTCTGTTTGCCAATAACGTTTTTTGAGAATTTTGACATGTTCGATGAGCGCCGTCGCGTCTTGTCGCCAATCCGAGAGGCCCAATAAAATCCCCATGCCGATTTGTCGTATCCCGGCCCGCGCGGCTCGTTCTGGGGCCTCTAGACGTCGCGCATAATTTCGTTTGGGACCGGCTCGGTGGACTCGGGCGTAGGCCTCACGGTCGTAGGTTTCTTGGTAGACCACCACCCGGTCGAGTCCGTGTTCCTTGAGTCGCTGGTAAATTTCCGTTTCAAACGGGGCCACTTCCAAGGCCAGGGAGGAAAAATCGCCGCGCAGTCCTGCCAACACCTGGGCCAGATAGTCCGGTGAGACGGCCTTGGGGTCTTCCCCCGAGACGAGCAAGAGGTGCTGAAATCCTTGTTTTTTGAGATAGGCCGCCTCGGCCTGGACCTCGGCGACGGACAAGGTCTTCCGGGCGATTTGATTCGAAAAACTGAAGCCGCAATAGTCGCACAGATCGACACATTCATTGGAGATATAGAGCGGGGCGAAGAGTTGCATCACGCGACCGAAGCGTTGTTGGGTGAGGGCCTGGGCCTGGGCAAATAATTCGCTCATTGGCCAATCACTCCTGCCAGTGGGCTAGAGGGCTGCGCGAAGATTTCCGTTTTTTTTCCTTGGGAGATAAATTGGCCCCTGCCCATCACCACGGCCTCCTTAAATTGTCCGGCGGTGAGGATGGGATTGGCTGCTGTTGCAATGGCGGTGTTCACCAAGACGGCATCGGCCCCCAATGCCATGGCCTCTCGCGCGTGTTCCGGGGTGCCTAACCCGGCATCAATCACGACCGGAATGGTGGCCTGCTCGATAATAATTTCCAGCATCTCGCGGGTCTTGATCCCGCGGTTAGAACCGATGGGGGCGGCCAAGGGCATGATCGTGGCGCATCCCACATCGGTGAGGCGTTTGGCCAAGACGGGATCGGCTTGGATGTAAGGCAGGACGATGAATCCCTCACGCACCAAGGCCTCGGCCGCTTTCAATGTTTCAATGGGGTCCGGCAATAAATATTGCGGGTCCGGAATGACTTCGAGCTTGATCCACTCCGAAAGCCCGGCCTCTCGGGCCAGTCGCGCTAAGAGGATGGCTTCTTTGGCATCCCTGGCCCCGGAGGTGTTGGGCAAGAGGTGAAAGCGAGCCTTATCGAGAAAGGAGAGGATATCCCGCTCCGGCCGAACCAAATTGACTCGGCGCAGTGCCACCGTAATCATCTCAGTGCCAGAGGCCGCCGCCGCCTTGGCCATGACTTCCCCAGAGGGAAATTTTCCCGTGCCCAGAAAGAGACGGCTACTAAATTTTTTTCCGGCGATGATCAACAGGTCGTTCATTTTAATTTACCACCATCTATCCCCCACCGACCGGTTGAATAATCTCAATATCATCATTTGATTGAATCGCCCATTTGTCCAATTCCGAACGAGGAATGACCTCAGAATTGACCGCCACAGCGACGGCCTGTGTTTGAATCTTTAGTTGCTGAAGCAATTCATGGAGGGAGCAGTCGGATGGGGCTTCAAACTCTTGGCCGTTGACTCGAATCTTCATAAACTCCCTCCGCCAGCATCATCTGGTTCAGGTTCTACGGGTATGATCTCAGTCCGCCTCAGGCGGACACCCCGGTCGGAGGCTGAGTTAGCAAAATGGGAAGAGGGTGTCTACTAGAATAGGCTTGATTGTCATCTAAGAATCAAAACCGCACTCATTAAAGTTTAAAACCGCACTCATTAAAGTTTAAAACCGCACTCTTTTGGTCTATGGGGGATGTTTGATAACCATCAAACCAAGGGGGATC
>JAHFST010000008.1 GCA_023265625.1 Deltaproteobacteria bacterium | reverse complement strand
GGCCACCATTCGCTTTTGGTACAAAAACAAGCTCGTGGATCAAAAAGAGGTCAAGGGGGAGGATCTTAAAAAAGTGCGGTTTTGAATCTTAAACAGTGCGGTTTTAAATTTTAGCTAACAGTGGAAGCGAGAAAATCTAGTAAATCCCCTTCCCAAACCGGTTCCAGCGCAGCGTTTTGCCTTCGTAGTCGATCGATAACCAGATAAACATCGCCCTTCCCTTCACATTCTCCAGCGGGACAAACCCCCAATCGCGCGAGTCTGAGGAGTTGTCACGGTTATCGCCCATCACAAAGAGATGCCCCTCCGGGACGATGATCTCCTGTTCTTCCAGGGAGGCTTGGATATCCAACTGCATCAAGTGCCGGGCCGTTCCCATATTTTCCAGGTAGAACTGGTAATTTTCCCAGCCTTTAAAGTACGGGATGTTGTTCAATCCACCGGCTTGGGCGGCCGCGGCGTCCGATACCACTGAGAGTTTGTGTGTCTCCTCGCCGTTGGGTGGTGTGGCAATCTGCAATGCCATGCGAGTGACAGGTTGTTCATTGACCCAAATATCATCCCCTTTGATCTTGATCCGATCACCGGGCAGACCCACCACTCTTTTGATAAAATCCTTCGACTCATCCATCGGATACATGAAAACGATGGGTTCTCCCCGCTCAGGATCCCGGAAATGAACGATTTTTTTCTTCGTGAATGGAATACGCAACCCATAGACGAATTTATTCACAAAGAGATGATCACCGATCATGAGGGTTGGCACCATCGAGGCGGAAGGAATTTTAAAGGCCTCGATCACAAAGGAACGGATGAAAAAGGCCACCAAAAAAGCGGTCAGGAGGGCCTCGACGTACTCGCGAAGCTTTCCCTTTTTTTGTCCCCCATGGACCTGCATGGGGATGGGTAGATTTAGCTTATCTGACATAGTGACCCTCACGTAGGGGTTCAAAATTTTGAACCCCTACAAAATTATTCCACTTTTAGCACGGCGAGGAATGCCTCTTGTGGGATCGCCACACTGCCCACCTGTTTCATGCGTTTCTTACCTTCCTTCTGTTTTTCTAGCAACTTTCTTTTGCGCGAGATGTCGCCGCCGTAGCATTTTGAGGTGACATTTTTTCGCAGTGCCTTGACGGTCTCGCGGGCGATGATCTTGCTCCCAATCGCCGCCTGAATGGCCACCTCATACATTTGTCGAGGGATCTCTTCACGCAACTTGCGGATGATTTCACGTCCCATATAGTCGGCCTTGTCGCGATGCACAATGACCGAAAGGGCATCCACCGGGTCCCCATTGATTAAAATATGCAGGCGAATCAGGTCGGAACTTCGCCAATCCAAAAAATCATAATCAAACGATGCATATCCCTGCGTGAGGGTCTTGAGACGATCATAAAAATCGAACATCATTTCGGAGAGGGGCAATTCATAGTGGAGCACCACACGATCCGGTGTTGGGTATTCCATTTTGGTTTGCACACCGCGACGTGCCGAGCAGAGTTGAATGACATTCCCTAAATATTCGGTGGGAAGATGGAGCTGCGCTGTAATAAAAGGTTCCTGAATCTCTGCTATTTCCTGCACGGAGGGAAATTTTTGCGGGCTTTCCACCTCCAACCACTCACCCTTCATGGTCTTGATCCGAAAAGCGACGGTTGGGGCCGTGGTGATCAGTTCTAAATTGTACTCACGTTCCAATCGCTCCCGAATAATTTCCATATGCAAGAGGCCTAAAAAACCGCACCGAAAGCCAAAGCCCAGGGCCTGAGAGGTCTCCGGAAGAAAGTTAAAGGAGCTGTCATTCAAACGGAGCTTTTCCATGGCCAACTTTAACGCCTCATATTGGGCCGAATCGATGGGGTAAAAACCGGCAAAGACCATCGGCTTGACCTCGCGAAAACCCGGCAAGGGATTTTCACAGGGACGATTGGTCAGAGTAATGGTATCCCCAATCTTGGTTTCGTGGACGGTCTTGATGGCCGCGGTCAAAAAGCCAACCTCTCCCGGGCCCAATTCCGCAATCGGCTCCGGATGTGGGGTAAAAACCCCCAAATTCAGCACTTCATAGTCCTTCCCTGTAGAAACGATTCGCACCTTGTCCCCTTTGCGCAGCGCCCCGTCAAATACCCGCACGAGCACGACTACGCCGAGATAACTGTCAAACCAACTATCAAAGATCAGGGCCCGTACGGAGGCGTCGCGGTCTCCCTTGGGGGGTGGCAGGATTTTGATAATGCCTTCCAAAACTTCCGCGATACCTATCCCACTTTTTGCGGAGGCTGGGATGGCCGCATCGGCGGGGATGCCAATGCGTTCCTCGATCTGACGCTTAATTTCCTCGGGCCGTGCGGCGGGCAGGTCAATTTTGTTGATGACGGGCAGGATTTCCAGGTTATTTTCTATCGCGAGATAGGCATTGGCCACCGTCTGCGATTCCACCCCCTGCACCGCATCCACCACCAGTACGGCTCCTTCGCAGGCGGAGAGACTTCGCGAAACCTCGTAGTTAAAGTCAACGTGCCCCGGGGTATCAATCAAGTTCAGCAAGTAATCTTGGCCATCTTGGGCGCGATAGTTGATCCGCACGGCCTGGGCCTTGATGGTAATCCCCCGTTCCCGCTCGATGTCCATTTTATCGAGAAACTGGGCGCGCATCTCCCGAGCGGCCAAGGCCCCAGTTTTTTCCATGATGCGATCGGCAAGCGTGGATTTTCCGTGATCGACGTGGGCGATGATGCAAAAGTTTCTAATGTTCTGCTGGTGTTTCTCCATACAATTCCAATTGCGTCGTCAGCTGATCCTTATTTCGTTCCAAGATGAGATCAATTCCCTGACGAATAAACTCGGCAATTGGAACCTTGGTCTTTTCATGAAGGGCCTTAAGTTTTTCATTTTGTTCCCTAGTAATGTAAATCGTAGTAGTGATTTTTCGACGTGACATTGAGGACACTTTCAGCTTTTTGTCGAAACTACCAAAGCGGAAACCTTTTCAGTCGACTTGAGTTTCTCTAAATAGGTATCGGCCTCCTGCCGACTCTTAAATCGGCCAATGCGTACCCGATGCCAAGTTCCTCGTCCCGCCACTTCCCCTTCCGTGGTGTAGGCGGAATACCCTTTGTGTTTCCATTTTGCCACCGTCTTTTTTGCCTCATCCTCAGTGGCATAAGAGGCGACTTGGATTGCGAATTGACCCGATGAGGTCTCCTTCGCCGCCGGAGGTTGGGATGGTGGCGGAGTCTCATCATGAGGTGGCGCGGGGGGCGATGCCAGAGATTCTTCCGATGGGGCGACTGGTTCGCCTCCATCGGCGGGTTGCGCAGGGGCCTCTTTCACCAGCTCTGGTGGTGGTGGAGTTGGGGCACCTTTCTTAATCAACTGATCGGCCTCTTTTGCGGTCATACCGGACGGTTTGACCCTCACCGCCTTAGAAAGGCCCTCCTCGGAGTTACCATGATCACTCAAGGTCTTTGGATAGGAATAATCAGTGGGGGGATTGGACAAAATATCTTCAACCTTCTTAGAATCGTCGGGCGGGAGTAATGAGGCCTTGTTGGCTTGTCCAGCCCCTCTTCCCATTAGTTCCGGTCCGTAGTGAGCCCCCAGGTAAAAAACAAAAAAGAGGGTGACAATTTCCAACAAAATGAGCGTGACAAACTGGCCAAAAGTGAACCGGCAAAAATAATTTTCGAGATCCTTATCAAACTCACTCATGAGTGAGTCCTCCCGTCATGATTTCAGGCGCAGTGACCCCGATTAACTTCAGTCCTTGCGCCAAGGTTGTCTTGAGAATGTGGCAAAGATACATTTTTGCCTGAGTGGTGTCAACATCGCTGCCTAAAACCCGGTACTTTGGATCCTGTTTTGCCAAAGAATAGTAAGATTGAAAGGCCTGTGCGAGTTCCAAGAGATAAAAAGGGATGCGATGAGGCTCGAGACGCTCGGCCGCCAGTAACACTTCGTCAGGAAACTCCTGGATCAAGGCGATCAGTCGAAGTTCTTCCGGCAAATCAAGTTTCTCTAGGGCGGGTTGGGCGGCGAGTTTGATCCCCTGCTCGCTTGCCTTACGAAAAATACTGCACAACCGGGCATGAGCATATTGAACATAATAAACGGGATTCTCTTGGCTTTGTTGCTTCGCCAATTCCAGGTCAAAATCGAGGTGAGAACTGGCGGCACGCATCAGGAGGAAAAAACGAAAGGCGTCCTTGCCCACCTCGTCCAACACCTCTCGGGCCGTGACATAATTTCCCGCCCGTTTGGACATTTTAAGCAAATCATTGCCTCGTTTGACCCGAACATATTGATACAAGACTGTTTCAATCCTTTGCGGATCAAATCCCAGGGCTTTGACGGCCGCTTGCACACGAGGCACATGGCCATGGTGATTGGAGCCCCAGACGTTGATCAGTCGGTCATAGTGATTGCGATATTTACCCACGTGGTAGGCAATATCGTTGGCAAAGTAGGTGGGACGCCCATCCGAACGGACCAAGACCGATTCGCGGTCGGCCAAGGCATCTTCACCCGCCCCTTCCGGCGTAAACCAGAGGGCCCCTTCCTTCTCTTGCGTGACTCCTCGTTCTTTCAAGAGTTTGATCATCTCATCGGTGAGTTGCGAGACCAAGATGGTTTTCTCATGAACATAGGAATCAAAAGAGATCCCCATCGCGTCACAGTCGCGCTTGATTTCTTCAAAGAGAAACTGCACGCCGAATTTTCCCAGGATGCGCTTTTGTTCTTCTTCGTCGACCTTGAGTTTTCCCGATAACTCTTGCTGAGCGGCCAAGGCAATCTCACGGACGTAAGAGCCCGTGTAATGCCGTTCTGCTTGGGGAGTTTCTGTGATTTGGTCGGGATTCTCGATGGCGCGCAGTTCACAGAGGATACTTTCTCCCAATTTATCGATCTGCCCGCCCACATCATTCAGATAATATTCGCGTACGACTTGATAACCCGTCCATTGGAGCAAGGCTGCAATCACATCGCCCATCGGTCCTCCACGGGCATTCCCAATGTGCAGCGGTCCCGTCGGATTCGCGCTGACATACTCGATCACCACCTTCTTCCCCTGCCCCACCTTCGAAGTCCCAAATCGATCCCCAGCGGCATACACTTGCGACAAAAGCTGCTGCCAGGCCTCCTTCTTGAACCGAAAGTTCAGGAAACCCGCCCCGGCCAATCCGGATTGTGCCAAAATTTGTTCAGGATCTTGCAGATGCCTCAACAAGGCCTCGCCCACCACTCGTGGAGCGAGTTTCAGGGGCCGTGCCAAGAGCATGGCAATGTTGCTGGAAAGATCCCCGTGTTCCTTCACCTTGGGGCGTTCCACTTCAAACGCCGGCAAGGACGCCGACCACCCCTCCTTTTGGGAGGTGATTTGGAAGGTATCGTGCAAAATCTTACGGAGTTTTTCTTTCATCATAGGGGTCGCTGCGGTGTTTTTATTTCTATGCAGACCCTTGGGCTACCTGGAGAGCGGTAATTTCTTCGTCATGCTGGTCTAAGCGGGTGCCTATCTTGTCAATTTTTTCTGACAACGTTTGTTCCACATTATTGAGTTCCTTGGATAATTTTTGTTCCATATTTACAATTTTTTCTGACAATTTTTGCTCCACATGAGAAATATCGTTCTTTAGTTCATTTCTCACCATCGTGAGGGCAATACGTATATCCGTACAATCTTTAGAAAATTTAGTATCAAGTTCATCAATTTTTCCGCCCAGTTCATGACGAACCGACACCACCCCTTCGGCAACTGTTGTCACCTGATCCCTGATTTCTTCCAGTAAAATCCCCATGTAATGGGCGGGATTATC
Organism: Deltaproteobacteria bacterium; assembly: GCA_023265625.1. Taxonomy (GTDB): domain Bacteria; phylum UBA10199; class UBA10199; order JACPAL01; family JAHFST01; genus JAHFST01. The sequence goes on along the minus strand of JAHFST010000008.1, from coordinate 151,562 downwards.
CACATCGGGTGTTTTTTTCACTGAAGATCGGGGCGGGTTCTTTTTTTTCATAAAAATACTCGCCTGAGGTTAGGACCGTCTCCGAAACAGGTCAAGGATTATTTAGATTTTATCCCCCAATTATAAATCAATTGATTTTTATATATTTAAAGCATATAAATAAACATATGGATTCCATAGTTTCTACTATCGCTTTGAGCCACGATCTCGAGCTGCAGCTCAAGAAAGTGGCGCGGCAGCGGGGGCAGACGAAGACAAGTCTTATTCAGGAGGCGGTTCGTGAGTTCCTGGCGCGGCAGGAACTCACGGTGATTGAACGGAAGATGCAGGCTAAGGCGCGCTCCTTGGGCATCGAATCGGATGAGGATGTTGTCTCGATGATCCATGAGGTGCGTCGGAAGCCCTCCCCATGAAGGTGGTTTTTGACACCAATATTTACATCTCAGGATTGATTTTCAAGGGTGGGATCCCTTCCCGACTTATGGAACTGGCCCAGGATCGGAAGTTCTCCCTCTTTTTTTCCCCCCATATCTTGGAAGAGATCCGCGCAGTGACCCGGCTCAAGTTTGACCTAAACCTAAATGAACGGGACCGGTTGATTCGCTGGGTGGAATCCTTGGGACAGGTGGTCTATCCCAGTCGGACCGTGAAGGTGGTCAAATCAGACGATCCGGACAACCGCATTCTGGAATGCGCCCTGGAAGCAGAGGCCGATTACCTCGTGACCGGCGACAAAAAGCATCTTTTATCGCTCAAACAGGAATTTTCCTTTAAGATTATTGCCCCAGCCGAGTTTTACCGGGTAATCTCTTAGCACACTCTCCAAAAGCGCCGGCACGCAACTTTTTCCCATTTCTGCCGAAAATGACAGGAAATGCAACTCTCCAATATTGTTACCTTTTGCGCAAAAATGATCGTGGGCTTGGAATCGGGGCTGGCCGTGCGGAACCGGTTGTGTGTCGAGGCGGCCTCGGAGTTGCGGCAAAACCAAGGGGATTGGGATGCGTTAGTGGCGGCTCAGCCTCAGCTGAGTGCTTCTTTTAAGACCTTGCAACGATATTTGCGGATGGATGGGAAAACAGGGGGGGAGACAAACTCGGAAAAGGCTCGAGGGGCTGCTTGGGCGGTCTTTCAAGAGACAGTTGTCACAGTCGACGAATTCTCGCTGCGAGGGGCCCTGCTAACCGTCACCTGCGATTGGATCGGACCCATCACTTACACCCCATTGCCCCATCACCAAGCAAAAGCATTTGCCACATGGGATCCAGAACTGCAGCAAGAGCTGCGAGGGCATGCTGAAATCATCAAAAAGGATCGAATCACCGCGTTTAAAGCGGATCACATCGATTGGAGCCCTGGGCTCTTGCTCGCGGCCCTCCAAGAATGGTTGATTCGGGTACTCAGCGAATTTCCAACCGATCGCCCCTTGGAGGAGCTCCCTTCACCTCGAAACTGGAACACGAAACAACAAAAATGTCTCTCCCAACTCCACGAAATCTTCGCGTGGCTCTCCCAAGCACCGGCCGCCTACACCAACAACCTGGTGGCCAATGCCCCACGAGCTCGTTTGACTGGATCCTTCACAGAACGTCTCAAGGTGACGACCCATTTTGTCAACGAGGCGATGGGCACCGAGTTTCATTGGGTGGTGAATTATCATGAGAGTAAACAAGGAAGCCGGGTTGGAACCTACGCCCTGGCATCATCCCTCCCTCAGGACCACCCCCGTTCCCGTTACCGCGATATCCTGCCTTGCCCCAAACTTCGCGGCTATCTTGAGGCATTGGCCGGGGTCGACGATGCGCTCTTTTTTATGGATGAAGGCAAGGGGCGCCACTATCTGGGGGCTGTCCTACTTGTCCTGCTGCCTAAACTGGCCACAGACTCCGTTCGAAAACTAAGCGAAGCCGATTCCTTGGTGTGCTTGGCCATTTTAGAGCTCTTGGCGGCCCCTAAGCCCGTCGTGGTGCAATCTTTGATCTGGATGCAGTTACTCAACCAACTGCAGGCCCCTGCCCTTGCCTTGAAGGTGGTGATCGATCGGTTGAATGACGTGTGGAAAACAAGTTATTTGCTGCGCGCGGAAGGATCCGGGGGGCTTCTGGAACGCCAGAATGAGCTTCCTGAAATAGTGAGACGGCGTTTTGTCGATAGTGGCTTAGTGGTTCCGGATAAGCGTGAGGCTACCCCCGATGCTGACGTACTTTACGACCCGGAACTTTTCCTACTGCTGAGCGATATGAACGATCAGCTTAAACAGGGATGTACCTTTGCGGCATTCGGGGAGGCCTTTAAAAGCAAGATACTACAAAAATTCTTGGTTTTAACGGTCGTTGCGGCCGAGCGGCCAGATCTGGCTGAACCGATTGCCACGATTCAAGGCCTGGTTTGTGGCCGCTTGGAGCCGGTTGCTGGACGCAAAAAAGTTTTGGAAAGTGTGCAAGCGGCGACTACCCTTCTGATCGCCGCCCTACCCTCAACTGAAGCGGAAAGAAACGTGCCGATAGAGAGCCCATTCCCTTTTTCAGAGGGGATGCGAGGCGCGTTACATGCCTTGGAAGAACGGGCCAGTGTGGGGCGACACAGTGGAACCTTACAAACCGATGCTCGCTTATTGCGACGTTGTGTCACGCTTTGGATGGGAGAGCACCGTTCATTTCCGGAGGATTTTCGGGAAAGCAGGAGTGTCGTCCTGGGTTATCTGGAAATCTTCACCTGGCTTGCGCAAGAACCCATGATTACGTCGCGGGCCATTTTTGATGCCCTGCGTGACCGGCGCAAACATTTCGATCCCTGGAATACCGAAACCTTACAGTCCATCGTTGACCGGGTGAATAGGGAGACTGAGAGCGATTTTCTGGTGGACTATGTTTATGAGACCCATCCGGATGATCCGGAGCAATATGGCGAAGGCCACTGCATCCGTCGGCAAGGGTGGGAAGAGCCTTCGGCTGAGGCACGCCTGAGGCTCGTTGCCGACAAGCTCGAAAGATCGCGAGTCCGTCGTGCGGAGCTCCCGCCACCACCCGTGACACCGGACCTCTCACTGGTAGGTGCCTTTGAAAAGGCTGTTGTGTCACCACAGGCCCGAGAACAACTGATTGCCGCCTCGCAACGTGAGATCAACTTGCTGATGAGTAACGCCCAGGAATTTCGTGCCGGAATGGCCCAGGCCCTGGCCAGCTTGACCCCGTTTGGCCGAGAACTGGCTGAACCGGAACGGACCAAAAGATTGGCCCTGTGGGCCTGTGTTATCGAGATTTTTTCCAATGCTGATCTCCCACTCTCCGAATTTTGGAAGGCCGATTTGCACGCCCATGGTTTCAGCGCACCCCAATACCGGGCGATTCTGACTGTCCTGGAGGCCCGTTGGGGTGCGCATTATGAAATAAGTTCTAAAAGCTCCATCAAAATCAGGCGGACCACTCCTGTGAGCCCGACCTTTTCCGAGGTATGGCAGGCAGATCAAGCGAAACCGTCGATCCAGGAGGATGATCCAAAAGTGGAGTTGCGCAAAGTCTTGCAGGATCTACAACAAAAACTTGCCTCGGGGACGGAACGAAAGACCTTGATCCAAACGGTGGTCCCAGGCCTGAAGCCTCATATCAAACTTTTGCACGAGCTTAAGCTGCGCGATGCGGCGCTGATTCCTGACATCGACCGTCTGATTTATTTCACCTCGCTAGAGGTGAATCCGGACGCTACTTACTCGCTGCAACGCACTCAAAGGGCAACCGCAGCGCTTCTTCAATCGGGACTCTTGGGAGAAGAAGAAAGTGCCGCAAAGCCTATCACCCGATGGGCCCTTTCCGATCCCCTGCGCCAGGAAATGGAGGCAACTCTAGCAATCCTATTGGCCCAGACTAGCAACGGCTTTAGCCGGACGGCGACCCTGGATGATTCTGGCACGGTGCAACGCGCTTGCATGGCCCGTTGGTTGGCCTGGGAAATGAATGCTGCGGTGGATTTCGATGCGGCACGCTTACCCTTGATTCAAGAGGCCCTCGTTTGGGTTTCAGGCCTGCCGCAACCAGACGCGAAGCTGATGCAGACCACTTGGCTGCGCTGCCTTGGGCCTGATCAACCGGTCAAAAAAATCCGTGATCTTTTGACATGGGTCAATAATTGCGCAAGGACAGAATTCAACTTGGTTTATGAGAGTCAGGGGGTTGCGATTAGGACACAGGTGAGGCACGTAGATCCAGACCCGCCTATCACTGAGCCAAAGACGACTCGAAAGACAATAAAAATTCAAGCCAATCGTGAATCAATCGCGGCTGACAAACGCTCCCTTCGTGAAAGGGCCAGATTGGCCGGAGAACAACTTAAGGCTGATCATCTGGCGAAAAAAACAGCCGCCGCGGCGCAAAAAGTGGCACAGGAAGCGGCGGCCCAGATTGCAAAACAAAAGGCACGGGATAGAATCAAGGAAGAGGAAAGATTGGCCGCGGAACGGCTTCGGGCTGACCAGCGAGCCAAGAAAAAAGCGGCGCTGGAGGCGACCAGGATCGCGCAGCAAGAGGAACAAGAGAGTCTAGAGAGAGAGAAGAGAAAAGAAGCAGAGAGAGCCGTGGCTCCCCCTTCTCCCGGCTTGCTGGCTAAATCAATCAATGGAGACTTTCAGGTGGGTGATCGGGTCCGTAGAGAAGATGGATTTCTTGCCGGGACTATCAAAGAAGAAACAGTGATCAGCATAGGGACTTATTCTTTGGCTGCTTTTCTGATTGTTTACCAACAGGATCAAGGAACCCGGACAGAAAAAATACTCAAGACGCAAATGTCTCCGCTTGGTTATAAAAAGGTATAAATATTATCCCTTACGGCACCTTCAACACCTTTGGCTGTTCTTTGGAACCCTCATAACTTTTCTCTACCGCCTTGGGATCCCCCACGAGGAGCACCTTGAGGGCCTCGGGATGGAGATACTGGCGGGCCACTCGCTCCACATCCTGCTTCGTGACCGCGCGAATATGACGTTGAAACTCTTCCAGATAATCCGCAGGATAACCCCAGAGATAAAACTTGGCCAGGTCCTGCAGTAAGGCGTTTTTAGATTCATAGCTGAACAGGAACGAACGCAGGATGGATTCCTTGGCACGATTCAACTCAGATGGCAGGATTTCTGGTTGGGTATGCATCTGGGTAATCAGCTCGCGCATTTTCTCCACGACCCACGCGGAGTTTCCCGCAGCGGTCTGGGCAATGGTTTGAAAGACCCCATAATCTTTCCCGAAACCAAACAGGCTCCAAACCGCATAGGCCTTGCCGGCCTTGGAACGAATTTCATCGCCCATGCGTGAGGTCAAGGCGCCGCTCCCTCCCAAGATAAAATTCATCACCATCAAGGGGTATTTGTCAGGATTATCTCGTTTCTCTCCCAAATGCCCCATCACCACGGAGGTCTGGGTCAGGCCAGCCTTGGGGAGCAAATAAAAACCGGCTTGCATGCGTTGTTCTAATGGGGGAATTTTCGGCAGTTCTTTGGCGGTAGGCGCCCAATTGGTGAGCGCCGCTTCCAGGGTTTTGACCAATTCATCCGGCTTAAAATCTCCGGTGACCGTCAGGATAAGCCGATTGGGATAAAAATATTCCTGATGAAAGTTCACCACATCCTGGCGGCGAATTTTTTGCAAAGAAGCCACCCGATCCCGACGTCCCCACAAGCGCAGCCCTGCCGGTTGTGTGGCCCCCGCCTCATACACCAAGGGTTGGAATTCCCTCATGGCATAACGGAGCGAGTCTTCCCCTTCGCGTTTCAAAGTATCGATGGACTGTTTTTTGAGATTTTCAAAATACTCCGCTTCCATGGCGGGGTGTTTCAACAAGTCAAAAAGCAACTCAAGACCCGGGGTGGCATCCTTGGAGAGGACGGACAAGGAGGCCGTCAAAAATTCCGGGGCGGAGCCAAATTCCAATTCACCGCCCACCGATTCAATCCACTCTTCGATCTCTTTTGGCCTTTTCTCAGTCCCGCCCAGGCGAATCGTCTGCATGGATAAAGAGGCCAGGCCCTCCTTGCCCAAGGGATCGTAAACCGAGCCACCCCGAAGGTAGGCCGTCGCATGAAAGGTCGGGAGATGATGATCCTCAAAAAAAAGCAGCGTCATGCCATGAATCGTTCGTGTCACGGGCTTTGGCGGTTGATAGTAGAGCCCTGTTCCCTGCGCCGATACGGGGGCAATCGATCCTAAAAAAATCAAACAGGCTAATAGTGGGACCATTTTTTTCATAAAGGTTTGTCCGAAAATAAAGTCTCCTAAGTCAAGGACGCATGATCCCCACGGTCCGATTGGATGGGATTAAATGTTTTTTGACCAATCTTTGGATATCACTCACCTGAAATTTTCCAATGACATCGGCATAGGTCTTTAAATACCGCCAACCATTCCCTAATCCTTCAAAATAGGAGATTTGTTCCGCCATCCCCTCGTTGCTCTCCAGCTTCCAGATCATGTCGGAGAGGAGATGATTTTTGGCATTGGCCAATTCCCGCTCCGAAATGCCGGTTGTGGCTATCTGGGTTAATTCCTCATCAATCAGGCGCAGATTTTCTTCGGAGTGGTGTCCCGAGATGGGATTAGCGGAAATGACAAACAAATTTGGCAAGCGCGACCCGGGAGCCCCGCTATAACTACTCACGCTGGAAGCCGTTTTCTTGTCTAACACCAATTTTTTATAAAGCCTGGAACTGCGTCCATCGGCCAGGATGGTACTGAAGAGATCAAATAAATAATCGTCTTCGTCGGGAAGCGTGGGTTTATGATACGCCATCGAAAGCCGTTCTTTTGAACGATCCTTCATCTCAAATCTTCGTTCCTCTTGTTGGGGTGGTTCTTCGATAATTTTTTTGTGAAACAGCGTACCGCGCGGCACCTGGCCAAAGGTCTGACGAAGCAATGCCGCTGTTGGACCGACTTGAAATCGCCCCACAATGACCCCAACGGCATTCTGAGGGACATAATATTTGTGCCAAAAACGGTCCAGGATCGGGCGTGTCAGGGTTAATAGATCCTGTGCCACGCCAATCGTGGGCCAACGATAAGGATTTTTGGTATAGGCGTGGGCCATCAATTCTTGATACAGCCTGCCCTCAGGGTTGTTATCCACCCGCATCCTGCGTTCTTCCAAGATAACATCCCGTTCCTCGTAAAATTCCCGAAACACCGGGTAAAAAATACGGGAGCATTCCAGCTTGGCCCAAAAAGGCAATTTTTCTGAGGGCAGACTGACAAAATAACTGGTCATGTCTTTCGTGGTTGTGGCGTTCATATCTTGGGCGCCTTGATCCACAAACAATCGGGACAGTTCTTCGCGAACTAACAGGGGCTCTTGTTGTTTGCGCAACCGTTTGAGTTCCGCCTTGTACGCCTTGATCTTCTCATCCCCCTGCTCCCCTTTACGAACCTCCTCCGCCAGTTTTTCTCCCACAGCATCCATTGCCTGTAAAATGATGGCTTCTTTGGGATAGTTTCTGGTGCCAATGGTCTTGGTTCCCTTGAAGGCCATGTGTTCCAAAAAATGCGCGAGGCCGGTTTGGCCTTCATCCTCGTCCAATCCACCCACCCGGAAACGAATATAGACCGAGACAATGGGACTTTCTCCCCATGGGAGTAGGATGAACTTCATGCCATTAGGCAGTGTCACTTCCTGGAGGGATTGCGTCCAATCCTGGGCCGGGGTGCTGGCCCAGAGGTTGGTGGCCAAGAAAAAAAATAAAACTAAAAGGCAGGACCGGAGTCGTGACATGAAAATGTTTTCTCATCTTTCTTGAAATTAGCAATACAAAAGAGGTGCTCATTGGATTTGATCCTGACCGTTTGGCTCACATGGGCATGATCAGGTTCATACACGACCTCCACGCGGTGATTTCCGGCCTCCATCGCGCGTTTTTGCAGGGGCGTTTCGCTGGAACCCTGGCCGTCAATCGAGACAAACCCCCAGGGAATGGCTTGCACACTCAAAAGGCCTCGCACATGTTCGGACTTGGACTGTTCCAGTTTGGGTGTTGCCACGTTTGGTTGTTCCGGTAACTTGGTTGGAAGCGGTACGGGGGCTGCGATGACAACGGGCGATGGATGTGACGTGATCACGACAGGCTTAGTCGCAAGAGGTGTCGGGGTAATCGCGCTCGCTTCGGGATGCCTGGTGGAGAGATGCCATAACCACAAAGAAACCACGACACAAAGGGCAATTCCGATTGATGTTAGAAATAACAAATTCGGTTTTCTAGGCAATGACTGGAGAGGAGGTGTCTCCAATAAAACATCTGTTTGGACTAACAGACAAGTCTCATCCATCTCTTGCCGAGATTGCATCGTAGTCAGTGAGCGGGTCTTGTCGGTATTCCCGATAGAAATGACGGTGGGATTTTCGGCCAAATATTGCCGGGTTTTAGTCTCATGTTCCTGAAAACATTTTCGTACCTGGGTGACATTGGCAAGACATTGTTTTTGCAAATACTTTACGAGATGGGCACGCCCCAGATCAATGGTCTGGCTTTGTGCAAACTGAATGAGTGCACGGTAATAAGCCGTCGCATCGGGAAAGCGTTCCTCAGGTTTTTTAGCCAAACTTTTTAAAATGATCTGGCGCAGTTCTATCGGAACAATATTTTCCAGCGGTTTGGAGAAACTCACCTGGGCCCGTCGCACCCGATCCAAGGTGTCGAGATCGCCGCGGCCGCCAAATAATCTTTCTCCCGTCACCAATTCATACAAGACAATCCCAACGGCAAAGAGATCACTCCGATGATCCAGCCTTCTTTGATCCGCCTGTTCGGGAGACATGTAGGCGCATTTGCCCTTTAAAACGCCGGTCATGGTTTCATGGCTTTGCAGGGTGGCCTTGGCAATGCCAAAGTCGGTAATCTTGACGGCCCCATCAAAGGACAGCAGGATATTTTGCGGGGAAATGTCCCGGTGAACAATCTGGAGCGATTCCCCGCGCGGGCCGCATTTTTGATGGGCATAACCCAATCCTGAAAGGATTTCGGTGATCAAAAAAAGCGTAATGTCCAAAGGAATACGTTCGTGGGAAGGAAGCGACTGGAGTAATTTTCGTAAATCCATTCCCTCCACATATTCCATCGCAATATAATAAACGTCGCGTTCCCGACCCAATTCATAGATTTGGACAATATTGGGATGGTTAAGCTGCACATTGATCTTGGCTTCATCAATGAGCATGGCGGTGAAATCACGATCCAACGACCAATGAGGCAGGACTTTTTTGATCACGAGGTCGCGCTCAAAACCAGCCACCCCCAAAAATTTGGCGAGGTAGATCTCCGCCATGCCTCCCGTGGCAAGCCTCTGCGTCAGGAGATAACGGCCAAAGCGGGTTGGTGGCGGCATGGCGGTAGTTCATAGCAGAGGGGATGAAATTATACAAGTAGCGGCCACAAACTATAATTATATATAATTTATATTAAATAGTTATCTTCTTGACTAATTAAGTGTAGTAATATTTAACTTTATAAAATAGTGCCCATGTAATGCTAACTACAAGGGGGTAGGCATGCATGACCAACGGAAATACCTTGAAGGTGACAAGGACATTGAAAGGGCCTTTATCGCCCTTTGTATTGAAGTGGCCAAGGGCAATATTGGTGGGGAACGCTTCACCACCCTCCTACTGAAAACCGGTATCTTACTCGATGAATCGGAATGGGATGCTGCTAACAAACTCTTAGAGAAATCTGAGTGTTACCAAATAATAAACCTTCTGTGACTCTTTCTGAATGTTCTGAAAAAGCCCAAGATTTTCTGTGGAAAAATTTTGTCCCGGAAGGCTACTGGTGGTTCACCCTAGAGGCCAATGAGTCCATTGGGGCCGGTTTCATCCAACTCATGCATTTTTTGCAGGAGGTGGATGTCGACTGTCAGCGAGGCCTGGCCCTCCGAATCCTTCAGGAGCAACGATCCGACGGTTCCTGGGCCCTCTTTTATGGAGGTCCGGGCGACCTGAGTGTGACGATTGAGGCCTATTTTTCCCTCCGGCTGGCTGGATACCAGACGACCGAACCGGCGCTGCAACGTGCCCGAGAGTTCATCCTATCCTGCGGTGGGTTAAGACAATGCCGCATTTTTACCCGGATCCATTTGGCCTTATTTGGCATCGTCCCTTGGGAGGCGACCCCGGCGATGCCCATCTGGTTTATGTTACTGCCCCTCTGGACCGGCTTTTCCATTTATGAATTCTCCAGTTGGGCACGCGCCTCGATTGTTCCCTTGTTGATTATCATGGATCAGCAACCGGTGCGTCCCCTCTCGTTCACACTCGATGAATTATTTGTGGAACCGACTCGTTCTTTTCCTCCCAGCGTGACTGCGCCGAAAGACTGGGTGGGTCACCTCTTCATCAAATTAGATGTCCTGTTGAAAAAAATGCACAAATTACCCTATCACCCGGGCAAAAAAACCGCCCTGCAACGGTGCGAGCGCTGGATTCGCGAGCACTTGAGTGCCACCAAAGACATCTACCCGGCGATGGCCTATGGGGCGCTCGCGATGAAGGCCCTGGGGTATGGCTCATCAGATGTCACGATTCGACAAGCCCTGGATGGACTGAAGAGCTTTCGACAAGGCACATCACCCATCCACCAACAATGCTGCATCTCACCGCTGTGGGATACCCCTTGGACCGGCATGGCCTTGCTCGAATCAGGTGTGGCCCCCGATGATCCACGACTCCTGCAAGCCGCTCGCTACATGATGAGCAAACAAATCATCCATTTTGCCGGTGATTGGAAATGGAAAAATCGTCAGGCAGCGCCAGGAGGCTGGGCCTTTGAATTTGAAAACGATTATTTCCCGGATGTGGACGATACGATTGAAGCCCTTTTTTTCCTCAAAAAAGTGGCGCTGCCAAGCGACGAAAAAGCGGATTCCATCCAGCGCGGCCTCTCTTGGCTCCTCTCCATGCAATGTCGCAATGGCGGCTGGGCCGCTTTTGACAAGGATAATATGGCGGCTTGGGTCAATCGCATCCCCTTCTCCGATCACGGGGCGTGTCTGGATCCCCCTACCCCCGATATCACCGGTCGCATGCTCGAGTTACTCGCACAATTTGGCTACGATCAAGCGCATCCCATCGTGCAAAAGGGATTGCAATTTTTAGGGCAATGCCATGAACCGGACGGTTCATGGCGGGGCCGGTGGGGGGTTAATTACATCTATGGCACTTGGTGCGTGCTGCAAGGACTGGCCGCCCAGGGAGTTGCCAAAGATTGGATGCAGGCTGCCGTTCAATGGATTAAATCGATTCAGAATTCCGACGGGGGTTGGGGGGAATCGTGTCTTTCCGATACGGAAAACAAGTATGTCGCGCTTCACCAATCCGTTCCCTCACAGACAGCTTGGGCCCTTATGGCCCTGCAAGCCACGGGCGAAGCTCGTTCGCAAGCCGCACACAAAGGGCTTAACTGGTTACTCGGACAACAAAACGCCGCTGGGGAATGGCCCGAACCTTTCTTCACTGGAACGGGTTTCCCGGGACATTTTTACATCCGATACCACGGTTATCGCGCTTATTTTCCGCTCTTGGCCTTGGGGAGATATCGAAATTTGTGAACCGTTGTTTTTTGATGAGACCCCTCGCGCGGGATCAACTTAATCGTGGCATTGACTTCCACTTCCATGCCGCTCAGGGCCCTACGCAGCTCGCTTTGCAGGTCAATCCGAGCTAAAAACTTTTTTATTTCACTCAGGAGCAACTCACTGATACTGTCCTTGGTCTCTACTAGGAGTTTTCTCAGACCCGATTCGGTCATTAAAGCGGCCCCCAACCCGGTGTTGATGATTTTTTGAAACGTGCTCATAATGGTCTCCGTGTAGGGGTTCAAAATTTTGAACCCCTACAAAACCCCTACCCCTGCGATTCCGCACGTTTTTTAAAACGCTCCATCATCTTGGGCAAATTACTCCCGACTAACATGCTGACAATCGCCTTGGGTACAAACAAGCCAAAATCAACCTCCACAGAATAGGTCGCCTTGGTCTGCCCTTTTTTAATCTCAGAAAAATCCCAGGACCCCGTGTTGCTCTTGAACAGATCCCCCTTCACAAAATTCCAACTCAATTTTTTCCCGGGCTGAAATTTGAAGTGGAGGGAATATTTAATGGTCTTAATGACCTTAATCTCAAACTCAGCGGTCATCTCTTTCCCATTTTTTGAGTGGATCACCGCCTTTTTTACATCGGGCAAAAATTCGGGATAACTTTCAAAATCAGCTACGACATCATAAACAGCCTTGGGTGGAACATGGATAACGATACTGGTTGAGGTTCCCGGCATGGGTTTGGTCTCCTTACTTGCTGCTAATAAACTGGTTTACGATCAAAATGATGAATGCCTTCAATATAACGAATGGTGCCACTCTTAGAGCGCATCACGATGGAATGAGTGGTGGCCCCGCCGCCAAAGAAGCGAACCCCCTTGAGAAAATCACCGGTGGTAACACCGGTTGCGGCAAACATGACCTCCCCGCGCGCCAGATCGTCCAAGGTGAGGATTTTTTTAATGTCCGTCACCCCCATCTTTTTGGCCCGCGCAATCTCTTCGTCATTGCGCGGGCACAGCACCCCCTGCATGTCGCCGCCGCCGCATCGTACCGCCGCGGCAGCGATCACCCCTTCTGGGGCCCCACCAATTCCCATTAAGACATCGATGCCCGTTTCCTTCCAACAAGTGGCCAGGGCGGCGGCAACATCACCGTCCGGAATCAACCGGACTCGGGCCCCAGCCATCCTCACTTCCTTCACCAGCTCTTCGTGACGGGAACGTTCCAAAACAACTACCGTCAAGTCTTCCACTAAACATTGTTTTTTCTTGGCGATTTCTTTGAGGTTCCAAGTGGGGCTTTGCCGTATATCAATGACTCCTTTGGCGGTTGGTCCCACCACCAACTTCTGCATATAAGTATCTGGCGCATGCAAAAATTGTCCCTCCATCGCCAAGGCCATCACGGAAAGGGCATTCGGTTCGCCCTTCGCCGTAAGGTTCGTCCCCTCGAGCGGATCGAGCGCAATATCAATCTTGGGGCCACCAACGGTACCGACTTTTTCCCCGATGTAGAGCATCGGGGCTTCATCACGCTCCCCTTCGCCAATGACGACAGTCCCATCAAAAGACATGGAGTTGAGACAGCGCCTCATGGCATCGACAGCAGCCTGATCGGCGGCATTGTTATCGCCACGCCCCATCAGACGCGCCGCTGACAAGGCTGCGGCCTCAGTGGCCCTCACCGCTTCTAATGCCAGGTTTCTATCCATTGATTTTTTCCTTTAGTTCTTTGCCCGCCTTGAAAAAAGGCACTTTGCGTATCCCTAAGGTTACTTTTTGCCCCGATTTTGGATTCCGTCCCTGTCGTGGCTCCCTGACGCGCACTTCAAAGGTGCCAAAACCGCGCAGTTCAATGCGGTTTCCCGAGCTGAGGGCGTTGGTCATACTGTCAAAAATCGTATTGACGATAGTTTCCATGTCTCGATGTGAAACATGGGCTGCCTTGCTGAGTAAAATTTCAACGAGCTCGCTTTTTGTCATAGCCGATTCCTTAAATTAAATGACTACCATTTGTCAAAAACTGATACGAAGGGACACCCGATTGTTTGATAAGGACACCCGCGATATTTTTGACGGCGCCCTCAATCAGATATTGCCACCATTTTTTATTTTGATCGCTCACGGAAAACACTTGAGGCTCCCCTTTGACGCCAGCCAGCTCTCCCGCGACTCGAACAGCCTCATCTAGGTTTCCTAAAGAATCTATCAGGCCATTTTTTACGGCGGTTTCACCGGTAAAAACGCGACCATCTGCCAACTCATCCACTTGAGCGCTGGATAGATGTCTCTGTTCCACAACGGCCTGTTTAAATTGTTGATGCAACTCCGCTAATAATTGATTGAGATAGGTCCGTTCTTCTTCAGTCATCGGGCGTGTGGCAGAACCTACGTCCTTCATTTTGCCACTCTTGAGGGTTTCTGACTTAAGCTGTGCCCAATGCATCAAATTTTCGACATTGACCAACTCCATGCGAACTCCAATGCTGCCGGTAATCGTGCCTCGGTTGGCAACAATCTTGTGGGCTGGGAGGGCGACATAATAGCCACCGGAGGCCGCCACCGTTCCCATGGAGGCCACCAACTTTTTACTTTCCTTCAATTTTAGTAAACTCTCGTAAATTTCCTGAGAGGCCCCCACACTTCCACCGGGGGAATCAATACGAACGATGACCGCCTTCACCTCGTCATTTTTTCGCAGCTCGGTGACCTCCTCAAGAGTTTCTTGCGGATCAAGGATATCACCTTCAATGGTTAGGATGGCCACATCCCCCGAACGTTTTCCGTGATGACACAAGGCTGTTGATAGTAAAACCACAGGCAAAATCAAGAAAACAGCTAGAACCCCTAAGATGATCAGAACAATTCTGGTCCGACGACTCACTTCTTGCCCCGTGCCTCACCATCTTCTAAAAATAGGCCCAAAGTCAGTCGGTGTTCACGCTCATCAAGCAAATGAACAACAACTTCTAAATCATCGCCAACCTTCACTTTTTCATTCAAGGCCGCCTGCCAATCTTCCGGCAGATCCGTTTTGTGGATCAAGGCCTCAACGCCCTCCTGCAGGGAGACCGCAATACCCGCAGGGCCCGCCCAAAGAACCTTAGACTTGTGTCGCGATCCGATACCGTACTCTTTTTTAACGTTTGGCCAAATATTCTCAGTGAGCTGTTTGATACCCAGAGAAAATCGTTCATTCTCACGATCGATGTTAAGAACTGTTACATTGATCTTGCTGCCCTTTCCATAAATCTCAACCAAGGGCCTGCCGGGACGGACCCAGGCAATATCAGAGACGTGAACCAATCCATCAATGTCGTCCGAGAGCCCAACAAACACACCAAAATCAGTCACATTTTTAACAGTCCCTTCAAAGGTAGACCCAATAGGATATTTCTGCGCAACCGTATCCCAAGGATTCTCCAAAATTTGCTTCATGCCGAGTGAAATGCGGCGTGTGGCGACATCGATATCCAGAATCGCGGCATCAATCGCATCGCCAACACTCACGACCTTGGAAGGATGTTTAATTTTTTTGGTCCAACTCATTTCGGAGATATGAACCAACCCCTCTACCCCTTCTTCAAGACCGACAAAGGCACCATAGTCAGCCAAACTAATAACTTTTCCTTTAACACGGGCGCCAACAGTGTAACGAGTTGATACGCCTTCCCAAGGATCCTTGGTAAGCTGCTTGAAACCCAGTGAAATTTTTCCAGAATCAGAATCAATCCGTAGCACCTTCACCGTAATATCACTGCCGACGGCAAATAATTCCGAGGGGTGACCAATACGCCCCCAGGTCATGTCGGTAATATGAAGCAAGCCATCAACGCCGCCGAGATCAACAAAGACACCATAATCGGTAATGTTCTTAATGGATCCGGAAACGGTCTGACCTTCTTGCACATTCTGCAAAATTTCCTGGCGGGCATAATCACGATCTTTCTCCAACACCGCCCGACGTGACACAATGATATTACTCTTTTGTTTATTGAGCTTTAGGATCTTAAACTTAAAGCGTTTTCCCAAGAGTCTGTCCAAATTTCCTGGCAAACGAAGGTCAACCTGCGAGGCGGGTAAAAAAGCCTTAACGCCGATGTCTACCGATAAACCACCTTTAACCTTACCAATAACAACACCGTCAATCGTGGTATCTTTGTCAACGACCTCTTGCAGACGGTCCCAAATCTTCAGGGCATCGGCCTTTTCTTTGGACAGGATCGAAAGCCCCTCTTCGTTATCAACACTTTCAACATAGACCTCAACCTGATCCCCTACCTGTACCCCTGGCTCACTCCCATGCCTCATGAATTCTGAAAGGGAAACCTGTCCTTCACATTTATAACCAAAGTCGACAATGACCATCCCTCGGATGATATCAATGACCTTACCGGTCACCACTTCCCCGTCCGAGATTAACTTTTGTTCCCCGAGAAGACTCTTCTCAAAAAGGGTGGCAAATTCATCATCACGGACACTGGTGACATTCGATTGTGAAGGGTTTCCCCGCATGAGTTGTGACGCTTTATGTCAAACGTGAGTCGATTGTCAAAGAGTTTTTCTTTTAAATAACTTAAACTTAACGCCGATGCTTTGGAGACAGGCAAAAAACTGCGGAAATGAGGTCTTAATACACTCTGTTTGCATGACCCAACTGCTTCCAGGGGCCACGGTACCAAGGATAGCCAGGGACATGGCGATGCGATGATCGCCAAAACTTTTGCCAATATTGCCCCGTAATTGCCTTGGTTTTATCCAAAAGCTATTCTGGCGCGAGGCCATGTCTATCCCATAGCGAGGCAAATTGGCTTGAAGGGTTTCAATACGATCTGTCTCCTTAACTCGAAGTTCCCCCACCCCTTGAAAGCTGGATGTGCCCGCAGCTTGGGACATTGCAACCGTAAGGATGGGAATTTCGTCAATCAGGCTTGGAATGATTTTCCCTTGCACAGAGACGGGATGCAGGCGACAGGGTTTAACCACCAGGTCACCCACAGGTTCTCCGCAAATGAGTCGGCGTTTTTGAACCTTAATTGTTCCGCCCATTTTCTCCAAGATGGTGAGAAAGCCAATCCGGGTTGGATTGAGGCCTACCCTTCGCAGTTTTAATTGAGTTGTTGCATGAGGATTGATCAATGCACCCACCACGAAGAAAGCCGCTGAGGAAGGATCGCCTGGGACAATTACGCGTTGCCCCCGTAATTTTCTTTGTTTGCCCAAGTCCACCCGAAGTCCGCGCCGCGCCACATCGACTCCAAAACCAGCCAACATCCGTTCGGTATGATCTCGACTCAAGACGGGCTCTTGCACCGAAATTTTTTCCTGATGGGTTAATCCCGCCAACAACAGCGCCGATTTAACCTGCGCCGAGGCGACGGGTGACCGGTAACGCATGCCGTGCAAGCTCTTGCCGTTGATCATGATGATACGTTCCCGGTTTTTCCTGATCGAACGGATGTCCGCGCCCATTTGCATCAGTGGTCGCACCACTCGATCCATGGGTCGGCGATTTAACGAATCATCACCGGTCAGTCGCGATTTAAATGGCAGACCTGATAATAATCCCATCATGAGCCGCATGGTGGTGCCAGAATTACCGCAGTAGAGGACGCCACGCGGGGCCTTGAATCCTGCCAAACCCTTCCCCTTAATCTTCCACACAACGCGCCGTTTTGTTTTGACCCTTTTAATGTCTACGCCCAACTGTTTAAAAATCTTAACCGTGCGCAGTACGTCCTCTGCTTCCAATAAGTTTTCGATGGTCGTCACGCCGTGGGCCATACAGCCAAAGATAACGGCACGGTGCGAGATGGATTTGTCTCCAGGGAGAATGAGCGTTCCCCGAAGCGGGGCTGAAGGTTTAACAAGAAGATTCATGAAAGTTTAAGGCGAATGCTTTGAGCTTTTTTGAGAAATTTTGCAAGTCCCAAACGATTTTTGGTCTCAATCAATTGTTCGAGTTGGTTTAAAAAATGGATATAGGCCTTCAGGGATCGTCCGACATGGCGGCGATTTTCGAGAAAGATGTCCGTCCAAACCTCAGGCGGACTGGCCGCAATGCGCACGGTATCCCGGAGCCCACCCAGGGCAAAGCGCGCCTCATCCTCCACCGAAATAATCTGACTGATCGCCAAAACCAGACTATAGGCCGCCGCATGGGGCAGATGGCTCACGGCGCCCAAAATACGATCGTGGGCCTCCGCCTTCATAGGAATCACCGCAGACCCAAGATCCCTCCACAGTTGAGCGACTCTCTTCCAGGAAGATTGGCATTGTTTGCTGGTGGGGACCAACAGGCACTTCTTATCCTGAAAGAGATTCAGTTGGCCTCCGGCAGCCCCCCCTTTTTCAGTCCCAGCAATGGGATGGGCTGCCACAAAGTTAATGCCCAGTCGCTCCGCTTCGCGCACCAAAGTCCCCTTGGTGCTCCCCACATCCATGACAATCACCTGCTTGGAAATACCCTGAAGGGATTTAAGATAACTTTTAATGGTTTCCACTGGCGTCGCTAAAATAATGAGCTCTGTTTCTGAGGTGATGCAAGCCCTTAGGTTGTTTATATCAGAAAGTTTAATCATTTGATTAATTGCTTCCTGATGCAACGCCACCTTGAGATTGTTTGGGTTTCTCCCCACACCAACGACGTTATGGGCAAGTTTTCGTTTGATCAAATCCCGACCAAGAGACGAACCGATCAATCCGACTCCAACGATAATCACTTGATTAAATTGTTTGTTCACTTAGGTTCCTTTTGGGTATGAACCAAGGATTTTAACGTAACTGGCATGACGCGACAAGGCCTGCACGGCGCGGTGTAGCTTGTTCTCCTGGTGATGCCCATCCACGTCGATGAAGAAGATATATTCCCAGACCCGTTTTTTGACCGGTCGAGACGTGATCTTGGTTAAGTTGATCTTGGCCTTGGAGAAGGGTTCCAAGGTCCGATACAGAATACCGGGCTTATCCTTGACGGAGAAGATCAAAGACGTCTTATCATGCTTGCTGGGACGCGCATCCTGCTGCGAAATAACCACAAAACGGGTCCAGTTATTGGCATGATCTTCGATATGGCTCCTGACGATCTTTAACTGATACGTTTGAGCCGCATATTCACTGGCGATGGCGGCGCTCCCAGGGTCTACCGCCGCCTTTTGAGCGGCCGCCGCCGTGCTCGACACGTCCAAAATGGGTAATTCTGGGAGGTTTTCTTCCAACCAGGCCCGGCATTGACCCGCCGCTTGAGGATGGGAATAGATCCTTTGGAGCCCCCCTATCCTGCCCGAGGCAGACATCAGGTGATGCGCAATGGGGATCACCAGCTCGGCACTAACCTTGAGCGGGGAATCGGCAAAGGCATCTAACGTGGCATTGACTATACCTTCGGTGGAATTTTCGATCGGAACCACCCCGCAGGTCGCGCGTTGGTGCTCGACCTCGGAAAAAACCTTGCCAATACTGCTCAATGGAACGAGTTCAACCGACCCGCCAAACTGTTTTAAGGCGGCCATATGGGTAAAAGTCCCCTGGGGGCCTAAAAATCCCACCTTCATCGGGGCCTGTAGGGAGCGAGACGCGGAAAAAATCTCTCGATAGACCGATTGTAGGGCATGATTCGGGAAAGGCCCCTTATTCAGGGCGGTGAGCCTGTCTAAGATGCGGCGCTCTCGATGAGGCACATAACACTCCTCCCGATGATTACGCTTCACCTCACCCACTTCAAGGGACCGACGCGCCCGATCATTGAGTAACTGGATGATTTGACGATCTATTTGATCAATTTTACTTCTTAACCCTTTGAGCGAAGACTCAGACATAAATTCCCAGACTAAAGAATATCTGCGGGAAATCAAGGAGATAGTGTCATAAAAAATAAATTATCCTCATTTAATAATTTTCTTCCTTTGATAGTAAGTATTTGTTACGGGTCGTAAGTAATGAATACGCTTGGTAAAGGACGCTTTTTAGTCTCCCGTGAGTTGGGGCGAGGGCCTCATACGGTGGTTTATCTCGGGGACGACCGACAACTCAGCCAGGCAGTGGTCATCAAGGTTTTTCACAACTTATCCATTAATTTTAAGTCGTTAGCCGATTTAAAAACAGATGTTTTAATCCCCAGTTATGACTATGGGTTTGATGCGGAACAACATTGTAACTATTCAGTACGAGAAGCCTTTCCAGGTTCGCCCTTGCTCATTGGCCCATCCAGTATCAATTTTACCAAATTAATTGAGCTAATCACCTCCATTTGCCAGGCGCTTCACGATCTGCATGATCAGGGTCTCTTTCATGGATCCTTGCGACCCAATAATATTTTATGGGCTGAGGGAAAAATTAAACTCGTTGATTTTGCGGTGAACACTCATTTTAACAAGGAATATCAGCTAGATAGAATCAATTATCTGGCCCCAGAAGTCCTCTTGGGAAAGGCCATGGATGGGTCGTCTGATTTTTATTCCCTGGGGGTGCTGCTCTATGAACTGGTCTCTGGTCGCACGCCTTTTCAGCAGACAAGCCTGGCGGGACTCACCGAGCAGCTCCTGTTTGAATCCCCCACGAATCCGGTACCAGAGGGATCGTCTATCCCCCGAGAATTTGGTCACTTTGTCCTCCGTCTTCTGGCCAAGGACCCCTCGGATCGCTTTGCGGATGTGCAAGACGTCATCCGGTCACTCAACATACGGCTTAAAATAAATATTTCCCTTGTGGCTAATAAGAGGAGTTCGCCTCCAGAAGGATCGGTTGAGAAAAGTATCGGCCTGTTTGATCAGGCCATTGCGTTCTATGAGGGGAAAAACGATCCGGAGGCCATGAGATTTTTGACCGAAATATACTATCGACAGGGAAAATGGACGGCGCTGGCCAAACTCCTCGAGAGTAGCGCGACACCTTTGGAACTCAGTGTCGCGATCTTGCAACTTCAATTGGCGCTGAAAAATGGGGAATTTGCCTCGGCCCAACTGCAGGCCCAACATCTCTTGGCCCAAGAACCAACCTTATCGCAACGTGGTGTCTTGACTCACCTGATTGGCACCGCCTTGTATCACCAGGATGATCGTGAGGCGGCTTGGACGGCCTTTGGCCAGGCGGAACGTTATTTTACCGAGGCCAATGACCTGATCGCGCGCGCCTTTTTGCTCAATAGCCTTGGGCATTTAAAGATCCGCGAAGGCCAATGGGACGAGGCTCGCCAATGTTACGAGGAAAGTGTCCTGTTATGCCGCAAACGAGGCGATACCCTCAACGAAGGCTTGTTTCTCACCAGCCTGGGCCATGCCTATCACCAAAAGGATCGTTACGCTGAGGCGCTGAGCTACTACCAAGTAAGTGAGGACCTGTTGGAGGCGATTGGTTATCAAACGGGCCTGGCCAAGGTCAAAAGTAACCTCGCGAACCTATTTATTACGACGTCGCAGCTGGACCAGGGAGAAGAAAAGTTACGCCAATCAGAGCAAATCGCCCAGCATAAGGGTGATTTTTATACGGCGGCCTATGCCCAATTGCTCTATGGGGATCTGCTGAGGCGGCGGGAAAATCTGATGGATGCCCTCATGGCCTACCAAAAGGCCCAAGAATTGTTTGCCCAGCGCGGTTACCATCGCGAGGCGGCGATGGCCATGCAAAATATTGATGAGATTCATAAAATTGCCGAGGAGGCCACGATGCGACCCAGTCAAGAAAGCGAGACGGAGTCCCTAAACCTGCCCTTTTTGAGACGCACATTGGCCATCAACCGACGCCTGAGCGTCTTATCCGATGTACAGGAAATCTTAGAGCTTTTGATGGACTCCGTCGTGGAATTAACCGGGGCCGAGCGCGGGTTTCTGACGTTTAACAATGAATCGAGAGCGGTGCGAAATCTGGCTGGTTTCGAGGCAGACCCCGCCAGTGTCGGTTTTGCCAACTCATTGGTAGAAAGAGTCACCCGAAGTGGTGAACCCCTCGTCTCCCAGGACACTTTAAACGATGAACGCTTCTTTCTTTCTCTTTCCATCCATAAGGTCCAGCTGAGGATGGTGGTTTGCCTCCCCTTTCGCTTAAACGACCAAGTGGTTGGGGTCCTCTATTTGGATAACCGACTGCAGCCAGGCGCCTGCTCCGAATCAAATATTGAGTGGTTACAGGCCCTGGTTGACCAAGCCGCCATCATCATCACGCGTACCGCGGCATGGCGGCAATTGGTCGAGCAAGCGGAACAGATAAAGGGGGCTTACCAGCTCGAACAGGAGGCCAAACAACAGGTCGAACGACTCAATGAGGGCCTAACCCGGCAGTTGATGCAGCTCCAAGACTCACTGAAACAAACGGTGGTACAGATGACCCAAACCCACCAAGAACTCGAAGTCGCCAAACAGGAACTGGGGAAAACCAATCAAACCCTCCTAGAAGAACTCCAAGGCGCTCAATCGGAGGTGGAACGACTGAATCAAACAGCCTTACAAATGGCCCATTCCCATCAGGAACTCGAGGTCTCCAAGCAAGAACTGGGGCAAACCAACCAAACCCTTCAGGAAGAACTCCAGACCGCTCAATTGGAGGTGAAGCAACTGAGTCAATCTATCGCACAAATGGCCCATCTCCATCAGGAGCTCGAGGTCTCCAAGCAAGAACTGGGGCAAACCAACGAGACCCTCGAGGAACAACTACGTGGCAGCCTTTCCGAGGTAGCGAATCTCACGGAACAGAGGACCCAGACCCTGGCCGAAATGACTCAGTTGACCCAGAATAATACGGAAATGTCACAGTCTAACAAAAAGTTACAGGAGGCCCAGCAGGAATTTGAACAGGAAATTTCCCGGCTCAAAGACCGTTGCCAGGCTCAGGAAGTTGAGCTCGGCCAACTGACACAAAATTTGCTCGATTTAAAACAAAATATAAATGATTCAAGAAGGTTATCCGGTTCAATTGTCTCAGACAAATCATTGCGTGAATCACTGTCGATTTTTGAATGTGAGTTGCTGCGTCAGACCCTGGATGAGTGCCAGGGTAACATCAGCCAGGCCGCAAAGCACCTCCAAGTCGCTCGTCCGCAACTCTCCCGCCTCGTCAAAAAATATCAGCTGAAAGAGCAAAAATTTTCAGAAAATTTGGCCTGATATTTTTTGTTTCATGTGATCGATGGTGACATTCCCCTGTAATTTTAAGTGACAAATATTTATAAATACATAATAATATCAAATATTTATAAATTTTAGAAAAAATGACCAATTTTTTCGGATAGGAGCCAATTCCCCTGAAAACGCGCGTACCCTGAGATGTGATCTTTTTTGGTGGAAAGATTGACTTCCGCTCCGAATATATTCTACCACTCAATGGATGAACACCACCCTGCGTGACGATGTCCAGAAAGTCTTTGAAACGGCAGCCTGGTGCGAACAAACCGGCTCTGGGCACCTCCTAGTCTCCGGACCAGACGCCGCTAACTGGTTGCAACGATTGCTCTCTCAAGACATTCTTAAGGTCGCTGTGGGCTCAGGGGCCTACGCAGGCCTGTTGGATCGCAAGGGGATGATCCAGGCGACTAGCTACGTCCTCAGGGTCGAATTAGACGCCTTTCATCTCATCTCCGCCCCTCCTTTGGCTGAAAAAATGGGGCCTCTTTTGCGGAGATTCAAGTTCATGGAAAAGGTGGAACTCAAAGATCAGATCTCAGACTGGTCTTTCTGCCACTTGATGGGTCCCCGGGTCAGTCAAAGGTTAATCGAGCTGGGTGTGATCACCTCTGAACCGCCACCTCAGCAAATTTTACACCTACCCGAGGGCCTGCTTTGGCTTGATTCTATCTACCAAAAACCCGTCTGGCATTTGCTGACAACCAAGGCCTCCCTACCCTCCTTTTTGAACCAAATTCCGCCTGTCGGCCTAGAGTCTTATGAGATTTTGCGGCAGGAATCGGGGATACCCAGGGATGGGATCGACATCAATGAACAGAACACCCTCCTTGAGGCCAACATGCACTACGCCTATGCCAGGTTTAAGGGGTGTTACCCGGGGCAGGAGGTCATGGAGAGGATCTTGTCCTATGGCCAAGGCAAGACCCCCAGAGTTTTAAAAACATTTCATTTTCAAGGAGCTAGAGACTTGCCTCCCGGAGCTCCCGTGAAGACGGAGGAAGGGGTAGCCGTGGGTCAAATGACCTCGGCCGTATACAACCCCTACACCGATCAGATGGTGGTCTTGGGGTACGTGGAGCGAAAATACGAAGGGGTAAATTTAGGCAATTTCGGCTAGGGCGAGTCGTTCCTTCCAGCGCGAATAGAGTGTGCTCCTGAGGGTGGGTTGATGTCTCAGCGTAGGGTCCAATTTGACCAATTTGAAGGCCTCCTGCCGGGCCAATTTGAGGATCTCAAAGTCTCTTAACAGGTTGGCGACCCGAAGTTCGGGAAGACCCGATTGGCGGGTGCCCAGATAATCCCCCGGACCACGGATTGACAAATCCTCTTCGGCGATGCGAAATCCATCCCCTGTTTCGGTCATAACCTTTAATCTTTTTCCCGCCGGTTCGAACTCCGGGGCTGAACTGACCAAGACACAATAGGACGGTTTGCTCCCCCGACCCACCCTACCCCTGAGTTGGTGCAGTTGTGAGAGGCCAAAGCGTTCGGCGTTTTCGATCACCATGAGGGTGGCATTGGGGACATCAATCCCCACCTCCACCACCGTGGTAGCGACCAAGAGCTGAATCTCCCCCTCCTTGAACCCTCGCATGATCTGGTCGCGCTCTTCTTCCTTCACGCGGCCATGGAGTAGGGCAATTTTCACCTCGGGAAGGGCTAATTTGAGCTCTTCCGACATCCGAGTCGCATCTTTTAAGGGAAGTTTTTCACTTTCTTCCACCAGGGGGTAGACAACATAAACCTGCTCCCCCCTTTTTGTGATCTCCCCGATGGCCTGATAGAGTCTTTTACGTTCACTATCCTTAAATATTAGGGTTTTAATCCGTTGTCTCCCCGGTGGGAGTTCATCGATCACGGAAAGGTCCAAATCTCCATAAAGGGTCATGGAGAGGGTACGGGGAATCGGGGTGGCTGTCATGACCAGGATGTCGGGTCGGCCTTTTTCCTTCAAGGTTTGTCGTTGTACCACCCCAAAGCGGTGCTGTTCATCGATTAAGGCCAGCCCAAGTTTGTCAAAATGCACGTCCTCGGAGAGCAAGGCATGGGTACCCACCACTAATCGGTAGATACCTCGGTTGATCAAGCGACGGATCTGTTTCATTTCCGCCGCAGAGGATCGGCTGGTTAATAGGGCAATCGGATAGTTCGCACTGGCCAGAATCTTTCGGGCCGTCTGATAGTGTTGTTCCGCCAAGATCTCGGTGGGGGCCATCAGGGCCACCTGAAAGCCATTATCAAGCACGATACGAGCCGCCAAAAGGGCGATAATCGTCTTACCACTCCCCACATCCCCTTGGAGTAGACGATTCATGGGGCAAGGTTGTGCGAGGTCAGCGAGAATCTCCTCCATCACCTGATTTTGTGCCCGAGTCAGCGTAAAAGGGAGCCCTTGTTTCAACTGTTCCAGTTCAGTGGCCGAACAAGGGAAGGCATGTCCTGCCTCCCGTTTGACGTGGTATCTCTTTAGGGCCAGCCCAAGCTCCATGAAAAAAAATTCTTCAAAAATTTCCCGCTTCATCGCAGGGGTGCGACCTCTGGATAGCACGTCAAAATCAACCTCAGGGCTTGGAAAATGGATCTCATGAAAGGTTTCTTCCTTATCCAAAAATTCATATTTTTGCCGGATTTCTAATGGGATAGGGTCTTCAATCTTGCCGGCAAACTGCACCAGGATCTGCCGAACGATTTTTTGCAAGGTTTTCTGGCCCAACCCGGGGATGGCCGAATAGGTTGGCAATAATCCCGGGGCCCGGATGTCGGCCATCACATCCGAATCAAGATGTTGCGTGGTGGGATGAATCATCTGCACATCTTTGCGAAATTGGGTGACCATCCCGGCCACCAGCAAAACATCCCCCTTCTTGAACGAACCCATCATCTGACGAGGGTTAAAACGAAACCATTTGAGCGAAACGACCCCGGAGTCATCCCCCAAGAGGACCTCAAAAATGCGGCGTCCGCGGCCAAAAAAACCAATACCTGCGGTGATAATTTTGCCAACGGCGACGGCCTCTCCCCCACCCTTCAATTCTCCAATGGGTGTCATCCGGCGACGGTCCAAATATTTGTAGGGAAAATAGTAAAGTAAATCTTCCGGGGTCAAAATCCCCTTTTTGGCCAATATCTCAGCGATGCGCGGGCCAACTCCCTTGATAAACTGTATGGGAAATGTCTCTAACGACCTACTATTCGAGGATGGTGAATTCAACACGCCGGTTTCTGGCCCGGGCAAGGTCGGTTTTATCTGGATCAATCGGTCTGGTTTCTCCATAGCCAACGGCTACTAATCGCTCGCGATCAATGCCTTTGTCAATCAAGTAACGCATGACAGCCTCGGCTCTCTGCTGTGACAAACGAAGATTTGCCTTATCAGAACCAATGAAATCGGTATGCCCCTCAACGCGTATTTTTTTGATGGATGGCGATTGATTGAGCACCGTCACCACGGCATCCAATATTTCAAATGAAACAGGCCTAATGACGGCCTTACTAAACTCAAAATGGACCCTTCTGGTAATGACAATCTTGTCTTTTTCTACGAAGGCAATGGGTTGTGGGGCCGGCTCGACGGGCAGTTTGACCTTACGAGGTGTTGGATAAGATACCCCCGCGATAATGCGAAAATCAGGGGCGCCAAAACCAAAGGTCATCCCGCTTTTTACCCCCACGTTGATCTCTAATCCCTGTACCGGTGTCGGGAAGAACTTCAATCCACCACCGACCTCCAGCGGGGTCTCCACCTCGTTGCCGAAAAAATTACCCAGCCGGGTTGAACCCGTCACTTCACCGGCCAGCTCAACCCATTCTTTGATCGACCAGTTTAGACCCAAACCGTAAGTAAAGGCGTCATCCACCACGGTATTAAACGAGACACCGCCCTGCTGCACCGTGGTACGATCGCGAAAGTAAAATCCCATATTGGTGGCAATTTGCACCCGCTGCTTGATATCAAAGTCCGCAATCAAGCTGAGACCGCCGGCCAAGCTGTTATTCCCGACAAATTTACTCCCTGATCCGGTCGGGACGTCTATGTAGGGAAGCAGACTAAAGCCAACTGAATGTTTGTCAATATTTAACAGACGAAATTTACTACTGAGACGGATATCCCCCATCGCAGCAGAGGTTTTAGCCTGACCGGTACTGATGTTTTCAGTCTTAACCGCGGCCGCCACCGGGATATCGGCCCCAATTTGCAGCCAATCGAGGACGCCAAACGAACCATGCACATCCATCATGACGAGATTGTCGACCAAACCCAGGCGGCGATTACCCCCAACTCCAACCTCCACCGGGTTTCTGCCATAATTAATGCTTAATCCAAAACGAAACTGTTTAGGCTGAAAGGTTTGAGAACTGTAGAGCGAGAAATAACGACTGTCATCCACAACCGGGAAAAATAACTGTGCGTTGGTGGATGTACTACGGGCCCAACTCCATGAAGAAACAGCCATCAAACTGATACCAAAGAGAAGTGATAAAAGAGAAGATTTTTTCATGCGGTATTTAATAGGCGCAATTTACTGAATGTGAGAGGAAGTGTCAACGAAATAGGCCTTTCCGATGAGAATATTTAGCCCATTTTTTATTTCATTCAGATCTTTCATCTCGACTCGATAGGTTTTGCCAATTTTTTTTCCTAATCGCGTACAAGACAATTGATAATTCCAGCCGATCGGTTCGAGAGCGAGAAACAATATCTCATCCCATCCTTCTTGTTTCATCCAAGCCTGAAATCGTTGGATCCATTTCGGAAATTCATCCATGGGAACTGAAATAGCGCCCAAGCTAAAATAGATCATGGGATAGGCGCTGTTGATGCGAGGAAGTTCAGAGAAGATCTGCCGTAAATGTGGCGGATAATCACGAACCGGCAACCGATAATCAGGCGCCACTAAAAGCAATCGCTCCAACTGATGCTTCATTTTTTTCTCGTCATTGGCCGAGTTTGCAAGCAAGGCCGAGAGCGCGAGTGCTGGCGGATCGACACGACCCGCTAAGAGATTATCCGATTCGGCTAACTCCAACTGATAGTAATGTTTCCAAGAGAGTGATAATTCATCCTCCAGAACATGACCAAGATTATTATTAATCATTTGATTAGAAGGCAAAACATAGGTTTGCCCGACTCCTTGTTTTCGCAACAGCTCAGCGGCCTGTTTTTGTACACGACTCATTTGTCCTGAAGTCATTTTTGAATGCGAAAATGGTAAGATAGCCACTACTCCAGCCTGGGTAACCAAGGGGAAGAGACACAAAAATATGATAAAATGATATGGATTTAGCACAGCTCCTTATTTACGGATGACCAACTCGACCCGTCGATTTTTGGCCCGCTGGTTCTCATTGAGACCGGGAGTGAGCGGATGATTTTCTCCATGGCTCAGCACAATCAGTTGTTTCGGCTCAACCCCGCGCTGCACCAACTCCACCATCACTCGACGGGCACGACGATCACCTAGTTCCATATTGTAATTGGCACTGCCAATAGCATCGGTATTCCCTTCAATCAAAATGACACTCTCCTGATATTTTTTGAGCAAAGCAGCTTGCTCATCTAACAAAGCTTCCTCAGTCGGGGTGATGCGATCCTTGTTAAACCCAAAGAAAATTTGGGCAGGGAGTTTTTGTTGCAAGGACTGGGAACTTTGGGGATGAAAATCATGACCGGCACACCCCATCACCGTACTCGAAAGCGCCCCTAACACGACCACCATAACGCTTATCTGTTTCATATGATTTTCCTTAAAAAGCCACGACCAGAGTCCCGGTGGCGGCCGTCCCTCCAACCAGGGCAGCCCCCACCCCTCCTCCTGCCCCAGCTAAGCCAAGAACAACCCAAAAAAGTGGCCTCTGATAGAAAGGTTTCCGGTATTTGCCTAACAGCAACACATCACCTTCGTACCGATCTTCCTGTTTATTGGCATGAAGGAGCAAATTGGATCGAACATCGGGCGTTATTTCTGACACAATTTGTGTGGCCAGCTCCGCAGAACGCTCGGTAATTTTTTCGACTGGGAAATTGTGATTTTTATAGGAGGCACGCAGACTCGTATCCACCAGGCGTAACTGAATTTGTTCCGTTCCTGATTCATGGTTCATCCCTACCAGCAAGACCTTTTGTACCTGCATTTGCTGACCCACGGCAGCCACGAATTGAACCAACTGTTCCGAATCCTTTACTTCCCAATCATTAAAGCCAAGCAAGTTGGGTGCGGGAGTGCGATTAGACCAAGCTAAGGCCAAATCCACTTGTTTGGATTCATTCGGTTTCAGGGAAATGACGGTTTTACGCGTTTGGCGATGTCCCGCCTCCAACCGTACGGTATGGTGACCACTCGGAAACGAATTGAGCACCAACGGGGTAACCCCGGAGAAGACACCATTGAGATAAACCTTCGAGCCTTCTGGCTTGGAGTGTATTTGCAGTGTGCCTGTAGGAAGATCATTATGTTGTGCCAGCTCTCTAAAACTCTTCACAATCTTGGGAGGAAAAAAGTGAGGATTGATCTCCAAATGGGGGTTTAACCGTAAGGCCTCGCGAAACATTCCCTGCGCCTCCTTGGGTTCTTGAGCCGCCGACAGAGTTAAACCCAACAACAGATAGGCCTCCAGTAAAGTGCCGTCATCTCTCCGTTCATCTTCCTTAGAAGCAATGACATTGCGGAATAATTGCTCCGCTTCTTTCAAGCGCAACTCATAATAGGCCTGCTTTCCGGCCTTTAGTTCTGGGAGTTCGGGATGATTCATCTGCAGAAAAGGCCGATGGTAAAAGAAAATTTCCTCGGTACTCTCTTTTGAAAGGGTCTCAATTTGACCTTTACGAATGAATTCCTCACGCAATCGATCCGTAAATTTATGAATCCGATCCTCGGTCTCGTGCGATTTGCTTTGATGATATTCTAAAACGGCCAAGGCGGATTGAGCAAAAGCAGGCAGAGGAAGCAAGGTAAAACTATAGAAAAAAACAATAAAGAGTATGCCTGGTTTCACGATGAAGCCGTAGCCCGCAATCTTTTGGCTGTCAACGATTTACCGAAGTTTAGCTAATAAAATTCGTTACGCGATGCGTCGGAATTATTTGAGGAATTTATATTCCAAGGAGTCTACCAAGGCCAGCCACGAGGCCTTGACGATGTTTTCCGATACTCCCACCGTACCCCAACTCTCCTTCTTATCGCGAGATTCTATCAAGACCCTCACGAGGGAAGC
This sequence comes from Deltaproteobacteria bacterium, assembly GCA_023265625.1. Taxonomy (GTDB): domain Bacteria; phylum UBA10199; class UBA10199; order JACPAL01; family JAHFST01; genus JAHFST01. The sequence continues at coordinate 121,677 of JAHFST010000008.1, read as the reverse complement.
CGTGCCTTGGCTGGCTGGGAGGACTCGAACCTTATAATCGACTAATTGAACTTGCTTGAGTTCGGGATAGAAGCGTTCCAGGGCGCGACGCAGCGCCTTATCTAGGGCGTTGACGGGACCATCTCCTTTGACCTTCACACGTTCCTTTTTTCCATCGACGGAAATATGCAGCGTTGCCTCCGATGATAACTTGCCACGCGCTTGATCGATGACTTGAAAATCAATAAGTTTAAAAAAGGGACGATGCTGCTTCAACGCCTTCTTCATGAGAATTTCAAAGGAGGCCTCTGCCCCTTCAAATTGGTAGCCCTGGCGCTCTAATTCCTTGAGTTGGTCCACAATTTTTCGAATGGCGGGATCTTTGGAATCAATTTTTAAGCCAAACTGCTGGGCTTTTTGCACGATGCTACTTTGACCCGCTTGGTCCGAGACCAAGATGCGTTGCCGATTACCCACCAAGGTTGGATCAATATGCTCGTAAGTACGCTGGTTTTTCCGCACCGCACTGACATGGATGCCCCCCTTATGGGCAAAGGCGGAGGCCCCGACATAGGGCTGACTCTTGACGGGGTCCCGATTGGCCAGCTCATCGACAAAACGCGAAACCTCGCGAAGTTGCTGTAATTGCGCTTGGGTCAGGCAATCGTCGTGTAATTTTAAGACCAAATTGGGGATGATGGAGGTAAGATTGGCATTCCCGCAACGCTCACCAATTCCATTGATGGTGCCATGAATTTGACCCGCCCCAGCCGAGACGGCCGCAAGAGAATTGGCCACGGCTAATTCACTATCGTTGTGGCAATGAATCCCGATGGGGGTGACGACTTGGGCGGTGACAACTTTAACAATTTGTTCGACTTCCGAAGGAAGGCTGCCGCCATTCGTATCACAAAGCACCAAGGTGCCAGCCCCCGCCTGAGCGGCGATTTTTAAGACCTCCAGGGCATACTCGCTACTTGTTTTATAGCCATCAAAGAAATGCTCCGCATCAAAAATGACCTCGGAGACATACCGTTTCAAAAACTGAATGGAGTCGGCAATTAACTCAAGATTCTCCTCCAGCGAGGCCCCCAAGGCCTCCCGCACATGCAGCTCCCATGATTTGCCAAAAATAGTAATGACGGGCGTCTCGGCCGCGATCAATTTTTGCAGGATTTTGTCTTGCTCGGGCGGGGTTCCCTTCCTGCGAGTACTCCCAAAGGCGGCGAGGCGGGCGTGTTGCAAATTCAATTTTTTGGCCCGACGAAAGAATTCATCATCCTTCGGGTTGGATCCCGGCCAGCCCCCCTCGAGGTAATGAATCCCCAACTCATCAAGCTTTTGCGCAATGCGCAGCTTATCCTCGACGCTAAAGGCGATCCCCTCGCCCTGGGCCCCATCGCGCAGGGTTGTGTCGTATAATTGAATCAATCCTTCTCCAATTCAAACGCGGCATGAAGGGCCTTCACGGCCGGTTCCATGTCCTGCTCAGCCACAATCACGGAGACGCGGATCTCGGAGGTGGAAATCATCTGGATGTTAATCTTGCGCTCCGCCAGGGTGCTAAACATCCGGGCGGCAACCCCGGCATGGGATTTCATCCCGACTCCAACGATAGATACTTTTGCAATATGCTCATCGGCCTCCACCTTATCCGCCCCCAGCTTTTGAGCCTGCTGCTCTACGGCCTTCAGCGCCTTCTTCAGGTCGGATTTAGGGATGGTAAAGGTCAGATCCGTAAACCCCTCGGCACTGACGTTTTGCACGATCATGTCCACGTTAATATTGGCCTCGGCGATGGTGTTAAAGATTTGCGAGGCAATCCCCGGCTTGTCGGCCAAGTGTCGAATGGCCACCTTCGCCTCATTTTTATCAAATGCCACCCCGGCCACCGCCACCTTCTCCATGTCTTTTTCTTCAGAAGTCACAAGAGTGCCCTCCCCTTCATTGAATGATGATTTGACCCACAACGGTACTTTGTATTTTGCGGCCATCTCCACGGAGCGAATCTGCAGGACCTTGGCCCCGAGGGAGGCAAGCTCCAACATCGCCTCATAAGAAACCTTTGGAATGCGCCGCGCCTCCGGGCAGATCCTAGGATCGGTGGTATAGACCCCGTCCACGTCCGTATAAATTTCACAGGCATCGGCCTTGAGGGCGGCCGCCACGGCCACACCGGTGGTATCGGACCCTCCCCGACCCAAGGTTGTAATGTTCCCCTCCGGATCCATCCCTTGAAAACCGGCAATCACGACGACCCTGCCCTGTTGTAATTCTTTCTGGATCACACTCCCATCGATACTCTTGATCCGAGCCTTAGAATAGGCGTTATCGGTGCGAATATGGACCTGGTGACCCGCAAAAGAACAGGCCTGTCCTCCCTGACTCTGGATGGCCAGGGCCAGCAACGCAATCGTGACTTGTTCCCCGGTAGAGACCAATTGATCATACTCCCGACCAATCGGGTCCGAAGAGATTTGATGGGCCAGATCCACCAAGCGATTGGTCTCCCCTGACATGGCAGAAACAACCACCACTAACTGATGCCCTTGGGCCTGAGTGGCCAACACCCGCCGCGCCACATTTTGAATCCGCTCAGGAGTCCCGACCGAGGTGCCGCCGTATTTTTGGATAATTAACATAGGATTTTGCTTGCTATCATCAACACTTAGGATTCGTCAAGGGAGGGACTTTATTCATTACGACAAATGTGTCATACGGCTTGCGGCCTCCTGGGTGACTTCTTCCAAAAACCGCTCCGTCTCCGACCAACGCGGACTGGAAAGGCCCGTCAAACGGATCGCATCCATACGGAAGGTCTCTTGCCGACGAGATTTTTCGCACTCATAACGCCAAGAAAGTGGAATCCCTCCTTCATTGGTCAGATGGAATTGCAAACTCACCAGGTCTCCCTGAATGTCCTGGAGGGTGATGAAAGTGTTTTCGTCTGACCTGGATTGTTTGAGAATTGTGCCCCACCAAGGTATTTCCCCATGATACAAAGCCCGTGACATCGTCACCACCCGAGCGGCAATCGTCATCCAATCGAACTCCTGCACTTCCGATTCGAGTCCCTCAAATCCGTCATTACGACCCCAGACATGCCAGGCCCCTCCCGGCAAGATAAACAGCTGGGAAACCCGTGGTTCGAGCGCCATCTTGCCCGGAAAACCATGGTCTCGCAGAATCCAACGAAACAAGTCCCTGGTGGGGGTCAAAGAATCTCCCCGGCGGTAGGGCCAGGCCCCGGCAATGCGGCTGCGAGAAAACGCCGGAACTAAAGAGACCCCTTGGATGTCTCGTTCTTGCCTCTTCATGTCGATCGTCATCGCCGTCGCTCCCCAACCAGGACGGGAGAGGAGGGAATCCTTTATATCAGTCCCAAACCAAGAAAAATACCGCCCGGATTGCGAGATCTCGCTCCAACGCCTCAACTTATCGTTAGCGATTCCCACGCTGGAATGAGGAAGGAGATAGTGCATGGTGTCTGACCCGCGATCCCAATCATTGGCCACCACCGTTCCCAGTGGAAAAGGGGCAAAGGAAGGGTGCAATAGCCTCTCTTCCCAAACCATCTCGGCGCTTCCCCCCTCCTGAAACACAAACCTCCCACCCAGCAGAAGCGGGATTATTTGCGACTCGAGGAGATAACATCCGGCCAGGCGTCCCATTTCAAGACAAGTGGTGGGGACATTTTCATCAAGGCTCAAGGTCGACATCAAATCTTCCTCGGAAAAACTTGTGTCTGGGCGAAAGAGTTTTTGAAAATATCTGGCTGCGTAGGTCAACCGTTCCCGCAAAATCGAGACGGCCACCCCGTTCGGCAACCATCCAAGCCGCACAGCCTCAAACAGGGCCGTACTTCCCGGATAGGCCTTGCAGGCCAGGGTGGCCAGTTCGATATCCTGTTGATACCGCGGCAGCAGAAAATCAGACGATTGCTGGCAAGATTGGAGCCGAGTCACGGAGGCGAGAACATTATTGCTGTGAATATAACCAGGCATAGTGGGTTTAATGATCTATCGACGAGACTTGGAAAAGGTTTCTTAAAAAAACGATTATTCCGGAATCAACTTCAGCGCCATCTTTGGCGAAATTTTTTGGAAAACCTTATCAAAGGAATAAAGAAATGCCTCTCGATCCAGGGCGCACTGGGCCACATGGGCATCGGAGGTGCTGAGGGAGATGCCTGACTTGCGGCACGAGCGCCTCAACCTGCCTACGGCTAGCCAGTGTGTGGTTGGCGTCGGATGAATTTCCAGATCTTGCAAAAAGTCAACCAAACGCCGTTCCGCGGAGCGAGACAGTGTGCTGCTTAAAAGCTCCGCAATCACGATGGGGGAGAGCACCACCCTCCCCTCCTTTAGGGCAAGCTCTAGGATCGGAAGCGATCGCCCCCGAAAGAACTCGATCCAGCAAGAGGTATCAACAACCAGTGCGCTCACGGGATTCATCCAGATCGATTTTTAAGTTAATTTTTCCCTTGAGACGCATCGCCTTCTCAAAGGCCCGACTTCGTCTCACCATGAGCAAACCCTGCACCAATGTTTCGGTCATCCCAACCCCGGTGTTTTTCATGGCCTCTTTGAGGAGCTTCCGAGGCAGATTGGCCGTCACCCTCCGAACGTCTCCTGATGAGGTTATGTTTCTATTCATATCATGATATTGATACTGATATGAATCAATGTCAATTTCTATTCGTTCAGCCACTTACGAAAAATGTCCAAAAAATCGGCTGGAATCCCGATCGGAAAGGGGGTTTGTTCCAAGACCACCTTCTTCATGAAGTGGCGCGTATTCCAAGTGATGAGGTAATCAACCCGCGCCGCCAGAGCGGCGGCCAATATCGGGGCGTCCTCCTTGTCAATCCACTGGGCCGCTGCTCGGACCTGCTCCCGATCGGGATCAGGGACAATCGTCGGATCGAGATTCTCCAGGAAAGTATGATAGGGCTCCAGAAGATCGGGGAATTTTTTCAGCAGGGTTCGTTCCGCCTCAACCAAAACTTGCTTGGAAATCACAATCTCGATGACCTCCGCCTCTCCCATTCGAAGTACTTCCCGAGCCGCGCCTTTTGACGAGACAATACCGGCAATCAAGGCGCTGGTGTCCAGAAAGACGTACAACCTAGAGGCCATGCCCATCCTTGTTGTAACGACGTCGCTCTTCCTTTAAGTCATCTAAAATATCCTCCAGAGAGATCTTGCTCTTTTTCAGGGCCGCTTCCATTTTGCCCGCCAGCGCATCCCCCAAAAGACGCTTGGGGGTTAACACGAGAGAATCTCCCACCTTCACCATGCTGAACACGGCCTCTTCCTCTAGCCCCATCTCCTTACGAAAGGCCATTGGGATGGTCAGTTGCCCCTGTTTCCATATTTTGACGAGTGGCATTGCCTGTTATCTCCTAAAATATCAGTTTTTCTGAAATATCCTTAATTTCAGGAAAACACATTTTTATTGATGTGTCAATCAGCAAAAAATCCAATGAAGAACCCTAGCGCTTACTAAATTTATGAATCGCCAGCCCCGCCGTATCCAAGGCGGCTTCGTGGAGGACTTCGGAAAAGGTGGGATGGGCGTGGATGGTTTCCATGAGCGCAGTGATGGGCAGGTGATTTTTCATAACGAGGGCCACTTCCTGGATCAAAGCTGCGGCTTGGGGGCCCACCACGGTGGCCCCAAGGACCAATCCCTCTTCACTCGTATGGATTAGCGCAAAGCCTTCAGCCTCCTCGTGCAGTAGGGCCATGGCATTGGCGGCATAGCCAAAACGGCCTGTCTTGTGGGGGAGTTTTTTCAGTTCTTCCTCCCGCATCCCGATCGAGGCAATCTCCGGCAGGGTGTAGGTTACGCGCGGGATGCTGGGGTAGTCCATCACGGCGGCGTGTCCCGTGATATTTTCAACCGCACAAATCCCCTCCTCTGCGGCCCCGTGGGCCAGCAGGGTCTGGCCGGTCAAATCACCGATGGCGTAGAGTCTTGGAAGTGAGGTTTCCAAGTGGGAACCGACGGCCACATAGCGGCCATTTTTTTTGACGCCTAATGTGTCCAATCCCAGCAAGTCTTGTCCAACCCCTCGCCCTACCGCGACTAACACCAGGTCCACCTCCAATACCGATCCCGTGGCCAAGGTGACGGCGACCTTGCCGGCTAGTTTTTTCATCTCGGTAACGGCAACTCCCGTCAAGACATCGATCCCGCGACGGGTCAGGCTCTTTTGCAGAGTCTGAGACACCAAGCGTTCTTCCCCGGCCAATAAAGTGGGCAATTGTTCCACTAACGCCACCTCACTCCCCAAGATATTGTAGGCACAGGCCAATTCGCAACCAATCACCCCTCCTCCCACAATGACCATCGAGGCCGGCAGTCGAGTGATCTTAAACAGTTCATCCGTGGTTAGAATTAACTGGCCATCAAAGGGAAACCCTTTTGGCCGGATGGGCTCGGTCCCAGTCGCCAAAATAATATCCTTGGCCTGATAGAGTGCGAGCATCCCGCTCGGGATCTGGCGAACCTCCACCTCCTGCGCCGACTTGAGCGTGGCCTCTCCGGATACGAATTCAATCTTATGGGCCTTAAAAAGTTCCGATAATCCCTTGCTGAGTTGACCGACCTTGCGATCCTTCGAGGCAATCAAAGCGGCATAATCAATCTGGGGAGGCGCGTAGGTGATCCCAATATTTTTGGCCTGCCGCGCCGCATGAACCACCTCGGCCGCCGCAATCAAGGCCTTGGAGGGGATACAACCTCGGTGCAGGCAGGTACCTCCTGGGTCCTCTCGCGAGATCAAGGCCACCTTGAGGCCACGTTGTGCCCCACGAATGGCCGCAGCATAGCCGCCAGGACCAGCCCCTACCACGATCAGATCAAATGCCTTGGATTTTCCGGGTTCCATTGTGAATTTGCAGGGTGATTAAAATCATATCTTTAAACCAAAGGGAAGGAAGTTTATCGGCCCATTCGATGACCATGATCTGCTGTGCCGATAAATAGTCCTCCAAGCCCAAAGTGTTCAGTTCTGAGGGATGATTGAGGCGGTAGAGATCGACATGAATCAAGGTCAACGGTGTCCCGGGATACTCGTTAACCAGGGTAAAAGTAGGAGACATGACCTGTTGTGCATTCAGGCGCAACCCCTGGGCCATCCCACGCACAAAAGCCGTTTTGCCGGCCCCCAAATCGCCCACCAGTCCAATGACCTCCCCGCCTTGCAAGCGTTGGGCAAACTGACTCCCCAGGGACTCGGTCTCTTCTTCCGATTTTGACATTTTTATATTTTTTGATTCAATCATTTGATTACATTCACGATGACAGCACTAATTCTTTGATGGCTAACGGCATCTCCTCGATCACATCACTCGCTAACAACCCACGATCCCCAAGGCGCTCGGCCACCCGGTCCCCCGCCCTGCCATGCAGGTAAACGGCTGTCACCACGGCCTCCGGCAACTTTATCCCTTGGGCTAACAGCGCCGCAATGACACCCGTCAAAACATCCCCCATCCCCCCTGTGGCCATCCCAGGATTGCCGGTCGCATTGATAAATATCTCCCCTGATGGAGTCGCCACGATTGTCCGAAAGCCTTTCAAGACGAGATAGACACCGTGCTCTTGGGCAAATTGGGTGGCGTACTGGAGCCGGCTTTTTTGCAGTTTTTTCGTGGTGATATTGAGCAGACGCGCCATTTCTCCGGGGTGCGGTGTCAAGATCACCGGAACCTTGGCCTTACGCAGCCATTTCACATGACCTACCAAGCTATTCAAGGCATCGGCATCCAATAGAACCGGAACTGTCGATTTATTTAACATAATTAAAATTATTGATCTAATGTCTTTATCAACCCCCATCCCCGGCCCCAGGGCTACCACCACTTTACCGGGCAATAAGGCTAAAATTTGGCGAATGGCCTTTGCGCTGAAGGTGCCAGCGCGGGTATCCGGCATGGGTTCGTACATCAGCTCCAGAAAATTTTTGGACAACTTACGAAAAGCCGATTTTGGCAACGCTACCGTGACCAACCCGGCCCCACTGCGAAGGGTGGCCCGTCCGGCCATCAGAATCGCCCCTGGCTTACGGGCCGAACCTCCCACCAGCAAGACATGGCCATAATGCCCCTTGTGGGTATCCAAGGCTCGTGGAGTTAAGAAAGGCCGAATATCCGCGTTCAGCATAGCTGTTTCATTTCACGAACAGCGGCTGATAGGCCCACAAATAGGGCGCGGGCCACGATAGCATGGCCAATATTGAATTCCACAATCTCCGCGATCTCAGCCACCAATCGGGTATTCTGATAGTGCAACCCATGCCCCGCCGCCACCCAAAGACCTAATTCCTTACCCAGCACAGCGGCCTGCCGTACCCGCAGGAGTTCTCTTTGCGTCTCCTCAGGATTTTTAGCCTCCGCGTAAAGGCCGGTGTGAATCTCAATGGCATCACTCCCCAATTCCCGGGCCATCTTCACTTGTTCCATATTTGGATCAATAAACAGACTGACACGCATGCCTTTTTGTTGCATCAATGGAATCTGTTGACGGAGCGTCTTATGGGCTCGAATCACGTCGAGCCCCCCCTCCGTGGTGAGTTCTTTTCTTTTTTCCGGGACCAGGGTGACGGAATTGGGTTGGATGTGTATGGCGAGCTGTACCATCTCTTCCGTCGCAGCCATCTCTAGGTTTAATTCACATTGAAGGGAACGTTTGAGTAATCGGACGTCTTCATCTTGAATATGACGCCGATCTTCCCGGAGATGTACGGTAATCTGATCCGCTCCAGCCTGTTCCGCGAGCAGTCCCGCGGCTACCGGATCCGGATAGCGAGTCCCGCGTGCCTGTCGCAAGGTCGCGACATGATCAATATTGACACCTAATTTAGCCATTGAGGGCCTGACTAATCGTGGTCACAATCGCGCTGGACATCTCATCAATCACCTGCAGTTCTTGCCCCTCCACCATCACGCGAATCAAGGGTTCGGTACCGGAATAGCGCACCAAAACCCGACCCGAATCGCCCAGGGATTGTTCCACCTCTTTGATCTTTTTCATGATCGTGGGGACCAAGCTCATATCTTCACGGCGTTTCACCCGAATGTTCTTTAAGACCTGCGGGTAGGCATAATAACTGCTGACGAGTTCTGACAATGATTTTTTCTGAGTCATCATAATCGCCAACACTTGTAAGGCCGCAATCATGCCGTCTCCCGTGGTTGATTGATCAAAAAAGATCATATGTCCGGAAGATTCGCCCCCAAAATTGAAACCGGTCTTGCGCATCTCCTCAATAATATATCTGTCTCCGACCGGGACACGAATGAGCTGGGCCCCTCGGGCATTCAAATATTTTTCGAGACCTAGGTTGCTCATCAAGGTTCCAACGACGGTGTTCTTTTTCAACCTTCCCTGCTGGAGCAACAACTCGCCACAAACCGCTATGACGGCGTCTCCATCGATCAATTGACCTTTCTCATCAATTAACACGACACGGTCCGCATCCCCATCCAGCCCAATACCCAGTGTCGCCCCACTCTCCTTGACCTTGGCCGCCAATCGTTCAGGATTGAGGGCCCCACTCTCCTGGTTAATATTGAGGCCATTGGGACTGACCCCCAGACAAATCAACTCGGCCCCAAGCTCGCCAAACACAATCGGCGCAATCTCATAAGCGGCCCCATGGGCACAATCGAGGACAATTTTACACCCATCTAAATTCAAATCTTTAGGAAAGGTCCCTTTGACAAACTCAATATACCGGCCTTTCGCCTCCTCCACCCGCTTGGCCTTGCCAATATCACCGGCCGTAGGTCTGAGATTGGCAATCTTTCCCGAGAGCACAATATCCTCAATCTCCAATTCCATTGAGTCGGGGAGTTTGTAACCATACCGATCAAAAACCTTGATCCCATTGTCCTGGAACGGGTTATGCGAGGCTGAGATAACCACCCCCGCATCGGCGCGCATGGCACTCGTAAGAAACGCGATCCCCGGCGTGGGCATCGGTCCAAGCAAGAGAACATCCGCCCCCATCGAACAAATCCCGGAGGCCAGGGCCATCTCCAACATATAACCGGACAAGCGCGTGTCTTTTCCGATCAGGATGCGGCGATGTCGATGGCCATTTTTAAAAACATGAGCCAGGGCCCGGCCCAAGGAAAGCGCCACCTCGGCCGTCATCGGATACTGATTAGCCACCCCACGAATCCCGTCGGTGCCAAACAACTTTTTATTGGATTCTTTCATAGGGGGGGAAAACTATCGGTAAAATGGGCTGAATTCAACTAGAAAGAACGCTAATAGCGTAACCTCAATTCCGGTATTTTCTCAAAAAGTAAAACAGCATGGGATCACTGATACGATATCCGTCTTTTGTCTTTTCTAAAATAGATTTATCCATGAATCGATCCACGATAAGTTTGACAGATCGTTGGCTGGCATGGATGGTCCGCAAAAATTCTTGACCCGTCGGGTGTGGTACTACCTTCTGTAGCGCGATTTTCTGCAACACCTCCTCTTCTTTTTCTGAAAGAAGCGATAACAAGGACTCGTAACGACTGGCCCTTCCCTCAACGGCCTTATCAATGGCCTGATAGACTTGGTCGATTTCAACGGTCTCATCATGAAGGGTGGCATAAAGGTGGGCACAAACGATATTGATCGCCTCGGGTATTCGAAATAGGGCGTCTTGCAATGTTTTGGCATTGTCATCATGGATGTTCAATTTTCTCTGGTGAAACCTTTCCAAAATATAATCGTGATATTCCTCATAAGGGATCGGCTGAAATTCCACGTCTTCCCCAAAGGAGGCCAAGGGGGCGGCAGGTTGCGAGAAAATTTTGGATAAAATGTGCCTTTTTGAACCCATTAGGATGATGGGAATACCCTTGAGCTCTTGCAGAACCTGCCGAAAAATACCTTGTGCCTCAGGGACAAAGGCGATGTCCTGAAACTCATCCAGGACAATCAAGGTCGGCATTTCCGGCGCGATCTTTTCTCCAATGACCGAAAATATCTCGGCAAATGGGCGTTCATGTGGAGAAGAATGCGCATCAATCGAAAGACTGGGTTGTCCTGTGACCGGATCAAGCGTCACCTGGGGTCGTAAATTTTGCAGAAACTGTTTGGCAATATTGAGGAGATTTTGTCGCGGGAAGGAATCGGCGAATGATTTTTCAAAGCTGGAACGAATCCTCTGGTGAATGGATTCCAGGCTTTTAACCTCCATCAAGTCAGCAAACAGGACGAAACTCTTCTTCTTTTTACCGCGAAAGGCGGGAATAACCACATTCTTGACCAAAGAAGTCTTGCCAAAATTACGCGGACCATAAACCACCAACTTCTTGCCGGACAGGGCCCCATCCAACAGGATCTTTTTTTCCCGATCCAAGTTGCAGATATTCTCCGCTTCCAGGAGGGTGTCGTAATAGAAGCCTTTCACGATAGTTTTATTATTATACTTTTATTATAATATTACAAGTATAACTTAGAAGCCCCTGATCCCTTGCAAGGTCTTTAACAACACAACACTCTCAAGGACGTCATGAACTCGGACCATCCCGATCTTTTGCTGATGAGCCCAGGCCACCGCTGCCAAGTTTCCAGCCAGTAAAGCTTCCGGAGTGGACCCAGCCATGGTCTTTAGGAAGGATTTGCGCGAGGCCCCAACGACCAGTGGGCATTCCAAGAGATGGAACGCTTGCGGATTTTGCAACAGAATGAGGTTATCTTCGAATCGTTTGCCAAAACCAATACCGGGATCGATGAGGATCTTATCACGATTTAGGCCTGCGGCGCAGACCGCTTGAATGCGTGCCTCGAGAAAGCTGACAACCTCGCGCAACGTATCCTCGTAATAAATTCCCTGCTGCATGTTTTTAGGCTCACCTCGCTTGTGCATCAATATTACAGGGACTTGCGCGTGCGCCGCTGCGTCCAGCATCCCAGGCCCCTGCAATGCATTGACGTCATTGATCAGGCTTACCCCCAGATCCACGGCCTTTTTGGCCACCTCGGCTTTTTGTGTGTCGATGGAAACCGGCAAGCTCAAGCGCGGGACCACGCGGCGTAACACCGGCTCCAGTCGCCGCCACTCCTCCTCCCAGGGAACTGGATCTGCCCCGGGACGGGTCGACTCGGCTCCAATGTCGATCAGATCAGCCCCTTGTGCCTCCATCTCGAGGGCTCGTTCCAGGGCCCGTTCCGGATCCAGGTAACATCCACCATCCGAAAAAGAATCGGGGGTTACGTTTAAAATCCCCATGACATAAGTTTTCTTTGAAAAATCAAATAGGCGGTTGCCGATATGTATCTGGTAGGGGTTCAAAATTTTGAACCCCTACGCCTTGCTGGGTTCTGGCAAGGGACCGATGGGCCCCATGGACTTCTTTGGCTCTTTTTCTGAAATTTTCTCAGACTGCGGCGCAAAAAGAGAAGGGGGCGGTTCAAAAGGTTTGAAGGGCTCAAGCTTTTCACCCTTCAAGATCTTATCAATTTCTGAACCATCCAAGGTCTCTCGCTCCAACAGGTGTTGAGCCAAGTTGTGCAAATCCTGTAGTCGATCACTCAAAAGCCCCTTGGAACGGTCATAGTTTTTCTTAATGATCTTTTTGATTTCCTGATCAATCTCCAAGGCAGTCTGTTCGCTATATTCCTGGCGATGTGACAAATCACGGCCCAGGAACACCTCGGCGTCTTTCCGGCCAAAACTCAAGGGGCCTAAATCGCTCATGCCCCATTCACAGACAATCTTGCGTGCCAGATCGGTGGCCTTCTCAATGTCATCTCCGGCACCGGTGGTGAGTTCATTGAAGATGAGCTCTTCCGCGCATCGACCGCCCATAAAAACCGAAATCATATTTTCCGCATAATCCTTGGAGTGAATATGTTTTTCATCAATGGGCAGCTGCTGCGTCACCCCCAAGGCCATGCCTCGGGGAATGATCGAAACTTTATAAACTGGATCCGTGCGCGGCAGTGATTTTGCCACTAGCGTATGACCCGATTCATGATAGGCAATGCGCTTCTTTTCTTCATCATTGATAATCATGTTACGCCGCTCGGACCCCATCAAAACCTTGTCTTTAGCAGACTCAAAATCTTCGATGAAGATTGATTTTTTGTCATAACGAGCAGCGTTGAGGGCGGCCTCATTCACCAAGTTTTCCAAGTCAGCCCCGGAAAAACCAGGAGTGCCACGGGCAATGATCGAAAGGTCAAGATCCGGACTCAAGACCTTCTTCCGGCAATGAACCTTTAAGATGGCCTCGCGTCCTCCCAAATCGGGACGCGGGACCATAACGCGACGATCAAACCGCCCGGGACGCAGCAAAGCTGGATCTAACACATCAGGCCTATTGGTGGCGGCCATGATGATGACACCTTCATTGGATTCAAAACCATCCATCTCCACTAACAATTGGTTGAGGGTCTGCTCACGCTCGTCGTGCCCTCCGCCAAGCCCCGCGCCACGATGCCGTCCGACCGCATCAATTTCATCGATAAAAATAATGCAGGGGGCGTGTTTCTTACCCTGCTCAAATAGATCACGCACCCGCGAGGCACCCACCCCGACAAACATTTCCACAAAATCGGAACCACTGATGGAGAAGAAAGGGACCCCAGCCTCCCCCGCTACGGCCTTCGCCAACAAGGTTTTACCCGTCCCTGGGGCCCCAACCAACAAAACTCCCTTGGGAATCCTGCCACCGAGTCGCGTAAATTTTTTGGGATCACGTAGAAAAGCGATAATTTCTTCTAAATCATATTTGGCCTCATCAACACCCGCAACGTCTTTAAAGGTGACGCGCTTCTGGTTTTCAGAGAGAAGTCGGGCGCGACTCCGGCCAAAACTCATGGCCCGCCCACCCCCCATGTTGATTTGCCGCATGGAGAAGAAAAAGAACCCAAACAACAGGATCATGGGCAACCAGGAGATCAAGGCCTGTTGCCAAAAAGGGGTCTCCCGACGTTTTTTATATTCAACGGTTGCGCCGGATTTTGCTAACAATTCAAAGGCTTTGTCGCTCTGCATGGGCCCAACGGTCTCAAAATAACCCCCACCTTCAAAATTATCTTTGAATTTTCCAGTATACTCGTCTTCTTGTACAACGACCTTTTCCACCTGATTTTTCTCGATGGACAGGAGCAAATCACTGAAAGAAATGGCTTTTCTCAAGACAGGCTTGGAATTGAGCAACTGCAAGACGGCAATGGAAAGTAGGAGGATGACCGCCCAAAGGGCAATGGTTTTTTGTGATTGTTTCACGGCAAAAATCCTATCATACCGAGGTTTAAAAGCAATATCGATGTTATTTAAAGAAAAATCGTCCTCTTTCTTTGCAAAACAGGACCTTTCCCGACAAATGATAGTGCGACCGCCCCCCTGGGGCCTGAATTAATTCATCAATTTTAAGGACATGATCGCCCGATAAACGCTCTTCCACTCTGACCTTCCGATACATGCGTTGCAGGAGTCGAAAACGCATAGCAGGATGCAATCGAAGATAACGTGCTACAGGACAGCCTGAATCCCCCTCGGGCCGCGCTCTTTCGTATCGAGTAATTGCCCTATTCATAAAATCTTCATCCTGCTGTAAAAACAGGGCATTAGTGGCGGATCGGATGGCGAGCTGAGGGTTGATTGACTGTAATTTTTTCAAGAGCAGGCGAATTTGGTTGCGCAGATAGTCTGGTTTTTGATTGGAAGAATCTTCACGAAACGGTATCCGATAATGCCGCGCATAACTCACAATTTCAGCCCGACTGATGAAGAGTAAGGGCCGTACGCGCATTAAACCATCCACTTCCTGCTGGAGAGGCATTCCCGCCAGACCTTTCAACCCGGCCCCCTGAATCCAGTGAATCAAAAAGGTTTCTGCCTGGTCATTGGCATGATGGGCCGTCAACAGCTTGCCAAGATGATGTCGTTCGGCTTGGTGTTTGAAGAAGCGATAGCGTTGGAACCTGGCCCGGGCCTGTAAATTGTCATGACTCTTCCAAACAGGGGCCTTCCCCACGAAACAAGGAATTTTCTGATCGCGGCAATAATTCTTCACAAAGGTTTCGTCTTGCTCGGATTCCTTACCGCGAAGCCGATGATTAAAGTGAAGCACCACCGGCCGGAGTTGCCAGCGGGCTGGCAGATGGGTAAGCAAATGGAGCAAGACCATCGAATCGATGCCGCCAGAAACGGCGACTAACAGCTTATCCTTGGGTTTCAGCAGTTTCCAACGAACCAAGACATCCCTAAATGTGCTGGAGACTACATGCATGGGGAACGATAACTGCGCACGGTTTGAACATAATTAGCGGCCGATAAACTTAAAAAATTAATCTCCTCAGGGCTCAGGTCGCGTTTCACCTTCGCGGGTGAACCCACCGCGAGGGTTCTGGGGGGAATCACTGTTCCCGGAGTCACCAGTGAGCCAGCCCCAATCATCGCCTCCTCTCCCACCACGGCACCATCCATGATGATCGATCCCATGCCAATCAAACAACGAGATTGGATATGACAACCATGTAAAACAACCCGGTGCCCCACCGTCACATCATCTTCAATCAGCAACGGCCAAGTGCCGTCCGTGACGTGTCCCACCGACAAATCTTGAATATTCGTGCGGTTCCCAACCCGGATATGAAAAACATCGCCACGGAGGACCGTATGCGGCCACAAGGAAGAATCGGCGCCAATGATCACATCGCCAATCACCACAACCCCTTCAGCCAAATAAGCCGTGGGGTCTATTTTAGGACTAACTCCGTGGTGAGGTAAAATAATCATAAGGAAATCTCGGAAGATTCTTCGCGGAGCCTGCCCTGAGCGGAGCCGAAGGGCTCAGAATGACAGCAGCGAACTTTAATTGGGTAATAACAAAAGCCCCCAATTGCACCTCCCAAACCATCCATAAAAAGATCTCCCCACTCCGCCGAACGAGTGGCAGTCATGGCTTGCCCCAGTTCCGTAATCATCCCATAAATGAGGGTCCCTAAGAGGGCCACCTTAATACATTTAGTGAGGCTCCAGTGCTGTTCAATCGGATGAAATATCCTAAGCACAAGAATTCCAAGTACGGCAAAGAAACCCAGATGGGCCGCCTTGTCAAAGTAAGGCATAGAAATCTCGGGCAACGAGGGCTTAAAGAGCAGGTAGGTCAAAAAGCCGAGATAAACAATGAATGGAACCCAATAACGCAGGACCGGTGGCATCTTCACATTTTATATTTCCCAAAATCTTCAATATTCAAATTTTCCAAAATTTCCGTCCATTTTTCTTGCTTGATTTTATGTTCCTCTTCCTTGCCTTCCTTGCTCAAATCGATATTGCGTGATTTTTCAATCACCCGTTGCTCCACATAGATCGCAGCGCCAGTTCGCAGGGCTAAGGCAATCGCATCAGACGGACGGGAATCAATCGTAAACTCACGACCATTGCACTCCAAACAGATGGTGGCGTAAAAGGTATTGTCATGAAGATCATTGACCTCGATTTTTTTGACCGTCACCTGGAGTGAATGCAGGATATTGCGGATCAAATCGTGGGTCATGGGGCGTGACAGTTCGATCTTTTCCAATTCAGTGGCGATGGCCGAGGCCTCAATCAAACCAATCCAAATGGGCAAGGCGCTTTTTTCTGCTAAATCCTTCAAGATGATAATGGGCATGTTGGTGAAGGGATCGATGGTCAGACCGGTCACTTTCATCTGAATCAACATAGTTCACCTCGTAACGAGTAAGCCGATGCGTGGCAGATCCTTACGGGCATTCTAGCACCAATGAATGTCCGATCACCATCGAAATTTACAATCTTACCATGAGGGGTCTTGCCTGTCAGTTGACCGGGCCGATCGGTCTCTTCCTCGATTAAGACCTCATAGGATTTCCCAATCAATTGGGCGTTCTTTTTGTGGGATATTTCCTCCTGATGAAGCTGAAGCCGGGAGAGTCGCTCCCTTTTTAAGTCCCTTGGAATATCATCGGCCCAGGAGGCGGCCTCGGTTCCGGGCCGGGGAGAAAAAGAAAAAGAATAACTGGCGTCAAAATCCGCCTCCGCAACCAAGTTTAAGGTGTCTTGAAAATCGGACTCCGTTTCCCCGGGAAAACCGACAATAATATCCGTGGTGATCGCAATATCAGGTCGCACCTGACGAAGCCTTTCAACCTTGCGTAAATAGACTTCCCGCGAATAGGACCGCCGCATCTTTTTCAAGATTTGATTGGAACCGGATTGGACGGGAAGATGGATATGAGGGCACAATCTGGGATTACGGCCATACTCCTGAATCAGATCGGACGATAAATCCTTGGGGTGAGGGCTGGTATAACGAATGCGGGCCATCCCCGTCTCTTGAGTGATCAGACGGAGTAATTGGGTAAAATCAACCTTACCACCTTTGCCATAAGAATTGACATTTTGTCCCAGTAACACCACCTCCTGGATCCCCTCTTTTTCTAACAGCTGAATCTCCCGAATAATGTCACCCATCGGACGATACACCTCGCCCCCCCTCACCTGGGGCACAATGCAAAACGAACAGACATTGTCACACCCCTTCATGATGGTAACGTAGGCGCTTACTTTGCGGTGATTTTTTCCCAGGGCGATGGGATCAATGACGGTCGGGAATTCGTAATCGGAGAGATCGTGAAAGCTGTCCTGTAGGGGTTCAAAATTTTGAACCCCTACGCCGTTGTCCTCCATCAGTTGCGGCAACTTTTGCACATGATCAGGCCCCAGGACAAAATCAATAAAGGGAAATCTTTTTAAAAGATGTTCTCCCTCATGGGAGACCACGCAACCCGTCACCGCCAACTTCACCCCCTGCCTCTCCTTCAGTCGCCCAATCGCAGAGACCGCTTTTTGATAGGATTTTTGCCGAATACTGCAGGTGTTGATCACCACTAAATCGGCGTCTTTGGAAGAAGCGGTCTGCTGATAACCATGGGTGCGCATCAAACCGAGCATAATCTCAGAATCATGCTCATTCATCTGGCATCCAAAGGTCTGAAAATAAACCTTGGGCGGATTGTCTTTAGAATTTGTCATGGATACGAATTTGACTCAAAATCTTGTCGAGTGACGCCTCATCCTGCTCGAGGTCACTGAAGGCCGCGGTCATTTCATCTTCGGGGTAAAGATTGTCCACGGTCGTTTCCAAACCGCGTTCATCCTTGATGTTTTTCTTCACGACGGACATGAAATCGTCCGGATTTTTCTTGCAGATCCCATCCACATACTTATTCAACCGGTCAGCTGCCTTGCGCTGTTGTTCTTCTTTGATGTCCTTCCAATTCTTAAGATAATGCAAACGACAATAACCCCCGGTTGTTTGGGCATTGTTACAATTATCGGCCAGGCAAATCTTAATCTTCTTCGAAGTCATGTCGTCCTAAGTCCTATATGCCGGAAACGATTATGGTTTCAACCCCCATCTGCAGGAGGCCTCCCGCCGGCCTTGTCCATGGCCTCCAAAAAAAGCCGCCGTTTGGCGCCATTCGTTTCGCGTTCCTGTTCAATTTCCTGCATCATTCCTTTGGAAAGGGCCTCTTTGCTGCTCTTTTTAAGATATCTTTGTTCGCGAATTCTGAGCCACAGCATGAGCCCCACACCTAGGCTGAGGATCGCTAAAAAAAGTTTCATCATACCCCCTCCCCCTCATCAATCGACTTCATCAAGGTTTGGGAAATATGGGCCAGCTTTTCCTTGGAGGTGATCTTATGGCCAAAGATATCCCGGACATAAAACACGTCGGAAATTTGATCGACCTTCGTGGAAATTTTGGAAACATCCACATAGAGCCCCAAGGCCTCCAGTGTCGAGGTGATTTGATAAAGGAGCCCAACACGATCATGGGCATAGATATCAATGACCGTGTAATAAGCCGAAACATCGTTGTCGACCTCAATCCTCGCGGGCAGGCGGCGCGCCACTTTCTTTTGCAAAAAACTCGGGGCGAAATTCTCCTCCACAAATCGACGCAGGGGGATTTTCCCCTGCAAAATTTCTCGCAGATCTTGATCAAACCGCACCCAACGAGGTTCATCATCCATAGGCTTCCCCTCGGCATCGGTCACTGAAAACGTCAGCAAGGCGTGACCGGCGCTGGATATGGCAATTTCCGCATTCAAGATATTGATCCGGTGGGCGGCCAAGACGCAAGTGACCTTAGAAAACAGGGCTGGATGGTTTAAGGTCAAGAGCGTCAATTCCGTCAGTCGCTCTTTTTCCAGGAATCGCCGTTCAATGGCGATGGGATCCTGCTCAAATTTTTTCCAGAGTTGGAGGTGACGATAGATCACATGGGGCGGGGTCGATAATAAATAACGGGCCGCCATCATATTGAGAAACACCTCGCATTTCTCCCGTTCCACCTCAGAACCCGTAAGTTGCAAAACCTCCGTCTTAATCAGCGGAATTAAGGTCGAGGCCCGCTCCGGCGCAAAGGCCCCCTTCAATAAGACCTCTCGGGTTCTTAGGTATAAATACTCCAGCAGGGAGGCCTTCCAATCCGTCATCGCCTCGGGGCTGACCCCTTTGACGTCACAAAATGTCAGTAAATAAAGCAGTGTCAAACGCTCCGTTGTCTGCATGGAACGGGCAAACTGAATGGCCAAATTTTGTTCCTCCAGGTCGCGGCGAAAGGCCAAATGGGTCATGATGAGATGGCTGAGTTCTAGAAACTCCAGCAACTCGACCTCTTCGCGGCTATAGCCCAAGCGCTCAGCGGCTCGGCGAATCAGTGGGGCCCCTTTCACAACATGCCCGCTCCCCTCCCCCTTGCCAATATCGTGATAGAGAATGGCAAAGGACAACACGCTAAAATCACGAACATCCTTGATAGCCAGGGATGGCGTCGGATACTGCTTTGTCGCCTCTCCGACGGCCAACCGCTCCATTTCCCCCACCGCATAGAGGGAATGGATATCCACCGTATAAACATGATAAATGTCATGCTGGACTCGAAACAAGAGTTTGGCGAATTCCGGTAAAAAAGTCCCCAGGACCCGTGTTTCATGCATGTGAGTGAGCAGTGGGTTCAATCCTTTGGGTTCCGATAAGATTTTTCGAAACAGGGCGCCGCTGGCTGGGTCAGAACGAAACGAATCATCAATCCGATGCAGATTTTCCCGAATCTTATCCAAGGTAAAGTGATCCAGCTCCAATCCGGACCGCCGTTCGCTCTCGAAGATCTGCAAGAGATACAGGGGATTTTTTTCAAAAACATCGGAATTCTTGATGGTCAATTTAGTCCCAACCACCATGGCATTTGCGTCGTAATCCACAGGTTGCGGCGGAGGAAACAATTTAGGCCGAATGGGTGAGATCTGCCGGATGATCACGCCGCAAATTTGATCAATACTGGCCGTGTGCTGATGATACTTTTGCATGAAAAGTTCCACGCCGAGGAAGTGATCGGTATTATGAAAACCCAGCCGCTGGGCGATTCGGTCCTGATATTCAAAGGTCAACCAGTCGTTCTTGCGTTCCGAGAAGCGGTGCAACTCGTTGCGAATGCGCCAAAGAAAGTTAATTCCCTCCCATAATTCCTCAAACTCCACATCGCGGAGCACGCCCTTGCGCACCAGATCTTTTGGGTGCTGCACCCCGTGACTCATGCGCGACAACCAATGCAGGGTATGATAATCGCGTAATCCACCTTTTCCCTCTTTGATTTGGGGTTCTAACAAATAAACAGGGTCTGCATAGCGCCGCTCCCGTTCGTTGTTTTCCTCCATCTTCAATTTAACGAATTTCTGCTGGTTTTTTTCCGAAACCACATACCGCTGGTACATTTTGCAAAATTCATCAAACAGGGACTCGGAACCGGCCAGCCATCTGGCATCGAGCAGTGACGTAAAAATAGTCAGGTCGTCTTCCATCATTTGGCGGCAGTCGCGCACCGTCCGCGTGGCAAAACCGATTTCCAATCCCGAATCCCACAGGGGGCGCAAGATCGTTTCCGTCAACACTTTGATGAAACCATGAGCCTTGCCTTCATATAAAAAGAGCAGGTCAAGATCGGAGTAGAGACAAAGCTCACGCCGGCCGTACCCCCCCTGACTCACCAGGCAGCAATTGACATGTCTTCCTTCCTGTTCACGTGAGATTTTGTCGGCATGGGCATAGAGCTGGGTCATCAAGTAATCCATGGCGGCGGTCCGAAATAAAATGACCTCGGAAGGATGGGCATCCGATAGACCCAGTTCTCCACAATGTTGTTGTATCTCTTGGACGTAACTCTTGACGGCCGTGGTAATGTCGCTTGCCTCTAGAACCAATGGGGGTAACTGCCAAACATTGGGATTCTGGTGCTCTGTCATAAATCACTCCGGGGGTGTGCCAAACTGTCAAAATAGGCCTTCATGCCGTTGGCAACCGCTTGGGCTAAGGCCTTTTGATAGCTCGTTGAGCGCAGCCGTTGTTCTTCCTTGGGGTTAGTAATAAACCCGGTTTCCACCAAGAGACTAGGACATTTTGCCCCCACTAAGACATAAAAAAGCGCCGTCTTGACCCGGATCGGCGCCACCGAAAAAACCTTTCCAACCTGCTGCACCAAACTTTTACGCACATAACCGGCCGCCTGGGCGGAATCATCCGTCACATCATTTTGTAACAAACCAGACAAAATGGCCTGCACATCCTTCATCGCTTTGGGGGCCCCCTGATTCTCACGGGCCGCCAACTTGGAGGCCGCCCGGTCCGTCGCATTGTTGAGGTAATAGACTTCCAACCCTTTGGCTTCCTTACTTGGGGAGGAATTCACATGGACCGAGACAAAAAAATCGCATGAATTGCGATTCGCGATCCGGTTGCGCTCGGCGAGGGAAATGAATTGATCCTTGGTGCGCGTATAAAGAATTTTGCTCGGAATACGTTGTTGGATGGCACTCCCCAATCTTTTGGCCATGGCTAGGGTGATGTCTTTTTCCTTGGTGCGTTTGGTGAGGGTACCGGGATCCTTGCCGCCATGCCCCGGATCAATAATGATGACCTTCGCATCGGTCGCAGGGCCTGAAGCCTCTTGCGCTTGAACGGTAGTGAGTGCTGATAAAAAAATAACTAGGCTGCTAAAAAAGCGTCCCTTGCGACTCATTATCTGACTCTCCTGACACTGACTTTTTTCTCTTCTCCAGTGTTTTCAACAATTGTTGGGCGCGTAAAATGACCATCGCAGGCAAACCTGCAAGCTGGGCGACATGGATCCCATAGCTGTGACTGGCGCTCCCGGGTGCCAGGCGATACAAAAAGGTAATCGCTCCGCCCTCATCCTTGACCGACACATTCACGTTGTGAATCCCGGGCCGCGCCACCGACAAGGCCGCCAGCTCATGATAATGAGTGGCAAAGAGGGTGCGCGCCCCGATCTGATCGTAAATATATTCCGCCACCGACCAGGCGATGGAAATACCGTCAAAGGTAGAGGTGCCCCGCCCAATCTCGTCCAATATAATCAGGCTGCGATTCGTGGCATAATGCAAAATCCTCGCGGTCTCACTCATCTCGACCATAAAAGTGCTCTCACCCCGGGCGAGCCGATCATCCGCACCCACGCGCGTGAAGATCCGGTCCACCAAGCCAATCGAGGCGGATCTGGCGGGCACGAAGCTTCCCATCTGCGCCATCAGGACAATCAGGCCCGTTTGGCGCATGATGGTCGATTTGCCGGCCATGTTAGGACCGGTGATCAGCAAAATTTTCTGTTCAGAACCATCCAACTCCAGGTCGTTGGGCACAAAGGAGCCGGCCGCTAGGCCCTGCTCCACCATGGGATGCCGGCCTCCCTGAATGGACAAACTATTTGTCTCCAAGATGACTGGCCGGACATACCGGTGGGCCTCCGCCACTTCGGCCAAGGAAATCAAGGCATCCAACACAGCCAAGCGTTCCGCCTGCGCCTGTATCTCGGGGACCGCCAAGGCCATCTCATCTCGCAGGGCGGTAAAGAGTTCGTACTCCAAGGCCTTGAGCCGTTCTTCGGCCCCCAGCACCTTGTCCTCCAAGCTTTTTAACTCCGGGGTGATGTAACGTTCGGCATTGCTCAAGGTCTGCTTGCGGATAAAATCATCCGGCACTTTTTCCAATTGCGACGTGGTCACTTCCAAAAAATAACCAAATACTTGATTAAATTTTATCTTGAGAGAATTGATCCCGGTCCGCTTTCGTTCTCGTTCCTCGATTGCCGCTAGGCATCCCTTAGAATTAGAACGGATATGGCGTAACTCATCCAATTCGGGATGCACCCCGTCGCGGATCATGCCCCCCTCGCGAATCGAGGGCGGAGGATCGTCGTTCAAGACAGCGGCAATGCGATGGCGTACTATGCTTAAGGCATTCCACTCCTTGGCCAACTGTGAAACGAGCGCGCCTGGGACCGTTTGGATATCAAGTCCCATAGGTTCTAGGGGCTCCAAAGACTGGGCCAGGGCCACCAAATCGCGGGCATTGGCGGTCTTGAGGGAGAGCCGGCTGCTGAGTCGCTCTAAATCCTGAATGGCCTTGAGTTGTTCCCGTATCTTCTGGCGCCGCTCGGCTTGTTGCAACCACGCCTCAATGGCCTCATGGCGTTCTTCAATCAACGGCTTCAGAAGCAGGGGAAAATGCAACCATTGACGCAGCTTGCGCAACCCCATCGCGGTCTCGGTGCGATCGAGGGTTTGCAGGAGACCCGCTAAATCAAGATGCCGGCTGGTTTCAGCCCCGAGAATCATATGACCATGGCGTTCATAACGCTTCAACGCCACCACATGAGGGAGTCGACCCACTTTTTGCGTCTCCCGAACATAGTACAGAACCGCCCCGGCGGCGCACATCCCCTGTTCGCACTCTTCCACATCAAAACCGGTGAGGGTTGACACTTGAAACTGCTCGAGCAACCAGCGCCGGGTATTCGTGGGTTCAAAGATCCAATCCGGCAAGGTCGTCATGACCATCTCACCAACGATGCTCCCTTTGGCACTCTCCGGCACAATCAACTCACGGGGCTGCAGGCGACTCAACTCCTCGAGCAACTCCAACTCCGGCAACTCAATCAGCTTAAACTCTCCGGTGGTAATCTCCAAAAAGGCCAGTCCCCACGTTTTTTTCCCGGGCACCACGACGGCCAAGTAATTGGGATTTTTCGAAAGGCTGGCCTCGTCCGTCACCAACCCGGGGGTCACCACGCGCGTCACCTCCCGCTTGACCACCCCCTTGGCCGTCTTGGGATCCTCGACTTGATCACAGATGGCCACCCGGTACCCCTTGGCGACCAATTTTGCGATATAGGGCTGCACCGAATGATGCGGAATCCCGCACAGCGGAACGGGATTGGGGTCATTTTTATTCCGAGAGGTGAGCGTAATATTCAAGGCTTTTGAGGCCACCACCGCATCCTCAAAAAACATCTCATAAAAATCCCCAATACGATAAAAAAGAATGGAGTCGCGATTTTTTTCTTTGATCTCAAGGTATTGCCGAACCATGGGGGTGAGAGAGGCTGTGGAATCTTCGGACATGGATTCGAACTAGCAAAGGGTAGTAGGAAAGTAAAGATCAGACGATTTTAATATAACTCATCGAGTTAAGAAAAATGGTGCCCGGCTGACGAGGTAGAAACTGTCTGATAGGAAACATCGAGACTATCATTCTGTTGCTGAGCATGTTCGATGGTCATACTTACAACCTTACCCTCATGATCTAAATCAATAAGAATATTCTCATTCAAATCCCTGGTTTCAACAACAGTATTATTCGTCAGAATAACGTGCAGTGTATCTGTATCAGGAAAATATTTTAATTTCATGAATCAATCTCCTTGAACGTACGATCAAAAAAAACGTTGTGTACTGTCTCATTATCATCCAACAAAATAACCCGTAGGTATTTGTCCCCCGCTTCCTTTATTTTCGCCCAAAGCCTGATTCTGCCATCCGGCTGAATTTCCTTTTTTACAGGATTACTCATAACATCAGCAATCCATTCTTCCTTAATACCAACCCTATCGGAGCGCACTTTCATAAATTTGAAATACCGGGTAGTTTTCAGCATATTTCATGCGTTCCATACTCCACCCTTCTGTAAAAGACAATATATCGAAATACCCCTAAAAAAGAAAGGGGGCACTTGTCACAACAACCGAATAAAACTCATCATCCTCCCCGCCTTATCCCCATCCCGTCGGACCGAGTGAAACAGGTCGTCGCGGCAGGAGGTGCAAAGGGGGATGACGTCAATGTGTTCCGGGATAATCCCCTCCTCCGTGAGTTGGAGGCGGTTGCATTCTTGTAAATCGAGGATCCACTTCTTTTTGTCTGTCGCGTGCGGGATCAGGACTTCGCGCCAGCGGAGCATCTGCTTTTGCAAGGGGTTGGCCACATCATGGTGAACTTCAAAACAACAATCGCGGATGCACGGGCCAATGGCGACTCGGATATCCGCCGGGAGGCTCCCCTTTTGTTTCATCATCTGCACGGTCTTATTCGCCATCCCTTTGACGGTCCCGCGCCAACCGGCATGGACCGCCGCCACGGTTTTTTTGACGGGATCGAAAAAGAGCAACGGGACGCAGTCGGCTGTTTTCACCGCCAAAGAAACATCACGGCAACTTGAGAGCAGGGCATCACATCCCTCCACTTCCTGGCTTTTGCTGTCTTGCACGGAATGGAGATGAACCCCATGCACCTGGTGCATACTCACCAACGGTTCCAAAGGGGCCTCGTCGTTTTTATCGCCAAAGCGATGCATAATTTCGGGAAATTGGGTCAGCAAGGGTGAAGTGATCATAGGGTCAGAGGAATCTCTCCATCTTTAAATAGTGGGACAACTAATTGGCGAAAATCATCCGGCCAGGGGGCCTGGAAGGTCAAAAACTCCGCGGTCACCGGATGCGTAAAACTGAGCTGATAGGCATGCAGGGCGGGACGCGCCATGTTCGCCGCCCGTTCACGGACAGTCTCGTCATGAATGGTGGGGAGATAACCCCGAGCCCCGTAAAGATCATCCCCGACAATCGGGTGCTTGGCCTCGGAAAGATGGACCCGGAGTTGATGGGTACGTCCGGTGTGCGGGGTTAATTCCAACAGGGCCAAATCAGGAAAATTTTTCATGACCTTAAAGTAAGTGGTTGCTTCTCTGATTTTACTGGCTTGGCTGGAAAATTTCAACCGGTGTTTTCGATCCCGACCAATCGGCTTTTCCATGACCCCCGCCAGGGATTGGAAGGAACGGAACACCAAGGCATGATAGATTTTTTTGACCTTGCGATGCTTAAATTGCCCCGACAGGCTTTGATGAATGGGATCCCGCTTGGACACCACGACGACCCCGGAAGTCCCCTTATCGAGCCGATGCACAATCCCCGGGCGTAACGCCTCGCCAGAGGTGAAGGTTCCCAGATGATGCAACAGGGCATTGACCAAGGTCCCTTGCCAATTGCCCGCCGCCGGGTGCATCACTAAACCAGCGGGCTTATTGAGCACCAGCAAGTGATCGTCCTCATATAAAATATTGAGAGGGATATCCTGCGCCACGGCCTTGGGAATTTCCGGGGCACGTGACAAGACTTGTAGATCATCCCCTCCCTTCAGGGGATATCCAGCCTTGGGATGGGCCCCATTAACCAAGACAAACCCATCATCAATGAGCCGCTTGAGATGCGAACGACTCCACTGTGGAAAGCGGGCGGTCAGATAGTGATCGAGCCGAATCTTGTGTTCCTTGGGGCTGATTTTAAAGGTATGCATTCACCAACGTCATTCCTGGTCCAATTCAACATTCCAATAACTAAAATCCACCATATTGAAAAACGGCCGCCAGGCCTCATGACAAATGCCGCGCAGCGAAAAGTCCATGAACGGGGTCCAATGCGGCCGGCCCGGGACGCGAATCAGTTTCATCCCAGCACGTTGCGGGAGATGCCCGCCCTTCCTACGGTTGCAAGGGATGCAACTCGTGACAATATTTTCCCAGGTTGTCTTGCCTCCCAAGGATCGTGGAATAACATGATCGAGATTCAGCTCGGCCCGAGAATATTTGTGCCCGCAGAACTGACAGACATTTTGATCCCGCAAATAAATATTATGCCGGGAAAACCGCACATGCCGCTTGGGGATGCGATCATACGCCGTCAACATGATGACCCGCGGAACCCGCACCACCCGACCCACCAACCCAATCGTCTCGTCGTGCGCCACCGCCGAGAGCTCACTCCAACTCTTAAAATCAAACGTGGCAAACTGATGATCCACCGCCCGTGCCATATTTTGGTAGAGAAGAATAAAGGCCCGCTTGACGGTGGTGATATTGATCGGGATGTAGGAACGATTTAAGACGAGTACGTTACTAGACAACATGCTCTAAAATACCTAAAAAACCACCCTCCCGTCAAGCTAAGTAAAATCAACTAATGACGGTCCCGACTCCCGTATCGGTAAATATCTCAAGCAGAACGGCGTGTTGCACCCGCCCATCAACGATATGCGCACTTTTGACGCCCTGTTCCAAGGCCTTCAAGGCACATTCCACTTTGGGAATCATCCCGCCATGGATGATCCCTTCTTTGATGAGCCGCTTGGCCTCAATTCGTGTCAGGTTAGAGATAAGCTTTCCGTCTTGATCCTTGACGCCTTCAACGTCCGTCAACAATACCAGTTTCTCCGATTTCAGCGAGGCCGCCAACGCGCCCGCCATCAAGTCCGCATTAATATTAAGCGTCTCACCTTTTTCACTGATCCCAACCGGCGCAATCACGGGGATGAAACGAGCTTGATCCAAAGTGAGCAGAATAGACGGATCCACGGATGACACATTACCTACCTTGCCCAGATCAATCACCTCAGGCGTTTTTTCATCAAAGGTGACCTTTTCCTTCGGCAATTTTTTTGCCTTGATCAGGCCGCCATCTTTGCCGGACAGGCCAACAGCCTTGCCGCCATGTCGATTGATCAACGAGACAATCTCTTTATTAATATCGCCCACCAGGACCATCTCGACCACGTCCATGGTGGCCTCGTCGGTGATCCTCATGCCATTGTGGAACTTGGATTCAATCCCCATCTTTTTTAACACTTGGCCGATCTGGGGGCCACCGCCATGAACCACCACGGGATTAAGACCAATGTAATCCAACATGATCACATCTTTCGCAAAACTCTCTTTGAGTTTTTCATCCACCATGGCATTGCCGCCATACTTGATCACCACCGTCTTGCCGGCAAACCGGCGAATATAAGGCAGGGCCTCCATCAGGATGGAGGCTTTTTCGATGAGTTCTTTCATAAAATGTATCTCGATAAATCCACGTCCTTGACCACCGCGGATAGCTTATCGCGGACGTATGCCGCGTCGACCCCAACTTCTTTATTCACAATTTCTGGAGCCGTAAAGGAAATCTCATCCAACACTTTTTCCATAATGGTATGAAGACGCCGGGCCCCGATATTTTCCGTGCGCTCGTTGACCAAGGCCGAAAAATTGGCAATTTCTTCCAAGGCCTCATCGGTGAATTTAAAATTCAAACCCTCAGTCTTCAAAAGTTCGGTGTATTGTTTGGTCAATGAATTCTGCGGCTCTTTCAAGATCCGCAAAAAATCTTCCTTAGTCAGGGACTTCAACTCAACACGAATCGGAAAACGGCCCTGCAACTCAGGGATCAGGTCAGAGGGTTTGGAGACATGAAAGGCCCCCGAGGCAATGAACAAGATATGATCGGTCCGGACAATCCCATACTTGGTGGTCACATTGGACCCCTCGACAATGGGCAAAATATCCCGTTGCACACCCTCACGCGAGACGTCGGGACCATGCCCTGAACCTTCACGTCCGGCAATCTTGTCAATCTCATCTAGAAAAACAATCCCGCTCTGCTCCACACGCTGCACTGACTCCCTGGTGATGTCTTCCATATCTAACAACCGACCCACCTCTTCGTTACTCAAAAAACGTAGGGCCTCAGAGACCTTCATGCGTCGTTTTTTCTTCTGTTTTGGCATCATGTTGCCAAACATCTCCTTCAGATTGAGCCCCATGTCCTCCAAGCCGCCCGTGAGGCCGCCTGGGGCAATGACCTCGATCATTTGCATGGGCTGACTGTTGATCTCAATCTCGATCATCCGTTCATCGAGTTGTCCGGCGCGCAACTGGGTACGAAGTCGGTCCCGATCCGGTTCGGCGACATCTCCCGGAGCCTCGGCTTCTCCCCCCAACGCTCCCAAGGGGCTATTCTTACGCCGTGAGGTATGCTGCAACAGGTCCAAGACCTTTTCCTCCGCCACATCCTGGGCCTTAGCACGAAGCCGGGCACTCTGCTCCTCCTTCACCATCTTGACCGTTTGATCGGTGAGGTCGCGGATCATGCTTTCAACATCTTTTCCCACATAGCCCACTTCCGTAAATTTAGAGGCCTCCACCTTGATAAAGGGCGCCCCGGAAAGTTTCGCCAACCGGCGGGCAATCTCGGTCTTACCCACCCCGGTGGGCCCGATCATGATGATATTTTTCGGGGCGATTTCATCGCGCAGATCTTCCGAGACCTGAAGGCGACGCCAGCGGTTACGCAGGGCGATCGCCACGGCGCGTTTGGCGTCATTTTGGCCGATAATATAGCGATCCAGTTCCGAGACAATTTCGCGAGGCGTGAAATTTTTAATGGCCGTCATATCGTTTGAATGGAGATGTTTGAGTTGGTAAAGACGCAAATTTCAGAAGCGATATTCATGGACTCTTCCACAATTTCCTTGGCGCTCAAGTCGGTTTTCCTCAACAAGGCGCGTGCCGAAGCGAGCGCAAAAAAACCACCCGAACCAATCGCCGCAATCCCATCATCCGTTTCAATGACGTCGCCATTGCCAGAGATGGTTAAGATTTTTCCCTGATCGCCCACCAGCAAAAGTGCCTCCAGCCTTCGGAGGATGCGATCCGTGCGCCACTCTTTGGCCAGTTCAACGGCGGCACGCACTAAATTACCGTTATATTTATCGAGTTGTCCTTCAAACTTTTCAAACAAAGTCAGGGCATCGGCGGTGGAGCCGGCAAATCCTGCCAGCACCTTGCCATCGCGCATCGAACGAATCTTCATCGCGTGAGATTTAATGACCGCATTTCCCAAACTCACCTGCCCATCCCCGCCAAAGGCCAAAGAACCATTGCGCAGGACCGCAAGGATAGTCGTCGAACGAATGATCATAACACCCCCCAACCCCCTCTTACCTTAAGAGGGGGCAAAGACAGTGTTGTCTCCCCCCTCTTGAAGCAAGAGGGGGGTTGGGGGGTGTTAGGGTTGTTAGGCCTTAGGGTGTGATTTGTCATAAACTTCCATCAATTGTTTCAAGCTCACATGCGTGTAACGTTGGGTCGTTGCCAGACTGGCATGTCCCAATAATTCCTGAATGCCCCTCAGATCACCGCCACCTTCCAGCAGGTGGGTGGCATAACTGTGACGCAGACTATGCGGTGTTACTCTTTTTGGAATGCCCGCGGCAAGAGAATATTTTTGTACGAGGCGCTGGACCGTCCGTACATTCAAGCCACGGGTGCCCGTACCAAAGAGCGGTCCTGCCACCTCTTTACGCTCCGCTAAATAGGCCTGAAGCGCCTCGCAAAGCTTCCCTCCCAGGGGAACAATACGCTCCTTATTTCCCTTCCCCAAGACGCGAAGACATTGAGTATCTAAATCCAGATCATTTAATTTTGCCCGAACCAACTCTCCCACCCGAATCCCAGTGCCATACAGCAGCTCCAAGATCGCCCGGTCTCGCAGGGGAGTCGTTCCTTCCACCAAGCGAAAGGCCTCATCCACGGCTAGAAATCGGGGGATTTTTTTGGGAAGTTTTGGAATCGTGAGGCTTTCGGCGGGACTTTCCGCAATTAAGTTCTTGCGCACCAAAAATTTGAAAAAGCTGCGCAGGGTGGAAATCTTGCGCGCAATGGAAGTCGCTTGATGATGTCGGAACAGGGAACTCACAAAACGCCGCAGCAACAAGATATCCAGCTTGGAAAGATCTTCAATAGGGCCCGAAAATTTAAAAAACTGGACTAAGTCTCGCCGATAATTGTCCACCGTATGGCGTGAATAACCGCGTTCGTGACGCAGATACTCCTCAAAGGTTGCGAGTGTTTCTTTCATGCTGTCGTATCGGGCGCACTTTCTGTTGGCGGCCGGATAAAATCACATTCCTTCTTGGAACAACGAATCTCATCGCCCTTTTTCAATTTTTTCAAGACTAAGAAAGGGGCCTGGCAGGTCGGACAAGGCTCCGCAATGGGCTTATCCCAGGAGGCAAAATGACATTTTGGATATTTCGTACAGCCATAAAAAACCTTACCGCGTTTGGTCCGTCGTTCGGACAGCGGGGCCTGACATTCCGGACAATTGATGCCAATGGAAACCGCCTTGGTGGTCTTACATTCTGGATAATTGGAGCAGGCCAGGAATCGGCCAAACCGCCCGCTCTTGACCACCATGGGGCCGCCGCAAGCGGTGCAAAATTCCCCGGTCACTTCCGCTTTCACTAAAATGACATTACCCGCCTCATCGCGTTTGAACTCGTGCGTCGAACGACATTCCGGATAATTGGTACAGGCCAGAAACTCCCCACGACGTCCCCACTTGATGACCATGGAACTGCTACACTTCTGGCACTTGTGCTCCGTCGGGGTTTCCTGTCTTTTCACATTCTTCATTTCAATCTTGGCCAGCTCCAGGTCTTTTTTGAAGGGCGCATAAAAATCCTCCAAGGTCTGGACACAACTGCGATTTCCTTCTTCCACTTCATCGAGTTCCTGTTCCATCTTGGCGGTAAATTCGACGT
Organism: Deltaproteobacteria bacterium; assembly: GCA_023265625.1. GTDB lineage: Bacteria > UBA10199 > UBA10199 > JACPAL01 > JAHFST01 > JAHFST01. The sequence continues at coordinate 89,928 of JAHFST010000008.1, read as the reverse complement.
TGAAGATGTCAGGAAAACTCTTCACTAGCAAATCGATCACAATAAAACCCAAGTCGGTGGGAACCAGGCGAGTCTGGTCCTTGACGACATATTCACGGTCGACAATATTGGAAATGATCGCCGCATAGGTGGACGGACGACCGATCCCCTGCTCCTCCAACTCCTTAATCAGCGAGGCCTCGGAAAAACGCGGGGGTGGTTCCGTAAAATGCTGCTCCGGCTTGGTATCCAAGAGTTTCAGCGTCTCTCCAGCCGCCAGATCCGGCATGGTGAGATCCTCTCCCGAAGAGTCTTCCTCTTCTTCTTTCTTGCCCCCCTCCACCACACTTTCGGTATAGATCGCGCGAAATCCAGGAAACTTCAGCACGGATCCCACCGCCCGAAAGCCATAATCCCCCACACCTATCTCAAAAGAGGTTTGATCGAAGACCGTTGGCGTCATTTGTGAGGCGAGAAAACGTTGCCAAATCAGGCGGTAGAGCTTGTATTGATCGGAAGTCAAAAAATCCTTTATCTGGTCCGGTATCCAGGCGACGGTCGTCGGTCGTACCGCTTCATGGGCATCCTGCGCCGATTTTTTGCTCTTGTAGACATTCGGCTGCTCCGGAAGATAATCGGCCCCAAATTTTTCCTGGATAAAAGACCGCGCCTCCTGGAGGGCGTCGGCCGAGATGCGGTAAGAATCGGTCCTCATATACGTGATCAAACCCACCAGTCCTTCTTCGCCCAATTCAATACCTTCATAGAGTTGCTGGGCGGTCGACATGGTTCGTCGCGCGGTAAAACCAAGCTGCTGCGCGGCATCCTGTTGCAGTTTACTGGTAATAAACGGGGCCGGGGCATGACGACGACGTTCCTTCTTGATGACTTCATTAAGAGTCCAAGGCGCGCCTCGCACCGCCTTCACCACCTGATCGGAGGCCTGCTGATTGTCCGGAATAAATTTTTTCCCCTGAAATGAGACGAGTCGGGCTAAAAAGGGCGGGGGCTGACTCCCTTCAAGCTGAACCTGTAAGGTCCAATACTCCACGGGAATAAAGGCCTTGATCTCCCGCTCACGATCACAGATGAGCCGCGCCGCAACGGACTGTACCCGCCCGGCCGAGAGTCCTCGCCGGACCTTATCCCAGAGCAAGGGACTAACCTGATACCCCACCAATCGGTCCAAGACTCTTCGGGTCTGCTGGGCCTCGCAAAGGCTTTTGTTAATCTCCAAGGGTTGCTTAACCGACTCAAGGATCGCCTTCTTGGTAATTTCATTGAACAGGATGCGCTGCACCGGAATCCCCTTCACGGGCGGAACCGTCTGCTTGACCAGCGTCTCCTTTTTCTTTCCCTTGGCGGGGGCGGCTTTTTTCTTTGATTTAGATTTGGCCTTGGCTTTGGCCTTGAGCGGCTCATCATCGGCAAATAACGCATTGGAAACATGCCAGGCAATCGCCTCCCCCTCGCGATCCGGATCGGTGGCGAGCAGGATCCGAGTGACCTTGCCAGCCGCTTCCCGCAGTTCATCAATCACCTTGGCCTTTTCCTTGATGGTGACGTAGGAAACGGCGAAGTGATTATCGATGTCGACCCCTAGCTGGCTTTTGGGCAGGTCGCGCACATGGCCCACCGACGCCTTGACGATGTAGTTGCGCCCCAAATATTTTCCAATAGTCTTGGCCTTGGCGGGAGACTCAACCACCACTAAGGCACGACCTTCCGCTGCTTTACTCATAAGATGTTCTATCCTCTCATAAACAAACCGCCCGGCAATCCTTTGACTTTGCCATCCAGCTCCAGTTCAACAAGCAAGCCGTTGATGCGATCCGTCGGTAACTCACTCGCTTCTACTAATCGATCAATCGAGACTGGTGATACCGAATTGGCAAGAAAATACAAAATTTTTTCCTGATCCGAACCGGACCCAGGATTGTACTTCATTTTTTTGCACTCAGCAACCTTACCGCGCAGTTGAGGAATTTCTTCCAAAATATCATCCACCGATGTGACCAGTTTTGCCCCTTGCTGGATGAGTTGATGAGTCCCTTGACTCATCGGACTTTGCATCGGTCCCGGCACGGCAAATACCTCTCGTCCCTGCTCCAGGGCCCACTTAGCGGTAATTAGAGAACCGCTCTTAAGCCCCGCTTCAATGACCAGCACGCCGCGTGAGAGCCCGCTGATAATTCGGTTACGCCTCGGAAAGCTCCACGTGGAGGCCTCCACATGATCTTCATATTCCGTAATCACGGCCCCTCGTTTGGTAATTTCCTCGCGCAGGGAACGATTTTTGGCCAAATAGTTATGTTTCAAACCACAACCCAACACCGCCACCGTGTCACCACCTCCGGCCAGGGCCCCTTGATGCGCGCTGGTATCAATGCCTAAGGCCAACCCGCTGATCACCACCACACCCATTTCAGCCAGCTGTTTGGCCAATTCAAAGGCAATCTTGGTTCCGTAAGGGGTACAACGTCTAGCCCCCACAATGGCGACCATCTCCTTGTGCAAGACATTGGGATCGCCTTCCCCATAAAGGGCCTGGGGTGATTGGGCAATGTGTCGCAAATTTTCTGGAAAATCCTGCTGTGACAAGACAAAGGCCATCGCTTGCCGTGGGGTATCGCGGTAAGCGAAAGGCGGTCAAGTTATTTTTGTGGGCTCCGAGGGCTTATCGGGATGATCTACCTGTTCTTTCAGCTCTTTACCCACCTTAAAGAAGGGAAGCTTTTTGGGTTTTACCTGAATCGATTCTCCCGTCCGAGGATTCCTACCTTTATAAGTCCCATAATCACGCACCACAAAGCTGCCAAACCCTCGAATTTCAATCCTTTGTCCGCTCACCAAGGTCTCGGTCATCGAGTCAAAGATCAATTCGATCAGCTCCTCGGCCTTCTTCCTGGGTAACTTTGCCTTGTCCGCTATCTTGTCAATCAACCCCGATTTATTCATAAGATGCGCCTCCAGTCGCGCGGCTGCCTATAATCACTCAATATCATTCATATTTTAGCAATTTAATAGGGGGGCGTCTAGGGGTTTTTTAACTTTGTGCCCCTAGTAGGAATCGAACCTACATCCCAAGCTTCGGAGGCTCGTATACTATCCATTGTACGATAGGGGCAAGGCCGCGCTGGAGCGCAACATTCTTCTAATTTCTATCAACTATCAACCGAAATTATTTCTGACCCGAAGAACGAATTACGAACCACGTGAACGAAAATTTGGCGCATTTGAACTGACGAAACGAGTACAAGAATCGTAATTCGTTGACGTTTTTCGTTCTTCGGGAAAAATTTGTCTGCGCCAAATTTTTATGCCCCCGGGCAGAATCGAACTGCCATCTAAGGCTTAGGAGTCCCTTATTCTATCCATTGAACTACGGGGGCAAAATTTCCTTCGGTTAATACTGTATCAACGAAAAAATCTCATAACCTTTGAATTTTTCACGCCCCTGTAAAAACCCAAGTTCAATAACGAACGCACATTCCACCACAACGCCCCCACTCTTCTCAACCAATTCACACGTTGCCTTCGCCGTCCCACCCGTTGCCAAGAGATCATCGATCACCAGGACTCTACTCCCTTTATGAATAGCATCCTGGTGTACCTCAATCGTATCCGTGCCATATTCCAACGAATACTGCACAGACTGGGTCTTGTAAGGTAGCTTCCCTCGTTTTCGTACCGGGATAAACCCCGCATCTAGCCGGTAAGCCAACGGGGCCCCAAAGATGAACCCGCGTGATTCCACGGCCACGACAGAATCAATCCCCCTCTGCGCATAACGCTTGGCGAATGTATCAATAACCAGCTGGAAACTCCGCGGATCAGCCAGCAGAGGGGTGATATCCTTGAAGACAATCCCTTCTTTGGGAAAATTAGGGACATCGCGAATCTTCGCTCTTAGCTCATTCATAGTCTCTCCTGATTAATGATCCGGAATCACCGCATTGTCACCCCGAGCCTTAGCAGACAGCGCATACTGATTTTTTGGCAAAAAGAAAAGGGGATTTCTGGGCTGCCTGCCGTCCCGGACTTCAAAGTGGAGATGGGGACCGGTCGCCTTACCCGTTCGTCCTACCTTAGCAATCACCTCGCCGGCCTTCACCTTACTCCCTTTTTTGGCCAAATTGGACTGGTTATGGGCATAGATGGTGAAGAGATTGTCCGGGTGTTTGATGAGAATCAGGTTCCCGTAGCCACGCATCCGTTGGGCATAAACAACCTCCCCTTCGGCAGCCGCATGTATGGCCGTCCCTTGAGGCGAACGAATATCCAACCCATCGTGACGCCGGCCGTGCCGAACCCCAAAGAGCGAAGAGATCTGGCCTTCGATGGGCCAACGAAACCGGCTATGATTGACGTAAATTTCGCCCTCTCCCTTAGTTTCTGGTTGGGCCCCCTTACCCGATTCCCGTGTTTCCGGCTTGCCGGTTTTTTTGGAGGGCCTCGTTTCAACCTCTTTTGGCGAGCCCGATTCTCGACTTTTTTCGGCAATGATGGGGAACAAACCTCCACCACTGACTTTAACACCCGGGATATAAATGGAACGACCCACCTTAAGATCTTCCGGGCTATCAATATTGTTCAACTCGGCCACATCTTGCAGAGAGGCATGATATTTTTTGGCAATGAGGGCCAAGGTATCATTGGGTTGAACGCGATGATAAGCCCCTCGAGCGGTATAAATCGTGGCGCAAGCCGCCAGTTGAAAAATCGCCCCCACACACACAATAATTTTACAGGATCTCCTAATCATGAGCCGCCCAGCCGTGTTGACCATAAAGTTTTACAAAACGACAATCTCCCAAAACCCTTTCCTGCAAGCGATTCCCCTGCCGGGTGACTAAGACAAGCACCTGTTCCATTTTGCTACCACGAGGCATGATTAACCGCCCCCCCTCTTTGAGTTGCTCAATATACGGACGCGGCACCTCGGGGGCACCTGCCGCGGCCAAGATAATATCAAAAGGGGCCTCTTCGGGCCAACCCACGGATCCGTCGCCAATACGGAGGGTCACATTTAAATACCCGTTGCGATAAAACAGCCGCCGGGAGCGATTGGACAAACTGGAGATCCGTTCAATCGAGTAAATGTGTTTTGCCAATTGGGACAAGAGGGCCGTCTGATACCCGGATCCCGTACCAATCTCGAGTACTTTTTCCGTACCGGTCAAACCAAGCTGCTCCGTCATGAGGCCAACGATGTACGGTTGGGAAATGGTCTGACCAAAACCGATACTGATCGGCCTGTCTTCATAGGCCTGGGACTGCATACCGGTCTCCACAAACTCGTGGCGCGGCAAACTCCCCATTAATTCCAAAATCCTCCGATCCTGGATCCCACGCTCAACCAGTTGTTCTCGGACCATTTTTCGGCGCGCTACGGAAAAATCCATCATAGACTCCAAGTCTCCATCGCCTCCAACAAGGCGTAGTTGGTCATATCCACTTGTAATGGGGTGATAGACACGCAACCATTCAAAATGGCTGCCGTATCAGAATTCGGAATCTTTTTAAAGGTGCGCTCATCCCCGCCAATCCAATAATAATCGCGATGTCGAGGGTCTCGCTTCTTGATGATAATACCCCCGTAATTTCTCTTCCCTAATTTGGTGAAACGATAGCCTTTCAGCTGTTTTGTGGGGATGTTGGGCACATTAATATTAAACACGTTCCTGGGAAACACCTTGCCCGACAGCAGGCGATGGCAAAATTTCTTGGCCACCGCGGCCGCCGTCTGAAACTGCGGAACCTGCCCGCGCCACACCACCAAAGAAACCGCCAGGGAAGGAATCCCCAAAATAGCCGCCTCCATGGCCGCCGAAACCGTGCCGGAGTAATGGACATCATCCCCCAAATTGGCACCCAGGTTGATGCCCGAAACCACCAAGTCGGGCTTACGATCCAGCAATTCATGGATGGCCAGGGTAATACAATCGGTGGGCGTGCCATCCACCGCATAGAGACCTTTGCCATGTTCGGTGACACGCAGGGGCCGATGCAGCGTCAAGGCATGACTGGTGGCACTTTGCTCACGATCCGGGGCCACCACAACCACCTCGGCAATTTTTTTCAGGATACGGGTCAAAGCCAACAAACCAGGGGCCTGATAACCGTCGTCGTTAGAGATCAAAATAAATGGTTTCGCCACGGTGAATTTGTACGAAGTCTATGGACAAAATGCAAATGGATAAGCTAAATTGCCGGAACTTATGAAACTCAATAAAAATATTGCCAGCGTCGCATTATTATTTGCCGTCACCTCCTTGTTATTCACTTTGAGCAGTTGCGGTCGTCGTTATGCAAAGGGGAAATACATCCCCGCCGGTGAGGTGATACTGCGTAGTGATAAGTTTGTTGAGGCGGACTTGCAAATGATTGCAGAAAAGTTAACCGGTTCGCTATTAAGCCAGGATGATATCCTGAATTCGGGGAAACCGACTGTGCTCATGAGCCTCATGGTCAATGACACTGACGAGCATATTGATATGAAGTCTCTCTCCGATAAAATTCGCACACTCCTTTTTAAATCCAAGAAGATGAAATTCATCAATGAAACCTTGCGACCCACCGTGAAAGAGGAAATTGAATACGAGGAGGGAGACTTTGTCGACCCTCAAACGGCCAAACGACGCGGCCACCAAGTGGGCGCAGATTACCTCGTCTCGGGCAGCATCTCCTCGATCAAACAACCCGTGGGGCGTCAGGAAGTAGTCTATTACAAGGTAACCCTCGAATTAACTGATCTCTCCACAAACATCATTGCCTGGACCGACGAGATCGAAATCAAAAAGTTGTTCCGCAAGCGAGCCACCGGCTTTTAATGCGTCTTCGTTTTCTAGTCTGCCTGTTCATGGCCCCATTCCTGTTTTCCTGTGCCGGTGGTTATGTATCTAATTCCGGTAATGCGCGCCGGGCCTTTTCCCGGGGACAATTTGACAAGGCCCTCACCTGGTACCAAAAACAAGAACCTCTCGGCAAGGATCAGATCCTCTATTGGTTGGACGAAGCCACCATTCTCCAGGCCGCCGGGCGCAATCAAGAGAGCCTCGCCCTTTTTCAAAAAGCCATCGATCGTGCCGAGGCCTTGACGGGTCCGCAAGTCGGCTCCAAGGCCGCGTCGGTGATCACCAACGACAATATCATCCCCTACCAAGGGGAAAAATTTGAAAAGTTGCTCATGCACGTCTTTCAAGTGATGAATTATCTGGCCTTAGGTGAAGCCCGGGAGGCCCTCGTGGAGGTCAGGCGGATTCATACTAAATTTTCCGATTTGCAAAACGCCTTTGCCACCTATCTTGCGGGCTTAGTTTGGGAACACAACGGCAAGATAAACGATGCCTATATTGATTATAAAACCACCTTTCGCATCGATCCGGAGCTTCCCTCTCTGGGACGCTCTTTGTTAAATCTGTCACAACACTTAGGCATGAAAGGCGATTATGCCCGTTGGAAAAAACAGTTCCCCGACGCATCTCCCATGAAAAAAGGCGATGGAGAATTAATTTTGCTTCTTGAGGAGGGATTTATTCCAGAGAAGGAATCCACAGAAGAAAACTATCAGCTCCAGGTCGTCCCAGTGCCCCATTACCCCAAGCCGGTGTCATCCGTGCCCGGCACTCAATTTACCATTAATGGTAAAATGGGTAAAACCTACCCCCTGTACCGCATCGACGAGGCTGCTTGGCAAACCCTCAAAGACAATATGCCAGGCATCCTGACCCGAGCCGTCGCACGAGTCGCCACCAAGGAAGCGGCTGCGGTTGCCGTAGAAAAGAAGGTCGATGAGGGATTGGGTTTTTTACTGGGGCTACTATTCTTAAGCACCAACCGAGCCGATCTACGCTCCTGGCTGACCCTGCCCCGTTCGTTACAAGTCGCCACCCTGCCTCTCCCTGAGGGAGAGTATCAGCTTAAACTCTCTTGGCCGAACGGCTCCAAAACCCTGGAAGCCATCACCATCAAAGCCAATCGAAAGACCTTTTTGACTCAGAGGATTTTTTAAATTTAGTATAATGTCGGGATGGCCGGATTTGAACCGGCGACCACTCGCACCCCAAGCGAGTGCGCTACCAGGCTGCGCTACATCCCGTTGCCCATGCGTTTCAATAAGGCGAGTAACTCCTTACGCAGCATCACCAAGAACTGCAAGGATTTTTGCTCAGGGAAGGCAAAGTCGATCTGACTTTTACGCGGAACCGTATTTTTTTGGGATTCACCATGGCCCAACGCCCTAATTTTTTTTCGAGCCCCCTCAATGGTAAATCCATCCTGATACAGGAGCTGTTTGATTTGAAGCAGGATTTCCAGATCTCTCTTGCGGTAGAGCCGCTGGTTGGTGCGACTCTTGACGGGGGCAATTTCCTTAAACTCACTCTGCCAATACCTCAGGACATATGGCCTGACCCCCAACAAACGGGCCACCTCGCCAATTTTAAAATACAACTTGTCGGGCACCTCTCGGAGTTCAGCTCCGCTCATAGTCACCTATGATTAGAAATCTCAACTATCCTCAGAATCATCTTCATCGGCCGGACCGACGATCTCGCCGTTATTGAGGAGCGATTTTAGCACCTGACTGGGGCGAAAGGTCAACACCCTTCTGGCAATGATTTCGATCGATTCTCCCGTCTGCGGATTTCTGCCAATTCGGGAATGCTTTTGCCGCACCACAAAATTCCCAAAACCGGAGATCTTAATCTTCTCACCCACTTTGAGAGTGTCTTTGATGGTATCAAAAACCAGCTCGACAATTTCTGCTGATTCTTTCTTTGAGAAGCCAATCTTGGTATAGATCTTCTCGATAATCTCAGCCTTCGTCATGACTGCCTCCTTACCGTATTAGCGGATCTCCGCATTAAACTGCTGCGTCAGAATGGATACCATTTTATCATACATTTCAGTCACTTGGCTATCATTAAGAGTGCGGTCGTTTCGCCCCAACCGAACCGCAAAAGCCAGGCTCTTTTTACCCACCGGAATCTTATCCCCCTGATAGACGTCAAACAATTCCACTTCCTGAACCAATCCAAGCCCTGCCTGCAAGATGGCTTTCTGCAAGGCCCCGCTGGTCACGCCCTGATCCACCAAGATGGATAAATCACGTTCCACCCATGGAAACATTGAATAGGGACGGAAGGATCGGTCTTGCCTCATGTGTCCCTTGAGGCCCGCCCAAGATAATTCTCCCAGATAAATATTATGCCTTAGGTCAAAATGAGCCGCGACCTCAGGGTGCAATTCTCCAAAGAAACCAATGTTCATGCCATCGACCGAGAGCGTGGCACTTTTTCCCGGGTGTAAAAAAGACTGCTCGGTTCGGGTCATGGATGGATTCTTTACGCCCATCCCCGAGAGCAGACGTTCCACCACCCCCTTCAATTCATAAAAATTGACTTCCCCCTTGCCACTCCAGTGATGAAAAAGACTGCGACCTGAGAGCGCCAAGGCAATCATCTCAGGTTCTTCAATCGTTCCAACCCGCGAGGGAACAGAAATGTCACCATCATGGCGCTGAAACACCTTCCGCCATTCGTATAAGCGGACATCCAAAATCTTGTGATGATGATGATACGCCACCGTCTTCAAGAGTGTTGGGAGCAAAGAAGGCCGCAAGATCGAATCCGCCAAGCCAAGAGGATTGGCGAGCGTCACCGCTTTTGTCAACAGGCTCTCGTCAAATTTGCGCAGATCCTCCGGATCCATAAAGCTGTAGTGTATCGCTTCGGAAAGACCAACCCCCGCCAACAAACGGCGCATTTTTCTCTTCTCATAAAAATCAATCGGCACTTCCTGCTGGCCGGATTTCAACGCGGGAAATGTCTCTGGAATCCTCCCAATGCCACCCAACCGCACCACCTCTTCCACCAAATCAATCTCTTCCGACAAATCCCGACGAAACGCCGGAACAGTGACCCGCCAGCGATCCCCAGACCCGGCCATACGAAAACCAAGGGCTTGAAAAATTTGTTTCATTTCGGAAAGTTTCCAGTCCGTGCCCACCAACCTGCGGATCGAACTCGGATGAAAAGAAATGGCGCGATTTTTGACAGAATGATTTGAAATATCCACATATCCGGAGATGGGAGATCCTCCGGCCAGTTCCAGAATCAACTGAGTTATCCTTTGCAATACAGCCTCTATTTGACTCGGATCAACTCCCCGGGAAAACCGATAAGAAGACTCCGTTGCAATGCCCAATCGTCGCGCCGTACTGCGAACGGCATCCGGATTAAAAAATGCGCACTCAATCGCAACACGTTTGGTTCCCTCATCCACCTCAGAATCTTTGCCGCCAATCACCCCCGCCAAGGCCATGGGTCCTTCGGCATCCGCAACCACCAAATCATTTTGTGATAGCTGGTGCTCCTCACCGCGCAAATCGAGGAATTTTTCTTCCGGCAAGGCACGCCGAACGTTTATGATGTTCCCACGAATTTTATCCAGATCAAAGGCGTGCAAGGGTTGCCCGGTTTCCCATAAAAGATAGTTCGTCAGATCCACAACATTGTTGATACTGCGCACCCCCACCTGGCTTAATCTGTCCTGAAGCCAAACTGGACTTGGGCCAATGGCGATATTGTCCATGAATAGCACGGCATAGCGGGGACATTCTTTCTTAGCGGATACCTTCACCTTAAACTGGGGCAGGGATTTAATCTTCTGCAAAGTTCCGCGCTGTTTTTGAGAACGAGGCAATTGAGTGGGACACCGTAGGATAGCGGCCAATTCCCGCGCCATCCCTTGAATGGACAAACAATCCCCGCGATTAGGGGTAATATTGACCTCTAAAACTTCTTCCCCCGCTAAGTTCAATATTTGTTCAATCTCAAAGCCGGCCATCGTCATACGATGGGCCAATTCGCCCGTCTTCATTGTGAAGGGAACAAACTCTTGTAACCAAGAAATCGGAACACGCATGGGGCATCCTCAAAATTGTCTTAAGAAACGCAAATCATTTTCGTAAAAAAGCCGAATGTCCGGGATCCCAAGACGCAGCATGGCCATTCTTTCAATCCCCATACCGAAGGCAAATCCGGTCAATTTTTCCGGGTTATACTTCACATGCCGCAACACATTGGGATGAACCATCCCGCACCCCATCACCTCCAACCAACCGGTCCCGCTGCAGAGGCGACAAGCGCTCTTGTCTTTCTTGCCTTCACAGGCCGCACAAGCCAGGTCAACCTCAGCTGAAGGTTCGGTAAAAGGAAAATAACTGGGACGAAAACGAACGCCACGCTTGCCAAAAAATTTTCGCAAAAATAGGGCGACGATGCCCTGGAGATCCGAAAAACGAACCTCCTGATCGACCACCAGCCCCTCGACTTGGTGGAACATCGGGGTATGCGTGATATCCGAATCACGCCGATACACCGCCCCCGGGGCAATCATGCGAATAGGCGGCTTGTGAGATTCCATCACATGAATCTGCACCGGCGAGGTATGGGTACGCAGTAGGGGCGGCCCTACGTGGCCGCCCAAAAAATCACCGTCAATATAAAACGTATCCTGCATATCCCTGGCCGGGTGATTGGCAGAAATATTCAGGGCCGCAAAATTATAATAGTCTTGTTCCACATCCGGGCCTTCGAAGATGGAAAAACCCAAGTGAAGAAAAATATCTTCCACCTCTTCCATGGTCTGACGAAGTGGATGCGCCGATCCCAGCACGGCCGACCGACCAGGCAAGGTGAGATCAACCACGCCCTGCGCCAACTTTTTTTGTTTCTTTTCGTCTTCAAAGCGTTTCAGGGTGTCCCGACAGGAATGATCGATAACTTGTTTCAGGCGGTTGGCCTCTTGGCCCAACAACGGGCGTTGCTCGGAGGGCATCTGCCCCAACCCGCGCAATACTTCGGCCAGATGCCCCTGCTTGCCAAGGTAGCAGGCCTTTAAGCGCAACAATTCTTGGTCGTTGGCAACCTGCGAAATCTCGCCATGGAAGCGATTCTCCAGAATTTTCACTCGCCCCAATAAATCATCGCCTACTTCCATCGTTCACTCCCTTAGACGCGAACCCCTTTGGCAATCTCGACCACTTTTCCAAACGCTTCCGGATGATGGATGGCCAGTTCCGAAAGCATCTTACGATTGATTGAGATCTGGGCCTGCTTCAACCGGTTCGTCAACACCGAGTAGGACAACCCATATTGACGGGCGGCGGCACCAATACGCGTTTGCCAGAGACCGCGAAATTCGCGCTTTCTAATTTTGCGATGGGCAAAGGCATTGCGCATCCCGCGTTTGACGGCCTCGGTGGCATTACGAATGAGCCGTGACTTGGCCCCGCGAAACCCCTTGGCTGCCTTTAGAACTTTGTTTCTCCTGCGGCGAGTTTTAAACCCACCTTTTGCTCGTGGCATAAAGTTTCCCTTTCCTTATTTCCTTACCCGTAGGGCAGTAATTTTTTAATTCCCTTCGTATCCGAGGCTGAAACAAACCCCGAGTGACGCATGTGACGCTTTCTCTTTCGGTTCTTCGAGGTCAAAATATGGCGTTTAAAGGCCTTACCCCGCTTAATCTTTCCGGTCTTCGTGATCTTATAAAACCGTTTCTTTGCTGCCTTATTTGATTTCAGTTTCGGCATATTTTCCTCTTGGGTTAACTACATCGGAGCCACAACCATGATTAAGTTTCGCCCCTCCATCGTGGGGGACTGCTCCACCTTCGCTTTTTCCTTCAATGCCTCCATGATCCGTTTCATCATGTCGCGCCCGCGAACCGTATAAGCCATTTCCCGCCCGCGAAACACCACGGTAACCTTCGCCTTATTACCCTCTTCCAAAAACCTCTTAATATGGTCCAGTTTAAATTGAAAATCGTGTTCATCGGTTGCAGGACGCATCTTGACTTCCTTCAACTTTACCACGACCTGCTTCATCTTAGCGGTGTGGGCCTTCTTCTTGAGCTGATATTTGTACTTACCAAAATCAAGAATCTTACACACCGGCGGTCGGGCTGAGGGAGATATCTCAACCAAGTCAAGACCAACATCCTGGGCCATACGGATAGCCACCTGGATGTTCACCACCCCCACCTGCCCCCCTTCAGCATCGATGAGCCTAACCTCTGGACAACGAATGCGGCCATTGACGCGAATATCTTTAAAAATAATGAGTCACCTCCTGGTTATTATTCATAAATTTAACATGTTTTTTCATCAATCTCCTTAAGCATCTGTGGTAAAAAATCGGCCACCGCCAGCGCGCCTAGATCCCCCTTGCGGCGACTCCGCACGCTAATGGTCTGTTGTTCAACCTCTTTTTTACCAATCACAATCATATAAGGAATCTTCTGCATCTCCGATTCACGGATCTTGCTCCCGAGTTTATCGCTCCGAACATTGAGGTCGACCCGAATCCCAGCCTGTTTTAGTGCCGCATGGACTTCACGCGCAAAAGGCTCCTGAGCATCCGTAATACTCATTACGATGGCCTGAACCGGTGCTAACCAAGTCGGGAAAGCCCCCGCATAGTGCTCAATCAAAACCCCAAAAAATCGTTCCAAAGACCCCAGCAAGGCTCGATGAATCATGATCGGCCGCTGGCGTGAACCGTCGTCCGCGACGTACTCCAAATCAAAGCGCTCCGGCAAATTGAAATCAATCTGGATCGTAGAACATTGCCAAGAACGTCCCAACACATCCTTGATCTTCATATCGATCTTGGGGCCGTAAAAAACGCCTTCCCCCGGATCGACTTCATAACGAATACCCTTCTTCTCCAAGGCCCCCTTCAAGGCCCCGGTCGCCAACTCCCAGTTCTCATCGGAACCAACCGATTTATCCGGCCGGGTCGAGAGATAAATTTCAAATTCGGTGAAACCAAAGGTCCGTAGCATATTGAGGTTAAAATCGAGCACCTGCATGATCTCGGATTCCAACTGGCTCGGTTGGCAAAAAAGATGGGCATCATCCTGCGTAAAACCCCTCACCCTCAACAAGCCGTGCAACACACCAGACCGCTCGTAACGGTACACCGTGCCAAGCTCCGCCCAACGCAAGGGCAAGTCACGGTAACTGCGCAAACTCGTCTTAAAAATCTTGATATGAAAGGGACAATTCATCGGCTTCAACTGATATTGCACCCCCTCCAGATCCATGGGCGCATACATGTAGTCCTGATAAAAATCGAGATGGCCGGAGGTCTTCCAGAGATCCCGCCGGGCCACATGCGGGGTAAAGACAATCTCATAACCGCCCTTGACATGGGCGTCGCGCCAAAAATCCTCGATCACTTTACGGATCCGCCCACCCTTGGGATGCCACAGGATCAAACCCGCCCCGTCTTCCTCCATCGTGCTGAAGAGATCGAGGGCCTGCCCCAAACGCCGATGGTCCCGGGCCTCCGCTTCGCGCAACTTATTCAGATGGGCATCGAGCTCCTTCTGGCTTTCAAAGGCCGTCCCATAGATTCTTTGCAAGCGTTCACGCTTTTCATCACCGCGCCAATAAGCGCCCGCCGCATGCAAAATTTTAAAGGCCTTAATCTCACCGGTACGCGTGACATGCGGACCTTTGCAGAGGTCCAACCACTCGCCATGCCGATAACAAGAGATCGGTTCGGCATCCGCAATCCCCTCAATAATCTCCACCTTGTATTTTTCCTGTTTCTGGCGAAAGAGTTCAATCGCTTCTTGGCGGCTCATCACCTGTTTTTCCAGGGGGAGATTCCGTTTGATAATTTCGGCCATCTTGGCCTCGATCTTCGCCAAATCCTCCGGCGTAAAGGGCCGAGCCACGTCAAAATCATAGAAAAAACCATCCTCGATCACCGGCCCAATCGTGACCTTGGTCCCAGGATAAAGCTCCTGAACGGCCGAAGCCATCACGTGGGCACACGTATGCCGGATTTTTTCCAACGGATTATTCTCGTGTCCAGGTCTACATACCATAAAAGTATGGGCGCAAGAGGACTCGAACCTCTGACCCCTTCCATGTCAAGGAAGTACTCTAACCAACTGAGCTATGCGCCCAAAGCCATTTTTCTCTATTTTAGGGAGTTACAAGCCCTAGAAATAATTTGGGTTTTATAGTTATTATGAAGCTAAGTGTCAAGAAATTAAGGCAAAATTAAGGAAATTGCCCTCATGGCTAAAGTGATGGATGAGACCTTGAGAAATTCAGTCTAATTTAAAAAGCTTTTTTAAGATCTCACTATAAATTCCACCATCGGGGTGAGAGGCCTTGGTTTTGACGGCCATAATGGGGTCATGGAGGATTTTATTGACGATGGCTTGCGTACAGGCCTCCATTTTTCCCCTCAAATCGACCGACGTCTCCTCGCCTCCGAGACATTTTTCCAACTCCGTCTTCCTGATTTGCTCAAACTTTTGGGTCAATTGTTGAATCGTGGGGGCTAATTCCAATCCCTTGAACTCCTCCCAACATCGCATCCCCTCCTCCACGATGATACGTTCGGCCTGTTCCGCCTCTTGTGATCGTAACTGGGCATTACTCGTGATCACACCTTGCAGGTCATCAATGTTGTAAAGAAATAGATTATCTAACTTATTGGCCTCCGGAGCAATATTGCGCGGTACGGCAATATCAATCAGAAACATCGCCCGATTTTTCCGGCGCTGCATCACGTGCTGCAGCAACTCTCGATCCAAAAGAGGCTGAGTGGCCGCCGTGGAGGTCAAGATCACATCGTAATATTCCAAATGTTCAGAAAATACCTCAAATGGGTGGGCCATACCGGAAAATTGGGCCGCCAATTCTTGGGCCTTGCTGGCGGTCCGGTTGGTCACATGAATCTCCGCCCCTCGTTCCTGAAAATACTTGCAGGCAAGTTCGCCCATCTCTCCCGCCCCAATCAACAAGACCTTTTTGCCCCGTAAAGAACCGAAGATCTTCCCCGCCAAGACCACGGCCGCATAACTGATCGAAACCGGATGTTCGCCGATCGAGGTTTCAGTGCGAATCCGCTTGGCGCACTCCATGGAACGGTGCAACAACCGATGCAGCTTCTTGCCAATCGTCCCCTGTTGAGTGGCAATCCGATACGCTTCCTTGACCTGATGATTTATTTGCGTCTCGCCCACCACCATGGAATCAAGACTGGCCGTCACTCGGAAACAGTGACGAATCGCCTCTTCTTCTGGCTTGAGATAGAAATAATCTTCCACTTTTGCACTACTCCCCGCTGGCAAGGCGCTCTTCACCGCCTCCATGGCCTGCGCCTCACTCTGAGCTACCAGATAAAATTCCACCCGATTGCAGGTGGACAAAAGCAGCGCCTCTTCTATCCCAACTCTTTGCTTGAGGCCACTCAACACCGCCGGCCATTCCGCTTCAGGAATCATCCACTGTTCACGTAAGGCCACCGGCGTCGTTTTATGTGATAGTCCTATGACGGTGAGCATTTCAGATCCGATGTTGAATGCCTAAAAAAGCCAAGATCACCACTAAAAATCCCAACAGGGCGAGCAAAATACTCTTCCTGCCGCGCCAACCGGAACGGAGCCGCACATTGAGAAAGATGGCATAGACCAACCAAACAAGCAGGGCCATGATCTGACGGGGATCGCCGGTAAAAAATAACCCGAGGGTCTGTTTGGAAAGAATCGCCCCGGAAATCATCCCGGCGGATAAGACCAAAAACCCCAGGGTGGAGGCCTTGGCATGGATCTCATCGGCCACCTCAAGAGGCGGAAGGTACTGGGAAATCCAGCCTGGATTCCGGCTTTTTAAGGCCGATCTCTGTAGCAGGAAACTAATCCCCAAAATGAAACTGACGGAAAATACCGCAAAGGCGATGCTCATAAACAAGAAATGAATCAGCGCCCAAGGATTAGAACTCATTTTATCGCCCACATGATAGGCCAGGGGATGACTCATGGCCATAATCATCAAAATGGCCGCCAACGGCACTAAAAAAATCCCAAAATTCCACGTCCTGACTTGGCGGATACCCAGGAATCCGATCCCCAATAGCCAAGAGACGGCAAAATAGAAATCGCCCTCTCCATGGTTAAAATAGTGAAAGGGAGGTAAATGCTGCAACACTAAAAGGGCCGTCTGAAAAACAACCCCAACCAGTAAGACCCAAAATGCAATCTTACCTAAGCCACGATCATTAAAAATGACTTGGAGACAGTAACCAAAAGTGGAAATGACGTACCCGAGAATAATGAGACCGTAAAACAAAGGCTGTAACATCATACTTTTCTCCCAAAATATTTTTTGACTAACCGATCGACCGCTTTTTTATCACCGCGCTTCAGCATCGTCAGCAACGGAGAATCCAACAGCTTCCTAAAATTCCGCGCCCGTTGCTGGAATGGCATGTCATGACACTTACGGCGGATATTTCCCAGCACTTTTACCAAACGCCCGTATCCGGCAAAGTGTTTTTCTAAATCTTGCCGCACTTTTTTGGCCAGGGCCGGGGCCTCGCCTCCGGTGGAAATGGTCACCAAAAAATCCCCGCAGGCGACCCGAGCCGGCAGCGTAAAATCACATAACGACGGTTGGTCCACCACATTCAGCAAAATCCGACGCTGTTTGGCCTCTTGGGCCACCTTTTTTTGAACCTCTGGTTCATTGGTCGCCGCAATCACCAACCTGGCATGCAACAAATCTCCCGATTGATATTTTTTGCGCACGTATTTCAATCGCCCCCTACGCGCCGCGCACTCCAAAATCTTATCAAGCTCCGGGGCAATCACGGTCACCACCGCGCCACAGGCCAATAAAGGCCTGATCTTATTTCGGGCAATCCGCCCTCCCCCAATCACGACAACAGACTGACCGCTCAGGGCTATATTGATGGGGTAATATCGCATCAGTGGGTATTGAGATAGTTATAGAGACCCACGAACTGCGGCAGACCACCGGTGGTCAGTTGGCAAGGCACTTGAATGAAGCGGATTAATTGAGGCAACATGCCGGGTTTAATCCCAAGTTTTTTTGGAAGAATTTCTCCCAATCGAACACGCAACGGCACAGGACCATTTAAAACAAAAAGCCGGCCACGCATCATCTGTTTGATGACAATATCGCTCTCCTTCTCCGGATAGGGCGTCTGATCATCGCGATACTGCGGGCCATAATCGGCCAGTAAAAAACAGCTACTGCCCGCGGTATCAAACACCACCGTGCTCGAAACAGGGACCTTGAGGCCGAGGGTCTCGCTTTTGCCCTGAGTGGTCATGGTAAACTGCCGCTCCTGTTGCGCATCCCGATCTTTCATCCACGACATTTTATAGGTCCGCGCCTCACCGGGGGCCAATGGCCATTCCTCCGAGACCGAGGAAACCTTCAGTACAACGGGGCCACTCCCGGAATTGACAACGCTGAGATACCAATAGGGCCGGTGATGCCACCACCAAAACCCTATGCCCATCAAACAAGAGATAAAAATGTATAAGAAAACCCTGATCCGTATGGCGCTCATCCTCAGAAAACACGCTCCTTAAGAAACTGCTTGATTTTAACCCGACCCTAACCCTAGATTCGACACTGAGTCAACCACAGGAGAAAACACATGGCTTCACCCCTTATCAAGCAGGCCAGCGATCAAAATTTTGAGCAGGAAGTTCTCAAAAATAAACAACCAGTCTTAATTGACTTCTGGGCCACCTGGTGCGCCCCCTGCCGCGCCCTGGCACCGGTGATCGATCAGATCGCCGATCAATACGCCGGCAAACTATCCGTCTACAAAATGGACGTCGACCAAAACCCAGGCACCCCCGGCCAATTCGGCGTACGCGGCATCCCCACCCTGATCCTCTTCAAAGACGGCCAGGCAGTGGGCCAGTTGGTGGGCTCGGTTCCGAAAGATCAGATTGAAATGCTCGTCAAAAAGGCCATCTAAAAAACCGCATCTTGACTAAGTCCTTAGCTTAGTTTATCATCAGACAATGCTTACCGTTGGAATCCATGAGGCCAAGACCCACCTTTCCCGCCTGTTGGAGCGGGTGGCGGGGGGAGAAGAGGTGATCATTGCCAAATCGGGGACCCCGGTTGCACGCCTACTCCCGATGGAAAAGACTAACCGAAAACGCATGCTGGGAATGGATCGTGGCAAGGGCTTTGTGCCGGATGACTTCGATGCCCCCTTGCCCGAGGATATCCTGCGTGATTTTGAATCATGAAATTTATCATCGATACTCACTGTTGGTTGTGGTGTTTTCTAAATCCGGAAAAACTAAATAAGTCGAGTCAAGGTCTGATTCTAAAGCATGCGAACATCGTCTTTTTTTCGGTCGCAAGCTCTTGGGAGATCGCCATTAAGTATGGCTCTGGCAAACTGCAACTTCCGCTACCCCCTAAAGAATACATCCCGAATCGTCTCGCATCGCAAGCGATGTCCTCTCTTCCCATCCACCACAGTCATGCCCTGCAAGCAGGAGAACTCCCCCATCACCATCGTGACCCGTTCGACCGCCTCCTCATCGCCCAGGCGCAACTGGAAAAGCTGCCGATCATGACGGCGGATGAACAGCTCAAGAGTTATGATGTAGAAATAATCTGGGCTAAAAAATAAACCGTCTCATCCCGACATTAAAAATAAAGCTCGCCCCAATCAAAATAGAAACCATGGAAGATCCTCCGTAGGAAAGGAACGGGAGTGTCACCCCCGTCAGGGGAATCAGGCCTAACACACCACCCAGGTTGATGACTATTTGGCAAAAAAACAGGGCTGCCATCCCAAAGCAAAGCAAGACACCAAAACGATCGCGAGCCTTAGCGGCGATCTGTAACGCCAAGGAGAGAAACGCCAGATAGAGTGATATCACCACCACACAACCCAGAAATCCCCATTCCTCCGCAAGCACTGGAAAAATAAAATCCGTATGACGTTCCGGCAAATATTTAAGCTTATTGTGCATCCCCCTTAAATATCCCTTCCCAAAAAACCGTCCCGATCCAACGGCAATCTTGGAGTGCAGCAAATGGTATCCGCTCCCCTTGGGGTCTTCCTCCGGATGCAAAAAAGTGGTGATTCGCAGTTTCTGATGATCCGATAAGACAAAGCGATACCCAATCCCTCCCCCCAAAAGGCCCATCACAAGAATAATGAGAAGAGTCTTACGCTTAATCCCGGCAAACAAGACCATCGACGTAAAAAGTAAAATGAAAAACAGGCTTGACCCCATATCTTTTCCCAACAGGATAAGACCCAAGGGGGGGAGCAATAAGCCCAGGGGGACCAATAATTCCTTAAAAGAATAACCTCCCGGGGCCGGGTGATGCGACAAATGTCTGGCCATGACCAAGACAAAGGTAATTTTGGCAAACTCCGAAGGTTGGATCGTAAAAGGTCCAAGCGCCAACCAATTGCGATTACCGGCAATGGATTTGCCAAACAACAAAACCATCAGGAGCAGAATAACGGAAAAAATGTAGAGCGGATAAGAAAACTGGGTAAACAAGCGATAATCAATCACCAACAAGGCCGTCGCCAAAACGACCCCAAACAAGATCCAAATCACTTGGGATATCAGTAAGGGTGAAATGCCACCCTGAACCAGATTATAAGTGGCACTGTGAAGATTGATCAGTCCAATGACGAGCAAACTCAAGGCCACCCAAAAAAAAGCCCACGGAAAATGAGATTGAAGACGTTTGTCTACGTTTGGAATCATCGTTCACTCGGCATTTTTGGTTTTTTGTAACTCCATATATTTAGCAATTACGGCCTTGGCAATCGGGGCCGCAACAACCCCTCCATGGCCACCGTGTTCTACCACCACTGAGATGGCAATCTGCGGATCCTCGACGGATGAATACACAACAAATAAGGCATGGTCGCCCGCATCGTGAATCCCCTGAGACTTACCCTCAGCACTCACCACTTGAGCCGTCCCTGTTTTACCAGCCATCGAAAACTCAGTGGTAAAATGCCGATGGGCCGTCCCTCCCGGGGCCGCCACCACCTGCCGTAGCCCCTCTCGAACCCATTTCAAGGTTTCCGGAGAAATAGGCAAATCCTCCGTAGCGCCTTGCTCATTTTCAAATAATGGGTGACCATTGATATCTTCAATGCGATCCACCAAATGGGGTTTCAAGATTTTTCCCGAGGCCACCTGGGCTATCACCAGGGCATTCCCAATCGGAGTCACCGTGTCATACCCCTGACCGATCGCAATCGAAAGATTTTCTCCCGGCTGCCAGGGAGTCTTAAAGACCCGCTGTTTCCACTCGGAGGTGGGTATCATCCCTCCCCTTTCCCCATCGAGATCCACTCCAGTGGGTTTTCCCAGCCCCAAGATATTGGCGTATTTGGCCAAACGATCCACGCCCAACCTAATCCCAATCGTATAAAAATAGGTATCACAGGACTGGGCAATCGCCGTCACCAGACTCACGGCCCCGTGTCCCCTTGAATTCCAACAGTGAAAAAAACGCCCTCCAAAATTGAGTCCGCCGGGGCAGGTAATCTTTTCTTCCGGAGTCATAACATGCTCTTCCAAACCAGCGATGGCCGTAATAATTTTGTATGTTGAGCCAGGAGGATAAGCCCCTTGAATGGTTCGGTTTAAAAAAAGCTTGTCAGGATTATTGATCAACTGTTGCCATTGCGCCCCATTCATTCCCTCCAAGGCACGCGGGTTGTAGGTGGGCCGACTTACCATCGCCAATATCCCGCCCGTTTTCACATCGATGGCCACCAAGGCACCCTTTTTATCACCGAAGCCTTGTTCGGCCACCGACTGAAGCCGGCTATCAATCGACAAGATAAGATTAGCCCCGGGACGCGGTTCACGATCTTGCACATAGGCCGCCATCTCGCTCGTCAGGATCTCACGACCGACCGCGTCGACAACCCTTTGATGCGTGCCATCTTCCCCCTTTAAATATCCTTCCCAGCGGTGCTCTAATCCTGCCGCCCCGACCAGATCACCCATGTCGTATCGGCCTGGCTGTGTGGTTTGATAATCTTCCAACTCTTTTTGCGAGATCTCCTTCAAGTAACCCAAAAAATTGGCCACCACGAGCGGATAATCACGCAACGGGGTGGGGATGACATCGATGCCTCTCAGATCAGGATCATCGCTGTTTTCGATCTGAATCGACTGGGCGGTACGAATCCTGGCCACTTGTTCCAGCGCAAGGTCGGATACCAAGGTAATCGGATAAAAAGCCGCCTGTTGCTTGACCTCCTGCCACTTACTATCCATCAAGGCAGGACTGACCCCGAGCAGATCATGCAGGGTTTTTTTCACTCGTTCAAAATCCTTCACATGTTGCCGGATCATGACCAGCTCAAATGAGGGCCTACTTTGGACCAAGGGAAGATGGTTCCGATCAAAAATCACCCCGCGCGGTGCCGGGTAACGAATCTCCTTCACCGTATGCTCGCTCGAAAAAAGCCAAAATTCCTTCCCGCTGATGATTTGCAGGGAAAAAAGCCGCATGATCACCAACAAGAAAAACAGCCCCAGTATCACAGCCGCGATAAAAAAACGGTTGCGAAATCCCTCAACACCTTCCTGGGAAAAATCAAGCATCCTCTGGCTCCCTCAGACAAATATCAAAGAGCGGAAAAAGTAACAGGGCCAGTCCAGACTGGAGCGCGCCCTGAATCAACACGATCCAAATACCCGGCGTCCCAAAGCCTGCGTGCAATAAGAGAAAATGTTCCACCGCCTTTTGGCCAAAGGTAAAAATAAAAACCCAAAGAACTTTAAAAATAAATCCCTCTAAAAAAAGGTTTTTTTTGGCCAATCGAAGCAACAGATAACTCGCCAAATAACTGGTCGCGAGCAGACCGTGCAACGAAGTGCCGATGGATTCTTGGATAAGCCCAAGCCAAAATACCAAGGGACCTCCCCAAGATACTGGCATGGAAAACCCCAAATAAAATACCAACAGGGCGATAAGTTCAAACCGATAGGGGCGCAACGGCAGGTACGGTGAGAGCGTGCTGACGAGCAGGGCAAAAAAAACATACCCCGCAATGAATAAGGGCCGCCTCATGGGGACGACACCACCAAGACTTCACGTAATTTTTCCAAGGAGACAACAGGCATTAAATCAGCGTCCTGGAATAGCCCATATTCTCCCTTGCTCACCTGCTGAATCGTCCCGATCGGAATTCCCGCCGGGAAAACGCCATCCAAACCTGTCGAGATAACTTGATCCCCAGTCACCACATCACTGAGTCGATTGAGGTATTCCACCGAGCCAATATAAAGATCTCGCTTCAAGCCAATGGAGACCGATTTGCCCACCACAATGCCCCGTGCCTCAGAACGCACGGTGCGGGCATCCACCGCACTCGTCGGGTCCGTGATCAGCAAGATTTCAGCGGTATGGGCGGCCACTCGAATCACCTGCCCCACCAAGCCCTGCGGGACCAGCACCGCGGCGCGCCTTCGCACCCCTGCTTCGCTCCCTTTATCAATCATCACGATTCTAAACTCAGATAAAGGAGGCAAAGAGATGACGCGCGCGGCCACTAATTTTTTAGGAAAGGTTGCTTGAAACTGAAACAGGGAACGAAGTCTTTCCACCTCCTGATTCACTTGCCCCAACTCCATATTTTTCAGGCGCAACTGATCGAGCTCGGTACGCAGCGAGTCATTCTCCGCCACTGTCTTGGAAAGGGTTGTGACATAATCTGAAATATGACTGAGCCGAACATGGGCAAAGTCCGTCAGACGGCCAAAGGGCGCCACCATCCACATCACCACTCGATCCTGCCAGGCCAAAACGCCTGTTTGATCGTCATCGTGTCCCGCATGACGGACATAAAGCATGAAGGCTAGGCTTACTAGGAGCAGCGGCAGTAGGACTTTTTTTAGGATGGCAAGCACATCAGGTGACAGTTATACCCTTTAAGCGATCAAGCTGATCCAAGGCCTTGCCCGTACCCAAGACCACACAGGTCAAAGGGTCATCGGCAATAACCACCGGCATCCCGGTCTCTTCACGAATCAGGACGTCCAAATTCCGAATCAGGGCCCCACCACCGGCCAAATAGATGCCACGATCGACAATATCAGCCGCCAGCTCCGGGGGAGTCCGCTCCAGCGCCGACTTAATTTCTTCCACAATGGCATTGATCGGATCTTGAATCGCCTCACGAATCTCTTCGGAATTAATTTCCAATGTTTTTGGAACCCCCGCCACCAGATCACGACCCTTGATCTCCATGGTCCTCACTTCATTTTCCGGATAGGCCGTCCCAATACTGATCTTGACCTTTTCAGCCGTCCGCTCCCCGATCAACATATTATATTTACGCTTGATGTAATGAATAATAGCCTCGTCCATCTTATCCCCCGCCACCCGTAGCGAGCGACTATAGACAATTCCGGAGAGTGAAATGACGGCAACCTCGGTGGTCCCACCTCCAATATCGACGATCATGTTGCCCACCGGCTCCGAGATGGGAAGTCCCGCACCAATCGCGGCGGCCATCGGTTCTTCAATTAAATAAACCTCTCGAGCCCCCGCCGACTCGGCTGACTCACGCACCGCCCGACGCTCCACCTCGGTAATACCATAGGGAATACCCACGATGACACGCGGGCGAATCAGGGTCTTACGATTGTGCGCCTTGCGGATAAAGTGCCGCAGCATCGCCTCCGTCACCTCAAAGTCGGCAATCACACCATCTTTCAGGGGACGAATGGCCTCAATAGAGCCGGGGGTTCGGCCCAACATTTCCTTGGCCTCTTTCCCCACCGCCAAGACCCTTTTGACACCGCGGTTATCACGCTGCACCGCCACCACGGAGGGCTCGGCCGCAATAATACCCTTCGCCTTGACATAGACCAGGATGTTCGCCGTCCCCAGGTCAATGGCAATATCGTTTGAAAAGAGTCCAAGAATATAATCAAGTATCATAGAAGAGGCCAGTTTGGGTAACACCTGACCTGTAAATAATCAAGAAATTTGTTGATTTTGCAGCACTTTTTACCTACCTTCGCGCCATGCTAGACATCATGAGACGACAGGCCTCTTCGTGGATCATCAAGATTATTTTCAGCGTCATCATCCTCAGTTTCATCGTTTTTTTCGGTTATACCACCTTCACCAATCGTTACAGTCGTTACAACAGCCTGGGCCAGAGTCAGATTGCCATGGTGGATGGATATCCGATCTCGCGCCAAAAATACGAAGTGCTTTATCAGGGCAGTATCCAACAATTTGAAAAACAAGTTCAGGGCAGTGATGCAGACAAAAGCATCCCTGAATCATTTAAAAATTTATTGAAGAAAAATATCCTCGATCAGCTCATCATGAAGGAATCGAATGAACACTTTGCCAAAAAGCTTGGTTTGCAGGTATCCGATCAGGCCTTAGCCGACGAAATCGCTCATAACCCAAATCTCGCCGAGGACGGGCATTTCAACGTAAGCGATTATCAAAACCGTTTTTTGCCTTTTTATGAGCGAAAATACGGGGAAGATTTTGAGGCGGCCTTGCGCAAAGACATGTTGAATGATCAGCTCAATCTCCTGGGAAACTCGCTGTTTGCCCCTTGGCAAGCCTGGCTCGACGCGGATCTGCAATCGCATAAGACCCAAAAATCCGGGCCTCAGTCGGGAGACGTCAAGTCGGCCACAACAAGCTCCTTGTTAAACCTCTGGGCCGATTCATTTCGAGAAAAGCTTAAGATCGATGTCATCCCCAGCCAGTAAAATAGCCCCCCGCTTTCTCGAGGTCATTGAGAAGGCCGGCGGCCATGTCTATGAAGTGGGCGGCAGTGTGCGCGATCGTTTACTCGGTATTCCCAAAAAAGATCTGGATCTGTTGGTGACCCACTTGGCGATCAAGGACCTTACGACCTTGCTACGCCCCTTGGGAGAAATCTTCTTGGTCGGAAAAAGCTTTGGGGTCATTAAATTTCATCCCAAAGAAGGCGGAGAAATTGACATCGCCCTGCCCCGCAAAGAGGTCTCCACCGGTGAGGGGCATCGAGACTTCGATGTGCATTTTGACCCGCTGCTCCCCGTCGAAATCGACCTCTCCCGACGCGATTTCACCGTCAATGCCATGGCCCAGGAACTCTCAACCGGCAGGATGATCGACCCCTTTGGCGGCCAAACCGACCTCCGAGATAAAAAGCTACGCATGGTCTCACAACAGGCCTTTTTAGAGGATCCATTACGAATGCTTCGCGGTATTCAATTCGCGGCGCGGTTTCACTTGGAGATCGAACCGGACACCTTTGCCTCCATGAAAGAACATGCCGAAAAAATCAAAACGGTCTCTTCCGAACGCATTACCGAAGAGATTAAAAAACTCCTTTCGGCGGAACAACCCTCCCAGGGCTTCATCCTGATGGAAAAAGCCGGATTGCTGGGCTACGTCTTTCCGGAGCTGCAGGCCACGGTCGGGGTTGAGCAGGGCAATAAGTTCCGCAACGATGATGTCTTTATGCACACCATGCGCGTGTTGGACGCCTCCCGCAAGGATAATGCGATTCCCAATGCGGGAGACATGGAACTCATGCTGGCCGCACTTTATCACGATGTGGGCAAACCAAAAACCAAGCGCTTTGATCCGGAAAAAAACCGGCTGACCTTTTATGGCCACCAGATCCTTTCCAAACGAATGGTGCGGAAACGCATCCAGGCCTTAAAAATGACAACTTTGGGGATTGATTCTGATCGCGTGGAAAAACTGGTCGAAGAGCACATGTTTCAGGCCAAATCTTTTTTTTCAGATCGTGCGATTCGCCGCTTCATCAATAAAATCGGCCCGGATCTCATCTTAAAATTGGTCGATCTAAGATTGGCGGACAACCGGGGAGGCCGTTATCCCGAAGGTATTCGCGGGGTGCTTAGGCTGCGGGAAAAAATCGAACATGAAATCAACAACAAGTCGCCTTTCTCGGTGAAAGACCTGGCGATTCGGGGAACGGACCTCATGAGCATCGGATTACGGGAAGGTCCGCAAATGGGCCTGATGCTGAAAGAATTAGTGGAAGTCGTATTGGATGAGCCTGAAAAGAACACCCCGGAAATTTTGTTAGAGATTGCTCGTACCAAATTATCAACCCCCCAAGACATTCCATGAAAATCAAGACAAGAAAAAAGAAGCCTTTTACCGAAGTCGATTTCATTAAAACTGTCTGGAAGACCATGAAGACGCAGGAGAAGGAGAATCCAGCCATCGCCCTCCTCCACCGACGTTTGGGAAACCCCACTACCCAACTGCTGGGATTGACCGGTGGGATTGCCAGCGGAAAGAGTTTTGTCAGTTCCCTGCTGCGGCAAAAGAAGATCCCGGTCATTGATGCCGATCAGATCGCCCACCAGATCATCGTCCCCAAACAACCGGCCTATCATCAGATCCTCGATGTCTTTGGCGTGGAAATTTTAAGTGCCGATAAGACGATCCATCGTCCCACCTTGGGGAAAATAGTCTTCTCCAACCCGGAAAAGAGGCAGATCTTAGAAGGGATCACCCATCCCCTGGTGCTGGAAGAAATCGGCAAAGAAGTGCAAGGCTATGAAAAAAAGAAAAAGCGGCTCGTTGTCATTGATGCCGCCCTCCTCTTTGAATCTGACCTGCACCAGATGGTGGACAAGACCCTGCTGATCACCTGTGCCCCGGAGATTCAATTGCAGCGTCTCAAGGAGCGCGATCAGCTCTCCGACGTGGAGGCCTGGCAACGCATCTTAGCCCAGATGCCCACGGAGGAAAAACTCAAGCGAGCGGATTTTGTGCTGGATAACTCAGGGAGCCAAGCGGCTACCGAGCAACAGCTGACGGAAATTCTGAACAAACTAGTCTAACGCCTACGGGGCTCGCGACCACGATCTCTGCCGCGATCACGGTCTCGACCACCACCACCGCCAAATCCGCTGCGGGGACGATCCGATTCCGTCGGAGGAGTCCAGCCTTCGGGGGCTGGCATCGTCTGCCGACGTGACAGGGCAATCTTGCCATTGGGTTCGATACGAATCACCTTCACGTCAATCTCATCGCCTTCATGGAGGATGTCAGACACATTCGCCACCCGTTGATAATCAAGTTCTGAAATATGCACCAACCCATCCGTATTGGGCAAGATACTCACGAAGGCGCCGAATTCCGCAATCTTGGCGACACGGCCATGATAAATCTTTCCAACTTCTGGCACCGCCGTAAGCATCTCGACGCGCCGAACTGCTTCATCCATGGCCAGACCATCCGTACTGTAAATGCGCACAACCCCATCATCATTCACTTCCACCTTCGCACCCGTTTCATCGACAATCCCGCGAATATTTTTTCCACCCGGGCCAATCAGGGCCCCGATCATATCCTTTGGAATCGTCAGGGCGCGAATCCTCGGGGCATAAGGCGACAGCTCCGAACGTCCTTGTGTCAACGTCTTGCTCATCTCCCCTAAAATATGCAAACGACCACGACGCGCCTGGTCCAAGGCCTGGCTCAAAACCGCCCCGCTCACCCCAGTAATTTTAATATCCATTTGCAAGGCCGTCACACCGCGCTCGGTGCCGGCGACTTTGAAATCCATATCGCCCAGATGGTCTTCGTCTCCCAAGATATCCGAGAGGACGGCAATCTGATCGCCCTCTTTGACCAAGCCCATGGCAATACCCGCGACTGGAGCACGCATCGGCACACCCGCATCCATCAAGGCCAAAGAACCACCACACACCGAGGCCATCGAGGAAGAACCATTGGATTCCAACACTTCTGAAACCAACCGAATGGTATACGGAAAAGCCTCTTCAGTGGGGAGCACCCGCTTCAAGGCGCGTTCCGCCAAGGCCCCATGTCCTACCTCTCGACGCCCAGGAGAACGCATGGGTTTGGTTTCCCCTGTCGAAAATGGCGGAAAGTTGTAATGGAGTGTGAACTTTTTGACATACTCACCCTTGAGTGCATCAATAATTTGTTCATCATCTCCCGATCCCAAAGTCGTGACCACCAAGGCCTGAGTCTCACCCCGAGTAAACAGTGCCGACCCATGGGCCCTGGGCAACAAACCCGATTCACTGGAAATATTTCGAATATCTTCAAAACCACGACCATCAATACGACGACGCTCCTTAATAATAATCCCTCGCACCAAATCATATTCGATATTTTCAAAAATTTTACCGATCTTCTGCAGCACAGCTCCCGTATCATCCGCCGGAACCTTGGCGGCAACCACCTCTCCCTTAATCAACTTTATTTGCTGAGTCCGTTCCTGCTTATTGGGAATGCGAAATGCCTTATCGAGTCGGGTCCAAACCATCTCTTTAATCTCAGCGGTGAGGGTCTCCTCAGCCTCTGGGGCTGGAATGACTAACTTCGGTTTGCCAGCCTTTTCCCGCAATTTTTCTTGTATGACTAACAGCGGCTGAACCGATTTATGCGCAAAAGTCAGGGCGGCCACAATATCGCTCTCCTGCACCTCATCGGCACCACCCTCCACCATCACGATCGCTTCTTTACTGCTCGTCACAATGAGGTCAATGTCACTTGTTTCCATCTGCTCATCGGTGGGATTGCAGACAAGCTCCCCATTCAATCGGCCCACACGCACACTCGCGATCGGTCCCAAAAATGGGGCCTCTGAAATCATCAAAGCGGCTGAGGCACCAACTGTCGCCAAGATATCGGTCTCGACTTCGGGATCCACCGACAGCACAGTCGCAATAATCTGGGTCTCGTGGGCATAACCTTCCGGGAAAAGAGGGCGAATCGGACGGTCGATAAATCGGCTCGTCAGGGTGGCCATTTCGGAAGGACGTCCCTCGCGTTTAAAAAAACCACCGGGGATCTTGCCGGCCGCAAAAGTTTTTTCCACATAGTCTACGGTCAGGGGAAGAAAACTAATCCCTTTCTTGGGCTCTTTGGAAATGACCGCGGTCACAAGGACCATGGAGTCACCACTCCGAACCAAGACGGCCCCACCGGCCTGTTTGGCCATTTTTCCAGTTTCGAGAGAAACAATTCGGCCACCAATTTCCACTTCTTCGCGCTGTATCATAGGACTCCTTATTGGGGGAAACACCCCGATTTGACATTTTTATGGTTACAAGATGATTCTTATCTGACTGACTGCGGGAGGGTTGAAACCGCCGATAACTTAAAACAGACCCCGGAAAGGATCCCTTCTAAATTATCAGCGCCAGGCCTCCTATTTCCTTAATCCTAATTCCTTCGTTAATTTACGGTAACGATCCGAATCTTTATCTTTGAGATATTCCAAAAGTCTGCGTCTCTGACCCACGAGTTTCAAGAGTCCACGACGCGACTGATGATCTTTTACGTAGCTCTTAAAATGTTCCGTCAGTTTCTCAATACGCTGCGAGATAAGCGCGATCTGAACTTCGGGAGAACCTGTGTCCCCCTGGTGGATCGCAAATTTTCCGATAACTTCTTGTTTCGCTTCCATAAGTCTCCCATGGCTAACATAGCCTTTTTTATTTGTAAAGCCCTTTCAGATGCTCCAGGCTGTGGGCCTGATCAACGCGGTACGGGCCACAGGCCACCCGCTGTAGCTTGCTGAGGTGTCCCAGGGTCCCCAATCGGGCCGCTATTTCCTCTCCCAAGGTCCGCACATAAGTTCCCTTCGAGCAATTGACAAAAAAATCGATCTCGCCGGCTTGCAAACGCTCCAGTAACAATTGATGCACCACAATGGACCGAGGGATCCGCGCCACTTCCTTGCCTTCGCGTGCGTACCGATACAGGCATCGTCCCTGAAATTTAATGGCGCTGTACATGGGCGGGAGCTGTTCTTGAGCCCCGGTTAATCCTTGGAACACGGCCAGAACTTGTGACTCACTAAGCGGCGGAACCGCTTGTTCTTGAACCGTCTTACCCTCGAGATCGGCCGTATCCGTCTGAATCCCGAGCCGCAACGTCGCGCGATATTCCTTATCCAAGGTCATAAAATCATTTTGACGTTTCGTGGCCTTATTGAGGCAGACAATCAATACACCCGTCGCCATCGGATCCAGAGTGCCCGCATGGCCGGCCTTCGCAGCCCCCGTGATCCGTTTGACTTGTTGAACGACGGTATGGGAGGTCATCCCGCTCGGCTTGTCGATGATTAAGACGTCTTGCATAAAGCTGTTTCAACCGCCTGATAAACTTGTTTTCTGATCAACGCGAAGTCCCCGGTAATTTTGCACCCCGCCGCCCGTCGATGCCCGCCACCATCGAACAAGCCGGCGATGGCCGCCACGTCCACCACCTGCTTAGAGCGCAGGCTGATCTTGTAGGTGTTCGCCTCTTCACTCGACTCCTTGAAAAAAACCGCCACCTCCACACTATCCACCGACCGGGGAAAATTGATAAATTCATCGGCCAAATCCGAGGTCGCACCGGTCTCTTGTAACATCGCTTGGGTCAAGGTGAGCGAGGCATAACGGGCATCGGAAGAAACCTCCAAGGTCGGCAAGACACGGCCCATCAAGCGCAGCCGCTCGATCGGGAAACTTTCATAGATGTGCCGGGCAATCTCCGAGGAGTTAACCCCCTTTTTCACCAAATCAGAGGCCAACTGCAACACCCCCGCATCGGTGTTGGAATAGCGAAAATTACCGGTATCCGTCACCAAGGTGCAATAAATATGGGTCGCAATCTCGCGAGTGATTGGGACCTTCAGGGCCTGCAACACCTTGAGCACCACCACACCGGAAGAGGCCGCCTGGGTCTCAATCATATCGATGTCTCCGGCCTGACCATGGATGACATGATGGTCCAGGATAATCAGCTTGCCGATGCCCGCGTGGTTTAAGAAGGTATCCCCCACCCTTTTTCGTTCAGCGCAATCCACAATAAATGAGGCGTCAAAACGTTCCTCAGGGTGCAACTCTTGCGTGACCCGATCCACTCCAGGGAGGAATTTTAAATTCCCCGGAACCGGATCAAAATTATAGATTTTAACCTTTTTCTTAAACTTTAATAACCCGTAGCCCAGGGCCAGGGCCGATCCCAGGGCATCCCCATCGGGGCTCCGATGCGTCGTCACCAAGAACGACTTCCCTTGGCGGATGGCTTGTAACACTCGACTACAGGGAGTCGATGAGCTTTTCGACCTTCGAGATGGTTTCGTTCGTTTCGTCATAAAAAAATCTAACCTCGGGGACGGCGCGCAATCTCATGCGCTGCGCCAATTCTTTTCGAATACGCTTGCCCTGCCGGTCCAACTCTTCTTGCAACCCGTCGCGACGTTGATCGGGCAAGATCGTCTCGTAGTAAACACGGGCCAAACTAAGATCCTTGGTGAGCAACACTCGGGTCAAGGCAATCTGCTGCAAGGCGGGAATATCCAACACAAACAACAGAATCATCCGAACTTCTTTTAAAATCTCGCCTTGTAATTTGTCGATGCGATGGGTGCCCATAGAAAACTTTAGCGTTAAAACTACAGACGACCCGCGACGGATTCGATGATGAAGGCTTCCACCATATCGCCCACCTTGATGTCGTTAAAATTCTCAATGCTCAAGCCGCATTCCATGTTATTGGCAACATCGCGCACATCATCCTTAAAGCGTTTCAGAGAAGCCAGTTTCCCTTGGTGCACAATGACACCGTCGCGCAAGATTCGTATCTGGGCCTGGCGGTTGATCTTGCCATCCGAGACAAAACACCCGGCGATCGTTCCCACCTTGGAAACAACAAATATTTTGCGGATCTCGACACGCCCGAGGTAGCGCTCTTCGAAGGTAGGTTTCAACAACCCCTCCATCGCCTTCTTCACCTCATCCAAGAGCTCATAAATAATACTGTAGGTCTTAATCTGGATCCCTTGGGTATCCGCCTGCTGTCTCGCCTGATTGTCTGGCCGCACATTAAACCCAACCACAACGGCCTTGGAGGCCACCGCCAAAATAACATCGGACTCCGTGATGGCCCCAACCCCGGTGTGCAACACACTGACCTTCACCTGATCGGTAGAAAGTTTCTGCAACGACTCACGCAACGCCTCAATCGACCCCTGAACATCACCCTTCATGATAAGACGAAGCTCGGAAATCTTGCCTTCTTCTTTACCCTGCAGCACGTCTTCCAGACTCGCCCGGACCGGCTTGGCCGATTTCTCCAACCGCTCCTTTTGCTCGCGATGTTCCGCCAACACACGCGCATCGTCATCGGAACTGGCCACATACAGAATATCGCTCGCCATGGGTATTTTGGATAAACCGAGCACCTCCACCGGATCAGAAGGCCCAGCTTCCTTCACGCTTCGCCCCTGATCATCCACCAGCGCCTTAACCTTGCCATAGGCCTGACCCGCCACAATCGATTGTCCCAGGCGAATAATCCCCTCCTGCACAATCAGGGTGGCCACGGGACCGCGCCCCTTGTCTAATTTAGCCTCAATAATCGTGCCTCGGGCCCGTTTCTTGATATTGACGTGCAGGTCCAAAATTTCCGCCTGAAGCAGGATCATTTCCAACAATTCTTCCAAGCCCTGACCCGTCTTCGCGGAAACGGGCGCGAACATCGTATCACCGCCCAGTTTTTCCGAAACCAATCCATGAGTCATCAACTCGCGTTCAACACGATCGGTACTGGCATTTGGCTTATCAATTTTATTAATAGCGACAATGATAGGAACCTTCGCCGCCTTGGCATGATTGATCGCCTCGATCGTCTGTGGCATCACCCCGTCATCGGCGGCCACCACCAAGATCACCAAATCCGTCACCTGGGCGCCCCGGGCCCGCATGGCAGTAAAGGCCTCGTGACCGGGAGTATCCACAAAGGTAATCGTCCCCTTGGGCAACTGGACTTTATAACCACCGATGTGTTGCGTAATGCCACCGGCCTCACCCGCCGCCACCTT
Source organism: Deltaproteobacteria bacterium (assembly GCA_023265625.1). GTDB lineage: Bacteria > UBA10199 > UBA10199 > JACPAL01 > JAHFST01 > JAHFST01. The sequence continues at coordinate 56,224 of JAHFST010000008.1, read as the reverse complement.
GGCCTTACGAATCATATCGAGCAGCGAGGTCTTGCCATGATCCACATGCCCCATCACGGTAACAACCGGGGGACGCGGCACCATGTCTTCTTGATTGGAGACCTCTTCCTTCAAGACGGAATGTTCGGTGAAGGCCACATTCTCCACTTCAAAACCGAACTCTTGCGCAATCAACGTCGTGGTATCGAGGTCAATCCGTTCATTCGCGGTGGCCATGACACCCAAGTCCATCAACTTCCTGATGACCTGGGCCATCTTGATCCCCATGCGATGCGCCAGATCAGAGACAACAATCGTACCTTCAATACGAACGATCTTCTTGATCGCCTTTGGGACCGTAATCTCCGTCTTCTTCCCGCCCCGAGTGACATCGCGCCGCGACATCATCCGTTTCTTCTTGGTCGGTTTGGGAGGGCGAAACACTCGCTCCAAGCGCTCTGGAATCATATCGGCAATCATGGCGACCCGCTTGATGCCGCCGGCCCGTTCAATCATTTCCATTTCAAGTTCTTCGCGAGATAATTTTCTGGCGGCCTTCTTAGGTTTGGCCTCTTCAGCACCCGGGGCCTTTACCTCGGTTGGCAATGCCGCAGGCAGACCCGAAGCCGGTTCGGCACCCTTTGGCACAGGAGGCTTCGCCTCAACGGAAGATCCTTCCACAGCGGCTACCGTCATGACCTTGGGAGCAGCGGAAATCGCTGTTGTTACCGAGGCTTCAAGGTCCGTGGAGATGACTGGAGCCGCAGGAACCTCATCGACCTTGGCGCGACGCCGAATGATCGTTGATTTAACCCGCTTCTCTTCCACATTTGATTTCGCTTCCATGCCCATAAACCCCTTATGCTGTTTTGGCGGCCCCCGGGGCCTTGGCAATCAAACGGCAACTCTCCAACAACTGAGTGGCCTTCGCCAAGGGAATACCCGTCTTCTCCGACAAATTTTGCGGAGGGAGCAAAAGAATTTCTGAAACATTCGTGATCCCTGCAGCCGCCAACAACTCCAACGTCTTAGACCCAACCCCACGGACTTCCTTCAGGGAGATATCATTTTCCTTATCGATGCGCGGCGCACCTGACTCGCCTTCACCAGCACGCTTTTGCTCGATATAGACCGCGGCCGCTTGTTTCAAAGTCTCAATGCGCGCATCCGCAATCCCCGGAATCTGGCGCATCTCATCCATGGTCGCCGCCGCAATTTCTTCGGGACTCCGAAAGGCCTGACTATACAGGATCGTAGCCGTACTATCTTCAATCCCCAAGGCATCGACCAATACCTTCTTGGCCTTTTTCGCCATTTCTTCCAACTTACTTTCACTGTAGATATCAATATTCCAACCGGTCAATTCCGCAGCCAAGCGCACATTCTGTCCTCGTTTGCCAATCGCAAGCGACAGCTGATCATCGGGAACAATGATCTCCATGCTATGATCTTTTTCATTAATAATCACCTTCGCCACTTCCGCGGGCGAAATAGCATTGCAAACAAACTTGGCCGGATCGATATCCCAAAACACGATATCAATCTTCTCCCCGCGCAATTCCTGAACCACACTCTGCACGCGCGATCCCTTCATCCCGACGCAGGCCCCGACGGAATCCACGTCACTATCCCGGGAATAAACCGCAATCTTGGAACGGAATCCCGGCTCGCGAGCCGTCGCCTTGATTTCAACAATCCCTTCCGCGATCTCCGGAACCTCTTGTTCAAATAATTTTGTCAAAAATCGTTTATCCTTACGCGACAGAATCAACTGGGGGCCGCGCTGGGTCTGCTGAATCGTCAAAAAATAGGCCTGAACACGATCATTCGGCGCATAGCTCTCTGTCTTCACCTGCTCGCGAGGTGGCAACACGGCATCCGTACGCCCCACATCCACAATCACATTGCCCGCCTCCACGCGCCTGACAATCCCGGTCATCGACTCGCCGACGCGATCCTTGTACTCGGTATAAATAATATCGCGTTCGGCATCGCGCACTTTTTGGATAATGACCTGTTTGGCCGTCTGGGCCGCAATCCGGCCCAAAAACCGATTGTCCAATTTTTCCCCGATGCTATCCCCAACTACGGCATCAGGATCGAGCGGCTGGGCATCTTCCTTGCTGATTTCCGTCAATTCGTTGGCGACTTGCTCGACCACGGTGCGAAATTGAAAGAGCTCCACCTCGCCCACCTCTTCATTAAACCGTGCCTCAATCTCACGCTCATGCCCGTACTTTTTGCGCGCGGCCGTCAACATAGCGGCCTCGAGGGCCTCCACAATGATCTGTTTGGGTATCGATTTATCCTTACTGACCTGTTCAATGACTTTTCCTAGATCCGGCAACATACAGCCTCCTTAAAATACTAAGTTCGCTTTTTCAATGAGTCCGATCGGGACTCGATATTCGATTCCATCAATCTTCATCACCACACTACCTGACTCTACCGCTCGTAACTCCCCGGCATAATTGCGCCGTCCCTCAATCGGTACCGAAGTCTTCACCTGGGCCCGACTCCCGACATACCGGACAAAATCAGCTTCCTTAACCAGCGGACGATTCAAACCCGGCGAAGAGACCTCCAACCGATACCGCCCGGGCACCGCGCCCTCCACATCCAACAAGGTGCTGATTTCCCGGGAGAGCTGCTCACAATCCGCCACCTGAACTCCCCCCGCCCGATCAATCAAGATCCGCAGGATCGAACCACCCTGATCCCCAGCCAACTGGGCCTGCACCAGCTCATACCCCAAACTCGCCGCCACCGGCCCGACCAAGCTTTCAATCTTTCGCAAATCAACCTGCATAAAGCATTTCCCAAAAAAAAAGTGGGCTCCAAGCCCACTCTCGGTACCACCCGAAAATGTAGCGGCTAAATATCGAATCTTACTTGGAATTGCAATAAGAAAAGTACACCCATTTCCCGAAGAACGAATTACGAAGAACATGAACGAAATTTGGCGCCACTTACCTCGTAATTCGTTTACGTTTTTCGTTCTTCGGGCAAAAATTTGTCTGCGCCAAATTTTTGTGCCGCCTCCCGGGGTCGAACCGGGACAGGGTTGCCCCTACCAGATTTTGAGTCTGGCGCGTCTGCCAGTTCCGCCAAGGCGGCAACGCGGTAATGTGCATAGCGGGAACTGTATTTTAAAGTCAAGAAAAGTGATTGATAATCATCAATGTTTAATAAATTCCCACAATCGCTTGGGATCAATGGGCGTCTCGGTCTCGCCTCGGCAGGAGAGCCAGCAGACGTTGCAGTCGTTTTCGGGGACTTTGTCGGGGTGATACTCTGACCAGTGGAACATCACGGGCATCTCGGAGCAGCGTTTGATGTAGCCATCGGGAGTCATTTGGATGAAATTTAATCCCGCTCGGCAATCGTCCATGTGACCTTGTTCAAAAAATTGCGGGACGCGACGCAGGTAAAATTCGGAGGTCACAATATTCCCCTGGGTCTTGCGCAACTCCAACAGCTCATCAAGCACCTCGCGGAGCTTGCGCAGCTGGGCCTCGCGCACCCGGTACTCTTCCTTGTGATTCTTCAGGGTGGTGTAGGAACTAAACGAGATCTTGGCGCCCCACTCCTTGGCCTGTTTCGCCAACGGGATGATGTGATCAATGTTGCGATCCATGATGACGGTGTTGAAGGTGATGTTGTCATATCCCTGCCGGGTCAATTTGGGCACAAGCTCGGAGAAATGCTGATACAGGCCGGGCAACTTCCGCTCGTCGTCATGCTGCTTGCCCAAATAATTGAGCGAGATAGAGAGCTGATCCAGGCCGTGATCCATCAACTCCTTATATTTCTCTTCCGTCAAGAGTTGCCCATGCGTGATCATCGTCAGATACGTCACATAAGGACGGACCTGATCGATAATGTCCATAATATCCTTGCGCAGCAAGGGCTCCCCGCCATTTAAGGACAAGACTATCGGGCGAAATTTTCGCATGATCTCGGTGTAATCCAACAACTGCGGATGGTCCTTGATCTCCCAACATGGGCAAAAATCACACTGGGCGTTGCACAGTTTGGTGACCTCAAGATTGATGAGTCGAGGCCAACCGGTCATCTTGATGCGGGCGAATTTGACTAAACCTTCAATCTTCTTGGAAGTCGTGAACTGGCGCGAGAGCATCCGACACTCCCTTCTTCATCCCGAGCAACACAATCCACATCAGCTGGGATCCGATGAACGTAGCGATCAAGATCAAATCGAGTCGGTTAAAGAGGGCAAACATCATAAACAACAAGGCGAAAAAATCGCGTTTGCCCAAGGGCTTTAAACGATCAATGACGCGGGAAAATATCGAACTAGAAGTTTTTACCTCATTGGAATAATCCGTTTGCAAGGTCACCAGACTGCCGGATTGGCTATAACGACGCAGGTAACTATACATTAAAATCAGGGTAAAAATCACTCCCCCCAGACTCACCACGCCAAGATAAAGCAAGAAGGGCGCCGCCTCTTGCCGATGCAGACCCACCACGATTCCGATAAAAAAAGCGATGTATGTGATATTGTCACAAACGGTATCCAGCCATTCCCCAAAACGGGAGGAGGTCATGCGCAGTTTGGCAATCTCCCCATCACACCCATCGTAGATGGAACAAAATTGGAAAAGAATGCCCCCCAAGGCCACGCTGAGATGATCGCCGCGCGCCACCAAATAGGCGGATAACAAACCGAAGAACAGCGCCGAATACGTCACTTGATTGGCGCTTATCGGCAGCTTAATCAAACGACGGGAAATCCATCCGGAAACCTTGCGATTGAAAAATCGTGACACAAATCCGTCCGTCGGCTTGGTCAAGAGTTGAAAAAGCCGCTGTTCGGCATACACCAAGGTCTCGGGACTATCGACATCCTGCCAAAAATAGTCGCCCATCGGCATGGCGCGCGCCCTGCCCCGCTGCGCCAACCAGCGAATCGCCTCACTGAGACTGCCCGTCCCGGTCTGGGTCACTTCCCGCAAGGCCTCAAACAAACCGGACGAACAAAGAAACAGCCCGGTATCAATGCAATTGTAATTTTCAATATTTTTACCGATCTCCACAATCCGGCCGTCAGTCGCCAAAACCCGCGTCGCATCGTCCAAATCAAAAATTTCGCCAATGCGCGCATCCGTCCCGAGCGTCACCTCGCCCGGCACCACCCCGCGTTGCAGAAATTCCTCCAACATCTTCACTTCCACGATGTGATCCGACATCATCAGGACAAATTCATCTTCGATGAGAGGTTCCGCCTTGAGCACTGAAAAACCATTGGGCTTTTTCCAATCCTCGTTCCAGACAAACTCCACGGACACACCCAGACGCTTCTGATGAGTCTGAAGATATTTTTCAATGGCCTCGCCGCGGAAACCCAACACCACCACAAAGTGACTCAGACCGGCCTTTTTTGCCGTCAGAATCACGCGTTCAATCAACGGAACACCCGCCACCTTGATCAAGGGTTTGGGCAGATCATCTTCATCGGTGCGCAGACGACTCCCGTTACCCGCGGCAATTATTAAACCTTTTCGCATAGTTTGGCCCTCTTAATATAGTCTGGCAGGATGGTCAATTCTTAATTCGTCACAATTTATCTTGAAGACAACGCAGGGGGAGATACTTTTGCAACCTCAGTAGAATCATCACTCAACGACGAATCTTCACCCGCATGAAAAAACTGCAACAGGGCGGGGAAAAATATCAGGCTGGCCAAGAGGCAACTGCCAAAACCGCAGATCGCAATGATACCAATCGAGTGAAGTCCCGTATGATTCGCCGCGGCCAATGAGGCAAAGCTCAACATCGTGGTCAAGAGGGACACCATGATGGAGCGCGCCGAGACACGCACCGCCCAGCCCACTCCCTTATGCTTTTCCACCTGGTAACGACAATAGATGTACACAAAATTGTCAATATTGACCCCGAGGATAATCGGGAAAATCACCAAATTAAAGGCGTTAAACTTGATGTCATAGAGCCGCATCCATCCCAGGATCCAAATCATGACCATCAACATCGGGGTAAAAACCAGGATACAATCCTTGACGTTGCGAAACTGCAGGATCAACATCAGGACCACGCCAGCGGTGACCAGCAACAACATGCGCACCGTCTCCGGCTTCATCAACTTCAAGACATCGGTATAAACCAGCGTCTCAGACGCCGGGTGCCAAACTCGGTCACCGACACGCACATCGCGGATCTCATCCGCATAGCGGATCGCGTCTTTGGCATTTCTCAAACTAATGCCCTCATAGATATGGACCAAATAACCCGGGATATCGGGATTCCCGATGAACACACGTTTCAAACTGGGAGGCAGGTCATCGATCTGAAAATCGGTCTTTTGGACCTCCAAAAGCTGATACATCTCACGAAATTTATCGCCCCCGCGCTTTTTCAAAAATTCCCGATACGGTTCCAACTTCTGTTTGATCTGGGCAATAATGGCCAGTTTTTTCTCCTGATCTTGCGGCAAAAAATCGAGGATCGATTTCACATTTTCAATGGTCGAATGCGGCTGTGCCATTTTTTCTCGAAGAGAAGCCTCCACCTGTTTCACCTCCTCTAGCGAGTTGACCAACACCAGCGCTGGCGTACGCGAATCCTTAAACACCTTCTCAATCTTCTTCTCCAGACGTTGAAACGTACTTTGATGCACATCTATCTTGTTAAAATCATTTTCAAACTGTAAACTTGGAATGGCCACAAAAGAAAATATTGTGAAGCTAAGACCCACGAGGAGCACGCCCCAGGTCATCCCCCGAATCAATCCTTGTCGCTCTAAAATTCGATCATGCCAGGCTTCCAAGCGTATGCCGGCGATCTTTTCAAAATGAACCAGCCGCTTCCAAGACAACCTCTGTAAGACCCCCTGATAACGGTCGTACAGGATAAAAATCGTCGGGAAGACCGTCACCATCGCAACATAAACGCACAAGATACCCACGCCGACAATCAAACCAAAGGCACGAATGCCCGTAAATTTAGTCAGGGTCAGCGAAAAAAAAGCCCCGCTGGTGGCCAGTGCCGAGATCCAACAAGAACGACCCGTCTCACACAAGATCGTCTTTAGGATATCCGGCATGGTCTTGGAGGGATCTTCCTTCTCTTCCCGGTAGCGGCCATAAAAATGGATCCCATACTCAATCCCCAACCCAAACAGGATGCCAAACAGGAAGATGGTCATGAGATTGATCTTGCCAAACATCAAATAAATCAATCCCGTGTTCCAGATCAGCCCCACGGAGAGCGGCAGGATGATGAAAAACAACGCCGACGGGCTGAGGTAACTCACCGTGATCAGGACCAGGATGGCAATCGTCGACCAAATACTCGTCGACTTCAGATCCGCCACAATGGCGCCAATTTCATCGATCTTGTTCCGAAACTCCCCCCCCACCTCGCCCGAGACATCCAAGCCAGTCGTCTTCTTGGTTATCTCCAACAACTGGTTCAAATCCTGCAAGGCCTGATTGGCCATCCCCATATCGCTGGTGATACCCCGCGGCCACACAGGGATCATCAAGGTCTTGTGGGCGGCATCATGATAGTGCTGCTGGGGAATGGCCCGCTGTTGATTTTTGGCGTCCAACTCCTCAAAGGGAAACGGAGGCATATCCCCCTCAGCCTCCTCCTGGGTCAAAAATCCAATCTTCTTGGCAATTTTAATTTTTTCGTACTGGATGACGTAATTATCAATCTTGCCCAACACATCCTTGAGATCATCCGGGCTCGCGAACAAGAGCTTGTTTTTTTCAAATACCGGACTATTCGCCTCAAAATCCACAAAAGAAACCCAAGGAAGTTCACGCAGTTTGGGCACAAGGGCGCGGGCAAACTTGACATTCTCCTCCGCGCTCTTCCCCTCCAAGATGACAATAAAATTGCCGTAACCGCCGATCTTATTCAACACGATCTTGAAGTCTTCCACACTCTGCATGTGTTGAGGAAGAAAGGCGATGATGTTGCCGTCAATCTGCACCCGACGGGCGTAAGAAAAGCTCCAGAGAGTTAGACCCACCAGCAACAGACAGACCCAGCCGGCCCGTTTTTGCAGAAAATCAACCCACGCGGACGACCAACTTCCCGGGCTCATTTTAAAAAGTTTCTTGACCATAAACGGTTGCGTACCTTAGAGAAGTTGCCTCCATATGACAACAGAAAATAAAAGCCTGCTGACCCTGTTTAGCGTGGTGGTCCTTGACCTGATTGGCTTCGGCGTCGTCATCCCCATCCTCCCTTTCTACGCCGAAAAATACGGAGCCAGCGCCAGTCTGTTGGGAATTTTGTTGGCCACCTATTCCGCGATGCAATTTATTTGTTCCCCTCTCTGGGGAAAACTCTCCGATCGCATCGGGCGCAAAAAAGTCATGATCGTGACCATGATCGGCTCCTGCCTCTCCTTGTGGTTATTGGGGAGCTCCCATTCCATGGCGATGATCTTTGTCGGACGCACGTTAGGCGGCATCTTTGCCGCCAATATCAGCGTCGCCAGCGCCTATGTCACCGATGTCACCACGGAGGAAAATCGCACCAAGGGAATGGGCATGATCGGCGCCGCCTTTGGCATCGGTTTCATCCTAGGCCCAGCCTTAGGTGGAGGCTTGGAACACTACGGGTATCACGTCCCCATTCACGTGGCCTCCGCCCTGACCGCCATCAATACCATTTACGCCTTCTTCGTCCTCCAAGAGCCCAAGCGCCATCACAAAGACACCACCGTCATCAAGACCGCGATGCTATCCAATCCCTTCGTGCGGAAAATGTGCCTGATCTACTTTTTATTCACCGCGGCGATGTCCCAACTCGAGGCCGTTTTTGCCTTCTTGATGATGGATCGCTACCATTACGATGCCCGCCATGTCGCCTCTATCTTGGTCGGGATGGCCTTGGTGATGGTTGGAATACAAGGCGGCTTAATTCGTCGTCTCGCCAAACGCTATGGCGAACACCGCCTGCTCATCATCGGAGTCCTAATCCTAGCGGCCTCTTTTGCAGCCATCCCCCTCACCCACGCCTTAGGCCTGCTCCTGATTCCTCTCCTCGTCTCGGCGGTGGGTCGTGGCATCAGTCAACCCTCACTCCTCAGCCTAGTCTCCAAAGGAGGGCCCAAGACTCGGCAAGGCGAAGTCATGGGCACCTTCCAAGCCAGCGCCAGCCTAGCCCGAGTCGTCGGCCCCTTCGCCGCCGGCCTCCTCTACGATTGGCAACACCCACTCCCGTTCGTCCTAGCCGCCGGCCTGATGTCGGTGATTTTTATCCTAGCCTTCGGGATCCCAGCCTTGCCGGGAATATCATGCACGCCGGCGATGGGGGCATTGATTGAAGAGGAAGGGCTTTAACTATTTTAATAGCGGTAGAGCATCAGATACACAACCACCCCCGTCACCGACACATACATCCATACCGGAAAGGTCACGCGTGCGAGGCGGCGATGGGCTTCCCATCTTTGTTTGAGGGCCAGATAGAGGGTACGGATGGACAGGAAAGGCACGCAAACAGCCAGGAGGGTGTGACTCAACAGGATGGAAAAATATACGATGCGAATCCAGCCCTCATGGGGAAAGCGATGCGGGCCGGTGAGATAGAAACGGGTCAGGTAGGAAATCAAAAAAACCACTGAAACACCAAAGGCACTCACCATAAAACGGCGATGCCACTCCTTGTGATGGCGCCGGATGGCGCACCAGCCCAAGAAGAGCAGCACGGCGCTACTCCCATTTAAAATCGCGTTGAGCCTGGCTAGATAATCTCCCATTAGAGGCCCCCATGAAGCAACTGCATGATATTTTTTTTCAGCAACGCCAATCCCTGCTCATTAGATTCATAGTAACCCCGGATCTGTCCCTGACGATCGACCAAGACAAACCGATCCCCATGCACCACATCGAAGCCTCGCGCCCCGGTGACTGGGACACGTCCCATGCTGATCTTAAACCCCTGCATCACCGCGGCCTCGATTTGCTCATAGGGGCCGGTCACAAAATGCCAAAGATCGGATCGGGCCTGAATTTTATCCGCATAATCCGCCAAGCGTTTCGGGGTATCAGTTTCCGGATCGACACTGAAGGAAACAAGGGAAACCTCCGATAACTTTTCACTCGTGATCCAATCCTGCAAGCCTTTCATGCGCTGCGTCAGCAAGGGACACACCTCGGCACATGAGGTAAAAATAAAATCGGCCACCCAAACCCTGTTTTTCAAATCCGCGCGCCCCAGGGGATGATTCGTCTGATCGACGAGTTGAAATGGGGGCAATGTCGCGAGTACCGGAAGCGGGGTTTGGGCATCCAACACCAACACGCCAAACAGGGCCGTCAGATAAAACAACGAGATGAGAAACAAACCCCGCGCCCAAGCGAGGGTCGACTTTTTAATGCCCAACAAACCCCAGCCCAAAAACAAGCCCCCCAAAAGCAACGTACTCAAAAGATAATTCGTCCCGGCAATATGCAGCGGATAGAGAAACAAACTCACGAGCACCAACGCCAACGTGTAGCGAATAATCGCCAGGCGCGCGGCGGGTTCACCGCGTTCCAGGGGATAAATCTTGATCCCCGCCCGGGCATAATCCCCCTTGCGAAACAACGCGATCGCCAGAAAATGCGGCACTTGCCAGAGAAACATGATGGCAAATAAAACCAAGGCCGGCAACTCCACCCGGCCCGTCACCGCCGCCCAACCAATCACCGGGGGCATCGCCCCCGAAACCCCGCCAATCTGCAAGGCGGCATCGGTGTGCTTTTTGAGCGGGGTATAGGCCAAGACGTAGACCACAAAGGAAAACAGGGCCAAGGTCCCGGAAATAAGATTCACGCCCAAAGAGAGGATGAGCACAGAAACGACCGCCATGAGGATACCATACCAAAGTGCAATGCGCGGATTCATGCGTCCGGCGGGGAGAGGTCGATCACGCGTGCGCTCCATGAGGCGATCGCTGTCTCGCTCCAGATACATGTTTAAGACATTGGCACCTGCCACCATAAGCACCGTACCCACCAAGGTCATCAAGACCCGGCCAGCGCTCACAGGGCCCGGAGCAAGATACAGCCCCACACCCGTGGTCGCAATCACCAGGGCGGTGATGCGCGGTTTGGCCAATTCAATGAGATCACGAATCATGAGTTACTCTTTCCTGAATTAAGGAATAACCACCAGAGGCTTGCAAGCAGCGCCGCGCCAACTCCCAAATGAAAGGTCACCGACCAGATTCCCAACTGGGTCGCCACAGAGAGCAATCCCAATGTCACTTCTAGAAGAACCAATAAAAATGGCAGTGCAAACAACGCCGGGATGTCCTCCCTCACCCGCTTGACCCGACACCAAGCCACCACGCTCCAAAGCAACACCAGAGTCGCCACAATGAGTGCGCCAATCCGATGGGCCATGTGAAGTTGCAATACCCCCGATGCCCCCGCGGGCCACAGGCTTCCTTGACACAGGGGGATCTCCAAACAAGCCAGCCCTGAGCCGGTATGACGAACCAAGGCCCCCAGCAACATTTGTAAATAAACCGCCAAGGCAACTAAGGCTGTTACCCGGCAACGTCGTTGGACCGGTGGTTGATAAGCAGGAGACAGTCGATGGGTCAAAGTCACCATGAGCAGGAAAAAAATCATCGAGGTGGCCAAATGAGCCACCGAGACCAACATCGGCAGCCGGTAAATCACCGTGAGTCCCCCTAAAATTCCCTGGAAGACCACTAAAAACAGCGCCACACTCGACAGGATCTTGGAGGCTGGATCAGGACGCCGTCGGAAGATCAGAACAGTCAACGCGATGATGAGTAAACCAATGGCCGCCGCCAAGACCCGGTGCGAATGCTCATACTGAACCCCGCCCGTCATGGCCGGAAACAGGGTCCCATAGCAGAGCGGCCAATCCGGACAGGCCAGGCTCGAACCGGTATTATGCACAAAGCCGCCAAGCATAATCAGAAAAAGGGTCAGGAAGGATAGCAAACGGGCTAAGCGGTATTCTGCCATATCATCTCCATTATAAAAAAACTAAGGGGCACGGTCCATACCGTACCCCTTAGAAATTCTCAAATATTAATCCGAAATCTACTGAGCTGCGTAAGCGAAGGCCGCCGCCGCAGGTTGCCCCGCCGCGACCGTCACTTGGACTGTCTTGCTGCCATACTTTTCGTGCCAGGCTTCAACCGTGTAGGCACCGGCCGGAACATTGGCGAGGGTGAAACTGCCATCATCGCCCGTCACGGCGAAATACGGATTGTCACTGACCCCCACCCAACCCGTCATCCAGGGATGCACATCACACTTGAATTTTGTGACACCCACCTGATCAAAGGTCTTCTCTATATCCTTCATCCCCTTAAACATCGCCTGGTTAAACCCCGTCGCAGTGCCGACGTAGGTATGAACATTGTGCAACACAGGATCACTGTTACGCACCAGGACTTTTTGACCCTTCATCACCGCCACCACGCGGGGAATATACATGCAGTTTGACTGATCCACAATCGCCGGTGTAGCCGGAGCAGCCGCTGGCTGGGCTCCCTGTGAGATGCGCACATAAACATTTTTCAAGGTCCCATTGGCATTCACCAAAACTTCCTGATCGGTCATCTTGGTCTTGCCGCAAAAGGGATCGGCCTCACGCTTTAAAGGGGCCATTGCCGGAGGGGTGCCTGTAAAAGTAACCTTGCCGGTAATGGAACCTGCACCGCCGGCTGCTGGAGCTGCTGCCGCTGGAGCCGCAGTAGGTGCGGGTGCCGGAGCGGCTGGGGCGACGGCCGGAGCAGGCGCTGGAGCCGCAGCGGGGGCTGCCGCAGGTGTTTGGGCCTTACAATTGATTGATACCAGGGCCATCAGCGTGACGGCCAACACTGCAAACTGCTTTTTTGAAACCATATCGTTTTTCTCCTTTTTGCGATTTTGTAGTTGAAGCGACGCCATCCAATCAAATACCAGCTCAATCGTCAAGTGCTATGAAATGATAAGGAAATATCGCCTGTAAAAATTCGCAAAATAAGACGCAACTCTTCCACTCAAGTGCCGATAATGTGATTAGAGGAAACACTATTATGATGATTAAAAAAATGGCGTTAAATACCCTATGTTTGGCACTGGCACTGGTCACGACCCATTGCGGGGGCGGTTCGAACGGGCCCAAGAGCAGTGAAGAACTGTCGGCCGTGCTGACCAGTCATGGCAGTTTTGAGCTGCAATTGACTGACTTCAATGACATGGTGCAACAGTCGAACGCCTTGTGCGCCACCAACCAGTTAGACTCCAGCGAATCACTCCCAAAATTTTATGATCAAACCAGCGCGTCCATGACGTTTCAAGGCAACACCTTTCAAATCACGATCACCCAAGGGGTGCCGCCGCTCACCGCCATTGCCAGTGGGACTTGGCAGGTGGTCGATAGCAACACCATTGATATGTCATTTCAGATCTCGTCAGACGGGCAGCTCACCGATGAAACCCGTCGCGTGGATGTGGAGCCCAATGGTGACGCCCTCCACCTCGGTGTCAATATGGAAAACCGCGAGCTCAACTGCTCCCCCATTGTCAGTACGAGCACCAGCGTCGTCCCCACCGGGATCCCGGGCTTTGGCCCTGATGCCAGCAATAGTTTATTTTTCTTTCCGCTCACCGCCGTCAGCCCTGAGATCCCTGAAACACCAATCATCCTCCCGGACCAAAGCGGCTCCGTCAATGCCTTGGCGGGGACTTGGTGTTACTACGCGGGCCTCCCTTACTACCTGGGTTTCATCGTGTCAGACTCAACCACGTCGCTCCATGCGGCGTATTTTTATCAAAACACTGTGAAGGATGCCACGAAACCGCTGACCCTCACGACGGTTAATGCCTCCTTCGATGAAACCGGTAAAATGGCCCAGATTGGGCTCATGAGTGACACCCAAACCACCGCACTCAAGATGGGCGCGACAGCCCCCTTGACGCTCAACGGCAAGACGGGAAACTATCTCAAGATGAACTATGGCCCGCTTCAGGTGGGATTTTTTAAACGCTCCACCTCCAACACCCCGGGTGTCTGCCCGGACCTGGCGATTTCCGATCTCTCCTTGAGTTTGATGCCGAAGTGACGCAATATACCCTGCATCATGTCCGAACATAAAGTTTTCTCTCGAGAATCCGCCACGATCGCGCGCGGCGCGGCGGTTAATTTTCTCACCCTGGTCGCCAAATTGGGCCGCCCGCTTTTTTACCTTGTCGCCGCGCGCTGCTACGGCCCCTCCATCTTCGGGCTTTATTTTTTAGCCTGGACCTACATTGAAATCTTAGCGGGCATCGCCACCCTCGGACTGGAAAAAGGCCTGATACGATTTATCGTGTATCACACCTCGCGCCAAGAGGAACAAGAGGCCGCGGATTGTTTTCGCATGGCCATCCTCATCGGGAGCGGTTTAGGCCTAATCCTCAGCCTCGCACTCTTCTTCCTCGCCGATCACATCGCCCCCCTGCTCCATCACGAGGCCATCGCCCTCCCGTTGCGCTGGATGTCCCTGATCATCTTTTTCCAAACCGTCAGCCGCCTCCTGATCCAGGCCCCCATGGCGCGCAAAGTGATGAAGTATCAATTTTACATCAAAGGTTTACTCGAACCCTTCTTATTGACGGGCCTCGCCCTGCTATTTTCCTACACCGATTTGGGAATCAAGGGGCTTTGTGCCGCTCATTTCATCACCATGGCCATTGTCTTGCTTGCGTCCATTTTCCCCAGCTTTAAATATTTTCCGCTGCGCTCCTGGTTTCACTGGCCCATCAAGTTTCATCCTGAAATCTTGCGTTTTTCCGGCTCGATGTTTCTGGCGGATTGTATCTTCAACTTTAACGGGCGGCTCGATGTCATCCTCCTGGGAACTTTGGTCTCTTCTGAGGTCATCGGCGTTTATGGCATCATGGTCCAAATCGCCAACGTCCTGCCCACCATCCGCATGGCGTTTGATGGCATCGTCAACCCGATCTTTACCGAGCTCCACACCCAAGAAGAAACCCCGCGGCTCAGTCACACCTATCAGCTCACGACTCGATGGATCATGCTGGCCAGCATTCCCCTCATTGTGTTGGTGGCCCTCTACGGACGTGATATCGCCGCCATGGCCGGGTCGGCCTATCAAATGGGTTATCCTTGGCTCCTGGCCCTGCTCCTGGGCACCACCGCCGTTAATTTTTTTGGCCTGGCCGGTTATCTCCTGGCCATGACCGGACATCCCGATACCCTGCTCTCCATCAACCTGATCTCGTTGATCATCAATGCCGTCGTTACGTACCTGTTGGCCAAAATCCTCGGCCCCCAAGGGGCGGCTCTCGGTGTGTCTCTCGTGTTCATTGTCACCCAAACTCTTTATGTCAGGGCGGTCTCGCGACGCCTCAAAATTCACCCATTTCAGATAAATCTCTGGAAACCCCTGCTTTCCGGCCTCATCACCGCCGGTGTGCTGATAACCATTCATTCCTTCCGCATCACCACACCCCTGGGAAATTTACTGGTGCATGTTCCCTTGGTCTTTATTCTCTACGGTGCAACCCTGATTGGCCTGGGGTTAGAACCCGAAGAACGACGCTTGGGAATAAGCCTATGTAAAAAAATGGGCTGGGGACCATGAGAATCTGTCTCGATGCCCGGCAAGCGCGCGAGGTCATGACGGGACTGGGTCGCTACGCGCTCAATTTGGTGCGCGAACTCGCCAAGCTTGATCAAGACAACGAATACATCGTCTTGCGCTACGACGATTATCCCTCGCCCCTGGTCACCCAGGCGAATTTTCAAGAAATTATCGTCCCCTATCATATCTCCACCCTGAAAAATATCCTGCTGGGCTCCGCCCTGATCAATCCCATCGAGGCCGACATCTACCACGCCCTGTTTCATTTTCTGCCCCTTGGGGTAGAGGCCAAGCGTGTCGTGGTCACCTTGCATGACCTCATTTGGGTCAGGCATGCCGCACTGGCCTTTGAATCAACGATCCGCCAACAACTGGCCCAACACCTGGTGGGCCCGTTCATTGGCAAGGCCTTGCAACGGGCCGATCACATCATTGCCATCTCCGCCGATGCCATGTCCGAGGCCGTCGATCACTACCACCTCCCGCGCGAAAAAATGACGGTGGTCCATCATGGCATCGATCCCGTTTTTTCCATGAACAACGTCTCGCTAACCCTCCCCCCCGTGTGTCCCGAGGGCCGCTTCATCCTCTCGCTCGGCCACACCAAGCCTTATAAAAACATCCCCAGGCTGATCCAGGCCTTTGCCAAGATTGCCGCTCGGTATCCCGATGTCAAACTCGTGATTGCCGGCCGAGGCGACGCCTATACCTCGCTCCGCGACCTGACGACACAACTCGCGCTCAGCCATCGCATCATCTTCGCCACCGGTTTCACCGATCTGGAGATTTGCGCCTGCTTTCAAAAGGCCCTCTTCTTGGCCTTTCCCTCCCTGGTCGAGGGCTTTGGTTTTCCGGTCGTCGAGGCCATGGCGGGCGGTTGCCCCGTCCTGACCTCCAATCGCTCCTCGCTGGCCGAGATTGCCGGCAACGCCGCCCTGCTGGTGGATCCCACCGATGTGAGCTCCATCGCCACCGGCCTGGAAGAATTGATCGACAACCCCAATGTACGCCAAAAACTAGCGCAGCAAGGCCGAGAACGTGCCCAGCTTTTTCAATGGCAACAGACCGCGCAAAAAACCCTCGACCTTTACAAAAAATTATGATGAGGAGACGTCCATGATCACCGCCACACAGGTTCGCGTGGGATATATTCTAAAGCTGGACAATGTCCTGTATCGCGTCTTGAAGGTCCAGCACATCACCCCGGGCAAGGGCAACGCCCAGGTGCAGGCCGATATCCGCAACCTCAAGACCGGGATCAAAAATAACGTCCGGTTTCGTTCGGTCGAATCCGTGGAAAAAATCGATGCCGACGAGCGGACCATGAGCTTCCTCTACCAAGAGGGTTCAATCTATCACTTCATGGATCCCAAGACCTACGAGCAGGTCGAACTCTCCGCCGCCCTGCTAGAAGAGGCCCTCCCCTATTTGAAACCGGAGGCCCTGATCACCGTGCTAAGCTGCGAAGGCCAGCCCGTGAGCATCACCCTGCCGCAAAAGATGAGCTTCACGGTCGTGGAATGCGATCCCGCCTCAAAAGGCATCGCCGGCGCCCTCAAGGACGCCAAGGTGGACAACGGGACGATGTTTAAGGTACCCATGTTCATCCGGCCCGGAGACGCCGTCCTCATCGACACGGAGACCGGCGATTATCTGGAAAAGGGTTAGAATTACCGGAAGAAAAACACCATCAGACATAATAGCGGTGCAGAAAAAAAGGGGATGACCAGGTTGTCATCAAACTTTTTAAAACAGCTTTCTGCCAAAGCGGCGATCACGCCGCCCAGCAAGGAAAATAACATCAGCCGCATCCCATGCAATTGAAATGGAGCGAGCCAAAACCGGGCAAACAAGGCGGTCCCGACGGCACAAACCAGCAACGCGGCCAAAAAACCTTCCCAAGAGGTGTGGATGTTCAACCGATGCCTGCCCCAAAGGGTGCCCACAATACCCGCCACGGCGTCTCCCAAGGTCACGTAAAGCAGGCTCAGGATCGCCGTCTCACGGGGAAACAGGAGAAAGATCACCATGACCGAGAACATGAACCAAGTGGCGGAGGTGACGCTTTTTCTTTCGCGCTCCCGCATTATCCCGCCCATCCGCTTGCAGACCCAGTCATTAAACCCGGAGGACCAGCGACGGGCCGCCTCGATACAGAGGGCTAACCCCAAAAAGAACCCCAACACGAAGGTCGCCTGAGTTGGCCCCACCCCCGAGTAGCCATAAAGCCAAAGCCCAAAAAAACCATTGCCCACATGAAAGAGCTTGCGGCCCCATTGTAACCGATGCCGGTTGCCAAGCTGACCAAGCCGGGGCCGAACCAAACTCTGGTGCAACTCATAAAGCTGCGCCCCAAAGGCCAGGGCCTCCTCTCGCAACCTCTGAAACTGCGGCAACCAATCGGATTCGTAACGCGACCTAAGTGCCATTTCGCAATTCTCGATCGCCTTGTTCAAATTGAGTACCGCATCGCTCTGCTTTAGCTCTTGTGGCAAGCCCGCAAGCTGGGTCCCAAAACGGCTCAACCGTTTCTGACACCTCGTTAAGCGGCGTTCCAGGGAATACCGAAAGCGGAGCACGGATGAATGATGGAAGTCCAACGAGTCAACCAGGGACTGAAGTGTTTGCTGCAACAGGAGCAGTTGATCGTCACCAACAAGGGAAGTTTGTAAAACCATGAGAGTTCATGGTTTTCATACACGTACCGTTGCTGTCAACATGATCGTCATCATGCCAGGAACGAACAGATATATTCGGCGATTCCATCCTTAACCTCGATATCGAAGAACGAATTGGTCGGGACATCAAAGCTCTCACCCGCCGCGATCACCAACCAATCCGAAGCCCCCGCAATACAAACACGGCAACGCCCGGCAACAATCTCCATCCTCTCGCCGGCACCCGTCTTGAAGTTAAAGGTCCCCGGATAGATCAACCCAAGCGTCTTCTTCTTTCCATCCCCAAACCAAACACTATGGCTCACCACCTTGCCGTCAAAATAAATATTCGCCTTTGTTTCCACTGACACTTGTTCAAAACGTTTGGATTGGGTCATGTTATTCTCTCCTTAAGTATTCTGCCTGTTTATCTTTTAGAAAATTGAATCTCAAGAGGATATTCAATGAATACTGGCACTATTCTATAGAATCGGACATTTTTTTAAAAAACCTCCGTCTTTATGGAAAAAGTTCTAGCTTTTTTAAGTCAGCGCTATAAACTCCTATTCCGAAGCAAATCATGAAAACCAAATTTATTTTCGTCACGGGGGGGGTCGTTTCATCTCTAGGCAAAGGCCTGGCCTCTGCTTCGATTGGGGCCCTGCTAGAGGCGCGTGGGCTGCGGATTACTCTCCAAAAATTGGACCCCTACATCAATGTCGATCCGGGGACCATGAACCCCTTACAGCATGGTGAGGTTTTCGTCACCGACGATGGGGCCGAAACAGATCTCGATCTGGGACATTATGAGCGTTTCACCACGGCCTCGCTGTCGCGTCTGAGCAATTTTACCACGGGTAAGATTTACGACTCGGTGATCCGCAAAGAACGCAAAGGGGAATACCTGGGACGTACCGTTCAGGTGATCCCCCACATCACCGATGAGATCAAAGGCGCCATCATGCAGGTGACCCAGGGGGTCGATTTGGTGATTGTCGAGATCGGGGGTACCGTCGGTGATATTGAGAGTCTCCCCTTCTTGGAGGCCATCCGGCAATTTCGCGCCGATGTAGGGAGAGATAACGTCCTGTACATTCACCTCACCCTGATACCATTTATCAGCGCGGCCGGTGAATTAAAGACCAAGCCGACCCAACATTCGGTGGGCAAGCTCCGTGAGATCGGTATTCAACCGGACATCTTGCTCTGCCGCACCGATCGCGATCTGTCCAAGGATCTCAAGTCTAAGATTGCCCTGTTTTGCAATTTACCCGCCGACTGTGTGATGACGGCCAAGGATGTGAAGTCTATTTATGAGGTGCCGCTCCATTTACACCAAGAAGGTCTTGATGAGAAGATTGTGGAGATCCTCAACATTTGGACCCGGCAACCGGACCTTAAAAAGTGGGAAGAGTTGGTCCACAGGATTCAGAATCCTACCAAAGAGGTGACCATTGCCGTGGTCGGCAAATATGTCCATCTCACGGATTCTTATAAGAGCCTCAACGAAGCCCTGACCCATGGAGGTTTTGCCAATGGGGCCAAACTGAATTTAAAGTTTATCGACTCAGAGGAGTTGGAGTCGACCGAAGATCTCGCCCCATTTTTTGCGGATGCTGGGGGTATCCTGGTGCCTGGCGGGTTTGGCAACCGAGGCATAGAAGGAAAGATCAAGGCCATTCGTTATGCCCGTGAGAATAAGATCCCTTTCTTCGGGATTTGCCTGGGGATGCAATTGGCGGTGATTGAATTTGCGCGGAATGTGTGTGCCCTCAAAGACGCCGACTCCTCGGAATTCAACCACAACACCCCTCACCCCGTCATTGCCTTGATGGAAGAACAAAAGGCGGTGGTCATGAAGGGCGGCACCATGCGTCTCGGGAGCTATCCCTGCGAGCTGGAACACTCTTCCTTAGCCTTCCGCATTTATGGGGAGCGCTCCATCCAAGAGCGACACCGACACCGATTTGAGTTCAACAACCAATACCGCGACCTGCTGGCCTCCAAAGAAATGATGGTTTCAGGGGTTTGCCCGCAAGGCTCGTTGGTGGAGATTGTTGAGCTACGCAAACACCCTTGGTTTTTGGGGTGTCAGTTTCATCCCGAGTTTAAATCAAGACCCCATCAGCCCCATCCCCTCTTCTCTCAATTTATCCAGGCGGCTTGTGAATACCAAGCACGTCGGCAATGGACCGGGGCCAACACGCCGGAAATGTCCAAGCCAAAGCTCGCCAAAGTCAAGTCAAAAAAGATTCAAACCTCTTAAATCTCCGAGCTAGTTTCTTGACAGTAAGGCCACATGGAACTATTATTGCAGGGACATTATGGCCCTTGAGATTAGGCAATCATTAAAGCTGTCTCAGCAACTCGTCATCACGCCGCAACTCCAGCAGGCGATCAAATTACTGCAGCTCACTCGCATTGAATTACAGGCCTTGGTCCAACATGAGTTGGTGGAAAATCCAATTCTCGAGGAACAGGCGGAAGATACCATTGAAAAAGAGGAAGAGGTCTCCGAAACCGAGCCCCTCAATTTACTCCACGACCAACACGACAAAGAGCAAAAGGTTGAGGAGGTGGGGAATAAAGACGGGGACATGAAGGAACCCACCAATTTTGATTGGGAAAATTACCTGGGCACCTACAATGCCGCCGAGACCCACGTGGGTGGAGGCAATGCCACGGACCTATCCGATGAATTGCCCAGCTATGAAAACAATGCCCCGACCCATGCAACCTTGCACGAGCACCTACTCTGGCAATTGCATATGAGCAGTCTCTCCCCCAATGAAATGAAGATCGCTGAGGAGCTGATCGGGAATATCAATGAGGATGGTTATCTCATTTCCAATTTGGAAGAACTGGCGCAAAAAACCGAGACCGATATTGAGTTTATTCAAGACGTACTGGAATCATTGCAAGAGTTTGACCCGGCGGGTGTTGCCTCGCGCGATCTCAAGGAGTGTCTCTCCATACAGATTCGACCTTTTGTCAAAGATCGGGAACTATTGCAAAAATTGGTGGAACACCACCTGACCAATCTGGAACTAAAAAAATACCCCCCCATCCTGCGGGATTTAAATATTTCCACGGAAAAATTAAAGGAATTGGCCCATGTCATTTCCACTTTGGAGCCAAAGCCTGGTCGGCCGTTCGGGGGAGAAAACCCCAATTATATCGTTCCCGATGTCTTCGTGCGCAAAGTGGGCAGTGACTATGTCGTCATGCTCAACGATGACGGTCTGCCCAAACTGCAAATTAGCAATTTTTACCGCAATGCCCTATTTAAAAAAGAGATGCCATCGAACACGAAGGAGTATATCCAAGACAAGCTCCGTTCCGCGATGTGGCTGATTCGGAGCATACACCAACGCCAGAGGACACTCTATAAGGTCACCTCCTCGATCGTAAAGTTTCAAAAAGGTTTTTTGGAAGACGGCATTGCCTTTCTCAAGCCCATGATCCTGCGGGATGTCGCCGACGATATTCAGATGCATGAATCCACCGTCTCACGGGTCACCACCAACAAATATGTCCAGACACCGCGGGGGCTCTTCGAACTAAAATTCTTTTTTAATACCAAACTACCTTCCAGTTCCGTTGATGGGACCACATCTGAGACGGTCAAAAATGAGATCCGAAAAATGATCAGCGCAGAAGATGTCAAAAATCCCTTGTCTGACCAAGCCATTGCGGAGATATTAACCAAGAGTCAAATCCAGGTTGCACGGCGAACGGTTGCGAAGTATAGGGAGACGATGGGGATCTTGCCTTCATCAAGACGTAGACAACTCCTCTAAATTCAGGTTAAAGATCTATCAAAAATAGGAAAGGGATAATATCATGGAAGTGATTATTACTTATCGGCATATCGAAAGTTCGCCGGGCCTGCAAACTCACGTTGAGACCAAGTTGGAGAAGCTCAAAAAGTTTTTTATCCGACCTATCAAGATCCATGTCATTTTTAATGTCGAAAACTCACGGCACGTCGCGGAAATTACCCTCTCCGAAGACCATAATGCCTTTACCTCCAAAGATGACGGCCACGACATGTACCACTGCTTGGATAGGGCCATTGACAAAATGGAAGTCCAGCTCAGGAAGCACAAGGAAAAAGTGAAGAATCATCACGGGAAAGGGCTCAAGACATAAAATGTTACTTTACTTTTTTTCGATCACATTATAGTTGCGCCTGTCATGAAAATTAAAGAAATCCTCACCCGAGAGTGCATTGTCGCCAACCTGCAATCTCAATCCAAGGACGATGTGCTGAAAGAACTCGCAACGTTGCTGTGTCGAGGTCACGAACTGTCCGATGAGGTTGTGGTTCAAGTCCTGACGGAACGTGAGAAGCTTGGCAGCACGGGTATTGGAAATGGCGTTGCGATTCCGCACGGGAAACTATCCGATATCCATCAAATCATCACCTGTTTTGGCCGCAGTTTAGACGGCATTGCCTTCGATTCTCAAGACGGCAAGCCGGCACATTTATTTTTTGTGCTGCTAGCACCCGAAAATGCCGCCAGCATCCATCTCAAAGCCCTGGCCAGGCTCTCCAGACTCCTGAAGGATGTCAATTTTAGGAACCGGTTGATTGAAGCCAAAACCGAAGATGAAATTTATCACGAGATCATCACCGAAGATGATAAATTTTAAAATAGAGGGGTATGAATAGCATTCCCGTCAGCGCGCTGCTCGAAGATAAAGATTTTGATCTCCAACTCAAATTAATCACCGGTAAAAAAGGTCTCTCCCGAAAAGTTAATATTCCACAAATTCAAAAGCCCGGGTTGGCTTTAACCGGGGATACGTCTCACCTCCATCCTGGACGCGTTCAAGTGATGGGAAGCTCAGAGTTACGCTATCTTAAAAAACTCCCCCCAAAGAATGGGGACAAGGTCATCTCAAAAATTTGCCGTTCCGACATCACCTGTTTCGTCATCACCCATGGCAATGACTTGTCACCCTATCTTATTTCTCGAATCAATCATCATCATACCCCCCTGCTTAAGACAGAGTTGCCCACCGCCACATTCGTCAATCGACTCACGCGTTTCCTGGAGCTAAAGTTAATGGAAACAACCAATATTCATGGGGTCCTGGTCGATGTTTTTGGCATCGGTATCATGCTCATCGGGAAAAGTGGCATTGGCAAAAGCGAATGTGCGTTGGAGCTTGTCATGAAGGGACATCGGCTCATCGCAGACGACATTATCTATGTGCGCAAACAACCGCCCCGCTCCATCTACGGCATGGGGCCTGAGCTCATCAAGTACCACATGGAGATCAGGGGGTTGGGCATCATCAATATCAAGGATTTATTTGGCGTCGCTTCTGTACGTGATCAAAAACTCATCGAACTGGTGATTGAGTTGGTCGATTGGAAGGCAAAACAGGAATATGAACGTCTCGGCATCGATGAACAGACCCATCCCATTCTCGGCGTCACGATCCCCTATTTAAAAATTCCCGTCCGTCCCGGACGAAATTTAACGGCCATCATTGAAGTGGCCGCTCGTAACCAACTGTTAAAATTTAAGGGATTCTACTCCGCCCAGGAGTTTCAGGAAAAATTAACACGACAATTGATCTTTGGAGAAAAAAAGGGCCGGAAATTGCCCGCGGTAGAATGAAGACCCAAGAAGTCATTGTGATCTCCGGTCCTTCGGGTTCGGGGAAGTTTTCCGCCCTAAAAATCCTGGAGGATCAGGGGTTTTCGGTCATCGATAACCTTCCGGGCGAGCTCTTCCCTAATTTGCTCACACTGTACCAATCCGCCCGTCAAAAAAAGTCATTGGCCCTGGTCATGGATGCCAGAAATCCTGAGTTTTTGCTGCATTTTGACCGCTATAAGCAACTCGCTAAAAAACGCGGCTTTTACCTAAGACTTTTTTATCTGGAGACCCAAGACAGTATCCTCTTGAGGCGTTTTTCCGAGACGCGTCGCCGCCATCCCCTCTCCCCTTACGGCCACATTCAGAAAGGGATTCGCAACGAGCGACAGTTGCTGCAGGTTTTTAAGAAAAAAGCCGATCATCTTATCGACACATCTCACCTGACGGTGCATGACCTGAGGGAAGTCATCTTGCAGCATATCAAAAGACGCGGGACCCGTCACGCGCTCCCGATCAATATCATCACCTTTGGCTATCGCCATGGCATCCCCCTCGACGCCGATTTGATGATGGATGTGCGTTTTTTGCCCAACCCCTTCTTTCAGACCCATTTAAAAAAGTTGTCCGGACGCCACAAATTGGTCCGGGATTTTTTACTCAAGCATTCTGAAACAAAAAGTTTTCTGAGCCTCTTTAGAAAACTGCTAAAAACGACCCTGGCCTATTATCAAAAGGAAGGTAAGACCTACCTCACCCTGGCCTTTGGCTGTACAGCGGGACACCATCGATCGGTTGCGATGGGAGAAATTATGGCGAAACACTTGAAAAGCTGGGGGTTCGCGGTTAACATCCGCCACCGAGATCTGGATAAGGGCATATGATTGGCACCGTCATCGTAACACACGGAATCATTGGGATCGAGATGGTCAAAGTGGCGCGATCCATTGTCCGCGACCCTCAACCCATGGTCGGGGTGGCCCTCGAACATGATGAAAATCTGGAACTCATGAGTGGTCGTATTCGCGAAGCAATCCAGTCCGTTCAACAAGACGGAGGGATATTGTTGCTCTCAGATTTGTTTGGAGGCACCCCCTCTAATCTCTGCCTATCTTTTTTGGAACAAGACCGTGTTGAAGTCATCACAGGGTTTAATTTACCCATGGTCATCAAGTTGGCGAGCTTTCGAGAAACAAAACCTCTCACAGAAATTGCAACCTTCATTAAAAATTATGGCCAAAAAAATATTACCCTCGCGGGCGAAGTCCTCAAAAAATAAGAAGACTTCCGAATATTCCACAACGGTTCGGGTCGACAACGAGCTGGGCATTCATGCCCGTTCCGCCGCCCTATTTGCCAAAGTGGCCAACGAGTATGAGGCCGAGGTGACCGTTGAGAAGGGAACCGATCAGATCAACGGTAAAAGTATCATGGGTTTGCTGATGCTAGCCGCCGCCAAGGGTTCTCAGATAAAGATCATTGCCCAAGGCCCGGATGCCGCGGAGGCCCTGCGAGCCACGAGTGAACTGGTAAAGAATAAATTTGGGGAACGGTAGGGGTGACCGGCCGGTCGCCCCTACTTGACATCCCCGTCCAATTCCATTATTGGCAACCCTTATTTTAAATTTCACAGGAATAGCCTAAGGAGGCCATATGGCACGAAGTTTTCTATTTAGTTCCGAATCAGTGACCGAAGGACATCCCGACAAGGTCGCCGATCAAATTTCCGATAGCATCTTAGATGCCATGATCGCCCAGGACCCCAAAAGTCGCGTGGCTTGTGAAACTCTGGTCAATACCGGGCTCGTCGTCATCGCCGGTGAAGTGACCACCCAGGCCTCCGTAGACCTGCAAGGGATTGCCCGAAAGACCATCGAAGAAATCGGTTACACCGATTCCAACTATGGATTTGATTTCAAATCGTGCGCCATCCTCACCTCGCTCGATCGACAATCCGCTGATATTTCAGTGGGAGTGACTGAGGGAGAAGGCCTCCACAAGGAGCAGGGTGCGGGAGATCAGGGACTCATGTTTGGTTATGCAATCAATGAAACCCCGGAATTGATGCCGGCCCCCATTAGCTATGCCCATAAACTTACCAAGCGCCTGGCCGATGTCCGTAAATCCAGGGCCATCAAATTCCTGCGCCCCGACGGAAAATCCCAAGTGACGATCGAATATGTGGATGGCAAGCCCAAGCGTGTGGCCGCCGTGGTGGTTTCTTCGCAACATGATGCGGACGTCCCTCATGAACAGTTGAAAGAAGCCATCGTCGAAGAGGTCATTAAGAAGGTCATCCCCGCCAAACTTTTGGATGCCAAGACCCATTACCTAGTCAATCCCACCGGGCGTTTTGTGATTGGCGGCCCCCATGGCGATTGCGGATTAACCGGACGTAAGATCATTGTCGATACCTACGGCGGCTGGGGACGTCATGGTGGCGGTGCCTTCTCGGGCAAGGATCCCTCCAAGGTGGATCGTTCGGCGTGTTATATGGCACGTTATATCGCTAAAAATATCGTGGCGTCAGGATTGGCAGACCGTTGCGAGGTTCAGATCGCCTATGCGATTGGTTATCCGGAACCGGTCTCTTTCATGTTGGATACCTTTGGGACCGGAAAGTTAGATGATGATCGTTTGACAGAGCTGGCCAAACAAATCTGGAGTTGTAAGCCGGTGGCCATCATTAAGACCCTTGATCTGCTACGCCCCATTTACAAGAAGACCGCCTCCTACGGACATTTTGGCCGGGAAGAACCGGAGTTTGTCTGGGAAAAGACCGACAAGGTTCAGGAACTACAGGCCCTGTCTGGGATCAAAATCGACGTTAGCAACGTCACTTCACTCCGAGCTTGAGGGAAAAGTCTCGGCTGGAACGGTTTCGGCGGCCCCTGCCGGGAGGTGGCGCTTAACCTCGCTTAGGAGTATTTCGACGGAGTGGCGTTCGTTGGTCTCAGGAAATTCGCGGAGCAGTTCTTCCAGCAAGCCTTTGACGGCCGCGTATTTTTTCTGTTCATCATAAAGCCGCCGCGCCTCGTTCAACATCGCGCGAACCTTTTGCTCCCTGATGCCCCTCACTCTTTCCAGCAAGGCCTTTGCCTTGTCGCGGTTTTGGGCGGCACCGTCATTTTCCATAATCGCCTTTAAATACCCTTCCGCCCCGTCGGGCATGGCCCCGGCCTCCAACAAGGTCTCCAAATCATAAAGCTCCAGGGAAACCTTATCCTTGCGCCCCACCTCTTTCTCTTTCATCTTATTCAATCGATCTTTGGCCTTTTGCACATAATCGCCTTGGTCCGAGGCCAATAACAGGACCTTTTGATACGCCACTCGCGCCTCCGACTGACGATTTTCCATCGAGAGTAGATTGGCCAGGTTGTACTGCATCCGTACCAAATCAAATTGCGCCGGGACCTCCTCAATCATGGAGCGCAACGCCTCAATGGCCTCATCCAAATCACCCGTATAGGCCAGGGCTTCACTGTAGTAGGCCTTCGTGACCAACGGCACATAGAAGTTGGGATTTTCCTGAGTGTACTTGCGATACCGAACAATGACCCCTTTATAATCATTATTGATGAAATCATGCTCGAGATCGGTTTGAAATTGTTGAATAAGGGGCGACATCCTCCCAGCGGCCCTGCGACCGCGCGCCTGGACCGGTCCAGGCCCGATGACAAGGAGGAATAACACCAGGATCCAACAACAAAATTTGGGAAAATGTAAGCCCATATCTGACAAAACCTCGCCTCCCTGTTTGAGGGCTTTTCTTCTGCTTGTCAAGTCCTAGGGGTGGATAGACCCCATTTTCTGGCCTAAAAACCGCATGTCCCACTTTTTTTCAACTCCGCCATTAAAAAATATGTAGTAATAACATATACTTAATAATTAATTTTAACCGCCTACCTGGCACAAAGATTGCTTTTATTACCTGCGAGGCAACTCGAGACGGTGCCTGTGGCGATAATGTCTTTAGAGGGAGGATCTCACATGTCGATTCGTGGCGTTCAAAGTAATGGGTACCCAATCACCACCTCCAGTCCCGGGGTTAATAATAATTCCGAGACAGACAGTACGGGGTCTGCCCGACCCTCCGGCAAACCTCTCCCCCTGATAAAGGGCCAATCGGGCCTGCTCTCGGCGGCTTCTTCTGATATCCCCACGATTACGGACAAAACGCAGGATATCAAGACCGCTCAGACAAATTTAGACACCGCTAAAAAGACACTGGCGGATTTGGAAATTGAGCTGGAAAAGGTCCAGCAGCAGGTCGACGACATCGTCGCCGGCAAAGAAGCCCAGATTGAAAAACTGGAGGCCCAGCTCGACACGCTGGAATCACTCCGTGATCCCCTACAGGAAAAAGCGGATGCAGGGGATGCCGATGCACAGATATTGTTGGACAAGCTACTGGCCACAGAAGATCAACTCAATATTCAAATCGCCCAACTCAACAAGGATATCGCCAAACAGGATGAGATTCAGGTCACGATTCAAGGCCAAGACGGACAATCCCAAAATGCAACCCTCAAGGGCAAGCAACAAGAAATTGATCAGCAAGAATCTGACGTGGAGGACAAAACCGCCATCCTCGACGCCCTGCAAGATTTTGCCCCAGGCGCTGACCTGGATGGGGATGGCATTAGCAATCAGGATGATCCGGACAGTGATGGCGATGGACTGACTGACGATATTGAAGATATGTTGGGTCTGGACAAGAACAACATCGACAGCGACCATGACGGGGTGAGTGATATTGGCGAGATCATTTTATCCCTGGAAGGAAAGTCTTTTGATTCGGCCGCACTAAAAAAGGTTCTGGATGCCGGGAAAAATCCCTTTGATGGATGGGAATACAACACCAAGGGGGAACTCGTTTACAATGCGGCTAAAAAATGGAAATTCAATCCCCTCAACGCCGACTCCGATGGCGATGGCTTCATCGACAAGCTCGAGGTCAAGGCAAATTATCCAGCCAAGTACGCCAATATGATCTTTACCAAGGATTTTGGCAAAACGAGTGGCAGTTCCAGTGGCGGGTCGGGAGACCTGCCAAGTGGTCCCGGTGTTGGTGGAGCCTCGGACCAGAAGACCCCGGCTAATTGGACGGGGCCGGGGGATGATTTTTATAACATCAAGTATGATGATAAGGATGATAACGGCAACGATCTCGTCAAACCCTATTCTGCAGAAAATATTGTCTTCCGTCTCTCCGACAAGGACGAAAAACTAACCCTAGAGAAGTCAAACAACGATCTAGTGATCACAACGACCATCACCGATCCAAAGACCGGCAAACAGACATCCTATAAAGTGACCTGTCAGAACGAATTTGATTCCGTCACCGGAAAGATGAAAAATAAATTATATATCATTGATAAGGGCGGCAATGAAATCATCGAATACAAAGGGTTGAAGCCAGAAGATGTGGCGGATGTTGATGAATGGGGCAATGTCAATGGTGGGCTCTATCTTTCCAATGGTTCTGAAGGAAACACCTCGGTGGAAGGGTGGGGACAATTTAATAATGATGCCACTATTGATGATGTCGGCGGCGGCACGGAACCCCCGGCAAACCCGTTTGAAGAGGGTATCGCGACCCTCACCTCCTCAGACAAGGTGGGCACGGACGATTTCAAGACCTTTGTTTATGACGTCAATGTGGAAAAAGGCGCCAGCTTTACCTTTCCAGAAAAATTCGAGGGGCAATCGATCAATAAATTCAAATTTCAAGAGGTAAAAGCCGGTTCCAATGAGGTTATCTGCGACATCTTGGGCGATAAGGATAAGATCATTGGACGGATCAAACTTAATTTGAACAATCTCCCCAAGGGGGTTGATGCAGCCACCGAAATGGGCAATGGGTCGCTTAGTTTCATTGCCGGGGACAATGGCCAATACATCGACGCCATGGCCCTCAAAGCTGGCATCACGATCGATGGCGGCGCGGGTGACGACTTAATTAAACTTTATAAGGGTAAGGCCACTGGTGGCACCGGCAATGATATGATCGTGGCCGGAGATGGCGGTGTGACGATGTCAGGAGACGAGGGCGACGATGTCCTGCTCGGCGGTAATGCAAAAGATATTATTGACGGGGGCGATGGCTGGGATTTCATCACCAGTGGTGGCAGCGATGGCGGGAGTACAGACGATGAAATGCATGGAGGCGCCGGCAATGATGTCATCACGACTTATGCGGCCTCGGGTAATTATATTGTCGATGGGGGAGATGAGACCGATTTCTCGAATGTCTACGAAGCCAAGGGAGATGCAGGGAATGGCAAGAAGAGTATCGAGATGGGATTGAACCAGTTGGCCAATTGGACAAAATACCTCACAGACAAGATCGTTGAGGAAAAGGGAACGGCACTTGGTGAATATCTGAAGAGCCTTCAAACCACTGGGCAATATGCGGCCATGGCCTCGGGTGAACTCTACACCCTTGCCATGTCCATCCTGAACAACAAGGTGTCCCAGATGGAAGGAAAGTTTGGCAAACCTCATGAAGACACCGGCCTGAAACCTAAACAGGATACGGGCGACACCAAGCCAAAGTAAATCACCATTTGAGAGTTAAATTTTCTATGCTAAACTTACCAGGAATGGAGAGTTGCGTGGCCAAACGTCACTGGTATTTTCACTTTTTTATCCTGTTCAGTCTGATCCTCTCTCAGGGTGACCTCCATGCCACCATTGATCCCAATGCCTGCAAGGGCAGTTGCCCGGGCACGGATCTTTGCTGCACTAACAATGCGAGTCTAAGTTGCCAGTCCGAGTCGACCTGTAAAACACCAAAGGGTACTGGTACGGGGGTCTGTATCAAAAAATGCCCTGAGGCCAGCGGGGGGTGTACGCAAGACAGTGAATGTAATGGAACCAACAAATGCTACCAAGGACAGTGTGTCATTTGTGTCCAAACCAGCGACTGCCAAGTAGCAGGTACCATTTGTTCCAACAACCAATGCGTCGATGACCCGAACACTTGCACCCCAAGTTGCCCCGCGAATTATCTCTGCATCAACAATGCCTGTGTCGAACAAAAAGAATGCTCCCAAGAGTCTGATTGCAGCTCCAAGGGCCTCCATTGCATCGGTAGCAAATGCCTGCTTTGCTCCGATCAATACCCCTGTGCCTCAGGGTTTCTCTGCCAGGGAGGACAGTGCGTCGACGACCCCAACAGTTGTAATCCACCAATCTGCACATCTAACGAACAGTGTCAATCTGGCCAGTGTGTCCCAATCAGTACCACCACTCCAACGACTCCTGGTGGCACAACCACCTTCTGCGACATGGGTAACAACCAATGCCCGGCTGGGATGGTCTGTGACAATTGGCAATGCGTCGCCAAGAAAAATGGCAACCCTGGGCCAGGAGATTGGAAGCGGTTTGGGTTTGGAAAAGATCCAATGTTTCAGCGGCAATGGACCGATACCCTGGGCAAGCGTTTTCAGCGAGAGGACCTTCGCAATGTCAGGGTCAATGCCAGGACGGGCCACCAATCCTCGTGTGATCCTGAGCTAACTATTTCCATCGGTGAAACCCCACTCTCCTACGACAATAAAAATCTCCTCTGGCTCAAGATCAGCTACCAGGCCCCCTGTGCCTCTCGTGCCCATCTCTGGGGTCCGTTCATCCTGTTCGATGAACAAAAAAATATCCTGATGAAACCTCAACAAAACCCCGATCCTGAAAAATTAGGCACCATAGGCACCAAATGGCAGGCCGATCAAACCAACCCGTCGTCCCAACCCTGCAGCCTCAAAGGCGACAACTGCTACGGCTACAAAACCGCCAAACCGGATGCCTTCGGCTATGATTTTTCCAGTGTCTATCACTACGCGGAAACCGCGGAACAGGGCAAGGCCTTCACTAAAGATGACATCTTTGCCAATCGGCGTGTTGATGTTCCGGCAGATGCAGGGGACAAGACCCCTAACCAAACAAAAACCGTCTATGCCCTCTTTGCCCCTTTTAGCCCCAAGACCCCCGACATCAATGACCCAGGCAGGACCCCCAGGATTCGCTTGGCCGTCCTGCAAAATGACGGCTGGAAGATGGTGGAAAAATCCATTGTCCCCCCACCGCCAGCCGTCGCCTGTGAGGTAATTCCTGATCTGGCCAGCCGTGGTTATGTGGTGCACTTCGCCGCCCAAGATTCTTCCAGTCATTACCTCACCCTCCAAACCACAAAAAATGTCGTCACGTATGTCGATCTCCCAGTCAGCACATGGTGTACCAAGGAGCTCGATAAGGGGCACATCTCAGGGACCCACTGGGAAGAAACCTACACCTGCCCAAACCTCCTGCTCCAGGCCGCCCAAACCATCGGTTGCGGGGCCACCGGATTGAACCTAGAAAACTTCGCCAATATCAAAAGAGAGCTCAAGCTCACCAAGCCAGAGTTGAGCCTGGAGTTTTATAAGGCCGCCAACCCCTCCTCTGATGGAACCTGTACCCAATTTAAAGACGGCAACATTGAACAGAACAGCACGGGTATCGAAT
This sequence comes from Deltaproteobacteria bacterium, assembly GCA_023265625.1. Lineage (GTDB taxonomy): Bacteria > UBA10199 > UBA10199 > JACPAL01 > JAHFST01 > JAHFST01. Next base: position 23,873 of record JAHFST010000008.1, on the reverse strand, counting down.
CCACCACCCTCGATGCCTGTACTGAGGTGGCCTTCAACTACACCGTCAAACGAGGACTCGAGGTCAAGAATCTTGGGGCTTGGGGAGACGAGAGTCTCAAAATTAATCTGCAGGACAAAGAATTCAAGAACCCTTACTTGAACATTCAAACAAACGGTGTCTCACTCCCCTATGTCCTGGCGGCTGCTATCCGAACCGGAAAACGTCATTACGACACAACCAATACTTACTTTGGTGGACCAAAAATCTCCTTGACCCTGGAACAGTTGTCCAAGACTGGCTCGACCAATCCGGGACTAGTCATTGTCCCGCACAGTTACCAGGCCTATCGTTACCAGCTCCAGGCTTGGGACTTTCCCCTCACCCCCTCACTGTTAGTGGAACAAGACCCCGCAAAACTATGGGGACAGATATCCCAATCCAATCCCAAATTCGCTGAGACCGTTACTGGATATCATTATCTATCGGGGATCAAAACGATGGATTATCCGTTCTCTTTCAAGGCAGAGGTAACAAGTCCTCCGGTAGTTGACTGTAAAACGTCTGAGGGGGCTGCTTTTTGTACCTGTTGGGATTGGATATGTGACGCTGGAGGGTGCGGTGGTTGGACTCACCCGAAAATCATCGAACAACAAAATCCAACTTACCAACTCAAGACAACCTCCAAACATGCCAAAGAAATAAAAGCCTTCTGTTACAACTCGAAAGGAACCTCAGCGCCCCCCATGCCTCTCTCCGCATACAAGACGGAACAGATTGTCACGTTTAACGGCACCGGCGCTGATGGAAATCAAAAATGTACCTTACAAGTCACCTATCAGGATGACTCAACCATGAGTGATTGTCTGATATTGCCTAACGCAACCTACTCTGCCAGTTGTTCTGGTATTCCAATTCCTAGTGGGAGCCAACCACCGACTTGTCCTTAAAACATGGTCGCCATTTTGATGAGTCAGGAGCTATTCGCCTTATGAAAAACACACTTGTCCTAGCCTTTTTTCTGTTGATCAGCTTACTACTTTTCAGGCCCCTCCATGCCGATATTGATCCCAATGCCTGTAAGGGCAGTTGTCCAGGGACTGATCTCTGCTGCACTAACAATACGGGTCTGAGTTGCCAGACCGAAGAAACCTGCAAAACACCAAAGGGTTTGAATACAGGGGTCTGTCTCAAAAAATGCCCTGATGCCAGTGGAGGTTGTACGCAAGACAGTGAATGTAATGGCACCAATAAATGCTACCAAGGAGAATGCGTCATCTGTACCGCTAACAGCGATTGCCAGGCGGCTGGTACCGTCTGTGTCAACAACCAATGCATCGATGATCCAAACACCTGCACCCCAGGTTGTGCCCCGAATTACCTCTGCATCAACAATGGCTGTGTCGCACAAAAGGAATGCTCCCAAGAATCTGATTGCCCTGTCAAGGGTCTCCACTGTATCGGCAACCAGTGCCTGCACTGCTCTGATCAATACCCTTGTGCCGCAGGCCTGCTCTGCCAGGCAGGACAGTGTGTCGATGACCCCAATAGCTGCGATCCTTCGGGCTGCAAAGCCGGCGAGTCATGTCAGGGGGGACAATGTGTGGCGACCAACCCAAATACACCCGGTAACACTTCCACTTTCTGCGACATGGGCCAAAACACCTGCCCGGGAGGAAAGGTCTGTCAAGATTGGAAGTGTATCAACCCTAAAAGTTCTCCAAAACCTGGAGGCCTTGGCAACTTGAAAGACCTATTGGGCAAGGAAATAAAAATGGCCCCGAAACAAGACTCGCGCTACGAATCGTCCGATAGGGACAAGCTGATCCTACAAGATTTACGTGTTTATCGTGAGCGCGATAATGGCAGGGGTGACCAGCCATGCGATCCGGAATTGGAGGTCACGATCGGCAAGACCCCACTCTCTTACAATAACAGGGACGTGCCCTGGCTCAAGATCACCTATCAGGCCCCTTGTGCCTCACTCGCCCACCTCTGGGGCCCGTTTATTTTGTTTGATGCCCAAAAAAATATCCTCATAAAAACCCAAAAAGAAAACATCGACCCGGAAAAATCAGGCACCAAATGGCAAGCCGATCAAAAAGTCCCCTCCCAACAATGCTCGCCTAAAGCGAACAACTGTTACGGATACAAAACGGCTCAACCGGATGCCTTCGGATACGACTTGAGCCAAGCCTATCAAAGCTTAGATCCAACAAAAAACCATAACCCTGCCAACCTCTTGACTAAGGATCAAATTTTAGCCAACTGGCGCGTGGAGGCCACGGCGGATGAGGGAGAAAAGAACTCCAGCCAGGAAAAAACCGTCTATGCCCTCTTTGCCCCCTTTAGCCCCGAGAGCTCTGCCCCAAACAACCCAGGCCTAACACCACGCATCCGTCTGGCCCTGCTCCAGAAGGATGGCTGGAAGTTGATCGAAAAAGCGGTCATCCCTCCGCCCCCCTCCATCGCCTGTCAGGTCACATTAGACCCGGCGATACAGGGTTATCAGATCAGGCTCGCCTCCCAGAATGCCTCGGCTCATTACCTCACCCTACAAACCATGAAAAATATCGCCACGTATGTCGATCTTCCGGTCAACACTTGGTGCACCAAGGCACTCGACCCATCTAACATCGTGGGGACTCATTGGGAGGAGACCTATCAATGCCCTTATCTTCTCCTGCAAGAGGCCCAGACCATCGGCTGTGGGTCCGTTGGGTTCAATCAGGAAGACATTGCCAACATTAAAAGGGAACTCAAACTCACCAAACCAAAACTAGACTTGGAGTTTTACAAGGCCGCCATTCCCTCCAGCGATGGGACCTGCACCCAATTTAAAGACGGCAACATCGACCAAAGCAGTACGAATAATAAAGACACCATCCTCAATGCCTGCACCGAAGTGGCCCTCAAATATGGCATCAAACGTAATCTGCAGGTCAATAATCTGGGGGTTTGGGGGGATGAGACAAAAATCACTTTGGGAGGAAACCAGGTCCAGTTCACAAGTCCATTTTTCAATATTCCCAATGCCGACATCGTTCTCCCTTATCTTCAACAAGTCAGAATTAATACCGGTCGGAGGCACTGTTTAACTGGTAATTGCAGTGAGTATCCTGAAACCATCCTGAGCGGCGGGAGTTTTCCGATCCCCTTCGAGCAAATCAAGGCCGCTAGCCCCACCAGTCCAGGCTTTGCTAAAGTGCCGAGAAACTATCAGTCCTACCGCTACCAGATAAGGGCCTGGGGATTTTCCCTGTCGGGACTACAGGACAGCACGCCACAACAGCTCCAAGAAAAGCTGGGAAAAAGCATCACAGCGATGTCACCACCACCAACTGATTCGGCGCTCTATGAGTCTCCAATTCTGATGATGGATTATCCGTTCTCTTTTAAGGTAGAGGAACCGATACCTGCTCCGGTCATAGGCTGCACAACCTATGAGGGGAAAGCCACTTGTAACTGTGTGGGAGATTGGATGTGTGATATTGGTGGATGGTGCCATTGGTCTCATAAAACTTTCACCGAACTGCAAAAACCAACTTACCAACTCAACTCAACCTCCCAACATGCCAAAGAAATAAAGGTCTTCTGTTACAACTCGAAAGGAAGCTCGGAGCCCCCCATGCCCCTCTCCGCATACAAGACGAAACAGCTTGTCACGTTTAATGGCATCGGCGCTGATGGAAATCGAAAATGTACCTTACAAGTCACCTATCAGGATGGCACAACCACGAGTGATTGCCTGGTATTGCCTAACGTAACCTACTCTGACAGTTGTTCTGGTACACTACCTAGTGAGTACCTGCCACCAACATGCCCTTAAAAGCAGAACCCATTCTAAAATAAATCTTTCAGCCGTTCCGTTATCTCCCACCAGGGGATTGCCTCGATCGAACCGAACCGCTGTGGACGTGAAATTTGACATGATCCATCACTTTCACCAGACCACCTATTTAGTGGTTGCCATTTTGATGAGTTTAGACCCCACACCGCAACGTAACTATCAAATAATATAAATAAATACAGTAGGTTACAAATCTCATTTCTGGCATCAGTCTTGCTTATTCATAGCCAGGTAACAACATTACCAGGAGCTATTAACCTTATGAAAAACACACTTGCCCTAGCTTTTTTTCTGTTGATCAGCCTAGTGCTTTTCAGGCCCCTCCATGCCGATCCCAATGCCTGTAAGGGAAGTTGCCCGGGCACTGATCTCTGCTGCACTAACAATGCGAGTCTAAGTTGCCAGTCCGAGTCGACCTGTAAAACACCAAAGGGTACTGGTACGGGGGTCTGTATCAAAAAATGCCCTGAGGCCAGCGGGGGGTGTACGAAAGACAGTGAATGTGGAACCAACAAATGCTACCTAGGACAGTGTGTCATTTGCATCCAAGATAACGATTGTCAGTCCAGTGGCAAGATTTGCGCCAACAACCAATGCGTCGCTACCCCCACCCCAAATAAATGCGGCTCATCCACCTGTAAATCCAATGAGCAGTGCCAGGCTGGTCAATGTGTGCCGGTCAATACCACGCCACCGGCCACCGAAGACAACTCCCCAGCCTATTGCGACATGAACGATCCCTTATGCGCCTCGGGGATGGTGTGCAAAAATTGGCAGTGCGTGGCTAAAAATACCCAGTGCCGCAATCCCTTTGATTGGAAATGTGTCCAATCCGGCTATTCCAACAATAGGGCCTTTGACCCGAACCGTAATCCATCGATGACTGAAATCAGTAACAAGCGTGGCATCGATACGATCAACCTCGCGCGTCTCGATCAATCTTGCGATCCCACCCTCGAGGTCGAAGTGCACAGCGTCAACACTTTTCACTACCTCAAAATCACCTACCAGGCCCCTTGCGCCACCAAGGCCCATCTCTGGGGGCCCTTGCTCCCTTGGAATAAAGCGAATGCCCTCCTGATTAAGCCCCAATGGGACAAGGATCCTGATCAGGAAAGCACAAAATGGCAGCCCATTGCCGATCAAAAAGTGGCCCCTTGTGATGACCAAAAGAGCAACTGCTATCAATCGAGTTACAACTTAAAAAAGAAGGACCCCTTTGACTTCTCTGGTTTCGTCTATGTGGATTACGTCGCGGGTGAAACCTATGATGGAGAAAATAATTGGCGTGTGGATGTCCCGGCGTCGGCCGGCAAGAAGACCGGTAGCACCCAGTCGGTCTACACCCAATTCTTTCCCTTTCTACCTTTGCCCAATGATCCAAAAAATTACCCCAAGCTGCATCTCGCCGTGCTCCAAAAAGACGGCTGGAGGGTGGTCGAAAAGATTATCGATCCCAGTCCCCCTGAGATTCATTGTGATGTAACTATTGATACCGAAAAAATGGGGTTCAATCTGACGGCCACGGTCGGTGATTATTCAATTTATAGCGCGGGAGCTAACGGCTGCGCCAAGACCAGCAGCTCTGTGAGCGGAACGCAGCTCAAGGAATCTTATTTTTGCCCGATGCAGGAGACTCAAACCATAGGCTGCCACGCCAATGGGGTCAACATCCTGGATTGGGTGGAAAAAAAGGACGAACTTAAACTCACCGCGCCGGCGTTCAAACTCAATTTTGTGGGAGGCTCCGTTGCCGGAGTGAAGGACCCACAGCCATTTAACACGATCAAGGACTTACAAGGCGATATCACACTCAAGTACTCCGTGGAGCGCCAATTGGAGGTCAACAACCAGGGCCAATGGGGCGAGGACTCCGATAGTTCCATTACCTATAAAAATAAAAATATCTCGGTCCCTTGGGTGAAAGATCTGGTGGTCGCCGCTGACTCTAGCTGTCCCTCTACCAAGACACTGTCGGGGCAAGAGGCGAGTGTTACGTCAGATGGAATACCCTTTGGGGGACTTGTGGTCGTGCCACGGAATTACAATTGCTACGATTACACCCTATCAGGGCATGGCTTGGATGGAAAAGCCTTATCAACCGTAACCGTGGATCAAGATCTAAGCTATCAGGGGAAATTTACCGCTGTGGTGGACAATCATCAATGCAAGACCCATGTGGATCACTTTGATGGAACTTGTGATGAGTGCAGTTGCGGGGTGGGGTGCGTATTTTCACTTGGTATATCCTACGCTTGGTGTAAAAACCACTGCACGGATGACTCGGACACAACCGTCTTTGATGGCCTCGACTATACCCTCAAATTTGCCACCAAACATGTCAAAAAGGTTGCCCCATATTGTTATTCAGATTACGGCAAAAAACCCATACCCGTCACGACTGGAAAATTCACACCTGTATCAGCCGCCTCTACGCCCTATAGCGCAGCAGACACGACGATCCAGTTTAATGGATCCATCAAAGATCCAAAAAAGCAAACCTCTTTCTGTGTCTTAGCGGCCACCTACTACGACGGAACCAGCGACGAACAGATACTCTACGGCATGCCAACGTGCGGTCAATAATCAACCTGAATCAGATACAATCCACAGGCTGGGGCGCAGGCCCCGGCCTGTGTTCTATCGCGTGAGGCCAGGACTTTTTTCACATCGGATGGGGAACGTCTTCCCTCTCCTACTTCCAGCAATAACCCCACGATATTTCTGACCATCTGTTTCAAAAATCCGTTACCGGTAATGGTGATACCGATCATTTTTGATGTCCGTAGGGGCGAATCTTGTATTCGCCCCATTCGGTCCGCACCTGGGCGATCACAAGGATCGCCCCTACAGGATCCGATGACGATGGATTCAATCGTCCGCACCGAGGTCTTCGTCGCCGCCTTGCGGCCCTGAAAGGCCCGAAAATCATGCCGCCCCACCAAACACCGCGCCCCCTGTCTCATTTCCTTAATTTTCAGAGGGTTACCCGCGTGCCTGGCACGGGTTATCCACAGGGGGTTTCGAATGGCGCTATTCAAAATCAGATAACGATAGGTCTTCTTCTTAGCCAACTTTCGTGCATGGAACTGTGGCGCAACTTCTTGCACAGCTTGAACTGCAATATCCTCGGGTAAGAGGCCGTTTAGGGCACCGAGTAACTTGAAACCCGTGATAGAACTCTCGGTGTGAAAATGGGCCACCTGGCCCAGGGCATGGACCCCGGCATCCGTTCGCGAGGCGCCGATTAGGGTCACTTTGTGTTGTAAAATTTTTTCCAGGATACGGGTCAGGATCCCTTGGATGGTCTCCTTGCCCGGCTGGATCTGCCAACCGGCGTAACGGGTGCCGTCGTAGGCGATGGTTAATTTGATGTTTCGCGGCATATGTAGGGGCGAACCCATGTGTTCGCCCTATCCACGGCAACCACATGGGGCAGACACATGGGTCTGCCCCTACAGGCAATAGGATTAGAATTCAAATAAAAGTCCCGCCGTCGTCATCAAACCCGACAAATCAAAACCGCTTGCCCCAAAACTATTGATCCAGCCATACCGCCCCTCCACCACCAAGTAGACATCGTTAATCCCCAGATCTTTCTCCATGTACAAGGAGAGATCATCAAACCACTCTAACAAAAATTGTATCCCTACCACTCCATGAAATCCATATTTCAAACCATGCACCCCGCCGGCCTGACTGCGCTCGCGAAAATAAACCAAGTCTGGACCAGCCTTAACGTAGGGTACAAAAAGTTGATTTTCGTGAAAATCGCCGCGGAAGGTAACATGTCCCTGAATCGGGATCAGCATCAAATGAAATCTATCACCAGAGGCCGCCCCCGAGGTCAGGCCCACCGCGCTCCCAGCGCTATCACTAAAACCAACCTCCACCTCGCCACCAAACTTGGAATGATAAAGATACCCAAAATCTACACTGCCAGTAGGCTGACAACAACTGAGAAACCCCTTCAGCGTCTTATCCGTCGGGATCCAAACCCCGCCTTTGAATTCCATGGAGAAATGCTGCGGGCTTTTTTCTTCGGCCAGAAGGATCTGACCTGAGAAAATTAAAATGATTAATGCCAATATCAGGGACCTGTAGGGGCGACCCGGTGGGTCGCCCAGGACCCCGGCATCACCCGCTATTGTAGGGGCGCAATTTATTGCGCCCCAGGCGTGGCCCCGTGCCACACGATGCTGGGCGTGATGAATCACGCCCCTACAGGGACGCCATGGACACAATCGAAAGGCTAACAACAAAAAGCACGAGAGAAAAATAAAACACCCTGCCCCAAAACCACCCCGACTCTCAGGAACCAAATTACACCCCTTCTCACCAGCCGCCTGGGCCGGTCCCACCGTCTCTTCCGGCGTCGCACTCACTGCCGCCCCACTGGTCAAGGTCCCATTCCGCGTCCCGATGTTACCACTCGTATCCACCCCTTCGATGGCCACAAAATAGGTCACCCCATTCGTGAGATTACTGATTTGAATGGAGAGGCTACCTCCGGCAGATTGATCGATTGTGCCGGAGGCCGAACTTTTGTTCAAAACCGTGACGGCATTGGTATCCACATAGATATTGTAATGATCAATGTCAGAGGCCGTGAGGGGCACAAACGTGACATAAACCCTCTGATTGCCGAAATTGACATCCGAGATCGAAACCTCCTCAGGCGGGGCATCCACGGTAATATCAATGGCATCATGGCCCACATTCCCGGCACTATCCTCGACAAACACAAAAATTCGATTCGTCCCTTCCGTAAAAGTACTGGAGCTGTAACTCATCGCGGAAGTTGTGACGTCTTGATTCGCACTGCTCACCGTACCGGAGGTAAGCTCCGTCCCTGATTCTGTCAGCGCGCCATTCGCCCGAACCCGATAAGTCCCCGCCTCATCGGACTGAAAGGTCAGGGTGAATGTCCCACCGGTACTGAGTTTTCCGGAGAGCGATGTGGACTCAATCGTGACAAAGGGATGATCAGAAATGACGGAGATGGTGCCATCGCTGTTGGAGGAAAAAACATCCCCAAGCGTATCGCTCGTGGCAGACAAAAGCTCGGGAGTCTTGCTTAAATTAAGGGGATCATCCGTCGTATCGGAAGAACCACCGTCACTAAAATCAATCGCAGAAAAACCAAATGGACCCGAATTAAGGTCAATCGCTGAAACCCCGTCGTCACCCGTCACATAGGCATAGACATCATCCGGGATCAAGACGTCGGTGATCAGAAGATTGGTGAGATTGGCATTTTCAGCAAGGCTGATCGGATCGGTCCCAGCGGTTAGTGTGTCGGTATCCACCTCGGTATCAACGGCCGTATTGATGACATGCACCGTCGTACCCGAACTATCCAGGACCAAGACAAAAGAACTATCCGGGGTTCGGGCAATGGACGGGAAATTTTTGTCGGTACTATTGAGCACAATCGATGTGGCAGAGGCCGCCCCTTCGTTGAGCAGAAAGACAATCCCGTCATTCGTGGCGACATAAATTTTATCAACGGTGGTTGTAAGGGTCGAATTGGGAAACGGGACCCATACCAACGAAGTTGGAGTCACGGTCTGTCCGGCGGAATCTAACAAAGTTATCGTCGTCGTTTGCGCCGCACTGACATCATACACCAGTAAGTTATGATTCGTTTTGTCGAGGATGTAGAGCTTATCATCATCCGTTCCACCCTCCGTATCCGCCACAAGCGGACCAATATTCGTCTGGGACTTAATGGTCAAACTCGTGGGGGACGCGGTAATATTCGTAAGATCAATTTTTAGGACATCCCCGTCATCTTGCGAGGCAAAAAGAGTAGTCCCTTGAATGGCTAGTCCCGTAACGTTACCTGACAGGGCTGGCACCTGATCCGAGGTGAGACTCCATGTCTGCAGATCAATCCGCTTCAAGGAGTTGTCGGTCGCCACCCAAAGATACCGATCACTCTCCACAATCATCGCGTCCGCCTGCGCCGTCGTCCCCAGGAGATTCAGGGGAGGAACGGAAAGACTGGTGGGAGCCCGATGACTATTGGGAAAGGCGTGGAGGAGAGAGGGGAAAATGCAGAGGCAAGAGGCAAGAAGCAAGACCAACATAATATGGACATGGCCGCCAATTGATCCTTCGACAAGCTCAGGATGTCCCTGAAAAAAGATATTTCTCAACCAGTATCTCACCGATCTGAATAGCATTGAGCGCGGCCCCCTTGCGGAGGTTATCGGCAACGATCCAAAGATTCAAGCCATTTGCGATACTTTCATCCTCGCGAATCCGGCCGACAAAGACCTCATCTTTGCCGGTGGCATCCAGCGCCATTGGGTATTCGTTTTTGGCCGGGGTATCGCACACCACGACGCCCGGGGCCTTGCGCAACAATTCACGCGCCTCTGTAGCGCGCAGCTTCTGTTCCGTCTCGATATTGACCGACTCTGAATGACTGCAAAAGACCGGCACACGCACCGTGGTGGCCGTCACGCGAATCGACTTATCCTCCATGATCTTCTGCGTCTCCAAGATCATCTTCATCTCTTCCTTGGTATAGCCGTTGTCCAAGAAGACATCGATATGGGGCAAACAGTTGAAGGCAATTTGATGAGGGAATACCTTCTTTACAATCGTCTTGTGATTAAATACGGCGGCTACCTGCCCGGACAACTCATCCATCGCCTTCTGTCCCGCGCCCGAGGTGGCCTGATACGTGGACACCACAATGCGCTTGATCTTGACCTTGTCGTGAATCGGTTTCAGGGCGACCACCATCTGGATCGTGGAACAATTCGGATTCGCAATAATCCCCCTATTTTTGTATTGGGCGATCGCATGCGGGTTCACCTCCGGAACAACCAGGGGAATTTCCGGAACCATCCGAAAGGCACTGGTATTATCGACCACGACAGCGCCAGCCTTCGCCGCAATCGGTGCAAACCGTTCACTAATGGAACCCCCAGCCGAGAAAAAGGCCACTTCGATTCCCTGAAAGGAATTATCACCTAATTCCTGCACGGCGACTTCCTTGCCGGCAAATGACAGCTTAGTTCCGACACTCTTCTGCGAGGCCAAGAGGCGCAATTCTTTGATGGGAAATTTTCTCTCTTCCAAGATTTTTAAAATCTCGCGACCCACGGCCCCGGTCGCTCCCACGACAGCCACATTTACTTTTTTCATACCGCCTCCAAAACTCGTTTAGCCATTTCATCCGTCGAAAGACGTTGCCCTTCAGCCCCACCCAAATCAGCCGTGCGATAGCCCTGAGCCAAGACCTGTGAAACCACCGCCTCAATCCGCTGAGCCCCCGCCTCCAACCCTAGCGAGTAACGCAGCAACATCGCGGCCGACAGGATCGTCGCCAAGGGGTTGGCCAGGCCCTTGCCCGTAATATCGGGGGCACTCCCATGGACGGGTTCATACATCCCTTGCGCGCATCCAAAACGGTTCTTCTTGATCCCCAAGGAGGCCGACGGCAACATCCCAATGGATCCCGTCAGCATCGCCGCCTCGTCGGAGAGGATATCGCCAAAAAGATTGGTGGTCACAATCACATCAAACTGTCTGGGATTTCTCACCAATTGCATGGCACAATTATCAACATACATATTTTCCAATTGAACATCGGGATAGTCCTTGGCCACCCCCGCCACCACTTCGCGCCACAGGATGGAACTCTCCAAGATATTGGCCTTATCCACCGAAGTGACCTTCTTCTTACGCAACCGGGCCGCCTCAAAGGCCACCCGAGCGATCCGCACAATCTCCGAAGTCTGGTAAACCTCGGTGTTGTAGCCTTTTTTCTCCATCTTATCCCCGGAACCAATCGTCTTGACCCCGCGCGGTTTGCCAAAATAAATTCCACCGGTCAACTCACGCACCACCAACAGATCAATTCCTTCGACCACCTCCGCCTTCAAGGTAGAGGCCGCCAGCAGGGCCGGAATAATTTGTGCGGGACGTAGATTGGCAAATAGTTTGAGACCACTCCGTAGTCCAAGCAGGGCCCTTTCTGGACGTGTCTCATGTGGCAGTTGATCCCAGGCCGGACCACCCACCGCCCCCAACATCACCGCATCCACCTTCTTGGCCTGGCGCAACACCTCATCGGTCAACGGGATGCCATGTTGATCGATGGAACATCCTCCCGCCAAGGCTTCGGTAACATCGCAACGAATCCCACCGGCACTGGCGACCTTTTCCAAGATCGGCAACGTCGCCCGCACCACCTCAGGACCAATCCCATCTCCCGGCAAGACTAAGATCTTCGCTCGTTTCATGACCGCTCCGTTATTTCGTTTTTTTAAACAATTCCTCTAACCTTCTCTTGGCCTCGACCGCCTTATCCTCAACCTTAACCGTCCCCCGAACCACCGGCTGCGCCGGCTCAAAATAATCACAAAAATTAGCCTGCGCCTTCTCCACCACCCGATCAGCCATCGACTCATGGCATTCGTTATAAGCCCCTGGGTCGTAAAAGGCACAGTTCCGACAACACCGCAGATCCGCCCCACAACGACGACACGTCTCACCCCGCCCCACCCGATCGCTCACTACGTAGGCTTGACCGCAAGCATGGCAGTTCGGCTCTGGTTTTTCGCTCGCCATGGCGGGGCGGACTTTAGCGGAAGATCATGAAAAGGCAATTAAAAGTTGCGTCCGAATTTCGGACGGTACCGTCCGGTTTTCGGTCGATTTGCCTGGGAGAGTCAACGTGTTTGTGGAGGGAAATAGACTGGCACAAAAATTGCTTTACTCTCTAGGGATGACACCCAGACGTTGGGAGAATATTGCAAAGTATTTTTTTGACATGAGCAAGTTAATCATGGGCACGGCAGTCATCATGCAACTTGTCACCAAAGAACACATCGATTGGAATGAGATTGCATTGGGGGCAACAACGGGGGTATTATTTCTCTTGGTAGGCATAATGGCTGATCGGAGGGCAGATGTACATAAATCATGAAAACGCCGAAGCACTCTTTAAAGTTCTTGCGTTGGTGGGAGTCATAGGAGTCGTTGTCATGTGGTTTATCACCCGCACCCCCACCCACAAGGACAAAAAACCTTAAAGTTGGGCCGAGATCTTCTTAGGAACAAACGCCAACCGATTCAGAGCCGCCACATAGGCCTGAGCAGACGCCACTAAGATATCCGTATGAGATCCAACCCCGCGCACGGTACGACCATTCTCATGCAACTCGACCATCACCTCCCCTTGGGCATCGGTCCCACCGGTCACGGCCGTCACAATATACTTTTCCAAATTACCCTTAAACTTTGAAATCCGCTGCAGGGCCTTAAAAACCGCATCCACCGGACCGGCGCCAAATTCGGCCGCCTTGATTTTTTTACCTTCGCTGCGCGCCACGACCACGGCCTTGGGCTTCTTCTTGGTGCCGCAAACAACCTCGACCGATTCCAGAGAAAATTTTTCCGGGATCCCTCGGATCAAACCTGTGACAATCGCCTCCAAATCTTCCTCAAAAATACTCTTCTTCTTATCGGCCAATTCCTTAAAGCGCTTGAAGGCCTGATCCACCTCTTCTTCCGAGAGGTCAAAGCCCATGCCCTTGAGCCGCGCGCGAAAGGCGTGACGACCGGAATGTTTGCCCAAAATATATTTATGTTCTGTCAGGCCGATCTCCACCGGGGTCATGATCGAATAAGTCTTCTCTTCCTTCAACAAGCCATCCTGATGGATCCCCGATTCGTGGGCAAAAGCATTGGCCCCCACAATGGCCTTATTCGGCTGGACGGAGATCCCGGTGATGTGGGTCAAGAGTTTGCTGGTCGGATAGATCTGCTCCGAAATGATGTTGGTGCCCAGGCCCAACTGCTCCTGACGCACCTTCAAGGTCATGACAATTTCTTCCAAGGAGGCATTCCCGGCCCGTTCCCCGATCCCGTTGATGGTGCACTCCACCTGGCGGGCCCCATGCTCAATGGCGGTCAAAGAATTCGCCACGGCCAGGCCCAGGTCATTGTGACAATGCACGCTGATCGTCGCGAGATGGATATTGCCAACGCGTTCCCGGAGAAAGGCGATCAATTTCCCAAACTCGGAGGGAATCGTATAACCCACCGTGTCCGGCACATTGATCGTTTGCGCCCCCGCATCGATCACCGCCTGAAACACTTGGGCCAGATATTCCGGTTCGCTGCGAGTCGCATCTTCCGCGGAAAACTCCACATCATCGGTATACTGCTTGGCGTGCTGCACGGCCTGTACGGCCTCTTCCAAAACTTGTTCTCGTGATTTGCGCAGCTTGTACTTCAGATGAATATCGGAGGTTGCAATGAAGGTATGGATACGAGCCTTTTTGGCCCCACGGATGGCCTTCCAACAGGTATCAATATCCCCCTGATTGGCACGTGCCAGCCCGCAAATAATCGGTCCAGACACCTCGTTGGCAATCCGCTGCACCGCCTCAAAATCACCCGGCGAGGCAATGGGAAAACCGGCTTCAATGATGTCTACGTTCAGACGCGCCAACTGATGGGCCATACGCAGTTTTTCCCCGGTATCCATACTGTAACCGGGCGACTGCTCGCCATCGCGCAAGGATGTATCAAAGATTTTAACGATCCCCGTCATGGTCACGCTCCGCAATCTTGGACGCATCACTACCAATGAGGGAAATTTTTGGCGTGCGAATCCGACCTAACTTCTTACCTCGCTTGAGGACCTCCGGATCGGCCTCCACCACCACTTGGGAACCATCGCGCCGCAGCAACATGATAAACTCTTCCACCGGCCCGGACACCACATAACAACCGAACACAAAAAACGGCATGATGTCCGGCTGCAAGGCCACGACGGTAATGGAGGCCACCAATAAAACCAGCAGGTAGAAGGACTGCCGATTGCGCAGGTCAAAGTCCTTAAAACTCCGATAACGGATATTGCTCACCATCAACGGCCCCAACACAAAAGGGATCGCCAGAGCCAGGTGACTTTCAATCCGCACTGTCCCATACAGGGATTGATAGAGCAGAATCAAACCTGCCACAATCCCAGCAGAGGCTGGGGTCGGGAGGCCTTGAAAGGACTTCTTTTCCACCGAATTGATCTGCACGTTGAACCGCGCCAGTCGCAGGGCCGTACAGGCAAAATATAAGAACGCCGCCAACCAACCCAACCGGCCAAAATTAAACAGGGTCCAGGTATACAGCAAAATACTTGGGGCCAATCCAAACGACGACAAGTCCGAGAGCGAATCATACTCCACGCCAAAATCACTCTGGGTCCGCGTCATCCGAGCGATACGCCCATCCAAGAGATCAAAAAAACCGGCGCAATAAATCGCCCAGGCCGCGTAATAAAAATCGCCATTCAAGGAATGGATGATGGAATAAAAGCCACAAAAAAGGCTGAGCGTCGTAATCAAGTTGGGCAGTAAAATAATTCCCTTAGAGAGCGGCATTTTTTTCATAGTTCACCGATAATACTCTCACCCGCGACCATTGTCTCCCCCGGTTTGACCCGGATCTTGGCATCCAACGGCAGATAAATATCCACGCGCGAACCAAAACAGATCAAGCCGCAGCGCGTACCAGTCATGACCTCCTGGCCTTCCTTGAGGTGATTGATGATCCGGCGGGCCACCCATCCGGCAATCTGCACAAAAATAATCTGCTTCGTCCCCCGCTGCAGATAAACCGCCTGCTGTTCGTTATCCAGCGAGGCCTTGTCGACCATGGCCATATGAAATTTTCCCGGATGATAAATGACCTTGCTCACCTTACCGTCAATCGGGGTCCGATTCACATGCACATTAAACACCGACATAAAAATGCTCACGCGCAGATGGGGCGTTGAGACATAAGGGCCGTCTTTAACTTCTTGAACCGAAAGCACCCGCCCATCCGCCGGAGAAACCAATAACCCGTCCCCTGCCGGAATCGTCCGTTCGGGATCGCGAAAAAAATACGAACAAAAGAGTGCCAAACCAATCAGTGGCAAAACCAACCACTTACCCAAAACCGTCAGCGTGAGCAGTCCAATCAGCAGAAAAGTGCCCATCCACAACGGGATCAAGATCTTCCAAGCCTCCGGAGCAATCCCCAACCAGGGGCGCAACTCCTGCGTTGGATCTATAATCAAGGCGGTTTGTTCCATAGTTCCCAATGTTTCTCAGGTCTTGGCTAGTCTTGTCAAGGGGAGAGGTCACCAGAAAATAGATTTCATCATCAGGGTGTTCTTAATAAACTCTGAGATAATTCACCTTGAATTAATTAATATCATATGCTTTAATACTAAATCATATGAGAGCCATTTCAATTCGACTGGATGAACGGCTTGGCAGGCAATTTGACCAACTCTGCCAAATCGGCGGTTACAAAAAGAACACTGTTTTGACACGGCTCATTGCGGCTTATGTCAACTATTATGGAGCTGGGCGTAAAACATCTCCGGCAACACGTCGGAGCAAATCCCTTGATCCTTTTATGAAGGTCATCGGCCTCATGAAACAACCGGCGCTCCTACCCAGTGGCGATGAGATTGATCAGATCGTCTACGGCCTATGACTCCCCTCTTGTTTGTCGATAGTTGGGGTTGGCTGGTTTTGGCCAATCAAAGTGATCCTGCCTTTGTCCGTGTTAAAACCCTCCACGAACAATCGCTCAAAAGTGGCCTCAAACCCGTTACCACCAATTTTGTCTTGGATGAGGTGATCACCTTTCTCTACGCCAAGGCCCCTGTCGAGCTGGCGGAAAAGTATTTGGGGGGCCTCAAGATCTCTATTCAAAAAGGGTTTGTGTTGCTGGAGCAGATTGATCCAGAGCGATTTGAAACCGCTTGGAAATTGCGCGTCAAATATCGCGATCATCCCCGTATCTCATTTACCGACATCACCTCATTTGTGGTCATGCGAGAACTCAAGATCAAACAAGTGCTCACCAATGATCACCATTTTGAGCAAGTGAATATGGGATTTGAACGATGTCCTACCTAAAGGGGCTCGTGTCGCCCCCTTCACCAGCCATGTTTTGTCAAAGAGAGAGGTGGGTAGAAAGTTGGCGTAGGTTGATAATGACCGTCTCCCCGAATTCTTTCATCTTGAGTAAATGATGATCGCCAGAAACAAGAAAATCAGCCTGGGATTCTTGCGCACAGGCCAAATAGATATCATCATCAGGATCTTCACAGGCCTGAACCTTCACCTCATCGGAAGTCCATGCCGCAATCTGGACCAATTGTTCCAAATACTCCTTGATCTGCTGCGGACCAAACGGCAACCGTTTCTTAATTTTGTCGTAGTTCAAGACTCGACAGATTTCGAGAAAGATACTCTCCGATAAGACAATTTGAAATTGCCCTGCCAGGCCTTTTTGGATGAGCTGAGAGGCAGCACCTTGTGGTTTCAATAAGGCACTCACGTAGATATTGGCATCCACCACAACGCAAATAACTTTCTTAGATTTCACCTCTTTTGCCGCGACTCATGAATCGCCTGATTGACAAAGGCCTCAACCTCTTCATCCGATAAATCCGCATTAGGATTCTGCTCACTCCCCTGCGTCAATAACTTTGTAATCCCCTGAGCCGCCCGCTCCCGAATCCGCTGAATTTTTTTATAGGGCACCAAGACCGCAGTCGGCCTCCCCCCCTTCTCAATCACAAACTCCTCCCCCCGCAATTCCACCTTCGCCAAAATCTCTCCCAAATTCTGCCGCACCTTCATGGCTGATATGGTTTCCATAATTGATATGATTATATCAATTATATTGATTAAAGCAATTTCTATTTTTCTTAATTATTTTGAATGGTTATCTTCCTCCGTCTTATGTTCGTCAAATAGAGAGTGAGCATTGACTGGCTGGATTTACTCCAGCCAGTCAAGCGGAGCGAACGATCCCTACCCTGACTTACCAGATGGGGGGTCTAGGGGGGAGAGCGGTATCTCCCCCCTAATCTTACGTACTCTCATGCCCACGAGCCATGATGAGCTTGCCACTGCGGACTGTTTCAATGATGCTAAATTTTTCCAACATGACCATCATCGAATCGAGCATCTCCGAGCTCCCGGTGACTTGGATCATTATGGTGTCTTCTGTCAGATCCACGGTGTCCCCTTTGAAATGTTCGGTGATCTGTAAAATTTCGGTCCGTTGATCCGCCGGGCATTTTACCTTGATCAACGCCAACTCACGCTCGACCACAATTTCGCCCGTATGGTCGTGGGCATGAATCACATCCACCAGTTTGTTGAGCTGTTTGATGATCTGCCATAAGGTGGGCAGATCTCCCGAGGCAACGATGGTCATCCGAGAAAAACGCGGATCATGCGTCGGCGACACCACCAAGCTGTCGATGTTGTAACCACGTCGCCCAAACACCAAAGCCACCCGAATCAACACCCCCGGCTTGTTACTCACCAAAAGGCTAATCGCATGTGATTCATTTTTTTCCATTTTTTCCATACTTTTACTCCCAATCTCTCATCGTCGGTCTCCCCTGTTTTCCGGAGGGACGAGGACTACAGTCTCGATGCCTCGCAGGACCGGAGGAAAACAGGGGAGACCGACGACCACCCAAGTCATGTCGACCCAACCGGCTTAGCCATTTTCTTCTTAGGCGGCCCCAACACCATCTCAGAAATCGCCGCCCCCGCCGGAATCATCGGATAGACATTGTCTTCCTTCTCCACCACCGCCTCAATCACGCAAGGCCCCTCCCGATACGCCAAGGCCGCCGCCAAGACCTTGTGGACCTCCGCATTGCGCTTGATCCGAAACCCCTTGATGCCATAGGACTCGGCCAGTTTCACAAAATCAGGATTCCCCTCCAAATCCACCCCGGAGAGTCGATCGTCATAAAACAAATTTTGCCACTGCCGCACCATCCCCAGATAACGATTGTTCATAATCAGGACCTTGATCGGAACTTTATTCACCGCCGCCGTCGCCAACTCCGAGAGCGTCATTTGAAAACCGCCATCCCCCACCACCGCCACCACCAGAGCATCCGGCCGGGCCATCTGAGCCCCAATCGCCGCCGGCATCCCAAATCCCATGGTCCCTGCCCCGCCGGTGGTAATCCAGTGAAAGCGATGATCCACCTTGCAAAACTGCGCCGCCCACATCTGGTGCTGGCCCACATCCGCAGTGATGACCGCCTTTCCCTTGGTCATCTGGTAAAGCTCATCCAGGATATATTGCATCTTGAGCCCGCCATGTTTTTTGTAACTGAGGGGAAATTGCTTCTTCCAGCGATTGATCTGTTTGATCCAATCCGTCGTGTCGCCTTTTTTTAACTGCGTATTGAGCTCTTCAATCACCAGCCTCGCATCCCCAACGATGGAGCAGTGTGGCACCACCATCTTACCCATCTCCGCCGGATCAATATCGACATGGATCTTGATCGCGTCGGGACAAAAATCTTTCAGGCGACCGACGATCCGATCATCCCAGCGCGAGCCGATCGACATAATGAGATCACAACCCACCACGGCCTTGTTGGCGTAAGCGGTCCCATGCATGCCGAGCATCCCCAAACTCAAGGCATGGGTTTCCGGAAATCCGCCCTTCCCCAACAAGGTGTTGGTCACCGGGATTTGCATCGTCTCCGCCAAATACCGCACCGCCGGTCCAGCATTGGCAATAACCGTCCCATGACCGATGAGCAGCAAGGGCTTGCGCGCCTTGTTCAAATAGTCCGCCGCCTGGGAAATGGCCACCGGATCGCCGTGAGACGGCACGTGGTAGCCAGGCAAATCCATCGCCACATCGTAATTCGGTTCAAAGAGAGTCGAGGCAATATCCTTGGGGATGTCGATCAAGACCGGCCCGGGCCGACCCGATTCCGCCAAATAGAAGGCCTCTTTGACGATCCGGGGGATGTCATGAACATTTTTTACCAAGTAGGAATGCTTCACCACCGGATAGGAAATCCCCGAAACATCCGCCTCCTGAAAGGCATCGAGCCCCAACATCGGGGTGATCGTCTGCCCCGTAATCACCACCATGGGCGTTGAATCCATCTGCGAGGTAATCAGCCCGGTAATTGTATTCGTCGCCCCCGGCCCCGAAGTCACGAGCACCACCCCGGCCCTGCCCGTGGCGCGCGCCACGCCATCGGCCATATGGGTCGCCCCTTGTTCATGTCGCGTCAAAATGAATTTGAGCGGAGATCCGACCAAAGCATCAAAAATTGGGATGGCCGCCCCCCCCGGATGCCCAAAGATGTACTTAACACCATGCTTATGGATACACTCCAATAAGGCATCAGCCCCTGTTTTCAATTTTTTCTTCGATTTTTGCATGTCTTCCTAACTCAGTTGAGTGAAATTAGACAATAAATGATAATTTTTGCCATGTCCAACCATTTTCTTGCCCCTATTTTACAAATAAATAATCTTTTATGTCGCCGTAACCCATTAAATCTATTATACTTCAACATTATTGATCTAAAAAATTTATCATAAAATGCGAGGTAATCATGAGCGCTAGCGAAACCAATGGATCCCCCCTGAAGACCCACAAGCAGTTCTGCCATGAAAGTTTTGAACGGCTCAAGGTGCGCGACGACATGCGGGAACTGCTCGCCAATCCTTACCGTCAGGTCAAGGTGCAGATCCCGATTAAGGATAAGAATGGCAATCTGCGGGTCTTCTACGGGTATCGTGTGCAACACAACGCCGTACGCGGGCCTTACAAGGGGGGCGTGCGGTTTCATCCCGGTGCCAATGAAGATGAAGTGACTATGTTGGCCATGAACATGACCTGGAAGACCGCCCTCGTGAATGTCCCGTTTGGCGGGGCCAAGGGCGGGATTCTGGTGGATCCCAAGGAACTCACCGCCTCTGAGTTGCAAAGTTTGGCCCGCGGTTACATCGAAAAAATCCATCTCATCATCGGACCGCAACGCGATATCCTGGCCCCGGATGTCAACACCAACGAAAAAACCATGGCCTGGATGATGGACGCCTATGGCAAGATTCATGGGTACACCCCGGCGATTGTGACGGGCAAGCCGGTCACGCTCGAGGGTTCGCTCGGGCGCAAAGAGGCCACGGGCAAAGGCGTGGCCATCATCGCCCTCGAGTGGCTCAAACAAGAAGGTCGTACTCCCGCTGACACTTCGGTGGTCATCCAAGGATTTGGCAATGTCGGCAGCTTTGCCGCCCAATTTCTCCACGAGGCCGGTTGCAAGATTGTCGGTCTATCGGATGTGTCCGGGGGACGTTACGATCCGAAGGGATTGCCCGTACCAGAGCTGATGAAGCTCGCCGCCGAGGGAGGACTGCTTAAGGACATCAAGGTTGGCGAATCCCTCACCAACGCCCAACTCCTCGAACTCCCGTGCAATATTTTGATTCCAGCGGCCTTAGAAGCCGCCATTCACGAGGAGAATGCCCCACGCATCAAGGCCCAGTGGATTATCGAGGCCGCCAATAGCCCCATCACCCACACCGGCTATGAAATCTTGCAACAAAGAAAAATCCCCGTGATGCCGGACATCCTGTGCAACGCCGGCGGCGTCATTGTTTCGTATTTTGAATGGACACAAAACCTCCAGAGTTATCGATGGACCCTCGAGCAGGTCTACAAGGAATTGGACCGAACGCTGCTAACCGCTTATCGTTTGGTGGTCGAACGCGCCAATAAATACCAGATCACCTACAAGCAGGCCTCGATGGATCTGGCCGTGGAGCGGGTGGTGGATACAACGAATTATCGGATGTATTAGGCCTTACGAATGTCCCGACTGGCCACATTCGGAATGTAGGAATGCGGCCCGCGCGGAAAAACAATCACTGTGACCCGTTTTTTGATCTCGGCAAAACGGTACCAGGCATGGCGCTGCCGATAGGCATCCTGCCCCATGGCGAGAGAAAATCGATAGTCAGGAAACTTCTTTTCCAGAAACAAGAGCAGGTCTAAGGTCCTGCCACCCGCCCTCACCCTTTTTTCAAAATCCTGCACCTTCACCTTCGGGCTCAAGGGCACAAAAAACGACTTACATAAACGCATCCGCTTTGCAAAAGGCGGCAAGTGTTTACGAAACCGATGCTGATAAACGGGAATCACCCAAACCTCATCCACCCGCTTACGCGCCGCTAACCGCTTCACAATCGCCCGATGACCAATATGCGGCGGGTTGAAGGAACCGCCAAATAGGACGGCATGTTTGGATTTTGTTGTCATGTGTAGGGGCGTATTGCAATACGCCCCTACATGTTATAAAGGCACGGCATGAAAATTCGCAAGGTTCTTATCGTTTATAAGAAGAGTTCGTACGCCACCCATGTGATCGACCGGCAAGATTCGAATTACATGCGGCTTCTTAAGGAGAAAAACTTCGCCATTCGACGCTCCCGTTCGACGCACACGCGACACATGGAGACCCTCGAGTCGGTAAAAAAAGAGCTGCAGCAATTAGGCATCTCCTTCGAAGTCATCCTGCGCTATCACTTGAAACCGATCCGAAATTACGATCTGGCCATCACGATTGGCGGCGATGGGACTTTTTTAGAAACCTCACATCTCTTGGAAAATGGTCTCTTGATGGGGGTCAACTCAGTGCCGGATGAAAGTGTCGGCTACTACTGCCGCACCCATGCCAAGAATTTTCACCGCAAGTTCACCGCCTTGATGGAGGGCTCGGCCTTGATCCAGCCCTTGCACCGCCTGCAAGTGACGGTTGATGAGGATACGGTGCTCCCCTTGGTGCTAAATGACATGCTCCTCTCCAACATCAATCCGGCGGGCACGACCCGTTACGTCTTAAAAGTCGGCGATGTCACAGAAGAACAAAAATCATCCGGCCTCTGGATCTCGCCCGCCCCGGGCTCCACCGCCGCCACGCACTCCGCGGGGGGCAAGGTGCTTCACATTGGCTCCAAAAAGTTTCAATATGTCGTGCGCGAACCCTACCAGCCGCCCGGCAAGTGCTATCAACTCCTGGGAGAGGTGTTAAAGGAAAAGGACAAAATTGAAATCCTCTCAATGATGGACGACGCCTCCCTCTACATCGACGGCCCCCACTTCACCCACCCCATCCGCCGCGGCTCCCTGGTCCAGGTCAAAAACGCCCGCAAGCCAATCATGGCCGTGTGGTAAAAATAGTATCTTAAAGCCTATTTCCCCAAAACCGTCAAAATCTCACTCGCGATTTATTCCTCAGAAAAAATTTCCTAAATACGCAACTTGAGGGGAACCAGTTGCCGAAATAACTGATATGAGATCTAAAACCCTATCTAGAACCACCGGCTATGTCGAATTTTTGGATGCTGTGAAATCTCGCATCCGTGATGCTCGGATTGCAGCATCCCGAGTTATGAATCGTGGTTTGGTCGATCTTTATTGGTCTATTGGTAAAGATATAGTCGAAAAACAAAAACAACTCAAATGGGGCGAAGCTGTCGTTAAGCAGCTGTCAAAAGATCTTCAAAGAGAATTTCCGGGAACCGCAGGTTTCTCAGCAAGAAATCTATGGGATATGCGTCGTTTCTATGAAGAATACCAACAAGATGAAAAACTGCGACAACTTGTCGCAGAAATTCCATGGGGACAAAATCTTCTTCTTCTAAACAGAGTCAAAGATCCAAATGAACGTCGATATTATTTGCAAGCCACCATAGAAATGGGTTGGAGCCGAAATACCCTATTAAACCAGATCAAAGCCAAGGCTTATGAAAGACAGCAGTTAACTCCTAAACAACACAACTTCGAAAAGGCCCTCCCCGTTCACTTGGCCGAGCAAGCCGACAAAGCTATGAAGGATGTCTACATGCTTGATTTTTTGGGCATTACCAAGCCCGTGTTAGAGCGTGAGATTGAAAACCGGATGGTAGTGGCCATCAAGGATGTACTTTTAGAATTAGGGTATGGATTTGCCTTTCTTGGCAACCAATACCGGATTAAGGCCAACAATAAGGAATATTTTATTGACCTTTTGTTTTACCATCGTCATCTGAAATGCTTGGTGGCGGTGGAGTTGTTATGTGGTGCACCACATAACAGGTCTTCTGTGGTGTTCATAGTTATGTGGCGTTCAGCTAGCGACGGAAGGTTTATCAAGTGTGCGAGCCGTCTGAACGCCACATAACCTAGC
>JAHFST010000035.1 GCA_023265625.1 Deltaproteobacteria bacterium | reverse complement strand
GTGGTTCAGACCCGGTTTAAGAGTTCCTGCCCCTTCTTTATCAAATCTTCCGAATTTCTTCCCTCAACAACTTACTGAAATTACTCGGTTATTTTTCACCCCCAGAAAATGAACGCACATTCCGCGAAAAAACCACGCAACCTTTCGTCCTCTTTGCCGATAATCTTGAACGTATGATTAAACTATTAAATATGGGGCCGAACCCGGCGTTGTTTATGTACATGGGCCAGTTCTTGGGGACATTGCGGCATTTTGAACAGGCGCCTGAGGATCAGAAGTTCGGACGAGGGGCCTCTTTGCTTGGTCCTTTGACATATTTTCAACAGCTGGTGGATGGTCACAATAAATTTGGTTTTAGCCCCCCAGTCTTGCAGCAAATGGGGGACATGACGCGTATCTTGGTGGAGGCCCAACCGGGGCAGCGCCCCATGCTCCCTGGTGAAGATAGGGAGTTGATGGCCTTGGGTGCGGCCTTGCGGCGCGAATTGATCGACGCCCTGCCGGAAGGATTTCACCGTTCGGTGGAGTCGGTGCGCCAACTTGACTCGACAGCGATGGCCAGTGTGGCCCAACAGGCGAAGCGATTTAATACCACCCCTCCTAGGCAGGTGGAAGCTTTTGATGTATCCGGACTAAACCATGATGGATTGGTGGAGGCCTATTTTTCTGGCAAGATTGACATTGAGACTTTCAAAACAAATGAGGTCCTTCAACGCAAGGTCATGGAGCTCTCGCTACGTTATGACCGCCTGTTAGGCGGCCCTTCCGCCCTGATCCCCTTAGAGGTGATCCAGACCTTCCCGTCGATTTTCCCACTGCCTCCTCCAACAGTCAGGCAGGCCTTGCTGGATTCATTGCAGAGGGCGGGAAACCCTTATGGTCATGTGAAGGATAAAAATTTGTTGCTTAACCGGGCCGAGAATTTTCTAGCTTTGCTGACTTCTATTGGTAGCACTTCACCCATGTCTGCCGTGGTCGACGTCATCAACCAATCGGGGATGTCGCTGGCCGCAAGACAAGTGTTGATTGCTGGGTGGCTCAGCATATGCGCCATAGATTATAAGGATGACCCATCCTTCGCAACGCAGGTATCCGCCATTCTTGAGAGTGATCCCATCTTTGGTGTCATGGGATTCCGGGAAAAGATCGCTGATTTTCTGCAGCTTGGTGAGAAGTCGGTGGCAGATGATGGAGGGGGTGGGGTTGAGCCAGATGATGATGACGATGAGGTGATCGACGTTGGTAATGCAGTGGACATTGCAGATTTACAACAACGGCTGGGTGACATGACCGCGGAACGAGATGGGCGATTGACAAAAGATCAGGTGACTGAGGCAGTGACGGCTGCGGAAGAGAAGCTTGTTGAAGCTTTAGCGGGTGCGATGAAGGTTTATTTGGAACGCGAAGGGTTGCCACCACTCTTGCCTTTTGGTGGTACAGCTGCAGGATTTGAGGCGTCGCTAGGTGTCGTAGTGAGCACTTTTGGAAATTTGACGCGTGAGGCTCAATCCTTGAAGGAAAAAAATAATGAAGAAATTAACGCAAAAATTAGAGCGGCCGTGGACCTCGTCGAAAATCAACTTAATCAACGCATAGCTGCTTTGGAATCTGAAAAGGAGCAATTAGAAACACGACCTACTTCGGATGCTCGTGATGGGGATGTGCGAGCAGCGGTGGCAGCGCGCGAGCGCGAGATGCAGGCGGATATTGATGAACTCAAACAAGAATTGGCGAGAGTGAAGCTTGTTGCCGCTGAAGTAGAGGGTCTTAGGGAACTTTTGGCCTCCGCCCCTGATGTTTTAGAGTTTGAGGCGCTGGAAGATGAAGTGCGCAGGCTACGGGTGGTCTTACGGAAAGCTATGGGCAAGAATGACAATCTTGCTAATGCCCTGGTACAAGAAATAGATATTCTTCAAGGATATCTCATGAATGCAAGGCGGGCGGTTCAAGATTATCCGAAAGCGCAAGCCATGGAGCGACTTCTAGAACAAGTTCAATCGTTGGGTAAGCGGGCTAATATTACTCCTGATGCAGTACTAGCTCTGGAACATGAAGTTCACGAGCTGAGAAGCTGTGTGAAGATTACTCCTGAAGCTTTGGCTACCCTCAGAAGAGAATTAACTGAGGCTAGGAACAAGGCGACGAGATTACAGGGTGAGGTGGATGGTTTGATACATAAATCATCAGAAAGATCCAAGGGGAAGTTAGGCGTCCGAGTGTCGGAGTTGGAACGAGAGTTAGAGGCGAAGCGAGCCGAGCTAGAGGCGTTACAGAGTCCCGAGAGTGCTGGAGCAAAGGCCCAGGCTCGGGTGTCGGAGTTGGAACGAGAGTTAGA
>JAHFST010000007.1 GCA_023265625.1 Deltaproteobacteria bacterium | reverse complement strand
GTGGTTCAGACCCGGTTTAAGAGTTCCTGCCCCTTCTTTATCAAATCTTCCGAATTTCTTCCCTCAACAACTTACTGAAATTACTCGGTTATTTTTCACCCCCAGAAAATGAACGCACATATGTCCGCCTCCTTGATGAACAGTTTGCATGTTTTCATGAAAAGCCACCCTTGGGCGGCCCCGGCGGTCCGAGAGGCATTGCAAGGGGTGGTCACAGCTGATGGCATTCATCCCACGAATCCTTGGGATCAGCTGTCGGCGGTCGGACTTCGTGAGAGGCCGGACTGCACTCGTTTGACATTTCAGCATGCGGTGGGGCTTGTGTTCTTGTTTACTCACCCCACCGTGGCCTTATCGGCCGCCAAAAAGGCCATGCATCATGTCTTGAAACCGACACCTCCCTCCCCGGAAGGGACCATGATCCCCAGTTTCGCATTGGTGACAGGACGGATGGATCCCCTCGATTTCTTTTATTCCCCAGGACTCGAGGAGATCGTCGAAAAACCACTGCCGCTCTTTGCCGATCAAGCCGCCCGACAAGGGGCGCTCAAGACCTTCAAAAACTGGTGTGATCGCCGTACTACGAACGAGGCGACACTCTACCTGGGAGATGACGAGGGAAAACCGGTCGCCTCCATCGGATACCGCCTGTTTATTCCGGGTGACATTAAGAGAATCGTGCAAGCCATGGCATTGGACTGTTTTGATGATGAATTTCTCCTCCAATTCAACACCTACGTGTCCTGGTTGCAATCCCAAGGCCGCACTCCGCCTTTGCATCCTCCCAAAGCAGGTCTCCCTGCGGTTCATGTGACACTTGCGGAACAACGCTTCGGGGTGGAACCTCCGCACACCATCGTACCCAGACGTGTCCAGGGAGAAATCCGCACGGCTACACAAAGGTTGCTGGAAGCAAGATTGTCCGGTCTACGCTCACCCACATCTTCGCTCTCATCAGAGGCAAGGATGTGTTTAAGATTAAGTCCGTTGGAACGAATGAACCGTCCACTCGACGAGGGCTTCTTTCTTCGGGATGATTTCCTAAGGGACTTATCGGGAAAATTACCAACAAGGTAGAATTCATGGGAGATCCTTCCACATCCGGTATTGATACCTCTTCTAACGCCGCAGAGACCTACCGGCGCCAGCAAGAATGGCTTCGCTCGGCTGTCTGGGAGAACTTTTGGGAAAAGCAGGGTCCGACAGCGATCCAAAATACCACAACAAACCTGCAAACCCTTGGGCTAAATCCCCCCTGCGGTCCTGTGGATATTTTGGGCATCCTCTCCGAAGGCTTGAACATCCCCGAGCCAGACCTTGAAACGGAATTCCAACACTCCAAGATCCCCACGTATCCTTATCAGGACCAGACCATCCTCCCCTTATGCAAATAATGAATCAAACATGCGCGCATGACTGACAATCTTGCATCTAGTCCTGAAACAATAATCATGTTAGACCATTTAAAATGAAACTGTCACCCCGCCAGAAGCAAGTCTATCAAGATCAAGACCGAGTCCTCACCCTATTCAGCAAGCTCAAGTCGTTTCCCTACACCCTGTCAGGTGGTACGGCCCTGTCGCGATTTTATTTTCATCACCGTTTCTCGGAAGACCTCGATTTTTTTTGCGAAGACTGGGCCTTTTCTTTCCCAAAGATCGAAGGGATCATCAATAGCCTGCGTCAGGCTAAATGGACCTGTGAATTGAGCGGAACGACCGATGCACCTCACTTGCTTAAGGCCGCATCTTATACGATCCGCTTGCAAAAAAACCGCCCGCTCAAAATCGATTTTTTGGAAGATCATTTCTCCGGCATGTGGAATCCGGTCGATCGGTCCACAGAATCTGGCGTTCGCTTTCGCGTCGATGCCTTGGACCAAATCTATTACCGAAAACTTTTCTGCCTGATGGAGGCGGCCTCCCACAGCCACAAAGCGGTTCGTGTCAAGGATCTGATGCGTGAGGGGCTGAAAAAATGACCAACCCGATTTGGGACATGAAAATAGGTTTAAAGGAATTCAAACGGGTCTTGAAACAACCGAGCGACCGCCGTTTCCCCCTGTTCTTGGCCAGAGTCTTAAGCCGCGTCCCGTTTTTCGAGGTCTTTCACGGCTTCATCACCCCGCGACAGTTCAAAAAATATTTTGGCAAGATCAAGCCCCTGATCCGCACCGACCCAATAGGCGCCGGACGCCTGGAGTTTTGGGAGTGGTTGTATCCGAGAGTTTAGAGCGGAGGTGTAAAATTCTAGTATAAAGTGCACAACCTTTTGTCACTGCTACCGAGAAGCTACCGATGAACACACTGCGCAATGTCTCGTTATTAGCGACCCAAGCCCGCCGGATGGCAACCGTCTTTGATATGGATGGCACCTTGGTCAGAAACACGGGACGAGTTTTTATGGAGTCGCTGATGGTTGATGGCCTTGGTGTACGCCATTGGAGGGCCACCTTGCAAGGCCCCCTCAAGCCTCACCTCCTTCTTTTGGGAGCATGGGGTTTTGTTCCTCGCGTTGGAAGCCACCGGCCACTGCTCCAAAGATTAGAGTCTCTTAGTCACGATCCTCATATTGCCGCTCTTTTGCAGGACTTTTCGCAGCGGTATTATGTCGAGCATTTTTTCCCAGGAACAGTCAACGAACTGGCCTGGCGCCGGGCCAATCTTCAGACCACGGTCTTGATCACCGGGGCCGTAGCAGCCATCGATCATCATTTTTTGGCCCGTCTCCAAACAGATCACACCTTTCACAACGAACATTTCTGGCCAGTCACAGTCACAGGGAGAAGAAAACCGAAATTACTTCAGAGCCTCTTCGGAGAACGAGGTCTCGTACCACACACCGTCTTTACGGATTCTTATGCCGATCGTCATATGATTTTGTCATTCCCCTGGAGGCGTGTTTACTTAGTGGAACCGGACCGGCGGCTTCGAGAATTAGGCCAACAACGAGGATGGCAGGCCGTAAATCGAAATGATCGATTTTCCTCCCCACCCCCTGCAGTACAAGCCTATGCCTCTGAGGTAATTCGCGGCCAAGGCAACTACACAGTCTTACGAGACAATTTTTATCGAAGACTCCTGGTGAAGGTAAAACTGCACCAGGGACTATTGGATCAATTTCTTCAGGGCGGTCTGGTGGAAGATCCGGTCACGCTGCAAGACCTCATGGCCGGATTTGGCCTGTACTTAACCGAACCAGAGTCGGTCAGGAGAGAATTTTGTGAATTGGTTGGTCCACAATTTGATGCTACCGCCTTTGCGGCTTACCAAGGGCTTGTGGCCATGGATCATGATGCTATTTTCCCGTTAACTGTGCTTCAAAGCTGATCGTGAGGGCAAAATTATATGATTTGGATGAATCGATTCCTTGGAAGACTTGCCTCGTGGAGCACTGCGGCGGTGGGGTTTTGTGCCACTCAAGGCCTTGCCGGTTGTGGCGATAGTACCGCGGCAACCCTGTCCCTGGATCAGTACGTACAGCGTTGTACAGGTTTAAAAGAGCTGGTGCAGGCAACGGCCCGTCCTGATTTTAAAACCTCTTGTTTTGACGGTTGCCTGTTCGGCGGTACTGAAGAACGCTTAAGAGAAAGCCTCTCCTTGGGTGTCTGTCGGTTTATCTGTAGCGAGCAGGGCGGGTCACGGCAGGCTGTTTACATCACCGACCTGGATGGAGCTCTCCTGGAGAAAAGTGAGCCTTACTCCCATGCGGGCATAATCGTTTTTCTCCCCGATGGCGGCACCACTGCGCCATGCGAGCATGACTGACATCGACTTAAAGCTGTACGGTTTCAACTACCTCAATCATTCCTTTGGATTCATAACCCGGAACCAAGGTCCGCAACCGGGCGAATTTTTCCTTGGCATTCCAGCGCTCGGTGGAGGTGGGCCGATCAAAGGCCGATTGAATGCCACGCAACAAGTCCGCATCGGTGATAAACCCGGGCAAGGCCTGGAGAAATTCATCGATGGTGTGCATCCGGGCGCTCATGATGAGCGAGTTGGCGCGCTCTCGGGACAACATCAACTGGTGCCCCTGGTCATCAGAGATTTGTACTTCGCCGCTGTTGTAGTTGGTTATGACAATCATTAATTGTAGGGGCGAACCCATGTGTTCGCCCTCTCTTTAGGGCAGACACACGGGTCTGCCCCTACAGGGGGAATTGGGGTTGCCATCGATAGCTAACTAGGTTACCGATCCCTCCATGTCAACCGATTCTCCCCAGGCGGGCGCGCCGCACGAGCTCAAGCCCTTCTTCAAATACCACCTGATCCCGCAGCTTTTTTTCATGACGGTCGGGTTTCCCAAGGGCTCCTTCATCTCGGTCGACGTGACGGATCAATGCAACCTGCGCTGCGAGCACTGCTATTTCTTTGAACAGGAACAAGAAGGCGTGATGGACGCCGAGGCGTGGGAGGCCCGCATCCTGGCGCTCAAGAAGAAATCCAGATTTCTGCACAGCTGCACCTGGGTCGGCGGCGAGCCCTTGCTCAAGAAGGGGATCATCGAGCGCTGCAAAAAACATTTCCTGCACAATTTGATCGTCACCAACGGCACCATGCCGCTCCCCGACTGGCCCGAGACCTACTTCCATGTCTCCGTCGATGGCAACGAACAGGCCCATGAAAAGATGCGGCGCCAAACGGGGCTTTATCAACTCATGAAAAAAAATTGCAGCCGCAAGGACCTCCACGTCACCGCGGCGATGTGCGTCACCTCGATCAATCAGCACACCATCGAGGAGGTGTTGGAGGATTGGTCGACCACCACCCACCTCAAGGGTTTCATGTTCGACTTCTACACCCCCATCGAAGGTCTCCCCGACAATCTCTGGATCGGCTGGGAGGCACGCAATGCCGTGATCGACCAATTGCTCCGGCTCAAGCGGGAAAAATACGGCGACTTCATCGCCATGCCGGAGCGGGTCCTGGAACTGATGAAGTCGGAGAATTCCAAAAAGGTGACCGACCATTGCATCTTCGAGACCAAAGGCCACTCCCTCACCACCACCGGTCAAGTCAAAGAAAAATGCATGCTCGGCCCCAAGGCCGACTGCGACCGCTGCGGCTGTGTGGTGCCCTACTACCTGCATTACCGCGTCGAAAAAAAAACCATCCTGGAAGGCACCTGGCGGGAGATTCAAAAGCATCTGCAACACTCCGCCGAGTCGTTGGTCCAGCCTTGGTGAGAATTAAAAAAATCCGCAATTAACCGGTTAATCCTGCCATCTGGTTGGGCCAGAAGATGCAAGAAGATTTTTTGTGATGGGGTCTTGCTCCCTCTCCCTTTGGGGAGAGGGTTGGGGTGAGGGGGAGGTGACAGAGGGAGCATTGACGGTCTGCCAAATCTCTTCCATGACTCCAGCAAGGTTGTCGTCAACATCGCTATTCCAAATTCTCATCACCTGCCACCCTCTTTGGATGAAAAATGCGTCTCTGCGTCGATCCTGCTCTTGCTGGAGAGGTTCTCCATGTCCCCCTCCATCCAACTCAATCACTATTTTCTTTTCCACACAGCAAAAGTCAGCAATGTAACGACCAATGACATACTGCCTTCTGAATTTTGCATTCCCAAAGAAGTTCGGGAAAAAATTTCGGTGAAGCCGGGGCAAAAGTTGATCATCTTCGAACGGGCCGGGATTATCCATCTGGTCCCGATCCTCCCTCCCAAAAAATTGAAGGGCCTGTTGCAAGGCCGCGGGATTGACACGGTCGACCTGCGCGACAAGTCCACCCGATCCCTATGACGCTCGTCGACTCCTCCTGCTGGATCGAGCTGCTGACCGATGGCCGGCACGCCGATAAGATTGATGAAATCATCAGCCAGGAAGAGGTTGTGGTCCCCACGGTGGTCCTCTACGAGGTGTATCGCCAGTTGATCAAAAAAATTGATGCAGAAGAGGCCCTCCTGGCAGTCACCCAATTGGAAGAGATGAAGGTGGTACCGCTCGATAGCGAGCTCTCACTCTACGCGGCTGAACTCAGCCTGAAGCACAAACTCGGCACCGCCGATGCCGTCATCTACGCCACGGCCCTCAACCACCAGGCCGAGGTCATCACCTGCGACAACGATTTCCGATTGCTGCCGCACTGCCGGGTGATTGAGTAAGGGAGAAAACTCAGTGTCAAAAAACCAACATTTCCGATTATCGTTTTGATAAATTTTGTCGTTTTTCCCTCATTCTCCACCGCGGAGTTCTAAAAATAACCATTATTTTTAGGTACTTAAGTAAAATCAAGAGGGGGGGTATTGGCATAACAATTGCTTTGTATGATCTCCAAACCGAAAGGGGATCTTATGCGCATCCGAAAACTCCTGCTTCTCATTCCGACTTTGATGTTCACTTGGCTGTTACAAAGCGGCTGTCTCAGCGAGGTGATCCATAACGCCATCGAGGATGCCAAGGCCAAACTCAAGGAAAAGATAGAGGCAAAAATTGAAGACAAAATTAAGGAGTATGAAAATTCGACGGGCAAATCGATCGACGAATTGGTCTGCTCTTCCGGGGCGGTGCTGGATAAGGTGAACGAGCTCAACCCCTTGGGAAAGGAAATCCAGTGCAAGCTCGAAGACGTGCAAAACGCCCTCGATCAGGTTCAGGGAACCGCACTGGAGGAGACCCTCAATAAGAATTTCACGGAGGTCCTGGGTGAGGTGAAGGCGGTACTCAACTTCGACGTGGAATCGATCAACCCTTTGACCCATGCTCAGGACAAGCTGAACGAACTCAAAAAAATGGTCGATGGTCTGAATGCCCCGCAGGAGATAAAGGACAAGCTTCTGGAGGCGGTCAATGGGGCCATTTCAGACGTGCAGGCGGTCGACCTCACCAAGATCCTGACAGACGCCACCTCCGAGCTGGAAAATATCAAAGGCCTGCTGGACAAGCTCGAGGACCCGGCCCAGGCCGCGTATCTCAAGGACAAACTCGGGTTCGTGATCGATTTGGTCAAAGACCTGAACGACTTGGACGCCGCGGGCTTCACCCTGTGCAAACTGAAACAGCTTAAAAAACTCATCGGTGACAAAAAACCCGAGGATATCCTGGCCTACATCCAGTCCCAATCGGACCTGATCATCCAGGACACGATCGTCAATTTGACCAAACTCAAGGGGACCAAATTCGAGAAGCAGGTCAAGACGGCCGTCCTGGAACTAAAAAATATGCTCCAGGAGATCCCGGACAAGAACCAGCTCGATTTCTTCCAACAAAAAATCGACGAGATCCAAAAAAGCCTGGCCAACAAGAGCGATGCGGAGCTAGCCAAGCTGGCGATCGACGGCCTCAAGCAGATGGAGTCCATCGCAGAAGGATGGGAAGACACGGCCTTGGCGGCCGATTGGAAGAAGAAGTTCGTCGCCTACAAGTCGGACCTGGACCAAGCACTGAACGCGACCGGGGTCAAGTGTGACGGATCCGAACCGGGTTGTGAGCCGGCAAAGCCGGTTGAGCCCGAAAAATGGGAGTGCCGCGCCTTGGCCCTGAGCAGCTCCTACGCCCTGCATTCCATTAATCTGAAGACAGGGGTACTGGTCGTTTATCCCAAATGGAACCTCCAATCGACCGTGCAGCGGGTTCTATTCTCCGGTGATTTTGCGATCACCATTTCTTACAATGCAACAAGCAAGCAGAACGAAATCCATAAGATCGGCCTGGCGGATGGCCAGGTGACTTTGGTCAAATCGTTCCCCTTTGACAGTGGCTATTACCTGCCGGAAACGTTCTTATATGATCCCGGTAAAAACGCCATCTACGTCGTTTCTTCGTCAAAGACCCTTTACTCCCTGAATTTGAATTCCGGAGAATTATCAACCGGACCGAAGATTCAGATCTCCCCTCAGGCAATGATTCTAGGCAAGAATGATTTGGTCGCTATTTCTTTCAATGAGACAACAAAACAGAATGAAGTACACAAGATCAACCCGGCTGACGGCACGGCGACCTTGGTGAAATCCTTCACCTTCGACACCGGTTATCATAAACCCCTGACATTCTCCTACGATTCCGGCAATAATTCGGTCTACGATGTTTCCTCATCCAATACCCTCTATTCACTAAAATTAGACTCGGGCGAGCTGGCTGCGGCACCTCAACTGGAAGTCTCTCCACAGGGCATGGCCGCTGTTAAAACCAGCTTGGTTGCCATTGATTACAACAGTTCTAACAAACAGAGTGAGATCCAAAAGATCGACCTTTCCAGCGGCAAGGCAGCTCTGATCAAGTCCTTCACCTTCGATAGTTCCTCTTGGATTCCAAGGTTCCAGGTGCAATGTCCCGATGGCCTGGAAGACAAAACGACTGATAACAATTCTGGAGAAACATCCGGAGGAAGCAGCACGGCTGGAGACGCGACGGCGGGGAGCGGAACCACGAGTGGATCTACAGGGGGCTCCTCGACCGGAGGCACCTCCACCGGGGGCAGCGGCGAAAAACCTGCCTGTGACGGCAAGCAAGTGGACACCGGCGAGGAGTGCGACGGAACCAACCTGAACGGTGCCTGGTGTGGCGACAGCAGCAAGAAGTACAGTAACTATGGAACTTATTCTGGCAACCCGAAGTGCACCGCTTGTAAACTCGATTGGAACGGATGCGTCTTCACGGGGAAGGTGTGCAAGGACGCCAATGGGAAGAATGGGACGATGGATGAGAATGGGAAATGCATTGTCATCGACCAAGGGCCAAAGTGTGGCGACATGCAGGTGGAACAAGGTGAAGAATGCGAACACTATGAGCCCGTCGCGGGCGGCGCAAAAAGTTGGCAGCGACAGTGCAATCAACTGGATGCCGGCTATGTTAATCAGGAGTGGGTGGCCTGTAGTCAGGATTGCAAAATCACGGGAAAAGATAAGTGCAAAAAGGCCGGTGATTCTTGCAACGCCGGTACTCCAACCACGAAGGATGCTAAATACAGCACCTCGGGGGAATGCGTGGGAACGCCCACCAAGGTAGGTCAAGCGTGCGACGATGGAAATTCATGCACCCAGAAGGATAAATACGACACGGCTGAAAAGTGTTTGGGAGTACCAAGCACGGGTGCAAGTTGTGACGATAAAAATGTCGCAACGGGTAACGACAAGTGCCAACCCGATGCTTCCTGCAAGGGGGAATCTTTGGTTGGTAAGCCGTGTCCGCTAACGAGTCCCGATAAATGCACTTACCCCAAAGGAAAATACGACGCGGCCGGCCAATGCATCCCGTATCCTTGGACGAACCAAGCCTGCGATGACGGCAACCCGCTGACCAATGGCGACAAATGCGGTGCCGACTTCAAGTGTCAAGGGGTGTCCATCGTCGGAAAGCCCTGCGACGACAAGAACGCAGCGACCAAGGATGACAAGTATGATGCCTCCGGTAAATGTGCCGGGATCTTCTTCTGTGGCAACAAACAAGTGGATTCCGGAGAAAAGTGTGACGGAGATGTGGCTTGTAACCAATACAGTAACGCTTCATGGGCCTCTGGAACCGCCAAATGTGTCAACTGCCTAAGTTTCGACTTTAGCAACTGTGTGAAATGGGCCCCTTCCGCACAATGTGACAGCGGCCAATTGGAAGGGGATGAATTGTGCGACGGGAAGTTATTCAAGAACCTGTCATCGGACAGTTGTAAGGCCTACAACTCAAGCGTCTACTTTGGAGGCAACATCAAGTGCGGCCCCAAATGCAATGAGCTTGATTTCAGCGCCTGTCTCAAAGAAGGGAGCCCCTGTAACGATGGCAACATTGCCACCTCCAACGACAAATATACCGCCGACGGAAAATGCGTGGGTGAGTATTCGATGGTAGCTCCGGGAGCTGGTGCCGCTAAGAAAGAGGGACAAGAGGGACAAAAGTGTAACGACAACAACGTCTGCACCACGAATGATCAGTACAACGCCAAGGGCGTCTGCACAGGCATTTTAAACACGAAAGTCGCCAAGTGCACGAAAATAGCCCCTCAAAGAGTACCGCCTCCGTCTAGGGTCCCCCTGCCACAACGGTAAGGGTAAACACGGTTGCGCTACTATACCGTGCTCACATTTACGCCACGGCGCTCCGCATCCTGGCGCTCAAGAAGAAATCCAAATTTCTGCACAGCTGCACCTGTGTCGGCGGCG
This sequence comes from Deltaproteobacteria bacterium, assembly GCA_023265625.1. Classification (GTDB taxonomy): domain Bacteria; phylum UBA10199; class UBA10199; order JACPAL01; family JAHFST01; genus JAHFST01. The sequence goes on along the minus strand of JAHFST010000007.1, from coordinate 152,643 downwards.
AGCCCTTGCTCAAGAAGGGAATCATCGAGCGGTGTAAAAAACATTTCCTGCACAATTTGATCGTCACCAACGGCACCATGCCGCTCCCCGACTGGCCCGAGACCTACTTCCATGTCTCCGTCGACGGCAACGAATAGGCCCATGAAAAGATGCGACGCCAAACGGGCCCGATCGAGGGGCTCCCCACCGACCATTGCATCTTCGAGATCAAAGGCCACTCCCTCACCACCACCGGCCAAGTCAAAGAAAAATGCATGCTCGGCCCCAAGGCCGACTGCGACCGCTGCGGCTGCGTGGTGCCTTATTACCTGCATTACCGCGTCGAAAAAAAGACCATCCTGGAAGGCACCTGGCGGGAGATTCAAAAACACCTGCAACACTCCGCCGAGTCGTTGGTCCAGCCTTGGTCCTAAATTCCGCAATCTACCCGACATTTTCGGACAAAAAATCGTCCAGCAGGAGAAAAAATAAAGGATATTTTTCCGATAACCCCTCAAAAACACTTCAGAATAACCAAGTGAAAATTCGGGTGACGCAACTCTACCTGCTTTTGAACCGATAATATCCATACGTTGATATGGATAACAATCTTTGCATAAAGCCATCTGCAGCGGATCCTGCGTGTGAACTAGCATTCTCTATGGTTGGCGGTTCAACAGCCGAATTGGAGGGGACTATTTCTGCCTCGAAGGTTGATTCGCCAACAATCCAAACCTGGTTGGATCAACTTGATTATTACACAGGTAGCGTTCACACTGGTAATGGTTGCAATAGCGTGGAGCATTATTATCAAGTTGGTAACCGTCTCGCCCAACTGCAGGAATCGTTAAAACGTCAAAAGACTTTTTTGAACACCTCGACTGTATGTAGCATGGACAGTGCTAGACTTGACCATTTAATGGCGATCGCCTCTTTCGCAACGTTTTTGAGTGTGGAGGCTTTTAATCGTCATGGTTCAGGCGAAGATCCAAGCATTCGTGGAGGGGGCAAAGATGACGAGACGATATTGCAAATCTATCGGCAGGTTGAGTCAGCCGTTTTAGCCGATGGACAAATCGATGAAGATGAAAAAAAAGTCCTCTTTTCAATTACAAGATTTGCAGATCTGGCCGGGCTTAGCACAGCGGTCTCACCTCTTCTTTTTCTACAACAAGGTTACAGTGGATCGGCTCAAGGAGTTGACTACCGTTTAGGAAACGGCAGAACTATGCGTCTTTATATGAATAATGGTGAAAAGAAAATGAAAGATGTCCCCTGTCAAGAACAAGCCGCATTAGGCTATATCGTTCTTAAAAAAACCGACCCTCGTGTAACTAATCGAAGGACAGATAAGGAATGTTATACGTTCGCTCTTTCTGACAGCCCCAAATGGGAACCAGATATTCCATCAAGAAACAACGAATATTTAGACGAGAACATCGAGATCATTAACAAAAATTATAGGATCGTTGATTTGGAACACGACCCCGCTAAAAAAGGAGACGTTGTCGTTTATTTAAAGATAGACCCGCCATCAGATTGGTCGGAAGCGAGTATTCTGTCAACTCCACAAAGTGGCCAATTTGATCAAATCATACCACCATCGCTCGCCTCTCCACATATGGGCGTCGTCTCACGAGTGAATAGAAAAGGACGACCCACCCATGCCATCGGAAAGTTTGGTCATGGATCTCAGCCCATTTATGAGCATCCGATTGATCAAGCCATTCTTCCTTATGGCCATCTCTACGTAGTTGTGCGTAAAAAATAGTGCCTCCGTAAGTTCCAAGTATCAGGTGGTCATTCCCAAAGAAGTTCGGGAAAAAATTGATCATCTTTGAACGGGCCGAGGTCATCACCCGCGACAACGATTTCCGATCGCTGCCGCACTGCAGGGAGGAGGGGATTCATTCCAGTTTTTGTAGTCTCGCCTGGATCAGTTGCCCGTATCCGGCCCTCAATGGTTTCGAAAGAAAAGATTTCTCCAAGAACCGATACCAGTCGGGCACTTGGTCCCGAACAGTGGACAAAACTTTTTGGATCACCACCTCCGGGAGCCCGAGTCGTTCCTGCGCGAAGTAATCCAGCATATCCTCCCGAGTGAGCTTGTTTCTTTTTCCACGGAGCGGAAGCGCCAGCTCCTCGGCCCCCGCTTCCAGCACGATGGTGGTGTTCAGAAAATCGTAGGCCGGGGCCAAAGTCACCTTGCCGTTTCTCGTGATGAGCGAAAAATTTTTGAGATGCATGTCTTCGTTGCCGATCAAGTAGTTGAATAAGGTCCGCTTCCACAATTCTGCCTTCTCCACCATCGGAAAACTGGCATACCGCTCGATAATGGCGACCACCTGTTCCATGGAAGACTCATATTTTGTCTCCCGCGTCTTGCCGGAAAGCTGGGCGAAGTCTTCCATGGGAACCTTGAGTCTCTCCCGGTCAAACCTCTTGATGAAAAAGGTAAGCGAGCCGTCTTTCGAATAGACCAGGCCGTGGAGTGGGACTTCGATACCGATCATCGCCGCCAGGCGAAGGCTCACATCCTCGTTTTGTGGAAGTTCTGGATAAAGCTCGTTTTGCGGTTTCAAAATGTAACGCCCCCCCTGATCGACAATCTCGAAGCCCCCGCGAGCAGGCGACAGACGTGCGGAGAGTTTGGGTTGCACCCCTTGGACGGACATCTTGTGCGCCCGTTTGCGCGCTTCAATCCTCTGTTCTGCGGCATCATAGGGAAGATCGTTCAAGGATCGTAACAGCGGGGAAAGACGGCGCAGCCCCCGCTCCGAATAACGGATCCCTTCCGGCAATTCTTCGTAGGTCAATGGACAACGCGCCGGACTCATGAAACACCCTGCTCCACCGTGACCGCCCCCACCAGATCGCCTCCCACCGTGATCAGTTGTCCCATCAGGTCGTGACGATCCAGTTTGACCTGGCGCAAAAGCGCCTCCAATTGAGGCCCCTCCGGGAGGAGTCCGTCAAAAAATGGGGGGAAATGAGGAAACTCGTAACGCTCCCGCCGTACCGGCATCGTCAAGGAAATAGGAGCGCCGTGATAATCACTTAAATACTCAAAGAAATAACCTGACTCCTGTTCCACCAGTCTTCCGGCTGGAATCGACTGAAAGCATACCAGCGCCTCCCTCATGACCCGGCCTCCTGGGCATCAGGCAAAACACTGATGAATTTTACTTGGATGTTCAAGATCTGCAAAACCTTGAGCAGGGTATCCCACTGCACCGAGGGCTTGGCATGTTCGATATCAAAAACAGCGGTCTTACCAATGCCGGCAAACTGCGCCAGTTGTTGCTGCGTAAGACCACTCCGCTTGCGGTGTTGCCGCACCCTCTGGGCAAGGTCTTGGGTTATTTCTAGGATAAAATTATTAGTCATTTTTTACTGTTTAAATGGTAAATTAGCCTAAACTTAAAAAATAATCCACCATTTTTTAAAATAACAGGGCTAAATTACTACTTTAGCGGTAAAAAATATCCACAAAAATAGTGAGAGAAGGGGAGAGAATCTCTGTTGCGACTTAATACCGATAATGCTCCGGCTTAAACGGCCCATTGACGGAGATCCCGAGGTAGTCGGCCTGGTCCTTGGTGAGCTGGGTGAGTTTGACGCCTAGCTTCTTCAAATGAAGCCGGGCGACCTTTTCGTCGAGTTCTTTTGGCAAGACGTAGACCTTGTTCTCGTATTTTTTGTGATTCTTAAAAAGCTCGATCTGGGCGATCACCTGGTTGGAGAATGAGGTCGACATCACGAAGCTCGGATGCCCGGTGGCACAGCCCAGGTTGACCAAGCGGCCCTCGGCCAAAACCACGATGCGCTTGCCGTTGGGCCAGCGGACCTGGTCCACCTGGGGTTTCACGGTGTCTCGCGTCAACTTGGGATCATTAAACAACGACCCCACCTGGATCTCTGAGTCGAAGTGGCCGATGTTGCAAACAATCGCCAGGTCCTTCATCTTATCCATGTGGGCGCGCGTGATAATGTCTTTGCAACCGGTCGCGGTGACAAAAATATCACCGATCGCGGCGGCCTCTTCCATCGTCACCACCTCATAACCTTCCATCGAGGCCTGCAAGGCGCAGATGGGATCCACCTCGGTGACCAAAACCCGGGCCCCTTGACCGCGGAACGATTGACAGCACCCTTTCCCCACATCGCCATAACCGCAAACGACGGCCACCTTGCCGGCGATCATGATGTCCGTCGCCCGCTTGATGCCGTCCAAGAGCGACTCGCGGCAACCATAGAGGTTGTCGAACTTTGATTTAGTCACGGAATCATTCACATTGAACGCTGGACACTTGAGCTCTCCCTTTTCCATCATCTGATAAAGTCGATGCACGCCCGTGGTGGTCTCTTCCGACAAGCCCCGGATGTCCGGCAACAAATGTTTCAACTTCTGGTGTACCACTTGGGTGATATCACCCCCATCGTCCAAGAGCATATTGGGACCCTTTCCATCCGGCCAGAGGAGGGTTTGTTCCGCACACCACCAATATTCTTCCTCGGTCTCTCCCTTCCAGGCAAACACGGGCACCCCCGTGGCTGCAATGGCCGCCGCCGCTTGATCCTGGGTCGAAAAGATATTGCAGGAGCTCCAACGTACCTGGGCGCCCAAGGCCGTGAGGGTCTCGATCAAGACCGCTGTTTGGATCGTCATGTGGAGGCTACCGGCAATCCGCGCCCCTTTGAGGGGCTGCTCTTTGGCAAATTCCTCGCGGAGCGACATCAAACCGGGCATCTCCACCTCGGCCATCGTAATTTCCTTCCGGCCCCAGGCGGCTAACGAAAGATCGGCGACCTTAAAGTCTTGTTTGGCATCTTCTTGTTTCATGGGGCTCCCCATATGTCACTCCTTTGTCAATTAAATTGGTTAAACGCAAAAGAGGCGGACTTTAGCAGTAATTATTTCTTGAATTCAACCTAAAAAAGGTTTCTAGTAACAGGCAATGACAGAGCCGTGGTCGGTTAAAAAATCTATCAGCTATTACAATATTTCGCGTTGGGGCGCGGATTATTTTGACGTCAACGACAAGGGGCACATGTGCATCCATCCCTACGGCAAAGGGGGCCCAGTCATTGACTTCATGGACCTGATTGAAGACATCAACGAAAAAAAATTGGGCTTCCCCTGCCTGATTCGTTTTCAAGACATCCTGCGCGCCCGGGTGGAAAAATTGGTCAAGACGTTTGCCGAAACCATTGCGCGCGAAGAATATACCGGAAAATTCTATGGGGTTTATCCTATTAAAGTAAACCAGATGCGCGAGGTGGTGGAAGAAATCCTCGACGCCGGGACCCCTTATAATTTTGGCCTGGAAGCCGGGAGCAAGGCGGAATTGCTGCCCGTGCTCGCAATGAACACCAACCCCGAGGCCCTGACCATCTGCAACGGCTACAAAGACGAGGCCTACCTGAAGCTCGCCATGATGGGGCGCAAGCTGGAACGCAAGGTGATCGTCGTCATCGAAAAGCTTTCCGAGTTGCCCGAGATCATCCGGGTCTCGCAAGAGATGGGCGTCGATCCCATCATCGGCCTGCGGGCCAAATTGAGCACGAAGGGGACGGGCAAGTGGGAACATTCCGGAGGGGATTTTGCCAAGTTTGGCCTCACGGTCCCGGAGATCATCGAGGCCACTGAGATCTTGAAGCGGCATAATTTACAACACACCCTCAAGCTCCTGCACTTTCATGTGGGGAGTCAGCTGAACAATATCCGCACGGTTAAGAACGCCATTCAAGAAGGGGCGCGTATCTACGCCAAATTGTCCAAGATGGGTTTTGAGATGGAGTACTTTGACATCGGGGGGGGCTTGGGCGTGGATTATTCCGGTTCCCGCAAGGCCTCCAACTCCTCCATCAATTACACCTTGGACGAATATGTCAGCAACGTCATTGCCACCCTCAAACAAATCTGTTTGGACGAGAAGGTCAAGCAACCCAATATTGTCAGTGAATCGGGCCGGGCCTTGACCGCCCATCATTCCTGTTTGATCGTCCCGATTTTTGGCTCGATTCAAATCGGCACCTCCCGCACGGAGGAACAAGACAAGGAAAGCAAGCATCCGTTGATCAAGCGATTGTTACAAATGGAGCAAGGGCTTAATTTGGAAAATGCCCTGGAATATTTTCATGACGCCGGTGAAAAAAAGGAAGAGGCCCTGTCCAAATTTAAGGTCGGCATCTTGGAATTGGAAGAACGGGCCCAGGTAGAATCCATCTACTGGCGCATCTGCCATAAAATCGCCCACATGGAAATGGATGACCCGCCGGAAGACCTGATTCGGTTGCGGGATCAGCTCGCCGATCAATACTTGGCCAACTTCAGCCTCTTTCAGTCGGCCCCCGACCATTGGGCCTTTGAGCAATTGTTTCCCATCGTTCCGATTCATCGTTTAGCCGAAAAACCAGTCCGGGAAACCACCATCGTTGATATCACCTGCGACAGTGACGGCAAGATTGACAACTTCGTGGACCGCAAAGAAAGCCGTGTCTCGCTGCAACTCCACGAATTGCGGCCCAATGAGCCCTACTACGTCGGGATCTTTCTGATGGGTGCCTATCAAGACATCATGGGGGATATGCACAACCTCTTTGGGCGGGTGAATGAGGTGCATGTCTTTTGCGATGATGAGGATCCGGAGGATTTTTACATGGAAGAAATCATCCCGGGAGATCGCACCGACGAAGTCCTACAGCGCGTGCAGTACTCCCCCACCGAACTAGTCAAATCAGTCAAGCGATCGATTGATCAATACATGCGTGACGGCAAGATCAAGCCCAAGGCGGGCGTCGAGTTGGTCGACTTCTACACCCAACAGATGAACAGCTACACCTACCTCTCGAACGAATCAACGCTCCCCACGGAACCGCCAGCCGAACGCCTCCAAGCCATTGCCACGGCGAGCAACGGCAACGGGACAACACCCGAATCAACACCCACCTATGTGGAACCAGTCGCCGCCGTAGCTTTGCAGGCCTCCGGACGACACTAATAATTTTTGGGATCTTTTTCCAAGGCCGGGGCGGGAACGCCTTTGACCAGGCGTTCGTACCACTCGCGGTAAGGCACTTTTTTCAGGGGCTTGGTGCAGCGCGGGCAGGTGAAGGTCATAAACTCATAGGTGGTACTGGCCTTGGCCTTGCATTCATTCACGGTATATTCGCGGCGACAGCGTGAGCAGGTGACAAAACGCGGAAACGGTTCCGGTTCAGTGGGTGGGGTTTGTTCGGGTTCATCGGCCATGACCTCTTGTAGCGGTTCCTTCCCGCTTGTCAATAGCGGGCGAAGCCGTAGGGGTTCAAAATTTTGAACCCCTACACGACCTGCCTGTGATCAGGAGATCCACTGCGGGATAATTCTTCGTCGTTGCGGATGATAATGGAAAAAACTATAAACCCATCATGTCGCCCAACCGCCTTGCCACTGAAAAAAGCCCCTATCTCCTCCAACATAAAAACAACCCAGTCCATTGGTACCCCTGGGGCGAGGAGGCCTTTGAGGCGGCGCGGCGGGAAAACAAGCCGATCTTTCTCTCCATCGGTTACTCCACCTGCTACTGGTGCCATGTGATGGAGAAGGACTCCTTCGAGATCCAAGAGGTGGGGGATGCCTTGAATCAAAATTTTATCAGCATCAAAGTGGATCGCGAAGAACACCCCGACGTCGACCAGATTTATATGGAGGCCGTCATGGGGATGACCGGACGGGGCGGTTGGCCGATGAGCGTGTTTCTCACACCCGATTTGAAACCCTTTTTTGGCGGTACTTATTTTCCCCGCCACCCATTTCTGCAAATCTTGGGCAACATCAGCCACACCTGGCACTCGGAGCCCGAAAAAGTGCTCAGTTCCGGTGAGACTTTGGCAAATTACCTGCAAGAACATAACGGGTCTACGGAGGCCAAACCTGTCACAGAGGCCTTGTTAAAACAGGTCTTTTTGCAATTTCAAAAAAGTTTTGACCCCACGTATGGCGGCTTTGGCGAGGCCCCCAAGTTTCCCCACAGTATGAGCCTCTCATTGTTGCTGCGGATCCACCGACGCACCGGCAACCCAGAGGCCTTGGCGATGGTGACCAAGAGTCTCGATGAGATGGCCCGAGGGGGACTCTATGACCACTTGGGGGGCGGGTTTCATCGCTACTCGACCGATGAACGCTGGCTGGTGCCTCACTTTGAGAAAATGCTCTACGACAATGCCCTGCTCGCCTGGACCTATTTGGAAGGATATCAAGTCACCGGTAACAAAGATTACGCGAACGTGGCGCGCTCGACCCTAAATTATGTACTGCGCGATATGACCCATCCGGAGGGCGGGTTCTATTCCGCGGAAGATGCCGGCGAGGTGGGCAAGGAGGGGGAATTTTATGTTTGGCGTGAGCCCGAATTGGCCTCCCTCCTGGACGCCGATGAATTGGCCGCCTTCAAAAAGACTTATAACATCTCGGGAGTGGGAAACTTCGAGCATGGGACGAATATTTTGCATTTGACCGTAGGGGTTCAAAATTTTGAACCCCTACAACGCGCCCGACAAAAGGTCTTTGCCGCCCGAACAAAACGCCCGCGCCCCCGGTTGGACGACAAGATTCTCACCACCTGGAATGGTTTGATGATCGCCGCCTTTGCCAAAGGCTTTCAGGTCTTGGGGGACCAACGTTACCTCGATGCCGCGCGCCAGGCCGCCCGCTTCATCGAAAAAAATCTTTGGCGAAAAGGGGCCCATGTAGGGGCGCCGCATCCGCCGGAGGCGGACCAGCCTTCGGCTGGTGCTGCGCCCCTCCTGAGGCGTTACCGGGATGGGGAAGGCCGGTTTGGCGGCACGGTCAATGACTACGCCTTTTTGATCCACGGCCTGTTGGAACTCTACGCCTCCGATTTTGACCCCGCCTGGCTCGTTTGGGCCCAACAATTACAGGCAAAACAAGACGAGCTTTTTTGGGATACGCAGTTGGGCGGTTATTTTTACACCGCGGCGGACGAGCGCCACCTGATTCTGCGAAAAAAAGAAACCTACGACGGGGCCCTGCCCTCCGGTAACTCCATCGCCCTGCTTAATTTGCTGCGCCTGCGAAATCTGACCTATGACCAAAACTATGAAGTAACCGTCGGCCAACTGTTGGCGGCCCTCTCCGGTGAGATCAGCCGCTACCCGGCCGGTTATGCCCAGGCCTTGATCGGGGTGGATTATTTCTTGGATGACTCTAAGGAAATCGCCGTGGTGGGCCCCAAGGGGGATCTATCGACTCAGGTTTTTCAAGAATTTCTCCATGGAAATTTCCTGCCCAATCAAGTGATGGCCTTTGGCACCCCGGGCAGTATAGAACCAAAACTTCTGGTCGACAAGGTGATGAAAGACGGAAAGACCACCATCTACGTCTGTCAAAACAAGACTTGCCAGGCCCCGACAACAAATTTAGAAGAGGCAAAGGCATTGGCAACAACATTTAAAAAATTTAATTTGTAGGAGACATTATGCTGACAGAAGGCCAAAAAGCCCCCGATTTTAAGATGAAAAATCAAGATGGCAAAGATGTTTCCCTGAAAGATCTCAAGGGCAAGACCGTCGTCCTGTATTTTTATCCCAAAGACATGACCCCCGGTTGCACCACCGAGGCATGCGATTTCAACGCATCACTCGCCCCCCTGAAGAAAAAAGGCGCGGTCATTCTGGGTGTCAGTTTTGACGACGCAAAGAGCCATCAAAAGTTCATCGCCAAGCATGGGCTCGAATTTGATCTCCTGGTGGATGGCGACAAGGCCATCGCCAAGGCCTATGGAATCTACCAAAAGAAGCAATTCATGGGGAAGGAGTTTATGGGGATTGTCCGTTCCACCTTTATCATCGGCCCCGACGGCAAGCTGCAAAAAATCTTCTCCCCGGTCAAGGTCGACGGACATGTGGACGAAGTCCTGGCCAACTTGTAGAATAGCTCTTCATGAGCCGCCCTTTGATCCGTGATTTGCTGCAAATCGCCCAAAAGCCGGTCCGCTATTTTTATCTACAGCTCGGTCCGAGAACTCGCGCTATCCCGATCCGACGCGTTGAAAAAGATCGCATTTACGTGGACGCTGCCCCCGACCTCTTGGCCCTGCCAGAGCTCAGCGGTTTCTTGGTCCTCGACCACAACTTGGGCATTTTGCAAATCACCATCCGGCTGAACCTCAATCTCACCGATCTGGAAAGGATCGATGTTTTGACCTTGCCGGTGAATTGGAATGCCGCCCAGGTGGTCAACCGGCGTAACTTTCACCGCTTGCAACTCTCCGGCACAACATGCCGCCTGGTCGACCAAGCCTCGCGATCCTTCTCCGGCTCCCTGCAAGATCTCAGCGCCGGCGGCATCTCCGTGGCATCCCGGGAAGACTTGGAGCTCGATAAGGTCTATCTTTTCGCCGTGGATCTCCCCGTCTTGGACGCGGGAGAGATGCAATGCGCCGTCCAGCTGATCTACGAAGAACCCCATCCCAATCAAGGCAAGATTTACGGCGCCCAATTTGTCACCAACCCCTTGGTCACCCCCCACCCGGTCCTGACGGAATCGGGACAAAGAAAGATCATCCAATACATCAACCGCGTCTTGGTGGAGCGGCATAGGATGGGGGTGGATTAAGAGACGTGCTGTAATTCCCCGTGCAATTCCATCAAAGGTTGTAGATTACGCTGATCCGCTTGGCGCAAGGCCGCAAGGTATCTTTGCCGAATATCAGTTTGCGCCAATAGAGCCTGATCGGGCCATTCGATCAGCGGTAATCTATTTTGTTTGAGGTAAATATTGGTGATGAGCCTTGCCCACCGGCCGTTGCCGTTTTTAAACGGATGGATCAGAACCAATCGATGGTGCAGGCGCGCTGCAATCTCACCCGACGGCATGGCAACAGACCAGTGCTCATAATCTCTTTCCAAAGACTTCAAGGCCTCGGGGATTTTCAATTTATCAATGCCAATATTCAAGTCGATCTGGCGTAATTGACCAGCCCATTCCCAAACATCACCGAACATTTCCCGATGAATTTTTAAAAACCATTCATAGGTAAAAGGGGCTTTTTTCTTGGAAGGGCATCGTGTCAGGTATTTCACCGTCGCTTTGTTGATATTGGCAAACTCGAGCACGTTCAGTTCATCTCGCGTTCGAATATCCATACGCAGTCCTGCATAATCGTCCAATGGCGTTTTACCATCTGTCGTAGGCTTGGATATTAATCTTCCCATAACAGGGATGGTTTTTTAAGTAAGTCATTGACCAGCTCGTTAATTTGCAACTGAACAAATATTTTTTTCGGCTCTTGTTCTTCCATGGCGGAGGACCCTTGAGACAATTGAACCATCTGACTCGCCTTATTTTGTGCTCGCTCCTTCAGCATTTTAGCAATCGGTTCTTTGGGAACAAAACGAATCACCAGTTCACAATCCAATCCTTCCGCTGCTTTGAGGAGAGTGGATAATTGAGGATCATTTTTTCCCCCTTCTAAATTGCAAATCAAACGAGGATCCTTGCCGGCCCGACGGGCCAACTGCCCTTGCGTCATCCCCAAGAGTTTGCGCAGGGCACGAATCTGCTCGGAATAGACTTCCTGACTACAAAGCCACTCCGGCAACTTCTCGATGGACTTGTAACGCTCACTTTTGCAGAGATTTTCTAGGGACATTGACTTCATAGTCAAAATAATAAGTTATTTAACTTATTAAATCAACAATAAAATATTCTATATAATACATATTAATAATTATAAATTATGTATTTAAATACATTAATTAAGTTAATCGTAAGAAATCAGCAGCTTACATTTCTTCTTAAAATTATAGTAATTTCAAATAATTAAGTTACTCCGTCTTACTATTTTTCTATTTTATGACAACGAATCTATAAAGATATTATCGGTGTGGGTGGGAGTAGGTTGCTAAATAAAAGCCAACTTACTAACAACTATTCTTTAGAAATACCGATAATCAAGACATGAAAGTCTCTCTCATCACTACCGCATTATCAGAAACTACGGGGATCCCAAATAGCGTGGGAGCTGTCCAACCCCTCCTCGGTCCGACTTTCTCCCCTGGCACCCCAAGTATTGCCCTAGCAGAGCCGGTCACTTTGACCGGAATTTGGTCCACGGAGGCACGAAGGCTTGCAATATTGGATTCTATTGATCGGTTGCTGGGTAATATCTGGGATCAAGAGAGCACATCCAAGCTAGCCGCCTATTATGACTTGGAACCGAATGTCATCGGCGCTTTTTTCTTCAATGTCTCACCCACCCTCGCCGCCTATGCCCCGGAACCGAGGGACAACATTTGTCAGTCTATCAATCTCTTGTTCACCCTTTTGCGAGGGGGTACGACCCAATTGCAGATCTGGCTTGAATTCTCTAACTGCTACGATTGGCAGCAGTCACTCCATCGGAAGGTTCAAACCTTTTCAGAACGGTTGGATCTGGTAACGACAGGATTGTCTTTCTACCGAGCATTGGAGCTACCTGTCTTGCCAACTCGATTGGCATATACTCCTTGGGATGACGCGGGAGATCCGCGGTCAGGTATGAAGCCTGCACGCAAGATATCTTTTTCAGATGGGGATTACTGCCTGGAACTATGGCCGGGAATCACCGAAACGAGAAGCGGTCTGGAATTTCGGATCGCACTTTCGGATGGCACAAAATTATTTTCCGTTGGGTGTCTCACGGGAAGCTCCGATCTGATTATCGTCAACATCCAAGGGACGAATACGATTGACAAGCGCGATGCCGCTCGTCACTACGAGCGACTCAAGGGAAAATTTCATGGCCAACATCCTTTTGATTGGCTGTTAAACAATATCGAGGTTTGGGCACGAGAACAAAATTATAGCCATTTACACGGTTATGGACACCGCTTAAGCGCCTGGATTGAACAACATTTTCAAAAGGGCGATTTCCCCGAATCCAGGCGCGCTTCTTTTGAGAGAATCTACGAGCGCCGTTTTGAAGATCGCGGCATGATGGCAGTGAATGGCAAGACACATGTCTATGCCAAACCCCTCGATCCCCGGAACCCTTCCGAAAACATCCCTGGTGATCATCTCCTGATCAGCAAACTCATGCAATGCCCATAATATTCTGGGAGAGAGCGCCTTCGATCACAATTCTGGCACCCACGAGGGCAAACTTCTCATATTGTCACAAAGACGGCCTAGAGTTGAATTCAGTGAATTAGACCAATCGATAACTGCCCAGAGTCGCAAATCTCTTCGCGATAGTGGCACGCCTGACCTTGGTGCCGACCAACGGGGCTTGAGTACGGAAGAAATCCAGAATCGACAACTGCTGCGCGTCCGGGTGCAGGACTAACAGCAGATCTTCCAAACTCCCCATCCCCTTCCGGAAGGCCTCGGCCGCCAGGGTCTCCGCCAAGAGGACATGCATCCCCTGATGGCGACCAGCAAATTCCTCCTCGATCCTCATCGCCCGACGCACCGCCGAATCAGCGGCATAGGCTTGGATGACCAAATCGGAGAAGGTGATCAAGGCCATCTGACCCAAGGAAAGATCGCCACGCACCATATCGGTCAAGGCCAGGGCCTCCGGTTTAAGCAAGTGTTCTCCCAGCGCATGTAAGGCCATTTCCTTGAGCAAGGTAGCATGGCTTATCGCTTTGCTGAGAGAGCCCACACCGGTAACAGAACCTCTTGCCGCGCCTTCCGATATCCCAATGGATCCCTTCTTGGCCAGACGCAAGAGATGACTTGCAATCGTGTAAACCCGATGCAGTTGATTGGTCCCATCATAAATCTCGGAAACCACCTGATCCCGAAGCGGACGCCCCATCCCGTACGATTCGAGAAAACCATAACCGCCAAAGACCTTGAGGGCATTTCGGATCACTTCGCCCAACTGCTCCGAACCATACACCTTGGCAATCGAGGCCTCGACCGAGAGAGCCCCCCAGACCTCGGACATCTGATCGGGACTACGTGAAGGACCAGCGGCCAAGAGATCGTCAAAATCGCCAGCGATACGGTAGGCCATGCTCTCAATGCCAAAAACACCCAAGGCGGCCGTGGCTAAGAGATCCTGAACGGCGCCAAAGTTGATGATCTTGCTTCTCTGAACCCGCTCTAGGGCATAGGCCAGCGCCTCGTTAAAGACACGACGCGCCTCTCCCATCCCAAGGGCGGCTAAGTTGTAACGTCCCCGATAGAGGGTACGGCGCAGGATCTCGTCTCCCTGCCCCACCTTTCCGATCCGATTTACCACGGGAATGTTAACATTCTCAAAAAAGAGCTGGGCGGTGGAAGAACCGTGCAGCCCGAGCTTAAGCTCCTCCTCAATCGCACTGAATCCTGGCATGTCTTTGGTCACTAGGAAGGCAGTGGTCAACCCATCCACCTTGGCAAAGACAGTGATCACATCGGCAATGCCGCCATTGGAGATGAAACATTTCGAACCGTTCAGGACATAGTGCGACCCGTCGTCCGAAAGAACCGCCTTGGTTGCCAGCGCACTTGTATCAGAACCGGCCCCTGGCTCCGTCAGAGCGAAGGCAGCCATCCACTCGCCGGAGGCGAATTTGGGAAGAAACCGCGCCTTTTGCTCCGCATCGCCATAAAGCAGCAGCGGTAGGGTTCCAATCCCGGTGTGGCCAAATACGGTAACATTGGTCGACGCGGTGGTTCGTTCCCCAAAGGCATCGAGCAAATGGGCCACATCCCGAAGCGGGAGATCTATCCCTCCATGCTCTTCCGGAAGCTCGGCGGTCAAGAGACCTGCGTCCCGACCGATCACCTCTCGAAACAATTTCACCATCGGCCCAAAACCATTGGCTGCCCCCGCCTCTAATGCCTGTAACTGAGGCGCCACATGGGCCGCAGCAAGCTGTTCCACGGTATGGACAATCTCCCGAGCCGTCGACGAAGCCAGCTCCGGGATGTATGGATTGTACCCCTCAACTCGCATGGGAAGGCTCAGAAAATTGGCGCCACAATAAATGGTCATAAGTCAGGCTCCTGTTTGATGTTCCGTCATCGACACTGGGGGTTATTTCGGTGCCAGGAGGAAATAGTTGCGAAAAAAAGCAACTTCGTACCACCATGGCCGATAAGGCTTCTTATGAACGCCACCGTCAACTTGATCTCATTTTCGCTGAAATCAGTCCCACTCCTTGCGGGCGATTTGGGTTTAACCGAAAAAGCCTTGGCAACCGCACTGGAGATACAAGACGCGGTGACTACCAGTATCCGCCCCCTTGAACCAATGAGGGAAACGAAACACTGCGACGGGGCCGCTCAAACCGATCAATCTTTCAGCATCGGCCATCATCATGATCTAGCCCAGCTTCAGACATGGCGGAGTGAAGTTGGGTCACAGCGCGAGCAGTCTGGATATCGGTTTCTGGAGGACGTCACCACCATCATGGCGGTGCTCCTGGATCGACTCCTCAACAAGAATGGGCAAACCGCGGAGACGGCCGCAATTGTGGAGCACTTTTTGCGGACAGATTCAGTGCCGGTGGATTATCCTTGCGCCAGTCGTGACCGTCATCACTGTGTGACCTTCTGGGATGAAGACGTAGAGATACCCAGATTTTTCCAGGCTGTCGTGAACCCCATGGAGTTGCTCGACACGCGAAACCTGCTCTCGCTCTTTTTTGGGATCGGTTATGCCCCCTATGCAAGTTTTGCAGGGAGTTCCCTCGTGCATTCCGGCGAACTGGTCACATCCGATTTGTCCCCGGCCCAGAGCGGCTTCGGCGTAGTGGTGGCGTTGCGTCTCCATCAAGCTGCCTTGGCATCCCCCCAGGATCCAGCAGCTTGGCAGCACGTGGCCGAGACCTTGACCCTTGGGAACGGCTGCCTGCCTCCCGAAATCGTACCCGGAGAGACAAACCTCACCCTGGGTAAACGTTGGCCGTTAAATCCCTTCTATTCTACCAGCGATGATCCATTTCCGTACCGAGAAGATAGCCCTTCCTCGACTAATAATTGAGCCACCGCCCCCTGTAACACCTCGGGGGTGAAGAGGTTGACACTACGCGCATCGAGTAAAAATGGGGTGAGGTCTTGCTGGAGTTTTTTGTAATCCAGGCCGTCGATCTTTTTCTTGAGAAGTCCCCTCAGTTCTTCCACACTGAACTGACAGGAAATACCTTGGGTTTGATAAACCGCGTTCTGAAGAAAGATTCGATACACCGGGACTTTTTTCCCAACATACCAGAGGAAATCAAACCAATCGCGCCCCTTGAGGTATTGTCGAAACAGCAGGGCATGCATCTTCCCAGCGAAGAGCGAGGGCAAATCGTAGTGTCTTAACTTGTAAACCCGCAAGCCCGTCACGACGCTGACCACATCGCGCGCCCCGGGCGGCGGGCGGGTATCCACATCAATCTTGATGGCCAACTTCTGGTTTTTGCGCGGAGAGGCGGCGGCCAAATAGGGGAGATCCGAGAAGGTCACAAAGCAGGACTGGACGGTCTTCACTTTTTTCAGGCCCTCAACCTTTCCGGACAGATCGAAGGCATCGAGGGCATGACCCAAGGCCGCCATATGATCCGCAAATTGAAACCGGGTCGACTGCGGGGCGGCTGAAAAATCAAGGTCTTCGGAAAACCGGTCCAGCTGGAAGAGGACTCGCAATGCCGTTCCCCCCACAAAACAGGCCTCCTTAAAAAACCCCTGCCGATCCAGTTCCTGCAAAATGATATGGTGCAGGGCCTCGCGCAGGCGATTCCAACGTTCCCCAGCCTCTTTGCCCTCACGGGCGTATTGAATGACAGAGTCTTTCATTTTTTCCCTTCACAACAAGCTCAACAAAATATCCGCCGCTGTCTTAATTTTTTTCGAATCAAACCGAACCGCCAAACTTTTAATTTTACTCTTTCTTAATTGATCCCAATTCTGCAACCGCAAATTCTCCTTCAGATAGGCCTCCGATGGTTCCCAATCATGGCGGAAATAGATCCAATCGAGCAAGGCCTTTTCAGGGAGCGCCACCAGGGCGGAAAATTTTTCGTCCTCCCGAATCTCCTCAAAACCAAAGAAACGACCTCTTTCGAGATGATGATAATCATAAGTCCCCAAACGGGTCGTGTACTTTTTCGTTTTGCGCGTCGTGACGGAAGTAACGACATCCACCCGCTCCGGAATTAAATCATGCAAGGATAAAACATATTCCAAGGACACATAGGAAGGGGAATAGAGCGCGTTGGCCAACCACAATCGTGGCAGCGCCACCTTTCTCCTGGTCTCCGGCAGGGTGTAAAGCCCCCGTTTGAGCCGGATGAGTTTGCCCTCTTTCACCCATCGACAACACTGCAGATGGTGCTGTTGGCGGCTGCCGACAAAGGTATCGAGAAGATCATCCCCAAACAACGGGACCGCTTCCGCCTGGCACACAAGCTCCTCATAATTCATTTCTAAAGATTATCATAAATGATAATTAAAGGAAATATAATTTTATAGACAAAACCGCCGTACCGCCGCAAAAAATGTCTCCAAGCCCCACTGGAAGCCCTCCACCGGGATGCGTTCGTTGTGGTTGTGGTAGAGTTTGGAAAAGACCAGATCGGGTGGCAGCTTGATCGGCGAGAAACCGTAGGTCTTGATCCCGAGGCGTTGGTAAAAGCTCGCGTCGGTAAAGCCGGTGATCAGATAAGGAATGGCCACACTCCCCGGATCGCGTTCCTCCAGGACCTCCTTGAGGAGTTGAAAGAGTGGGGTGTCCACCGGGGTTTCTTGCGGCGGGGCCTGTTTGATGACCTCCACTGTGTAGCCGTCGCCAATCAAATTCTGCACCTCGCGCACAAAGGTCTCCGGAATCTGGCCGGGGAGGATTCGGCCGTCGACCAAGACCGTCGCCTCCGAGGGAATCACATTGATCTTGTGGCCACCACTCACGATGGTCGGACAAGCGGTGTTATGCAAAGTAGCAATGAAGAATTTCGCCGCCTCCCGGTCGGGGAGGATCTTCAAGATAAGGTCACCGTAGGGATTGACGATCCCCTTTAAAATTGGCGAGACCGGAAACCCATGACCGCTGGCCAACGCCAGGATGAATCCCTCGGCCACTGGATGGAGATGGCGCGGCAGGAATTTCTTGTGGAGTTTGTCAATCATCTGCGCCAACTTGACGATCGCGCTCTCGCCGTGCGGCATTGAGGCATGCCCCGCCTCGCCATGGGCGGTGATCTTGAGCCAGACAAACCCCTTCTCCGCCACTTGGATCGGATAAAAACGTTTCTGCCCGGAGTGAACCGTGAATCCCCCCACCTCGTTCAAGGCATACTCGGCGCGGATCAGGTCGGGATGTTGCTCCACCAAAAACTTGGAACCCAAGTCACATCCCACCTCCTCATCAGCCACTGCGGCCCAGATCAGGTCCCGCTTGAGTTTGAGGCCGAGCCGCTTAATCAACAGGAAGGTCATCAGGGAGTAGACCGCCATCTGCTTCATGTCGATCGCGCCGCGACCCCAAACATAGCCTTCTTCGATCCGCGCCTCGAAAGGTGGGTATTTCCATTTCTTCTCCTCCACCGGGACCACGTCGAGGTGGGAGGAGAGGAGTAAGGGACCCTCGCTGGTTCCAGAGGAGATCCGAGCCACGAGGTTGGAGCGGCCAGGCGCGGCGGTCACGATTTGATAATCAATGCCCTCTTTTTTGAGGAGGGCGGCCAGATAATCGACGGCGATTTGTTCGTTACCGGGGGGGTTGACGGTGTTGAGGCGGATTAAATTCTGGAGATGGGTGAGGGCCTCCGGATGAATGGACTCCCATGGGGTGGTCATGACCCGTGCTTATGCCATTTCCCTGACTGGAGCAAAAGAAAATGTTTCGTATTTCAATGGTTTGTCTGTGTACCCGGTACACGCGGTCATTGTAGGGGCAGACCCATGTGTCTGCCCCAATCGTGGCCGCCAAGATGAGGGCGCACACATGGGTGCGCCCCTACACCAAATGACCCAAATTTCACGCCGGCTGCTGTTGCGTCACACAATGAATAGCACCCAATCCCCAGACCATGTCGGTGCATTCAATCCCCACTACGCGCCGTTTGGGAAACAATTTTTGCAAGGTCGCCAACGCACGTTGGTCGTTTTTGTGGCTGTAGGTGGGGACCAAGACCACACCATTGGCGATGTAGAAGTTGGCGTAGCTAGCCGGAAGTCGTTGGCCGTCGTATGTGACCGGGCCAGGCATCGGGATCGTTACGACTTCCAATTTGCGACCGTCTTGATCGGTGGCCAATTGCAGGCGGCGTAGGTTGTCTTGCAACATCCGAAAATTCTCATCGGCCGGGTCCTCTTCCACCACCGTCACCACGGTGCGCGGGGCGACGAAGCGGGTGAGGTCGTCGACATGACCGTCGGTGTCGTCGCCGACAATCCCCTCCCCCAACCAGATGATCTTGGTGACGCCGAGATAATTTTTCAGATAATCCTCGATCTGTTCCCGGCTCAAATGCGGATTGCGATTCTTATTCAGGAGACATTGCTCGGTGGTCAGGAGGGTGCCCTGCCCGTTGACGTCGATCGAGCCCCCTTCCATCACGATCCCGGGTGCAAAATAGGGGAGCTTCAATGTCTCATTGATCTTGCCGGGGATGGCATCGTCCAGGTCCCAAGGGGGGTATTTGCCGCCCCATTTGTTGAATGTCCATTTGACCATGGCCTGTTGTAGGGGCGCACCCATGTGTGCGCCCTCATCTTGGCGGCCACGATTGGGGCAGACACGTGGGTCTGCCCCTACAGAATCCCGTTTGACAAAAATCGGCCCCGCATCGCGCATCCAGCAGTCGTCATTGGGGATCAGGTGAAAAACGATGTTCGATTCGATGTCCCACCGCCGCAGTTGGATTCGCACCTGTTCGAGGGTGGCCTGGTCATTCACCAAGAGGTTGACCTGCTCGTGAATATGCAAGGGCTTGATCATATTCAACCAAACCGGCGGGATCTTCTTGATCTTGCCCGGCCAAGTTTCGGGATTATGCGGCCACGCCAGCCAGGTCCCGGCGTGGGGTTCCCATTCAGCGGGCATGCGGTAGCCTAATTGTTTTGGTGTTTGGTTCATATTATGGTTCACAGATGCCCTGTAGGGGCGCAATTTATTGCGCCCCATCGCGGCGGATCATCCCAATCTAGCAGATCCAATCCAACTCCGCTGGGCGTGATAAATCACGCCCCTACAAATTCCCATCTCAATAAACATCCACCCTACGGCACTGCAAAAACGGCCAATCAGCCCTCACCTCATCGATCAGGCCTAGGTCACAATCGACCACCAAGGTTTCTTCTTTATCTTCACTGGCCTTCTGCAAGACCCGTCCCAATGGATCCGCCACAAACGAGGTCCCCCAAAAATTCAAATGATCTTCCACGCCAACCCGATTGACCGCGGCCACAAACACCCCATTGGCAATCGCGTGGCTTTTTTGGATCGTCTGCCAGGCCTCGTGCTCGGCCTGATTCAGCGAGGGCGGGGTCACCCCGCCCCTACCGTCCACCGGATACCCGATGGCCGTCGGATAAAAAATAATCTCGGCGCCCTTCAGGGCCAGTTGCCTGGCCCCCTCCGGGTACCACTGATCCCAACAAACCAACGCACCGATCTTGCCATAGCGGGTTTCAATCACCGGGAGGCCTAGATTGCCCGGCTGGAAGTAATACGCTTCTCCGTAATGATTTTTCAAATCGTCGGGGATGTGGAGTTTGCGGTATTTTCCCACCATTTCTCCCCGCTCATCGAAGAAGACATTGGTGTTGTAGTACAAAGGGGGGGACACATCTTTTTCAAATAACGAGGCGATCAGGACAACTTTGTTTTTTTTGGCGAGCTGACTGAGTTGTTCCGTAGTAGGACCGGGGATTGACTCGGCCAGTGCGAAAAAACGTTTGTCTTCCGTCTGGCAAAAATACCGGGAACGAAACAACTCCGAGAGACAGACAATCTGGGCCCCTTGAGCCGCAGCCGCCGTGACTCCGGCGGCTGCCTTGCTGAGGTTTTCCTCCTGATGCTCGGTACAACTCATCTGGATCAGGCCGATTCTGATTATTCTCTTTTTTCCCGACACCCCTCTTATCTACCCAGAGGGTTTTCGCGATGCAAGAATTAATCCTACTGCAATTCCCCTTCGATGACGGCGGGCGCCGAGGTCACCGTGGGAGCGGCATCCAGATTAGGATTGTGGAAGGTCACATCCGGGGGGCTGACATCCTGAAGAGGGGCGCCCGCACACTCGGATTCATCCACCTGTTGCATATTTTGTTCGACGGACATGGCCTTGGTCACATAGGTCGTGCCACCGCAGTTCAGCTCGGTGCCATCGGGGATGGTAAAGACCGCCACCCAATGTTGAAACCCAGACTCTTCATTTTCAATCTTCTCAAATGGGATCCCATGAAGATTTCCGGGACCACTGTAATCCAACACAAAAGTACCATCCGCGTCACTTTGATAGAGACAAGAGAGTGGTTGATCAAAAGTAACGGCCTGATTCTCACTATCTAGCAGGGCCGTGTATCGGTTCCATACATGAGGGCCAGTCTCCCATTCGTAGGTCACATCTTGGTCATAGATCTCCCAAGGATGTGCCAAGATCACCGAACTCAGCACCATGCTCCCGGACCGTACCCCCCAGCTGTACGGACCAAACTCGCTCGGGGTCTCGCCATCCGCCAACTTCACCGCCTGCCCATTGCGCTCCAACGTAAAATCACTGGGGTCGATGGTATAAGTATAATGATCCTCTTCGGAAGAATCATTGATGTCGGGCAAAAATGGATCCGTATCCAAATCGTCCGCCGTCAAGGCGGCTTTCAGGCAACGATTCGTACATTTGAGACTCACCGCCCCATTGGCAAACACATCGTCCGTCGGGGTCACAAAATCTTCGGAATAGTAGGGCACTTCCATGTCATCCGTAAAAAGTCCATTTTCGTCCGCAACAGCATTGATATTGCCCAAACCCTGCTTCCACATCCCAAAAAACTCATAGGGTTGAAAGGTCAACACCACTGGTGAAGGAAGTGCCGTGAAGGTACAACCGGTTTCCGGGCTGCAATTCTCCAAACCAATTTTGACGAAGTTTGTCCCATTCCATTTCACTTGAATGGAACCATTCGTATCCGGATCCCACGTCTGAAAGAGGTCATTGGTGATCTCATGCAAGGTCAGGGTATGGCGGGTACGACGAATCAAACGTCCCGGTCCTTGAAAGATGGTGTAGGTAGTCGCCCCATCATCCGACGTCACCTGATCGCCAGAAGTGACCGTCTCTTCCGGGGGCAAGAAAACGCCGTAGTAACCGGCAAAACCAAATGAGTTACCCTTTTTGATTCCGAAACCGCCATTGAGCTCCTTGCGATTGCCGTTGGTCTCATAGAGATTATAATTCCAGACATTATTGATAAAATTGTTACGGTCCAGACAGGCCGTTGCATCTGTCGTCCCATCGCCGATCAAGGTATGATAATGATCCGCATCAAAGGCCACCTGAACGGATTCGGTCCCTGTTTCCCCGCCATGATGTTCCGTATGGGTCGCATAAGCAGCCCCCGTGTTGCCCGTGCTATCGAGCAAGGCATGGACCTCTTGTCCCCCCTCACCCTCATTAATCTTCATTTGAAATTCAACCCGCCCATCATCCGTGGTGGTGGAGGTCAAGCGAATCGTCATGGCCTGTGTGCCAGCACTGTAACCCACCATGTCCATGGTGAATTCGCCAAAGGGGTGGGTATCATCCTTGGCCGCTGTGACAACCAGTTCACCGCGAATTTCATCAAAATTATCGCCGCCATCCTCAAAGGGCAGCCAGAAATGCACCACTTGCGGGCTGTCATTGCTGGCCCGACTGGAATTGAGCACCCACGTGGTGTAACTCGCCTGATTGGTCCCGGCCGAAGATTGATCGTTAGAATCGGAGGAATGATCTCCCTGGCGCGTGCTGCAGGCCTCCTCATTGATCAGGGCGTTGTAATCACCCTGGTTTAATAAAGTGGGTTCGGCATAACCGGTCTGATCCACGAGACATAAAATCTCGTTGATAATATCCATGGTCTTCATCGACTCGTCGTAAACGTAGTATTCCGCGATGTCGTCAACATAGTCGCCCGAGGCGGGAATGGTTAATTTCTTTAGGAGGCTTCCGAGGGTTAAGGCCGAGCGACTGCTTGATACCGTTGAGTCCTGAGCGGTCACCAATGACATCTGCTGGGCAATTTCCAGTCCCGTCACATCGGTGCTACTAGTGCCAGTCCCAGAGCTACTACTGCTCGTCGTCCCGCTGCTACTACAACCCGTAACAATCCAGGCCAGAGCTATCGCCACCGCTAAATACTTTTTCATAGGAATCCCCCCGATTCATTTGAATGTGTCAGTAAAGAACCGACAAGGAAGCAAGAGGCATGCCATGTAAGAATAAGCCTGATGTCAGGGAGTTAGCCGCAAGGGAATCTCCCAAGACAGGGTATTTTTTAACCCGACTGTGTGTTTTTTTGACAGGTCACGAGTTGAGATAGGTCTTGAGCTGGGTATTCTCTTCGTTGATCTCTTGCCAGAGCCACTCCAGGATGTCGCGCATGGTCACCATGCCAACGACCTTCGTTCCATGGAGAATCGGCACATGACGGGCATGGGCCTGCTGCATCTTGGCATAACAAACTTCTAACGTGTCATTTAGGTCCACGGTGAGGACCTTGCGGGTCATCACTTGGGAAAGAGGGATACTCTCCGGCTTGAGACTGGGAGAGACCACGCGGTTGAGCAAATCACGCTCGGTAAAAATACCCACGAGTTGGTCTGCGTCCATCACCAGGACGGAACCCACTGATTTTTGCGTCATCAAATCGGCGGCCGTCTTGACCGAGGTGGCCGGAGGGAGGGAAACCAAGGTTTGGGCTTGGGATAATTTGTGTAATAATTTCATGGTGCCTCCTGTAGGGGCGCACCCATGTGTGCGCCCTGACCCTGGCGACGATAATGGGGCAGACACATGGGTCTGCCCCTACAACCATCACGTTAATTCCGTCTCACCCATCAAATACTGATCAACACCCCTAGCACACTGCCGCCCTTCCGCAATGGCCCAAACAATCAGGGATTGGCCGCGCCGCATGTCGCCGGCCGCAAAAACACCTGAAACGGAAGTCATCCGATTGTCGTCAGTCGCGACATTGCCACGCGCATCGAGCTTGACCCCCAACTGCTCAATCATACCCTTTTTCTGCGGGCCTAAAAAACCCATGGCCAACAACACCAGATCCACATCCAACTCAAACTCACTACCCGGAATTTCCACCGGGGCCGCTGGACCACCATGAGAAGATTCCCACTTGAGACGGACGGCATGTAGTTTTTTGAGACGACCCTTTTCACCGGTCAGCCGCTTGGTGGCAATCGAGTAATCCCGTATTCCACCCTCCTCATGGGCCGTCGAGGTCCGATAGATAAATGACCACTGGGGCCAGGGATTGTTGGGGGCCCGTTGGTCCGGCGGACGCGGCAACAATTCAAACTGATGGATCTCCGTCGCCCCCTGACGAATCGCCGTCCCGAGACAATCAGCCCCGGTGTCTCCGCCCCCGATAATCACCACTTTTTTTCCGGTCGCGGTAATTTGTTCCCGCAACTTATCACCCGCCCCGACCCGGTTTTGCTGGGGGAGATACTCCATCGCAAAATGGACGCCTTGCAACTCGCGTCCGGGGATCTTTAAATCCCTGGCCTCCGTTGACCCGCCACAAAGCGCGATGGCGTCGTATTCTCCAAGAAGTTTGTCGATCGCAATATCCACACCAATGTTGCAACTGGTCTTGAAGACCACCCCTTCATCCTTCATCTGTTGCAGACGACGGTCGATGTGGCGTTTTTCCATCTTAAAATCAGGGATCCCATAACGCAACAAACCGCCAATGCGATCATCCCGCTCAAAAACAGTCACCTCATGTCCGACACGCCTTAATTGCTGCGCACAGGCCAAGCCCGCCGGTCCTGAACCAATGACCGCCACTTTTTTACCGGTCAGTTTTTTGGGCGGTTCTGGAACCACCCAGCCTTCCTTGAAGGCCCGGTCGATAATATTGACCTCCACGTACTTGATCGTCACCGGATTGTTGTTGATCCCCAAGACACAGGCCGCCTCACAGGGGGCGGGACACAGACGTCCGGTAAATTCCGGGAAATTATTGGTCGCGTGCAACCGCTCCAACGCCTCACGCCACCGGTTGCGATACACGAGATCATTCCAATCAGGGATAATGTTACCGAGCGGACAACCCTGATGGCAAAAGGGGATCCCGCAATCCATGCAACGGGCCGCCTGCTGTTTGAGTTTGTCTTCCGGAAAGTCGAGATAGACCTCACGATAATCGTGAACCCGCTCCGCAATCGGACGCTGCGGGTATCCTTCCCGTGGAAATTCCATGAAGCCGGTGACCTTACCCATAGAGCGCCGCCTCCAGAGAAATCCCCTTTTCCCGCATCTTGAGTTTTGCGGCGGTCAGCGCTCGTTTATAATCCTTCGGCATCACCTGCACAAATGAGCCCAGTTCTTGTTCAAAATTTTTCAAAATCTTCCCCGCTCGTTCGCTCCCAGTGGCCTCCCAATGGCTTTGAATCAGTTTGCGCAGCTGGGTGATTTCGTCATCTTCCACTACGGTCTCTAATTCGACCATCGCCAGGTTGCAATTTTTGGCAAAACCACGACCTGGATCATAAATGTAAGCCACCCCACCACTCATCCCGGCGGCAAAATTTCTCCCGGTCTTGCCCAACACCACAATGCGCCCGCCCGTCATGTACTCGCAGCCGTGGTCCCCCACGCCTTCCACCACCGCCAACGCGCCGCTGTTGCGCACTCCAAAACGCTCACCCGCCACCCCGCGGAAATAGGCTTGGCCGGCGGTCGCCCCGTAGAGCACCACATTGCCGATCAGGATATTGGTCTCCGGATTGAAGGTGGCTTGCTTTGGCGGCGCAATGATGATCTTGCCCCCGGACAGTCCCTTGCCGACATAATCGTTGGCATCTCCCGATACGGTCAGGGTAATTCCTTTTGGCAAAAACGCCCCAAGACTTTGGCCGGCGGAACCGTTCAGTTGGATCCGGATGGTATCCTCCGGCAAGCCCTTGGCCCCATGGCGCCGACTGAGTTCGCTCCCCAAAATAGTGCCGACCGTCCGGTTCTTATTGCACACCGGCAACTCGATCTTGACCGCCTGGCCATTCTCCAAGGCCGGTTTGGCAAGCGCCAACAATTGATGATCCAAGGCCTGATCCAGGCCGTGATCCTGGGCCCGGGTGCGCCGAATCGCAACGTTTGGCCCCACCGGAGGACGGTAAAAAATCGGCGACAGGTCCAGCCCGCCCGCCTTCCAGTGGGTAATAGCCTGATTCACATCCAGCACGTCCGAACGGCCCACCATTTCGGCCACCGTGCGAAACCCGAGCTGCGCCATGATTTCACGCAACTCTTCCGCAATGTAGAAGAAGAAATTAATGACATGCTCCGGCTGGCCGGTGAATTTTTTGCGCAGTTCGGGATCTTGCGTCGCCACCCCGACCGGACAGGTGTTAAGATGGCAGACCCGCATCATCACACAACCCATGGTCACCAGCGGCGCCGTTGCAAAACCAAACTCCTCGGCGCCGAGCAAGGCCCCAATGGCCACGTCACGGCCCGTCTTGAGTTGGCCGTCCACCTCCACATAGATCCGATCACGCAACTGGTTGGCGACCAAGATCTGCTGGGTCTCGGCCAGGCCCAGTTCCCAAGGGGCTCCGGCATGTTTGAGACTCGTCAGGGGAGAGGCCCCGGTGCCGCCATCGTGACCTGAGATCAAGACCACATCGGCATGGGCCTTGGCCACTCCCGCCGCGACCGTCCCGACCCCCACCTCCGCCACCAGCTTGACACTGATTCGGGCCTCGGTATTGGCATTCTTCAAATCAAAGATCAGTTGGGCCAAGTCCTCAATCGAATAAATATCATGATGCGGCGGCGGCGAGATCAACCCCACCCCCGGTGTCGAGAAACGCACCTTGGCAATCCAGGGATAGACCTTGTGTCCCGGAAGTTGTCCCCCCTCGCCCGGCTTCGCCCCCTGGGCAATCTTGATCTGTAATTCCTGGGCTTGCACCAAATACTCGCTGGTCACGCCGAACCGCCCGGAGGCCACCTGCTTGATGGCGCTGTTTCTGGAATCCCCATTGGCATCCAAGGTATAGCGCTTGGGATCTTCCCCGCCTTCGCCGGTATTGGATTTTCCGCCCATCCGATTCATCGCAACCGCCAGCGTCTCATGGGCCTCGCTGCTGATCGACCCGTAAGACATGGCCCCCGTCTTAAAACGCTTCACAATCTCCTTCGCGG
This sequence comes from Deltaproteobacteria bacterium, assembly GCA_023265625.1. Taxonomy (GTDB): domain Bacteria; phylum UBA10199; class UBA10199; order JACPAL01; family JAHFST01; genus JAHFST01. The sequence continues at coordinate 125,325 of JAHFST010000007.1, read as the reverse complement.
GCTCCACCTCGTCCAACGGGATCGCTTGTCCCGGTTTAAATTCAAAGAGCCCGCGCAAGGTGCACAGGGCGCGGCTCTGATCATTCACCAATTTGGAATATTCCTTAAAATCCTTGTAACTCGATTGTCGGGTCGCCACCTGCAACTTGGCCACCGTCTCGGGATTGAAGAGGTGATACTCACCATCGCGCCGCCACTGGTACTGGCCACCCCAATTGAGGCTCAACGCCGCGGAACGGCGTTCAGGAAAGGCCTGATGATGGCGCAACAGGGCCTCTTGCCCGATCGCCTCCAGGCCAATCCCCTCAATGCGAGACGCCGTGTGCGTGAAATACCGGTCGATCACCTCGTGATTCAAGCCAATCGCCTCAAAGATCTGGGCCCCGCGATAACTTTGAATCGTCGAGATCCCCATCTTGGACATGACCTTGACAATCCCCTTCTTGACCGCCTTGATGTAGTGTAGCACGGCGGTACGATGGTCCATGTCGAGCACCCCTTGCCGACGCAGGTCATCGAGGGTCTCAAAAGCCAGATAGGGATTGATCGCCCCGGCGCCATAACCAATCAAGAGCGAGAAGTGATGCACCTCGCGCGGCTCACCCGACTCCAAAATCAGGCCCACCTGGGCCCGGGTGCCCTGTCGCACCAGATGATGATGCAACCCGGCAGTGGCCAACAGGCTTGGGATCGGGGCCCGGTCGTGATCGATCCCGCGGTCGGAGAGGATCAAGATGTTGCATCCCTGATGGATCGCCGCATCGGCCTGCCGACACAGCTCATCCATCGCCTCACTCAACCCCGTCTCACCGGCGGCCACCGAAAAAAGGATGGGAAGAATACACGACTGAAAGCCGCGGACGGGGCGTTCCGCCAACTGTTTCAGGCGGGCCAACTCGTCGTTGTCGATGATCGGATTTTTAAGCTTGATCTGGTGACAGCCCTCCGGGACCGTCTTCAGGAGGTTCTGCTCCGGGCCGATACTGGTGTCGACCGAGGTCACCAACTCCTCTCGGATCGCATCGAGCGGCGGGTTGGTCACCTGGGCAAAGAGTTGTTGAAAATAGTTAAACAGGTTCTGCGGGCGGTTGGAAAGAACGGCCAACGGGGTGTCGGTCCCCATCGAACCGATCGCCTCCTCGGAGTTGATCCCCATCGGTTTCATCAATAAATTAATGTCTTCATGACTGTAACCGAAGATGATCTGGCGGCGCGTGATCGTCTCGTGGTCCGGTTCCGGCAGATCGGGCGACGGCGGCAACTCCTCCAATCGAACTAATTCCTTTTTCAACCATTCCCCATAAGGATGTTCCTGGACAAGCTTGGTCTTCAGCTCTTGATCGTCAATGATGCGCCCTTGGGCCAGGTCGATCAAAAACATCTTGCCCGGCTGGAGCCGACCCTTCTGCAAGATATTTTCCGGCGGGATGTCCAACACCCCCACCTCGGAGGCCATGATGACCAGATCATCCTTCGTCACATAAAAACGCGAGGGGCGCAGCCCGTTGCGGTCCAAGACCGCGCCAATGATCCGTCCGTCGGTAAAGGCAATCGAGGCCGGCCCATCCCACGGCTCCATCAGGCAGGAGTGGTACTCGTAAAAATCCTTCTTCTCCTGGCTCATCCCCTCATGGCCGCTCCAGGCCTCCGGGATCATCATCATGACGGCGTGCGGGAGCGAACGTCCCGCCATCACCAACATCTCCAGGGCGTTGTCAAAGGCCGCCGAATCGGACCCGCCCTCACGGATCACCGGCAAGATCTGCGACAATTCCTTGCCAAATATTTCCGACTCAAAAAGCGCCTCGCGGGCCCGCATCCAATTGATATTGCCGCGCAGCGTGTTGATTTCGCCGTTATGCGCGATGTACCGAAACGGATGGGCCAATTCCCAGTTGGGAAAGGTGTTGGTCGAAAATCGGGAATGCACCAACGCCAACGCCGAAACCATGGAGGGATCCCGCAGGTCCGGGAAAAAGGGATGAAGCTGATTCGACATCAACATCCCCTTGTAAATTAAGGTATGACAGGAGAGGGATGGGACAAAAATCAAATGGTAGTCTGGAATCCCGGCATTACGAATGGCATTCTCAAAACATTTTCGAATCACAAACAAACGCCGCTCAAATGGCATCTCCTGGGCGTCGCCGGGTAAGGCGGGCAACCCAGGCCCCTTTGGTCCCACCGCAATAAAGGCCTGCTTAAAAACCGGCATGGCCTCCTGGGCCGTCTGGCCGATCATCGAGGCATCGTAGGGGACCTCGCGCCAGCCCAAGAAGGTTTGCCCTTGATCCTTCGTCAGTTTTTCTAAAATATCCTGGATCTTCTTCTGCTCCTTCACCTCGCGGGGAAGGGCCACCATGCCAACCCCGTATGTCCCTTCCGCCGGCAAGCGAATCCCCAAGGGGGCGGTCACCTTGACTAAAAAATCATGTGGAATCTGCATCAGGATCCCGGCACCATCACCGGTGTTCTCTTCGCAGCCACAGGCCCCGCGATGCCCCAGATTGCTCAGGGCCACAATGGCTTTTTCAATAATGTCGTGGGATTTCTTCCCCTTCATCTGGACGATGAAACCCACCCCGCAACTGTCGTGCTCCAGAGATTGGTGATAAAGCCCGTTGCGGGCCAAATCCGTTTGTAAGTCTCTTCGGTTCATCATAGCTCGCACCCATTTGGGGCGAACCCCCATTACTAGCCTCTCTCCTAAAAGAAGTTCAAGGGGATTTTATCAATGGGGCATTTAGCCACTTGACCTACCCCGCCGGACCCTATTAAGTGGCAAAACACTCAAGGAGCCTCTATGAAATTGTTTTTATCCGGATGCGCGTTGCTAGCCCTGTTAGTCGGTTGCCAAAAAAGCCCCAAGGCGGGTGCCATGGCCCCCCAGGCCCTGAGCCAGGGAGGCAGTATCTCCGGGCAGATTACCCTCGCCCCAGAGATGATGTCCAAGGTGGGCCCCACGGATACCCTCTATATCATCGCCAAAAAGGGGGCCGGCCCGCCGCTCGCCGTCAAACGTCTCGCCAACATCACCTTTCCCTTCCACTACGAAATGACGGCCGCTGATGTGATGTTTCCCGGCACCCCGTTCCAAGGAGAGGTGCAAGTGGTGGCCCGAGTCGACAAAGACGGCAACGCCGGCCCCGCCCAACCAGGCGACCTCGAGGGCACATCCACCAAGAGTCCTGCGCGGGTGGGGGATGGGGATGTAAATATTGTGATCAATAAGGCCTACTAAGCCTCTTTTCTGTTTTTATCAAAAACACGCAACTATTTCGCTCATGCCGCGATGACTTCTCACTTTTCAGCCACAGGGGAGGATTATGCTGCGACTACCGATTAGAATAGCCGGACTACCGGGAGACGGGATTGGGCCGGAGGTGTTTCCGTTTGCGGCAAAACTGTTAGCAGCCGCAAATCAAGTCTTGGGAGGATCAGAACCTGCCTTTGTCATGCATCGACTCCCTTACGATGCCTCTTACTATCTCCAACATGGCAAGGCCTGGCCGGAGGGGACGGCCACACAACTCGCCCGGGATTATGATGCCGCCTTTTTGATCGCCTTGGGGGATAACCGACTGCGCGAAAAGTGTGGTGATAGCATGGTCCATGCCCGGACGATCATCCTCGACGGATTTCGGGGACATTCGTCTTGGTTCACCAACCTCAACCGGCGCCCAACACGCCTGCTCCACCCGCTCCTCAGACCGACGCTCCGCGCCGAACCGGTCTCCTTTCGACTCTTCGCGCTCTCAAATCATTTGGAAGAATTGATCCGGGAAGACGTGAAACGTCGGGGGACCCCAGAAGAGGAGGTGCTCCCGCGTGAGATCCACTTCCATGCCGCTTTTCGAGACAAACTGCAGGAGGCGATCGCCGCCGCCAAGGCGAGCGGTGAAGATCGAGTGGCCGTGCTGCATAAAGGCAATGTCCTCCGTTACAGCCACGGCCCCTGGGAAAAAATTTGTCAGGAACAGGAAAAAATATCAAGCATCAAGATCGAATTCCATTTGATGGATTCATTCCTAGAAAAGATGGTCAAGACCCCTCACCTCCTACCCAAAACTTTGGTCACCGACCGCGCCTTCGCCGCCCTGCTGGCACCGGTGATCGAGGCCTTAAAGGAAGGGACACGCGGGGAGATCCCGGAGGATTTTCAATTGGTCATCGGCCGGGAGAACACGGAGGGGATGTACTTCCGCGGGGGAGGCCTGGAAGGGGACACGGTGGAAACCTCCGTGGGGACCCAGATCGGCCGTCACACCGCAACCATGGTGCAAGAAAATGTCTTGGCCACTATTGACATCGCGCAAGAAGCCGGATGGCCGGGACACATCCTCCACTTGGACGACGTCCATCCCCAATCCTACGGACTGTGGCGTCGTGAGGGGCAGGAGGTAGGCACGGCACAAGGGCTGTCACTCCCTATGATGCATGCCGGCGTTTTTGTCGCCACCTTGATTCTGAGACCGGAGGCCCTGAGTGGACGCGTCTTCGCGGCCGACAATCTGCTGGGGGATCTTTGCGGCGACGCGGCGGCCGCCCTGGTCGGCGGCCTCGGCATCGCGGCCACGGTCAGTTACAACACCGATCGATCCACCGGAAAATATTTCTTCGAACCCCTCCACGGCTCAGCCCCGGACATCGCGGGCCAGGGAAAGGCCAACCCCACCGCCACCTTTCTGACCGTGGGAGAACTGTTCCGCGCCGCCGGTCACCCAGAACTACAACAGGCCGTCGAACGCACCCTCTTCAATCTCATCGCAGGATGCATCCGCACTCCGGATCTAGGCGGCACCGCCACCACCACGGCCTTTGGCGAGGCTTTTCTCGCGGAGTTTTTGCGGGTCACAGGCTAGGCTCTCTCTTAGGTGTATTTTGTATACCAACGTTTCCAAATATCCCTGCGGGTTTTTCTTTCTTACCCGGACCCACACACCAAACGGGACTGCTCGGTCAGATGAGCTCTCAAGGCCCGTTCCACTTGTAACAGGGAGTCATGGTTGACCTCGTCATCCGGAACCGATAGGAGCCGGCGCACCTCGGGGAGGGAGGCGACCAAGATATCATGGACCGTTGCCCTGGATAGATCCTCAAAGATCGTATCCAGCGGCGCTCCGAGCAACCCTTCGTAAAAACGGGAGAGGTTGGCCCTGCCCCACCCCAGCCAAATGGACCCCCACCAAATTTTTTGCTCCGAAAGGAATGAGGAAAATTGACCGTAAAAAATGGGCCAAGCCCCGTTCTCAATGAGGGTCAAGGCGAGATACCGAACAAAGGCCTGTCGCACCAGCAAGGGAAGTGTCTCCCCGTCACGTTTCAGAAGGGCATTGTCAAAAAGCCCCCGCAACAGGGCCATTCCCATGAGCTCCTGCATCTCGCCCCCGCGGTGCTGCTCTGCCAAGGCGCGTCCGTCGGCTGGACTGGGGGCAAGGGAGGAGGCGAGGTCGATAAAATCACGACCGAAGGACACAAAGTAGAAGTTTGAACCAACCGACCCGTGGCGACGCATTTTATCCAGGACTCGGTACAGGGAAAGGGTTGCAACGCCTTTCAGTCCTTCCCTCCCCACCAGGTCACTATCCATCATGTCTCCTTGTAACTCCTCCAGCTCGCATACCCACCCCAGAAACGTCAGGGCCGACTTTCCTCGCCAAAGCGTCGGGACATGGCGCCACGCCAGCTCGACCAGCTTTTTGCCAAAGGCCTCCACCTCTCCCTGCGAATAGCCGCGTTGCCGCATCACTCTGGCCATCTGATCGATTCGACCGTGGATCCGCGGCCCCGTGGTCTCATTCACACGGTCGCCATCATGCTTCCACATGGGAGACATCAAAGACTCTCCAAGGGCTCCGCTCCAAGCCACCACCTCCACCGCTTGACGGGCAGATACCGACACAGGTGAGGGATCAATCGCAGCAACCCCCTCGGGTCGCGACACGGCCGCGTTCCTACTGACCAATAAGGCCTGGATATCGGCCAACCCCTCCGCCAGAGCGGCGTACTTCTCCAGACGGGACGTGCCCGACTCGCGCCGATTGGCATGACTCAACCCGACCAGGAGGTCGTGTGCCGATCTCGGTTCTTTTTGAATAAAACGGACCAGTGCCTCCGCCTCCGGTCGCGGCCCCGGCAGGCTGGCGGCCTCGCCGCGCCCGAAGATGATCCGAAACCGATGGGAATTGGCATTGGCCAATCTTTGAGGGTCGCTACCCAGACACCGTCGGACATAGGCGCAGATCAGGACCCGATACCAGTCGCTCAGCCGGGCCACGGTCACCGCCCCCATTTTGACGGTCATCAGATCACCGGCACGCTCCAACTCGACCCGGCCCTCCTGGACAGCTATCTGCCGTACCATCTCCAACACAGGTACAGCATCCGTCCCCCCACCAGAACTGGCCGCGCCACCCCGCTCCGGGGAGTCATCCCTCGCTCCCATCAAACCGGCCGCGAGTAATTCCCACGGATGGCGCTCGCTCCAAAGCCGAAACAACCCCGAATCGACCGGGGTCTCGCGCAGCACCTCCCCCGACGAAGCGGCCGCCCCATTCCCTCCACTGAGGATAGCACCCAGATTTTCCCCTCCCAGGGCCGTCACCGAATTTAATGCCCGTGTCGGCAAGAGACCGGTTCTTAAATCCACGACCGGTACCAATCCGGAAAATCCAATTCCCCTGTCCGTACAATTCATCTGCCCCCTCATATTGTATCTCCTTTGGCTTGCCATCGGCTAACACTGGAAAAGGTTGTCAAAAATCACACCCTTGACAAAGTAGTCTTATTAATTTAATGTGACTACATAGGAGGGGATATGACCGAGGTGGGAATCCGCGAATTGAAGAGTCGGCTCAGTTATTACGTCCAGTTGATGCAGACCGGCGAGACGGTGGCCATCAAGGTGCGCAACCGGTTAGTGGGCTTTTTGTCAAAATTGCAACCATTCGTCCAAGAAACCAAACGGAAGCAGCGTTCCCGCAACGATATCAATAAACTCATGAAACAGTGGGAACAAGAAGGTTTTCTTGCAAAGGGATACAATCCTCATGCCCGCATGACACCATTCCGGCCTGTGCGTTTTAAGGGTGGCAAAACCTCCACACAAATCATCCGAGAAATGCGCGACGAGGATCTGTGATCAGTTACCTTGATACGTCGGCCCTGGCAAAATATTACCACGATGAACCGGGCAGTACTCGCATGCAACAATTGATAAGCCAGGAGGGTAGGATTGTGACTTCCGCGCTCACAGAATTGGAACTCACTTCTTTTGCGGAGAGATTAAAAAGAGAACGCCAGATTGATTCTCCAGCCTATCATTTAGTTCATCGCTCCATTGAAAAAGACATTCACTCGGGAAAAATCGGCTTGGTCGAAATAGAAGCGGCTATCTTGAAAAATGCGCTGCGATTGATCCGACAACGGCGTCTCAAAGTACAAGACTCCATTCAATTAGCCACCGCTCTTGCGGTCCACAAGCGTTCCGATGGTTCCATGGATTTCGTTTGCTCCGACCGTGCCCTCTTGGAGGCCGCCCGGCTCGAAGGGTTGCGGGTCATCGACCCGACCCGATGAACGTCACGATTAATACTTCTTTTCTCCCCGGTTTTCCTATAATCTAAAGGCTTCATGCGCAAGATCCCCGCCACGATGGCCACACAACATCCCGACAACGCCTCGGCCCCGTTTTGGTTGGATCGCCCCTTTATTTCCACCGTCGATGAAGTCGAAGAATGCTACCGGGTTTTTTCTGATCTGGGTTGTAACGAATACATGTGGGATTGGGAGGGGAAGTTTGTCGATGAGGCGGTCATCGACCGGTTGCTCAACCGGTATTTTGACTATTTTAAAAAATACCCCATTGGCAAAGACCGTTTTTTGACCTTCCGCGTCCCCAATACTTGGAACGAATCCGGGTATCGTCTCGCCCGCGCCTTCATGACCATCCTGACCGCGGCCCACACCGCCCATGAGGTTGGGATGCACTCACCTCCCGTGTTTGAGGTCATCCTGCCAATGACCACGAGCGCCCAACAGCTGTTGCAACTCTACGAAAAATTCACCATCGCCATTCAACATGAACAGCAGCTCTTTGGGAAAAAATTGTTGAAAGACAATGTCCTCGAAGTCATCCCCTTGATCGAAGGCAGCGCCACGCTGTTTCAGTCCCGGGAAATCTTACGAGAGTACGTGCAGGGCTACCAAAAGATGTTGAAAAAGAAACCGCCTTATCTCCGACCCTTCATCGCGCGTTCCGATCCGGCCCTCGACGCCGGTTTTATCCCCGCGGTGCTCTCGGCCCGTGGGGCCTTGTCGGAGTATTACCGGTTTCAAGACGAGTCTGGCATACGGGTGTTTCCGATTATCGGGGTGGGAAGCCTGCCGTTTCGCGGCAACCTTGCGCCAGACAATCTGGATAATTTTTTTAAAAATTATCCAGGGGTCCGCACCGTCACCATTCAATCGGGCTTCCGTTATGATTATCCCGCCGATCAAGTGCAAAAGGCCTTGAAACGATTGGAACTGGAGTTGCCGCGGTTAAAACCGATCTTGTTTACGGATCAAGAGATCCGCCAAACGGTGATGCTCAGCGATCTGTTTGCCGAACAATACCGTCCTGTGGTTTCGAGCCTGGCTGCGACTATCAATGAATTGGCCGAATTTGTCCCCGGCCGCCGAGAACGTATCCCTCATACCGGTCACTTTGGTTATTCGCGTCGCATCGGAAAAGAGGGTGTCAAACTCCCGCGAGCCATCACCTTTGTGGCCGTGTTTGCCTCGCTCGGGGTCCCTCCCTCCTTGATCGGGACGGGACGCGGCCTGAAAAAGGCCCTGCGGGAAGGGTATGAGAAATTTTTGTTCAAACAACTCCCCACCCTGCACGAGGACCTGGAACAAATGGGACATTTTCTCAACATGGAGAACCTCCGCTTCCTGGCCCGCAAGAGCCCCGCGTGGGAAAAGGTCCGGGAAGACGTCCAATTCATCGAAGAGTTTTTGGGGAAACGCCTCGGGCCCAAAAAACCGGAGCATTTCATCCACCGCAATCTCGTCTCAAACGTCTACCACTTCTGGCAATCCGGCCATAAAAAGGAAATCACCAACGAGATCGTGCAATCCGCGATGATCCGCAGGAGCATCGGGTGAAAAAAGCCATTGAGGCGTGCGCCGCGGTCATTCAAAAAGGTGAAAAATTCCTCATCACCAAACGCCTCAAGACCTCGCCCATGGGACATTGTTGGGAATTTCCCGGCGGAAAGATCGAACCCGGCGAATCCGTGGAGGCCTGCGCCATCCGTGAGGTGCGGGAAGAGACGGGCATCGAGGTCAAGGTGGAGCGACGCCTACAAGACCTGCACTACGACTACCCCCATGGACTGATTCATCTCTATTTTGTGCTTTGTTCCCACGTTTCCGGGGAACCTCAAACGATCGAGTGCGCCGACTTCCGTTGGATCGAGCCCCATGAGTTTGCCAAATTCGAATTCCCTCCCGCCGATGTAGGGGTGATTGAGGCGTTGGTCAAAGGGACGTTGTAAGGACTTTCAGATGTTTCTTGATACCGGCCGTAACAGAATCCGCAAGCTGCGGAGAAATGGCCTTGCCAATCCGATGGACCAGATCATCCACTTTTCTTTCCCGATCCACTAAGTCTTGCAACAACAACTCGAGATTTCTCAAAGGAAACCCCGCCTTTTTTGCCGTCTGCTCCCAGTGGCGACGCTGGATCTCACCCAGCCGGTAATGTTTGTTGTCGCCGACGGACATGGCGAGTTTGGCCTGTTTCGGTTCGATCTGCCTAGCAGCCAGGGCCGGCCACACGGTCATGACGTCGTAGATCGGAACCAATTGAAACCCGGTCGGCAACAACGTGATGCTGAAATTCTTGGCATGCCCGTCGATGGCGGCCAGCAGGAAAAAGACGAGTTGGGCCCTGATAAAAAATTCTCGGTCCCGTTCGCGTTGGTCCGAGGCATTGAGGAAATCCATGATCGTGACCATGCCAGGCCCTCCATCGGATTCATACTTCCGCGGCCAAGGCACGCCCAACGCCTGGCAGAGATCCTCCTGGGGGACCCGCAAACCATTCCGACGATCAAACCTCTCCACGACCAGACAATCGACGCCGTCAAATTTTTTCATATCAGCTCGCGCCACGGAAAGCCCGAAATGCTCGGCCAGTTTGAGACAGAACCACTCGTTTTGCACACTGCCGCTCATGTCGAGTCCGCTCGGCAACTTACCGATCGCCGGCTTAAAAATATGAGTCGTCGGGGTCACACCCTTGGGCCGATACCAACGACCTTTCCATCGTAACAAAGCCGTTTTTTCCTGAACCCCGGCAATGGAAATCCGAAATTCCTTTTCCCGATCGAGACCCAGTGGCGATATTTTAAGATTTCTCAAAAGAGCAGCAATGTCTCGGTCGGAAAGAACCTCACCTAACACAGAGGTCGGTTTTTCAATCCCCTCCCCCTCGGGCACAAATTGCAAGGCCCCCACACAATCCCGACCCACGGCCGCCAAGAGGTCAAACGTTCCATGTCCCCCGACCGCCATACGCTCGGCAATGCGGCGACGGATCTCATCATTATCGGGAAGCAGATTGTCAAAATACGCCTCGACCGGGATACCGCGGTAGGGAAGCTCGCGCAGCGGCAGTGATTGCGAGACCGGGATCGCCCCGACGGTGCGCAACCACCCTTCGGCATAGGCAAACTCGAGGCCTCCTGAGGCGTTCCGAGCCAAGCTCCCGACTTGTGCTCCGTTGAGTAATACTTGCAAACGGGTTTGTGTGCTCCTGCGCCCCATCAATCCCCCGTCTCAACCATGGTTTTCTTTCGCCCCCTCACCATCAGTTCGAGGTCGAGGCCAGCCAAAATTTTAAAAAGGGTCTGGAGGCGGGTCCCCGGAATGCCCGACTCAACCTGTGATACCATCGACTGCTTGATGCCCGATCGTTCCCCAGCCTGCCGTTGCGTCCATGTCCCCTGTTTCCGAAAGCGTGACAGCGCCACCCCCAGCTGAGCCGGGTTGCGGACAACCAGCTCCAGGGCGGGTATGGCGGTAACCATCTTGGTTTTTCTTTTTGCCATGACAACCCATGATCCTTCTTAAGGGATAAAACAGTTTAATCATGCTAGAGGGATAAGTCAATATTATCCTTTAAAAGGGATGATCCAAAAGACATTCAAAAATGACGCAACTCCTCGGTGAAAGCGGCCGATAGTCACTTATTGAGGAAATCTGCCATGAAAAAAACCGTTTTAACCCTAATGCTCATCTGCTTGGGCCTCGTCACTATCCAATGCAGTGGTGGGGGTATCGCGACGGGTGAGGATTTGACGGCTCTCTTGACCTTCCGAGACAGTTATCAATTGGACAATGCCGACATCATACAGGCGGCCCAAGATCTGGAAAAACTCTGCGGCACACCCTTGCCAGAAGGGGCGATCGTTGTCCCGCCTGAAGACGCCGCAAAAATATCATTTTCCATCCGTTTTCAACCGTCCACCTATGAACTCACCGTGACCGTGGATGGAAAAAAATCCAAGCCTTCTGCTGGGACCTGGAAGGCTATCGACAACGACACCCTCGAAATAACCGACGCACAAGATGACACCTCCAGTAGGGTGGATGTCCATATTCAAGGAGATGTGCTCCATATCCAAGTCAACTCGGAGGATAAGGAGTTTGACTGTTCCCCGTCTCCCGAGTCAGGATCGGCATCCACCTCAGTTCCCAGTGCTCCGTTGGGCGCAACGGCCCAGGCCTTACAAGGGACCTGGTGCTACTATCAGGGCTTTCCCTACTACCTCGGGCTCACCGTCAAGGAACAATCTTTCCGGGCCGCCTATGTTTATGACAATACCGATTTAGGGAATATCGTATTCCAAGATATCACGGGCTCAATCAGTGAAGAGACCGCCTCTAGCACTGTGTCACTCATCAATGATTCAAAGGTAGATCTCACGGGACTGGACAACCCCGCAACACTGCTCTGGAACGGAACGAGCCATGACTACATCAAGATCAAATATGCCCAGGGCAAGTTTGGTTTTTTCAAACGCTCCGCCTCAAACAACGAATGCCCAGGTTTGACGGTGCCAAGCACGAGCCTGGCCGGATTGCCTGCCCCATTGTGACCATTTAGCCAAACGATTTGAGGGCCAACTCCGGGGTCATGACTTTTCGCAGGAATTTTTGGCCGTTTTTTAGGAGTTGGGTATCCAAGGTGACCAGGGGGATATCCCGGTCGGAGGCCACCGCCAGGTAGGAACAATCGTTGATCCTCTTAACCGATAGTTCGTTCGCCATCCGCTCGGCCAGGCGCAGGATCTTGGGCTGCCAGAGGAGCAGCAACGGTAGCTCGAGAAAAAGATCCAGCATCTTTTGTCCCAACTCGCGGTTCAACTCCTTCAAGTAGATTTTTCGATGTATCACGGAAGTGATCTCAAACAAGACAACGGCCGGCTCAAATAGGGGAATGCGATGTCTCTCAATCTGTCTGAGTAATTTTAACGATACCTCTTGAAAAGGCTCCTCCGGGGACCAAGCCGCCAAAAAAATGTTCGCATCCAGGCAAAGTTCCTGCGGACCCATCTAAAATTCCTCGTCACGAACCGCGCGAATCAGCTCAACAGCCCTATTGGCCTGTTGTTTTGGTCCCGATTTTTTCAATGTTTGGACCAATTGTTCACAGGCATCCGACCAGGGGGTTTTTGTCTGATCGGCGGCAACACCCTGGACCCAATCGCTGTAATCCAACAGGACCGCCACCGGCCGACCGTGCCGTTCAATGATCAAAGGCTCCCTTTGATGGATGACTTCCCCCAAATAATCACCAAAACGGTTTTTGATCTCGGTCGCAGCCACGGTTTTATGGAGGGCCTTCATGGGTCTTATTTTAGCTATATTAGCTAAATTGTCAAGGAAGGTTTCTACATAGCCTCGGAAATTCTTCAACGGCGTACAAGGGAACCGACAAGATCTGATCATGAAAGGACAAAGGGTGCGTTGCGAGTCTCACACCCAACGGAGTTTTGTGCGATTCCATGAAGAGCCGCAAACTCTTTAGGGTACCGGTCTGCCCCGCCTTCACCTCGATTGGAATCACCTGATTGTCTACCCGGGCAAGATAATCAATCTCCGCCTGACTGTTTTTTTTCTCGCGAGTCCAAAAAAAGAGTTTTCTATCCTCATAAGGGTCTGACTGGGCTAACAATTCCTGCCCAACCAACTGTTCCGCCAGGGCCCCTGAGGAAAGGGAGGTGAAATCAGGAGCCATGGTGATCTGGGCCTCCAACCCCAAGCTGTGTTGCATCAACCCCACGTCCAAAAAGACGATCTTGAACTTTTTGTCATTCACAGGCAACGCCCCCCCCTGGACGGAGGCGGCTAACACCCGATAAATAACTCCGGCACGCTCCAGGAGCAGGAGGGCCTCCTTGAGATCACGCGACTGGCTCTCCGGATCAACATGGGCGTACTTGTACCTCTTACCAACCATCTGATGGGCGGTGGCAAAAACCCGGCTGAGATAGAACTGCCTGGTACGTGAGGCGTATTTGCCAAAATCATCCCGATAGGTTTGTAAGATCAATGTCTGAAGGTTCTTATATTCCATGGAAACGGGGTCGGTCACCGACTGCTGCACCACAGCCGGCATCCCACCGATCAAGAGGTACTGTCGCAACTGTTTCAACAATGTCCGGTGAATTGTTTCCGGGAAAGGATGTTGAAGAGAGAGGTCTCCAAGGGCCTCGCGCAGCTGCTGCTGTCCGGTCACCGAGAGAAATTCTTGAAATGACAGGGGTTGTAGATAGGCATACTGCACCCTGCCAACCGGCATCCGAAACTCTTTATCCTCCAGACAAAAGTCGAGCAGAGAACCGGCGCCTATCACATGAAGTTCGGGAAATTTTTCGTAAAAGTAGCGCAGGGCCATCAAGGCGCGGGGACAAGCCTGGATCTCATCGAGAAAAAGCAGGGTCTTGCCCGGGGTCATCTGAACATTCAAGACGATGTTCAAATTTTTGATCAGGACGGCCGGGTCTAGTTCGTCAAACAGGGGGATCAGATCGGGGCGTAGTTCAAAGTTGATCTCCACCAATTGCTCAAACTGCGCCTGGGCAAAATCCCGCACCAGATAAGTCTTCCCCACCTGCCTGGCCCCCCGTAGGAGCAGGGGTCTCCGATCCTTTTTCCCACGCCATGGGATAAGAACCTTATTTTCTAGGTCTCTTTTCATATAATATTGAATGAAATACAGGTATATTTTAATCAAAAAATGACTAAAATCAAGATAAAACCATTAATAAATTCTATTATTATGATTATTTTTAGCGCGCACAACCCGAGGGTTAGGAATGATCGATAATGATTGTGAGGATCTATGATCTCCCCAGTATCCAATGGCGTCAGGGTTCCAAATCAAGACAACAACGAAGCTCAGTCGAATGGGTCGAGCTTAAGAACCGTATTGGACATCCTAAAAATACTTTCCGGCAATGCAATAGGCATCGACCCTGCCGATCAAAAATCGAGTAGTCAAGCGAAGGACACTATGGCTGCAAACGCACAAACCGTGGCAAAAAAAGGATTGAAGGATGCCTTACTTGAAGCGGGCGGATCGATGACTCTGGGAGAATTGAGAAGGAAATTTCCATACCTGGTGGGTGACGTCACCAAACGGCTTCATGGTGAAAAAAGACTAAAAATTGAAGGCTCAGAATCTTCTTCGGGCGCTTCTTATGATTACTATGCAGTCGCATTTTATATCGATGGATTCGCACCTTCTATGGACAGTGACAGCACAGTGATTCATTTAAATCGAATGCATCACGAAAGCTCGTTTCTTACTCCCCCCGGTCCTGGGTCTTCCTATACGGAATCCGTGAAAGATTACAGTTTAGATTAGACCACTAGAAACACCGTCTCCCCGCATCTTTCTTTTTCCATTAAATTTTTCTATGATAATCCTTGAGCTGAGAGATCTCCCGTATTTCCTGCTCCTCGAAACTGGGGAGCTTGCCCTCAGACAAATCCTTACGCACCTGGGCCACGCCCTTGAAATCCATATCACTGGGAATTCCCAAACCCGCCATGACCTCATTGGTCATCCGGGCGGTGACTTGGTTGCGAAGCGACCCTTCCTGATAGGGATCGGCCTCCAAAAATTTCTCGATCTTTTCCTGGGTGGCCCCAGTCGCCATCATGCCATTGAGGAGGTCATTAAAACTAAACGAGGGCGGGAGTTCCTGCACTGATTGTCCTAGCTTGATGCAATCAGGACAAATCCGTTTAAAAAACCCCGCCTTTTCGTGACAGAAGATGCAACGCATCCCTCCCTATGACCGCTTGGGGAGGGGTTTGTCAACAGGGTACAGCCTAACTCTCCTTTTCTTCCAGAATCTTTAGAAAGGAAGCAAGATTAACAATACCTTCATTCACCTGGGTCAAGGGCGATTTCACTCGGGCGATCATAAATACTTGGTCAGCGTTCACCAGTGCGGCGTTTTTGCGTAGCTTGGTGAAATCACCCAAAGAGGGTGAAGCGGAGAGCTTGATCTCTAGGGCCCAGCGATGCCTAGGCGTCTCCAATAAAAGATCGATTTCATCCCCGTTGGATGTCCGCCAAAAATAGTCCTGGCAAGAAAAGTCCATCATCTTGGCAAAGGTGGTGATTTGTTCAATCACCCACCCCTCGAAGCTGGCCCCCACCCAAGGCTGGTTGAGCAACTGCTCCGGTCCCGAGAGGTTCATCAAGGCATGGAGTAGGCCGGAGTCCCGCCAGTAGACCTTCGGACTCTTCACGATCCGCTTTTTTAAATTTGTCGCATAGGACGGTAACCGCCGTGTCAAAAAGGTGTTTTCCAGATAGTTCATATAACCGTCAATGGTATGGTAATTTAGCCCAAGGCTTGAGCCGATTTGCGAGGCATTCCAAATCTGGCCATGGCTGGCGGCGACCATTTTAAACAGCCGCGAGGTCACCTGCGGTGTCGCGGGCAAGCCCCACAAGGGGAGATCTCGTTGCGCGAGGAGCCCTAAATAGTCATTGGCCCAGCGGGGATATTTCCGCGGTTGCAGAATACCGCCATCCGGAAATCCGCCAAAGAACCAGAGGGAGTCTTCCTTTTGACCGACCTCCGGCAAGATCAACGGAGTCAACTCCAACAGGGCCAACCTCCCGGCCAATGACTCCGAAACCTCTTTCATCAAGGCGGGAGAAATCGACCCCAACAGGAGAAAGCGGCCATGTCGTTTCCGTTGGTGATCGATGGCCCCGCGCAATTTGGGAAAAACGGGGGGATAGGACTGCGCTTCATCCAGGATAACTAGTCGCCGTCCTGCAACCAGTTCTTCCCACATCAACTCCAGCTTGAGTCGATCCGCTTCCTGTTCCAGGTCAAAATAGTCCCCCGCAAAACCCTTGGCCAAGGTCGTTTTCCCGCACTGCCTTGGACCCATCAGACAAACAGCGGGATTGTCTTTGAGAAGTCGAACCAACCGCTTTTTGGCCAGGCGTGTTACCATATTTATGTAAAACAGAAACTAACTTCTATTCTACATAACTTTTTTAAGTTGTCAATGCTACGCCCGAGAAATAATATTATTATTCTGCCGTCGGGACCAAAGGAAGAGCCCTATCCCCAAGGCGGCCATCACCGGCATCAACATGCCTAGCTTGCCCACTGGGGAATCGTTCAACGGCATCGCCTGGCCGGCGAAGTACTGCTCAAGCGTCCCCACATTCAGATAGCGGTCCCGAACTGGCAGGATGATCAATCCGGAAAGGGCCAAGCAGACGGCGGCCACGACCAATGGGGGCTTGCGTCCCATCTTTTCCAGGTCAAATTTCAGAAAGAAACCGAAGTTGTAGGCGAGGAAATAGCCCAAGAATATTAACCCCACAATGCCTCGCGGGATGTCGCTTGATCGGGCAAAATACATGAACATCCAATCGGGAAAGATCAGATAGGAATAGTAGGCGAGGGACGAAAAGAAAAAGACGACCGCCAAGCCGGACCAGAAGGCACGGGTCCGGTAAAGACTGCCGGTCGGGGTCCCCTTGACGGCGTAACCGAACAAGAGGCCGACGAAGATCAAAAATGGCCAATCAATGATAAATGTTGGACTATCCCCCTTCCTGCAACTACTTCGGAAATTCCTTTAGATACCAATCGACCGTTTCTTTCAACCCTTCTCTGAACTGCGGGTACTCAAACTTAAAACCGGTCTGTTTGAGCTTGTCGTTTTTATAGAGGATGTCGAGCCCAAAGAGTTTAACCATGTCCTTGGCAAACTTTGGCGGTTTGCCGCCGAATGTCTTTTTGCGCCAGGCCCCGACGATCGCACTGAGTGTCAGTAAACCCGTCACCAAACCAATCGGCACCGCGGGCAACTCCCGAAACGGCTTGCCGGTGATCTCAGACATCATCTTCATGTACTGCACCGTCGAGGTCTGGCTGTCATCATTGAGATTATAGGCCTCGCCATCCGTTGTAGCGTGTTCAGCCAAGTATAGCGCGCTGCGACAGACGTCACGCACATGAATCGTTGGAATCTTAAACGTAAAATTCCGAGGGACCATGAGCCTCTTCATTTTAAGCGGGTCCGTAATCATCTGGCCGCCCCCATAGATGGCACGCGGCCCATAGACGCCGGTCGGTCGGACCACACTGTAGCACAGCCCCCGCGCCTTGCAAAACTGCACGACGGCCTCTTCTTGATCCCACTTGCTCTGGAGATAATTGTTAATCGGCTTTTTGGGAAAATCTTCGTCAATCACCGAGGTCTGGCCGGGGTTTTGGGTAAAATCATAAACCCCGCCGGCCCCCCACAGGACTAGCTTCTTAAAAGTAGCTTGATGGGCAACCAGTTCGAGGAGATTCAGACTCCCCTGCACATTCACTCGATAGAGCAGATCCCAAGGGGCGGCATAATTAAAAATTCCGGCGATATGAAACAGGTATTCAACCCCTGACATCAACGGGCGCAGAGTATCAGGTTGGGAGATATCGGCCGGTATGAACTCGACCCCAAGCCTCTTGAGCACCGACGGAAAACGTCCTACTTCCCAATCATCCCGGTCATAGCCAGCGGCCAAATCGGTCGCCCGCACCTGATGACCCGCCGCATGCAGGATCTCCACCATGTGGGTCCCCATGAAGCCGCACGCACCCGTCACCAGGCAAAGCGCCATAAAAAATCCCCTTATCGATCATGTCTCGTCAACCAATCAGCCACCACGGGATAAACCTCATCTGGGGCATTTTTCCCCAAAACAAGATCAATATGACCGTACTCCGTCTTACACCCCTGTTCCTTGCCAAACACAACCATCTTTTTGCTGCGCGCCCCCAACATCCTAAAACCGAAATGCACATCGGGATAAGGAATCACCCCATCCACCGAACCCGCGCCCACCAAAAACGGGGTGCGAATCTTTTTTAAGTTGTCACGATAACTAATTTTTTTATCAAGGGAACAGAAATGATTGTTTTTGTACCAATCATGCAACTGCATGAATAACGGCACCGAGACATCCTCAACCGCAATTTTCATGGCCTGCTGCAGTGTTTTCTTATCGAGATTCTCCCGAGCATAATAGACATTTTCCTGAAGACCTGCCAACCAATGAGCCAACGGACGCCCCAGCCGGGCCATGGCCACCAGCGGGAGAAAGGGAAACCACTTGAGGATGGGATCCGCCTTCAACCCCAAGCGCACAAAACCAGGCCGCGCCGAGGCGCTCATGCCCGCCCCTAACACCACCGCACTGGCGGCCCCAGTTTGTGGCATCGTGCCTAACGCCGCATAAAGCACCGTGCCCCCCAAACTGTGGCCTATCCAGTGAATTTTTTTCCGGCCGGTTTTTTTTCGTAAATACCGTGCCACCGTTGGGAGATCCTTAAAAATATAATCATCGAAGGTCCAATCACTCAAACAGCGCGCCCGAATCCGCTGATACCAACCGCGGCGGCGACTCAAGCCGGTCCCGCGCAATTCCACCATCCAGGTATCAAAACCCTGGCTGCGCAGATATTTTGCCATCGAGAGCCGGGCATTTGGAAAATCAACATCGTAGCGATTCGTGGACAGCCCATGAATCAACAAGACGGGATATTTTTTGCGCGAGTGAGCCGGAGCGGGATAACGGTAAACCGCCAGCTGCCAGCCATCGGAGGTATCAATAAAATTTAATTGGGGTTCTTCCACAGTTGCTTTCCCGATCCTTCTCCTTCATACAGGGGCTTATGGAAGTCAAGCCGCCCGTCTCCCTGGTCACAGGCGCCACCGGATTTCTCGGCAGCCATTTGGTCGATCAACTCCTGGCACGAGGGCATGAGGTCCATGTCCTGCTGCGCAAGAATTCCAACCTGCGTTGGTTAATCGGCAAACCGGTGCAGTTTCACTATGGCGACGTGGAGGCAGACCTCAAGGGACTCCATGCGGGGCTGCATCACGCCGACTACTGTTTTCATGTGGCCGGGGTCATCGCAGCACGACGCCCGCAGACCTACTATCAGGTGAATACAATCGGCACAGACCATGTGCTCAACGCCTGCCTGCAACATCCTTCCTTAAAAAGGATCGTCGTCGTGACGAGTCTCGCCGCCCGCGGCCCGCGACAAGAACCGGGTCCCGCCCAGGAAACCGACGCATGCCACCCGATCACCGATTATGGGAAAAGCAAGCGGGATGCCGAACTTGTGGCCCTGCGTTACCAAGACCGATTACCGATCACCATCATCCGTCCCCCGGCCATCTACGGACCACGAGATATCGCCGTCTTACAATTCTTCAAGATCGCCAAGTGGGGGGTATTTCCACTGCCAGCCGGAGGGGGACGTATGGTCAATATGGCCCATGCCTTGGACGTGGTACAGGGTATCATCCTGGCGGCCGAACAACCCAAGTCCGTGGGAGAAACCTTTTATGTCGGTGAAGACAAAAATTACACGTGGGAGGAAGCGGCTCAATGGATTGGGCACTCCATCCATAAAAAACTGCTGTTGCTCCCGATTCCAAAAAATATCCTGTACGGAGCCTCTTACTTAGCCGAATGCTATGCCATTTTGACGCAGGGCGTTGCGTTATTCAATCGCGGGCAGGCGCGTAACTTCTGCCAAAAAAACTGGACCATCGACATCAGCAAGGCCAAGCAGCTGTTAGGTTTCCAGCCAAAATACACTTTAAAGACCGGGACCGAGGAGACGGCATATTGGTATCAAACCGAAAAATGGTTGTAAGGCCGCAAAATTTATTTTTAAAAAAATCAAAAAAATGTAAAATAGTACGCAACCTTTCTGGATGTCGTTCGAAGCAAGGTATGAATGGTCTGAGGAAATCTCTTGGGGGGATCGCCTCGTGGAACGACGTAATTATGAACGCCACAGTTTGGATGTGACTCACCCACTTCGGGCGACGATCATCATGTCAGGGGATTCGCTGCTAGCCTCCTCAGCGCACACCACTATTGAACTCGAAGGCAAACCCATCAATATCAGCACCGGTGGTGTTTGCCTCACCTTGGACTATGATGCCACCTGGGAGATGCTCTCCTCCAGCAAAGAACTGCTAATTCATCTGCATAATGGTACGGAACACATCGAAACACGCGGGCGTGTCACCCATGTGGGGGGTGACCGTAGTATCCTGGGTATTCAATTCTTCCGCCCCTTGAAAAACCTCAGCCCCCTCGTGCAAACCGACCTGCCCCATTAAAAATGTTTTCTATTGATTTCTGCGTCCCTTCCTCTGTATTCGTAGGGCGTACGTATGACGTAGGGGCGAACCTTGTGTTCGCCCACAATGAGGAGACATCATGTATAAAAAGAAGAAGGTCACAAAGAAGAAGCATCGCAAGAAGCAGGGCAAGACCATTCGCAGTCTGCGCTACCGGGGTTAAGGCGTAGGGGTTCAAAATTTTGAACCCCTACTTCACCCCCCTCTCAATTCTTTGGATTCTGTTATCTGCTCGAGGTCGACTCCTCATCACCCATAGTGAAAGGCTCTTCCATGACCACCATCCTACTCCTCACCATCTCCAACATTTTCATGACCATCGCGTGGTACGGCCAATTTTCCGCCGCCCAGCTCAAGACCATTAATGAGATGTTTCACCCTCTTTGTTAACCTATTGCTTTTATAGGCTAACGAGCTAGTAATCTGCGCAGCGGAGTCCTAATTGAAGATTTTAAAAGATTATCTTGGCCATGACGTTCGTTTGACTGATGAGAGACTGGATCATATCCTTGAACATCCAGAAATGACTAACATGGAAGCCGCTCTGGTAGAGACGCTTCATCATCCCGTGAGTGTTATACAATCACTCACAGATAAAAACACGGCCTTGAATTACCGTTATTATTTGGGTACAAAGGTCGGCGACAAGTGGTTGTGTGTTGTGGTAAAATACGAGAAAGAAGATGCCTTTGTACTGACGGCTTATCTAACTGACAAGCCCAAGAAAGGGGAGCAACTATGGCCCAAAAAGTAAAAATTTGGTTTGATTCCGAAGGGGATTTTTTGGAGGTGTTATTTTCCAATAAGCCCGGATTTATGCGGGAAACTGCCAATGACGCCGTTATGGAACGGGTAGATGAGAAAGGTAATCTTTTAGGCTTCTCAGTAATGAAAGTAAGCCAATTGACGAAGAAAACTCCCCTGGAAGCCGAGCTAGTTTCAGCAACCAATTCACCGGCATAAAACTCCGTCTAAAACCTATGCTCGCCTGGTTTTTTGAAACATGTCAGACTTTTTCCCCCGCGGACTACACCCTGGTGATCCTCGGTCTGATCGTTGTCCTGTTCCTGGTCTACGACCTGCTGCAGAAAAGACACCCGATCCTCCATAACTTCCCGCTGGTCGGACATTTACGTTACCTCTTCATCAAAATCGGACCCGAGATCCGCCAGTACCTGATTGCCAGCAATCGCGAAGAGGCCCCGTTCAATCGTTCGGAGCGGGAGTGGATCGAGCGTTCGGCCGATGGGGAGAATAACTACTTTGGTTTTGGCACCGACGACCAGATCTACGGCGTGGGATATCCGATCATCAAGAATGCCGCAATCCCCTACGGTGAGACCGGATTCACCGGTTCCAAGCATGACAAAAAACAGGAAACCCCCTGCGCCAAGGTCTTTGGGGAATTTCACAAACGCCGGAAACCGTATCGCGCGTCCTCCATCGTCAATATCTCCGGGATGAGTTTTGGCTCGCTCAGCGCCCCGGCCATCACGGCCCTCAACAAGGGGGCGTTGGCCACAAAATGTTATCACAACACCGGCGAGGGCGGGGCCTCTCCCTATCACCGGCAGGGGGCCGACATCATGTATCAGATCGGGACTGGAAAATTTGGCTGCCGCAATCCCGACGGGACTTTTTCCATCGAACGCCTGGTAAAGCTTTGTCAGGACGTCCCCCAGATCCGCACCATTGAGATTAAATTTTCCCAGGGCGCCAAACCGGGCAAGGGCGGTGTGCTCCCGGGCAAGAAGGTCACCGCTGAGATCGCCGCCATTCGCGGGGTCGAAGAAGGAGTCGATTGCATCAGTCCCAATCGTCATCAGGAATTTACTACCGTGCATGAGTTCATCGATTTTGTGGAAAAGATCGCCGAGGCCACGGGACTGCCCGTTGGCATCAAGGCCGCGATTGGCAAGACCGATTTCTACGAGGAACTCGCCCAAGAAATGGCGCGCACCGGCAAGGGGATTGATTTTTTCACGGTCGACGGCGGCGAAGGCGGCACGGGCGCGGCCCCGCTCACCTTTGCCGACCATGTCTCACTCCCCTTCAAATTGGGTTTCGCCCGCATCTACAAAATTTTTGCGCAGGCGGGACTGGCGGACAAGATCCTGTTTATCGGCGCCGGCAAGCTGGGTTTCCCGGACCGGGCCATCGTCGCCATGGCCATGGGTTGCGACATCATCCACGTGGCCCGCGAGGCCATGCTCTCGATCGGCTGCATCCAGGCCCAAAAGTGCCACACCGACCACTGCCCCACCGGCATCGCCACCCACAACAAATGGCTCATCCGCGGGTTGGACCCAGAACTCCAGTCCAAACGCCTGGTCCGCTACATCGAATCCTTCCGCAACGAGATCATGGCCGCCACCCAGGCCGCGGGATATTCCCATCCCGGACAATTCACGATGGAAGACATTGAACTCTCCGCAGGTCCGGGGAAATTCAGCACGCTCAAGGAAGTGTTTGGCTACACCAAGGTCCCGGTCCCTCTCACGACATAAATTCATCAGGTCGCAACGCCGGGAGGTCCACCCGTCCTTCGAAGTGGGGGGCATTCCATGAGACAAAATGAGAGAGATGTTCCCGGAATCGGCTCGCAACATAGCCCACTTGGGCGTCACCCAGTCCTTGTTTCTTCTGAATCTGACCAAAGATTGTTTCAATCGGGTATTGCAACTGACCCGTGGCATCGGCGGGAAACAGGAGTTTAATCCGGTAACGACGACAAAAATCGGCGTAAAGACCCACTAAATCTGAGGCCGAGAGGTTAAAGGAGAGAATCCCGCAGACCTCTAGGAGATTAAAAATCGAAGTGGCCCCTTTGATACGTCCGGTGCGGACCAATCCAAGAAATTTTTGATTCACCTGATATCGGACATCACGGGGATAACGCAGATCCAAGACAAAGATATCGGAATCAATAAAGACCTTCCTCACAACCGTCTCCGTCGATGAGCGCACATTTCCTCTTCCAAGGTCATCCCGGCAGGCGCTTCACATTGAGTACGGAGCAACTCCCAATCAAACCGCAACCGAGGGTTCTTACCCTCCCGCAGCGTCTCCGTAATCCTGGCCACCTGATTTTGCATGTCCATCCCCCCCTCGAGGTAACGACGCAACACTTCCCGCAACAACGCCCCCTTGGAACACCCCTCCGAACGAGAACGAGCCTCTAACTGTTCCAACAAATTACCAGGCATTTTGAGGGTCATTACGTGGTCCATAGGTATTATCTTTTTATATATTATAATACTATGGGGTGGGTGTCAAACGTTATGAAGAAAGTTATTTTTCCCTCAGTACAATCACCGAGACATTGTCCGGCGAGTAGCCATACATCGACTGGATCATCGCGACAGCGGCGCTCTCCGCGGGTGTCTGTAACACAAGATCTCGAAGGCACACTTCTGGAATGGCCTCGAACCCGTCCGAGACCAGGACCAGAAAATCCCCTGATGGGATTTCATCGAGTGGATGAATGTCGACGTGTTTCAGGGGACGGGAATTCCCCAGGGAGCTGGTTAGATAATTATCTACCCGGTGATCTTCGGTCAATTGCCGGATCGTCCCATCTCGAGGACTCACCTGGTAGGCACGACTGTCTCCCACATGGACGAGGCAGGCCCCCTGCTCACTGGCCACTACACCGAGAAAGGTAGTCCCCCCATCGGCGCCATCAGCTCTTTCCAAATGATCAATAATTTGCCTATCTAGTTCTTTGACCGCCAATCGGATAGCATCGACCATTTTGCCCTGCCCGACAGGCCTCACGGCTTGCCACTGCTCGGGGAAAAGGGTGACGGCCCAATGGCTAACCTCTGCACCCCAGGCCCGGTGCCCATCGGCCAAGAGGTAGAACTCATCTCCTCCACAAAAATGGGTCCTGACCGTATCTTGCTGTTCCTTTTTTTCATCTCCCTGACCTAGGGCCCAACTCCCTGCGAAATGGGGCGTATCGAACGTCCCCGACTCAATCGGCCACAGGGGAAGGGGCCAATGAAGATCCAGCGCCTTGTGCATGGTGATATTGTGTCCCGATCCCCACGGGCGAACACCCTCCACCACCGGGTCCATCGAATGAGCGAGCCAGGCCCCTCGTTCCAGGGCGAGGGACAAGAAGTGCCGACGCTCTGCCGCCATCTTGTCTAAATCCGCCGCGTGCGCATAGCCGAATTCAGGCGCCAGTGTATAACCCGGAAAGAGCGACCCTCCCACGATCAAACTCCCATGGGCCGAGGGGAGTATCGGATGGATCTGGCCGGGGGTGACGCCATGGCTCCACAAGATTTCAATCTCCGGAGACAGGACATCGGCATGCCTTGCCCCCGTTTCCAAGAGGGTCAGGCGACCTGAGGTTTGTAAAAATTGCACCGTCTGCGAGTCATAGTTGGCCGCAAGGCTTTCCGCACTGGCCAGGTAACGCGCATTCGGAAAAAGGCCGACCCCACCCGCATGGGGTGCGGTGAGGTCGCTCAAAACCACGAGATCAACTTGATCGGGAGAGATGCCGAATCTATGGCCCAGTTGGAAAACGAGACTGGATCGCTCCCCCGGGTAAAGATTGGGCCCCGTATTGATTAAGACGTTCCTGCCATGAACCCCCTTGAGCAAAAAGCAGCGGGACTCCAACCACATCGTGGGCCGCGAGCCCAAGGCCACTATCTCCGCCGCACCATGAAAGGTCTCCGCCCCCCGGACCACACGGGGTTTCCCCAGGACTGAAAAAACCTCGAGCGTGCTCGGCAGGGTTGCGGGGACCATGAGGTGATATCGCAACCCGAGTTCAAAGGTTGCTCAGAGAATTATTTTTTTTCTTATTCGAAAGACTTTTTACGGATCAATGCGAACCGGATAAATTCTCTTAAAAATATTTCGGCCTGTTCATCCATCGTGCGGTCCGAGTGTATATGCGCTAGCACGGATCCCCAACCCTTTCTAAATTCCTTGGCAGAACTCGCGCTCAGGGTGTTTAACAAGTGCGGTCTCACCTGCGCTTTTAAGTCGAGACTGAAGATCCGATCAAAATGCTGCAAGAGTGATGTCTCCGTGTCTCTCTCTTCCACCTCGATCAGGCGGCCCAGATAGTTGACTGCCAAACGTATGTTGTCCAAAAGTATCCCGGCGTCACGGGGATGTTGTCGATAGTCATCCTTGTTAATCATCCTGCGAATATAGGAAACCAAGGCCGGATGGGCCTTGCCCGAAATAATCCAAGGCAACAAGTCTCGCGTATATTCTATCTCGGCCTGGAAGGCGATTGCACTTGCGCAGATTTCATGGATATTTTGCTGCAGGCCACCCAGGGTGAAATCCCAGGTCCAAAGTCTGGTCCACTCGGGACCTGTTGAATGGCGATCTTGATCCAATTCAGGGAGCTGGTCCCGTTCGTTAGCCGCTTCATCGTAGGCCGTCACGAGTTGCCAGGCTGTTAACCCGTGGTTGATACAAAGCTCGCCTACCCAATAGGGGATGTTCCTACCCAGTTTTTGCTCAATACCTGCGGCCAACATGTGTAAGGGGGATGCGAAGGGGTCTGTCGATTCTGCCCCGATCATTCTATCGCCTTTAGTTAAGGCGGATACGAAGCACTCCCGCAAGATCTGTCCGGCATGGCCCTCGATCCATTCAATGTATACCCTCATTTTGGTGACGGACTTAGGTTCTCCGGGACGGGGAGGGGCGACGTAAGAAAAAGCCGTTTCACCGAGGTGGCTAAAATCGGGAGGGACAAGCCGAAACGCTTCATCGGCCTCTCTGGGCCTAGCAACCGCGGCGCGATCGACTGACTCCGATGAGGTAATGCGCAGTAGCTTTAACCGGCTGTAATGGACCACTGATTGAAAATTAAGCCTCCAAGGTCCATCGTAAGTGCAGGCCACCTGGATCGGTTCTGCAATTTTTCCCAGCAGGGCTTTTGCCCGAACGATTGACGATGATCGATCCCCTCCCTCCGGTGGACTGGGATCTTCTTTTTGGGCGTCTTCCATGCAGATCTTCGCATGTTCTTCGAAGGCTTTTACTGGGATATCGGCCAACATGGCCTTGTACAGCCATTGGGACAGTTTCCAAAACCAAAAGGGAGTTGGCAACCGCCAATCATTTTTGAGCAATTGAAAAAAACGGGCGATCAAATCATGCGAACAGTGATAAGCTGCCGCCCGATCCAGCAAAGCTTGACAGGGATCTTGGTTATCAAAGGATTCCACCCATTCCGCCCAAACCTCTCCCTTGGACTGACGCCAGGCTTCGATCTCGAAGTCGGCTAAAATTTTACCCGGAATGACTTCCGTATGCGAATCAATCACTGCGATTGGAAATGCCCCAAGCACCCCAGACCCCTTCACGATAGCGGCTGCATCTGGGTCAACCACAAACGGAGCGCCACCCCCATGCCCCTGAGGGGCTGACCCATCAGGATCTTCCGGTTGGCCAGAAACAAGCATCCTAATAAGCCTTGGCTGCTCATATGCGCTGGCTAACAACCGCGGTCCTGCTGATCGAATGGCTAAAATCATCATATCCTCTTTCCCGTCTCAATCCAATACACCCATAGTTATCGGGGCTGAACGAGAAAAGTTGTCTGATTTTGAAAGAACTCAACAAAGATAGACATCAGAAACTTGACAAAGCCCATCAATTAGTATTTAAATAGTAGTTATTAGTATATAATTAGTATTATGGAAAAAGAAATTACCACAGATAATAACCTGAAAAGATTCGTTTTTACTGAAACGATGAATGACTACTACTATTCTCCTCGTGAGATAAAATACCGAATTCCTAATGAGTTTAAGGACGAAAAATTACTGGAGTTTATCCTGGCGATTCGTTCCAGGAAGTCAGAACTCCTTTACAATCTGCTCGATCAACAGGGACGATCCTTTTGGTATTGGAACATCCCCCGCATTGAAAAGATGCTGCATGAAATCGACATCCAAAGGGCGCGGTGGCAGGAGGTCACAACCCCTTCGGTTCTTGGGGATCTCCTGGTCAGAAACTTGATTGATGAAGCCTACTACTCTTCGTGGATCGAAGGGGCCAAGACGACCCACAAAAGGGCCCATGAGATGATTCGCAATCATGAAAGACCCAAGGATCGCAGCGAGCGGATGGTTCTGAATAATTTTCGGACGATGGAATTCCTGCTAAAAAGTTTGCCGAGGCCGCTGGATCATGAATTTGTTTGCGAACTGCACAAGATCGTAACCGAAGCAACGCTCGATCCTGAAGACGAACCCTTTTCGGGACAATACCGAAACGATCAGGTGGTGGTGTGGGACGAGGCCAAACAGAAGGTTGATTACACCGCACCACCGGCCTCTGAAGTGCCGAACAGGATGCAGGATTTATACAACTGGAGCAACCTGGAGGGGGTTGAATTCCTTTTTCTCCATCCCGTGATCAAGGCCTCTATCATTCATTTTTATACCGTCTATGTGCATCCATTCTTCGACGGCAACGGTCGAACGGCACGGGCCCTCATGTACTATTACCTGCTTAAGCACGATTATGATTTTATGAAATTCTTTTCCATCTCGAAGGCGATTGCCACCAATCGGAAAAGTTATTACCAGTCGATTTTGAATGTCGAAGAATATGATTCCGATTTAACCTACTTCCTCCTGTACTCAGTGAAAATGGTGCTGGAGGCCATTTCTGTCGTGGAATCTGAGAAAAGGAATGAAGAGACCCTCTCTGACTGGTTCAACAAAATAAGGAGCCAGAATATTGCACTAAACCCACGGCAGGAAAAGTTGTTTCAGCTCCATTTCCGCAATAAGCTTCTTCCGATTACCATTAAAAAATATTTGAAGATCACGAAAGTGGTCTACGAAACGGGACGCTCGGACCTGACTGATTTGTGCGACAAGGGACTATTGCAAATGTCCAAAAGAGGCAGGGAGTTCATTTTTGATTTCAAGCCGTTGTAACAAACTTCTACGACTGGCCGCTCATCTACCGAACCGAACAGGACCTGCTGGCCCTGGCGGGCCAACTGCCGAAGGATCGTTGTGTCGCTATCGAACGGGAGACCACTGGGGTGAATCTTTTTCTGGTGGTCCAAAAAACTTCAAACTCAACCTAGACAGGCCCATGCCGTTTTTGTAGGTTGCCCTTCATGACTGACACCCCAAGCCCGATGTACCAAATCAAGGTCACCACCACCGACGGCCGGAGTTTTTTCTGGCACAAGCAAGGCAAGGTGCACCTCCTGCCGCCGGAACTGGTCGACACCTGGGTGGCCAAATTCAAGCCGGAACTCTTCGACATCACCGAGTCCGGCGAGATGGTCGGTGCCGGACGGGATCCTTCCATTGTCTCTTTTAAGATTGCGAAAGTAGAGAAAGTGATTGTTTAAATTCCGCTACTAGGCGTTTGACCAACACATCCATCGTAGGAATATCATCGATCAATCCCACCCCCTGCCCCGCGGACCAGACGTCCTTCCAACGTTTCAGGCCCGCGTCCGTTCCCTCTTCAAAACGATCCAAGCTGGGTTTGAGAAAATTGCAATCGTGGCCGGTCACCTTGGGGCTGAGGATGATGTCCTCCGGACTGGCGTCTAGGATACTCTGCTTGTAGGCGGGATCGGCGGGGGATTCTTGGGTCGCGATGAAACGGGTTCCCATGTAGGCCGCGGCCGCCCCCAGGGCGAGCATGGCGTGGATCTGGACCCCCGTGGCAATGGAGCCCGAGGCCAGGACTGGCAGGCCGGTCGCCTCCTTGAGCCAAGGGACCAAGACATGCGCCGCAATCTTTCCCGCATGCCCACCGGCCCCGTAAGAGACGGCCACCAAGCCATCGGCGCCCGCGGCCTTCACCTTGCGGGCATGATGGAGGTTGATCACATCGCAAAACACCTGGCCGCCGTAGGCGTGCACCGCTTGGATCACCTCAGAGGGGTTGCCCAAACTGGTGACCACCAACGGCACTTGATGCCGGCGACAGATGGCCAAATCTTCCTCGAGGCGCGGGTTCTGCAACAAAATGAGATTGATGCCAAATGGCGCCGCCGTCCGTTTTTTGATCTCCAGCACCGCCTCCTCAAACAGCGCCGCACTACGTAAATTGAGCGAAGGCATGATCCCAATGCAGCCCGCCTCGCCCGCCGCCACCAACATGTCCGGATTGGAGATGAGAAACATCGGCGCCACCACGATGGGGTAACGAATGCCTAATTTTTTTGTGAAAGGGGTGATGATTTGGCTCATGATAGCGTCCGAAGTATTTGATCTTTGGGAAATCTAACCTTCGCCGCCTTGGCATAGGCATCATCGGCATGCCGGTAACCCACCGCGCAGGCGACCACTGTGCGGTAAGGGGTGGTGTTCAGCTGCAAGATTTCATCATATTTGACCGGTTCGATCCCCTCCATCGGACAGGTGTCGATCCCCAAGACGGCGGCCGATGTCATGAGATTGCCCAAGGCAATGTAGGCCTGGCGCGTCGCCCACTCGTGAATCTCCCGGCTGCGCGGCCCCTTGATCAAGTCGCCCTTCATCATCTGGATGTACCCTTGAATCTTTTCCACCGGGACATGACGCACCGAGGCCGTGTAATCGGCAAAGCGGTCAATATAGGCCTCGTCCAAGGATTGTAGCGCCGCAAACACCACAAAATGGGAACAGTCCTCAACCTGGGCCTGATTCCAGGAAGCAGACTTTAACTTTTGCCGCAGGCCCAGATTCTGAACCATCAAAAATTGCCAGGGTTGCAACCCATACGACGAAGGGGTGAGCACCAGCGCGTCTTCCAAAACCTGCCAATTCGTCGCGCTAATTTTTCGGGTGGAATCGAACTTTTTGACGGCGTAGCGCCATTGTAGTTGGTGCAGCAGTTCTGAAGTGGATAGTGGCATGATGATTCCTTTTTGAAATCCAAGGTCCTTCCCGAAGAACGAATTACGAACCACGTGAACGAAATTTGGCGCCTCGTAGTTCGTTCACGTTTTTCGTTCTTCGGGCAAAAATTTGTCTGCGCCAAATTTTTGTGCTCCCAACCGGATTTGAACCGGTGTTTATGCCGTGAGAGGGCACCGTCCTAGGCCGCTAGACGATGGGAGCAAGAGCAGCCGCCGTCCTTAGCAGGGCCCATCCCATCCCGCAACCTCGAAATTTGTCACGATTAATTATTCCCTTGAGATGTTGGGTAAACTATGTCGGTTCTTCAATTGCAAGTCGGGGGATCTGTTGGAACATGTGGAGGTTTAAAATGGCCTATATTTTCCTGGATGAAAGCGGCGATCTTGGTTTCAACTTCGAGAAAAAGAAGACATCACAGTTTTTTGTCATTACCTGCTTATTCGTCTCTCAGAAAGGACCTGTAGAAAAGATCATCAAAAAGACTTTCCAGAGTTTCACCAACAAGGAGAGTAAGCATCATCCCGGTGCGCTTCATTGTTTCAGGGAGAAGCCAAAAACAAGGCACAAGGTGTTGAGTCTCCTGAACTTGAAGGATGTCTCAATCATTTCTATCTACCTCAACAAAAAGAAGGTTTATTCGAAATTGCAGGATGAAAAACATGTCCTATACAATTACGTGACCAACATCCTCTTGGACCGAATCTACACCAGGAAACTTATCTCTTTGAATGAGCCAATCCACCTGGTCGCCTCCCGTCGGGAAACGAACAGATTTCTAAACCAGAATTTCGAAAATTATCTTAGGACGCAAATCGACATAAAACATCAGCTCCCGATTCAAATTTCAATCTCAACACCACATGCCGAAAAGTGTCTTCAGGTCGCTGATTTTGTGTGTTGGGCGATTTTTAGAAAACGTGAACATGGGGACGAAAGTTACTACAACTTGATCAAGCAAAAGATTGTCGAGGAAAATCCATTATTCCCCTAAAAACGACAAAACCTTGTGCGCTATTCTGAGGAACCTTACGGAGCCCCACGCACAAGGCTTTACTTGTCAGATGCTATGGTATCAGGAACTGATAGAAAGTCAAATGGTGCAAAAACCGGTAGTGGGTCAGTTTGAAATCTAGCCCCTTGCAATCCTTTTAAGACTTAGGCACATTCTTTTCATGCCTAAGCGCTCAAGCAAAACAAAAGAACCAGGTATAAACTGGATGAAGTATGCCGAATGGATCAAGCAGGGCTTGTTCGTGGGATCGAAAGTCATTGAAGCTGGATGTAAAACGATTGTCGGGTGACGCCTCAAACAGGAGGAATTTTGGGAAAATCGGGCGGTGGCGTAAGAAGCCTGAACTTTTATGACTTACACCCTATTAGAAAAGAGTTAAGGGAAATTTGCATGAAAATCTTTATTCTTCTTGGGTTTGTTTTTCTTTTAACAGGTTGTGACATTTCAGAATTGGAAAATGGCAGATATCAGTCATACGATATTTCTCATTTTCAAGGATACCCAGAATCAGGCCAGATTATGATTGATTCACGAACAGGACAGTCTTGGGCATTAAGACGATCATCAAAGAAACTTTTCTGGGAACCTATTGGTTTCGCTGAATCAAACTGACCCACTACCAAAAAACCTCGAAATTCGTTAGTTACGTCCCCCCAAAAAATTGCTAAAGACCCCCCATGCCAAGCCCCCAAGAAACCTACGCCTCCAAAAAAATCAGCCTCAATGATTTGCTCGCGTTGTTACGCCCCAAGGAAACACTGGCCACCTCGATTGCGGCGGGACAACCGCAGGCCTTGCTCAATCACCTCTCCAACAAACCGGACATCGAGGATTGGCAACTTTTCACCGGTCTCTGCGCCTTTCCCTATCCGATCTTGGGACATCCCAAGGTCCATGTGACCAGCGGCTACTACGGCCCCGTGGAGCGTATGGCCAATGAGGCCGGGTTTAACATGGCCTACCTGCCGCTCGCCTTTAACGCCTTTGAAATTTATGCGGAAAAATTTAATCCCCGGGTCGTGATGACCACGCTCTCCCCCATGGATGAACATGGCCTGCTGTCTTTTGGGGTTGATTGTGAGGCAATCTATGACCCCTTCCTCAAGGCCGCCCGGGACCCGAATCGGCTCGCCATCGCCCAGGTCAACCCGCGCATGCCGGTGGTCCGCGGCCTAGCCGAATGGGGGAACAATGCCATTTCCATCCAAGACATCGACTACGTGGTGGAGGTGGAGAGTCCCCTCTTGGAACTGCCCGCACCGGACCTAAGCGACGTCGAAAAAAGTATCGCCGCCCATGTCACCGCTTTGATCCAAACCGGTGACACGCTCCAGGTGGGGATTGGTGGCATCCCCAATGAGGTGGCACGCTTGCTGGCCCAAGGCGATCGCGGCCACTTTGGTATTCATTCGGAATTAATCAGCGATGGGTTGATCACCCTAATGGAGGCCGGAAAAATTTCCGGGACAATCGTCTTCACCTTTGCCCTGGGGTCGCAAAAACTCTACGATTGGTTGGACGAACGCAACGGGAAAAACGGCGGCCGTGCCGTCGCGGCGCCTGTCTCCTATGTCAACGATCCCACCATCATCGCCAAAAACCTCAACATGGTCAGTATCAACGCCGGTTTCATGATCGATTTTTCGGGTCAAGTTTGCTCCGAGGCCATCGGCGAACGCCAATACAGCGGTGTGGGGGGGCAACTCAACTTTGCCCAAGGGGCCTTTCACAGCCCTGGCGGGCGAGGCATCCTGTGCATCAAGTCGTCGGTCATGATCAACGGCAAACGACGCTCCAACATTGTCGACACCCTGCCCCCTGGTTCCCTCATCTCCACCCCGCGCCACTACGTGCAGTATGTCGTGACCGAGTACGGTTCGGTGAATCTATTCGGATTAACCGACGAACAACGCCCCTTCGCCCTGATCCCGCTGGCCCATCCCGACTTTCGGGACGAACTGCGTGCCCAGGCCGAGGCCCGAGACCGGCTTTATTACAAGTCGCGTCATTAAAATACCCTTCCCCACCCGCAACTCAGCCCCCCCTGACCGCCGATAATAACCAGTGATATGTCAGGTCCAACAAAAGCGGATGGTAGTCCTGCGGATCGTGTCCCTGCCTTTGGTTGCTGGGGGCAGAAGGAACCCCTACAAGTGTGGCGGACGGGGAAGACCCAAGGGGTCATTACGAATCCAGCGGGAGACACCGTCAAATTGATCCCATTACCTCCAAAAACTACAGCAGTCATTGTCGCAATTCCCAAGCTCCAGGTTCAACGGTTTGAAAAAACTGCAGAGGGTTATGTGAAGGCCTTAGCTAACAGCAAATGTATCAATGGCCCCACGCCTGAAAAACCTAGATTAGAGGCCAAGATAACCAAACCCGTTATTCTGATCCTTGAAGCAGCTCCAGCCAAGCCAACGGTTAAAGTAATTCGTACTGATTTACCCGAAGACATCGCCAATGTCATAGAAACAGATGCGGATCGTGACCAAGCCATTGAGGATGACGCCAAAAAATCTGGGGTCAAACGTGCGCAGAACCTAACCCTGACCTTCCGGGTAGACGGGAAGGAAGTGACTTACCGCGGACAATACGAATTAGTGCGTTATCAAGAAGAGGGTAAACCTGCCTCGTTTCGAGCCTACTTGGATCTAACGGGCCCAGGCACAACAAACCTCCCCACTAGGCTCCATGGCTATATGTTCTTCCCCAAGGGAAATCCCGATGGTCAAGGCGTGAGCCTCAGCGCCCTTCCTCTCTATGAACGCAACGGCGGTCTGGATTTACAATTTCCAGTCTCAGTCACGGAGTGGAACTTTGATGCAGATGCCGGTGACAACGTAAAGAAAACCAAGGCAAATTAGTGAGTCTCCTGAGTTTCAGCCGCCTTCTTTAAGCATGC
The DNA here is from genome assembly GCA_023265625.1 of Deltaproteobacteria bacterium. Lineage (GTDB taxonomy): Bacteria > UBA10199 > UBA10199 > JACPAL01 > JAHFST01 > JAHFST01. Next base: position 90,782 of record JAHFST010000007.1, on the reverse strand, counting down.
CTCACACAAGCAATCTTGATACCTAACCTTTAACTTTTCTCGAGTGGATGCAGAAACCTCGACCTTATCACACCAACAATTCCCCGGTTGGCAGGGAAACGGCTTGCCGCAGGATGCGCAGACCTTGGTTTTTTTATCGGTGGGGGGCATGTTAGATGATTAACTAACTCGCTTTTCTTGATTTTCAAAGAAAATCAAATGGATTGACACCCTCTAGCTTCCCCAATAGGCTCCCGTGCCTTAAAGAAACTATGACCAACATGACCCGATCCGACCAACAGCCCTTGGATTTCCCCAGTTTGGGGATTGACCCCGCTATCTTGAGGATTCTCGACCATTTGAAGTTCAAGGTTCCGACCCCCATCCAGCATCAATCCATCCCAGTCGGGCTGACAGGCAAGGACATTATTGGGATTGCGCAAACGGGCACCGGCAAGACCTTGGCCTTTGGTATTCCCATGATCCAACGCCTGCAGACCCTCAAGGGGCGCGGCTTGATCCTGCTCCCGACTCGGGAATTGGCCATCCAAGTGGATGAGGCCCTGATGCAGATCGGCAAAACATTGGGGATCTCCACGGCGGTGTTGATCGGCGGCGATTCCATGCGTCGACAATTGGATGGCTTGCGCCGTCAACCGCGCATCGTGATCGCCACCCCCGGGCGACTGATCGATCATTTGCAACAAGGCAGCGTCAAACTGGACACCGTCAAGATCCTGATCTTGGACGAGGCCGACCGCATGCTCGACATGGGGTTTGCCCCGCAGATCGAGCGCATCCTCAAAACGGTCCCGCGGGAACGCCAGACCCTGCTGTTTTCGGCCACCATGCCCGCAGCGATCGTCAAGATTGCCGCCACCTACATGAGCCTGCCGGTCCGCGTGGAAGTCGCACCGGCCGGGACGGCCGCCGAGCACGTGGAGCAAGAGATTATTTTTGTCAATAAAGACTCGAAATTTGCCCTGCTAGAAACCCTGCTGAAAGAATTTTCCGGGACGGTCCTGTGCTTCTCGCGCACCAAACACGGGGCCAAGAAGATTTGCCACAACCTGCACCGACTGGGACATTCGGCCGCGGAGATTCATTCCAATCGGTCGCTCAGCCAGCGCCGCGAGGCCCTGCAGGGCTTTAAAACCGGGCGCTACCGGATCTTGGTGGCCACCGACATCGCCGCGCGGGGCATTGACGTCCATAATATTGGGATGGTCTTGAATTTTGACCTGCCCGACAACTCGGAAGATTATGTGCACCGCATCGGACGCACGGGCCGGGCCGGGCGCGAAGGCCGGGCCATCTCGTTTGCCACCCCGGACCAACGCGGGGATATCCGCACCATTGAGCGCTTGATTCGCAAAACTTTGAAAATTATCCCGCTGCCGCCGCAGCTTCAGACAAAACAAACCGGGATGGCCCCGACGGGTTCACCCGCACCATCTCATGGACGTCCAGCACGTCCCGCCCACCATGCCCCGCCGCGGGCCTCTCATCGTCCACCAGCAGGACGCCCCCCACAGCGATCTCAACCGGCCAGGTCGTCCTCTTACGTGCCCAATCGCGTCGCAGACTCCGTGCGGGCTCTCACCTCTTTTGGGGCACCCCCCCGCAGAGACATTGAGGGCAATCGCCGCAACGACGGCCCCGCAAGAGACGGCAATCAACAGCCGCAAAAGCATAAGAAGATTTGGCGCAGTGACCGCAGATTCTAACCTCGTTACCTAACATCTACTCTACCACTACCGTTGCATCAGGCGGCAAAGGAGCCCATTCTGTTCCCTCACTGGTCGCCTCTCCCCCCGAGTCCGGGGAAAATCCGGTCCCACGCGGGGCAAAATCCTCGTAGTAGAACGTGTCGGCGACAGAAAAGGTCACCGTGATGGTGGTAAGAGCCGTAATCGACGTAGGGGCCGGTATCTGCAACGGCGTAGCAAATGGGAAGGTAGTCAAATAAATGTCTTGGCCCGCCCCTTGAGCCAAGTCGGTCGTGTTCCAAAACGCAGCGTTGCCGAAGAAGCCCCGGTCATGTCCCGTTTGGGCATCGGTTCCACCCGCCCCATTTTGGTCCGAACTGCGGGTGGCCGCAAGATTCGCGCTTAACCAAGTTGAATCGATCCAACCCAATTCAGTCCCGTTATCATCAATAAAAGTAATGTCCCCTTGATGGTGTCCCAGACTGCCCTCAGCGGCAAAGGCGTCGTCACTCATGTAGATACGAACATTTTTGGTCACCCCTCCCACCGGAAAGGTGAGCTGAAAATAGTACAACTCTGCCTCGACACCGGAGTAAGTCCCAGCGGTCAATTGGGAGGGGGTGAGAGTGACAACTGTCTCAGAGTTGTCATCGCTGGTGAAGACCACATCCTCCGACTGGGCCAAGGTTCCCTGGTCGGAGATCAGGTCAATCGCCGTCGAACTACTGTCGCTCGGAACCAAAGTCGCCCGTTTGAAGGCAATCGAGTATCGGGTCGGAGTGACATGCGCCACAAGTCCACCGTCCACGTCGCAGTCGAGACCATCCGCTAGAAAAGGATCATCACTTGTGATCGGGGTAGTCAGATCGGCACAGGCCCCGGTGGTGGTCTGCTTGGTCACAAGTTGGGAGAGGGAAGCACTGGCCGAGGCACTGAAGTCAGCCGCAGTTTCCAAACGAAGCCCAGTCGTGGACGTCGTCGTGGTGCCAGTGCTGCATGAACCAAACAAGACATAAACTACTGTCAACAGCGCAAATTGGAAAAAATAGCGCATATACCCTCTCCTTGCTTGATTTAAATTTTTTGGACAGTTCCCACCACTATAGCCTAACTTAAAACTTCTTCAAGCGTACTTTTTCACCACATCGAGCAGTTCTTGAGACTCACAACTCTTCGTCAGGTAACTAACCGCCCCCAAATCCATGGCTTCCGCGGCGATCTCCGCATCCCCAAGGGCGGTCAGGACGACGACAGGGATCTCCTTCATATGGGAGTCTCTTTTTAGATTGCGCAGGCATCCCAATCCGCTCATCCGGGGCAGCATGAGATCGAGCAAGATCAGGTCCGGGTTCATCCGTGCCGCCTTTGCCAAACCGGTCACCGGATCATCGGCCGTCACACAACGGAAATGGTTCGCCTCAAGCCTCGTTTTGAGGGCCTTCAGGATCTCCGGCTCATCATCGATGAGCAATATGGTTTTTTTTCGCATTTTCATGGAACACTCTCCTTTTCTTGCCCGTTGACGGGCAGGGTGAAATAAAATGTAGACCCCTTGCTAAGCTCGCTCTCCGCCCAAATACGGCCGCGATGCTGCATGATGATCTCCTTGCAGATGGCCAACCCAAGGCCGGTGCCTTTGTAGCCTTTCTGGCGGACGTTCCGCTGAACCTGCTCGAATTTGCTAAAAAGTTTCACCAGATCCTCCGGAGCAATCCCCAATCCGTCATCGGCGACCGCCACCTGGACCGAGCCATTCACCCTCTTGGTCTTCACCACAACCTTGCTTTTGGCAAAGCGCAGGGCGTTATCGATCAGATTCTCCACCACTTGGACCAAGAGATCGGAATCGACGTGAATTTTGGGCAGCAATGCCGAAAATTTTTCTTCCAATTTGATGCCTCGTTCACGTGCCACCGGTTGGAAATCTCCGATCGCCTCACTCAGCAGCTGGGCCAGGTCGATCTCCTGCCATTGGATGAGGCCCCGACCCGACTCCAGGCGCGACAGATCCAAGAAATCGTTCACCACCCGGTTGAGCCGGAGGCAGTTACGATGGATCCCATCCATAATTTCCTTCTGCTCGGGATTCAACGGACCGGCAAGGCCGTCTCTCAAGTTTCCCACCGACCAATGGATGATGGCAAAAGGGGTGCGCAACTCATGGGAGACAATCCCAACGAATTCGTCTTTGAGTTGTTCCAGCTTTTTCCGCTCGGTGACATCCTCGAAAATTCCCACAAAATTGACAATCTCCCCCGCTGCATTGGTAATGGGAGAGATAGAAAGGGCCTCCCAATAAGTTTCTCCATTTTTCTTCTTATTGAGCAGTTCGCCGCGCCATTCCCCTCCGGAGGTGATGGTCGCCCATAATATCCGATAGGTCTCCGGAGATGTTTGACCGGATTTCAAAAGGCTTATTTTTTTCCCTATCACCTCCTCTCGCGCATAACCGGTCAATTGACTGAAACGTCGATTCACAAATTCAATACATCCCAGCCGGTCGGTCACAACGATACTGTTCGGACTTCGCTCAACAACGAGGGATAATTTCTGAAAGAACCTTTCCGTTTTACCGTGTCGGATATGATAAAAAAAGATGGCAAGACCCATGACAACAAGAGAAGCGAGGGCACCCCGAATGGCATAAAGGTAGCGAAGCGTTTCCAGGGGGGCATCGAAAAAGAGGACCCGCTCCAGGATCCAAACCACCCCGAAGACAGACGCCACGGCCACTATGGTACCGCCCACAAGTGGCTTCCATGTCAGGCGATACCATTCCATAGTCGCCGTACCTCCAAGCCAGGCTCTTCTTATCTTCCTTGTTTGTATATGATCTAAATCAGGTGACAATCTGATTTCGGATGAGCTCACTTGCCTATTTTCCGCGGCCGCACTATGACCACGCCATGCAAAAAGTGACCCCCGAAGTGAGACGTGAGATCGAGCGGCGGAAGACCTTTGCCATCATCTCCCATCCCGACGCCGGCAAGACCACCATCACTGAAAAATTACTGCTCTTTGGCAATGCCATTCACATGGCCGGCATGGTCAAGGCGAAGCGGGCCTCCCATTTTGCCACGTCGGACTGGATGGAGATGGAAAAACAGCGCGGCATCTCGATCTCCTCCTCCGTCATGCAATTCAGTTACGACGGTTATCAAATCAACCTCCTCGACACCCCGGGCCACCAGGATTTTAGCGAGGACACGTATCGCGTCCTCACCGCCGTCGATAGCGCCCTCATGATCATCGATTCCTCCAAGGGGATCGAGACCCAAACCAAAAAACTTTTTCAGGTTTGCCGCGACCGCCGCCTCCCAATCATCACCTTTATGAACAAGGTTGATCTGGAAGGCCGTGACCCGTTTGAACTGATCGATGAAGTCGAAAAAGTCTTGAAACTCCCCTGTTTCCCGGTCACCTGGCCCGTCGGCCAGGGAAAACGTTTTCAGGGCGTCTACGACCTGATGGAAAAACAGATGCGGATCTTCGCCCCCGGGCGCAAGACACTCAATTTTGAGCAGGAAATTTACCGGGATCTCGCTGATCCAAAACTGCGCGAACGCATCGGTGCCGAATGGCACGACCGACTCCAAGAAGAACTGGAACTGTTGACCGGCGCCGGTCACGACTTCGACCGTGAAAAATACCTGCGCGGTGAGGTGAGTCCGGTCTTCTTCGGCTCGGCAGTCAACAATTTTGGCATCCAGGAACTACTGGAAGCCTTCCTCCGCTACGCCCCGGGCCCCCAACCACGACCCGCCTTGGAACGGACCGTCGAACCGGACGAGGCGCAACTCACCGGACTGATCTTCAAGATCCAGGCGAATATGGACCCAAAACATCGGGATCGTTGTGCCTTCCTCCGCATCTGTTCCGGGGAATTTGTGCACGGCATGGAGGTGTACCAGGTCCGGCAGGAAAAACGCAGCAAGATCACCAATGCCATCCAATTCATGTCCCAGGAACGAACCAACATCGACCGGGCCTACGCCGGTGATATCATCGGGATTCGCGACCGGGGTAATTTAATGATCGGCGACACCATCACCCTCGGGGAAGATTTAAAATTCACCGGGATCCCGCAGTTCTCTCCCGACATCTTCTCGCGCGTCGAACTTAAAAACCCGATCAAGAATAAACAATTGCAAAAGGGCTTGGAACAACTCTCGGAAGAAGGCACCTCCCAAATCTTCCGCCGCCGGCACAACTCGGAGACGATCATCGGGGTGGTGGGACAACTCCAACTGGAGGTGGTGAAGTTTCGCTTGCTGCACGAGTATGGCGCCGACGCGATTTTCAATTCGCTCAACTACACCGTCTCCCGCTGGTATCACTCCCCGGACAAGCAGGAGATGGAACTCTTTTGGGACCACTACCAGTCGCACATCGTCTACGACGTCCGAGGCTACCCGATGATCCTCTTCAAGGCCGAATGGGAACGGGAATACATCGAGGAGCGGAATGGGAAGATTCGGTTTTATTCGAGTTTGATCAACTACGAGCAGGAGTGTTTGTAGGGGGGGAGTGGTGTGCCCTGGGGTTCATCCCTTTGATTTCCGACCCGACGGCATGTCCGCCTGCCAGGTGCCTGTCCGGCTGCTGTGGTTGCTCAGGTTCTGAATATCCGTCCAGAGTCCAGTCAATCCTGACAGAAGTTTCCATCTATCCACGTTATAATCTGGCGGGAAGAACATCACCTTGCCTGTATCCCTGGAGATCATCAATAACGGACCGTCATTATTTTTCCTTTGTTCCGCGGTTACACCGTTGAGATAAAGTTGCAGAAAGGTCCCCTCGGAACTGACAAGCTCGCTTTGGCTAAAACTTCTAAGATCGGCCATAGTATAAGTCAAAGGCTTCGATCCCAAGGTCCTTCGGATGAGATCCCGGGAGGAAAAATGAGAGGGATCGTACGTCAATTGAAAATCCTGCACCTCAACGCCACGGGTATGGCTGCCGCCATAGGGGCCATGGTGTACGCTGAGCGACAGACCGGGACTATCCAGGACAAATGAGATTGTTTCAGCATCATGTCGATACGCAGGTTCACGACCCTCGATGTCGAGCCGCTGCAATGCGTATAATGCGAAATCCCGGTTGCTGTCTCTCCATTTTCTGAGTTGATCTTCGTCGAGGATACGCGATCGAGACGGTAATTCGGACAACTCTTCGACGGCAATCACCCGTACAGCAACCGGCTCTCCACTGTCACGTGCCGCTCGCTCCACGGATTGTTTCAATGAGTGCCCTTCCCAAACGTCGGGCTGTTGGCGCAGTCGCTTTTCAAGGGATTCCAGGGCCGGGAGTAAATCCGGGAGACAGGGGGCCAGGTAGCGAAGCTTGTATACAAGATCCCGAAGTCCCTCCTTCTCGTCGCTCACCGCCTTTGCGACATAGCCTGCGATCTCCCGCTCGTAATCAGCGGTCGACACACGGAGATCTTTGTGTTTCTCGCCTGCCGGCAGGCTTCGAAAGGCTTCGTCGAAAGACAGGAAGCTGTTGAAGAAGCGGACATCGTGTTTCGCAGGTGCCCTCAAGACGCCGAGGACATCATGCCGTAATAATAGAGGAGTGGTCCGAAGGCCCGACAAAAGGAGTTCGGCATCGATCTGATCTTGTCTTGACCACGCTGCGGGATATTGGCCTCCAAAGACTGCTCCTCTCACGACTTCAATAATGCTTCCATAAGGTCTCTCGACATGCGTCATGGTCAAGGTCCCACCGACAAGAGGTTCCAGCTCTGCCCGCAAGGTTTCGAGACGTGCTGTTAGCTCTTCATGGTTGAAGACCTGTCTGTGGTCCGCACCCCAGAGCGCATTAAATTCGATCGGGGAGACGAAGAGGACCCCTCCATCCATCTTAAGCGCTCCAATTAGCCTTGCAACATAAGCGAGGCCTGCCACCCTGTCCGGCGGAAGTCTTGAAAAACCATACATGGCAGAGACCGTGGCGATCATCACATCGACTTGCTGTTCTCCAAAATCAAGTCTGGTGAAGTCGCCCTGGAAGCCCCGGACGATTCCTCTCTCATAGCGGCTTTTATCTATCTCAAAGATGCACTCATCCGATTGTCGATCTGTAGCTAAGAGCTGAGCACCATCGACGGATCGCAAGACTGTCGCAAGTGCTTCACAGATATCCTTAAGCACAGGCGTGCCTACAAGATGCTGCTGCTCATAATACAACTGGTAAAACGCTGGAGTGGCCAGCGCGGTTTCCAGTACAGGGCGTTCTGAATCAATAAAAGTGATGTGGGCTGAGAGCTCGTGCAACAGAGCAATCAGTTCTATGGCAAAAGGAGAGAACTGCTTCTTCGCGTCAATCTTCGGGCTTTCGTAATAGCATCGGCCACTGCCAAGGACGGCAATATTTGATTCGCGTCCGGTGAGCGCAGGCTTTAGGGCCAGAAGACGTTCATAAAGAACAGGATGGCGTAAAGGATATGTGCCGTCGAATGGTTCGTGATCGCATCCCACTGTTTTTGCAAGAGGGTTAAGTCTGGCCAAGGTGTCAACGTATGGAACGTATGGAGGGATTGCCGAAACCATACATTGTTATCGGCTCGTACGAGGAATAGTTGCGTGCGATCGGCTCAGTAGAATTTTTTGTCCCCTTACGCAACTCGAATGACCTCTACTGTCGAGAAGATTATTTGAGTGGTCATTATTTCATTGACTAGATTGTCAACTATAGGCTACATTATGGATCAGGCAGACATTCTGTATGTCGTCAAATATTACAAGGATTCTCGTGGCAAGAGCCCGTTTTGGAAATGGTTAGAACGCCTGAAAGATAGAAAGGCTCGGGCAACAATCAAGGTTCGCATTGACCGGGTAGAAAGGGGAAATCTTGGAGATTGCCGGTCATTAGGTAATGGAATTTTTGAAATAAAGATTCGCTTTGGACCTGGGTACCGCGTTTATTTTGGATTTTTGGAACAGGCAATTGTCGTTATGTTGATGGGCGGGTCGAAGAAAACTCAGTCGCAGGATATAGAACGGGCAAAAAATTTGTGGGTTGAATGCAAGAACGCATATGAGAACCAAAATGAAAAAACATTTGGGTGATTACCACCAACGGCTCGTTGAATCTCTAAAAGATCCACGTGAGGCCAAGGCTTATCTGAATGCCGCTTTGTCTGATGATGATCCTGAAAGTTTTTTGGTGGCGTTAAGAAACGTTGTGGAGGCCCATGGAGTCTCCAAGACTGCAAAATTGGCGGGGATCAATCGGGTTTCCTGCTACAAAATGCTTTCCCGGAAAGGGAACCCAGGCATTGCCAGCATCTACCTCTTGCTACGGGCCGTGGGGCTTTCCCTCCGGGTGGAAAACTGTATCGGCAGCCAATAAGGAGTTTTCCTCTTGAATAAAAAATTCCCGCCGATCACGTTCGCCTCATGGAGGCTACGAGTGACCGGCGGGGCACGGCGCTCTTCGGTCTTCCGCCAAGGCGGACGACCAGGGAGCGGGATCTGGACTCCCTCAGACACACTCCCGGTTTCCTCTATTTTCTCGAAACGCAACTTGAGATCCCCCCATGACCGAAAAGGGAGGAATGAGATATGATTCCTTCCATCATCATCGTCGGTCGATCCGGATGAAAGGGTATGACTATGCTTCAGAAGGTGCCTATTTTGTGACGATTTGTATCAAAAATAGGGAATGTGTGCTCGGAGAAGTCTTCGATAGATCCATAAAACCCAACCCCGCAAATATCATGATTTCTAAATGGTGGATAGAATTGAATAACAAATTTCCCAGCATTCAAACGGATGAACATATCGTCATGCCCAACCATTTTCATGGAATTATCCGCGTAGGGGCGGCCCTATGTGGCCGCCCCAACCCCGACGTCGATATCAGCATAGATACCAATCCGCCACAAAAGGGGCACCCACACAGGGGTGCCCCTACATTGGGCAATATTATCGATTGGTTTAAAACCATGACCACCAATGAATATATCCGACGGGTCAAACAGGACGGCTGGTTGCCCTGTGCAGGTGTCTTTTGGCAACGCAATTACCACGAACGCATCATTAGGAATGACGACGAATTAAACCGCATCCGACAATATATCCAAAATAACCCCCAGAATTGGGATCAAGATCCGGAAAATTTGAAATCAACGTAGGGGCAACCCTATGTGGTTGCCCGCTCCCCCAGGGTGTAGCGCTGCTGCTTGGGAAATTTGCCCACCTGAGGGATGAGGTACAAGGCCAGATCGTAGACCTTGGTAATGATCAACGGCTCATCCATAGGTATCCTGACTAGTCCTATATCGGTGACAAATTTTCCAAGGGTAAAAGAGTAAAAGATCCAAGGGTTAAAATGCCTTGAGTCCTAGGCGGAACAACCAACGACAAAACCCGCATCATTGAGGAGCTCGTACGGGAAGTCCCGGTCGAAGTGCGAGCCGGCGAAGCGCTCCGAATCGTCGTCGGACCAGGAAGCGCCGAAAAAGAGGTCCCCGGCGCCAATCAAGAACACACCTGCCTGTCCCCACCGGGTCCCGAAGGATCCATCCGGATAGAGCAACTGACCATCCGGCCCCTTCTCCTCAACTTTACAGGTCCCGTTCGTGTATTCCAGATCTTCCTCCTCGGCACTCAGAATGCTTCCCTCTCTTAATTTCAGAGTCCCATGCACGAGTCTGTTGCCCTGGGCATCGAACAGCCCTCCGGTGGCGGTTGGATATTGCTTGATTCCTCCCTCCGTTAAGACATGAATCATTTGATCCTTGGGCAACAAATAAAGATTGCCCCCGGCAAGCTCACACCAGACTTCCGCGCCCACGGGAGGAAGATTGACCACCGGCTGCTCCGGATCATCAAAACTCTCCGGAGAGGGTCGGGCGACCAGCTTGTAGAGGAATACAGATCCACCCCCGGGAAGAAGAACGTCCCACTCTAAATCGACCCGCCGCATGAGATCGATTCCCAGGGTATCTTTGGCGGCACCCTCATTCACCAACTCAACCTCATTACGATTATTCAGGCCACGCACCAGTCGGGCATAGAGCGCCCCTGCGCCTAGATGACGCTCCACCACCGGGGTGAATTCACCGTTGGTAACTGGGGTATAGCTCACCAACTTCGTCCCTTGCCCATCGGGACTGGCAACGGACACCATGCGGATACCGGAAATCATTGTCATTGTGCTCATTGTAACCTCCTGAACCCCAAAAAGACACCCACCAGGGTGCCAATACAACCATGATCGGTAATTCGAAGATTAAGTTGTGTCCTTTTTTATAAAAAAATTTGACCTGAAACATTGTGTTATCTGATCAATGGGGGTATTCTTTGGCTTATGCTATTAGAGTATGTGGAAGAAGCCTTGAGGAAGGCAAAGTTTGAGGTCCTAAAGGATGATCATTCTCATTATGGTTCTATTCCAGGGTTTCGAGGTGTTTATGCCAACGCAAAAACCTTGACACAGTGTCGAAAAGAACTCCGCGAGGTCTTGGAGGAATGGTTGTTAGTGCGATTGCGGCGTAATTTGAGCATCCCCAAGTTGAAGACCATAGACCTGAAGTTGAAAAAAGTTGCCTAATGCCTGGCTTACCCCCGATTACCTGGAAAGAACTGATACGAAAACTTCGCAGGTTGGGATTTGATGGCCCTTATTCAGGGGTCGTCATCCCTACATGATCAAGGGAAAGCTGGTTCTGACAGTGCCCAATCCCCACCGAGGAGATATCGGGATCGAATTATTGAAAAGAATCTTGCGACAGGCAGGGATATCGAAAAACGATTGGTTCGAAGCATAAACCTCGTCAAGCCGGGGTTGCTGCCAATAAATGCAATAAATGGGGGTCGAGTAGGCCTCCGGGATCAGGGCGCACACATGGGTGCGCCCCTACAGTATCGCCTGATAAACCACCTCCACAATCTCCAACTCCCGCGGGCCGCGCGGGGACTTGAAGGTGACCACATCCCCCGCCCGGGCCTTGAGGAGGGCGCGCGCTAGGGGGGAGATCCAGCTGATGCGTTTCTTTTCCATGTCGATCTCGTCCACACCAACGATACGGTAGGTTTCGACAACACCCTCCTCATCCTGCACCGTCACGGTGGCGCCAAAAAAAACCTGCTCGGAATTTCTCGTGGCCGGGTCAATCACCTCGGCCGACTCGATCCGCTTGGTCAAAAACCGGAGGCGGCGATCAATTTCGCGGAGCCGCCGCTTGCCGTAGGTATAATCGGCATTCTCCGAACGGTCCCCGTTACCGGCCGCCCACGCCACCGTGGCCGTCATCTCCGGCCGCTGCTTATGCAGGAGGTCGTGCAATTCTTCTTGGAGACGGGTGAGTCCCTTCGGCGTGATGTAATTCTTGCTCCCGGCAGGGAGATGGGGTTGGGGAATCTCCTCTTCTTCCCCCTCAGCTGTTTCTTCTGTCACAAAGGCCTTGCTCATCTTTTCAATCCTCCAAATCCCAGCGCATTAAATACTAACAAATGATTCTTTGGAGGTTGGAACAAGATTTTATGGCTCGTCTTGATCCAGCCACGCGCTGCCTCATAATGCTCGTACTCCCGCTCCTTGGCCCGAAACTCCGGGGAATGGTAGAGCATCCGCCTCCGTTGCCGCGTGGGCGGGACCGCCGCATGGCACATCTCGTGGTGTAGCACCGCTTCCACAACGTGAACCGGAACGTCTGGTTGATCCAACACCCGATTGAGCACAATCCGATTGGCCCGCCGCTCATAGCGCCCCAATTGCCTCACCCGCCGCACCCGCACGGCACGCACCCGACCCCACTCCAGCTTGCAGCCAATCTTTCCCGCAAAATAGCGCTGGTTCAAGAGGTGAAAGATGGGTTCGAGATGATAGACTTTGCCTTGGGACATGAATGAAGAAAGCTAACGAAAAAAAATTGTCTGTGCAAGGTTATCTGAAATAATCGAATGACCCTTCGACAAGCTCAGGGTGTCCAATAGGAATTACATAGTCGGCACGCAAAAATAGGTGCGACTGATCGGAGGGTTGTCTTGTCCCGGCAAGGGGCAAGGGAAGAGGCGCCGAGTCCCGTGGGAATAGGGTTCCGGTAAAACAACATATCCGGCGCGCTCGGCGCACTCGATCCAACTCTGCGGAGAGCGGGGCCGTTGGCCGGAGGTCCGGTGGACCCAATCAAAACCGGCAAAGTAACTATTCCAGGCACTGGCTAAGATCTGTTCGTCTGACAGGCCCGACTGTTCGATAAATATCAACCGAATGCCCGCCTCCCGGTATTTGCGAAAAACTTCTACCATTTGCGCATCGGTCTGCATCGTTCCACCGGGCCCTCTTACCTCGTGAAAGCCATTGCCGGCAATCATGACTGCCCCTTTGGTGTCCAACTGCAGATCATTTACCATATAACGGATCAATCCCTCCGGATCACCGATGTTCGACTGGACCATATCCATATGAATTGGCAGATGACCGGCCACTTGTACCCGACGCGCCCCGATAATCGCCGCCTCTTCATAATCGGCCCCCACAAAACGAAGGCCATCCGTCCCAAAGACTTTGACAAATTCTTGAATTCCAACCGCCAGTCCCATGGCATGTTCAATAACCACAGAGCAGGTGAAACCTGCCGTGTCACAGTAATTTTTGAGCGCCGCCACCGCGTCGGCAAACCCCTTTCGGTTGGCCTCTTTGCTGGCGAAGATATTCGCCGCACGTTCCACCCAAGGTCGCTCTCCAGTCGTCTTCAACAATTTTTCCAACTTATTTAAGTAGGGATAATAGGCCCCGATGATCCCATAAGCCCCCGGCCCGCGTTCAAAGACCCGCGCACCCAACTCGGTCACCATGCCCCGCCGGGTCAAACCGGCCTCGTCCAAAACCTTTCTCATCTCCGGGGTCACTCGATCGAGTTTGAACTCCGATCCTTTTTTCAAATCCTTCGTAAGGCCCGCGGCCCGGAGTCCCAAGACAATCGGCAAGAGATAATAACCCAAGTCTATCTGATAGGAATCGGCCACCCAGCCAGGCACAGCAACCCCGCTCCCTGGGACCTTGCGCAGTTTCAGCCACGACTGAAGCGTTGCCCGGTTAATTTCTTCACCTTGAAACCAATGGTTCAACATGGCGGTCATATCGATTCTAAATTCTTCTGGAAGTTCGCTCACCTCGTCCAAGATCAGGCTGGCCGGGTAAGCCGCCTGCGCATAGCCCTCCGGAGTTCGGATCAAGTAGCCGCGGACCGAGAGAAAATGAAGATCATGCTCGAGCTGGAGGGGATTCATCCCATGGTCTTGCGCGTAGGATTCCACCTGAATGACGATTCCCGCCCTCAAGTCGCGCAACGTGCCCAACCGTTCGTGAACAGAGAGGATCTGTTTCGCCAACCAAAGATCGGGCGGGGCGGTGACGGCTGCCGTGAAGGTCATTGTCTCCAGGGCCTTTAACACCCGTTGTGCCGACTCAACCCCTTCCCGAGGAAGATCGTGTTGGTGCGCCAAGAACCGTTCAACTTGTTCCTTCCAATCGAGAAAGGCCAAACCATCGCCAAAGAGATGCGGGATCTCTCGCACAAAGGACTGAAAGTCTTCGAAGGGGATTAAGGGATAGCCCTCATCATCCAACCGTCCCGGACCGGTGATAATTTGTAGCAACTCCAAGGCCTGCGGATGGGCGCTTACCTCCGGGTCCTCAAATAGCACCGATTGCAGATAGAGGTCGCTGCCGCTCCAGACGTCTGCAAGCCCCGCAACCGTTTCATGGAATCGGCCAACCCCAGCCAAGACACCCGGAGCCCTTTCTTGTAAGATCCCGGCCAAACGTTGCTTGGCTCCGAGCATCGGGACCTGTAAGCCAGTGCGTTCTAACAAGGCGTTGGCCTGAAAACCGGCAATGGCGGCCAGATCTCTCCCAGTTCTCAACCAACTTAGCACTTGAAACACCCGTTCGCGTGTTGTGACATCAAACATAACGACTATTCGGTTTGAGAGGAAAAAGGTTGCGTGCTAATTTAGGCGCTCATGAACCCCGGCCCAAGGGACTGGCGCAGGAAGGGAGTCAGCCCTGGGTGCTGACGGCTCAAGGGTTGGTACTCCGCCGTTGCTTCGGCCCAATCGACCAGCCTGCCCATCAACCGGCGCCAGGAGCGGTCCTCAGCTCCGGCCACCAGAAAGTTTTTGAAACTACGTCGCAGGGGGGAATCCAGCTCTGGATCTAACACCACCCCGCCTCCCCCTTCCGAATGCGACCGGAGCAGGTCGTAATTAGCCAAATAATGGCGGTAGTAGTACCGGGTGGGACGAGATTGGGTGTAAGGCTCGGTCGTGGCCATCGCCCCGATCACCTGCATGCAAGCGGCCACCATGTAATCCACTTGCACCTCACCGCCCAGTCGCCAATTCAACAGTGGGAAAAAATACGTGGAGGGTTCCCTGAGGGCATGATGGTGGCTCGACAAGGTCCTCGGTTCCAAATCGGGAAAGACGGCCCAGGAGGCCTCAGACAAACCGGGCAGTTCAATGTTTGACTGCGACCAGAACTGGCCGGCACTGGCAAGTCCGACCCGCCCGATGGCCGCCGCCAGCGGGATGCGCACCGCCGTCGGCAACTCGGTGGGAATAAGATGGGGGCCAAGCCCCAGCAACATGTGCGCCAAATTTCTTTCTTCCTCAAAGAGCGAAAACCGTTCCCTCGGAGCGCACCCGTAATCTTTGTCAATCACCGCAAAATAATCCGCGGTTAAGCACCCCAATTGGATCACCTGCGCCTGAGCTCCCCCTGACCAGGACAAAAGTCCGCCCAGCAGGACAAAGGCCGAGGAAAAGTAGCGCCGATCCATCGGATCGATATAGCTAGCCTCGGTCTTCAGGGTCGTCGCATACGATTTGAGGCTATCCTCCACCTCGCCACCAAGATGATGCGGCAAAACCCCCGCCTCCGCCGCACGACAGGCAAAAACCGTCTGGTCCAGAGCGGCGCGAAAATCCGGGGAGAAGACCGCATGACGGAAGGCGTCAACCAGGTTGAGCAGGTAGCGCCATTCCTGAGAAAAGACCGGTTTGTACCCACCTGCCCCACCAGCAGCCCCCGCTCCACCCTCTGGTGCGCCAAATCCGCCCGCTGCATGGGGAACCCGACCGCTCGCTTGATTAAATGAAACCACCATACTCCAATATCGGCAACGATTTAGATAAGTTGCTTCAACCCGCAGCAAAATTATCCTTTATGAGATCCTCGTTTTATGGGGAAGGCCCATTAACCAGAGGTATGGATTGATGTATCTCTGACTCTGAATGGGAAGTTTATCACGTTTTTTTTGAGGCATGCGTAAGTAATCACCATAGGTAAGAGATGACCCCGCAACAGGCCGCCAATCATCAATGGTCTTGTACTGTCGCGTACTCATCGGCAACCGATCAATCGGCGCCTGCTTCAAGAGGTCCCAAAGGCAGGTACCCAACAACGCCACGCTGGGCTGTGGAGGGGACCAGTTTGCACGTCGCTTCCACTCGATTCCGGCGTCCCACAAAAGCTGTTGGAGAAAGAGACTTTTAGTTGCCGAGAGACCCTTAATTTGGCCATTCTCCACTTTTGACAAGACATCCCCCACCAAGAGGATTTCCTCGTCAATGAGATCACTGCGCAGGCCGGAACATCGCATCACCTTTGTAGTATCATCGCCCGCTCGCGGCGCCAAAAGTTGGGAGAGCGGGGTAGATAAATCCGTTTTGGGGGAACCCTCCAACCGGGGGGACAAGACTGGAACGGGCGCAAGACGGCGCCTTACCGCTTCATCGAGGATAACACCCACATAGAGATGACCGCCCGCCACCGGACCCGTAGCACCAAAGAAACCATCCCCGACAAAATAATATCCCTCAGTCCTCATAATAACTTCGACCACTCGTCCCGTGCCACTTGCCGCCGCTGCGGAGACCAAAAGGCGGTCGGCCCGCACATACCAGGCCGTTTCCTCTCCTGGATGATGGGTGATCAATCCCAGTGGGAACGGGCCATCGTTCCCTAGGTTGGTCACCGTAAACGATTGCGCCTTCGGCAGCGTGGTCACTAACGAGGCCAATGGGGATCGCCCTTCCAACAAGAGCGCCAGTCCTGATTGATCCGCCTGTTCGACTGTCAGAAGCTTGAACCGAACACCCTCTTTTTCAGCAGAATCGTGGAGACACGTTTGCATCAAGGAGAGCACAACCATGGCCGCATCCAAGACTGTCCCCAACTGCCCTGAGGGGATCGCCTCCAGGCGTTGCAACAGCGGATGAATCTCGCCTAATGTTGTCACTGAACCGTTAGACATGGTCACAATGCTCGGCTAAGCATGAAAAATGTTGCTCGTTATTTCATGACTCCCAACTACTGGAGGGAAGCATCACCAGGTCGCGGATGGCGGTGGCCATGGGTGGGCTTTCCCAAAGGATTTTTTCGAGGCTGCCCCTCCCTCGACTCGTGGCCCATTCGGCCAACTTTTCCGGTAGCGCCAGATTCCGATCCATTTTCCGATTTAACAGGGCCACAATGACCGGTTGGACGCGCTGGTCCTGGCCTAAGGATTCCAACCCACCCAGCTCAACGGCCACCACCACAAGGTCTTCGCCAAGCAAGGGGTGCCAGGCGATCGCCATTTCTTGGAAGAGCCCGTTGAATTGTTGCGGGGCGTTGTTGCGCCGCACCGTAGTCTCCGATTGGTGCGGTTCCATCGTGTCCAGGAGAGATGCCACGATGCCTGATAATCGTTCCCGCGACCCCGAAATTCCTGGAAAATCATAGCGCGACTCCAGCAAGAAGACATGGGCCGCCGTGCCAATATTTCGGGAAGAGAGGGGAAAAGTCCTTTCCTTGAGAAAGACCCCCCATCGACCGGTCAGCACGCCGCATAACGCCTTCTCGGGGTAAAGCCAGGTTTGGCGAGGCGTCCAATGGACCCTATCCTTGGTGGCATAACCAGCCACATGGAGAAACCCCTCGGCAGTTTGGCAGGTCCAAGGACGAAACTCCGCACCGCCATGACGAAACGAGGCGCCCGGCTCGATTCGCCCCGGTGGTTGGGTGCCTGCCGCAACCAACCGAAACAAATCCTGGATCATGGTAGGGGCCTGTTGGCTCAGACACTCCCTTGGATACA
The DNA here is from genome assembly GCA_023265625.1 of Deltaproteobacteria bacterium. Taxonomy (GTDB): domain Bacteria; phylum UBA10199; class UBA10199; order JACPAL01; family JAHFST01; genus JAHFST01. The sequence continues at coordinate 72,998 of JAHFST010000007.1, read as the reverse complement.
CACCCAACGGTTTTGACAATAGAATGTCCCCATCCGTGGTTGGTCGTGCCCCCACCAAGAGGGAGTGAAGCGCCGCAACATCCGGATAGCGGTATGCCATTAACCAATCGCCAAGGGTTTTAAGTCCGAGCATGTCCATCCCTTCGTTAAGACCTCATTATCGGGAAGTGATCGGATTTGTTGCGACTTAATTGATTGATATTTCTGTACACTAGGGGGAGCGATACGCTCGCACCTCCGGGAACCGCCAGGCCCAGAGGGCCACGACGGCGAGGGTGCCGAGACCGCCTAGGACCACCGCCGGGATCGTGCCGAACCAGGCAGCCGTCAGGCCTGATTCGAATTCTCCCAACTCATTGGAGGCCCCGATGAAAACTAAGTTCACCGCACTCACCCGGCCGCGCATCTCCGGCGGTGTCTGCATCTGCACCAATACACCGCGGATCACCACGCTCACCATGTCGGAGGCACCCAGGATCACCAGACAGGCAAGCGAGAAATAAAAATTGTGCGAGATCCCGAAGAGGATGGTGGCTAGCCCAAACATCGCCACGCACCCCAGCATGGCCGAACCCGCCCTTTGGATCGGGGGACGATGGGCGAAGAACAAGGCCATCAACGCGGCTCCAGCGGCAGGCGCCGCCCGCAGGATGCCGAGACCACTCGGACCCACCCGGAGGATGTCGTTGGCATAAATCGGCATCAAGGCCACCGCACCACCAAACAGGACCGCGAAGAGATCGAGCGAGATCGTCCCTAACACCACCTTGGTGCGAAAAACGTAATTTAACCCGGCCAACAATGTCTGCCAGGAAAGTTCGGCGCTTTCCATCCGTCCGGTGCGGGTCCGCACCAAGGCAATCAGGACCGCGCTGAGCAGACGCATCGTCGCAATGGCGTAAAAAACCCCCAACACATTTCCGAAGGCGTAGAGGCAGCCCCCCAGCGCGGGGCCAGCAATGAAAGCGGCCTGCATGACCGAGGCATTCCAGGCGACGGCGCGGCTAAAGATCGGTGCGGGGACCAACGCCGGGACGATCGCCTGTGTGGCGGGCCCCTCGAAGGAGTTTGCGGTCCCAACGAGCAAGAGCAACGCATACAACCAACCCAACTCATGGGAACCGGACCGGGCGAAGAGGATCAAACCCAAGGTCGCCACACATTGGGTCAGCCGGCAGACCAAGATGACGGCGCGCCGATCAAACCGATCGGCGGTATGCCCAGCGAGCAGGACAAAACTGATTTTAGGAAGAAACAGGACCAACCCGATCAGCCCCAAATGCAGCGCGCTGTGGGTCAACTCGTAGATGTATTGTCCCACCCCCACGCCCAACATCTGGGAGGCGCACAGGGCGAGAAACCGACCCGTTAGGTAATAACGAAAATCGCGGTGGTGCAGCGGATTATCCATGCAAGAGATGCAATTTCTGAAAGACCCAAACCCCTATCCCCAAGGCAACGGTAGAAATCCCCATGGTTAACAAGAAGGGCACGCGCCACTTAAACAGGTAAATCGCCGCCACAAAGAAAAGCAGGCTGGGCAAAACCCAGAGCAGGACGTCGCGTGTGTACGTCTCCAACAGGGCCAGATCTCGATTCTCCAGATAAATCCAAATCAGGGAGAGAAAGGTCATCATCGGCAGGGCCGTCAACAGCGCCGCCCAGCGCGGCGAATGCTTGGCCATCGTGCTCACCAAGGCAATTAGGACCCCCGAGATAATGACCTTGAGCAGAAAAAAGAGGTTTTGACTCACGCCCCTTCATCGCACAAACCTTGCCCAAAGGCAACTCGCTGTGTTACCCTGGGGTTAGTGAAGCTCACGTTCCTTGGCGCAACTGAAACGGTCACTGGGGCCAAATACCTCCTCGAAGAGGGAAATACCAAAATTCTACTCGATTGCGGACTCTTTCAAGGGCAAAAGGACCTGCGCCTCCGCAACTGGCAACAATTAGACGTCGATCCCCGCAATATTGGCACCCTGATCCTCTCCCACGCCCACATTGACCACAGCGGCTACATCCCGCTGCTGGTGAAACGCGGGTTTCATGGAACGATTTATGCCACACCCGCCACCTACGACCTCTGTTCCATTTTGCTCCCCGACACCGCCTATCTGCAAGAGGAAGAGGCGGCTTATGCCAACAAGTTGCGTTTTTCCAAACACACGCCGGCCCTACCGCTTTACAATGTTGAGGATGCCAAGCGTTCCCTGCAATTTTTCAAAACAGTGCCGCTCAAAAAATCGGTTCGTTTGGACAGTAAGATTTCCTTCTGTTTCCGCGAGGCCGGCCACATCTTGGGGGCCTGCATGGTGGAGATCAAGACTCCGACCATGAAGTTCCTCTACTCCGGGGATCTCGGGCGCCGCAAGCCACTCCTGCATCGGGCCGCGGATCGCATCAAAGAAGCGGACTATCTTATTTTGGAATCAACCTACGGCGATCGCATTCATGAAACAGAAAATCCGAAGGATCATTTGGCGCGCGTCATCAACACGACCTACCAGCAGGGTGGCACCCTTTTGATTCCCTCCTTTGCCGTGGGACGTTCGCAAATTATTCTCTATCTCCTGCAGCAACTCAAAAAGGAGCGGAGAATTCCCCACCTCCCGATCTACCTGAATAGCCCGCTGGCGATTAACGCCACGGAGATTTTTTTGAATCACCCGAAGGATCATGTCCTGAGCGCGGAAGAATCCAAGGGATTGACCGATGGGGTGCGTTTTATCCGCACCACCGACGAGTCCAAGTGGCTCAACTCCCAAGAGGCCCCCTCCATCATTATTTCCGCCAGCGGAATGGCGGCTGGCGGACGCATCTTGCATCACCTGCGCTCCAAGCTCCCCGACCCGCGCAATACCGTGTTGTTTGTCGGGTATCAGCCCTCCGGAACCCGCGGTGATGCGTTGCTCAGAGGCAAGGAGTTCATCAAGATTTTCGGCATGGAAGTCGCCGTCCGGGCCAAGATAGAAAGAATCGACACCCTCTCGGCCCACGCCGATTACACCGAGATCTTGGATTGGCTAAAAAGTTTCAAACGCCCACCCCTCACCACCTTCATCGTCCACGGCGAAAGCGGCGCCGCGCACACCTTGGCAGAGACCATCACCAGGGAAATGGGATGGAAATGCGTGGTGCCGAAGTATGAAGAGTCGTTTGGGTTGTGATTAGTGATGGGGACGTTTTTTAGGGGGGCGGCTATCGAGTATCACAACAACAATGGCGATAAGGGCCACAAATCCTGCAATAGCGGTTGATATCCACATAAGTTAACTCCCACCAAGCTTAGGACGACTCAAAATAATTCCGCCCGACCAAGTAATAGTAGAACATAGAACCCCTAGGCCAACAAGGGCCAAATTAATCGGTTTGGCCGGCAAAGTGAGCAGGGGACCTACAATAAAAGCCCCCATAAATATTTTGGACAAATCAAGAAGCATGTCGGCCATTTTCTCGCGCTGTTTAGGATGAAGGTCCATGGAGACAACTGTAAGCAAATAAAGTGCCAAAATGATTTTCAATAAAAACAGCGCCTTAACCATGAGGACTTAAAGAAATCGACCGATTCCCGGACGGTACCGTCCGAAAATCGAACCTTCGTCTTACATTATGTTACATTATGCCTTGCTGTTGTAACCATTGCTGCGCCACAGCCAGGGCCACTGGAGCGGCAAATTTAGATTTTTTGGCGGCCTCCTGGAGAAGCCAGGAACGCTCAAGGGGCGCCCAGGGCATTCCGGGTGAGACGATCAGCTGAATCATCTTGGTCCAACGTTCTTTCGCAGTGGGGAAGGTCTCTTGGACCTCCCAGAAGGAGTGTTCCAGAATCATCCAATTGACGGTGTGAAACCAATCCATCACTTTTCTCGCCAGCGGCTCATCTGTTGGATTTTTGTTAATCAGTGAAAAATAATCGAGGGTCAACGTACGCACCTCGTGCAGAAACAACCCCATTTTTTTAGGATCCACCTCGGAGGTTTTTTTAAGATAGCCGGCTCGCACAAAGGCCCCCAAGACATGTTCAAAGGGATCTGTCGAGGCATACTCCATGTTGGCCAGGCGACTCAGCAGGGTTTCCTTAATATCCCCATCCGGCATCCCACCCTGCACCTCCTGATAGTGTCTTTGTGCCCAGTCGCGTTGCGCGGCCGAGTAGCTGGCGAGCATCGCCCCATGGTACCGTTCGTGGAAGTACCACATCGCCTCGGCAATCAGCGCCCCCACATCCTCCAAGGGCATCGCCCCAGCCACAAATTGAAACGGGGCAAACCCCTTGCCCTTGAGGGTCATCACCTCGTCCTGGTCGAGGCCTGCGCCCGCAGGTTGGTCGAGATGATCACCCACGAAGAAATAACGAACCGCATCCGTTCCATACAAAACTTGGTAACAAGCCTCCTCAAAACGCAGACTCACGAAGCGGGCTACCAAGCGGTTGTCACTCCGTTCAAAGAGTTTGAATTTTCTCTGAAAGCCTCGCGAGATTTTATTCAGCACATCGCCAAACTCCGCCCGATAATGAGAATCAAAATAAACATGGGTGCAGGGGATGTCCAATTCCAACACCTGCATGGCCTCTGCTACATCCGTACCCGCCGCGGTCAAAGCTTGGGCGACGGCCTCCAAAAAATCTGTTGCTCTGGGATCGGTCAAAATTTCCCTCGCATCCTTCAATCGCACCGTGCAACCCGGGATCGCCGCCCCCATGCGGGTAAAACAGGCTCGGACCACCCGGTCGGCCAAGGCCCGATCAACCGGCTGCGGATCCTGCAAGGCTTGGGGGAAACAGGCCCTCTGTCCCTTCAGTTGAGACTGGAGCGTCAGACGGTCAATATCCAATGGGGTGACAGGGGCACTCGGCGGGACAACGAAATACGGTGCATCGACGGGTTGATGAAAGTTTAATCGATCATAAAGAGGGGCCTTGCCTTGATAAATCTCCAGCAGCCTCCCGATCAAGTGACTGGGGTCACCCCAGTTGCGAGCCGCGGCTTCGGCCAATTGAGGTTGGATCAATGTGATGAGACCCAATCGATGCGCCAAGGCCGGCGCTAGCAAACGATCGTCGACTTCTCCCCCTTGCACCCCGGCCAAGATCAAGAAGTCTTTGCCCATCGCCGCTCGCAAAAAAAGCAACTCTTCGCGCGTAAACCGCCCTTCCGCCTCCGAGAAACCGATGGCCACCTCTAGGATCTCGTCCACATGGGTCATGGCATCCTCAAGATCGGAAAGATCGGATCGACGCGTCCCATAAAGAGACTCCAACCGCCAACGGGCGTAAGGGAGGGTAATCTGATGCGAGGTCACTGGCACAAGATCAGTTGGCCCGGAATCTTGCCAACCTGCCAGATCACGGACCATCACTGGATCCATCCCCAGAAGCCTGGTGGTTGTGGACAACAGAGTGGGATCTTGGGCCAGGTCGTCGACAAACGCCGGATTGGTCAAAAGTGAGAGTGGTCCACCGGATTGATAACGGGAAGTGGCCAAGTCCGACAAAACGGCATCGGCGTTACCCCACTGCCCCGAAGGCAAGGCCCGCCAGGATGCCACCAACAGTCCTGTCAAACGATTGACTATGATTGGGTCCATGGGAGGGCTTCTCGACGCACTCAGATAAAAGTTGTTCGCTCTTGATAAAAAACTAAGCACCTATTTTGTGGCCGTGCCGATAATGTCTGTGTCATGGGCGAGATGCTTAATTTTAATCATTGGACGAACACAGTAGGACAGGCACGCCTGCAATATGCCCTACTCCGAGCGAAGGTCATAACCTCTGGGATATCTGAGGAAGCGGCAAAGCGAGAGGTCAGAAGCCACCTTCCCCGTTCCTTGGGTCTTGTCCCAGGACAAGAGATCAAACTTCAGCAATTACGGAGTTCTATTTCCCGCTTTGCAAACGGCGCCTTGGGAGATGGAAGTTCTTTTGTCAACCAAGATCAGCTTCTTTTGACCCTTGGCCAGGCCCTTGCTGACCCGGGGCAAACAACACTAGGCTCTTTTGTCGAATCAGTCTGTTTTTGTCTTAATGGCCCCCTGATGGTGTTTCCAGAACATGGTTGGGGCACCAATGGAACACTAGCCGATGCCTTCTGGTTGCTGGGCTATAACCACAGATCGTCGCGTGTAGACACCCAGGGTCTCGATTTCCGGAACATCCCGACCCCTATTTTTGCAGATGTCTTGAGACAAGATCCCCATTTTTTAGCGAGGTGTAGATTTTCCCATCCTCATTTGAGCGACCGGAACTTGGAAGGACAAAACCTAGCGGAAATGGACGCATCTGGTGCCACATTCGACCGGAGTCGCCTCTTCCAAACCAATTTGTCGCGCGCGAAATTGTCTCAGGCCACATTTTATGGGAGCTTCCTCGCTGAGGCTAATCTAGCCAGGTCTGAACTGGCCGAAGCAAGATTTGGCGACGGTACCACCCTGAGGCGGGCCATCCTCACCGATGCCAATTTGACCGAGGCCATTTTAGGGAGCATCGATTTAACAGAGGCCGTCCTATCACGAGCTGTTTTGACCAAGGCCTTGCTCGGGAAGGCCGACCTGACCAAAGCGGTTCTCGTCAATGCGATCCTCGATGAGGCCCACTTGAGCGAAGCCATCCTCGTGGGGGCTGTCCTGACAGGGTCCACATTAAAAAAGGCCAAGCTCGAAAAAGCGGATTTGCGCGACGCGGATCTTAGGGGATGCGACCTCAGAGGCGCCTCCTTGGCGGATGCCGACTTGCGCGGCGTCCAATGGAAAGGCGCCCGGCTGGGAGACACCAATTTATCTGGGGCCAAATACGTCCGATCGGAACTCTCCGCCGCCCAACGGAGAGGAATCTTGCAAATCTAAGATGATTTTCCTATAAGCCCCAGGCCATGCCAAAAACCCTGTTTGACAAGATTTGGGAATCGCATGTGGTCCACACGGAGTCCAGTGGGTCGACGCTGCTCTACATCGACCGGCACCTGATCCACGAGGTCACCAGTCCTCAGGCCTTTGAGGGGTTGCGGCTCACGCATCGCAAGGTCCGGCGGCCGGATCTGACCTTTGCCACGATGGATCACAACGTCCCGACCGAAGACCGGTTTAATATCAAGGATCCGATCTCGCGGGCGCAAATCGAGGCGCTGGAGCAGAACTGTCGCGATTTTGGGATCAAACTTTACGACCTCAAGAGTACCCAACAGGGGATTGTCCACGTGATTGGTCCCGAGTTGGGACTCACGCTCCCCGGCACCACGATTGTCTGCGGTGACAGCCACACCTCGACCCATGGGGCCTTTGGCGCCCTGGCCTTTGGTATCGGCACCTCGGAAGTGGAGCATGTCCTGGCCACCCAATGCCTCGTGCAAAAACGGCCCAAGACTTTTCAGGTCGAGTTCACGGGACAGTTACCCAAAGGGGTTCGGTCAAAGGATTTAATTTTAAAATTAATCGGCCAGATCGGTACCGCCGGGGCCACCGGTCATGTGTTGGAGTACACCGGACCCGCGATCCGCGCCCTCTCGATGGAGGCCCGGATGACGGTGTGCAACATGAGCATCGAGGCCGGCGCCAAGGCCGGACTGATCGCCCCGGATGACACCACCGTTCAGTATCTCACGGGCCGGGAGTTTGTCCCGAAGGCAAAACAGTTTGACCAAAGTGCGCTGTATTGGAAGTCGCTCGTCTCCGATCCCGGGGCAAGTTATGACCGGACGCTGACGATCAATGCCTCCGAGCTGGCCCCGCAGGTCACTTGGGGCACCAACCCCGGCATGGTGATGGATGTGACCGGCGTCATCCCCGCGCCCGATAAGGTCCCGGGCATCTCGGTGCGTGATGCCGAGCGGGCCATGGAATATATGGGGCTCAAACCGGGGACTAAGATCGAAGACATTGCCATTGATACGGTTTTCATCGGGAGTTGCACCAACTCCCGCATTGAGGATCTGCGCGCCGCCGCCCAGATTTTTAAAGACAAGAAGGTGAATACAAAGGTCAGAACGTTGATTGTTCCCGGCTCGCAGCAGGTCAAGCGTCAGGCAGAGTCGGAGGGTTTGGACAAGATCTTTCGGGCCGCCGGGGCCGATTGGCGGGAATCCGGTTGCAGTATGTGTCTGGCCATGAATCCGGATCAACTGCAGCCGGAAGAACGTTGTGCATCCACCTCCAATCGCAATTTCGAGGGACGGCAGGGCAAGGGGGGCAGGACCCACTTGGTCTCGCCGGAGATGGCCGCGGCCGCGGCGATTGCGGGGCATTTTGTTGATATTAGAAAATGGTTGTAGGGGCGCACCCATGTGTGCGCCCTAATCTCGGCGGCTGTAACGTGGGGCAGACACATGGGTCTGCCCCTACAGGAAAATTATGACACCATTTAAATCACATCGCGGGATCATCGCCACGCTCGACCGGGAAAACGTCGATACGGATCAGATCATCCCCAAGCAATTTTTAAAATCGATCAAGCGCACCGGTTATGGCGAAAGCCTTTTTTTTGATTGGCGCTATTTGCCGGATGGAAAACACGACCCGCAATTCGAACTCAACGCGCCCAAATTCAAAGGGACCACGATTTTGGTCACGCGCAATAACTTTGGCTGCGGCTCCTCCCGCGAGCATGCCGTTTGGGCCTTGGTGCAGTACGGTTTTAAGACCATCATCGCCCCGCGGAAGGAAGCCATCCCCGCCTTTGCCGATATCTTTCGCAACAATTCCGGGAAAAACGGCCTCTTGACGATTGAGCTCAAGCCTGAAGAAGTCGACGAGATCTTTCAAATGGTGGCCCGGCAACCCAAGGCCGAGATGACGATCAACCTGGAGGAGCAACGGGTCACGCTGCATCTCCCCGAGGAGATTTCGTTTCACTTCGAGATCGATAAGGTGGTAAAAGAGCACTTGGTCAAAGGCCTCGATGAGATCGGTCTGAGTTTACAAAAAGAGGCGGCCATTGGCCGCTATGAGACGCAATCCAATGCCCAAGCTTTTTGGAAGTAGCGCATTTTTTATCCCCCTAGTGATCGCCGTCTTGTCGATCAACACCTTTGGTTGTGTCGCCAATCCCAGTCCGGAGGCCATCTCTTCCAGCAGTAAGCCTCAATCAATCCGTGCCAAGCCTAACTTAACCAACCTCAGCTGGGATCTTAAGACCGGGGAAAAGATTTACGACGACCAACTCGAGGCACTGAAGAACAAGAAGACCCGCATTGACAATGATCCGGAGATGGTGGCGCGCTTGAATCGGATCATGAACCGATTGCGCCCCCAGACCTTGATCCCCGACATCCCCTTTCAAGTCCACTATGTGGATCACAAAACGGTCAATGCCGTTTGCTATCTGGGCGGAGGCATCTTGTTTTTCCATGGATTATTCGATCCCGAAAAAGGTCTGGTCGACGCCAAGAGTGACGACGAGATCGCGGCCGTCATGGGCCATGAAATGGCCCATGCGACCCTGCGCCATTCCTACAAGTCTTATCGCAATTCCATGGTCTGGAGTTTTTTCGGCAATCTCGCCTCAATCGCGATCGGCGCCGCCGGGGGAACCGATTGGAGCCGGGTCTTCAATACCATTTTTGATATCAGCAGCGGTCTTTACTTTCCCAGCTATTCCCGCAGCCATGAGTCCCAGGCCGATTTTGAGGGGATGATCACCATGATGAACGCCGGCTACAATCCGGAAAAAGCCATCGCCCTCTGGCAACGCGCCGCCGACAAAAAAGGCCAGCACGACAACACCAGCATCTACGCCTCCCACCCCTCCAACGGCAAACGGGCCCATGACCTGGCGGTTCATCTCGCCAATATCCGGGCCCGATTGTAGGGGCGACCCGATGGGTCGCCCCAACCTCGACATCACCCGAAGGGCGTCCCACCGGGACGCCCCTACAAGACAACCCATTACGGGTGGACCATCATCACCGTAGAATACAGCGTCCCATCTGCTACCTTGCTTGTCCCCGCCGCGCCGTAGCAATAGCCATCTTCGTCATAGGTCACAACCCCTACGGAATAGAAGGAAGGTTTTTCTCCATCCGGCAATAAAATAGGCGTCCCGCCAGCGTGTGTCCGATAGGCCCCAGTCACAATTGCTTTGGTCTTTGGATCGTAGGTATGACCAGTTAACAGGACCTCATCTCCTGCAAAAACCGCCCCGGCGACAAACGCCAATTGTGCCGGTAGCGGGAGTGAGACGGTCTGCTGATCCTTCAACAACACCACCGCCGGCTTGGCCGCCTCCGGCGCCCAGCTGGAGTTATTGACGGTAAACAGGATCACGCCACCTTGCAAGGCGACCTGAGTCGAACCGAGTCCGACTCCTGGGAGGGAGATACTCTCCTTTTTGGAGGTCCCTTTCAGCGCCGCTGCGTTCAAGGAAACCAACTGGCCAACACTGCTAGGATCCACATGCACATTCCCCGCCGCCGCAATGATCAATTGATCACCCACTAACGTCAGCGCACCGGCATTTCTCACACCAATCAGGGGATAGATCGTCGGTTGATCGGATAGATCAGGGGTTTTAAAAACCGCCAGGGCCGAGTCCTGGCTGCATGGAACATACGGCTTGTCTCCCAGTAAGACAACGGTAGGATCACAGTTGTTGAGCAGGACAAACTGTACTCCTTCCGCACTTTGCACCACAACCTGAGGTCGATAATGGGGTAATGCCCCAACAAGGAAATCATGTTGGCCGACGACCTGACCATCAGGACCAAGCACCCAGACTTGCTGCACGGAACCGTCGGGGTTGACACCAGCCCCCTCGGTGCTTTGCAAGGCGAGAAGCAAATTCCCCGCCTGGTTTTGCAAGAGGGAGTTGACCCCAAATCGCGCCTGTCCAGTTTGCGGATCGAAGGCGTTGGGGATCTGCTGTGACAAGAGCGTCACCTGTCCGATGCTGCTGATGAAGGCAAGGCTAAGGCGCGGCGGTTTCTTGAATTGCCCCGGGTGACTGCTGACGGCAAAACATCCTGTTTCAGTTTTTCCATTTACCTGACGTCGTCCCGCGGCAAGCTGCTGTAACTCTCCCGGGAGATCGATGGGATCCACAACCACTTGGTCCCATGGAACCAGCTTAGGGGCTGGCGGCACCGGCTGTGGTTGCGCTGTATCCGCAGCAGGAGGAACAAAGACATCCGGTGGAGGCGTCGCCGCAACAGCAACATCATTTGTGGGCAACGTATCCTGGGCCCCCCAGGCCATCACATCCGGCTTATCCGGCCCGGCAGGACCGACTCCATCGGCCCCTCCCATACCCGAGACCTTTCCCGGGGTATTCCTTTGATCTTCCGCACAACTGGCGGCAAAAACAGAACCGAGTGCTAACGGAATGGCTACAGCTGCTGCGTTCATCCAACGGGCAAACATAAACTCTCCTTTTTTGATCGTTAAAATTTATTCCTTTTTCCCATTCACAATCGCCATCGCATCCAAATCAAACCCCTGCACCCCGGGTCCGGTGCAAAGATATTTAAACTGCTGGGTCTCATAAGTCGGGTCCCCCGGATGACAGGTATCCAGGTCTTTGATCCGGATGAATTGAATCCAAGGGAGCCCCACATCGGCCAGGTCGTAGTGATCCCCACCGGAGACGGCCGGGTCGGTCGGGTCCTGCAGCGGAAACACCTCGTGTACCCCGGCGCAACCGGGATAGAAGTCGGCCACGTTATTGACGTCGCAGGGGTAATCATAAAAAGTCTCGCCATCCTGACTCACCGAGACCTGGGCCCGTTCCGCAAACACGACATTCAATTTCTTGGAGTAAACGGCATTTTCAAAAAGGGTAAAATCGGGACCGGTACCATCGGCCACCAAAAAGCCGTGTAGCTTGATCTCCAGCTCTCCTCCGCCTCCCAGCGCAACGACATCTTTGCCACCCGTCTGGGGCATCCCGTAGACAATGTCGGGAAAGAGATGGCTGCCAAAACCCCCATTGGTCCCGTAGGTGATGTTCAATTCATCCTCCGGACCCAAAAACCGATCTGAAAAATCGGCGGGTTCCTCCACCACTACTTTGGATTTTTCTGTATTGTCTTCGGTTGGTTTGGGCGGATCCTTGGCCTCCAGTGGAGGATCATTTTTGGATGGATCATCCGCCGCTTTTGTTGGGGGCGGCGGGGACGGCTCTGGTGGTGGAGGCGGAGGGGATGGTTCTGGCGTCACTATGACCACGGGCTCCGATGGCGGAGGTGTTGGTTCCGGAGGCACGGCCACGACTGGGTCAGACGGCACAACTGGCGAAGGTTGAGGCGGAGGTGTTGATTTCGGGGGAATGACTACCGGTTCAGATTGCGGCTTAGAGCCCATCGGCAGCGTTGGGATGATCGGGATCGCAGCAACCGTCTGCGGCGATTTTGTTACGATCACTTCTCGCAACACAGACTGATTTTGTAACGAGGCCCGAATCACCGTACTGCCCAGCGCGTGGGCCTGCAATACCCCATCTGAGGTGATGGTCGCTACCTGAGGATTCGTCACGGCCCAAGAGATGCTTCCCACCTGGGAGGACGCCACCACCTGTCCATCGCTCAGCACCACTTGCACTGGCAGCGCTTGTTCTCCCTCGACGGTCAGGGTCAAGGGCATCTCTTGATCAAACAAAAGTTTTTGTATCGACACACCCGAACTGGGCAAAGACCGGGCAGGATTCGCCTCGCTCGACGTCTTCTTTTCTTCAGCGACAGCGGAATAAGGTTGGGAGCTTGCCGGTTCGCAAGCGGAGAAACAAATGAGTGCCAATAAGGCAAAATACCACATGATGTGTGTCTCACACGCACAAGTCGACTCGCAGAGCGAATCCACATCAGGCAGGTCTTCTGACTTCCCCCCTTTTCCAGCAACCTTCCCATCCCAGCTAGGACAGTGGCTACAAACACTAGAAAAGTTCGGCACTCACCATGAGGCCAAAGGGTTACAGCGGCGGGACCGCACCGGATTTACACCGGTTTCCCTCTTCATGCCCGTAACGGGCACCTGATGGTGGGGGGCATAGCTGTGAAAGGAGCGGACTGTCAAGGAAGTTTATGAAAAAACTGGCTCGGGGACTAGGATTCGAACCTAGATTTACGGAGTCAGAGTCCGCAGTCCTGCCGTTAGACGATCCCCGAAAATTTGCGCCAGCAAATTTTCCCTCTGTTTTCTATCAACTATTTTCTAGCGCGCGAATTTTGGAAGTAGCATGAGAGAATATAAAATTCAAGTCAGTGCTTCGACGGGAAAAAATTGAGCATTTCAGGCAGGAAATGCGGATTTGGATTGGCGCTGTTTAGGTAAGCTAACAAATTGGCTTCCAGCCCCTGGATGTCCCCGCGCAGGGCGCATTCTTCGGCCTTGCTGAGGGCCTCGGGTGCCGAGCGGCGGATGGTGGCCACCACTCGCTTGAGCGGGGGTTCCACATAGGAGAGGTAAACTCGCTTGGCCCCGCGCTTATCCGTGGTGTCACCAAATTTGTCCAACAACTGGCAGAGGCGCCCCCAAAATAACGCGGGCTCAGTGGCAGGTTCAATCTCCACCTGATAGAGGCGTCGCGCCTCGTCCAAGAAAGGCCGAATCTCGTCCCGCCGCCACGGTTTTTTCAAATACTCTTTAATCTGCGCCCGTTGCTGCGCCTCCGTCCTCAATTCTTTATCATGATAGGCGGACAGGATGGCCCGAACCGATTTGGGAGACACCTTGCGGGCCTGTTCCAAAAAATCAACCCCGCTCATCCGCGGCATTTGATGGTCGGCCAGGACCAAAAAAATATCTTGGTTTTGCAGTATCTCGAGCCCCTCATCCCCCGAAGAGACGGTTAAGATCGGATACTCCGTCTCGAACGATTTTTTGAAGAGCACCTGATGGCTCCGCTGATCGTCCACATACAGGATATAGGGCTCTCTAGAAGAAGTTCCGCTCACCTCTTTATCTTCGGCAAAGACCCCACCCTAAGTTGCTTGGGTGAAAAATTTATATAACTATATAAATTTTAAGGACTTAAGGAACATTTGGAAGGGCTTGTAGTAGGTATCAAACTCGGTGTCGGGGAAACTTCCAGTCAGATTGACTGCCATTTCTCCCTTGAGAACAGTGACTTGGACCTGTTTGACCACCTGGCCTGGCTTGACTTCTTCCTCGGGCATCCCCCCCTGCTGGGCGAGGGCCTTCTTCATGGCGGACACGTCCCAGGTGCAGAGCATGACCTTGGCCTTTTCACCGGCCACAATGATGTCCCGCTCATCCAAGACCTCAAAATCCTGGATTCCACGCTTCTGGATCGACTGTTTGAGCCGTTCAAAATACTCCTGCAAGGTGGTCGGTTTGGTCAGGCGTTCCTTGGTAATAATGATATTGGGCTTAACATTCTTATCCGGGGAAGGGAGGGTGAAGGTGATCATCCCTTGATCCTGCCAGTCAGCAGGCACATCCATTTCAACATCATTCAGCGTCAGTTTTGGCATACGGTCTCCTTAAAAGTGAATGGTTACTTTATCCTACCAGCAGTAAAACTGTCTAGGATTATCGGCAGATGGCATATGGGAGTTGCTTAGAGAACAAATAAACGTTAGCAAGCAGCATGCGCCTGGATATCTATTTAGTGAACCACTTCAATCTGACCCGCAAACAGGCCAAACGGTTGCTCGACCAAGGTAAGATCAAGGTCGAGGGGCGCAAGGTGGTCATTGCCTCCTGGGAAGTAGAGCGCAAGGCCAAGGTGGAGGTCCTGAAAGAGGTCACGCCCCCCAAGGCGGATGGGTACTACCTCAAAGTGCTGTTGGAGGACAAAGATATCCTGGTGGTGGAAAAAGAGGCGGGCATCCCTTGCGAGACCTCATCGATATCCACCGTGCCAACCATGGTCGCCATTATTAATGAATATCTCAAACGCTCGGCCAGTCACATCAAGCATCACTACGTGGGGCTGATCCATCGCCTGGATCGAGACACCTCCGGGATCATGGTCTATTCCAAGACCAAGGAAGGGAATAAAGTAGCCGACCAGTTCAAACGACACACGATCAAGCGTAAATATTTTGTACTCGTCGCTGGGCAAGTGTCGGACGAACAGGGCAAGATCGAAGGGTTTATCGAAAAAAGTCCCCTGCTCAAGGGCGGGCAAAAGGTCAAGACCGCCACCCCGGAGGCCGGCCGCTTTGCCTCCACCGAGTTTCGCGTCCTGGAACGCTACCCCCATGCCACCTTGCTCGAGGTCAAGATCAACACCGGCCGAACCCATCAGATCCGACTCCACCTAGGCTCCATCGGCCATCCGGTGGTCGGCGACAAGATCTACGGCAAAAAGGGCGCAATCAATTGCGCCCCTACATTCCCCCGTCAGGCCCTCCATGCCTGCTACCTAAAATTCCACCACCCGCTGACCGGTGAACCGCTTGAGTTTGTCTCGGAGCTTCCCAAAGATATGCGAAAGTTGGTCGACCGGCTGCGGTTGTCGGTGTGAGCAAAACTGGTCCTTGACTTCAAAGAATGGAATTGGCGTTGACATCTTGGGGGAATAGTTTGGGGCTAAGGATTCCGAAGACGATTGTCCAATTGTTGGGAATTAAAAATGGCTCCAAAGTCACGGCGGAATTCAAAGACGGAAAGCTGATCTTGGCCCCCGCCCATAAAAACCCGCTGCAAGAACTGGCTAAAGAAATCAATCTCAAATCCTTGGTGTCGAAAGTAACCATGAAAAATCGTCCCGAGCGGGAAGATGAATCCCCCGTCGGTCATGAGGTTTGGTAATGAGGTGTACCCCTTCCAAGCGGTCCCATCAACGGCTGTGTCCTGGCCGATCACATTAAAAATCAGGATTGGAAGACAAGAAAGGCCACCTTCATCACCAAAGTACCGTCAGCGGTAGTCGCTCAAGTCCAGAAACTCATTGCCGCCTTGCTGGTGAATTGAGAGAAAGGGCTTCAACCCCCAGGCAAAACCAAGACCGTCTTGAAGAACCCGGCGGCTTCCATCTCCGCAAAGGGACGAAAACTGTAATCATCCGGAATCGGCAAATCAGATTGTTTCCAAGCAATGAGCCGACGGCCTTTTGGGGCATACATGAAACAAACATCCGCACCCCCGCAAAGATCCACATAACTGGGACGGTCGGGGTTATTGTTGCCCGTCAAAGGATGGGTATGAAGACCAAAACGAACCGGATACGACTGTTCGGGTCTCTCCAGTCCACGCGCCAGATAAGCCTTGATACATTCCATTAAAGTCGGCGGGCAGGGATCGCCGGTGCTCATGCTATTGGTGGCATGAGACCTCGGATCATAGCTCGCGTCGCCGCAAATAACACTCATGGGGACAAAATCGGTAAGCAAAAATTCCTGGTCCTGAGCCATCTCACCCACCAAAAATCCGCTTGTCTCCAGGGTCCAGTCCCGCGAATTTTGCTCGGCCCACAACCTCATTTTCTCAATGGCACCCAGATCAATCCGAAAATTTTTCTCTCCGTAGCAAAAAGGAATGCCCCCGCCGGTGGCCAGCCGGTGAGCCTTGTGAAAGGTATGAGCGGATTCCCTCGATCCAACGCCACGCCGCCAAAAATTGCCTTTGCCGATCGGTCGGTAAAAGGAATCAAACCAATCTTGCAAGGCATGCAAAGGACCTATCTCATCCATCAACAAATCTTGCGAGGAACGATCAATCGTTATACCGCCAAAGGGACCATCCAATTCATCAGGCTCCGGGGCTTGGCCGACTTGAGCCCTTTCAAAAGACTCCCACCGCTCTGGAACAACCGCAAAGAAGGCCAACACATACTCTTCCGGCCAAAGGCTGATACAAGATAATATCCGGTCAGCGTCCTCTGGAAAGCACCGTATCAATAAATCCCGGGTTTGAAGGTATTGCGGCAAAGCCGCTTGCCACTGCTGGAACCTCTCTGTCACCGAATTGGAAGAGATAAATCTCGGAGGTCCTGTCAAACTATCGTCAGGGACAAAAATAGGTCTCTCCAGAAAGAACCTTTGATACTCCATCGGCCAAGATTGAAGCAGGGCCCGTTCAGGGGCCTCCAATAGTCTCATCCGCACGGAAGGCTCGGTCAACAACCCACTAGAAAAAGCCGGCGGAATCTCCCTGTGACCGGCCACCACCTCTAAGACGGGGGGAGAAGGTGCCACACCCTCGGGATTCGATGCCACCAACCAGAGGGGCCTCGTTGTTGGAAAGGTAATCATACTGAATCATCGCAACGGGCCGAAAAAAGTTGCTGATAATCATGATTTTTGGAGGGCGTCTTTCGAAAGCAACTTTCCCGCCCCCCGAACGATGACGTCTCATGATTGCCTTACCCCCCATTCGCCCCGGTTTTCCGTTCAGTCACGAACTGCAGGCGGCGCTTGAGATTGTCGTGCCGGGTTGTCGCTTGCTGGAGCGGATTGCCCATGATCGGGATCATTTTTGGCGCACGCATAAGGAGGGCGGTTCTCTGCTCACGATTGCCGATGTCACGGGACAGGCCTTCATGGGCCAGGGCTTGTTGCGGCGGTTTTCCGAGGATGCCTTTATTGCCGAAGAAGGGGCCTCAGGCTCGCTTCTTACCGAACCGGTAATCCATAATATTTTAGGTTACATCCGAGGATTTGACCTGAAGGCGCGTATCGAGGATGTCTACGGATGGATCGTGCGCGGTAAGGGAGAGCTGACCGACCGAACCTGGGTGGCCGATCCGTTGGACTTTACCAGTAGTTACGTCCACGGCGGGGAATATGCTGTCAATCTCGCTTTTCTGTACCAAGGAAAACCGGTCATCACTGTGAATGGATTTCCGCGCTCCCATCTCTTTCGTAATAAAGAACACAGGCCTGGCTACCTCATGATCGCAGCCGCCGGCGAGGGGTGTTGGTATCGACAGCTGGAGGGACGCCCCTACTACGTCCAACTCCAGGTCTCCCGGCGCGCCGGAAGGTTTGCCATCCCAATCCTTCCCCCTCAGACCAGTTTGCGGAAATATTCCATGGAAGACCTTGCCCTGGTACAAGGAATGTCCCGAGTTTTTGGCGCGTCACAAGAGCCTCGAATCGCCGGCGGCCCGATGCGTTACCCACTCATCGCCTCGGGTCAAGCCGATGTGTCGTTCGTCCCCCCACTCTCATATTATGAATCCAAGGAATGGATCTGGGACCATCTAGGCGTACTCGGGGTCTTGGAAGCGGGAGGTGGAGGGACCGATTGCCTGGGGCATGACTTCGACTGGTCGACCGCCCCGCTCTTGAGCAACAACCACGGAATTTTACTGAGTAACGGCCGGCTGCATAAACGCGCCGTCGAAGTTTATCATGATTTTTATGAAAGAATTTATCGGAGACGTCCTACCTGACCCGAAACTTTTTTTCCTTGGTTAAGCGATCCCCCACTACCGTCTCCACCAAATCCCCGCGCTGGGCGCGGTCGAAATCTTGGTTGGCGGGGGATTGATCACGATCAAGGCGGGTGACTCTTTTGAGTTGCGGCAATCCTCCCGGCCCACAGAGCAACATCTCCGACTTTCCCTTGGAATTGATGTGGCCTGACACAACCCGCCAGGTTTCCGCGGTGTACGTCGGTGCGGGTTCATTCCCTAAGATTAGAAAAGAGCTTTTCAGATACTCTTTGCGCAAATGGAGCATGCGATCCAATTTCTCTATCCAACGGGGGCGCTCCCAATCCAGGTAGATATGGCACCAATCTCGCTGATTATGCGCCAACATCGGGCAGGCCTCTTGATGAAGGCAGGGGGCGTAGACGTGGCCCCGTTCGGTTTGGAGCAACTCATCGCGCAACTCCATCAACTCCCGCGTGATCCGCTGCAACGCCGGCTCGGCAATCAAGATCCTGCCGCCGGGGGCCAGGTAACGGCGCAATAAAATATCCAGCAAACTCGCCCGGCGCTCGCTGGAAAATTCGTTGAGAAAATTGATGAGCAGGATCAAATCATACGGTTCCGGGGGCACCACCTTGGCCAGGGAATTGTTGAGCAGGTCTCCCGCGCGTATCCGAAGTTCTCCGGGGATCCCTAAGGCCGTCTTTAACCCCAAGGCGTCTTGCAGGACATCGCGGTTTTGGTCGGCGAGGGTGTAATGGTGTGTAGGGGCAGACCCGTGTGTCTGCCCCTTTTCGGAGGGCGCACACATGGGTGCGCCCCTACAATGCACCCCCAACATCCCAGTCCCGGGACCGCTCCCCAGGTCGAGGACCTTGAGCGGTCGCTGAAAAAAAGGGTCGGGGATATAATTCAAGAGCCCTGCCACCTTCAACGCATTGACCGGCAAAAAATAAAACAAATAACCCGACCGGAGATCCTTCTGATTAAAATAATTGCGGGGCAGTGACCCACGATCACTCGTGAAATACTCGGTCAGCCGCCCCACCCCCTTGGCAAAAAAGCGGTAATCGCCCTCGGTGAAGTCTCTTACCGAAAAATCCTCCTTGCGGGTTCCTGGATAGAAGGTCTTTTTGAGGTAGGATTTGAGGGCGGATTCGAAATTGTTGGGAAGTTGTTTCAAAATAGAATGATAACCGAGACTCTTTTACCCGAAGAACGAATTACGAATAACGTGAACGAAATTTGGCGCCGTTTTTCGTTCACGTTTATCGTTCTTCGGGAAAATTTGTCTGGCGCCAAATTTTATGCCGCGGGGGAGACTCGAACTCCCATGGGTTACCCCATACGCACCTCAAACGTACGTGTCTGCCATTCCACCACCGCGGCGAAACTTCCTTACTAAGGCTTGGTCTCCGGAGCAGGCGCCGGCACCGCCGGCCTCGTCTCCGTAATCGGCACCGGGACCTTTTCAAACACGGAACCGCTATTGGGCCCCTTCGAGAGCTGCACTAACCCGATGGAGGTGCCCAAAAAGAGCAGGGCCGCCACGGCGGTGACCTTGGTTAACAAAGTTGCCGCCCCACGAGGTCCAAAGAGGGTCTGTGAACCCCCAGCCCCAAAGGCCGCCCCAACATCAGCCCCTTTACCAGCCTGCAACATAATAACGGCAATCAAAAAAACACAGACCACATAATGCAAAATCGTCAGTAGTATTTCCATTTTCGTCTCCTCCTTAACCCGACTTCACGATCTTCGCAAACTTCTGCGCGTCCAGACTTGCCCCACCCACTAGCAAGCCGTCAACATTTTTAATTTTGAGGATCACACCCGCATTGTTCTCATTAACACTCCCCCCATAAAGAATCCTAATCTTTCGTGCCATCGGGGCATCATAAAATTTCTCCAGAAAATTACGAATATACCCGTGGGTTTCTTCAATCTGCGAAGGGGTGGCCGTTAGTCCCGTACCGATGGCCCAAATCGGTTCATAGGCAATCACCAGATCCGATATGTCATGGATATGAAGCCCCTTTAACCCTTTACGAATCTGATTTTCGAGAATGAATCCCATCTGGCCTTCCTGGCGCTCCATTTCGGTCTCACCAATGCAAAAGATGGGAATGAGGTCCAGGGTCATCGCGGTGATGATTTTTTTATTGATCCCCTCGTCCGTTTCCCCAAAAATACTCCGCCGCTCCGAGTGACCCAAGATGACATACTGACAACCCGCCTCCTTCAAAAACAACGGGGAAACCTCGCCGGTGAAGGCCCCAGTGGACTCCCAATGCATATTTTGCCCCGCCAACTTGAACGGGGTCTCCTGCAAAATCACCTGGGCGGAGTAGAGGGCCGTAAAGGGTGGGGCGACGACAACTTCTGATGGGAGAATGCTATCAAGGCGTTTCTGAAGCTCCGCTATCCACTTGATGGCATCTTGCACCGTACCGTTCATCTTCCAGTTGGCGATGATCAATTTTTGCATAATTTTTTGGGGCGTATGGCAATACGCCCCTACATTAACACCTTTAGGCCCGGCAGGATCTTGCCCTCCAGGTATTCCAAGGTCGCCCCGCCACCGGTGGAGAGATGGGAAATTTTTTCGGCGAGACCCGCTTGGCGTACGGCCGTGACACTCTCGCCACCTCCCACCACGGAGATCGCCTGACTCTCGGCAATCGCCTGGGCCATCGCACGCGTTCCCTGGGCAAAGGCAGGACGCTCAAACAAGCCCATCGGCCCATTCCAAAAAATGGTCTTGGCCCCTTGTAAAACGTCCCGATAGGCCTTGGTCGTTTCTGGCCCAATATCCAGACCGATCTGGCCTGGCTTGAAAGTTCTCACAACCGCCGTGGAAGTCTCTGCTGTCAGGGACTCCGCGACGACATGATCTTGCGGGAGGTAGATACGGATATCTTGGCCACTCTTCAGGATTCGGGCCGCAACTTTGAGCATGGAGGCTTCCACCCGCGAACTTCCCACGTCCATCCCTTGCGCCTGCAAAAAGGTATAAGCCAGCGCCCCGCCCAACAACAGTCCATCGACCTTGGGCAGGAGGTGTTCAATTATCCCCAATTTATCCGAGACCTTCGCCCCGCCCAACAGCGCATAAAAGGGCCGCTCCGGTTTGTGTAAAATCTTCTCTAAAAAACCGACCTCTTTCTGAATCAGAAATCCCGCACCCCTCTCCTGAAAGTGGCTCACCATTCCTACCGTGGAGGCATGGGCCCGGTGTACTGTCCCGAAGGCATCGGTGCCATAAATTTCGGCGAGAGCGGCCAACTGACTCGCAAAATGGGGATCGTTCTCTTCCTCTTCTTTATGAAAACGCAGGTTTTCCAACAGCAGCACTTCCCCTTCTTTGAGGTTGTGCGCTAATTTTTTCACCGCATCGCCCACACAATCTTCCGGGAAAATAACGTCTTGTTGCAGGAGCTCGGACAATCGCAAGGCGATGGGTTCTAGGCTGAGGTTCGCATCACGTCCTTTGGGGCGACCCAGATGAGATGCCAAAATCACTTTTGCCTTTTGCCCGATAAGATATCGGATGGTGGGCAGGGCCTCTACCAGTCGGGTTTCGTCCGCAATCGTGATCCGATCTCCCACCACGAGCGGTAGATTGAAATCAACCCGGAGAAACACCCTTTTGCCAGTCACCGGAATTTGTTCAAGATAACGAAGCGCCATGGCGGGTCACCATCCCTTTGCGGCCAGCAAAACTAAGTCCAGCATGCGATGCGAAAACCCCGTCTCGTTATCATACCAAGAGAGGACCTTGACCAGATGGGCACCGACCACGGTCGTCGAAAGCATATCAATGTGGGCCGATTCCCAGGTGCCGTTAAAATCAACCGAGACCAACGGCTCATGAGAGCAATTTAAAATCCCCACCAAAGACCCTTTGGAGGCCTCTTCGTAAGCCTGGTTAACCATCTCTCGGGTGACCTTTTTCTTGAGATTAACCACCAAATCAATCAGGGAAACATTGGGGGTCGGGACCCGAATCGCCATCCCATCCAGCTTCCCCGCCAACTCCGGCATCACCAACCCAATCGCCTTGGCCGCCCCCGTCGTGGTCGGGATCATCGACAAGGCCCCGGCCCGGGCCCGACGCAGGTCCGGGTGATACTTATCCAAGATCTTTTGGTCATTGGTGTAAGAATGAACCGTGGTCATAAAACCACTCTCAACTCCAAAGCTATCCTGTAACACTTTGAGGGTTGGGGCTAAGCAATTGGTGGTACATGAGGCGTTGGAAATAATATGATGCTTCTGAGGATCATAAGTCTTGTCATTGACCCCAATCACAATCGTGGCATCCGGTTTTTTGGCCGGCGCCGAAATGATGACTTTTTTGACCCCGCGCTTTAGATGGAGGCTGGCCTTTTCCCGCGTGGTAAATTTGCCCGTGCATTCCAACACCACATCAACCCCATGCTGGTCCCACGGGATATTGTCTGGCTCGCGCTCCGAGGAAAGGGCCACTTTTTTTGACCCGCCAATGGTCAGGGTGTCATTATCTCCCCTTAAATCGGCGTGCAACCGCCCGTGAACCGAATCATATTTCAACAGATGGGCAAAACTGGCCGCCTCGATCTTGTCATTGACCAGGACAATGTCCATCCCCTCAAAGTTTCTCTCCACCCAGGCGGATAGAATGCCTTTGCCGATTCTTCCTAAACCGTTGATGCCGACTCGAACTGTCATGCTGCGTTCTCCTGACTGTAGGGGTTCAAAATTTTGAACCCCTACTTAATGCCGATGTTTGGCCAATTCCTCTTCGAAATATTTCCGGTACAGGATATCCCACTCCCGGCTTCCCTCCATCACCCCGCGCTTCAGGTGGGAGATTTTTTCGCGGACTTGCTTGTCCGCCTCTTGTTCAATCTTAAAATAATCAATCAAGGTCCGCTTGATTTCAAACAGGGCCTTGGATTCATCGGGATAATCCAACAAATCATCGTGGTACAACCCATCGTGAACCAGGTGGGCCACATGGGAGAGGCGATCGTCGGTAATGGTCATAAGATAAACTTCCGTTCCTTGGCCACCTGCTTTTTGATCATCATGAAGATCTTCTGGGCATCCACCTGACCCGTGGCAATTTGTGTTTTGTATTGCTCCATCACCCGCTTTACCTCAGTCTCAATCGCCGCCTCCGCGTCCTGATCCTTGGCGATGATCGCCTCAATCTTGGCGCGGATCTTATCCTCGCCCACCTTGAAAACCGCCACCCCCTTGTCCCGCAGGTTTCGGGTGATATGTTCGGCTATCGTCGTGATTTGTTCGCGCTTGAGGTGCATTGGGGAGCAGGCTTACCCTTGCCTTAGAAAAAAATCAATTGACAAAAGCGTCGCCTCCGTAGAGTTTCGGGAACTCTTATGATCGTGATCCTTAAAATCGGTACGCCGGAACCGCAGGTCAAGACTGTCTGTGACGAGATTGAGCGGCTTGGGTTTCGTCCCCATGTGATTGTGGGGGAAGAACGCACCGTGATCGCCTGTATCGGGCATGAAAAGAAGAAAAAGGACCTCTACGACCTCCAGAGCCTCGATGGGGTTGAGTCCTTGGTTCCCATCTCCAAACCCTACAAACTCGCCAGCAAAGAGACCAAAAAAGGGGCCAGCGTGGTCAAGGTGGAAGGCGGCGTAGAAATTGGGGGCAAGTCCCTCTGTGTGATGGCGGGACCTTGTTCCGTAGAGAGCGAAAAACAGATTATTGAGACCGCCCTGGCCGTCAAGCAGGCCGGGGCCCATATGCTGCGCGGCGGGGCCTTCAAACCCAGGACCTCGCCCTATGATTTCCAAGGTCTTGAAGAGACTGGGCTCAAGTATCTGGCCAAGGCCCGCAAAGAATCCGGGCTGCCGATCATTACCGAAATTGTGAATCCTGAAGATGTCGCCCTGGTTGAAAAATATTCCGATGTGCTCCAAGTCGGGGCCCGCAATGTGCAAAATTTCGCCCTGCTCAAAGAACTGGGCAAATGCAGCAAACCGGTATTCTTGAAGCGCGGCCTTTCGTCAACGATTAAGGAATGGCTGCTCTCCGCCGAATACATCTTGGCCGGGGGCAACCCGAATGTCATCCTCTGCGAGCGCGGGATCCGCACCTTCGAGACCTCGACCCGCAACACCCTCGATTTAAATGCCGTCCCAGTCTTAAAAGACCAGACCCATCTCCCCGTGATCTGTGATCCCTCGCACGGTACCGGCAATTGGATCTACGTCATCCCCATGGCCCTGGCCTCCATCGCCGCCGGCGCCGATGGCGTCATGATCGAAGTCCACCCCAAGCCCGAAGAGGCCCTCTCCGACGGCGGCCAGTCGCTCACCTTCAAACGCTTTGCCGAATTAATGGCCAAACTCAAGGCCCTCGCCCCGGTGTTGGGGCGGACCGTTTAAATTAAGCAATTCTGTTGTTGATAATAGATTTTAACGTGATCAGCGATTAAAGAACAACCTCTCCGGTTTCTAGAGCGACCGTGATGGGTAGAGAGTAACTTTCAGGAAGGAGTTGCTCGAGTCCCACTAAGTGGAACGCTCCAACATTCATGATAAGGGGTTTTTCAGGTGGAAGCGTTCCTTCTAGCATTGCGACACCGCGGGCCATGCTTTCCACAAAGCCGATATTACGAAGTCCTCGCCCAAAAATTTCTACGCTGATGGCTTCCAGATCACGTACGGAAAAAATCTCTTCCAGCAGCTTCGGTGCATCCGTCTCAGGGGGAGGAAAAGTACGAAGTTTTCCGATCACGGTCGCTATGTGTCCTTGATCATCTCTGGAGAGAAGGTGCTGTCCGGGTTCCCCGCTGCTCATGCCTTCCAGCATCTTTGTAAAGACCGTTTCCCAGAAATCGTGTCGCTTCCAGATAGAATCGGGATGGGTAAGTTCGTCTTGATACTTTTCCGCCGCCGGAAAAAGGCCCCGTTTAAACGCATCTTCGATTTTCCAGGTTTCAATAGAAGGGATCCATTGAGAAGGGCACAAAATCGCCCCATTTTCATCCCAATGCACCCGAAGCGCGCCGGTATAATTCAATTCTCCCAAAAATTCCAAGCGGCCAACTCGACACGTCTTATCGAATGATGCAGCCGCATCTTCCAGGTCCCATTTTCGTTGCTGCCATTGGAGCGGGTAGGTCTCTGTAGGTCGCAAAAAAAGCTCGTGAAGAAGGCGTACTTTACGGTGGATCAGGGGGTAATAAGACAGGAAAAAGAGTGCGCATCTCCAATCATCTTCGGCCCCTAAGACGAGACTGCCCGGATTGTGAGAATATTATATCTCCACAAGAGAATTCTTTTGAGTTGGCTCTCGTCTTTTGTAAAATGGACGTTTTCCAAGAAGATAGCGGCTTCCCTTGCTTGGGATTGATGAAGCTGGGCCTCTACGCGGCGCTTGATGATTGGCATGTTGAATCGATCGTGATTCATGCCAAGGAAGATGACCGGCCGACCCTGGAGGGAGGTTTTAAGATAAGATAATTCCGGATGTCCACCTTGCGACAAAACTTGGGAAATAGCCATTTAGGGTATTCTCGTCGTGAACAATCTAAAGTTGCGTCTAATTTAAGGCCCAAATTACGCACTGATGACGACTACTACAGGTTTTTGACAGCGATCAGGAGAAGATCGCCGGGAATCCCGCATTGAAATAAATTGACAATGCTTACCCTATAAGCATACCATAGGGGATATGCAACACCTCTCCGAACCAGCTCGGCGCCTTTTTGTGAAATGCGGCCAGCGCGGGGGTCGTAGCCGGGCCCGGCAACTAGCACCCTCTCGGCGTTCCGCCATTGCCAGGCAGGCGGCACGGGCGCGGTGGCAAAAACAAGCGCCTCAAGACGTTCCTATCGCGAGTGTCCGACTGACAACTGCTGATTGGGGGGATCCGGTCTATCTGGCCGAAATACTTTCTGAAGGATCGTTGTCCGATTGGCGCGCCTTGTATCACCGTGCGGCCAACCACCCATTTGGCACCACGAGCCAAGCCTTAGCCAAGGTGCTCCGTGATGGTGAAATGATTTATGGGGTGACACCCTTGTGGCGTGGGATCCTGCGCGGGATCCAAGGGAACAGCTTATGAAGAAAAAACCGGCCCCACCAACGCCAGACTCGTTGCCAGAGTGGGAGCGTCTCCTCTCGGCTCAGATGATTTTTCAAACCCATTTCCCTCAATGCGTGCTGGTCGGAGGCACGGCCGCGGCGCTCCACGTGGGTCATCGGCATTCGATCGACGCCGACCATATACTACCCGATCTCAAACAGCACTTTGCAGACATCCTCCGCCAAGTAGAGACGGAGGCTGGGTGGCAGACGAAGCGCATTGAACCACCCGTTTTGATTTTGGGACATTTTCAGGGGGTTCGGACGGGGATTCGACAACTGGTGCGCCAGGCTCCGTTAGAAACAACCGTGATCAAAGGCTTGCGCATCCCCACGCCGGAAGAAATGCTACGCATCAAGGCCTTCCTCATTGTCCGGCGCAACACAACCCGTGACTACGTCGATTTTGTCGCCCTCTTCGACTATCTGGGAGTCCAGAAAGCCTTGCAGGCTCTGCGTTCCCTGGATCAGTTATACCCCCAAGCGGGCGACACCTCTGTTAGTCAGCAACTGTCCCTACAACTGGCCGATGCCAAACCCTGGGACCTGACCCAAACCGATTTACACAACTACAAGGCCTTGCAAAAACCCTACACCGACTGGACCGAAGTCAGCCGCCGGGCCTATGCGGCCGGGCAAAAAATTATCGCCGCGCGACTCGCGGCTGATGAATAATCTCCCCCAAACCCGAAGAGCCCCTCGCCCCGGCATTGGGGCGAACAGTCTAAATCTGGCAACTCTGTTGTTGATAATAGATTTTAAAGTTGGTACTGTTGCTGTATATGGGAATCCTGCGGCGACTCAATCTTGCCAAACTGCTCCAAAAAAAATCCTTCTTCCTGCTCGGACCGCGCAGCACCGGCAAGTCAACGCTCATCCATCAGCAACTGGCCGGCCAGGCGACGCTCATTGACCTTTTGGAGGGCGACCATTATCTCCGCCTCTCGACCCGCCCCCAGGAACTGGAGGCCTTGGCCCGTGCCGAACCGCGTCATCCCATCGTGGTGATCGACGAGATCCAAAAGATCCCGGAGCTGTTGGACGAAGTGCACCGACTCATTGAAAAATTCAAAATTCGCTTCCTGCTCACCGGCAGCAGCGCGCGCAAATTAAAAGGAGACCGCGCCAATCTCTTGGCGGGCCGGGCCTGGATGGCCCACCTTTTCCCTCTTTCTTGGTGTGAGATTAAAAAATTCGGCCTGGATCGCTATTTGCGATGGGGAGGACTCCCCCAGGTTTATTTGGGCCAAGACCCTGCGGAGGAACTGCGCGCCTATACCCGCACTTACCTCTACGAAGAAATAAAGGCGGAGGCCATGGTGCGAAAGATCCCAGCCTTCGCTCGTTTTCTGGAGGTGGCCGCGCTGTCCAACGGCCAGTTGCTCAATTTTACGGAGGTCGCGAGTGATTGCGCCGTCCCCGCCTCTACGGTCCGGGAGTACTACGCTATCTTGGAAGACACCCTGATGGGTTTTTTGCTCCCCCCTTGGACCGCATCGAAAAAAAGAAAGGCCATCCAAACAGCCAAGTTCTATTTTTTTGATATCGGTGTCTCCCTCAGCTTGGCCAAGATCCAACAGCTGGACCGCCATTCCAATCTCTATGGCAACACCTTCGAACACTTCATCGGCATGGAACTAAGGGCTTACTTAAGCTACACCCGCAAACCCGACGAGCTCCGATTCTGGCGCTCGGTAAACGATCAAGAAGTCGACTTCGTGGTCGGCGACCACACCGCCATCGAGGTCAAGTCCACCCCAAGGGTCTCCCCCAAAGATTTAACGGGGCTGAAGACCCTGGCGGAAGAAAAAAAATTCCAAGACTTTTTGTTGGTGAGTCAAGACCCCCTGGCCACCACCCGGGAAGGGGTTCGCTGTTTGCCATGGGAAACCTTTTTGGAGAAACTCTGGGGTGGAGAGCTATTTTAATCGGCAACACTTCGCGGCTAATTAACAATGGAAATCTGTAAGTTGTTTTTTAAATGGCAAGAATTCGCTGCTTAAGATCCGATTTTCGCCGGAAAGTGCCTTTTTCCCCGATGGGAGTTAGTTGACTTAGTGGAGAACGTCCCCCCTATTTGCTATTTGAGCTAATTTAATAGCCATAAGCAACCTTTCCCCCTCCTTGACGACAACGCATTTATGTCGACCGCCTTGCAAATATTGACGGAGAGATTATCCCATCTGGCGCCTGGTGAGTTCTTGGTGAAGGCGGGACCACGACCTGAGCAGGCCGTTGTGATCACCGACGCCGCTGCCTCGGTGCCGCGCGACATGGGGCCCTGGCTGAGCACTTACACCCAGGGACCCGAGGGGACAACCGTTGAACTCTCCGGCAGAGACCGGCCCTCACTTACCTTGTTGGTCCGTGGATTTTGTGAACCGATAACCGACAAGACTGCACCCGGCACGGCCGGGTCCTTGTTATGCGGGGCCTTGCAGGTCTTGCCCCATGGAATCGGAGAGACGGTAGTGGTCGCATTCCCCTTCCCTCAATCACTGGGCTTCGTTAGAGGGGCCCATTGGCTCAAGGCGCTGGTGGATGGGGTCCTCACCTTTTGGCAACAGACCCCCGAAACGCCCCTCCATCAGGTCATCGTGATCATCACCCCGGAGTCGGTACCAACCAGACTTCCGGTACACCCCACAGCAACTCCCCAGGGGCCCCAAACCATCCCGGAACTGCTCCTGGCCATGGAAAAAGTGGGCACCATGGAAGCGCTGCACGACCTGGTCGCGGGATTTCCCACACTTGATCCTCCCTTACAATGCCAACGCAATTTTGAACCTTGGCCAGGAGGGCAAAGGGAGACGATCATTTTGACCCAAGCACAACTGGTCGCTATGCTCTCCCAATTCGCAGTACCCCACGCACTTTTTAAAAAGGATGCGGAGACTATCCATGGCACCCATCTGGAAGGTAATTGGAGTGATACAAATCCAGCAAACATCTCAAATAAATTTTTTACCCAGTTCATGCGGGTTCTAGAGAGCGAGGGGAGTTTTCTATGGCGTTTTCGTCTTGGAAAAGATGAGGATTCGCCCCAAAGCTTCCGGCCTATTGACATATTGCGCAAGTGGGTCAGATACCGTCGCCTGTCCGAGGTCCCCACAACCATGGGGCTGGCCAAGTTCCAGCAGCTTGTGGCCACCCTTGGCGCAATTCAAAAAGAATCCGGCCTGGAGCCACCTGCAAGATCGGTCGCGATGAAGGCCACATGTCGCGAACACGGATGGCCCTGGCACGATGGCGTTATACTTGGATCAGGAGTTCGCTATATCGATATCCTGCTCCCAACCCATGACTCCATCCCCCCTGACCTGCTGAAACAAATTTACCGAGACTATGCGCGCAGCACCTGCCGTTTGCGGGCCCGCTACCCCTTCCTCAACTTCCTACCGCTATACCGGGAACTATTTCCGGGGCCTGAATTCCAACCCCTGATAGCCGAACTGGAGAAGATCGCCGAGAATCCCTGAAATAAGTTGATCTGATAGTCCGCTGATATCATGCCGATTATCATGATAATCGGCAACACTGTTGCCAATTTATGGATCCTCTGCTATGTTTGATGGGTATGAGCTACTACCCGCGCCGCTTGGATCTTAGGCAGGATATCCAAAAGAAGAGCCTCTTCCTGTTCGGCCCTCGCCAGACTGGGAAAAGCACCCTGCTGCGTCATCTCTTTCCACAGGCCCCCACCTACAATTTGCTCTTGGCCGATGTCTTTCTCAGGCTTAGCCAAAGACCTCAACTGATGCGGGAAGAGCTCCTCTCCCAAAAGAGTGTTTCCAAAAATCAGCCACGCCCACCCGTCATCATCGACGAGATCCAGAAGCTCCCCCTCTTGCTGGACGAGGTCCATTATCTCATCGAGGAACATGGGTTTCGTTTTATTCTCACTGGCAGTAGCGCGCGAAAACTAAAGCGGGGCGGTGGCAACTTACTGGGGGGAAGGGCTTGGACTAAAACTTTGTTTCCGCTCGTGACCTCGGAAATTCCAAACTATGACCTGTTGAAGATCTTGAATTATGGGACCCTGCCTTCGATCTACACCGCCTCAGAACCGGAGAGGGACCTGGCCGCTTACGTGGGGAATTACCTGCAGGAAGAGATTCAGGCGGAGGGATTGGTCCGGCGCATTGAAAACTTTTCCCGTTTCCTCCAGACCGCCGCACTCTGCAATACGGAGCTGCTCAACTTCTCCAGTGTGGCGAGTGATGCGGCCGTCCCCCCTCGGACGGTCATCGAATATTTCACCATCCTGCAAGACACCTTGATCGGTCATCTCCTGGAACCTTTTACCAAGACCAAGAAACGCAAGGCCATCACCACGGCAAAATTTTATTTCTTCGACGTGGGGGTCAGCAACTTCCTGGCGGGACGCAAGGGAATCCGGCCCAAGACGGAGCTCTTTGGGAAAGTTTTGGAACATTTTTTGTTCATTGAACTCAAGGCCGCCCTATCCTACCGGGGGGATCCCCTCCCGCTCTCGTTCTGGCGCTCCACCGCCGATCACGAGGTGGATTTCCTGTTGGGGGACACTGTGGCCATTGAAGTCAAAGGAACCGAAATGGCGACCGAAAAACACCTGCATGGCCTCAAGGCGCTCGGAGAAGACCTTAAACTCAAGAGAAAAATCGTCGTCTCCCTCGACCCAAAACGCCGACGTCTGGGGCCCATCGAAATCCTACCACTCGCCTCTTTCCTGGAGGAACTTTGGGCCGGGGAGTTGTTTTAAATATAAATCATCACTGAGCAACTCAGGTCTGATCGTTAAGGGTGGTGAGGCATCAGGGGGTATCCCAGATTCCAAAATGTCAGGGAGACAGGAGGGGTCCCAGGAAGTCCTTTCATGGCGTTACGAGCCGCCTGATAGTCGAAAAGATGGGTTCCGCCCTGGAGTTGTGCGAGATAGCCTGTAAATTTTGGAATAAGTTGGGAGGGGTCGCTGCAGGCCAAGAAGACGGCCTCGACGCGGTCATCTAACGCCCATGTGAAGTTGCCGACCGCCTCTCTAATGGCTTTTATTTTTGGCCCAAACGGTTGTAAATAACTGTCGGCATCCGCCACCGTGTCAAATTTTTGACTTTCGATTTGCGGGGCCTGCTGTTCCCAATCGGCTAAGGCATCGAATACCCCCTTCTTCAAGGCCTCCCAGGCAAACAGCTCTCTCTTAAGAATAAGGTCCGTTGGTTGATCGAGCAGATCAAGAAAGGGCTGGATCCTTTTGGTGGCCCATGTCCTTAACAAATCCACAATCTCCCCGATTCTCAATAAATAACCGCTGTCAAAAATTGCCAACGCCGGATTTAAGGGCGAATCACCGGTAACCTCATGTCGATTGTAAGGGTGTGCAAAAAGCGCATGAACCTCCACAGAGTCGGGCTTGTGAACATTGGACGACCACGGCCGTCTCTGGTTGTTGGGATGCAGACTATTTCCCTTAGTCACAATATAATCGACACCCTGTACCGATAAAGCATCGGGAGTGATCACTGTAACCGGATCTTCCCAAAATTTTTGAGATGCTGCCCAAGGCATTCCCATGTGAACCTGTATGCCCACGGAAAGCCACTTCTGAAAATGCTGATCGATGGTGATTGGCATAAATAATCCCCCCCTTTGAGGGGATCATCGCCTCTGAGATAAATAAGTTGCTAGATATCTAAATTCTTGACGTAGATGGCGTTCTCTTCGATAAATTGTCGGCGGGGCTCTACCTGGTCTCCCATGAGAATCGTGAAGATCTGATCGGCTTCTACGGCATCCTCAACCCTTACCTGGAGCAGCGTACGCGTCTCGGGATTCATGGTGGTCTCCCAGAGTTGCACGGGATTCATTTCACCTAATCCTTTGTAGCGCTGGATGTACTGGCCACCCTTGCCATTTTCGATGATAAATTTTTTGACTTCGCCCAACTGCGGGTACACATGGCTTTCGTCTTCGTGAAGCAGGGTAAACGGGCCACCGCCAAGATCGGAAAAGTCCTCCGCCAATTTCTTGAGCTCGCCAAACTCGGCCGAGTTGAGGAAATCGACATCGATGGTGGTCTTGCGCGGGGCGGTGTTGAGCATGGTCTTGTAAACAATCCGGGAGGCGGCATGCTCCATGTCGTTCTCAATATCCATCTCAAAATCCCTGAGCTCGGGGTACGTTTTTTTCAAATAGGCCGCCAACTTATCGAGCTGCACATCCAAAAGCTTTTGGTCCTTCAAGATCTTTTGATCCAGCTCGGTCGCCTCAATCAGGGCGTCGACAATGCGCGGGTCGCCTCGAATCATGTCCAGGATTCTCTCGTAACGAATGATTTTTTTGGTCAGCTTTTCCAGTTCCTTACCCGACAATTCCTTGCCTTTCACCTTGAGCCGGACCTTGTCCACCCCACACTCGATGAGATAATTTTCCAGCGAGCCTTCATCCTTCAGGTATTTTTCCATCTTGCCTTTTTTGACCTTAAAAAGCGGGGGTTGCGCGATGTACAGATACCCCCCAGCCACCACCTTGGGCATCTGGCGGTAGAAAAAAGTCAGGAGCAGGGTCCGAATATGGGAACCATCGACGTCGGCGTCGGTCATGATAATGATGTTGTGGTAGCGCAACTTCTCCATGTTTTGCCCTTCACCCTCGCCATTCTCCGCCCCAATCCCGGCCCCCAGGGCCGTGATCATCACCCGAATCTCTTCCGAACTGATCATCTTATCAAACCGGGCCTTTTCCACATTCAGGATCTTTCCCTTGAGCGGAAGCACCGCCTGGTTCCGCCGATCACGGGCCTGTTTGGCACTATTGTGAACAAAAACACCGGCAGCCAGGGCGAAATTGTGGGTTCCTTCAACTTCTAAGTCGTAAACATCCATCTGGTCTTCCAGGGGCTCCACGGAAACGACCTGGTGGTTATAAAACCGTACCGCCTCCATGACCCACCGCACATCGGAAGCAAAGTATCTCTCAGCCAATGTGCCCATCTTGAGCAAACTTTTATCGCCCGTAAGCCTTCTCTCCTCGTCATATTGCACAATGTCACCATTTTTGAGATAAACCTTGCGCGCAAAGGCTAGACTTTTGCGATAGTAAGTCTCGTCATAAGTCTTTTTTCTCTTTTTTCTGAATTCAGCGGTCCATTGTTCGCTAGTCTTCTTCGATCGCCATTCTCTAAGTTCGGGGCTCTTCCACTGCTGAACAGCCAATTGGCTCAATGCCTCTTTCTGTTCTGGATGGGTTTCGAAAAAATCGCTCACCTGTCGCGATTTCTCCTGACGATTTTCTTCACACGACCAATACGCACGTGCTTCTTCCGCCAATCTCTTGAGCGTTTTTTCCCGATATTCCAGATTGGAACGATAGAACTCGGAAGACCGTTCCATCATAAACTTTTTGTAATTTTGATCACTCCATTGCTTTTTAGCCCGTAAACTCAAAGTGTCAGAAAATTCCCTCATTTTTGCGCTCATATGCCGCCTAAACTCAGGAGTTTGACGGGCGAATTTGCTCTTTTCCTGAACGTCAGGACGACCGATTGTCTTCTCAAACATGGCCGCATGAAGTTTCAAGTGGTCTGCTTTGCTCATGCGCTGAATATTGTCGGGATTATTGTTTCTCTTGTTAAAATCTTTGTGGTGTTTGCAACAACCATCCCCCTCAGAATAAACGGCATTTTTGAGATTCCATTGATCCGCCAGCATGTGGGTAAAAATCCACTTTTTCTTAGTTGCATCGAACACCATTTCATAACCCTTAATGGTGATTCTCCCTTCTCGTTTTGAAATTTTTCTATACAGAGGGGACAGAGAGTCGCCTTGTCGCAGATCTGAGGCCTTTCTGTAATGGCCGTCTGGGATTTGAAACAGATGGTCGGGGGTGCAAACCACTTGAGAACCATCGTCCAAGGTGACCCGAACAACGGAAGCGCGTCGACGCGTCAAGCGGGGATGCCGAATGGCCTCAATGGCGACCGATCCATCCGCATTTCTCGTATAACAAAAGTTTTTCTTGCCCTCTTCCCATTCTCGGATCAATTCATGAAAGCTAAGGTTTCTGCCGTCCGCTAGGGCCACTTCCGTGTCCCCTGAAAAACAACCACCGGCGGAATCTCCTTCGACGATATACAATTCCGAAACCGAGGGATCTTTTTCCTGACAGTCCGCCAATTTTCCGGGGAGTGAACCCAGATCGAGGGCCCCTTTGCGTCGGACCAAATTGCGCGCCTGCCGAGCCGCCTCGCGGGCCCGGGCGGCCTCGATCACCTTGGCGATGATCTTCCGCGCCATCGGTGGTTTATTTTCCATGAACTCGTAGAGTTTATCGTAAACCAATTGCTTGACGAGCCCTTCCACCTCCGAATTGCCCAGCTTGGACTTGGTCTGGCCTTCAAACTGAGGATCCGGGATCTTCACCGAGACCACCGCCGTCAACCCTTCACGCACATCCTCGCCCGAAGGATTTTCCTTCAAATCTTTCAGGAGGTTACTCTGACTGGCAAACTGATTGATCGCCCGGGTAATCGCGGACTTAAAACCCGTGAGGTGGGTGCCCCCTTCGATCGTGTTGATATTGTTGGCAAAGGAAAAAATATTTTCCGTATAGGCATCGTTGTACTGCATCGCAATTTCTAACACGATCCCGTCTTTCTCACCGGTGAGGTAAATGACATCATGGATCGGGGTCTTGCGCTGATTCAGGTATTCGACAAAACTCTTGATGCCGCCTTCGTACTTAAACTCATGACCCTTTTTGGTTCGTTCATCGGTGATGGTAATCTTGAGCCCTTTGTTGAGGAAGGAGAGTTCTCGCAGTCGTTGCGAAAGGGTGTCAAAACTGTATTCCAGGGCCTCAAAGATCTCCCCATCTGGCTTAAAGGTAACTTTTGTCCCTCGTTTGGTGGTCTTCCCCGTCACCTCTAGCTCGGACTGGGTAACCCCTTGCGCGTACCACTGATGATAAACTTGACCGTCCCGAAAGATCTCCAGGTCCAGCTTGATGGAGAGGGCATTGACCACGGAGACCCCGACCCCATGAAGCCCCCCGGAAACCTTGTAGCTGGAGTGATCAAATTTTCCCCCGGCATGAAGCTTGGTCAAGACCACTTCGGCGGCCGACATCTTGGTCCCCGGGTAGAGGTCAACCGGGATGCCACGGCCATTATCGACCACCATGATGGAGTTATCGATGTTGATCGTGACATCCACCTGGTCACAGTGGCCCGCCAGATGTTCATCCACGGAATTGTCGACAATTTCATAGACGAGGTGATGCAACCCGGCGATCCCGGTCGAGCCAATGTACATGGCCGGCCGCTTTCGAACAGCCTCCAGCCCTTCTAGGATCTTGATTGAAGAGGCATCGTAGTTTGATTTTTTCTCGGTCGCTGCGGCGTTCATGAGGTCAGCACGCTAACATGGCACTTTTTGGATGTAAAGTAGGGCTTAAAAAAATCCCCGTTAAATGCGCATCGGCATGACCAGGGCCAGGAAGCCCCGATCAAACTCAGAACGGATCACACAAGGACTTACCTCATCCTTGAGCTCTAAGACCACCTTCTCATCCTCAAGAACGGCCAGTACATCGAGCAAATACCGTGGGTTAAATCCCACCTGAAAGTGTGGCCCTTGATAGGCCACGCTGATTTCTTCGTGGGCCTCACCCAGATCCGGGTGTTGTGCCTTGATCTCCATCATACCGGCGCTAAAGGAGAGTCCAACCCCCCTCCCCTGGTCGTTGACCAAGATGGCCGCACGTCGGAGCCCCCCCAACAAGGCCTCTTTTGGAACCGAGACAATCTTTTCCACCCCCTTGGGGATGACCTGTTCATAGGCTGGAAAATCTCCCTCGATCAAACGAATCAAAAGCGAAACGGGTCCCCGTTTAAACAGGATCGCCTTCTCGTCAAAGGCAATCCCCAAGTCTCCATCCCCATCCGCGAGCAGTTTTTTAACCTCGGAAATACCCTTGCGCGGGACAATGATCCCTTTTCCGCCCTTCCATTTTCCGCCAAATTCCCTCTGGGTATAAGAAAGTCGGTGCCCATCAGTCCCCACGATCCGCAAGACGGACTTATCCCCCTCTTCCAGTCGCACCAAATAAAGCCCATTGAGGTTACGCCGTGCTTCATCAGAAGAAATTGCATAAAAGGTCTTATCGATGAGTTCCTCCAGATCATCACTCTTAATGGCAATCTCTCCTTTGGAACTTAGCGGAGGTAGATTGGGAAATTCCTCCGGATTCATCCCCAGTATCTTAAACTTGGATTTTCCCGAGACCAATTCCAAGGCCCCTGACTTGCTGGTAAGAAGGATGGTGTCTTCCGGGGCCTCTCGAACAATTTCATAAAGATTACGGGCATTAACAACCACTTTGCCTTCTTTTTTCACTTCCGCTTCTTGCTCCGCAATGATGGCAATTTCCAGATCGGTTGCGGAGGCCTGGAGTTTGGTCCCTGAGGCCTCGAGGAGGATATTGGAGAGGATGGGCATGGTACTTTTCTTTTCGACGATTCCTTGTCCCCATTTTAACAGTCCTTGCAGACTGGCCTTCTTGATTTTTAATTCCATGAGATATCCCCCCTTAAGTTGGTCCTCTTCTTCTTTTATTATATAATAGTAGTATACAGTAGTAGATCTA
The DNA here is from genome assembly GCA_023265625.1 of Deltaproteobacteria bacterium. GTDB lineage: Bacteria > UBA10199 > UBA10199 > JACPAL01 > JAHFST01 > JAHFST01. The sequence continues at coordinate 36,008 of JAHFST010000007.1, read as the reverse complement.
GTGTCACGCCAATCCTTGGGATAAAGCAGATATTCTTTTCAATTACAAAGGGAATTGCAACCGGTTTCTTTTGGGAAAAGTGGGGGTATAAAAAATCCATAACCTGGGGATAAGTGGGAGATGTCAGTTGTGGGTTATTTATCCACATGGATGTCACAAACGTTCGAGGCGTAGGGGTTCAAAATTTTGAACCCTTACAATGGATTGTTAGGATTGCGTTTAATGATTTAACTGACGTTCCAACGAGACCATCTCATCACGCAACTGGGCATTCACATCGATCAGATCGGTAATCTTGGTCACCGCGTGGACCACGGTGGAGTGGTCTTTCCCACCAAACTTGTGGCCGATCTCGGGATAGGAGGCCTTGACGAATTTGCGGCAGAGATACATGGCAATCTGTCTTGGGTAAGACTGGCTTTTGACCCGGCACTTGCCGGTGAGTTCATTTAAGGTGATGCCGTAAAAGTCGGAAACAATTTTTTGAATCTGGTCCATGGAGAGAATTTTCCCCACAACCCCCAGGACATTTTTCAAAGACTCTTTGGTAAAATCAACCGTGATCGCCTTTCCCCCCAACGAGGCAAAGGCATTGACGCGAATCAAGGCCCCTTCGAGTTCTCGGACATTCGATTTGATATGGCTTCCCAAAAAGAGGGCGACGTCATCCGTGAGTTCGATGTGATTGGCGCAGGCCTTCTTCTTCAGGATGGCGATGCGAGTTTCCAAATCAGGAGGCTGGATGTCAGCAATCAGGCCCCACTCCAGACGGGAACGCAGCCGGTCTTCGAGATCCGGGATGTCCTTGGGGGGCTTGTCACTGGTTAGGACGATTTGTTTGTGGCTCTCATACAAAGTATTGAAAGTATGAAAGAACTCGTCTTGAGTCCGATCTTTGCCGGCGATAAATTGGACATCATCCATCAGCAGGACATCACATGAGTCGCGGTATTTGTTACGAAACTCGCTCGTTTTACCGGAACGAATCGCCTGGATGAGTTCATTCATGAAACGTTCTGAACTGATGTACAAAACACGGGCACTGGGATTGTGTTGCAATATTTCATTGCCAATCGCGTGAAGCAAATGGGTTTTACCAAGACCCACACCCCCGTAGATTAGCAAAGGGTTGTAGACCTGACCCGGCTGTTGGGCACAGGCGGCAGAGGCCGCATGGGCAAATTGATTGGATGTGCCCACGACATAAGATTGGAAGGTATATTTTTTGTTTAAGGAAGAAAAGACGACCTTGGGGGCCTCAAGAGGAAGTGGCGGAAGAACAGGTTCCGGTTTTTTTTGTAGGGGTTCAAAATTTTGAACCCCTACCTCCGCGGCCACAGGTGGTAATTCAACGACCACCATCCGCGCTTCACCGTTACTGCCAAATTCTCGCTTGCATACCGATAGGATCTGTTCCCAATAATTTTCCTTGATCCAATCACGAACAAAGCGATTGATTACCTGAACGGTCAGACAATTATCGGTAATCGATGGAAAAAAAACCTGACCAGACCAAGCCGGTGAATCCAGCAAATCATTGAATTCTATACGAATTCTTTCTAGTTGGCTTGGCAAGACAAACTCATCCATAAAATAACCCACAGGGTTATCCACAGGTGTGGATAAATGGTATAAACAACGGTTTATTTAGTTACGCCCTTGTTTGATGCATCCCTTCTCGAAGAGGAGAAGATCAGGAAGCCTTAAAATTTTTTTCTCCCAAAAATGTCACAAAAAATTTATGAAAAATTAAAAATCATTTTGTTGGAACGGTGTGGAGGGTAACAAACCGTTTTTTTTTGTCCAGAGGAAACTTAAAAAAATACGGACTTTTTAAAAAAACACGCTGAAGGCGCAGAAAGAAAAGAGAAAAAATAATCGCTTGACTAAAAAAACATCCATCCTTATCGTGGCCGCGGAAAAATAGTTTTCGCCAATCCAACAAACAAGGGACTTAGAAATGAAACGAACCTTCCAGCCCAATAAGAAGAAGCGTTTGCGGACACATGGTTTTTTAAGCCGTATGCGAAAGCCCGGTGGACAAAAGGTGCTTGCGCGTCGCCGAAGCAAAGGCCGAAAGAAACTAACCGTTTCGATTGCCAAAAAATAATCGAAGACGTGGCGCAAAAAAAACTCGTAGGTTCTTATTTCATTATTTACCTGAAAGAGGATCCCAAGAGACAGGTGCTTGATATAAAAGTGAACCGTCAGATTAAGGGGGCGGTCATTCGCAATCGGATCAAGAGAGTTTTGCGAGAATTTTTTCGCGTCCGGGAGCAAAACCGGTTGCTTGCCTCCAAAACTGTGGTATGTATCGCGCGACCTGAGGCAGGAAAAGCAAGAAAAAATGAACTATATCAAGATCTTAGCGCTATTTTTGATTAGGTTTTATCAGCATCTTTCGGTCGGAATCCTCGTGCCGTTGTTTGGTCGTGTCTGCCGTTTTGAGCCTTCTTGCTCTCATTTTGCGTTACAGGCTTTAGAAATCTTGCCGCCGGGGCTTGCCCTGCAAAGAATTGTTAGAAGAGTTTTCACGTGTCATCCCTTTCATGCCGGTGGTTGGGATCCAGTGCAGAAGGAGTTTTAATTATGAATCAAGAAAAACGGGCCCTGCTGGCTGCGGGGCTTTCCTTTTTAGTTTTTTTACTTTGGTATCAATTTTACGCCAAGCCTAGAATCCCTGTCGGTGTTCCACCGGTTGTGTCGCAAGCCGCGGCACCGACGAGCAGTGCACCCATTGCCCCCGTTGCTGCCAATCTCCCTGCTGTGCCTGTGGGTCCAGAACAACTAACCGTGATATCGAATGATTTTTTTGAGGCTGCTTTTAGTTCCCATGGGGGGCGAATTAAAGATTTTAAATTAAAGAAGTTTAAGGAGACCGTGACGCCAGAGAGTCCCCTGGTCAATCTGCTGGGTCGCTCCGATGAGCGGATGGCCGACTTAGGGTGTCAGGATTGTAATTTCCCGTTCAATAACGCGCTCAATTATAGCCTCGTGGCTCATACCCAAGATGAGGTGACGTTTGAGGGAGAAACGGGTGGGGTGGTCATCCGCAAGAGCTATCGGTGGGCACCAGATAAATATTTGTTGACCATGAATATCTCGTTGCATAACCAGACCGGTCAGATGTTGCAGGGGAAGATGACCCTGTTGAGTCAACAGCGGCAGCAGACGACTGCGGGACGGAAGGGTCTTCTCTCGTTTTTGCAACCGGCCACCAATGTTAGGGACTTTGTTTACCAAACGGGGGGCAAGGTGCAGCGTTTTGGGCAGAAAGATGGCAGCGAAAATGTCCTAGGGGGCACGGCTTGGGGGGGGATCGAGGATCAATATTTTTTCACAGCCCTTATCACCAGACGATTGGCCTCCGATCAAAGTTTGCAACTCTCCCGGGTGGGGGATCTCCTCTCCTTGAATTTTGTGACCCCAGTAGTGACCATCCCTCCTCAAGGGGGGCATCAGGAGGAGTTTTCCCTCTATCTGGGACCGAAGGATAGACTTTATTTAGCCCAAGCGGGGGTCGGATTGGAACAAGCGGTAGATTATGGCTGGTTTGGTCTGCTGGCGGTTCCCATCTTAAAATTGCTGCAGTTTTTCCATAGTGTGGTCAAAAATTGGGGGGTGGCGATCATCCTTTTGACCGTTTTTGCCAAGATTTTGCTCAATCCTCTGACCATCAAGTCAATGCAGCAGATGAAGGAGATGCAGCGGATTCAACCAGAGATGCAAAAACTTAAAGAAAAGTATGGCAACGACAAGCAGCGCCTTAACGTGGAGGTGATGGCCCTTTTCAAGCTGCATAAGGTCAATCCGATGGGAGGATGCCTGCCCATGGTGTTGCAAATGCCCATTTATATCGCCCTCTATAAGGTCTTGTATAATTCCATTGAAATTTATCATGCCCCCTTTGTTGGTTTTTATCGGGATCTCTCTGCCCCGGATCCCTTTTTTATCTTGCCGCTCCTCCTGGGTGTGGCCATGGTCCTACAGCAAAAATTGACCCCCCAAACCTCAGTGGACCCGGTGCAAAAACAGATGATGATGATCATGCCCATCATGTTCACTGGGTTTATGCTTTTTTTACCTTTAGGATTAGTGCTTTACATCTTTATCAACACCACGATGAGCGTGGTCCAGCAATACATGAGCCAGCGCGACCTTCGATGGCGGGATTTGTTGCACATCTCCTCTTGAAGATTGGGCTTTTTCCATGTATTGGTTAGGATAGATGTCCCCCCCACAAGCCCAAGATAGTTCGCTGCGCACCCTGACGGATGTCGTCAAGATTCTCCAAAAATCGGGGCCGAGCGACAATCCGTTGTCGCGGATTGTCGCCCTCGTTCGGGAAGAAATGCGGGTGGATGTTTGCTCGCTTTATCTCTTGCAAGACAAGAGACTCTTGCTGGTGGCCACCGACGGTCTGGACCCATCGGCCGTCGGCAAGGTGAACATGTCGATCCACAAGGGGCTCTCGGGTCTGGCGATTGAATCGCTAAAACCGGTGGTGGTTCGGGAGGCGCAGGAGCATCCCCGTTACCAATACTTTCCTGAAACTCGCGAAGAACAATTTCATTCCTTTGCGGCAGTCCCCTTGATGTCCAAGGAAAAGGTCTTGGGCGTACTGGCCATTCAAACGCGAGATCCGCGGGATTTTACTCCTACCGAAGTGGATATGCTCTCCCTGATCGGCTTTCAGTTGGCCGGGGTCATTGAAAACGTTGTCACCTTGGAGATCCTCAAGGACACGCAAAAGAAGGAAGATCATCCGGAACGTTACAAAGGCCTGCCCGTATCTCCTGGATTTGGCATTGGTCCCGCCGTGTTATTACGCGAAGGGGCTGGCAGGCCAACGACTGTCAGAAGTGGTCAACCGATCTCTCCCAAGGAAGAGATGGCCAGGATTCGTAAGGCCCTCCACCAGACCACCCAGGATTTGTTGCGACTCGAGAAAAAACTCATCAAGAAGGTCTCAAAACAGGAGTCGGATATCTTCTTCAGCCATCGCATGATCTTGGCGGACAAGAGTTTTCATAAGAAGTTAAATATTGAGGTGATGAAGGGACAGGACGCGGTGACGGCGGTGGATGAGGTCATTGCGGATTACGTAAAAATATTTCAGTCGGTGGAGGATCCCCACTTCCGCGACCGGGTGGCGGATTTGGAAGATATTCAGAAGAAGATCGTGGAGCACTTGTTGGGGAAACGGGCCGAGCGTCATGAATTCCAGGGGGTCTTGATCGCTGAAAATTTGGTCCCTTCCACGACAGCCAAGCTGGACCCCAAAAAAATCAAGGCGATTGTGACCGAGCGCGGGGGCGTGACTTCTCACGCGGCCATTTTGGCGCGATCCATGGGGATTCCCGCCGTGATGGGGATTCCCCACATTACGAAAAAGGTGGAGGCGGGGGATTTAATTATCGTCGATGGCAATGTCGGGACGGTTTATATCAACCCGAAGCGGACGGTGTTGCAGGAATATGAAACGATCCAAGAACGGGTGGCCGGCACGATGGTTCATGCGCAAGGCCTTACCAATGAGATTGCGGAGACCCGGGACGGGAAGAGGATCATCTTGGAGGCCAATATTGGTCTTGTCAGCGGCTTGCGCGGCCTGCGGCATTTTGGGGCGGAAGGCGTGGGACTCTACCGCACGGAACTCCCTTTTATGGTCCGCAAGAAGTTGCCTGACGAAGACGAACAATACCATGTTTATAAACAAGTGGTGGAGGAAGCCGGCGGGATGCCGGTGACCTTTCGTACCTTGGATGCCGGGGGGGATAAACCGGTGGCGGCCCTCTCGGTGGAAGGTGAGGCGAATCCCTTTTTGGGCTACCGCTCGATCCGGCTTTGTTTAACGCAACCCGATATTCTGAAGGTGCAATTCCGTGCCCTGCATCGCGCGGCCGTCCATGGGCCGATTCGCATCTTGCTCCCGATGATCTCCGGGGTGGAAGAGATTCTCGCGGTCAAAAAAATCTTGGTGGAGGTTAAAATAGGTTTGGCCAAAGAGGGTGTTGTCCATGAGCCTCATGTGCCGATTGGGATCATGATCGAGGTCCCTGCGGCGGTGCATCTGGCCCCGCAACTCATCAAGCATGCCGATTTTTTCAGCATCGGCACCAATGACTTGATCCAATACACCCTCGCAGTGGATCGCAACAACGAACGAGTCGCCCAGTTTTTTGAGCCGTTGCATCCGACCATCTTGTCTTATATCGCCCACGTGGCCTCGGTGGGAGAACATACCGGGAAGATGGTGGGGTGTTGCGGTGAAATGGCGGGAGATCCATTGATGACGCCGTTGTTGGTTGGATTGGGGGTCGGGCAGCTTTCCATGATGCCCAATAATATTCCGATGGTGAAAAAAATCATTCGACAAATCCGTTATCAAGAAGTTAGGGAAATGGCCTTGGACGCCATTCAACTCGCGACGGCTCAAGAGGTCAGGGAGCGGATCTTGCCTCTGCAGCAACAGCTTACCGTTTCTTAAATTTATGATGTTACCACACCCTCTCACCTTGTTGCCTTTTGTCGGATTGTTGCTGTGCATTGCCTTGCTCCCGTTAGGGTGTGGACACTGGTGGGAATCGAATCGCAACAAGGCCCTGGTGGCTGTGCCACTGGGTGGCTTGGTGGTGGGTTACCTCTTGCTGACCTTCGGAGGGCTCGGTTGGGAGAAGATTGTTCATACCTTGATCGAGTATGTTCAATTCATGATTCTATTGGGCGCCTTGTATACCATTTCTGGGGGAATTGTCTTGACCGGTGATTTGGAGGCGTCTCCTGGGGTGAATGTGCTTTTTCTGTTTTTAGGGGCGGTCTTGGCAAACTTGATTGGGACGACTGGGGCTTCCATGCTCTTGATACGCCCCTTGCTCAAAACCAATTCCGAACGCAAACATGTGGTCCATACGGTCATCTTTTTCATTTTTTTGGTCAGCAATATTGGGGGGAGTCTCACTCCATTAGGGGATCCCCCCCTCTTTTTGGGATTTCTCCAAGGGGTTCCATTCACATGGACGCTTTCGCTCTGGCGGCCCTGGAGCGTGACGGTGGTGTTTCTCCTGTTTCTCTACTTTTTGTGGGATACGGTTCAATATAGTCGTGAGAGCAAGCGAGACTTGCAACGGGATCGGACCCAGATTCAACCCTTAAAAGTAACAGGGACCTTTAACTTTTTTTTTCTCTGTTGCGTGATTGGTTCTGTGGTGTGGGTGCCCTCGCCGTTTCGGGAGGGAGTGTTGTTGCTTGTGACCGGGCTTTCGATCTGGCTCACCCCGCGCGTCCTCCGCGCAAAAAATAAGTTTACCTATGGGCCGATCATTGAAGTTGCGGTTCTTTTTATCGGAATCTTTATGACGATGATTCCGGCGCTCTTGCTCTTGGAGGCCAAGGGGGCTTCGTTGGGGATCAACCAACCCTGGAAATTTTTCTGGATTACCGGGGTGTTGAGCAGCTTTTTGGATAATGCCCCCACCTATTTGGTCTTTTTTCAAACGGCTCAGGGAGTTGATTTTCATGGGGCCTTTGGCGCCCTGATCGGGACCGTTGGTGGAGGGAGGGGTGTCCCAGACGCCATCCTCCAGGCCATCTCGTTGGGGGCGGTCTTCATGGGGGCCAACAGCTATATTGGCAATGGTCCCAATTTCATGGTGAAGGCCATTGCAGAGGAGAATAAGGTAAAAATGCCGTCCTTTTTTGGTTACATGAAATATTCTGTTGGGATCCTCATTCCTACTTTTCTCCTCATTACTTGGATGTTCTTTCGTTAGGGAATCGACCCTATCATTTGGGGCCCCCAGACCCCAATGCCCTGTTTTTCGGTGCCAGGTACGATCGCAACTATCTGAAATATAACATAATTTATCTTAATTGGATGGCATGGAAAATGCTTTAACATCAGGGTATGACGGGTGTTTCTTTACAAACGAATGCCAGCCAAGAGGGGCGCGCGGCTGCCGGTCAGGATCGGCAGGTGGATCGATCGGCTAGCTCGCAAGGGTTTTCCGGCCTCTTGGATCAGCTGGCCCAGAAGACTTGGGGACGGAAGCCGGATGTTCGGTCCGATATCCAGAGCGCCGTTCAGGAATCTGCCGAGAAATATGGGGTAGATCCAGCATTGGTGTTAGCGGTCATCAAACAAGAAAGCGGTTTTAAACCTCAGGCCGTCTCTCCTTGCGGGGCCCAGGGGCTCATGCAGTTGATGCCTGCTACCGGTAAGGCGATGGGCGTCAAAAACCCGTTTGATATTCGGCAAAATGTGGATGGGGGCACTAAATATTTGAGTCAAATGCTCGACCAGTTTGGTGGCGATGTAAAACTAGCCCTGGCGGGTTACAATGCAGGACCGCATCGGGTCGTGCAGTACGGTGGAATCCCTCCCTATGCCGAGACTCAAAATTATGTGAAATCGATCACGGCGGATTATCAAGGACTACAAAAGACCAAGAACTACGACCAAGCCTTTGCCATGGTGAGCCCAACCATGGATATGACGGAGTTGAACCCCATGAAATTTCAAAAATCTGGGAGTGATGATTTGCCCCCGCCTCCCCCTCCGGGTTATTTTCGCGTGTAGGGGCGTATTGCAATACGCCCTTACATCAATGCAAGTTAAACGAAGGTCCACCGACCAAGCGAGACATCTGGTCAAAGACAAATCCCATGAAGATTTTTTTATCATCTTCCTCGATGTACTTGATCACCGTGCCGGTTTCGTAGCTCTGGTCGTTGATTTTTTGCTGCCAGACCACCTCGCCACTGGCATGCACAATGGACTCCTCACTGCCGTTCATCGATATTTCTAACTCCAAAATGGCTCCATTCGGGAGGGGCCCGGGGGTCATCAATCGGAACCCCCCAGCGCTGATATCCCCGCTGATCGCCTCGGCATACTCGGAGGGATTTCCGGCTTCGTCAGTGATGGCATAAGCGACGGTGAGGGCAATGTCTAACCGGGCAAATTTGCGCCGGTCACTCGCGGCCGTTTGGACACTTGGCATAGGACCTCCTGTTTGACGTTATCTCGTCAAATTTCCGAAAAAGTTGCGTAACTGGGTCACAATTTTACTTTCGATCTGGCGCACCCGCTCGCGGGTGATGCCATATTCGTCCCCCAAGGCCTCCAAGGTGCTGGGGACCTCTGCCATGATGCGCTCCCGAAAAATCCTTTGTTCCTTGGGGGCGAGGGTTTTGACAAATTCATCCAATCGTTCCAACAGTTTATTCTTGAGATCCTGCTGGGCCACGCTTTTTTCCGGGTTATCGGTGGAGGCCAGAAGATCGTTCAAAACAGGGCCTTCCGCCCCAGAGAGGGGGGTTTCCAGGGAAAGATCCGGTTGGGTCATGCGTTTCTGCATTTCCTGGACCTCTGATTCATGGACATCCAGTCTCTCCGCCAGCAGCTTGGTATCGGCATGGAAACCCTGCGCCTCGATTTTTTGTTTCTCCTTCATGAGGTTGAAAAAAAGTTTACGTTGCGCCTGGGTTGTTCCCACCTTGATCAACCGAAAGTTATCTAGGATGTATTTTATAATATAGGCCCGAATCCACCACGAGGCATAATAGGAAAAGCGGGCGCCTTTGTCCGGATCGAACTTTTGGGCCGCCTTCATGAGCCCGACATTGCCCTCCTGAATGAGATCCAGCACATTGTGATAGGCCCGCTTGTATTCCAGCGCGATCCGCCCCACCAAACGCAAATGCGAGGTGACTAACTTACGGGCGGACTCAATATCGCCGGTCTCTCGGTATTTTTTGGCACAGGACTGTTCTTCTTCTTCGGTCAAGATCGGGAATTGGCTGACCTCGGCCAGGTAGGCGCGCACTGGGTCGTCGATGTAGGAAGGGACCGTGACCGGACCTGGGGGCGTGATAGGAACAGGCAGTCGATTGGGTGAAACCGACAAGGGCCCGGGTTTTTTGCCAAAATACTTCTTTTTTGATTTGGACATCATAGTAAAGCGCTGCTTATGACCTCTCACAAATAGAGGTGGAAATTCAAGTCCCATTGATCTAGGTTCCCGCGCTATGTTTCGGATGCTCAAAAGGATCTTTCTAGGGGAAGCGCTTGATTCGGCGCGCCAGGCCCATGAAACGTTGCAAAAAAGAATGGCCCTGGCGATTTTTGCCTCGGATGCCCTCTCCTCTGTGGCTTATGCCACGGAAGAAATACTCCTGATTCTCGTGTTAGCGGGGTCGGTGGCCTTGCACTATTCCATCCCCATTGCCCTAGCGATTGGCGTATTGCTCGCCATTGTGGCCGTGTCCTACGTTCAGACGGTTCTGGCCTATCCCAATGGCGGGGGGGCCTATATTGTCTCACGGGAGAATTTAGGGCTGACGAGCGGGTTGGTGGCGGCCGCGGCCTTACTGATTGACTATGTTTTGACCGTGGCCGTGAGTATATCGGCTGGGGTTTCAGCGGTGATCTCCGCCTACCCTGGATTGTTGCACTATCGAGTCGATCTCGCGGCCGTTTTTCTCATATTGATCACGTTGGGAAATCTGCGCGGGGTGAAAGAATCTGGGACGATCTTCGCTATCCCGTCTTACATTTTTATCGGTTCTCTGACGGCCATGCTGGCCACCGGGATCGTTCGATTTTATTTCCTTCATCAGCCACTTCCCGTCGTGACTCATGGAATCTCTCCCGAAGTGCTAGGGGAAGGGATCGAGACCGTGGGGATTTTTTTGGTATTACGTGCCTTTGCCTCGGGTTGTACGGCCTTGACCGGTATTGAAGCCATCTCCAATGGGGTGCCGGTTTTTAAACCGCCGGCCTCACGGAATGCGGCAATCACGATGATTTGGATGGCCACTATTCTAGTCTCGTTATTTTGGGGGATTACCTGGTTTGCCCAGCTCTTTCATATTGTCCCTAGCTCAAATGAAACCGTTGTTTCGCAAATTGCCCGGGGGATTTTTGGCAGTGGCCCGCTTTATTATTTGGTGCAGTACTCCACCGCGATTATCTTGGTGTTGGCCGCCAACACCAGTTTTAACGGCTTTCCCCGGCTTTCTTCTATCTTGAGCCGGGATGGATTTTTGCCTAGGCAATTGACCGCTTTGGGGGATCGGTTGGTTTATTCGAACGGGATTATTATCCTAGGGGTTGCTTCGTGGATATTGATTTGGTTATTTCATGCGAACCCGCATCACCTGATCCCTCTCTATGCCGTGGGAGTTTTTATCTCGTTTACCCTGTCTCAAGCAGGGATGGTACGGCATCATTTACACGACCGGGCGACGGGCCATTGGTGGATCTCCGCTGTGATCAACGGATTAGGGGCGGTGAGTACGGGTGTGGTCTCGGTTGTTATTGTCTCAACCAAGTTTACCCATGGGGCCTGGATTGTCTTGGTCCTTATTCCGGTGATGGTCTTGGGATTCTTGAAGGTGCGAGATTATTACAAAACGGTTGAAAAGGAACTGTCCATTGAAGAGTTGGGGAATGAGTATCCGATTGATAGTCAGATCAAGCATACCGTGGTCATCCCCATTTCACAGATGAACAAGGGGACCATTATCTCCCTCATGTACGCCCGGAGTATCTCGCCCCATATTAAGGCCGTGTATGTGGAGGTGGATCCGGAAAAAACCAAGGCCTTGAAGCAAGACTGGACCCTCTACGCCCCTGATATTTCCTTAGTGGTGATCCCGTCGCCGACGCGCGCCATTGTAAATGTGTTTTTGGAGTATTTAGATCAGATCGAATGGCAACGGGAAGATGATATTGTGACCGTGGTGCTCCCGGAATTTGTGACGCGTTATTGGTGGCAGCAACTCTTTCACAACCAGACGGCGCTGCGCATCCGAACTGCCTTGTTGTTTAAGCGCGGCATCGTAGTGACCAGCGTGCGGATCCATCTGGACAAATGACCCCCACTCAAAGATTTATCGATGCCTGTTTGCGGAAACCGGTGGATCGCCCTCCGGTCTGGATGATGCGCCAAGCCGGGCGCTATTTGCCGGAATATCGCGCCCTGCGTGCTCGCTATGACACCCTAACCATGATGAAGACCCCGGAGTTGGCCGCGGAAATTACCATGCAGCCCGTGCGCCGGATCGGCGTGGATGCGGCGATCCTTTACAGCGATATCTTGATTGTGCCGGATGCGATGGGACTTAAATTAGCCTTTGTCGAGGGCGAAGGCCCAAAATTTGCCGAGCCGGTCCGTTCTGTAAGTACTCTCGACCGCCTGCAGACCGATGGCGTGGCGGCTCGGGCCGGGTTTGTCTACGAGGCGATCGGACTTATTCAGAAAGCCCTCAAGTCAGAGGCTACTCCGGAGGGACCGATTCCCCTACTTGGTTTTGCGGGGGCCCCGTTTACGGTGGCCACTTACATGGTGGAAGGGGGGAGTTCCGAGCATTTTGCCGAGATTCGAACGTTGATGAGGGAACAACCTGACTTGCTGCATGGATTGCTGGGAAAAATCACCGTGGCGACCATCGATTACCTCCGTGGCCAATCGGAGGCTGGGGTGGTTGCCTTGCAACTGTTTGATACCTGGGCCGGGGTCTTGACGCCGGAGGACTATGAACAGTGGGCCTTGCCTTATACCCGAAAAATCTTGAGTGCCATGACGGTTCCAACCATCCTTTTCATCAAAAAAGGCGATCATCTCTTGGAAAAAATGGTGACGGCCGGTTCGCAGGTGATCGGGGTTGATGGGAGGATTACTCTCTCGGAGGCCCGGCGGCGGACGGGTGGGAAGGTGGCCTTGCAAGGGAACTTTGATCCGGAGAAACTACTGCGCCCAATTCCCGAGATAGAACAGGGTGTGGCGGCGATGATTAGCGATTGGGGTGGTGGCCCCGGCTATATTATGAATCTGGGCCATGGTATTTTGCCAGAGACCCCGGTGGAGCACGCCCGGGCGTTTGTGGGGGCGTGTCAGAGATATGGCGGATAGCAAGTCCATAAATACATGAAGTTCTTTGCCCAAATGTGTCCCAATGGCCTAATTGGGCAGCAGCCTGCTGACCAATTGCTTTGGTTGCCCTCTCCGGTATTAGTAAGCCTATTGGCGTAGCGGAATATCAACTGGTGCGAGCATTGCCCAAACCGTTGGATACCAGCCTGCCGACGATTGCAGAAATCGAGGCTGAACTAGCTCGCGATCTTGTGGTACCGAAATTGAAGAAAGATGCGAAGCGATAATTTTTGGACTGTAGGACAACTTATCTTGCAAGCTTGCCAAAGGACCTATTTTGGCCGTAGAAAAGGGTGTGGAGTTATTACACCTCTTACAAAAATACGACGTCCCGGGGCCGCGCTACACGAGTTATCCCACAGTTCCCGCCTGGACTTCAGAAGTAGGCCCGGCGGATTTTGCCCGAAGCCTTCAGACCTTGCCTAGCGGGGAGCGGTTGTCCCTCTATGCCCACCTGCCCTTCTGTGAAAATCTTTGCCACTTCTGTGGCTGCATGCAGGTGATCACCAAGAATCATGATCGTTCCCGAGAGTATGTCGATGTCCTGGTGCGGGAGATTGAGCGAATCGCCAACCTCCTTCCGGCACACGCGCGCGAGGTAAGCCAGGTGCACTTTGGCGGGGGCACACCCAATTTTCTCAGGCCCGAGGAATTGACAGAAATTATGGGGCAGTTCCGGCGGCATTTTCGGATCTTGCCGGATGCCGAGATTGCGATCGAGATGCATCCTAAGACCAACACGTCGGCGTTTTGTAAAAATTTGGCAACGCTGGGATTTAATCGGATCTCACTCGGGGTTCAGGATTTTGATCCGCATGTGCAACAGCTCATCAATCGCAACCAAGGTTACGTTGAGACCAAGGCGATGTTGGACGAACTCCGTGCGTTGGGCTTTCAACACTTCAATTTTGATCTCATCTATGGTCTGCCGGGCCAGACGCTTGCGCACTTTGAAAAAACCTTGGAGCTGACCTTGGGGCTCCGGCCCAATCGGCTGGGCGTTTACAGCTACGCCCATGTGCCTTGGGTACGCCCCGTGCAGCGGGCCTTTAAAGACGAAGACCTCCCCTCTCCGGAACAAAAACTGCAACTTTTTGAGCGGGCCTATCAGTTTTTCACCGCCGCCGGCTATGAATTGATCGGGATGGACCATTTTGCCCTGCGCGATGACGACCTTTCCCGGGCGCTCGCAACCCATACGATCCACCGAAATTTTATGGGTTACTCCACCCGCGCCGATGCCCACCAGATTGGTTTTGGGGTCAGTTCGATCTCTTATGTCAACGGCAACTATTTTCAGAACAAAAAGGAACTGCCTGCCTACTCTCAAACCGTGCAGGGAGGGGATCTGCCCTCGTTTCGCGGGTATCTGTTGAATCGTGATGACCACCTGAGGCGTGAACTGATCACGCAGATTATGTGCGCTGAGCCGGTGGATTTTAAGTCCTTCGGGGGAAAATGGGGCGTCGTATTTCAAGATTATTTTCGCGAGGAAGTGGACCAACTGGGGCGATTTGCCGAAGATGGGTTGGTGACGATTACGGCTGCCGGTTTCCAACCCAAGGGTCTGGGACGTCTCTTCCTTCGCAATATGGCCATGCTGTTTGACCGTTATTTGGAACCCATTAGGAAGAACGCACACAACCCAGTATTTTCGAGGACGGTATGACCTCTCGTTTTATGAACCAAGTAGCCATCGTTACGGGTGCCGGCCAAGGGTTGGGGCGGGCGTCTGCCCTGCGTTTGGCGGAAGATGGTTGCGATGTGCTGATTGTTGACATCCATCAGGCGCAAGCTGAGACGGTGGCGCAGCAAATCCGTCAGTTAGGTCGCAAGGCGGCGATTTTTATTGGCGACGTGGGAGATCATGCTGTGGGCCAGGAGATCGTGGAGCAGGCCCTGCAAGAGTTGGGTGATGTACACATTTTGGTGAATAATGCCGGCATTTTGCGCGACAGCCTCCTCGTCAAGCTGACGGAGGCGAACTTTGACGAGGTGATCCGTATTAACCTAAAAGGGGTATTCAACTGCGGCCAGGCCTTTGCGTGTACCCTCATCGAAAAAGGGCATGGTGGGGCGATGGTCAACATCAGTTCCCTCGCCTACGAAGGAAACTTGGGTCAGACTAATTATGCGGCTGCGAAGGCGGGGGTCGTGGCGATGACCCGAACCTGGGCCATGGAACTCGCCCGTTACGGCATCCGTGCCAATGCAATCGCCCCCGGCCTGATGGACACCACCATGATTGCCAACATCCCCGAAAAAATTAAGGCCGATCTCATTCACCACATCCCCCTGCGCCGCCCCGGTAAACCAGAAGAGCTTGCGGCCACAGTCTCCTTCTTGGCCAGTGAGGAGGCGAGCTACATCACCGGGCATGTTGTTGTTTTGGATGGTGGGGCGAGTTTGGGGTTGTAATCACTCGGGAATTCGAAACGCCTTTTGACAGAGTAAAAACTCATTCTTGAGCTCGTCATACGTTTTGGTGACAGGAAACTGCGGATATTCCCGAATGACATTGTCAGGGGGGCAAAACAGGATGCCGCGGTCGGCGACTTGTAGCATGGCCACATCGTTGTAAGAATCCCCGGCCGCCGCGATGTGGAAGTGGAGTTTTTTCAAGGCCAACACCGATTCCCGTTTTTGGTCGGGCATGCGTAGTTTGTAGTTTTTGATATTGCCCTTCTCATCGACCACGAGGGAGTGGCAGAAGAGGGACGGGTATTCCAGTTGCTTCATCATGGGCGCGGCGAATTCGTAAAAGGTATCGGAGAGGATGATCACCTGAAATTCTGACTTGAGCCAGAGCAGGAACTCCTGAGCGCCGGGGAGGGGTTGCATGGTGGCGATGACACGCTGGATGTCGGCGAGCTTGAGTTTATGCTCATGCAGGATCTTGATCCGACCCTTCATCAGTTTGTCGTAGTCAGGCTCATCACGGGTGGTGCGGCGGAGTTCTTGAATGCCAGTTTTCTCGGCGACATTGATCCAGATTTCAGGAATCAAAACCCCTTCGAGATCAAGGCACGCAATCACGCCTGAGCCCCCGGCTTGAAGACCTTGGTGGCCCCGTAGCGACGGATAAACATCCTTTTTTGGGCCTGGAGGCTCTGGTTGGTCTGCCGCGTGGCATCCGGGATATTGTGGTCATCGGCGCAGGGGATGCAGAGCCAAAATTTATCCATGCTCCGGTTGTGATGTTGGTAATATTCCACGTCCGGGGAGGTCTTACCACAGGCCTCACAGAGGGTGCGCAGGTGATGTTCGTGGATTTTTTCCACGGGCTTGGCCGGTGGGGGGGCCAGTTTTGGCTTCGCCACAGGTTTCAGCGGTGGTTGGCTCATCTGAGGTCGCGGCTTATTAGCAGGTGCGGCGGCCTTGGGGGGGAGCTTCTTCGGGGGAAACTTCTTGGCCCGCTCGTCTTCCTTGAGCTTCTTGGCCCGTTCCTTTGAAATCAATCCCGCTTTGAGTAATTCTTCTTGAATCGTACCCATATGGTTCCTGAAGTGCCAGGTTAAAGCCTCTTTGCCGCCCTGTGTCAATGAGCGTTTTCAGCCATTTAAGGGATTTTTTAGCCGCTAGCAACTTGAAATAGGTCCCCAGCCGATAACTAAAGTGCAGAAGTCGGTTTGTTTAACTTTTAAGGAGGCTATTATGAGTGGACCCGTTAAGCCGAGTCATGGTCATAAGGGATTGCATCGCACCCCACCCGCAGAGGTACCGGGTCCAAAAACGGAGATAGGTAAACCCGTAGCGGAGGCCAAGATTGGTTCGGCCATTTTGGGGCACGCTTTTTTGACCCCGACCACGGTTCCGGTTTCGGTGGTAACCTCCAAGGGGACCTTTCCAGCCTATGTCATTGCCCCCAATGATCATCATCCGGAACAAACCCAGACCACGCTTAAGGAGAACGGGTATGCCGCGTATCAGATTGGTGGCCAGACGGTTTACATGACACGTCAAAAACAAGGTTCCAGTGGCTATGCAAAGTTTACCCCAGGGCAACTCAACTTACGACGCGACCTTCAAACAGAGCCTCCCTTGAGTAGGGTGAGTACTTTTAAGAGCCCTGAAGGTGACGCCGTCCATGTTTTTAGCGGTCCGCCAGCCAAGCCCGAAGCCCAGCCTGAAGGAACGGTTGCTATTTTTGGCGATCAGGGCGTTGAATTTTTTCCAGCAGGTAAGGCGCCAGAGGTTGCGAAATCGACCACTCCCGCCGCCCCGGTTCAGATCAAGTTAATTGGGCTCGCTTTAAATCATGAAGAGTTCAAAGTGCGATTGGGAACGGGCTCGGGCGTGTTGGTGAATCCCGATGGCAAATTCTCCGCTGATTCGACGCTCAAACTACCCGATGGACGCGTCCTCAGGGGGCAGGAGATTCTCAAGCTGTGCAACTCCATCGCTCCAAAAAACGGACGAATTACCTTTGGCGCATCCACCAAGCAAACCGTCGCGATCATTGAGTCATCGCCCATTGCAAATATGTTGGAACCCGTTGAGGGAGGTACCACTGCGGAGAAAGTGGCATTTTTGGATAACAATGGACGAATCTCCCCACACAATCAGCCCATTACCTTCCGAAAAGGCTCCGCGGATGCGACTTATCGCGGTCCTTCGTATCGGGTTTCCTCTTTTGACGTGGGGGCCCAAAAAGTCTTGGCCAATGCGGGCTATGTTTCACTGCGCCACTCGGCCGGTGATGGGCAGCAGATTTGGGTGCATCATGATAAACTGGACCAGGCCTTAAAGTCTCAACAAAGAGACACAGATAAATTGACCATGGGTGATATTACACGATAGCCTTATATCATGGGGATGAGAGGGCTTGACGGTGAGTGATCGAACTCGAGTCCTGCGGCCAATCTTTTAAAACGGCTGTAAAAAGATGGTTGGCTGTTTTGTTCTGTCCCAAGGCCTGGTGGCAGAAGGCCGCTCCGCGTAATATCCAGGGATTGTGAGGGGCTATGCTCCTCGCCAATTGCATCTGGGCCAGGTTTTTTTCTTTCTCAACCGGATCGTTCGTTACGGAAATCCCTTCGTAGAGGGCCACCGCCAGACCATCCAGGAGATTTCCGACAAAAACTTGCTGACCTTGCAGATTAAAGACCTGTCCATCGGTGACGTCCAGCCACTGAAGATGTTGGTTCCGGTCCACGACACCGATGGCCACCTCTTTGGGTGGAGCCAACGCATCCTCAGGATGATGAATGTAGACCGGAAAGGCCTCGATCCCAATGGCTGAGAGGATTCCTATCAGAAGATAAAGGCGCTCCTGAGGGCTGGAGAACCCGAATTTTACCACCGTATCGCATGAGGCGGAAAAATGATCGATGGTGACGGCAGGGATGCCCAACCCGGCTAGATCGGAGGGTTTGTCTAGAAAGGTGGTGAGGGCCTGAACGACTTGGGGGGCTGTGATACCTTTTCCTTTATCATCCCAGTAACGTTTCAGGGAGCGGACCGCCAATTCGATGTTGGGGCGAACCTCGCGTCCTATACAATCAGCAGGCATGGGCACTGGCAAGAGGGCCTTGTCCCGGTCTGTTAAATTCATCCAGTTTTTGACGGACTGGTAGTAGACGCGTTGTAACAGAGACCCAGTGATGCGTTCGACTGAAGGGCCTCCCTTTTGAAATCGAACGACGGGGAGTTTTTCTTTAAGATCGATTCCTTTGTCTTGCAGGGCATGACAAAGTCGGTAACCCCGGTCATTTTTACGCAGCGGTTTGCAGGCATCCCCCATAAGTGTTTTCTTTTCGACTCATTTTTGAAAAAGTTGCGCAAACAAATCGATAAAAATCCGCAACCTTACTGATGGTTTGCCGATAACAGGGACATGAGGCTTCATTCATTGTGGCAAGTGGCTGCAGGCCGAGTTCAGTCGTTGGGTGAGCAGGTAAAGAGCTCCACCATTAGCTTTGCTGATCGGACGACACAACAGGTGGCCATATTCCTGCTGGCACCTCCTACGCCCAGACAAGTGAATGCGGCCTTGCAGGACAATATCCGAGCCTGGCGTGGCATGGATCCCCTTCCGCCGGTCTTTCGCAGCACCATTGAGAGTATTCATCGGAATTGGGGTTGTGGCCTGACCCTCAAAGAGGTGCGTCCCCTGAGTCCTGAGCGGTGGGGTTTGCCGGGGTATTTGGTTAAATTGGCCGATAAAGAGGGCCGGGTGGTGGCCACTGATGCGATTTATTTCAAGGGGACAACGCCCAGTTACGAGGTCTCAGGCCGCATCTGGGTGGATCCCTCCCAGCGCCGACGCGGGATTGGGGGAGAGATACTCAGGCGTAGGGTTGATTTGGCCCTAGCCCTGGCGGATGTGACTTCCTTGGTAATCACTCTTGAGACCCCAGACAGTCAGCAGGCCTTTGGCCACCTGGGAGGAATGATTCAAAAAAATTGGGTCATAGGAAATGAATTGGAACTGCGAATGGATCTCAGGAGCGATGCAGGCAGGTCAAAGGCCGGGGAGTTTATATCCAGAGGATCTTGATCTCCCCTTCGACTTCCTTAAATTCTTTGTCCCCGGTTATTAATTCGGCCTTTTTCATTTTTGCCAAGGCGGCGGCGAAGCAATCCGCATAAGACATTTTTTTCGCGGCTTTATAAACGCCGGCCTGTTTGGCCAAGGCCTTGTCTACCTCCACGACCTCGATGGGAAAACTGTCGAGAACCTTGATGACCTCCTCAGCGGTTTCTTCGCCCTTTTCCCTTCGGGTGATGTAGTAAATTTCTCCCCAATTGACGGTTGTCATGAGCAGATCCCTCCCCGTCTCAGCGGAACGGGCAAGGATGGCGCTTACTTTTTCATATCCGGGTTCTTTTTCCAAATAGACAAAGACGGCATGGGAATCAAGGACCTGCGTCATCATTCAGCCTTTTCCTCATGGAGCCGGTCCTGCTTCCGGGCCTCGAGCAGGCTTTTTGTCATCTTGCCACCGGATGTAAGGAGGCCCGCCATTTTTTCAAAATAATCCTTGGTCAATGGACGGATGACCACCTCTTCGTGCCTTTCGACAAAGCAAACCTTCGTGCCTTTTTTGATCCCAAGCCGTTTCCGGATCTTGGCCGGAATGACCACCTGACCCTTAATCGTGACAGTTCCCGTTTCCATAGGAGACCCTTAATTTAGAGGTATATACGATAAAAAATAAGTATAACAAAATTATTTAAGTATTACAATAAAAATTTAGTATTACAAATTGCGGAGGGGGTGAGATTCGAACTCACGGTACCCTTTCAGGTACTCCAGTTTTCAAGACTGGCGCCTTCAGCCACTCGGCCACCCCTCCGAAAATTTGCGGCGGCAAATTTTCCCCGAAGAACGAATAACGTGAACGAGAGTTGCCGCAAATTTCGTTCTTCGTTTTTCGATCACGTTCTTCGTATATTCTATTACCCAATCTTCTCAACCCCCAAATAACCCCGCAAGGCTTCCGGAATCAAGACCGTCCCATCGGCCTGCTGATAATTCTCCAGAATGGCCGCGACAGTGCGACCCACGGCTAGCCCAGATCCATTTAAGGTATGCACTAATTCAGGTTTATCCTTAGGCCCGCGGCGGAAACGGATATTGGCGCGCCGAGCCTGAAAATCCTCAAAATTGGAACAAGAGGAAATCTCACGATATCCCTGCTGGGAAGGAAACCAAACTTCAATGTCGTAAGTCTTGGCCGCAGAAAAACCCATATCTCCGGCGCACAGTACGATGACTCGGTAGGCGAGCCCCAGGCGTTGGAGCACCCGCTCCGCGTTGGCGGTGAGTTGTTCGAGCGCCTCATAGGATTGTTCCGGTCGGGTAAATTTGACTAACTCAATCTTGTTAAATTGATGCTGCCGGATCAACCCCTTCGTATCCTTGCCGGCCGCGCCCGCTTCACTGCGAAAGCAGGGGGTGTAGGCGCAATAGGAGATGGGTAACTCCTTATCTTGCAAGATTTCATCACGATGAATATTCGTGACCGGCACCTCGGCTGTCGGGATGAGATAGTATCCAGTGGTGGTCCTGAAAAGATCGGCCTCGAATTTTGGCAATTGACCCGTTCCCTGCAAACTTTCGGAGTTCACCAAAAAAGGCGGGAGCACTTCCGTATAACCATGCTCCTTGGTGTGAAGATCCAGCATAAAATTGATCAAGGCCCGCTCCAAGGCGGCACCGATTCCACGGTAAAGGGTAAAGCGCGCACCGGTGATCTTGGTGGCCCGCTCAAAATCCAAGATGCCCAGTTTTTCCCCCAGTTCCGAATGGTCTTTCACCGGAAATGAAAAAGTCGGGGGTGTGCCGGATGAGCGCACCACTTGATTGGCGGAGGTATCCACACCCGCTGGCACGGAGGCATGAGGAAGATTGGGGACTTGCAGCAACCATTCGCGGAGCTGGGCTTCTACCCCGGTCATGCGTTCTCCCAGTACACGCACCTGATCAGCCACCCCGCGCATCTGAGTGAGTAGGTGATCCGCCGATTGTTTGGCCTGCTTGAGCTTGGCGATTTCTCCAGAAACTTGATTTTGTTGGAAACGAAGGGCGTCGTATTCTTTTTGCAGGGATTTTCGTTCCTGATTCAGGGCTTCCAGCCCCGAGAAGTCAAGCGTAGCGGCACGCTGGGCCAAGGCCCGCTGGACACCGGGGAGATCTTCTAAGACAGCGCGTAGATCAAGCACGACCCTAGTCTTTTTTCAGCTCTTCGTCGATGATGGCCTTGAAATCCTCGAAGGGCCGAGCCCCTGAGACCATCCGACCATTGATAAAATAGGCAGGCGTTCCGGAAACACCTAAACTGCTCCCGGCCTGGATCTCACTCTTGACACGGTCGGCATACTTCCCACTGTCCAGGCACTCATCAAACTTCTTACCGTTCAGTTTGACCTCTTGGGCGTATTTTTTGAGGGACTCAACCTGCAGGTCCTTTTGACTCTCGAAGAGTTTTTTATTCATCTCCCAATACTTGTTCTGATCCTCGGCGCAGTGGGATGCCTCATGAGCCTTCTGAGAATCTTTGTGAAAAGACAAGGGGAAATCGCGGAAGACATAGCGAATCTTGCCTTTGTACTCTTCGTTGATTTTGTTGACGGTGGCCCGGGCCCGTCCGCAGAAGGGACACTGATAATCCGAGAATTCCACCAGCCTGACCTTGGCATCTTTTGGGCCCATGGCTGGGGCATCCCCCTCTGGGACATCAATTGTGGGGGCCTTGATCAGATAGGCCACATCATTCTTCTTCTTGAGCTGACTCAAGTAAGAGTCCATGAGCTTCTTGTTTTGTTCTCCGGATAAAAAGCCGCGGATATTACCCTGTACGTCCTCTAATTTTTTATCACCAAATCGGTCCTTCTTTTCTTCAAAAAATTTCTTTACATCGCCATCCGCCACATTGACCTTATCGAAGACCTCTTTCTTCAGCAGGGCATCCTTGGTGGTGTTTTGTTTTTTGGCTTCTTCTTCCAAAAGCTTGCCGGCAATGATTTGGTCCACGGCATCCTTGCGGATGTCAAAAAGTTCCATCTCGGCCTGGGCGAATTTAACCCCGGCGACCTTGCGCACGTCTTCATCCGTGATGGGCTGACCGTTGAGCGACGCAATGGGCGCGCTGGCACTGGCTGGTTGTGTTGGTAGGTTGGCACTTGGACTTGCTTTCTCATTACAACCAATGGCAAACAGGGCCAGGGCCAACAGGCTGAGTTTCATTTTCATGGATGTTATCTCCTTAAAAGTTACCAATTAATGGGGTCTTGTTCAAAAGACGAAGACGGACTTTAAAGGAAAATGGCAAAAATGTCAAAGAAAGTAAACAAGCCCACTCCCCAAAGGAGAGTGGGCTTGTTGTATTTTGCTCAAGAGTTGTCTAGATGTCGAAATAGAGCGAGAACTCATGAGGAACGGGACGCAACCGCATCGGGTTGACCTCATTCTCCATCTTGTACTCAAGCCACTTCTCGATCACGTCCGGTGTGAACACATCCCCCTTCAGCAAGAAGGCATGGTCTTTTTCCAGGGCCGTGAGGGATTCATCCAGACTCCCCGGCATTTTCGGGACATTGGCCAATTCCTCAGGAGAGAGGGAATAAATGTCCTTCTCCAGCGGCAGACCTGGGTCAATACGATTTTGAATCCCGTCAAGTCCCGCCATCGCCATCGCCGCAAAGGCCAAGTAGCCGTTGCAAGACGGATCTGGGAATCGGGCCTCGATACGCTTGGCCTTCGGTGACGCGGAAAGCATCGGGATACGGATGGCCGCGGAACGGTTTCGTCCCGAGTAGGCCAAATTGACCGGGGCCTCAAAACCAGGGACCAAACGACGATAAGAGTTAGTCGTTGGGTTGGTAAGCGCAGCCAAGGCCTTCGCATGCTTCAACAAACCACCGATGTAGTGCAGACACATTTCTGAAGTGGCACCGTACTTATCGCCGGAGAACAACGGCTTGTCACCCTTCCAGATGGACTGATGACAGTGCATGCCGGAACCATTGTCGCCAAATAACGGTTTGGGCATGAAGGTAACCGTCTTGCCATTGCGTCGGGCCACATTCTTCAAGATGTATTTGAACCACATGAGCTTGTCGGCCATGTTGGTCAGGGAGTCGAAACGCATGTCAATTTCACATTGACCGGCCGTGGCGACCTCGTGATGCTGGGCCTCCACCTCAATGCCTAAATTTTGCAACTCCAGACACATCTCCGTCCGGAGGTCTTGCAAGGTGTCGGTCGGGGCGACGGGGAAATAACCCTCTTTGTGACGGGTCTGGTAGCCCAAATTGACCTGGCCTGTGACGAGTCTTTCCTGGCCGCTATTCCAACGTCCTTCCACGGAATCAACATGGTAAAAACCGCTGTTGGAGGTTTGGTCATAACGAACCGAGTCAAAGACAAAAAATTCGGCCTCAGGTCCAAAGTAGATGTTGTCTCCGATGCCGGTCGACTTCACATACGCCTCGGCCTTGCGGGCGATGTAGCGCGGATCACGGCTATAGGATTCTTTGGTAAGCGGATCAACGATGTTGCAGATCATCGACAAGGTGGTTTCTTTGCAGATGGGATCAATGACGGCAGTCTTAGGATCCGGAACCACTAACATGTCAGAGGCATTGATGGGTTGCCAGCCACGGATGGAAGATCCGTCAAATCCGTAACCATCTTCAAAATTGCCCTCGGCGAGTTGGGAGATCGGCACGGAAAAATGTTGCCAAACTCCTGGAAAGTCAATGAACTTGAGGTCCAACATCTTGGCTTTTTTCTCTTTGGCGAATGCCAATACTTCCTTGGGTGTCATAACAGCTCTCCTTTTATTGGTTTTCTTAGTCAATTACCATCCAATCGGGTACTGATCCGGCGACTCACGTAGCACCCGCTGCCCGGCCTTGTCTAGGGTAAATTGCGTCGATTGCGGAGGCAAGGAGAGCGGGGTTGTTTCCGACTAACTCGTACTCACTGCACAGCCGGAAACAACCCCGATCGAATAGGTTTATCGTTAGAACGAGTAAACTAACTGACTTGCGAGCGTGTCCTGGTATTTCTTAGCCGTCCCGCCGTTCTTCAGGAAAGAGGCTTTGTTGCCCTGGTCGTGGCGGAATTCAAAACGCAGGTCAAGTCCGTCGGCCAAATACCAGTGAGTGGTCAGAGTTCCCTCATAGATGTGTTTTGAGGCAACCGCAGGCAAAGCGATGTTGGTTGGTCCAGCAAAACCAACATCATCCCGGAAGTATTCACCACGGGCGGATAAGCCAAACTTATCGAATGGCTTCCAGTTTACATAACCGGCAAGACCCTGCCAATCGGCAGCACCAGCATGACCTACTAAACCACTATCGCGACCCCAGTCATAATTGATGGCAAAATTCCACTGATCGGTCGGGGCATAGCTCAAGGTCGTATCGATCAAGGCGCGAACCTTGCCGTCACTGCCAGCTGTTTCCGGACCCACCGTACCACCGAGTATCCATGTTAGATTCTCCAATGGCTTAATCGTGAACTGACCATGGACGCTCTTGCCGTTATTGTTATCGACAACATTGTTCCAGCCGTTGACAACCCCCAGGTCCAAGGTCAGCCAATCGGTAAAGGCGTAGCTGCCCATGATCCCCGTATGGGTGAAGGGGATGGCATAATCGAACAATAGACCGCGGGAAATATTGCTATTGGCCGCTGCCTCAATAACCTCGTTACCATGCATGGTGACGAACTTACCGATCTTGAAGGTCAGACCGCTCCCAATCGGGGCCTTCAAAGCGACATAGGCTTGTTGAAGGTCAAAGAACTCGGTTGTTCCGAGACCGGCGGCGTGATAAAAAACCGTATCATGCCCAAAGTCGAGATCGGTGCGTAAGGTTGCCCAATCCGTGGGGGTATTTTCGATGGCCAATTCCATCAATCCCACATTGAAGGTATTGGTGTTGGTGTCAAATACTCGATATTGATTGACCGCTCCACCCCCGGCATTGGCGGGACGATTGAAGTTGTAGTTATAGTTGACGTCGATGGAACCGGTTACCTTGGTCTTTTCCCAAAATGCGGCGCTACCCGATTCTTCTTCGGCCCGTGCAACGGCACTGCCTAGCAAGGTTAGGCACAAAACCCCCGCTAGAAATAGTTTCTTGTGATTCATATGATGACTCCTCCTTATGAGTGAATTTTTACAAAAATTTGGTCAGTTCGCCCCAAGCGAACCTCCCCTGTGGGACCGAGTAAGCAAAGGTCATGCCAAGATGCGTCATTATTTTAACGTGCTGATATTATTGATGAATTAATTTATTTTAAAAATCGATCTCGCTGTTTTTTTAATCACAGCCTATTTTTTGGGCAGATTGTGGATATGTAGGGGCGTATTGCAATCCGCCCCTACAACGATGTCAAAATATCATTATCCCAGGAAATATTGAGCGGCTTACGATTTTTGTAGAGCCCCTTTTGCATCATGGACCCAACCAACAAGGGAAGCGAGACGGAAGGTTCGACGAAGGCCATGGCCTTTGAGGCCTTTTTGTTGATCTTTCCCCACGAGGTGGCTTCGTCTAATGTGGATCCTGACAACCCTCCCCAGTGCGGGACATCGGTTGTGAGCTGAAAGGCGTAGGTATGACCCCCGGTCTCCTGACCAAAGATGTAGGCCATGACGACGGAGTCGTTGATATAATTTTTGGGCACGCCCCCTGCGATGTAAATGGCGGCGGTCTTTTTGGACTTCACGACAATCTGGGTCAATTCGTAATTATCACGAATGGAGTTGATCGCCATTTTTTCCCGTTTTTCACGGGTGGCGCGATGGTAATGTTCGGTGAGACCAATCCCGATACTGGAGTCGTTGATGGCGGGGACAAACATCGGGACCCCTTTTTTGACAGCGGTCGCGACAATGGAATTTTCATCTTTGATCTGCAGCGCTAATTTGTCCATGAAGGCTCGGCTGGAGTAAATGCCGGCAGGGAGGGTATCGGCAAATTTCCCAATCCAGCAATCGGTCTCCCAAAATTTTTCCTCATCAACATACGTGTCGTAGATTCGATCGATGTAAAGATCCCGCAACTTGTTATCATCCGCCATGGGCGAACCATGAAAGTGGCGAAACCCGCGGCCTTGGTAAATATCTTGATATAAAATCGCCCCGGTGGAGACAATCACATCCACCATATTGAGCGCGACCATATCTCGAATGGTTTTTCGGAGACCGGCGGCTACCAACGGTCCCGCGATGCCCAGGAGGATGGTGGGGCGATCCGGATCCGTTAACATGCTTTCGAAGACATCGGCACATTGTCCGATGCGCCGCGCTTGAATGGACATGCCTTTGAAGGAATCTACCAGGTCGGCAATCGTTTGAGTTTTTTCCAAATCAACGGGCGTGACTTGCCGGGAGAGAGTTTCCAGTTTTTCGCGTTTTTTGACCGGATCGGTCAAGGTCAAGGAAAACTCGTTTTTATTTTTTGCCATGCTGGCGCATTAACTCACTTTTAACGGGATTTTGTCAATCGAAACAAACAAAGAAAGACTATTTTTTTAACGAGTCAGGCGTGTTCGCCTGCGCATTTGAGGCTCGGTGACTGTGTTCTCCGTGGTCTCAGCGGTATTCACGATATCCACAGTGTTCATGCGGCGGGTCACTTCGGGGGCTACTGTTTCGGAAGATCGTTCCCGAGTTGTGCCTTGTGGGGCTTCATTTTGTGGGGTTGTCTCCAATGTGGTCCGTTGTTGGGCTTCATCTTGGGGGGGCGCTTCCATAGCTGTTTCGGTTGGAGGTGTATCTGCGGGTGTTTCAACTGGTTGTTCGGGTAGTTCGTTCGGAATGTTGGTTTCCAATGTTTCCACTGGGGTTTCCGAGGTTTCTTCCTCTTCTTCTGAGGATTCCAACACCGCTTCGACCGTGAAAAGCGAGACAATTTCTGACTCTACAGAATTGATGGGGGTGCCTGCTACGGCGGCCTGCGAGGTAGCGGCCAAATAGAGGATATCTCCCGAATCAAATGGCACGGTGGTGTCGAATTGAAATTCGCCGTTGGAATCGATGGGCGCAATCCCGATCTCTTTTTCTTCTACCTTGGGTTTGTTCAGGGCGAGTGCCGCTAATTTTGTTGCCGTTGTGGTCAGTCCGGTATGCACATAAATGACCGTTCCTTGGCTGATTGCTTGTCCAGAAAGGAAAGTGACCTGTCCGCTCACATGGGCAACTCCTTGCGACGTGAGGTAGAGGTGACCACTGACCACCAAGGTGGGATCATCCACCACCGGCGGAAGTGAGGCGGGGCGAAATTGATTCTCTTCTTCGGGGTCAACAAATCCCTCTCCCTTGTTTGACCCTCCCCCCAAAGGTTGAATCATGGGGAGGCCACTGCCGATACCCCCGCCGCCACAGGCTGGCAGAAGGCCGGCCATGGTCAGTAAGATCAGAGAGGAAACAAGGTGTTTTTTGATGAATGCCCCAAGCATATTTGACCCTATTGCTTAACCCTTCAATTTTTATGCCAAATACAGTTTTGTTAAATCGTTGTTTTTATTTATGAAATTATTTCAATCACCGTCTCATTTTGATCAAAAATATCATTTTGATAATGTTCGCCGAGAGTGAACGAGTATTGGCCGGATCCGATTTACTCGGTCCGGCCAAACGGAGTGAACGCTGAGTTAGTGGCTTACCAGATGGGGGGCTTGGGGGAGAGTGGTATCTCCCCCCCCTAATTTGAATTAATGAAGAAAAAGACATTTCCCTTGGAGGTTGAAGTGAGCCCGGCTACCCCTACTGCCAGATCGACCCCTCCGTCATTGTCGACATCCGCAACCCCCAGAGAGCCTACGGTGCTGCCCGTACCGTCCGTTGTCCCCACGGAGGCGCTCCAGAAGGCGGTGGTAGAGACTCCGGAGTTGTCACCACGATAGAGAGAAACCGTGACCGACCCGGAGTCCTGCCCAAAATCTCCCAGGGGGATCTTCAAGACGACGAGGTCATCAAAACCATCATCATCGAAATCGGCTGCTGTGATGGCGGCGCCAAAACCGGTGTCGGTGGTGTTTAAAGTGGTGGATGCGGATGGTCCGAAGCCTGAGACCGTGGAGGTGAAATTAAAACCGCTGGAGCTGCCATGATAAATAAAGACATCCCCCCCGCCGCTTGCGGATGTCACTAGGTCGTCGATTCCATCGCCGTTGAAATCACCCACGGTAAAGTGTTGGCCGAATAGTCCAGTCGAGAAGGGGGGGATGAAGGTATCATCGGCGGTGGCGGTGAATCCGCTGGCGCTGCTATAGTGAACGAAGACCTTACCAGTTCCGTTGCTGACGGTCGACTGGCTCGGGGCTCCCACTACCGCGTCGTCACGGCCGTCACCGTTGAAGTCTCCCGCCGTCACCCCCTCGCCAAAATTGGCCCCTTGCGTGGCGTCGCCGGTAAATTCAAACGATTGTGTTCCATCAATGTTGTAGACAAAGGCGCTGCCAGACTGATTGGAGGTTCCCTGGCGGTCCGGGGCTCCGATTAAGATATTGTTTCCGCTCGGAAAATTTCCTACGGCACAGGACTCGCCGAACCGGACCTGACGGGTGGCATCAGCCGCATAGGGACCATTGAAGGTTCCAGCTAGGGAGAGTAGTTGTGAATTGACATTGTAACGTTCCACTGCCCCATGGGCCACCCCGTTTAAAAAATAAAGGGGTAATCCGGCAATTATTGATTGGGTAGAGCCATCACTGTAGTAACAGACCGATTCTCCCAGTTTTGGGTTTGGGGCATTTACACTGGTTTCCGTATCTGTTGAAGTTCCTGCGAACCCACCGTTGATTAGGGCACTCGAGGTTGAATTGTAGAGGGTGAGTTTGCCAATATCTCCCGATCCGGTGTCATAGGTGGGTGAGCCAACCACCATGTCGGTGACACTGTCGCCATTCAGCAAACCAAATGCGATGCTGCTTCCGAACCCTTCACCATCTAGCTCTCCGTTGAGGGTTGTATCGACAGTGCTGGGGAAGATGGTTGTTGCGTTAAGGGTGAAGCTGGTGGTGCTCGCTGTGGCAATACCGGTGGCGGTACCAATCGTTAGGGTGCACGAGTCGGAGGTTGCGACGGCTAGGGTGCTGGAAATACGGAAGCTGAGAGTGGTCAAGGGTGTGAAGGAGAGGGTCGTGTTGCCGGAACTGGCACAGGTGACCGTGGTGTTAGACGCGCTTGGGGCGGTTGTCGGAGTGCTGCTGAAAGTGACCGTGGCACTGAAGGGGCGGACGGTGGAACTGGCCAGTGCACTGCTTGAACTATTGAGGATCGATGAAATACTCAGGGCCGTACTTCCCCCGCTACTGCTGCTGGAAGAACCTCCAGAAGAACTGCTCCCCCCGCTGCTACTACTGCTAGTCCCAGTCCCTACCACGGTAACGGTTCTGGTGATGGAGGATGATAAAGGTAAATTGGAGGAATCCATAATATTCGTATTGAGTGTCAGGGTAAAGGTCTCATCTTGGGTCACGCTGGGCAACGTGCCGGTCACGGTGATTTCGTTGTTGATGATATTGTCGGTAGTCAGGGCAGTGGTTGCCAGGACCAGGGTGACGGCTCCACTGCTTGCGCCGCTCAAGATGATGTTCCCTGACAGGGTACTGGTAGACATCGAATGATCAAACTTAATCTTCGCGGTGAATGTTGCACCTGAACTGAAGCTATCTCCATCGGCAAGGGCGCTGTCATTGGCTTTCAGGATCGAAACAATTGTCGGATTGACGGCAGCCACCACCGCATCTTCTGATCCGGAACTGCCACCTGAGCCACCACTGCTGCTCGTGCTGGTTCCTCCCGTGGTCGGACTCCCCACGGTTACAATAACTTGATCCGTCGCACTGACGAAATCACCGAAGCTGACGCTTGCCTGCCCGTTGGTATCTGTTTGAGCCGTTTTAACGGCGAGTTCTGAACCGGTTAATGCGAGTAACCGCTGAGGCGAGACGACAACAAGGCTCGGAATCTGACTGAGGGATGCATCGCTGTTGCTGAACCGGACATGAACAAAGGTCAATCCAATGCCACTCGCCACACTCGCACTCTGAACACTCGTCACGGTGGCATCAACCGTTGCCCCCCCTCCTGAACTTAATGAGAGTGCGGCAGACACCGAGTAAGAAGGTTCATCCACGACAGGTGGTAGCGACGCGGGCCGAAATTCGGTGGTATCACTATCGCTGGAGTCGTCGCCCCCGCTGGCCCCCGAACCAATGCCTAGCGGAGAGCCTCCACCCAACATCACCCCACTACAGGCGCTGAAGCCAGAGAGGGGGATAGCCAAGAGGCAAAGTAAGGTGATGCGAATAAACAATTTCATAAAGGCAAGGATCAAAGAAGCAAGAAAAGTGCCAAAGGCGAGAGGCAAGAACAACTCTAACAATTTGAAATTATTAGTATTTATTTTTTACTCCCCCACATCATCGTTATCATTTTGAGAGAAAACTATTAAAATGAGAATGTTAGGGGATACTACCCAGGTCACCGATCATACACTTCACCGAACCTCCTCCCTTGTTTAGAAATTCGGAGACATCCATTGGATAGGGTTGGACCCCGTGTGCTTCGATTTGCTTGAGCAGGGCGGTGCTGACTCCCTCGGGTATAAATAATGTTAACCCCATCGAAGTCAGCACTTGGAAGGCGTTGGCCGCGAAAAAAAAGGCATCACGGGTGGAGAGTGGGATCAAACGATCGCCGAAGATATGCTGACATCGGCCCCGCGCCTCTGGCGTGAGTCCCTCCAAATAGACCAGCAGGGCCTCGCGATTTTTTCCGAAGGAACAAAAAACCGTATCCCCATGGTAGTGGGATTCCTCGAGCAATTCAAAGGGGTGAATGAGAATATCCCGACCGACTTTTTCTTGCAATTCTGGCAAGACGGCCGATTCGGAACGAAAGCCATATTGGCGCTGCCAAGGGGGGATGGCCAATTTGGGGACAAATTTTTGTGTCACGACGGCCCCGTAGGTGAAGATGTATTCGTGTCCCACTGGGAAGAAATCCGCCTCTCCCTCAAAGCGATGTTGGATGCGCACCGGTTTCATCCCTAAACTACGCAAGAATAGATCGTAGACAGGGGTTTCTCGGGCCCGACTGGGGAGCAGGTGGGAGAGATAAAAACTTCGTTCTGGCAACGGGATGATGGCCTCGGGTTGCACGACAAATCCGGCATTGGCGGGATAAACGAGGCCGGGGTTTTGCGGATCTGGCGGGATGACATAAACCTTGAGCCCCAGTCTTTCCAGGGTGTCTTTCATCTGGTGCCATTGTGCGATGGCCCGTTCACGATCGACTTGTTTCTTTTTCCCCCACCAGGTGCGGGTGAAGGGATTGGCCCCGCCTGAAATATGAAAATGAGTCGGGTCTCCCATTAAGATGGCTCGTGGCATAAAGTCCTTTTGTAGGGGCGTATTGCAATACGCCCCTACAGATTCAGGGTAACTTCAGTGTCCCTTAGCAGAAATTTTTCTACCAGATCATAGCGAATGTCACTTTGTTTTGCACCATAGTGGGGGCCGCCATCAAAGGGGTCGATTTGTCTTAGGTACTGAAATCCCACGGCCTCCAGTATCTTCGTGACGGCCATGGTCTCAGGTCCCGGGATGCCAATCACGGATTGCGCTTCGGCGGGGAGGGAGGTGATATTGATTTCTCCTTGAGGAAAAAATTGTCGAATAAAACTTTTATCCCGGCGCGACATTTCATCCGCTTCTTGGTAGTCCAGTCCGGTAATTTTTTTCCCCAGGGCCTCCCAAAACAACGATTTTCCGTCGGGTGTGAAGGGCGGGAGCAATTCCGCCAGGATGTCCGGACAAAACAACTGAGGGTTCTTGCCAATAAAAAATAGCCGCACGTAAGAAAGTCTCTTACCCAATTTTTCCGGGTGGCCGCGATAGGACCGGTCCAAAATCAATCCTCCCAGTTCTGTTCTGCCGCGGGTTTCCGAACGTAATTTGAGTCTTTGTCCGGTACGATCCAATTGGAGATAGAGGTGGGGCGATTGGGCCGTGCCGTGGCGCGCGACAATCAACGAGGAGCCAATGACCTTTTTTTCATCCTCGAGCACAAAGAGGTAGTGGCCTTCGGTGTCGTCCAATAATTCTTCCAGTTCTTTTTCGGTGTTGGGCAAGGTCAGAAAGCCGCGGGCGCTGGTCGAGGTGGCCAAGGCCAGGAGTGCCGGGGCATCCGAGTAATGGGCGGGACGGATCTGAAAGGCCATGCCCTTATGTTAGCAAAAGGCCCGGAGGAACGCCGTATAGAATTCGACGGCCTTGGAGAGTTGCGATAAGTTGTTGAATTCATTAGGCTGGTGAATGTTCCCCATGGAGATCCCAGGGCCAATCACGATGGATTCGGCCCCCATTTGGTTGAAGATGGCCCCTTCGGTGTTGCCGGATTTGAAGCCAAAGTTGGCGGGGAGACCGATGTCTCCCAAGGCCTGAGTGGTGCGGCGTGCGATCTCGGAGCTTGGCAAGGTGTTCATCGGTGGATTGGAGCGGATTAGTTCAACCCGGGCATCGGGATGTGTCTTGGTCAGTTGTTCCCAATGATGCAACAATTTGTTCTGATCGGTCGGTGGAATCAATCGGTAATCAAATTCAATTTGGGTGTCACGAATCACCCCAACATTACAAGTAGTGATAGGCGGATCAAATTGTCCCGCTTGTTCCTGTGCCAAAAATTTTTCCGACGCGCGGATCAATTCGAGAAACGTGACCAGAAAATCAATCTTCGGACAAGGGGCATTGCCGGTGGCGACACTCACCTCACATTGTTCCGGGACGATATTATGCACCGTCCCACCGTGGATGTGCAGGAGTTGCAGCTGGGGATTTTTCCCCCGTTCTTGGCGGAGCCAATCGATTGCCTCGTAGATAGCATTTTTACCGAGATGCGGCATGGCGCCGTGGGCCGCGCGGCCTTGGAAGGTTTTGTGTTGTGGGGGCGTATTGCAATACGCCCCTACAGGAGCCCCCAGTACAGCCCGCAAATACAAAATCCCCTTGTGCCCCAACATCGGTTTCAATTCCGAAGGTTCCCCCACCAAGGCCAGTCTTGGGGTCATGCATTGGGTCTCGAGTAGGAGTCGCGCCCCCGCCAGGGCGCGTTCTTCTCCAAAGCTGCCAATTAGGGCGACGGGGATCTTCAAATTTTTCACGCCGATTTTTTCGAGCGCCTTCAACTTGCATAAAAAATCGAGCTTGGTATCCGCGCTCCCCAAGCCAAAAATTTTATCCCCCCGGATCGTGGCCCGGTAGGGATCTCCCTGGGTTTCAGTCCAAAGGGCCCGGTTCCCCGCGGGCACGGTGTCTAAATGAGTGACCAGGGCCAGCCCTCCGGGACAAAGGTTGTCACCGGCTGGGACGGAATGACCAATCAGGTTCATTTCGTCAAAACCCGTTGGAACTTTTGGTGGTTGCAGCGTTGTGCCTAGACCCAAACCTTGGACCAAAGGGATGAGATGGGTAACGAGCTTGGAAGTGCCTGAATCACTTGGGGTTTTAACCAGTTGTTGGGCTTGGGCAAATAGGTCAATGACAGCCATGGGGACAGTTATGCGATTTTTTAAATGAGGCGCAACCTTTTTCTCTGTTGGCCGATAGGCAGGGGAATGGGAATCTTTGATTGCTTATCAAAACCAGTGCGACTCCCGTCGACAGAACCATTGCTTCTGGATGGGGGGCGTTATCTGGATGGACGGGGTCGTAATTTATTGCCTCGTGATGGAGACGTTTTTTTCATCGGCAATTCACCTCAAGCGCAGTTACGATTAGGCGATTTGACCAGAACAACCTCGGATCCGGTCCAAGTTTGTTATCAACCCACCGAGACTCGTTGGGGACATCTATACACATCGCCGCAGCCGGGTGAGGAGGCCATGACGTTGAATGGTCAATCCATTCCAGCGCTCACGCCCGTTTATTTATCCGCGGGGGATGTTCTTTGGGTGGCGGGGCATACGGTTTGTTTCTCGCCGCTAGAGATTATTTGCGACCTCCCGCAAAAGGCCCCGTTGCGGTTTTTTCGAGGCAATATTGTTAGCATTGGCCAAGATCCTGATAATGACATCGCCTATCCCAATGCCGATACCCTTTCTCCTTTTCACGCTGATTTGGCACTTTACCCTGGTCGAGATAGGGTTGGATATTTCAGATTTCGCGGGGAGAGCGCTCACGCGGCTCGCACTTATATTGCACAACGAGGACGCTCCGACATCGATTGTCCTCAGGGCGTTTGGCGTTCGGTCAACTGGGGTGATGTCCTTGTCATGGGCGGTCTGAGTCTCTTGGTGACTGATGATGAGGGGACGGTTGATGATTCAGGTGTTGGCGGTACTTTATGGGTGCCAAAAAAGAGTCGTGCCGTCGATTTGCCCGCGCCGTCTTATCTTCCTGGAGGGATTCTTCCCTTCCGATTGCTGAGACGCAATGACGCTAATGAGGTGAGTCCTCGAGAGCTATTTCGTAACCCGTCAGAAGGTAAACCGCAGGGGTATTATGGTGAGAAAACGAATGAGGTTCGTTTTGCTATCGTTGTCGACCCCGCTGAACCAGAGCGATATCGTATCTATCTCTTTCCCGTGCATCATGAACCCCGGGATAAGGATCACACAATGTCATTTGTAGAAATGCTCCCCCATCTTCCGTTGGGGTGGCAGAGGGTCTCATCCGGAATATTGTGGGGTACCTTCCATGCGGGGGGGTTTCCTCAGCTCAATAAATTAATATTAAAAGAAGATCGCGTAGCGGCGCGCGGTCGTCGGGATTCAGCCATACATATTTATTCGCTCTGCGATCGGTTTCAAAAAAATCTGCCGGCATCGTGGTCAGGCGTTACAGTGGATTGTGAAGATTAGAGATGGCGACCCAGATCATCATCGATGGATACAACTTCATGTGGCAGGCGAATCCGTTTCGTGATGAGGCGATTGGCAATCTGGAGAGCGGCCGCAATGAGGTGTTGAAATGGGTCTCCCAGACACCACGCTTGCGGGAATACGATGTGTCGATTGTTTTTGATGCCCATCACACGGAGGCGTCCCACCCTACCCTGACCAGTCACGGTTTTATCCGGATCATTTTTTCCCAAGGGGGCCAAACGGCCGATGACCTGATCCGAGAAATGGCCTGCCAATCTGGCCCCGCGGCCATCGTGGTCACCTCGGATAAAGAGGTGGCCCGCTACGCCGAGCGCAAGGGCTGTGGGGTGTTGGGCTCGCGGGAGTTTCAAATGGTGATGGATCGCCCTGACGAGATCCACACCGACCAAGCCCACAAACTCCCCAAGGGCAAACGTCGGGCCCTAATGAAGCTACTAAGATTTCCTGAGTCCAAAGAATAGCGAATAGTGGTCGGGGCGACTGGATTCGAACCAGCGACCTCTTGCTCCCGAAGCAAGCGCTCTACCAGGCTGAGCTACGCCCCGCAATTGCGAGAGGGGGACACTAGAGCAGGTAAAGGGTGAATATCAATACGAATTTTATCACTAGTGTCCCAACGTTGAGTGCGTAATCGTTGATAAGTTATTAAATTCAAATCATTTTTCGCAAAATCTGCATGGCATCGACTTGAAATCAGCTCCGTAATTCTGACTGATA
>JAHFST010000006.1 GCA_023265625.1 Deltaproteobacteria bacterium | reverse complement strand
AGCGTCAACATCTTCGAGAAAATGCCCATTCTACAGGCCTTGGCGGGTGATGATTATACAATGTCTGAAGGTGAGTCTACTAACCAACTGAATTTATTCAACTAACGTTGGGACACTAGTGTCTTTTACCGTAAGGACTTTCCCAATCTTCTTATCCTTGTAACAAACCTTCCCGGCAACGGCAGGATCATTGGCCGGGTCGGTATCCCAACACCCCTTCAACTGAGCCAGGAGGAAACAGGTCACCCCACGATCCACTATAAACCGTGGCAAGGCAAAGGCCTCAAGACCGAAGGTGATCAAAAAAAGAAAAGAGGGAATACCCAACAACCAAGAGCCCTTGAAATGAGAATTAATCATTGTTTTCTGTTATTATGCCCATTCTGACGGTAAGTTGCAATTAATTACGTTGTGGTGGCATGGTCCCTACGCCGTAACAGAAACCTCCCCAATCAAACGATCGGCCTCGGCCTCAGGGACCCCGTTGGTCACGAAAAAATTCCGCAGGGAGTCCTGAAAATTTTCCACCGCCATTTTTTCATTGGTTCCACGAAACTGGGGCCATTGTCTTGAGTCGATGAACTTACTCAAGGCGCTGCCCCGAGGGATATCAGCCGCATTGGCAGGCACGAGACCTCGGTATTTATCGCAGACGATGTCCAAACAACGGTCCAGGACTCGCTCGACGGCGTCGGGAAGGGACTGACGATAATCTTCCGTCCACCCTAACAACTCCTTCAACGCCCCTCGCACCAGTGAATTCCCCGTTTCTCTCACTGCAAGGTCATCACCGGCGGCCGCTTGCAACATGTCTTCATAAAATTGATACCGCGTGTAAGTGCCGTAGAACATGGGGGGAATTTTTCCCCCTTGCAGGAAAGCAACGTGACTCGGTTGTAACAAGACGCTGCGTTCCGGGTGGTCCAAGAGTTGATGCTGCAACCACCACCTCAAGCCCTGAATCGGTGCCGCAAGCTGGGGAAGTTCTTGCTCTAATCCCAGCTGACGACGATATTTTTCCGTGGCTTGCGCCACCGCCGCCAGTCGTAGCACTTCGCTCCATTCCTGCTCCCTTACCCGGTCACCGTTGCTCAAGACACTCAATAACTCTGCAAAGCACTCTTGGATCGGTATCTCTTCCCCTTGCTCCAGAAATCTCCGAATCCAGGATCTTGATCCCAACCCGGCAGGGCCTGTGGTTGGCCAGCTACCTTGGTAGCGCTGCATCGACTCAAATCGGAATAGGGTCAATAACCAGTCCACGGCTGGAGACAAACCGCTGGGTTGATCCCAACCATAGGATTCCGCAAGGGCATCTTGCAGCCGTTGTCTCCCCTCTGCCAAGGACTGAGAATTTCCGGCGCTGGAAAATTCCAGGACAAGGGAGGAAAATGTGGCAAGACCTTTAACCCCCATCGATTCAGGAAAACGGCCTTCACGATAAAAGGACAAAATCAACTCCCTCATGTAATAAGGGATATTTTTCCCCTGATCTTTGGATGGGACGAATCCCCGTTGCCGACGGATCATCCCCTGAAGCGCCCAGGCATGAAAGACAGCCATTTTGGGAGCGACCTCTTGGAACGGCCCCTGCAATTCTTGGCTTTCTCGGATCGCCTCATCCAACAACAGATTCACCCGCTCGCGGGCGGCTGGATCATCGCCTGCCAGTAGAACAAGCAATGACTCGCAGAGAGGCTGCATGGATCGGCTCCCTTCTGGGACGGTCTCGTCGTAGGCAAAGGAGCGGATCGGATCTTGTTGCTCGACAGCTTCAGGGCCGCTCATCAGGGGTTCCCCTCGAAAGCGTGTGATAAAGGCCTCCCGGGCGAGGCCTAACAACCAGACCCAAGCGATGGGCAGGGTGGTTGACTCCTGCCGCCATTGCCACTTCACTCGGATCACCTCCGGAATCAGGGCGGAAATGATCTCCCTCAGATCGGGGCGCGGTCCCGACACAATCTCCGTAATACGATCATACAAAAGGGTCAAAGGCATGCGCGGCTGGTTGTGCAGTGGGACAGACCCATCATGCCAAAGCGCCGTAAGCGTCCGCTGGCTAGTATCCAACGCCATCTCCATCGAGCCGCCAAACCAACGAAACACCCCGAAACGAAACCACTGAGCCAGGGAGCGTTCTTCTTCCGAAAGATCGGCGCGGAGCGGAAAGGACTGCTCGCGCTCCTGCACCTTTTCCCAGGCCCAGGCGTCGACGATCATCCCCCACGGGTCTTGGATCAAGCGGGCCAGCGCTTCGACCTCCTGCAGGCTACCAGGCAGGGCAAGCCCGTTCCAATATTGAAAGAGTCGGTCGCTGTTTGAATCAATCGCAAAGGCTAAGCGCTCCACCTCTTCTGGCGTTGGCAAAAATTGCCGCAACGCCTGGGCGAAGTAGGGGTAGGGTCGGGCATTCAGCAAATCTCCCCTGTCCTCGATCTCAACGGTATCGATCAAGCCGGTCCCTGGAGTCCGAGTAAGTCCGCCATTCTCCGAGCTCCTGACGATCAAGGACCCATCATCGAGATCGTAGGCCTCGCGTGCGGGAATCCCCAAATCATGGCGTTCCAGATTAAGCCCACAATCAACGATGATCGCCACTCGCCGCTCCGGATGGAGTGGGTCCTGTCGTAAGAGCCGTCCGATCCGCTGGATGATGCCTCCTCGTGAATCCGAGGAGAGGACTAGAATTCCCGCCTCCGTCCCTGGATCATTGTGCCCTTCCATCCCAACCCTGATCGTCACCAGGGCATCGAATTGGCCGCTCCCATAACCCTCCATGGCCGATTTGCGGTCCAGCGATGTCCCATAAACCTGATCCTTGGTAACCCCTATTGCCTGGATCTTTGCGGTATTGAGGCATTCCACAATGGCCGTGAGATCATCCGTATTGTCCACAAACACACGGGTCCGGAGATAACGACCTTCCTGATAAAGTCGATTTTTAAAAATGGCTAAGACCAAATCGGCCTTCTCCTCAGGGCTAAGTTCTTTCAGGGCGCGGATCGGGTTATGAGCATTGCTGGTTTTGACACGCACCTCGATGCCATAGGGCTCAATCAAAACCCGCTTCTCAATCAAGGGGGCCATGTCAATACTGTAAACGATCCCATCGGGACCAAAGGTGGTACGGAGCGGCAGACCGGTGTAACGATCGGTCGTGGCGGTCACCCCTAGCATCCCCTTCGGCCAGTTCCAGGTGATATTTCCCTCGCTGTCGAAGAAGCCCATTTCAATCAAAGGAACAAACCAGTCGTTACCAAACACATAGTGATGGGCTTCATCTAGGACCACCTGACCAAACTGCCGCAACCACTCCTGGCGTTCCCGTGGATCCATGGCAATCAAGGTCTGGATACTGACCACCACCACCGGGCGGTCCCATTGCTGAAAACGACTCGTCTGAACCTTCCCCACATGCGCTTCGGAACCCAACACCTGAACGAGGGCTGCAACATTTTGATCCAGGATCTCTTCGGTATGAACGATCACCAAGATCCTGGCCGGGGCCTGCCATTTTTCCAAAAAGGCGGCGGTGCTGCTCAGCAAACGGGCCTGACAGGCAGCCCTCCATCCATTTTGCAACTGCTGCTGTTCCTGAAAAATTCGTCCCACAATGTGAGTAAAGGTGGTGGTCTTCCCTCCCCCCGTCGGGATCACGATCAGGCCGCGATCACGACCATGACGTCGGGCAGTCAGGTAGGCATCCTCCGCCGCCGCTTGAAAATCATGGAGCGGGACCGGTTGCTTGATCGTGAAACGATCCAGCAACAAACTGGACGCGGCCTCTTGCCTCCGAACCACCGCTGTCGCTCCTAGGTCGTTGAGCTGCACACCGTTCAGGGGGTCTTTCAGAAATTGATCAATGGCCCGCTCGGCCTCTTGACCGAAGGGATAGGCCAAGGAGTGCCACCCCACGTTGGTGTGGACCAACGGCAACCTGTGCGGATCACTGATAGGAGGGGTCCAAAGGGCCATGAGGGGGTTATCGGCTCAGGAGGGAGTAAAGTTGCGGGGAAATTTGCTTAAAATGACTACGGGTTAGGGGGTTCAGAATCGTTAATCAAGCCCACCGGCAGCATAAGTCTGATCGATAATTCCATCCAGCGGCCGGGCCTTTTCGATCTCTTCAGGGGATAGTTTATAGACATGGATGGCATCGTAGGGACAATTTTGTTCGCAGAGTTTACATCCGATACAGATCTCAATCGCGACATGCACGAGCGGGAGGCTTCCTTCCACCTGTTCGCCTCCGGTCATCTGGAGACACTCCGGCACCGGGCACCAATGCACGCAATACTCACAACCCACACACGAATCGCGTTCGACCAAGGCCTTCAACTTGGGCTTGGCGGGCGCAGGAGGTTTTACGGCTGTAGGAGCAGGTGTTTCAGTGGCAACATTTTCGCTCATAAGAACCATCTAGTATGATTGATTGATAAAGCCTGTCAAGGCAAAGTAGGGGTTCAAAATTTTGAACCCCTACTTGCGTCGTAGCCCATTTCAAGTATGATCCCTCCGCGATGAATCATCAAGACAACGAACTCCACCACGACCTGCACATCCATTTCCCCATCCTGGGCAATCATCATTCCACCAAGGCCCTGGAAGGTTCCCCATTGTACCGGGAACTCCGACCCAAACTTTTTAAGATTCTAAACAGTTATGAGATGAAAACCATCGCCCCCACGGCCGTACCGGAACCCTATTACCGGGCCGTGGCCTGGAATGTGGAACGCGGCATCTGTTTCGAAGAAATCGTCCACTTCCTGAAAAATCATCCCCTCATTGCGACGGCTGACATCCTGCTCATCACCGAAACCGATCTCGGCATGGCCCGCTCCGGCAATCGCAACATCGCCAAGGAGCTCGCGGGAATCCTCCAGATGAACTACCTCTTCGTCCCCTCCTACCTCAATCTCAGCAAGGGCTGCGGCATCGAGCAAGAGATGGGGGGAGACAACACCTTGGGCATCCATGGCAACGCCATCTTCTCCCGCTACCCGATCCACAAGCCGCGCATCGTGCCACTCCCGCGCACCCATGACAAGATGAAGGGTCGCGAAAAACGGATCGGCAATCAACGAGCCGCCATTGGCACCATTGAGCTTCCGGGTCATCCACTACGCACCACTTGCGTGCACCTCGACATGCGCTCCACCCAACCCGATCGCAAAAAACAGATGGCCGCCGTACTCACCGCCCTTCACGAAGAAGGAGATGCCCCCAGCTTGATCGGCGGGGATTGGAACACCAGCACCTACGACACCCACAACACCCTCTCCGCCATCATCGGTTTTTGGGTGAGAATTTGCATCGGCGTGAACAACTCCATCCGCAATCACTACCTCCACCCCTACCGATTTTTCGAAAAACGCTTATTCAAAATGTTGGAAGCGGCGGGTTATGATTATAAGGAATGCAATGAATTGGGCACCGCCACCGTCCACTACCGGGCCGCGGACATGAAGGCGAACAAAAATTTAGGCGAATGGATCCCCGACTGGTGCTTCCAATTCATCCGTTGGGCCCTCCGCAAAACCGATGGCGAATGCCCCTTCAAACTCGACTGGTTCGCCCAAAAACACCTCAAAATCCTCCAACCCGGCCAAATGACCAGCCCCCGCAAGGGCCCCAGCGTCGCCCCCCAGGTGCTGGGCAATCTGATCCTGAACGGCCAAGAGGCCTCGGATCATGATGCGATTGTGATGGATTTTTGTTTCCGTTAACGACTAAAAAATGCCCGAACAGGAGATTGCCAGACCGAGGCATATCCCAATAAAAATACCAGATGATCCCAGTAGGCTACCAGGTGACCCCATTTCACGCCAGAGGCCTCCAAGAGTCCCAACTGTCGCTCCAGCTCTTCTGACTCCCGATTTTTCTGGGTGAGCAATGCGTAAAGTTGCATGCGTTGCGCCACCCAGCCACATTGCTTTGCCGTGAAGAGCCGACCCTGATTCCGAAAAAAACTAGCCGTGTCCTGCCCCTGAGACTGCATGGAAACGAGGCCGGCAAGACAGCCCCACGCCTCCGCGGCCGCAAACAGTTTTTCCCCCAACAACATTTTTTGCCCCTTTTCGAGCGCATCAACAGCCCATAAAGGATTGTCGCTGGACAAACCAGCGTTTGCCTCCAACCATTGAGGCTCTATTTTTTTTGCCAACCGCCTGATCTTCGGATGTTGCAACGGCTGAGAGCTCTCAGGGAGCCAAGTGGGGATCATATTTAAAATCGCGCGACGGCCCAAAAATCCACCCAACAAGCTGACCAAAAAGGTTCCGGCTCCCTCTTCAGTGCAAACCACCAGTAGGCCAATGGTTGCAAGAACCTCTACCAGGGTTTCAGTGACACCCATCGCCCTCAAACTAAAAACGGCGCCTGCGATCAAACCGGCCGGAAGCGTGAGGGGTAAGGTTTGAGCGAATCCTCTGACTAACCCCCGGGTCGGGGCAACAACGAGATAATCGGGCCAAGAACGACCCACTTGATCGGGCACAAATTGATCGCTCATCCCAGGGATTGCATAAATACGATCGAGACATTCATAGGTCTTGAGCAAGCCCAACCCCTGTTGAAATGGCAACTTACCGGTCGACGTACCTCCACCTCCGGGATAAAGTTGTACAACTTTGGCCACCACCCATAGCTCCTTTTGTGACTGTCTAAAAACTCATCTCAGAAAGCTTGTAATCGGCACCCAGCAAAAAGAGTTGTCAATTTTTTAACAATCTCAGGCATCACAACCAAGCGGCCTCGGATCATAAAACCATATGAGCAAGATCATGTCTTTAGTTTAGGCTCTTAGAATAGACTGAAACATTGTGATTCCTACGAAACATCCCGAGGGTAGCTCAAAGGTTGTTTTGATCACCGGGGCAGCACATGGTATTGGCCTCTCTTTGGCCAAGTTATACGACAAAATAGGGGCCCAGGTCCTGATTGTCGATGTCAATCAGTCTCACCTGCAGGACGCACAACAAAAATTGCCCCATCAACACTGTTTTACTTGTGATGTCTCGGACATTGCACAAGTTCATGTCTTGAGTGAAAAGATCCTCGCCCAGTTTGGCGCACCCGACATCTTGATCAACAATGCCGGGATCGTGGAGAAATCCAACTTCCTTGATTGCGAGGATGCCGTGCTGGAACGCACCCTCCGGGTCAATGTCCTGTCCCATTTTTGGATGCTCAAGGCCTTTCTGCCCGCCATGATCAAAAGACAGACGGGACACATCTGTGAAATTGCCTCGGCAGCGGGACTGTTAGGTGTCCCTGGCATGGTGGCTTACTGTACTTCCAAACACGCCGTCATGGGCCTCGCCGACTCGTTACGGATGGAGTTGGAGGAAATGCCTGACGTGCATATTCCAGTGACCGTTGTTTGTCCCAGTTTCGTCAATACCGGCATGTTTGCAGGCGTTCGCCCCCCTCGTTTTACCCCACTGTTGGACCAGGAGCAAATTGCCAAACTTGTCTTTCAGGCCATCGACCGCAAACAAGAAAGGCTGTTGGCTCCCTTTATGGTGAGATTGCTGCCTTTGATGAAACTTTTGCCCAGTCGCCTGTTTCGCGTTGTGGCAAAGTTCTTTCATGTGCATCACGCCATGAAAGACATCCTCTCACCCGGAGAGCGAAGAAAACCATGAATGCTTATCGCCATTTTATGAGAGTTTTCGGTTACGTGTACGCCGTCGGCGCCGCAACCTTTCTTTTCCTGCCACAACGCATTTTTGACCTTATAAATAGCGTCCCTCAACACATTGGTTTTTTGGTGACCATTCCCCCCGCGAGCGAATATTTCTGGTTACCCCTGGCTACCTCGATGATGGTGATGTTATCGGTCCTAAGTTTCTTGGCGGCCACTCACCCCCATCATCGCGGTTATCCTCTGACAATTCTCATCTCTAAGATAAGTTCCACCGCTGCATTTTCCCTGCTGCTGGTGACCCATCAACCTTACTTTGCCTATTTGTTGGGTATCCTGACAGACCTGCCGATTGCCTTGGCCCTTGGCTATTTTATGCTCCGTTTAGCCCCCCAACAAACCTTGGGATCAAATTATGAAGGCATTTCTTAGACATCAGGATAGGATCATCAGAAAGTTGCTCCTGACATTCGTCGCAGAAGACGCGTTTATCCTGGCACATGTTGACTTGGATCGGGTCCTAGAAAAAATTCACCTTTCTTTACGGGCACTACCCCCGGCCATTCGCCTTGCTTTTCATGGCATGCTGCTCCTGTTTCAATATGGCATCCCGCCTCTGGCCTGGAAATGGCGGCCCTTTAC
This sequence comes from Deltaproteobacteria bacterium, assembly GCA_023265625.1. GTDB lineage: Bacteria > UBA10199 > UBA10199 > JACPAL01 > JAHFST01 > JAHFST01. The sequence goes on along the minus strand of JAHFST010000006.1, from coordinate 156,189 downwards.
TTGGCTTCCCTTGGAAAAGAGACTGGCCTGTATTGAAGAATATGAACAAAGCGTCCTCCCCCTCAAAAGGCTCAACTTCAAGATCCTCAAGGTTATTTGTCTTCCCGCCCTATTCAGTGAGCGGGAACTCTTGATCGAGATTGGCTATGGCAGGGCCCTGCAATGGAGGGATTCATGAACTCCCCCAATGAAGCACTCCTGGCCGTGCGCGACGCCACCCAGCTGCAAAAGGATTTGGCTGAAAGCTATGATGTCATTGTGGTGGGCTCGGGGGCGGGGGGTGCCGTCGTTGCCAAGGAACTTGCCGAACGTGGCGTGCGCGTGGTGATTGTGGAACAAGGGGGGTGGCATCGTCAGCATCGAGACCTTCCCTCCGAGGCACTCCAGAGACTTTATCAAACCAGCGGTTTTACCATGACAATTGGCAATACGGTCATCCCAGTCCCCCTAGGCCGTTGTCTCGGCGGAACCACGGTTATCAATTCCGGAACTTGTTTCCGTCTGCCCCCGGTTATTCTGAAACAGTGGCGGGAACAACGAGGCCTGACGGAGTTGGGGGATGAGGAACTGACACATGCGTTTGATCGCATCGAAAAATTTCTCCATGTCGCTCCAGCGGATTTTAAATTCATGAGCCGTTCAAACACCCTCATGCAGGAGCTTTTTGCCAAAGAAGGTATTTGGGGCGCACCTCTCCAGCGTAATGCCATCGGTTGCTCGGGCTGCGGGATGTGTTGCTATGGATGCACCCATTTTGCGAAACAAAGCATGGATGTCAGCTATTTGCCGTGCGCCATTCGGTCGGGGGCGGTGGTTTATACCGGGGCCCAGGTCACGCGAATCCTCTCGGAACCCAATAACCCTCATCGCGTGTGTGGCATCATGGCCAAGGCGGGGAAACATACCCTTCAACTCAGGGCAAAAACTGTAATTCTAGCGGCTGGCACCCTGGCGACCCCTCAACTCCTACGCAAGCACCGCATCGCCAGAAAAAATCCCCATTTGGGAAAACACCTTACCCTTCATCCCGCCACCAAACTATTTGCGGAGTTCGATGAAGAAATCTCCGGCTGGGAAGGGACGGGTCAGGCCCATTTTGTTGACGTGCTAAAAGATGAGGGCATTCTTTTCGAAGGCATCTTTGTCCCCCCTGATCTTGTCGGCATGACCTTTCCATTTTCCGGGGAAAAACTCAGCGCGTTCATGCGTCATTATTCGCGGATAGTGTCTTATGGCTTCCTCATCAGTGACAGTTCGGAGGGGCGCATGCTGTCTCTTCCCTTTCTCAATAATATTTTTACCTATTCATTGAGTGAAACGGATCTCACCCGCATTAAAAAAGCGATCACTTTTTTGGCGCGTATCCTGCTCAAGGGGGGAGCCAAGCGGGTCATCACGCCCGTCCATCACCGCTTATCTGAGCTGACGAGTCTGGCGGACGTGGAGCAGTTTAATCAATTAACCTTTCGTGCGAGTGACATGGAAATCTTGGCCTTTCATCCCCTGGGAACCTGTCGGATAGGGCGCTCCGCGGCTGAAGGCGTGTGTGATCAAAATCATCAAGTCTTTGGGACAGAAGGCTTATTTCTCTGCGACGGAAGCATCCTTCCCAGCTCTCTGGGAGTTAATCCTCAAATGACCATCATGGCGCTGGCCATGCGCCTCGCCAACCGGTTAGTGGAAAAAAATTAAAAAAAACCGCAACATTATTGCGCAGACTGCCGACAAGGAATGAAGGTTGACACGAGAGAATTATGCTTAAACTGGTAAAAGGGGTTGTAAGTTTTCATGAAAATGTCCTACCCGGTCTCCGGACGCAGTTTGCTCAGCTGTCTTTGGGCCAATCGCCGGATGCTCTGATGATTTCCTGTTCCGACAGCCGCGTGGTACCAAACCTCTTTGCATCCACCGATCCGGGAGACCTGGTTGTCGTCAGGAATATTGGCAACCTGGTTCCACGCTCCGAAGAGGTGCACGGAGAGTCTGAAGCCGCCGCCATTGAAATCGCACTGGAGCGGCTAAAAGTTAGAGACATCATTGTCTGCGGACACTCCCAATGCGCCGGAATGGCCGCTCTCTTAGCGGAGGAAGGAATCTCGCCAAATGTGCAACGCTGGCTCCGACACGGCTTAGCGGCTAGGCGGCGTCTGGATGATGGACAATCTTTTGACAAATCTTTGACGCGTCAAGATCAGCTCTCCCAACTGAGCGTAATGCATCAATTAGAAAATCTAAGAACCTATGATCTCGTGGAACAGGGCTTAACGGCAGGCGCCCTCCGCCTGCACGGATGGTGGTTTGATATCGGCACCGGGAATGTCTACGCCTTTGAACCGGAGCAAAACAAATTTTCCGTCATTGATGAGGCATTCGGAAGGCGAATAATCGAACAAATTGGAAATTGAGTAGGGGTTCAAAATTTTGACCCTATTTTAAAAATAAAAATGGGGTCAAGGCTTTACTTTATTCAGGATAGATCTTCGTAACGTTTTTGCCAACACATTCAGCTTTTTCTCCCGCAATAGCCGCTGTTGAAAACGATAATAACACTGGCCAATCGTGTTCGCATCTTGGGCATAAAACCACTTAGCCAGATCTTGTTGAGGCAGCCCCGTGACACTCCTCCCTAGATAGATGGCCATCGATCTCGCATCATTCCTCACACCAGATCGGGAACACCTTAATGAGTTCTCCTTAACTCCATAAGCATGACTCACGATGGCCATAATTTCTTTCAAACTGACTTTGGGCCGCAGTCTCCTATCCTTCAAAGGCACACCTCTTTGCTGTCTTTTACCATCCATACAATTCTCGGCAATCCATTCGCAAAAACCCTTGGTTCCCAAAACAACTCGTTGTTTTCTCAACATCTCCTCAAATCGTTCCGGCACCCCCTCGCAAACAAACCGATCCATCTCTTGTATTGCCTCCCTCTCCGTTCGACCAAAACGCAGGAGAACCTCCTTGACTTCCAAGCAAGCAGGACCCTTCCCACGACTCAAATAAGCCGCATGGCTGGTCCAAACATGATCTTTCGGATAACGACAAAGACCGGCTCGAACAGGATTGAGATGAATGTACCGAACAAGCTCGCTCAGATATTCATCTGTTTCAACCACAAGGGCCTTAAACCTTCCTCGAAAGATCGGACCGTCCGAGTTCCATCGCCAATTAACCTTCTGCGTATAGACCCCATTCAGGTGCCTCATGGCCCGAGAGATCCCGGCCATGGGAGTATGGACCAAGAGGTGATAGTGATTGGGCAGGAGGGAATAGGCATGGACCTCAATTCCGTATGTCTCAACCGTCGCCTGCAACAGATTGAGGAACAGGGTCCTGTCACCATCGCTGCGAAAAATCTCGCGTCTTGCCAAGCCACGATTCATCACGTGGTACCAAGCACCAGGAAATTCAATTCGAAGGGGCCGACTCACAAAAGAGGTGTTATCGAAAAACCTGAATAAAGTAAAGCCTTGACCCTATTTATTTTTATAAATTAATTATAAGGACGCAACTTCGCTGTATTTCCACCGATCATTCACCATGATGATGATCCGTCAAGTGGCTGATCGGGTGGTACAATGCGTCCGGGGGATGGCACATAATGTCGATCCGGCTGGACTGGCAGCTCCCGTGAGAGAAATCATTCTGACCTTTGGTATACATGCGGCGCGGTTGCCCGAAGGGACATCTCTTGTTGATGTAATTCAAGAAATCAATCACGGGACAAGACCAAGTGTCTGGCGGCAACGCTTGGAAAGATCGCCAATTCAATGCCACCATTTGGCAATGGGCTCGCTAGAGGCGGTGATCGCTTTGCAAACGGGAGTGTCAAATAGAAACGATATAACGTTGCCCTGGATGACTGAGGCCTTGGGGTTGCGTCCATTGCTGGAACAGTTGCAGGTGGAGCGGACCGCCCAAACAGAACGACGTTCAGAACGTGCCAAGGCCGCTTCCAAACCTCCGGCCAATCAAAAAGTTGATGACCAAACCCTCCTGGAGGCGCTGCGGGTGACCTGTGGCAACCGATCAGCGGCTGGGAAGATAGTAGGGCTCAGCGAGCAAACGGTAACGACCAGGATTAATCGGACTGAAAATCAAGCGGATCATCCGCTGCATGAATTTTTTCGTCCCATGAGGGTGAGGTTCTCCGCACAACAGAAGGCCGAGGCCCTGGATCGTACTCAAGGAGACTGCGAAGCGGCCGCGGATCAGTTGGGCATCCGCAGCCACTCCAAGATAATGGATAGCGTGTGGTCCGCAGATGAAGATTCTCCCCTGCGGCGTCATTGGCGTCCCAAGAAGAAAACGGGTCGTCCTCCCCTTGTCGAAGAATTGAGGGCGGCCCAGGCGCTGAGCCAACACCCCACTGAGGCGGCTGCTGCGAAAGAATTAAATATCAGCGAATCGGCACTCAACCGCCAACGGCGCACGGCACAAACCTCGGAGCTTCGGACGCTCAAGCGAAAGGAAGGGGACCCTCATCCCGGAGAAAAGGTTCCCGTGGACCAATTGATCACATCCTTAGAGTCCTGCCAATGGAACTATGGCAAAACTGCCCGCCATCTCGAGGGACGCGTGACCTCTAGCGCCATCGAAGGCAGAGTCAAAAGGTCAAACGAAGGATCCAAACTTTGGCTGGCCCGGGAAAAATGGCTGGACCGACTGGCGGGGAAAATTGAGAAATAGCGGAGACCATCCGCACCGAAGAAGCAACCTTGCATCAAACCGTCGCAGAAAGCTTAGGGAATACCCCCTCTCTGGTAGATGAGAAAGATCTTTCGGCCTCCAAGAACACAAGACCCCCATAGAATTCAAATTTCTTTTTTAGGCTAGGGGTCATCATAAAACGGTCCGAACTTCCATCAGGAGCGGGAAAGGCTTTTTGGCGCGGGTGGCCTTTAAATAGCCAACCCCTTCTGATCCGCCGGTTCCCATCTTGTCGCCAATCAACCGGCTCACCACCCGGACATGGTTGTCGCGCCAGTGGCCCAGTTGGGTGGAGAGGTCGACCAGGCTTTCCAAGAGGGAGTAAACCACGCTGTGCTCCGCGGGATGGAGGTAGATCTGTTTGAGTGCCTCGAGGGCGGCGGCTCGATCTCGCTCCGATAATTCATCCAAAGGAGTGACGGGAACCGTCGCGGGGATGGGGTAGCGCATACGAATCAAGAGGGCGTACAATTCGCTCTCCAGATCCGGCCCCTCCAATCGTCTGCGCAGGGCTTCTTGCAGATCCGGCTCCGACGCAAAAACTTTGAGAAATCCAGGTTGTTTGAGTCCCATCAAAAACTCGATCTCACGAAATTGGACCGACTGAAAACCACTGGCCGGGTTGAGTTCCCCCCGAAAAACGAGGAAACTGGCCGGATCCATTGTTTCCAAGATGCTAATTTGCTTCACCAACAATTCCATAATCTTCACCGCCCGTCTGATATGATGATACGCCGACCAAGGCTTACCCACCTGCATGTCCACCATGGAATCTTCCAACGATTTGATAATGACTTTAAACCAAAGTTCGTACGCCTGATGGATAGCGATAAAAAGGACTTCATCTGGGTGCGGCGGCTGCAGTTGCCACCATGGGGCAGCCGCTGGGGACACCATCATCCGCTGTTGTCACTACGGGGGCCTTGCCAAAGGACCGTAAGGCGGCACGCAAGGCCTCGGACTAACCACGACCGATCAGCGCTTCCAGCGCAACCTGATCCGCCGCCCCGGCAATCACCTCTTGTAATGGTCCGATCACCCGCGCTGCCGCTGGCACGTGATGGGTCAATGCGCGATACCATTTGATCACCGCCTTGCGGACCAACTTGTTCGTCCCCGTATAGAACTCCGCGGGAAATTCTGACAGAACTCGGACCTCCGAGACCTCGATCAGTGGATCCATGTGCTCTTTGATCCTCTTTTTGACCAAAGCCAACCAGTCCGCATCAGCTTGCAGGGCAAACCCCGGCTTCGGGGAGACCACAACCACCAGGCGTTCACGACGTTCCCCATCCCGTTCCACCGTTAAAGAAGCCGCCTTGGCAACCTCCCCCATCCCGGCAACCACGGCATCCACCGCGGCAAGACTTACCTTGATACCGTTGATATTTTTCACATCGTCGACCCGGCCATCGACCTGAATCGTATCCAGTCGACGCCTGGCCGCATCACCATGACTACGCAGCACCTGTCCCCTGGGACCAGGAGGCACTCCATTCAAATAAACCTCATCATGATCTCGGCCCACCAATTGCCGCGACAATCCCAAACTATCCGCCCCCAAAAAAACCTCTCCTTGATCCGACTCAGCACCCACCTCATTCAAGATACAAACTTCAACTCCCAAGGTAGGCACACCGGCACACGGAACATTCGATTCGGCCATCACCCCGGAGACATAGGTCCCCCCCAGCTCCGTCCCCCCGCAGGTCTCCAAGACGGGGGCATAACCCGGCACCCGAGAAGCCAGCCAACGAACATCCGGATCATAACTACACTCACCCGTATTCGCAAAACTACGGATCGCCGACCAATCCGCCCCATGCAAAACCCCCGTCTCACGCCAATCACGCACCAGGGCCGGGACTAAACCCAACAAGGTCACGCCGCCCTCTTGCACAAATTGAACAAATCCCTTCCCCTTGGGATTCCCTCCGTACACCGCCATCGCCGCCTGATTCATCAGGGCCATCAAGATATACTTGGGCCCCACCATCCAACCCAGGCCGCTCGAACTGCTCATGACCCGATCACTCGGACCAATATCTTGGAACCAGCCGTCGATCCCCGCCTTGATGGCCGTCGCCCCATCCCAGACGATCGCCTTGGGTTTGGCCGTAGTACCAGACGAAAACAAGACTGTAATCGGGTCATGGGTTGTCAGGGCCACCGATGACACATTATCTTCATCACCTAAAAATTGCTCCCAGCCGTGATCCCCCGAACGCAGCAACGGCCCACATCCATCACGCGGAAACACCACGGCTGGAACATTGCTGACTCGAGTCAATTTTTCGTAGAGTCCAAAACTTTTTCCCGTTGTCCCCATTTCATCTTGGGTAATGACTAATTTCGGCCGGGTCATCTCCAAACGCGTCTTAAGCTCCGGGGCCGCCAAGGTCTCCGCCATCATCACGGCCACCATCCCGGCGCGCAGGATACCCAGATACGAAACTACCCCGGCCAAATTACGAGGCAGATACAGCGCCACCCGATCCCCCGGTTTTAGTCCTCGCTGCTGAAGACCATCCGCCACGCGACTACTGAGTTCGGACAACTCGCCGTAGGTAACTTCTTTTCGTTCACAAGTTTCATCCTGGTAGATAAACGCCACCGAGTTGGGATGGGCCTGCAACAAGGTATCGACAATATTGAACCGCGCCCCCACCAACCACTCGGGGCGCCCCGGCCCGGTGGCCTCCCCTAAAATTCGTTCAGGAAATTGACGAAAACGAACATCGGCGCGATCCAGCACAACCCGCCAAAAATCCTCCGGCCGCCGCACCGACCACTCATGCAACTCACCATAGTCGGCCACCCCCGCATGACTCATCAATGAAGTGATCCGAGAATCCCGCACCGTCGCCTCATCCGGCAACCAAATAGGCGCCGGCTGACCGGCGGCCAACTCCGTGGCGTAAATCGATCGGTAAAACAAATCATGAACGTCAAAGGGATCGTCCGGAGTCAGGACCTTCGTGACCTGTTGCCAAACCTGCCGGGGAGATAAATCAGCCGAAAGCCCGCCCAACCAGCCGTTCAAACAAGCAACGCGATCTGGGCTAAGTCCCGCCTGTTGCAAGGCAACAGGGGTGATATTGGTTAGGAGTTGCGGAATCGCCATGAAAACCTCACCCAGCGTGCGCCATCGGCACCACGGCCTCGTGGGCGGCAACGATCCTTTGAGCAATTTCTTCGACCGACATTTGATGCAGTTGGGCCGGGGGAATTCGCAGGGCCTGGTTCGGGATCACTGGCAAGTCATCCAATTGGGCCGAGACAAGCAAATTTCGGTTGGCCAGCACATCATCGATGCGCCGCACCGGAGTGAAATGGGGCGCGCTCAACAATACCTCCGGGTGCTCCATGACAAGCGCATGGATTGCCAACACCACCTCCACAAAGCGATCCAACTCCGCCTTGGTGAAACTCTCCGTCGGCTCAATCATCAAGCCTTTTGCCTCAGGAAAGGCCACCGTCGGGGCATGGAGACCAAAGTCCAAGAAAATTTTGCCCATGCGTGCGATAATCTGAGTGTCAGTCAATTTTGTTTTTGTGTTGATTGCCCTGAATTGCTCCGAAGACAAGGTCAGGATGAACTCATGCATGACGGGATCTTGTGCCGAGGTGACGGGAATGGTCTGATAAACTTGGGAGAGCTTCTGATACAGATAGCGTGCCGAAAGGACCGCCACCCCGGACATCTGCGGAATCCCTTCCTGTCCCAAGGCCAGCAGGTAAGCATAGGCCCTCACCTTGTGGGCAAAGTTCCCCCAATGACGATGGATGGAACCAATACTCTTTTCGGCAGGAACCGGTCGATAAATCCCGTCAGCACCCAAAACAATCTGCTCACCGGGCAGATAATTCACTAATTTTTCGGAGACGGCCACCATCCCGTCCCCCGGGCCACCGCCACCATGCGGAATCGACCAGGTCTTGTGGAGGTTATTGTGGACCGCATCGACCCCCATCGCCCCTAGATTTGCCCAACCAGCAATGGCATTCATATTGGCCCCATCCATAAACACCAATCCCTCCACACCGTGGATGAGCTCGGCCATTTCCTTGAATTGGGTCTCAAACACACCGGAGGTATTGGGGTTGGTCACCATCACGCCGGCGATCTGGCGACCATGGTTGGCCACCAATTCTCGAACGTGGTCCATATCCATCTTGCCAGTCGCATCCGCCTTAATTTCCACAATGTCGTAACCCGCTGTCGCCGCCGTGGCCGGATTCGTCCCGTGGGCGGAGTGAGGGATTAAGATAATCCTGCGCGCTTCACCAGCATGTTGATCGGCATGATAGGCTTGGAACATCTTCAGGGCCACCAACTCTCCCTGCGCCCCTGCCACCGGCTGGGTAGTCACACCCGCTAACCCGGTGATCCCCTTAAACCAATGATCGATTTCATAAAGAACCTGGAGGCTCCCCTGCACATCTGCCACCGGGGCCTCGGGATGGGCCTGGGAAAAACCGGCCAGCGCCGCGGCCCAATCATTGATGCGCGGGTTGTACTTCATCGTGCAAGAACCCAACGGAAAAACCGCATCGTCCGGGCTGACATTGAGGGCATCCAAGGCACTGTAGTAGGCCCGCAAAGCGGCATCCGGAATTTGGGGCAAACCAACCGCCGCCTCGCGCAAGAAAACCGCCGGCACCTTGACCGCTGGGCCTGCCAAAGCGTCACCTATGCCAAATTGCTCGGTGAAAAACAGGACCAATTGTTGCAAATTATCGGGCGAATGAATATCTCCAAACGAAATTAGGATCGAACGATTGTTGCCATCTCCAATCCGTCGCGAGACATTCACCCCAAGATGTATGCCTTTTTGCCGGGCCGCCTCGATCAAGTCATCCGCATCCTGCGAGGTCTCCAACACAAATTCATTCCAAAAGGCGCCTGCAAAACGGAGTCTCACACCGGGGAATTCGGCCAAAATATCCGCCATCCGGTGGGCGCTGTCATGACCTTTTTTGCAGGAGGCGGCCATCCCCTCTTCACCTCGGGCCAAGATCGACGCCCCGATGGCCAACGCCACAAAGGCCTGATTGGTGCAAATATTCGAGGTCGCCTTTTCCCGCCGGATATGTTGTTCGCGGGTGGAAAGCACCAAAAGATGGGCATCGGCACCCTCCACATCCTTTCCCTGTCCCACAAATCGGCCAGGGGTCTGGCGAATCGATAGCTTGTCCGCTTCATTGAAACGAATCCCAAAAATCCCCACACCGGGACCGCCAAAGTTGGGGCCAATCGCCAGGTGCTGGCCCTCGCCGACAAACATCGTCGTCCCTTGTTTCCGACTGCCAAACTCCGCCGGCGGCACCAGTCCACCGGTGGCCAACTGCATCGGATCAATCACCGCAATACTTTTGACACCCAACTCATCGGCCAGATCAGTCAAGGCATGCACATCTTCCAAACAACCCAAAGAATTGGTCTGAGGAAAAACAATCCCGGCCAGATCGCCACCCACTTGAGCGGCCACACGACGCACCTCTTCCGGATCGATCACGCCGGTGTTAGGATTGATCGGGACCCGCCGAATGACCATGCCGGTCTCTCGAGCCAGCGTCTCAACCACTGCCAAATCTCCCGGATAGACAGACTCCGCTATCAGGATCGTGTTCCGCTTCGGCATCAAACGTCGCGCCGTATTGCAAGCCTCAAACAGGGCCGTCGCCCGGTCATAAAGCGAGGCGTTGACCGCCTCGAACCCGGTCAACATCCGCATCACACACTGATAAATCCAAAGCCCCTGCAGGGTCCCCTGCCCGATCTCCGCCTGGTAAGAGGTATAGGCCGTCGTCAGGCCGCGCAACCCGCAGACAAAAGGGACAATGTCTTGCACCGCATATTGAGGCAGCCCATCACCCAAAAAAGAAACCTCGGGGATATTATTTTTCAGAGATACTTCCCACAAATGCTTGGCCAAGGCTTCGTAGTCTAAAACCTTCGGAACCGCGATCGGCCCGTCAAACCGAATCCCCTCCGGTAGGTGTCCGTAGAGTTCTCCCAAACTCTTGAGCCCCAAGGCCTCCAACATCGCCTGTTGGTCAGCGGCATTGGCGCCGATGTAAAACGGCCTTAATTCTTGCGCATGGGCCGTTGGGTCAAAGTTAAAGGGGGGACGTTGCGTGGTGACAGTAGATGGAATCGTGGCCATTTCGGTTCTCCTTTTTGCCTAAACTTCGCGATACATGGGAAATTGAGCTGTTAATTCATTTACTTGGGCAAGAATAGATACCCTGAGGGCCTCATCAGTAGGATGAGACAGCACTTGATCAATCCACCCGGCAATCAACCTCATCTCCTCAACCCCCATGTTACGGCTGGTCAAGGCCGCCGTGCCAATACGAATACCACTGGGATTAAAAGGTCCTTGAGTATCCCCAGGAACCATGTTTGCATTGAGGTCAATCCCAGCCTGCCCCAAGATTCTTTCCGCCTCTTTTCCAGGTAGTTCGGCATGTTTTGTTCTAAGGTCCACCAAAAAAACATGATTGTCCGTGCCACCGGAGACGACATGATAACCCAACTCCATCAAGCCAGCCGCAAGGCTCCGAGCATTAGCAATTACCGCACGGCCATAGTCCTGAAAGGAATCTTGCAACACCTCGCCAAACGCCACCGCTTTGGCGGCAATCACATGCATCAGTGGCCCACCCTGATTACCCGGCATATTGACTGAATCAATCACCTCACTAAGACGCTTGATTCGGGGAGTTTTTCCCGCTGTTTTCAATCCCAACGGATTATCCCGATCTCTTCCCAAAAGGAGCATGCCACCCCGCGGACCACGGAGGGTCTTGTGGGTCGTGGTACTGACGATATCAGCCCACGGCAAAGGATTATTAAGAAGTCCGGCGGCGATGAGACCTGCCGGGTGGGCCATATCGACCCAAAATACGGCCCCGACACCATCTGCGATCCCTCGAATCGCCGCGTAGTCGAAATCATGCGAATAGGCGGAGGCCCCAACCACAATCATGGCGGGTTTGTGCGTTTTAGCCAAACTCTCTATCTCGTTCAAATCAATCAAGCCAGTTGCAGAATTCACACCGTACTGAACCGGTTGATATCTCTTGCCGGAAAAACTCGCCTGATGGCCATGGGTCAGATGTCCACCAGCGGCCAACTGCATCCCAAGAATGACCGAACCGGGCTCAACACAGGCATCATAAACAGCCATGTTTGCCGTGGATCCGGAATGGGGTTGCACATTCGCGTGAACAGCCCCGAAAATCCGACAGGCCCGTTCGATGGCCAACTTTTCCATCACGTCCACATTCTGACAACCGCCATAGTAGCGTCTATCCGGGTACCCTTCGGCATATTTGTTGGTCGCCACCGATCCTTGCGCCGCCATCACAGCGGGGCTGGCATAATTTTCGGAAGCGATGAGGACAAGCTGGCTTTCCTGCCTATGAGCCTCCCCATCCATTGCGGCAGCCACCTCAGGATCAGCGGCACGCAAAATAGCTGCATTTGTGGAAACAGGAGCGACAAATCGGAACGAAGCGGTCATAATTCCCCCTTTAGAATTTGAATACCTACCGCCCCATCGGCGATCACGAAACAAAGGTTGCGTCTTTTTGGAAGATTTTTTTAGCACAGGAAATGGTGCCAGGCACCCGCCCAACTACCCCGGCCCCGTGGCGGAAGAGTTCCGCAAGGAAGACGCCCAGCAAGCATTACAAACCGCCCGGGAATTTGTTGATTTTTTAACGAAGTTATTCTGAAATTTTCTACCCGCCTAATTTTAACATACTTTACTTAATAAACTAAAGTATATATACTTTAGTTTATGAAAAGTCTCTCGGCTTTACCCCCGGCGCAGTTAAGAAAAATTCTCGGCCATTCCTCGCGGCTGCCTCTGGCCACCAAAAATTATCCTTCCCGGGGCCAAACGGCGGTTCAGACGCTTTATCAAACTGCTTACGGAAAAGTTTTTCTCAAACATGTCTCACGACAGAACCATTTGGATTGTCAAATCAATCCAACCCACGGCTCCCTCGCAGAACGGGAGTTCTGGGCCTATCGTTTGGCGGTTCAGATGGGACTCCCGGTGCCGGAGTTGATCCTGTTGGACAACGCCACCACCCTGCAACGCTGGCTCGATCTCCCCGATGCCCGCACCTACGCCACCAACCAAGGTATCCTGACGCTGGAGGGAAACAACGTCTTTGACTGCGCCCTGTTTGACTGGTTCTCCGGGCAGATAGATCGACATGATGCCAACTACCTCTATGATTATGCCCGGCAGAAAATTATTTTGATCGATTCGGCCCACTGTTTTCTTCCTTACACGGGGAGCATCCCTGATTATCTCAAATATTTTGAGATTGGGTTCGCGAGCCAACTGATCCGGAAACGATCCACCCCCATATCCCGAAAACTTCGACACTTACCCCCCGCCTTGGTGAGAAGCCTAGTACCACTCCGAGATGCAGCATCCATCGAAGCCCTGCTGGCACGATTGGATCAAATGAAACAGGTCACAACCATCGGCGATATCATCCGCCTTTATCGAGGTCACCATGACAACAGTCCCATTGGATGAATGGATCAATGCCGTACAGCTAAGCATTCAAACACCGATTGCCGGGGTTTCGTGGGAGGATCAGGACACGCTTCAAATCCAATTTACCAATTCCCCCAAGAAGGATTCACAATTGGATGATTTCACAACCCTGGTCTCGGGCCAATGGTCCCCAAACAAACATACCCTAACCATTAGACAGGGGCGACAGCTCCCCTTTGAACTACTGACAAATTTCTTCCTGCTCACACGCCTGCAAAAACCGCTCATGGTAAAACTCGCCGAACAGGATCCGAAATATCTCCCCTATTTGGACAAACTCAACCTCGTCAAACCGGGCACGCTATCCCAACGGCCAATCGGCACCCTCTCAGAAGCGGCCTCCTATCTTTTTGCTTGCGTGGCCCAAAAAAAGATGACCTTACGCGAGTTGTCAGAAGCCACCGGGCTGACCCAAGTCTCGCTCAGCCGATTCAAGGGGGGGCAGGACGTCAAATTGTCCAATTTTTTAAAAATAGCGCACGCCCTAGCGCTAAGCCTTCACGTCTCATCATCGTAAAGGGTCTTTTGATTTTTTTAACGAAGTTATTCTGGGCAGAAACCTAATCAATCACCTTATTCAACGGATACTCCACAATCCCGGAGGCCCCGGCCCGTTTCAGGGCGGGGATAATTTCTCGGACGACCTTTTCGGCGACAATCACCTCGACCGAGACCCAATCCTTGTCGGCCTGATCGGAGATGGTCGGGGTATGCAAGGCCGGCAATTTGGCCAAAATTGCGGCTAAGTTGTTCTTGGGGGCATTCAGTTTTAAACCCACCTTTTCTTCCGCCTGGATCGCCCCTTGGAGGAGCATGGCCAGGTTCTCAATCTTTTCACGCTTCCAACTATCCTTCCAAGCCGCCTTGTTGACCACCATGATGGTGGTTGATTCCAAGATCGTTTCGACAATACGAAGCTTGTTGGCCCGCAACGAGCTGCCAGTCTCCGTCAATTCCACAATGGCATCCGCCAGCAGGGGCGGCTTGACCTCCGTGGCCCCCCAAGAAAATTCCACCTTGGCCGTGACCCCTTGCTGTTGCAGATACCGGGTGGTGAAACCAACCAACTCCGTGGAAATCCGCTTCCCTTGCAGATCTTTGACCGACTTGATGGGCGAATCCTCCGGCACCGCGACAACCCAACGGATCGGCCGCAGCCCCGCCTTGGCGTAACGGAGTTCCGCCACAACCTCGACCTGGGCATTTTGCTCCATCATCCAGTCCCGCCCCGTCAACCCCACATCCAAGACCCCCTGCTCCACATACCCAGACATCTCCTGGGCGCGAATCAACAAACCCGACAGTTCCGGATCGTCGATATTGGGGATGTAACTCCGACTCCCAAGCGTGATCTTAAAACCCGCCTTCTGAAACAAGCGAAAGGTGGACTCTTGTAAACTGCCCTTGGGAATGCCTAATTTAAGCGTCTTATCTGACATAAAATGAATCCGACCTTACTAACAAAGAGGCCCTGAAAATCAATCAAAATAAAATAATGTTGATGCAATGACAAAAATACGATATGAGTGCTCTAGTTTCATTAAAAAATTAACCAGTTACACCCAAACTGTATCACTCGAGGTTCAATCATGAAGAAAAAAATGCTGTTGCCCTCGCTTGGAGGGATCTTGGGAGGGCTTTTGACCCTCTCGCTACTGGGAGGATGTCCCTCTAACGTACAAAGTCTCACAGAAGCGACTTCGTTTTTGCTGGATGAATGCAATCCATCCGATGGCAGCACGCTCACCAGCTGCAGTGAGGCCGCCACCAAGGCCGATGAAATTATCGCGGCCGATGCCACCAGTATCGACGGCGCGATCTTCAGCTCTTCGGCTCATTTGGGTCTCGCCAGGGTCGATTTTCTCCAGGTGGCCTCCAGTCTTTCTGATTTGGCCAACAACTCCAATGGCAGCACCAGCGACGACGATTTTAGCCAGTTCCGGGCCCTCGTCACGACCATTGAAACGGATAACGGCAGCGCCATTGACCTGACAGAATTAGAGAGCGCCAAAACGGCCCTCACCACCCTTTTGGCAGGTGCCACCGTAACCGACTCTAACAAACGGGCCTTTTTTCAACTCGGGGTCATTCAAATTATCGACGCCCTGATTCGTCCGGTTAAATTGGCGGGGGCTGGGGCGGCAAGTGTCTCCGCCATTGATCTGACAGAGGCCACTCGAATCAACACCGATTTCATCAATGCTGATAACAACCTGGTCGCATCGGGAACAACGGATAGCGATTTTTTATCTCCCATTCGCGACAACTTTTGCCGCTGCAAGGCTAATGGAACGGTCATTACGGACGATGGGACGCTCACCATGAGCGTCAAATGCCTGCAGGATCTGATGACCTGCGAACTCAGCTCCAGCGTCGGGCTGACCACAACCCTGAATTTCGACTACGACGGCGACTCAGCGGCTAATGGATTGGATTGTGCTACCCTGCTTGCCCCAGCAACTCTGACAACGTGCAGTGCGGTGGATACAACTCATTAAATGATACAACCCATGAATGAAAACGAGGGGATTATGAAAAAAATCGTATTAATAGTAGGTCTATTCATCTTGGTGTGTCTCGGTACGGATCTCCGGGCACAACAGGCCACCAGTAGCATCGCTTCAGAAAGTCCCATTCTGGCTCGTGGCACCCGCCCCCTGGGGATGGGTAATGCCTTTCTGGCCATGCCGGGGACCGATGAAAATGCCATGTTTTACAACCCGGCCGCAATCAATGACTATGAAAAGAAGTTTCACTTTCGCTTCCTCAGCCCAACCTTTGACATTTCTACCGGGTCCATCGGCCTGTTGAAGGATGTGTTTGACCTGGCCAATGACATTGACGACCAGACAACCAGTGCGGGTAAGATTAGCACCTTCCGCACCTTTGTGAATCAGCATACCGGCCAATTTGAAAGCGTCGGGTTCCATCTTCCCCTGGTACAGGTCATGCACAAGTGGTTCTCAATTGCGCTGCTGGCAGATAGCCGAAACACCGTTTCTTTTCGAAACCGGTCTTTTACCAATATCGAAATCATGTCCCAGTCCGACTTCGGGGTTAATTTAGGCGGGGCCTACGCCTTCTTTGATGACCGCTTACAAACGGGTCTCAACCTTAAAATCATCCACCGCCTGTCTGTTGACCAAGCCATTACCACCAATGACATCGTCAACAATGCCACCTTTGACGACACCCTGCCACGCCGCCGTGCCACTGGGGTGGGAGTCGACTTGGGCCTGAAATACAGGATGCCAACCTTTGGCATCAGCGTCTTTGAATGGCTCAACCCAGCGTTTGGTTTCACATGGCAGGATGTGGGCAATACACGTTTTGCCGGTCTCGTGCCAGATACCGAACAATCCGTCAGCATTGGAACCACCGTTAGCCACCAATTTGGCTCTAATGAGGTCCCCGTCAAGAATTGGAATTGGAGCTTTGCCACGGATGTGAGGGAAATGAATCAGGACTCAACCTTTGCCAAAAAGATTAACTTTGGAACCGAGTTACAGTTTCCGCAATATTGGGGCTTTTTCCGTCCCGCGGTTCGGGTTGGGGCCAACCAGCTTTACTTCAGCGGTGGCACCACGCTTGATTTCAAATATGCCAAGTTGGAATTTGCCACCTACGGCGAAGAGGCCGGGAAGTTTAGCCGGAACAAGCAACTACGCCGGATCAACGGCAGTCTGTCTTTCGGGTTCTAGGTCCTGTAGGGGCGTATTGCAATACGCCCCTACAGCAGCCCCTTAAAATCAAAATTTTCCAACACATCCCGAATCGCCACCAAAAATTTCACGGCATGGTCGCCGTCAATGATCCGATGATCAAAGGCCAAATCCAGATCGACGATAGGACGGATCGCAATCCCCTCCTCGTCATTTTCATCCACCATCACCCAGGGCCGCTTCACAATACGGTTCATCGCCAAGATAGCGGATTGAGGCGGGGGAATCACTTGAATACTGCGCACCGCCCCAAGGGCCCCTGAATTGTTCAGCGTAAAGGTCCCTCCGGTGAGTTCATCGACAGAAAGCTCGCCTTTTTTCCCCCGATGACTCAATCGATTGACCTCTCGAGCCAGCTCTAAAAATCCCTTTTGATGGGCATTCTTAATGACGGGGACCATCAAACCCATGTCGGTCGCCACAGCAAGCCCCGCATTGACGTAATCGTACTGCTCAATCCACTTCTTCCCCTCTTCTTCCTTAAACGAGGCATTAAAAATGGGATGATTTCCGATCACCTTGACCACCGCCATGATGGCAAAGGGAAGATAGCTAATCCCAAACCCCTCGCGCGCCTTGAAGGCCTCGTTCCCCTTATAACGCCAACGAACGATGTCATTCATGTCCACCTGAATACTGCAACCTGCATGAGGAATTCTTTGTTTGGAGAGTACCATCTTCTCCGCAATCCGGGCACGAATCGGGGCCAGGGGAATGATCGTCGTCCCAGCACGAGCCACGGGGCCCGTCCCTCCAACTGTTTCACGGGGAGCGACTACACCTTTCTTGGCCTCCACATAAGCCAGCACATCTTCTTTGGTAAGACGTCCCTCTCCCCCTGTTGGAGTAATCTTGCTCACCTCCGCTTCTGAAATACCTTGTTCTTTAAGGAGGGCCCTCACCAAGGGAGAAAGCTTCACAGAGGATTCTGTTGACTGAGCCACCGCCTGTTTCACAGGAGAGGCAACGGCCTCGCCTCCTGCCACCTGTTTACCAATACCCAGCGCCAGATATTTTTTCCCTTGCTCATCGGCGATATCAAAATAAGCGATCTCCACCCCAACCTTGACCTCGGCGTTTTCACCCTGAAGAATTTTTACAAGCTGTCCTGAGAAGGGGGACTCATAGGCAAAAACTGACTTTTCGGTCTCCATCTCAGTCACCGGTTCGCCTTCTTGGACAGTCTCGCCTTCTTTTTTCAACCAACGGACAATCACCGCTTGGGTAATGGATTCGCCGAATTGCGGCATGGTCAGGGCTAGACGCATATGCATTTCCTCCTAATTTTGGATATTTTCTATCAGAAAAGAAATTAATACTGAACTAGTCTTTTTGCAGCCTGAATAATTTCATCAACGGAGGGGTAGTAAAAATCTTCCAGGGCCGGGGCCACGGGGATCGGGGTCATCTTCGCCCCAAGCCGAATGATCGGGGCCGCCAAATAATCAAAGGCCTTCTCACACAGGAGGGAAACCAGCTCACCGCCAATCCCGCCCCGTTTGGGGGCCTCGTGTAAAATGATGGCGCGATTCGTCTTGGCGAATGATTGCAAGATCGTTGCCTCATCGAGGGGCACCAAACTGCGCAGATCGACCACCTCGAGGGAGATGCCCTCCTGCTCCAACTTGGCTGCCGCCTCCAAGGCCTTATACACCATGGCCGAATAGGTCACGAGGGTCACGTTCGTGCCAGGACGACGCACCACCGCCTTACCCAAGGGAATTTCATAGGAGTCGGATGGGACTTCTTCCCGCAACTCATAGTAGAGTTTTTTATGTTCCAGAAAGAGCACAGGATCAGGATCTCGAATGGCCGCAAGCAGCAACCCCTTGGCATCGTAGGGGGTCGAGGGCATGACAATTTTCAAGCCGGGAAAATGAAAGAAGAGCGCCTCAAGTGACTTGGAATGATAGGGCCCAATACGCAGCCCACCACCCGAGGGGGCACGGATCACAAAGGGCAGATGAGTCCCGCTCCGAAAGGTATAGGGAGCGGCCACGTCGACCAATTGAGAAAATCCGGTGGTGATAAAATCGGAAAATTGAATCTCGGCCACGGGACGAAGCCCGGCAATCGAGGCGCCAATGGCCTCCCCGATGATCGCCGCCTCAGAGAGCGGGGTATTCTTGACCCGGCGTGCGCCAAATTCATCATAGAGCCCCTTGGTGATACCGTAAACACCTCCAAATTGAGCAACATCTTCGCCAAGGAGATAAACGTTCTCATCCGCACGCATCGCGGTGCGCAGGCCGTCTCGGATAGCTTCGCCGTAGCTCATGTTGGGCATTGAATCATCCTGGGCGAACACAAGGTTCGCCCCTACCTTTCCTTCAATAGATCCTCGGCCACCGGCATCGGCTGGGTGCGGGCATATTCGACCGCTTCTTCAATCTCGCCTTCAATCCTAGCCTTGATCGATTGCTCCTGATCCTCAGTCAAAATCCCTTGTTCCTGCAGGTAATTTTTATAGCCCAAAATGGGATCCCGTTTTTTCCAGGTCTCAAATTCCTCTTTGGGGATATAAGTGGCTGGATCATGGGTACCATGCCCGCCCATGCGCATTGTTTTGCATTCAATCAAGGAAGGGCCCTCCCCACGACGGGCCCGCTCCACCGCCTCCTTCACATGACGGTAGACCTCCATGACATTATTCCCATCAATGGTTTTACCGGGCATCCCGTAGCCGGCCGCCCGCAACGCCAAATGTTCCACGGCGCATTGCTCATGCAACGGTGTCGAGATCGCATAGCGGTTATTATTGAGCACAAAGACGATCGGCAGTTTAAACACGCTGGCGTAGTTCATGGTTTCATGCACCACCCCTTGCGACGAGGCCCCATCGCCAAAACAACCCAACACGACATTTTTGGCCCCACGGTACTGCAAGGCCGCCGCAACACCATTGCCCACCGGCAGGTTGCTGCCCATGTGGGAAATGAAAAAAAGGATCTGTTTGGAGGTGTCTCCCACATGCACATTCCCATCGCGTCCCCAAGTGGGAGAACTAGCACGGGCAAAATATTGCAGAAAAATTTGCCGACAGGTCATGCCACGAACCATGAGTGCCCCCATGTCCCGATGCGAAGGGGCCAGCCAGTCCCCTGACTCCAGGGCATAGGCCGCACCCACAGAAATTCCCTCCTGCCCGGTGGAGAGATAACCCTTGCCAATGATGATGGGTTGCTGCGGGTTTTGGTTGTGGCAGATATAGGCGACCTTATTTTCCAACATGCGCGTAAGGAGCAGGTAGTAGTAAATCTCCAACAATCGCTCCGGCGAGCGCAACACCTCTTCGGCTGCCGCATTACCAGCCGTGTTGGCAGGAGACGAGTGGATCGTGTGCAGCCCCATCGAACCCCCTTTGAGGCTCTATTCTACCCAAAGAAAATGATCGAGGGAAGTTTATTCCCCGCGCCCTTTGACGCCCCGCAGCGCGGCGAAAAAACCGGTTGATTTTCGACCCAATAGAGCTTAGTTTAGTCATATGACTAAACTAAACATCCATGAGGCCAAAACCCACCTGTCGCGCTACCTGCACAAGGTTCAGGAAGGAGAGACCATTCTTCTCTGTAAGAATGGCATTCCTATCGCCCAAATCACTCCTCTGCCGCCGGAGAAGAGGCCTAAATACCGTCTTTTGGGGTTGGCAAAAGGCCTAGGCAAGGTCACTGACAAGTTCTTTGAACCGCTCACTGACGATGACTTGCCCGGCATGGGACTATGAAATATCTCCTCGATACCGCTACCTTCCTGTGGTGGGTCTTTGGGCAAGCGGAACGTCTTTCCCCAACAGCGCTGGATTTGTTGAGAGACTCAAAAAATACCCTCGTCCTGAGCACTGTCTCCAGTTGGGAAATTGCCATCAAATATTCCCTGGGAAAACTCGATCTCAAACGGGATCCTGGCGAGTGCCTCCCTGACGTTCTGACCCAACTAGGCTGTGAAATCCTGCCTGTTTCCCTCCAACATTCTTTGTCCGTAACCCACCTCCCCTGGTATCACAAAGACCCTTTTGACCGCTTGCTGGCCTGTCAGGCCGACTGTGAGGATCTAACCCTCATCACCCCCGATGCGATCTTCAAAAAGTATAAAGTCAAGACTCTGTGGTAATTTTGAAACCGTTGACGCCCACCACCAAACCCACTAGGGTTTGGCCCCTCTCATGAAAGATCGAACTCTAGAACTAAAAAATCTAATGCAAGAACGCCTCCTAGTCCTAGACGGCGCCATGGGGACGATGTTGCAACAGGTCAACCTCACGGCCCAAGACTTTGGTGGGCCGGCCTTGGAAGGCTGTAATGAAAACCTGCTCCTGACTCGGCCTGATGTCATTTTGGAGATTCATCGTAAATACTACCAGGCGGGTTCGGATATTGTTGAGACCAACACCTTTGGTGCTACCCCGCTCGTATTGGCAGAGTACGGCCTGCAGGCCCAAACGGAATTGATCAACAAGACGGCCGCCCAATTGGCGGTCAAGGCGGCCCGGGAATTTACTACGGCTCAAAAACCCCGCTTTGTCGCCGGTTCCATGGGACCGACCACGAAGGCTATTTCGGTCACGGGCGGTGTCACTTTTCCTCAATTGGTTGAAAATTTTCGCATCCAGGCCAAGGCCTTGATTGAAGGCGGCGTCGACATCCTGCTCATCGAAACTAGCCAAGACACACGCAACATCAAGGCCGCCACTCTTGGGATCCGGCAGGCCTTTGACCTGTTGGGCACAACGCGCCCCCTCATCATTTCCGGGACGATTGAACCCATGGGCACCATGCTGGGAGGCCAAGCCTCTGACGCCTTAGTGGCCTCACTCGCCCATCTGGAGCTGATGGCTATTGGCCTCAACTGCGCCACCGGCCCCGAATTCATGACCGATCACATCCGCACCATCCACGAAATGGCGAATGTCCCAGTCTCCTGCTACCCGAACGCCGGCCTCCCGAATGAAGAGGGAAGTTATTTGGAAACCCCCGAATCCCTCGCCCGCCAAATCGAACGCTTCGTGGATAACGGCTGGCTCAATATTGTCGGCGGCTGCTGCGGCACGACGGAAAAACATATCGCGTCCATTGCCCAGATGGTGCAAGGCAAGAAACCCCGTCCGATGGGCCACAAAACCAAGGGACGTTGTTTCTACACCGGGATCGAGCTTGTCGAATCCACCGCCGATAACCGTCCCCTGATCGTCGGGGAACGCACCAACGTCATCGGCTCCCGCCTCTTCAAGCGACTGGTCAACGAAACCAAGTGGGAAGAGGCCACCGACATCGCGAGGCGCCAGGTCAAGAACGGCGCCCATGTGGTCGATGTCTGTTTGCAAAGCACCGACCGGGACGAGATCCCCGACATTGAACCGTTTTATTCGCTCCTGATCCGAAAAATCAAAGCCCCCCTGATGATCGACACCACCGACCCCAAGGCCATCGAGCACGCCCTCACGTATTGCCAGGGGAAGTCGATCATCAATTCCGTCAACCTGGAGGATGGGGAGGAAAAATTTGAAGTGGTCTGCCCGCTCGCCAAATCTTACGGGGCGGCCCTCGTGGTGGGCTGCATTGATGAAGATAAATTACAGGCCCAGGCCTTCACGCGCGAAAGAAAATTGGCCATTGCGGAACGCTCCCACCAAATCCTCACCACCAAATATGGCATTGCCAGCGAGGACATCATCTTTGATCCGCTCGTCTTTCCCTGCGCCACCGGTGATGAAAACTATATTGGCGGGGCCGTTGAGACCATCGAAGGGATCCGTTTGATCAAGGAAAAATTTCCAAACTCCCGGACCACTTTGGGGATCTCCAATATCTCCTTCGGCCTCCCAGAGGCCGCGCGCGAGGTGGTCAATTCCGTCTTTCTCTACCACTGCACCAAGGCGGGGCTTGACCTGGCGATTGTAAATGCGGAAAAGTTGGAGAGGTTTGCGAGTATTCCGGAGGAAGAACGGCGGTTGGCGGAGAATCTACTATTCAACTGGACGAATCAGATGGGAGGTGTCGGAGGGAGATCGGTATCTCCCTCTGACTTTAGCGAACCATCTGGCTTTGCCAGTGGTGAGCGAATTGACTGGCGCCAACAAACCAAAGAACAAAAGTCCACCATCAACCAAACCAACATCGCCCAAATCGCCGAATTTTACCGGGGTGCCACCAAAAAAGAAAAAAAGACCACGGCGGCGCTGCCCCTCGACGAGCGTTTGGCCCAATACATCATCCAGGGAACCAAGGACGGCCTGATCCCCGACCTCGAACTCAAGAGACAAGAAGGGGTAAAACCCCTCGACATCGTCAACGGCCCGCTCATGGCGGGGATGAGCGAGGTGGGACGGTTATTCAATAACAACGAGCTCATTGTGGCGGAGGTCTTGCAGTCGGCCGAGGCCATGAAGGCCGCCGTGAGTCATCTGGAACAGTTCATGGAGAAGGCCGATGTGGTCAGCAAGGGAAAGGTCCTGCTCGCCACGGTCAAGGGCGATGTGCACGACATCGGGAAAAATCTAGTCGAAATTATTTTAAAAAACAACGGATACGAGGTCATCAACTTGGGGATCAAGGTCCCGCCGGAGGATTTAATCAAGGGATACCAGGAACACAAACCGGACTTTATCGGACTCTCGGGATTGCTCGTCAAATCGGCGCAACAGATGGTCATCACCGCGGGCGACTTAAAATTGGCGGGGATTCAGGTCCCCCTGCTGGTCGGAGGGGCGGCCCTCTCCGATAAATTTACCCGCAACAAGATCGCACCAAGCTACACCCAGGCGGTCTTCTACGCCAAGGACGCAATGACCGGGCTCGATCTCTGCAACAAACTGATGGACGGGGAAACCCGCGAGGCCTTCATCAAAGACCGTCAGGCGTTAAAGGCCGATGTAGGGGCGCCGCTTGCTGCGCCCCTCCCCCCCGAAGGTACAACCCGAAGCGGGCGCGTGTCCGTTACCGTTCCGATCCCACCCGTCCCCTATCTGGACCGCAAGGTCCGCGACGTCCCGCAACTTCCCGAGCTCTGGGGCTACATCAATCCCCAGATGCTTTATTCCAAGCATCTCGGCTTCAAGGGGAATTTTCAGACCAAACTCTCCGAGCGTGATGAGAAAGCCTTGGCCTTGAATCAAATCGTGGAGACCGTCAAACAAGAGGCACTTGGATTCATGAAGGTCAAAGTGGTCTGGCAATTCTTCGAGGCGGAGGCGGATGGGAATAACCTACATCTCTTCACCCCCGAGGCCACGACACCACTCCATACCTTTCATTTTCATCGACAACGCAAAGCGGATGGACTCTGTCTTGCCGACTATGTGTTACCGGCCCAGGGAAAACTCCGAGACCATGTTGCCCTCTTCGTGGTCGGCGCCGGAGCGGGGATTCGCGAACAAGCCGAGGCGGCAAAGGCACAAGGCGAATATCTCAAATCCCACGCCCTCCAATCCGTCGCCATCGAAACCGCCGAAGGCTGCGCCGAGTGGCTCCACCGCAGGATCCGCGAAGACTGGGGGTTCCCCGATCCCTCCGAGATGACCATGGCGGACCGTTTTTCCACGAAGTATCAAGGCAAACGCTACAGCTTTGGCTATCCTGCTTGTCCCAATCTCGACGATCAACAGGGGATTTGGAAGCTACTCAAGCCGGAAGATATCGGAGTTCACCTCACGGAGGGAATGATGATGGAACCGGAGGCCTCGGTCTCGGCCATTGTCTTTCATCATCCGGATTGCACCTACTTTAGTGTAGGGGATATCGATGTGCCGTAGGGGTTCAAAATTTTGAACCCCTACACTGCCGCTTCCGAATCTCCGATGGGCATAGAACGAGCCTTCAGGTTTTTTTCGAGGGACTGTCGGTAGGATTCCAGACTTTGGTAGGGTTGTTTCGCGACACCCGTCTCAACCGCCGCCTGGGCGACCGCCGGGGCCTCCCAAAGTAAGACACGGGAATCGAACGGTTTGGGAATAATATACTCGGGACCAAACTCCAACTTTTTCACATTGTAGGCCTGGCAAACCGCCTCCGGGACCACCTCGCGGGCGAGCTTGGCAAGCGCCTTGGTGGCGGCCATTTTCATCGCCTCATTGATTCGGGTGGCACGCACATCCAGGGCACCGCGAAAGATGGAAGGGAATCCCAAAACATTATTTACCTGGTTCGGATAGTCAGACCGGCCGGTGGCAATGATCACATCCTTGAGCGCCGCCTTTGCCTCCAGATAATCGACCTCCGGATCAGGATTGGCCATCGCAAAGATGACCCCTTTTGCCTTCATCTTCTTCAACATCTCGGTCGTCACCAAACCCTTACCCGAGAGCCCCACAAAGACATCCGCCCCATCGATCGCTTCTGCGAGCGTCCGCTTCTTGGTCCGCTTGGCAAAAAAACCTCGGTACGGCTCCAAATTGGGACGTCCTTCGTAGACAACCCCTTGCCGATCACACAAAGTAATTTGATCCCGGTGCACCCCCAACTCCATGAACATCTTGGCACAGGCGATCGCCGCAGCCCCAGCACCCGAAAAGACCACTTCGATATTTTTTAAATTCTTCCCCTGGATCTCCACCGCATTCATCAAGGCGGCCGTGGTGATAATTGCCGTCCCATGCTGATCATCATGAAAAACCGGGATCGACATCGATTCAATCAATCGCTCTTCGATCACAAAACAATCCGGGGCCTTCACATCCTCGATATTAATCCCGCCAAAGGTCGGTTCAAGTGACTTGACGACCTTGATAAAATCCTCCGGGGCCTTGGCATCCACCTCGATGTCAAAAACATCGATGTCGGCAAAGGTCTTAAACAAAATCCCCTTCCCCTCCATCACCGGCTTGGCGGCATCAGGGCCAATGTCCCCCAACCCCAGCACCGCCGTCCCATTGGTGATCACGGCCACCAAATTGGATTTGGTGGTATAAATGTAGGCATTTTCTTTATCTTTTTCTATTTCCCGGCACGGCTCGGCCACCCCGGGGGTGTAGGCCAAGGCCAGGTCTTTTTGGGTTTTACAAGGCTTGGTCGAAGAAACGGTGATCTTGCCTCTTCTTCCTTCGGAGTGATAGCGCAGCGCCTCTTCTCGAGTGATCATGGAGTTTTCAACTATCCCTTAAAATGAATCCTCAAGTCAAGGGGCACGGTAGGCGGCCGCTACCGCCTGGGCCACGCGATTGTGCAACTCTGGGTTGAGCGGGTCGGGGATCAACTCATGGTCAGGGGTCTGATCGACGATAGAAAGGGCCGCCGCCAGGTACATCTCTTGGGTGATTCGGGTGGCGCGTGCGGCCACCGCCCCCTTAAAAATACCAGGGAACCCCAGCAGATTATTGACGTGACTCCCATCACTGGCAAAGGCCGCCCCCGCATTGATGGCCTCCACAATGGAGATCTCTGGATAGGGATTGGACAAGGCCAAGATAATCTGCCCCTTACGCACCGATGCCGGCTGAATAATATCCGCCTTGCCGGTGGTAGCAATCACCACATCCGCTTTTTTCATCACCTCATCCTGAGAGGCCGCCAAGGTCCCACCCAAATCGGCAAACCGTTTGGCTAAAGCCGGCTGAGGATCAAAACCCAATACCGGATTGCCCGTGTAAGACATGATAAGCTGTGCAATCGAAGAACCCGCCGCACCCAAACCAATCTGCCCCACCACCGCCTTTTTCAAATCCAATCCCGCCGTCCTACAGGCATTGATGGTAGCGGCCAGGGACACCACGGCTGTGCCATGTTGATCGTCATGCATGACTGGAATATTAAGCCGATCAATCAATTTTTGTTCAATCTCAAAACAGTCGGGCACCCGGATATCCTCCAACTGAATCGCCGCAAAGGTTGGCGCGATGGTCATGACCGTCTCGACAAATTTATCCGGATCCAGCGTATCGCAAAGCACCGGGATCATGGCCAAACCGGAAAACTGGCTAAACAGCGCCGCCTTCCCTTCCATCACAGGCATGGAGGCAACCGGCCCAATATTGCCCAGGCCTAACACGCGGCTCCCATTGGTAATGAGCCCCACCGTCTTACCGATCGTGGTGTACTCGTAGCCGTCTTCCGGATGGTCCTGAATATGCCGTGAAACCGCCGCCACCCCCGGCGTATAAACCTTTTGCAAATCATGGATGGAATGAATCGGATAACGCGCCTGAACGAGCAGCTTGCCACCACGATGCAGATTCATCACTTCATCGATCTGCGCCAGGATGGTCACTTCAGGAATGGCATTGAGGGCCGTTACCAGTTGTTCCAGATGATCCATGTCGCGACATCCGACGGTAAAATCTCGAATATTATGAAAAGTCCCGAGCGAGATCGTCTTGATATCGCCAATATCTCCTCCCAGGGCGGAGATCGTGGAGGTCACCTTGGCCAACATCCCGATGACATTTTTGTTCTGGCAGCGCAGGGTGCGGATGATTCTTTGTTTGTAGGACATGGAGTGGCTATACCCTATTCTGAAAAAAAATCAAATGTCTCAACAGTCCATTGTAGGGGCAGACCCATGTGTCTGCCCTCATTGTGACCATCCGGGATAGGGCGCACACACGGGTGCGCCCCTACAGGTGACCCAACATCTTGACATTACCGCTACATCCCACTAGGTAAGCCTCCCATGCCAAAGATCAAAATTTTGGATCACATCGGGATCGCCGTCCCTGACCTGGCAGCGGCGATTAAAACCTACAGCACTTTACTGGGAAAATCCCCCGATCATTTGGAAGAAGTCGTGGAGCAAAAGGCCAAAACGGCCTTTTTTGCGGTAGACGATACCCATTTGGAGCTACTCGAATCCACATCTCCGGATGGCCCCATCGGCAAATTTATCGATAAGAATGGCGGGCGCGGCGGGTTGCATCACATCTGCATCCAAGTGGAAGACCTGGAGGCCTCGTTGGCCGCTTACAAGCAGGCGGGGATCCAACTGATTGACGAAAAACCGCGCCGCGGGGCACATGGGAAGTTGATTGCATTCGTCCATCCAAAATCGACAGGCGGGGTATTGTTGGAACTGTCGCAGAAATCATAACACCCCCTAGCCCCCTCTTACCTTAAGAGGGGGAACCCGTGATCTCCGGGGTCTGGGAAAATAATAGTAATATTGCAGTCTCCCCCTCTTAGAATAAGAGGGGGTCGGGGGGTGTTAGCAGTGAGAAAGGACAAAATATGAGTCTCGAACCAGCCGAACAAGCCCTTGCCGCCGCCGAACAGCTGTTAAAAATCATCGGGACGAATCTGGCCAAAAGTTGTGTCGAAGGGCCGGAAATTTCCACCAAGAAGCTCGATGAGAACCAACCCGCGGCCTATGACTTTGCCTGGATGTCCGCCGAGGTCTACGCGGCCAAGGCCATGCTGGCCTATGCCAAAAAATTTCCGGAACCCCTGGAGACGGGCCTGGCCCATTATTTTATCGCTGAAACCATCAGCCATCTCTCAGACAAATTTGGCCACCGGGGCGGGGAATTTGGGGTGGGGCATGAACAATTGATGCAAACCATTTGGACCGAGCCCATTGGGCAATATGTCGCAACCTCGCTTCATCCCAATCATTACACCAAGATCGCCAAACTGATTCAGGACAAAAATAATGGCGGCACCTACGGGCTCGATGAACAGCATCAGATGTTCCGGGAAACTTTTAAAAAATTCGCGGAAGAAAAGGTCATGCCGTTAGCCGAAAAAGTTCATCGTCATGACCTGCTGATTCCGGAAGAGATTATTATCGGTCTCCGCGAGTTGGGTTGTTTTGGCCTGACAATCCCCGAGCAATACGGTGGTTTTCAAGACAATGCCCAACTGGACAACACGGGCATGGTGGTCGTAACCGAAGAGCTCTCCCGGGGCTCGCTGGGTATTGCGGGAAGTCTCATTACCCGTCCTGAGATCCTTTCCAAGGCCCTCCTCAAAGGGGGGACGGAGGCGCAAAAAACAAAATGGCTGCCGTTACTGGCCAGCGGTGAAAAAATGAACTCCGTGGCCGCCACCGAGCCGGACTACGGATCAGACGTCGCTGGGATGAAGGTCGCCGCCACGCGTGATCCCCAGGGGGGATGGCGCATCAATGGGGTCAAAACCTGGTGCACCTTTGCGGGCTACGCGGACATCATGATGGTACTCGCGCGCACCGACCCCGACATGAGCAAAAAGCATCGTGGCATGTCTATCCTCATCGCGGAGAAACCCCGCTTCACCGGTCATGAATTTAAATACGATCAGCCGGACAAGGGCGGGCACATCGAAGGCAAGGCCATCCCGACCATCGGCTATCGAGGCATGCACTCCTACGAGGTCGCGTTTGAAAATTATTGGGTCCCGGAAGAAAATTTGATCGGGGGCGAGGCGGGTCTGGGCAAGGGGTTCTATCTGCAAATGGAGGGATTCGCCGGCGGACGTTTACAAACCGCGGCGCGCGCCATCGGTGTCATGCAGGCCGCCTTCGAAGCAGGCCTGCGCTATGCCGACGAACGCAAGGTATTTGGGAAACCGATCTTCGACTACACCATGACCCAGTGGAAACTGGTGCGCATGGCCGCCCTGATTCAAGCGGCCCGGCAAGCCACCTACGACGCCACCAAGCTGATGGACCAGCACCAAGGCCTCATGGAGGCCTCGCTGGTCAAATTCTACGCTTCAAAAATCTCCGAGTGGGTCACCCGCGAGGCGCTTCAGATCCATGGCGGCTATGGCTACGCCGAGGAGTATGCGGTCAGCCGCTACTTCCTCGATGCCCGGGTCTTTTCGATTTTTGAGGGGGCGGAAGAGGTCTTGGCACTTCGGGTCATCACCCCGGCGCTCCTAAAACAATTCCTCGTTTAAGCTAAGCTCGCCATCCTTCCTTTTCCCTTTACAGAGGGATAGAATTAATATAAACTTTCCCTTTATAGAGGGACAGATTAATGAAGCCGTTACTCGCCACGCTTTTAGAGGAATTTCGCGATGTCTTAACCCAAGAAATCATTCATCGTGATCAGCGCCTCCCCGAGGTTTCAAAAAAAATACTCGCCGTTATCGGAATGCGCCGCGTCGGCAAGACCTATTTTCTCTACCAACAAGTCAAAGATCTCTTGCAGGCAAAAATCCCCTTCAGCCGCATTCTTTATCTCAACTTCGAGGATGACCGCCTGCTCCCCATGGATGGAAAAACGCTGTCCCAGCTTATGGAAGCCTTCTACTCTCTCTTTCCTGAAAATCACGATCACCTCTGTTATCTTTTCTTAGACGAAATTCAAAATGTGGAGGCATGGCCGAATGTCATCAGGCGCTTTTTGGATACCAAAAAGGTCAAAATCTTTCTGACAGGTTCCTCTGCAAAACTGCTCAGCAAAGAAATATCCTCCTCTTTGAGGGGTCGTTCGCTGGCCACCGAAATCTGGCCTTATAGTTTTGCCGAATACCTCAGCACAGATCAAGCCAAACTGCCGCAAGAAAAAATCGGCAAGGCAACGCAGGATAAATTGCTCCGAAGCTTGGAAAACTATATTCACATCGGAGGCTTCCCAGAGGTGCAAACCGTCGATCCTAAGAGCCATATTCGCATCCTTCAGGATTATGTCGATGTCGTAATTTTTAGAGATATTGTGGAACGTTATAAGATTACCAATATCAGTCTTATTCGTTACCTGGTTAAGACGGTCATCAACAATATCGCGGCCCCCTTTTCATTAAACAAGCTATTCAACGATCTTAAGAGTCAAGGCATCAGGGTCAGCAAAAACACCATCTACGAGTACTTAAGCCATATCGAAGACGCTTATCTGGCCTTCATGGTACCCCTTTTTTCTCCATCCCTGCGCAAACGGCAAACCAATCCCAGAAAAGTTTATTGCGTTGATCCGGGCCTGGCCCGGTCTCAATCCCCGATCGCTTTGGAAAAGCAAGGCGCCTTCTTTGAAAATCTTGTTTATTTGGATCTGAGACGAAAGGGTTATGCCGTTTCTTACTATCTCACCGCTGAACGCCATGAAGTCGATTTCGTGGCCCAAGACCTGACCGGTAAAATTAAGCTATTCCAAGTTTCATGGGATATCCGTCATCAAGGCACCAAAGACCGAGAAGAACGGGCACTGCAACAGGCCGAACAAGAACTGGGGATCACAGGAATGCTCGTGACGGCCAATTCTTATTTTGATTTTTTGAAAATAATTTAATTCAACGGGTCGGCAAAACAATGAGGCCAATAGCGTGGGCTATCTCCGCCATTTTTTTATCAAAGGTGCAAAAATAAAAATTATCGGGGGCGGCCTGGCGAAAAAGCAGGGCGGTCGCCACATGGAGGGCATCGAGGGTCCGACAGTCTGACAGCTGCTCCTGTTCGTGTAAGATCGTCATGATCCCTTCATCCACCCTCCGGATTTCCAATTCCTCCAGATAGCCTTGTAACCTGGCCCGTTGCTCTGACAACCATCCTTTTGGCAATGGCGCGGCAGCCTGACGAAACACTCGACGCAACACCGTCAGACACTCAGCCTCCAACAAGATGGAACTGGCCCGTTCTGTGTGGGCCTGCCACAAATTGGCCGCCACCCTCCCATTTTCCTCCCCTTTGAGAATCGCCAACAGGACGCTGGAATCAAAATAGGCAGGCACTAGCGGTCCTCACGGGTCTCTTGCAGGATCAAATCCCAATCGACCCCTCCAGCAGGAGGGACCCGCTTGAGATCGGAGACAATCCTCGATTCCCGCCGCTTGGCACGCCGGAGCGTCCCCATCCGTTCCTGTTCGTTCAACCAAACCTCCCAGGGGGAAAGAGAGGGAAGCAACAAGGTCGTAGGCCGATGAATCTCGGCAATCACCTCATCCCGATCCGTCACATAAACAAGCTCTCCTTCACGTACCATGTCGAGGTAGCGGCTGAGATTGTTCTTGAGATTTTTAATGCCAACTGACTTCATGAAACAAAAGTAGCTATTGTAGCTACTATTGTCAATGGACATTCTAAATTTTTCATATTTTTCTATAATTTATATTATATTTCAATTAGTTAGCTGCACTCTTACAAAACCAGATGACTATGAATGGCGTAACGGGTCAGGTCCGCGTTGGACTTCATGGCCATTTTTTCCAAGATCCGGGCCCGGTAGGTACTCACTGTTTTCACACTCAGGGTTAATTTTTTGGCAATCTCGCTCAACCCCAACCCGGAAGAGATCAACTGAAAGACCTGATATTCCCGGTCGGAGAGCTTTTGGTGCGGCGGGAGATTATCATCTTGATGAATCGCAACAACCAGACGCTGGGCCAAAATAGGACTGACGTATTTTTTACCACTCAAAATATCCCGAATGGCCGTCACCAGCCCCTCCGGGGCGCAATCTTTGACGAGATAGCCGGAGGCTCCGGCCTTTAAAAACCTCACGGCAAATTCATCCTCGGGATGCATCGTCAGGATCAACACAGGAAGCGCCGGAAATAATCGCTTCACCTCCTTCAAATTTTCCAGGCCAGAAACACCCGGCATCGAAATATCGAGGATCAGGAGGTCATAGACCGACTCCGAAAGAGTCTTGATGAGTTCATCCCCATGACTCACCTCCCCTGCCACCTGCAAATCGTCCTCTTCAGCCAGAATCTCCCTAATCCCGCGCCGCACCACCACATGATCATCCGCGATGAGAATTTTCTTCATGTCTATCCTCCTATTCCGGCAGTGGCACTGTAACCTGGACAACCGTCCCTTGTCCAGCCGCCGGCAGAATCGTAAGACGCCCGCCTAAAAATTGCGCTCGTTCTCGCATCCCCAACAAACCAAGAGACAGGGGATCCTTGATTTTTTCTGGGGCGATGCCACGACCATCATCTTGAACAATAAGATTGAAATTTCCATCCTCATCATCGAGTCGAATATCCACATGTTTGGCCTGGGCATGTTGACTCACATTCAACAACATTTCCTGATAAATGCGAAAGATCGCAATGGTCTTGCTCGCGTCTAACGCGAGCTCGCCAATATCCTTCTGAAAGCGACAAACAATGCCCGTCTTGCTTGCAAATTCCTTAGTTTGCCATTCAATGGCCTCCACAAGTCCCAACTGGTCCAGCACCGCAGACCTCAAACCTGAGGCCATCCGTCGCGTACTTTGCAAGGTTTGGTCAATCATCCCCTTCATCTCTTCCAGCTTTTGCGAAGATTCCCCGATGGAAAGCTGCCCCTGTTTTTTCTGCAGGAGGGACACCTCCATCTTCAGGGCCGCCATATCTTGTCCCACATCATCATGGATTTGCCGCGCTATCCGGGCTCGTTCTTCCTCCCGGATCGACTGCAGATGCGCGGTCAGTCGCCTCAGTTCATCGGCCGTCATTTTCTCCTGTTCGGCCACCTTAAGTTCATGCTCGCGCTGCCAATAACCCAGGACCATGGTCACCAAGACAAAATAAAACAGCCTAACCGAGGCGTTCCAAAATGAGATCACTTGATTAAACGGAAGGGACCGGGTCGAATCATCCACCAATCCCCAGAGCACCGCCGAAAACACCGCTAATACCAAGGACGGGGCACGACCAACATACCATCTCAGGCAAGCTATGGGGACGAGGTAAAAGATGGAAAAACTGATGGCAGGCCCGGTGGCATAATCAAACCAGGCGATAAATAGAGCCCCAACAAAGGCCGCACTGATCTTTAACCAGCGAAATTTTACCAAGGATGCCTCTTCTTTAAGGCTAACCAAAAAAGGCCTGGATCACATCCTCAGAGAGTTTATGCCCTGAGATCTTGATCCGCTGGACCAACTCCCAATAGTAACGATAGGTCGCACGATCATGCAGATCGCCGTCGAATTGGATCGGACCCCAGTTGTTTCTCTGGGCCTCCAGGAGGATCTTTCCGGCCTTTTCCACTTGGGTGTAGTCGGGGGCCATGGCCTCGACAATCGCGTCAATTTGGGTGGGATAGATCGACCACATCCGCAAAAAACCAAACTCTTCCTTGGCCCGCTTCGCATCGGCAAAGGTTTTTTCTCGGTCCTTCAGATCCAATGTCACGTTATGCGCGGGGATCAAACCATTGCAGAGGGCCGCCGCCACCACCGTCACCTTGGCGCGAAACAGCAGGGCATGCTCAAACTGCCCCGGTGATTTCATACAGGAATCGGGAATCGCCCCATGATGGGCCGAGACAAAATCCATCAACCCAAAATCCAACAACTGCATCCAGGGAAGTGACGCAATCTCAAAGGCATCGCGCAGTCCACCATGGGTCTCAATCAAGACATGGATCGGGATTTCCCGTCGAATGCCCGCCTTCTTGGCCACGTCTTGAATGTACGAAATCATCTCCCTAACCTGACTGCCTGCCGTCGGCTTGGGGATCGTGATATAAGCCACCTCATTCCCACAGCCTGGAACCAGGATATCCACATCCTGCCGCCAATGCTTGTTGCTGTAGTCGTGGATCCGCACCCCGCTCATCTTATGCTGATTCAAGGCCGACTTCTGCATCGCCACAATCAACTCGGCATGCTCTTTCTCGCGCCCTTCGGGGGCCCCATCTTCACAATCCATCGTGATATCAAAAACCCCGCCCTTGGTATTTTGCAGTTCCAGTGCCTTGGTGATTAATTTTTCCGAACCAGCAAAGTGCTCGCAGCTGGGGATAATCGGAAACGGCTTCTCACCGCCAAACAACGCCTCTCGGGGATGGATCATAATGGTCTCCTTGTGTAATCGGGCGGATGAATATTACATGGCCTTCTGGGACGCAACAAAATTTTAGATTTGTGACCTCGCGCAAGCTGTGAAGCCTTGGTAGATTTTCTCCCCCAACGGCCAAAAATCAACCGTACGATCTTCTTTGGCTGAAGCCACCACCACGGCTTGCAGTTCCTTCCCCCAAGCAGGGATGGCCCCCAAGTTTCTCTCCAAAAACCCGAGGATTTTTTCCGCCCCCACAAATCGGGCCAGATCGCCCAAGGCGTTGGTCACCAAGAGATTATGCGGACCTTCCCAGATCTCATTGATCAGGCAATCCCGCAGACAACGACTCAGGTCGGAAAATTCTTCTTCAATCCCATTCGCCCCCAACAAAATGATGGCCTCGGTCAAGCCCTGACGGGCCTGGATGCTGCTAAAGGTCTTGGCCAACATCAGAAGGATACGCGCATCCACCTTCGCCACTGGATCCTTGACCCCTTCCCGCTGCCAAAGAGAATAAAGCCGAAACACCCCGGCCAGGGCCGCCTCCCGCTGTTGTCGCAAGGTCGCCAGTGTCTTGCTCACCAAGGGATAATCGGCAATGGGCTTGCCAAAGGCCTCACGAAACTTGGCGTAGGCCGTCGCCTCCCGCTCCGCCGTCCGCAAAAAGGCCGCCGAGTGGAGTAACACATGAAATCTGGAAGTGGACAAAACATGTTCTAACAAATTGGCCGCCCCTCGTTCCAAGGGGCCAACCGGATACGCCACCGCATCCTGAAAGGTCACCTCGGCGGTGGGTAATGATTGACTGCCAAATTTTTGTTTGAGCCGATCAATCGTGTAACCGTTTCTTTGCGGATAAAATCCCCCCATCCCCCCTTTTTCAAAGGGGGGTAGGTACGCTGGAACGACGAAGAGGGCGACGCCCCTAATGCCCTCAGGAGCGCCTTCGGGACGGGCCGTCATGACAAAATAATCGGCAATAATATTGGAACAAAACCACTTGGGGCCGGAAAGGCGCCACGAGTCTCCCGCGGGTTTGGCTGAGACAACATTCTTACCCACATCCGACCCCCCTTGGATCTCCGTGACAAACTGGGCCCCATGGCAATAGGATTTCGGCCCCGGGGCCGGCATCCGTCCCTCCATCTGCGCCAAAATTTTTCCCAATCGCTCCTCGCTCGAAAAGGCCCGGAGCAGGCGACCTAAGCCGTCTGAACAGGCCACGGAACAAAGCACGCCCCCTTCGCTATTTTGTCCCAGGAGGTAGAGCTTGGCATAGCGCTCAATATCCCCCTCATAGCTCCCAGTCCCAACCGCCAGGTTTTGCCCATAGATTTCCTCAAACACCTGATCGGACTGGGCACAGATCCGCACCTCGTCGATCCGATTGTGGTATCCATCAAAATTAATTAACCGAGGATGATTTTCCGTCCGCCCCGCCTCATGCATCAATTGTCGGTAGGTGGTCGCCGCCTTCCCACCAAACTCGCGAACAGAAACTAAATCCAACTTGGGAAGATATTTTTTCAGCACCTGGGCCAACAGAGGATCATCGTCAAACCAGTTGGCGCCTAACGCTTGGCGGTAGGATGCAAAACTGTAGGTCATGGGATTCCCCTACTGTGATTTTGTCTCGTCCTCAAGAGTTTTTGTCAGATAAAATTTTTTATCAAAATGATAACTTTGTCAAAATATCAACATCTCCACCTCTTTTTGGCCCTACCAAGAAAGTCCAATAACAATAAAAACAAGTAATTTCAGCAACTTAAATAAATGGTCTTGGATTTACTTTGGCACGATATTTGCTGCTTCATTTGGGATGGGTAGGGAAAAACTATGAAAATTATTCAGCGCTTATCTTGTCTTGCCGTCTTAGTCGTGGGGCTAGTGGGGTTGATCCCAAGCAACGCCTCAGGTGTCACCCATAAGGATCTCTGCTCTGATCTTGATAACCTTGACAATGCTCACCTCCCGGCACTCCAGAAACTGATGATGAAACCGAATGCAACACCTCAGGATTACCTCCCCTATTTAGGCTCATTGCAAACCTCATCTTCGGTGAAGTTTTTCTCAGGGGCCTCAAAATCGACGATTCCCACTTATTTCATGGATAGCTGTTTCTCAGTTACAGAAAATTCATACGGTGAAGACAATCCGCCAAGTACCAAGCTCTTGGAACAGGGATGCAAGGATCTGTACAGCCAACCAGTGCAAGTCATGGTCGATTGTTCCAAGGCCTTAAAAGATGGGACCTGCCAGGATGGGGCCTGCGTCGTGAAGCCAAAAATAGAGACCCGTTCTCCCATGGGACTCAAACCTGAAGTAGCCTCGAAGAGGTCGTTTGCAAGACGATTCAAAGATACGGCGGTAGCATTCTTCAACCAATTAGCCCAGTCTATCTGGTCGCTCCCTCCCCCCGAAAATCCCTATGGCTGCCAGGACAGCGACAGCGACTTCAACAGCGAGTGGGGTATAGTCAAAAATAAGACATCGCTAAAAACTCCAGGAAGCGTCACCTTTAAGGATCCAAAATCACCCCTCAAGGACAGCTGTGATTATTACTCCCCCTATCAGATAATGGAACAAACCTGCGCTGTTTATCCCTATAACCAACACTATTATTTCTCAGCGGATGATAAAAATACCGGCTCCGATAAGGGCAAACTTTTTCCCCAAACCATTACCGTGAACTGTAACAAAGTGGAAAAAGGCTGGGGCTGTTCCGAATATGAACTCGACAAGACCAAGCCAGGAACAGTCAAGGAAATTGGCGCCCATTGCGTCCCCGGTGTCAATGGGTTCCCGGACTTGGATGAAGACGGAGTCGCCGATCTATTCGACAACTGCCCGTACGTGCCTAATCCAGATCAAAAAGACAGTTATGACCATAAAGATCTTTCTACTCTTGATAAGGGAGATGCCTGTAGTGATTTTGACGAAGACGGTCTCGTCGACGCCCAGGACAACTGCCCCAGTGTCTCCAACCCGGATCAAAAGAATAGTGATAAAAATCCGGCCGGAGATGTCTGTCAGGATGCCGATGGAGACGGAATTCTCGACCTCAAAGACAACTGCCCCTCCGTGGCCAACCCCGATCAGCTCGACTTCAACATGAACCAAGTCGGCGACCTCTGTGACGAACCGGGTGTCCTCACGGCGGTGGAGATCACTTCTTCTCCCGATTTTTCCGCGGACAACCGGCTCTCCGCCGGGATGAACCATACCTGCTCCCTGTTCGGCAAAAAAGCCTACTGTTGGGGAAACAGCCAGTGGGGACAGGTCGGGTTGGACTCCTATAACGGCAAATATGAACCCGCAAAGGTCGTCCTTCCCAAACCGGTCTATGACACCGCCGACTATCTGGGCATCACAGCGGGCAAGATCCATACCTGCGGCTGGACCGACGCATCCACCTACTCCTCCAAGGGAAAGGTCAAGTGCTGGGGGGTCAACAAACTCAATATCCCGTCGGAGGAAGAGGCAGACGGCGTGTTGGGGATTGCCCCGGACTACACCGGATCCACCGGGGCTCCAATCCAGATCTCACAGGCCTCCATCGGTTACGACGCCGAGACCCTCCAAATATCGGCGAACCAGAACGCCACCTGCGCCGTGATCCAATGGCACTCCAACGTAATCTGCCAGAACACCGGAAAATATTGCGAATTTAGGACCCCGATGTGTTGGGGGGGACCTTTTGGCAAGACACCGACCCAGTACCCATTCGACAGTTCCTCAAACCCTG
The DNA here is from genome assembly GCA_023265625.1 of Deltaproteobacteria bacterium. Classification (GTDB taxonomy): domain Bacteria; phylum UBA10199; class UBA10199; order JACPAL01; family JAHFST01; genus JAHFST01. The sequence goes on along the minus strand of JAHFST010000006.1, from coordinate 117,806 downwards.
TCAAATGGGTCGCCACCGGCAAAAACCACATGTGCGGCATCGTGGAACAGGGAAAATGGGGGGAGGCCTGGTGTCTGGGCAAATCGGACCTGGGCCAGTTGGGAGACGGTGTCTCCAACAGCACCACCTTCGATGCCACCGCCAAAAAAGTCAAGCTCCCCTACGTGACCGGCAAGGCGGACATGGCGTCGTCTGTCATCAAAATAGTCGCCGGTAAGTCACACAGCTGCGCGCTGATGCAACGGGGCATCAACATGGAGCAGCTCAAGACGCGGCTCTACTGCTGGGGGGACAATCAGGCGGGCCAGATCCCTGTGCAGGAAACACCCAAACAGAATTTCTACAACACCCCGCAAGATCTCACCAAAGAACTGACCGGAGAAACCTCGCCAGCGGATAAATGGAGCCAGGTCCTGGATGTGGCGAGCTTCGACAACGCCACCTGCGCCATTGTGACCCACACGGGATGGCCCAACCTGGAGATCAAGTGCTGGGGAGGATCCAACTACAAGGGGATCATCACCATCTCCACGGGAAACATCGACGACTACTCGCTCCAGGAGAAGATCCTGGCCCTGACGGTCGGGGGGAATCACGCCTGCACGGCACACGCCAGCGGTAAGGTCTACTGTTGGGGGAAAAACGACTATGGCCAACTCGGGGACAACACCAGCGACAATGACTGGACCTACGATTCCATGACCATCCCGAAACCGGTCACCCTCCCCAAAGAGTGACCAGAATTAATACCAGGGCTTTTTTGCAGGCAACGTGTCTACCTTCTGCCATCTTGAAATATCGCGATCGGGTTGGAAAAAACAGGGTTTGTTCCAGCCATGGGTTGAGAGACATTGTCTCAAACTTTTTAAAAAATCTATCGTCTTTTGGTCTGGTGGGGGGGGGGCCTCAGGCGGATTTTCCTGGGACGCCAGAGGGGGTTCCGGCAAGGCGGCAATCGCATTCTTCAAATTGGGAAGAGGGCCAATCAGTTTGTCCGACTCCTGTTGTGGACTCCCCGTTTTTTTAAGGATATCACGCAGCTGCTCCGCCGAGAGGATTTCTCCCTTAGCCTTGGCCACCCCCTGCAGTGAGGCCACCACCCCAGCAACGATCGCGGTGGCAGACGAGGTATCACAAAAAGAAGTGGGCTCCTGCGTATCACAAGCCAAGGGATCCGAATAGGACTGGGTATAACTATTATTCAGGTCGGTTGTAACCACGCCGTCACCAAACCCTTGAACATCGACCCGAGTCCCATAGTTGGTGTATGACTGTGGGGCCAGCGAACCATGCAACCCGGCTCCGACTATAATCGCCCCAGAATCCTTCCCATTCTGCTGCCAATTAAAGCTAGGCTGATCCAAATCAAGACCTGAATTACCAGCCGACTCCACCACTATAATCCCCTGATCGGTCGCTGCTTGGAGAACGGAGAACACAGCAGGGATCGTCTCTAACGGGATTCCATGGGTGCAAGCATCTGGAGCTAACCCACTGGGGCAACCCTGCGAACCCAGCTCTAAGACTAAGATGTCACCCGCTACCATTTGCTCCACAATGGCCTCCAAGGAGGGGCCGTTCTTCATCCCAAAACCATTGGAAGCCACCTTCAAGGTGGACTCGTAAGCAATCCCGGTCACACCAAGCTCATTCTCTAATCCCCCAAGGATTCCCAAGGTCCTCGTGCCATGATGTCGATAGCCCTCATAAGAAGAATTACTACCAAACAACAATTCGATCCCCTGGGGAAGATCCTCGTGGGTCAATTCCCACCCTAACTCATAATCAACGATCGTAATGCCTTTCCCCGTCCCCCCTGGAATCGTCCAGGCATATTGGGCATCCACACCGCCAAATATCTCAGGATCTCCAGACGGCATGGAGTTAAGATAATACTGATCTTTCTTGGCTTGATCATCCAAACTGAGCAAAACCGTTTTTTCTTCCGAGGTAACACTCTCTATCACCTGGTAAGAGCGCAAGGTTTTTGCAAGATCCTCGGCATCGCTAGAATCATCCATATGAATTTCATAGAAAGAATTAAAGCTGGAGTGTCGCTCCTGATCGTATTGCCAAGGACTCTTGCGATGAAAGGTAGGTTCAATCAAGAACCCCTTGGACCTGACAAAACGATTTAGCTCCCGTAGCTCTCCTGGAAATGCGCGGCCGGACCATGAGCCATTCTGGAGACGGACATGCGCAAAATCACGAAACTGAACGGTTACGGAATCCGCCCAAATAACCGGGATAAAAATCCCCATCCCGGCAAGCCACCCCAAACAGAAAATGATGCGATATCTCATCTTGCAGGCCTTATCGCATTTTTCAGCAAAACGTTGCCCAAAAAATACAACCCCTATAAAAAAATATATCCCTTATATTTCAGATGGTTGTCTGTGTACCCGGTACACAGATAGAAATTTTTATTGATATAGTATATATAATAGTATATCTAATATCATTATGGAAGTATCCATCACCGCCATTGAGATGCGTCGCAAGCTTGGGGGAATCCTCGATCGGGTCGCCAAGAAGGGGGAGCACATCACGATCATGCGCGGAAATCGTCCGCTGGTAACCCTTATCCCGGCGGCGGAACATGAAAAGAACTGCACCAATCAAGATCGAGTGCGAACGGTCCAAGAGGCCTTGCAGGATTTGGAAGAATGGCAGAAAACACACCCGGAAAAGGTCCGTAAGATGCAAAACGAAGACATGACGGGCGAGATCCGATCGATGCGTGATGTCCGAAGGCCCTGACATGATCATCGTAGACACATCCGTGGTCGCTAAGCTTTTCTTTCCGGAGACAGGTTCCGAATCGGCAAAAAAACTCCTGCTCACCAACCCACTAGGGGCTCCTGACCTCCTCCTCTATGAATTCTCAAACATCCTGGCTTATCGGACCTATCTTTCCTTGGAGGATAAAAAGTTTTTTTTGAAGGAGCTTCATCAACTGCAACTAGAATTGTTTGTCCTCCCTCAACCCGGCTTTGATCGTGTGGTAGAGTTGTGCCAGGAATTTCACATCACGGCCTATGATGCCTCCTTTGTAGCCTTGGCGGAACGGCTCAAACTGGAGCTCATTACCGCCGATCTCAAATTGGTGCGGCAGGTCAAAAGGCTGTCGTTTGTCCACGCGTTGAATTGACTTTTTTCTTGATCCTCCCTGCAAATCTGCGTACAGGTGGGCAGGTTTTTAATGGGGAGGACACGATGGGAACAACCGTAGCACTGAAGCAAGCCCTTAAAATTTTAGAAATATCCGCTAAAACCGACACAAAATTGGAACAGAAAAGGTCTCCACAATACGGCCGGGTGCTTGAGGACTTCGTCCAAGGAGAGGTTTTTTGCCATCCCCGCGGGCTCACGATCGATCGGGCCTTTGCCATCGAATTTGCCACCACCTACATGGAGACCAACCCGCTCTACCTGAATGTGGAGTTTGCCAAGGCCCACGGACATCCTGATGCCGTCGTCTCCCCCCTCATGGTGATGAACATCGCCCTCTCACTCGGCGTGCAAAACGACTCCGAAAAGGCCATGGCCAATCTAGGCTACTACAACATGCACTTCCCAAAAGCCGTCTACCCGGGAGACACCCTCCGCGCCTTGACCAAGGTCTTGGATCGAAAAGAGCGTGGTGAAGGCAAACCCGGCATTGTGACTATTCGCACCATTGCCTTGAATCAAAAAGAGGAACTCGTTTTACAATACGATCGCAAGATCATGGTCCCTCCGGCGGGTAAGAAGACTGATCCCACGACGATCAGCGGGCAACCCTTCCCTGATACCCAAGAGATTAACTTACAGATCCCGGTCCCGGAAAAAGTTCCCGCCAATCTGACGGGGACGCGCACTTATTTTGAAGACTTTCAGGTCGGAGACATCCTCATCCACAAGAATGGCCGGACCATTACCGATGAGCACTACGCCTGGACCTACCGGGTCATGAACACCCACCCGCTCCATTACGACAAACTCTATTCCACCGGCTTAGGCGGTAAGATGAGCGGTGAGCCCATTGTCTACGGCGGCTTGGTCTTCGCCTGGCTCTGCGGGTTGGCTTCGCGTGATGTCTCGGAGAATGCCCTCTGGGACCTGGGCTATACCGAAGGGTACCACACGCAACCGGTGGTCTCCGGCGACACAATTTATGCCATCAGTCGGGTGCTGGCCACCGATGACGTAGGGGCGGCCCCCCCCCGCCCGGGCGCGGGAACCGCGCCCCTACAGGCAGGGATCGTCCAATTTCAACTGATCGGGGTCAAGGGGATCAAGGGGATTGAGGCCGTGGAAAAATTCGGCGCCGATCTCTTTATCAAGGAGAACGATAAGAAGGATTTAGGAAAAGAAAAGATTCCGGAGAAGATTTTTGAGATTGAGCGGCGGTTGTTGATCAAGAAGCGGCCTGTATAAGCGGCCTTGACCCGATTCGGAAAACCTCCTATTAAATCCTCATGCCCTCCAAACGCGACCAACCTTGGCTGATGCGCACCTACTCCGGGCATTCTTCCGCCCGGGCCTCCAATGAGTTGTATCGGAAAAATTTGGCCAAGGGTCAAACGGGGCTTTCGGTCGCCTTCGACCTCCCGACCCAGACCGGCTACGACTCGGATCACATCATGTCCCGCGGGGAAGTGGGCAAGGTGGGGGTGCCGATCTCGCATCTCGATGACATGAAGACCCTGTTTGAGCAAATCCCGCTGGATAAAATGAACACCTCGATGACCATCAACGCCACCGCCGCCTGGCTGTTGGCCCTCTATGCGGCAGCGGCCGAGGATCAGGGGGTGGATTCCACCAAGCTGCAAGGCACTACCCAAAACGACATTGTCAAAGAATACCTGTCGCGCGGCACCTATGTTTTTCCCCCGGAGCATTCCATTCGACTGATCACCGACATGATCGTTTACACGGTCGAAAAAATTCCCAGTTGGAATCCGATCAACATCTGCAGCTATCACCTGCAAGAGGCCGGGGCCACACCCGCGCAAGAAATTGCCTTCTCACTGGCCAATGCCATGACCATTTTGGACGCCATCCGCGACTCGCACAAGGTCGCTCCAGAAATTTTTCCGCAGGTGGTCGGCCGCATCTCCTTCTTCGTCAATGCCGGAGTCCGCTTCATTGAAGAAATGTGCAAGATGAGGGCCCTGTCCCGCCTGTGGGACCAAATAACTCGTGAACGTTATGGGGTCACTGATGAAAAATACCGTCGGCTCCGTTATGGCGTCCAGGTCAACTCGCTCGGGCTCACCGAACGTCAGCCCGAAAACAATATCACCCGGATCATCCTGGAAATGCTCGCCGTCGTCTTGAGTAAAGACGCCCGGGCCCGCGCCGTACAGCTCCCGGCCTGGAACGAGGCCTTGGGCCTGCCCCGTCCCTGGGACCAACAGTGGTCGCTGCGCATCCAACAGGTCATCGCCTATGAGACGGATCTGCTCGAATATGGCGACATCTTCAACGGCTCTCCCGTTATTGAAGAAAAAGTTAGCGCGATTGCGACCGATGCGACACAAGAACTCAAAAAAATCGAAGAACTGGGCGGGACCCTAAAGGCCATCGAGTACATGAAAAAATCCCTCGTGGCCTCTCATGCCACTCGGATTCGTAAGATTGAGACCGGTGAGCTCAAGGTCGTCGGGGTCAACTGTTTTCCCGAGACCGAGGTTTCGCCACTCACCACGGGCAAAGATGAAGGCATCTTAAAGGTCGATCCAAAATCCGAACGCGAGCAGATCGCCCGGTTGGAAAAATTTCGTCAGGGCCGCGATGAAGGCAAGGTCCAAGGCGCCTTGAAACAACTGATCGCTGCGGCCAAAGACAACAGCAACATTATGCCTGCCTCCATCACCTGTGCCCATGCCGGCGTCACAACGGGCGAATGGGCCTTTGCCCTCCGTGAGGTCTTTGGCGAATATCGCGCCCCCACCGGTGTGGCCGGACAAAATTCCGCCAATCAAGAGGCGGAGGAATTTAAAAAATTGCGGAGTAAGGTGGAGGCCGCTTCTAAAAAAATCGGCGGTCGGATCCGTCTCTTGGTCGGAAAACCAGGGTTGGATGGCCATTCCAACGGGGCCGAGCAAATCGCCGTCCGGGCCCGCGAGGCCGGGATGGAGGTCATCTATCAAGGCATCCGCCTCACCCCGGAACAAATTGTCAAAGGGGCCCTGGAAGAGGGGGTCCATTTGGTGGGACTTTCCATCCTCTCCGGCTCCCACATGGAACTTTTGACGGACATCATGGCACGCATGAAACAGGCCGGTCTGGAGGAAATACCCGTCGTGGTCGGCGGGATTATCCCCGAGTCAGATGCTGACAAACTCCGCAAAATGGGGGTCGCACGCGTCTATACCCCAAAGGATTTTGAATTGAATCGGATCATGTCGGAGATGGTGGATTTGGTTTCGTAGGATTCTAAGCAATCCAATCATATGGAATGCAAATGGCGGACGTTGAGGATAAATAGGGCCTTGCCCCGTGGTGAAGAACGACGGAGACAACCGGGCTTTTTCTTTTCTTCGCAAACCAAGTAAGACTCTTGAGTGATTTCTCGCTTGCCCCGTCGGTGGCATCCACAACGATTGCCAAGGTTGGAGCCCCTTCTACATCAATCACAAAAGGAATGCGGACGCCGCCACGAGTCAAATAAGGATCAAAGCGAAAATGCGCCCTATGAAGGTAATTTAATTGCGCATAAAGCTCCTGATAAACAAACCTCTCCATATGAAAAAGGGTGTTTTCACTTCGGGAAGCCCCCAAGAAATGGCCTATGCCACAATCTGAAAAGAACCAGCTCTTGCCATGGGAGCGAATAATGAACAGATCTTGAAAGGCCTTCATCAATTGGATGACCGTCGGCGTCGAAAGCTGAACTCTCCTCCCAAGATCCGAAAGGGAGATCATCTGCCCCTGAACCTGAGCAAGCTCGAAAAGCATCGCCCTTAACTTGGCAAAAGGAACCCGAGTTTTGACCAAAAATTGCAAATCACGCATCAAAAGCGTCTCCAGATGGCTCTCTTGCATGCTTCGACGCACTTGAGCGTCCCTTTTGAAGCAGATTCCAGGCATACCTCCCAGAGCCAGATAATCCTCCACTTCATGCCTGCGAAACCGTTCTCGCAAGGCGGTCTTTTTCAGAAATACTTCAGAGGAAAATTGAGTAACCTCTTTGACAAAATTCATCAACGGCCTCGAATGCACTTCCGCTAATGTCATGGGTAAAAGTTCTAAAATGGATGTCCGACCTGTCAGAGACTCCCGAATCTGTTTTTTTGATAGGAAACGAACGGAACCAGTGAGCAAAAACTGACCCGGCTTCCCTTGCCGATCCACAATGAGTTTAACCCGATCAAAAAGTCCGGAACTCTTCTGCGCCTCATCGATCACTATGGGGATCGTGCCCGCCTCAAGTTCAGTCCAAATTCCCTGCTCAAATCGCCTGAGCACTTCATCATCATCCAATGTGATGTAGGTACATCCGATCGGCTTCAACAAGGTTGTCTTGCCAATCTGCCGCATCCCTAAAACAGAAATGACGGGAGACCACGTCAAATCTTTTTTTAGAATTTCCCTAAGATATCGGCACCGAAGATGAGGCATGGATACATGGTATCATGTTTATGTTATATGTAAATCTATTATTTATGATTTACATAAACATATTTAAAGGAATTTCACGCATTCACCTTGCACTCTGATCCGACAGTTTATAGAGTTCAACCATGCAATTAATCCTCGCCACCAAAAACCGCGGCAAGGTTGTAGAAATTGAAAAAATCCTTGGCCACCAGGAGGGCGACCCCATGGGTTCGCCCCTACAGATCCAATCCCTCCATGATTTTCCCAATATCCCTGATGTGGTGGAGGACGGTAATACCTTCCAAGAAAACGCCCTCAAAAAGGCGCGGGAGATTTCTCGATACTGTAGGGGCGTATGGCCATACGCCCCCATATTGGCCGATGACAGCGGCATCGTCGTCCCCGCCTTAGACGGGGCCCCAGGAATTTATTCCGCGCGGTACGCAGGCCCGGGGGCCTCGGACGAGGATAATCTCCAAAAGTTAATCACAGAAATCCAACAGGTGCCGCCAAATGAACGTCAGGCCCACTACGTCTGCGTCATGGCCCTCGTGCTGCCCGATGGCCGCGAATTCATCACGGAAGGACGTTGCGAGGGAGAAATCATTCTCGAGAAGCGCGGCACGGGCGGATTCGGTTATGATCCGATTTTTTATCTGCCCGAATTGGGAAAGACAATGGCAGAAATATCACCGCACGTCAAAAATCAGATCAGCCATCGCGGCAAGGCTTTAACACAAATGGTTAAGATTCTTCAGCACGTGTTGCGAGCAGAGTCAGCAGCCCCACTAAAATCCAAAAAATTCCATTTAATCTCCGGATAAAACTAAGCGCCATGCCACCTTCTAATGATCGGCCAAGCCAGGAAAAATACCCCACAAAGCCCCCCTCTAAAATCCCGACCGTACCCGGGACAAAGGCAAACAAGGTTCCCAAACCAAGCGAGAGGCCGTTAAGAATCACCGCATCCGAAAAACTCACCGAGGCGTGAATCAACCAGGCGATGAGGTAAATTTCCAAAATACTAAACGAACGTCCCAGCAGCGTTAACATGACCGTCTGGAGAAAAGTCCCCTTCATCTGCCGAACTTCCGGTGGAATCTTGGGTCGAAGCCATTTAACCGAAAAACTCCCGATCACCAGTAAAACCACCACGCACAGCACTCCCTTGGCTGTAATCCCCCAAGTGGACCATGATAAGGCCCGGGCGTGCGCCACAAACAGCAGGCCGCCGATCAACATAATGATCGCCCCTGAAACCATGTGGGAGATACGGTCCACCACGACAGATTGCACGCCGGTCTTCAAAGAGAGATGTGATTTTAACAAACCCACCCGCAGGGTGTCGCCTCCCAAAAAGTTGAGCGGCGTGGCCTCATTGATGGCCTCTCCGATCAACTTGAGGCGAAACAGGGTGCCGGTCGAGACCGATTCCCCCAACTGCGTTAAGATCAACCGCCAACTGCAGGCATAGATCCAAAATTTAGGGAGGGTCAGGGCAAAGACTAAGAGTATCCCCCAGCGAATCTGGCCGAGAGTCTTAAGCGTCAGGCCCAGATCGAGTTTGGCCAAGAGAAGGCCCAGGCAGACCAATCCGGCGACCAGGCCTAAAATATTCACCCACAGTCGCACCAGATTTTTCTGTATCCTTTTTTCCATACGGTTGCACTTTGAGAGGTTCCGTCCTATGATGAATCTTAATGGATTGCAAACTCTCCAAAGTGGAACAAGAGGCTCAGGATTTTGGCATCGATTTAAGTCTCACCAACTACAATCTTTCGCTCTCCCTAGAACAGCGCCTGACAAATCATCAACGCGCCCTGAATCTGGTTTTGGAACTCAGGAAGGCAGGCCAACAGTATGAGCAACAACTTAAACGATCTACTCAAACTCCTGCTCGACCATAATATTGATTTTTTATTGGTCGGAGGCATGGCCGCCATCCTATATGGAGCCTCGCAAATCACCCATGACGTGGATGTCTGCATGGTGGTTCGGCCAGATCAGGTCGAAACACTGCGCCGTTGCCTGGCTCCTTACCATCCAGTGCATCGTGAAACACCGCAAAAATTCTCCTTCCTTGAGATCCCCCAGGAAACAAGTCACCTCAAGAACATCTATCTACAAACGGATCTTGGCGGCCTCGACATCCTGGGGGAGATTGCTGGAGTGGGAAATTATGAAAACGTTTTGAAAAATTGCATCGCCGTCGAACTCTATGGACATCGTTGCAAATTGATTGGATTGGAAGATCTCATCAAGACCAAAGAGACACTCAATCGGGATAAAGATAAGGCAACACTCAGAGAATTAAGAGTTATCCTTGATCGACAAAAAAATCCCAAAAACTAACCCAAAAAAGCTTCAATCTGTCGGGCCTCATCTTGAATCGCCCCAAGAGTACCCACACCATGCGCCCGATAGGCCTCCGCCAAGCCGCCCATGCCTTGAATGGCCACTTCCTCGGGAAACAAGGGGAGCAAACGAACGACCCGCTCCGGTTGACCGGTCACATAGAGTTGATTTTTGACGAGATCAACCTGCAGCTCGGAACCTTCCTGAACGAGCTCGTCGTAAAGGAGGTGATCTTGCGGGTGAATGAGTCTAAACGGCAGGTTCTGATTGACCAGATTACGCCGATGGATGAAGGCAAGGCTCTTGGCTAACACCAATTTCACGCCCGCCCCAATCAGGGCGTAAACAGCCTCCTCCCGCGAACTCCCCGATCCCCAACCCTCTCCCGCCGCCACAATACCGTGCCCCTCCGCCTCCACTTTTTGGGCAAATACACCTTCTCCCCTATCATTCTCAAAGGCGTGACGGCCTAATTCTCTAACATCCTCAATATGGCAGAATCGACCGGCGATAATGGCATCGGTATCCACATTGTCTCCAAACCGGACCACCTTGGAGCAAATCGTCGACACGACCGGCCCCGTTGCTCCTGGCACCGCGGATGTAGCAGAGACCTGTCGGTCGGCTACGGACACAGGCTCTGCATAGTTGAACTCAACGGCCAAATCTCTCCCGCGCAGCTCCGCCATAATTCTGTCATATCGCTCTTGGTCGAAATGGGGCAAAAGTTCTCGAGGGTCTCGCACCCGCATGCCAAACGACGACGCCATGACAACGGCCGCATTGGACGCCATGGAAAACGATCCCTTTCCGGTGCGATTTTCAAAGGTTCGATTGTGCGTCCCTAAGAGCCAAGCGCCGGCAGGAGCGGCGGAACCATCCACCCCCAGACAAAAACTGCATCCGGATCGACCCACCTTGAAACCGGCACGCTCCAGCGGGTCAATCAAACCATGGGTCTGCAACATGGCCGCAATGTTTGCCGAACTGGGAGAAAACATCCGGGCCATCGGATTACCACTGTCAACGGGCGTCCACCCGGCACGCAGGGCCGCATCCGCCGTCAGGGCCGCCAAAACAAATTCCTCCGGGGTGGCCGTACAACTCCCAACAAACGCAATATCAAAAACCTTACCGGCGACTGGCTCATCGTTTACCGCATAAACATTGTCCGGACTAGGATGTACCGCCACCCGAGGGGCCATATCCAAACCAAGTGTCATCACCTCGCGTGCCACATAGGCCGCCGCTTCATCGGGGCGGAAGTAAACCCCTCCCTGATTAAACTCGCCGCGACGTGTCGCCAAAAATCGCGCCACGACCTCATCCGGGATCACAAACGAGGTCATCGCCCCAAACTCCGCCCCCATGTTGCAAAGGGTGCCGCGCGCCGAGACGGAGAGATGCCGCAAACCCTCCCCGCCATATTCGACCGTGCGCTCCATCGCGATGGTGTTACGTTTGAAGCGCTGCAAGATGGCCAGGATGAGATCCTTACCGGTGAGCATCGTCGGCAGTTCTCCCTCAATATCAATCCGAATCGCCTCCGGGACCCGGAGTAAAAATTTCCCCATCACCATCGCGGCCATGACATCCGCCGCCCCAAGCCCGATGGAAAAGGCCCCCAATCCACCGTGATAGATAGAATGAGAGTCCGCCCCGACCACGACATCACCGGGACGAAACAGCCTCTCAAAAGGAAATGTATGAAGGATGGTTTCATTGGCCCCCGCAAAACGAATCCCTGGATAACGCCGACGGAAACCCTCGGCCAAGGCGATCAGACCTTTCGCATTGACTGTATAATCACCCGGGTCACGAAAAGGGGAAACCGTATGATCGACCGCCAGAAAAAACCGATCTTCCCGCGCCAGCGCCGGTTCCCCCAACTGACGATTGGTCACCAACATCCCCTTAAGCGCCAGTTCACTGGCGATGGCCCAGTCAATCGGGAGACTGATCACATCTCCGGCCTGAACCGAAGCAAGCCCGACCGCGTGGGCCAGGAGTTTTTGGGTGGCAGTCATGGGAGGTAGTGGCAAGTTCATAGGCATGGCATCGACTCATCGCTGAATTGGTTGCGTGATTTTTGAAGATTTTTCATTTTTTCTAAAATTTAATCCTGCCGCGCAAGCTCTCCCCCAAACTTCACCCAATCCTCACATCAGCTGGTAGCAAGGACAGGGGAGGAGAGCGGAAAACGCCCCGCCAGATAGAGGGGGTAGTGGTGGACTTTGTTCTGCTCGTCCCACTGGGGAGGCCAGGCGCTCATGATCGTTCGGTAGTCAGGACGATATTTTGCAGCAAAGACCGACAGGCTCTTGGCCTTCGTCACCCAACCCGATTTCACCTCGATGGGCAGGACCCTGCCGTTGCTCTCCCGCAAAAATTCGACTTCGGCGGTTCCCTCCCTCCAATAAAAAAGTTCTCGCTCGCCGGCCGTCACAAATTCCTGGGCCACAAAATTTTCCGCAAAATAGCCCTGGTAACTCCCATAGCCGTAATCCAGCAAGGTCTTCGGAGGGAGACGACTGAGGGCCCCCAAAAGGCCGACATCAAAGAGGTAGAGCTTGAAAAAATTCTCCTTGGCATAGGCCGAAAAAGGGAGCTGCCCTCTCGTCACCATGTTGACCGGCAAGATCAGCTCCGCCTTTTTTAACCAATCAATCGCCCCGGCCATTTGCGAAAACCCCTTCATTCCCGGCACCACCCCTTTAAATTTAAATTTCGGGGCCGAGCCCCCCTGTTCTCTGGCCAATTGGGAAGGGATCTGGCGCCACAAGCGTTCCAAGTGCATAGAGTTTTCTTTTCCCGAATGCTTGGCCATGTCGGCCAGATAACCAATCACCAAGCCTTCCTGCCGTTGACGCACCCTTTCCAAGGCGACAAAAGGGTTGTCTTGATTCTGGGCATAGGTGGCCACCACTTCCGGCAATCCCCCCACCACAAAGTAAACTTTTAATTGATCCCAGAGCTGTGCATGAATCACCTCCGGGATGGAGTCCCCCGCCTTGAGTTGTTGGATAAAATCAAAGGACCTTTGATCACCAATGCCCAAGAGAAATTCCTGGAACGACATCGGCCTCATGGAGAATTCCTCCACCTTTCCTACCGGAAACGAAGCGGGGCTCAAATGAACCCCCAAAAGAGACCCGGCGGCACAGAGGGCGAACCCCGGCATCTCTTCCGCAAAATACTTGAGACTGGTCAGGGCCCGGGGGGCGGATTGAATCTCATCGAAAATCAGGAGGTCCCTTTGAATATCGATGGGGGTATTGAGATGAAACGAAAGTTCCTTCACAATGCGCCCCGGCTTGAGATCCTGCTCAAAGACCTTCTCGACCAAGGGATCCTCTTCAAAATTGACGTAGTGAGCCTTCGGGAAAGAGGCCCCAAAGGCCTTTAACAGGTAGGTTTTCCCCGTCTGTCGGGCTCCTCTCAACAGGAGCGGTTTGCGAGGGATTTTCTCCTTCCACGCCTCCATTTTTTCTAAAATAGCCCTTTTCATACTAAAAATTCCTATTTAATAGAAATATTAGCACCAATTATTAATAAATCCAATTCTTTTATAATATTGACCGTTTAAAGCCTGATACGGCCAAACAAGATCTCCCCAAACATCACCCAATCTCCCATCAAACTATACAAAGGATACTGAAAGGTGGCCGGCCGGTTTTTCTCAAAGAAACAATGTCCCGCCCAGGCGAAGCCGTAACCAAGAACGGGCAAGAGCCAGATCAGATCCCAACGCCTCGCCCCTAAAATCACCATGGCCGACAACAAAACCGCGCAGCTGCCAATAAAATGCAACCGACGGCACATGGGATGCTGATGTTGGGAAAGGTAGAAGGGGTAAAAATCCGCAAAGGATCGATAAGTCTTCATGCCGGGATGGCGTCAATTTGCCGGGCCAGTTCAAAATCCAACGACGTCAAGCCCCCGGCATCGTGGGTGGTGAGGGTCAAGGTCACACTGCGATATTTATGGATCAAGATATCCGGATGATGATCCATCTCCTCGGCAAGGGCCCCCACCTTATTGGCAAACTTGAGGCAGGCCATGAAGTTTTCCAATTTCTTGTAACAACGAATCGCGTTGCCCACCCGCTCCCAGTTGGGAATAATGCCTAGCTTGATTTCAATTTCTTCACCGGTGAGAAGCTTTGCATTATTTGCCATAAATAATCCCCCTATAGGCCCTCTTTGTCCCAATTCGGATAAAAATTCCTCGGCCAGGCCTGCGCTTGCAAACTCTTTAACAATCCTTCCGAGAGCGACCTTCCGTCCGACACCGCACAATTGCTCGTCACATGGGCGGGCGTCCGCATCCCCGGGATCACCGTGGAGACCGCCGGATGGGCCAGACAAAAACGCAGCGCCACTTCCGGCAGAGTCATCGACTCACCTTCCAATATTTTTTTTACAATTTCAACCCGTTCGCACGTCTCCCGCAAATGCGCCGGCTTGAAATAAAAACGACGCCAGTCCTTCTTATGAAAGGTCATGGTCGGCGTCAGGACTCCCGTCAACCCTCCTTCGTCAAACGGGACGCGCACAATCACCGCCACCTGTTTCTCTTGGCACAGGGGAAACAGCCGTTCAGCGGGGCGTTGTTCAAAGATATTGTAGATAATCTGAATCGAATCAATCAACCCACTGGCCACCAGGCTCATGGCACTGTCGGCATCATGATCGTTAACGGACACCCCAAAGGCCCGAACCTTTCCCTCCTCCTTCAACTGCCGCAGCTCCTCCAACCACTCGGTCTCCTGCAACCAGCGCGGCGTCCAGACATGGAGTTGCTGTAGGTCAACATAATCACTGCGCAAATTCTTCAGACTCCGCTCGGTCATCTCGCGAATCCAGGCGCGGGGGAAAACCTCGTTCGCCGGATCTTTCTCCCGAGCCGGCCACTGATAGTTTTTGGGCATAACCTTCGTCGCAATAAAAATCTGCTCCCGCTTGCGCCGCTCCTGGACCACCTTGCCGATCAACTGCTCGCTGTGGCCATCTCCATAGACGGCGGCGGTGTCGATAAAATTGACACCACATTCGATCGCCTGATGTAGCGACTGCTTCGCCTGGGCATCATCCAATGGGCCCCACATGCCCCCGATGGCCCAGCTGCCGTAGCCGATTTCGGAAATGGATCTGTTTGTTTTGCCGAAAGGACGATGGTTCATAATTTTTCTAATCTCCTGTTTTTTTCGCCTATACCCGGTCATGTAGGGGCAGACCCATGTGTCTGCCCCAAATCGCGGTCACCGGGATGAGGGCGCACACATGGGTGCGCCCCTACAGACCCCTCTTGCTTTCAATAATCTCCTATCCTATACCCCCCCCATGTCCGACACAGCAACCCTAAAAGCCGTCACAAAATCAGCCCAACCCGCCGGTCTCACCCTCGAATGGTCGGATGGTTTTACCGGCACGCTGCCCTTTGGCCTGTTGCGCCGCGAATGCCCCTGCGCCCTCTGCAAGGGAGAACGGCTCCCCATGGAGGCCCCCAATCCGATGCAACTCCCTTCTTTCAAGTCACTTCCTCCCTATGCGGAAGAGGCCCAGGATTTGTTTAAGGTCGGGAACTACGCACTGGGACTACGCTGGAGGGATGGGCATGACACGGGAATTTATACGTTTGATTATCTGCGGCAATTGGTGACAAATTCTGTAGGGGCGTGATGCATCACGCCCGGGCGCAATAAATTGCGCCCCTACAATTCCCGTTGTAAGACCTCCCAATCAATATACAGCGTCTGCAACCTCTCCTCGATGCGCTTCTGTTCTTGACCCAATTCCTTCATCCCCGTCCAATCCACCTTTCCATCCACTCGTTTGGGATGGGCTAGGAGGCGATTGACCTCTTTTAATCGTGTCTCGAGGGTGGTGACCTTGAGTTCGCACTCCGCTAATTTTTCTTGCAGTGGTTTCAGGCGTTGCTGGTTCTTTTGCCGACGGTCCGCTTCCACTTTTCGGCGGTCCGCCTTGTTGACGGAGGCTGTTTCCACTGGCGTTGTGGGGGCGTATGGCAATACGCCACTACCCTGTTTTGCTAATTTTTCTTCCTTTTCCCGTTGCAGGCGTTGCGCCTGATGATCCAAATAATCCATGCCATGTTTCTGCAAAAATTCGTCGTAGTCGCCGGGGTAGAACTCTGTCTGTTCTTTGGTGAGATGGAGAATCCGATTGGCCAATTGACTGACAAAAAACTTGTCATGGCTGACGAACAACACCGTTCCCTCATACTTTTTCAGGGCATTCAACAAGACCTCACGCGACTTGATGTCGAGATGGTTGGTGGGTTCATCGAGCACCAAGACATTGGGCTGTTGCAGCATGAGTTGGCCAAACACCACGCGAGCCTGCTCCCCGCCGCTCAGGCTGCCAATCTTTTTCCGAATCAGATCGCCGGAAAAAAGTAGTCCGCCCATCACCCGACGCACTTCCTTCAACCGTTCTCCGGTCGTCACACTGCAGAGATGATCATAAATCGTTTTTTCGGAGGGCAGCACCTCCACCTGTTGCTGCGCAAAATACCCAAACTGCGAAAACGAACCCCAATGGACCGAACCGGTGGTCGGCGGATAAACCCCCACCAAGCTCTTGAGCAGGGTCGTCTTCCCCACGCCGTTAGGCGCCACAATCGCCAACCTCTCGCCCTTGCGTAGCTGAAAGGCAACATCGCGAAAAATCTCCTGGTCCCCAAAACTTTTACCCAGTCCCCGCACTTGAATCACATTTTGGCTGGAAGGAATCCCGATGGAAAATTCAAAATGAGGGACCGGGTCGCGCTGTACGATGCCATGCAGACCTTGCTGCTCCTCCCGCAACTTCTCGATCATCTTCTCCTTCGAATGAGCCTGCCGCGCCTTGGAGGCCTTGGCCCCGAAGCCGTCCACGAAGCGTTGCAATTGCCGGATGCGATCCTCCGCCTTTTCGGCCACGCGGGTGTCGGTCTCGCTGGCCAACTCCGATTGGCGGCGGTAATCATCATAGTTGCCCTGAAACTCCCGAATCTTGCCGCAGGAAATGACCAAGATGCGATCGGCCAAAAAATTGAGGAAGTCGCGATCATGGCTCACCACCAACATGGTCTTGGGCAAGCTATGGAGAAAATCGGCCAACCAGTGGATAGTCGCCAAATCCAAATGGTTGGTCGGCTCATCGAGCAGGTAGAGATCCGCATCGGAAAGCAACAACTTGCCCAACAACACCCGGGTCTTGAAACCCCCGCTGAACTCAGAGAGCTTGCGCAAATAATCTTCCTGGCGAAATCCCAACCCGGTCAAGACCTGCTCCGCACTCGAACGCAGCTCATACCCGCCTCGATGCAGGAATTCGTCCTGCAAATGAGAGAGCTCCACCCCCAGATCATGTTGCACGTTCGTATCCGTCGCGTGGGACAACTGTTCGGTCAACTCATGGATCCGGCGCCGCAACTCACAAGTCCGCGTCGCCCCCAACTCCACCACTTCCACAATGGAGAGTTGATCGTACTGGAACTGATCCTGTTCCAGCATGCCAATATTAATCCCCGAACGCTTGGTCATCTGCCCCGTATCCGGACTCTCCTGCCCCGAGAGCAGCCGCAACAAGGTCGACTTCCCCGCCCCATTCGCCCCCACCACACCATAATGCACCCCCGGCGCAATATGCAGATTGACCCGATCCATCAAGATCTGGTCGCCGTGATGCCGACCGATGTTTTGCAAGGTCATCATAGAGGTGGGGGTGTTAGCGGATCGAGTTTAGATGTCAACCACTTTGAATGCTTGATCTTTTTTGTTACTCCGTCTTCAGCAAGCAACCTATCACCCTATATTGCCGATAACTAAGTATGGCCATCCCTCCCCAAAGCAACGATTCGCCCCCTGTAACCTGCCCGGATCTGGACGGACCAATCCTGCTCTATGCCAAAGAAAGTCCTTACGTAGACCCAGTCGCGTCCATTGGAGCAAAGGCATCAGGCCCAGCAGGACAGGACCTCCCCAGTCGGGCATCCTGGCCAGCCTATGTCACCATCGCCGGCACCCAGCAGTTTTGTGCCTACCCAGTCACCATTCTAAGGGAAAAATCACTCAACCAAGGCCCTTCTTTCTTTGGCAAACTGGCCAACCTTCACTCCAACAACACAACAGTATTACCCATTGGATCCTTAGTAACCAAAGATGGTACGTCCTTCGCCCCTTCCCCTCTGGATACGTCCGCATGGTACTACGTTGGCTCCCAAAATAACCTCGCCCAATTTTTTCATATTGTGACCCTCATTGCCGAACAATTGGAACAACGGCGACTGGAGGACCCAGAGCGATTTCTCGTCCCACCGGAACCAAGACCACCTATCGATCCCACTACCCCGCTCTACTCCCCAGAGGAGGCCTGGTCTGAGATGTCTCCATTTTTAGATTGGCTGCAATCAACACTCCCCTCTTTGTGGGACCAGGCAAATGGCATGATGCTCTATGTCCCTACCCTTGGGTTTGCAGCGGCCGATTATGACACCGTGATTGACCGCATCCATTTTGGACCAACATTTATTGAAAATCTAAAAAATGGCCAGTACGCTGTCGCCGCCGCCATGCTCATCCACGAGCTGGCCCACCAAGCATCCGATGATCGCGGCGTGGTTGATCCACTCGACGCCTTGAACATATCAGCGCTTCAACTCTGGCTTGACAGCACCTATCGGGCTCCTGGATTGACAATGCAGGATACTTTGGAAGCAGCATGGTATGGTTCGCTCATTTCATCAACCATACAACAGATCATCTGGGCGCCCGGTGGATCTCCGGTAGAGGAAGGGATCGCTTACGCCTCCATGTGCGGCAAGACCTCAATGTTCTCGGAGCTGGAAAAATCATACATCTGCGGTGGCTTGGCCGCATTCAATAATGAACAGATTCTAAGCCTAATCGAAAACTCCTCATATCCAAAAGAAGCTTTTCCATTAGCCCGAGGCTATCTAGCGGACGGCTTGCGCCGGGCCCTGCCAGAAGCTGATGAACGAATGTGGGCCAACACTTTTCTCAATGCCTTTGACCGTCACGTGGCCTGCTCACAAGGAGAAATTCAGCAATGTCCGGATTGGCCACTGGCCTCTTTGTGGGATTCCACTTATCTTTTTTCCCCTTAAAAAACCCTTCCTCCGTCTTCCATAAATATAAAAATATAATAATAAATAACATTAAATACATCTAAATATAAACAAATATAATTAAAATTGACAACAAGCATGCTCCGTCTTAATATCTTTAGGTATGAGTGACGTCATGGACATTCAGGAACTTGCGCAATATCTCAAACTCGCCCCGGTGACCCTGTACAAGATGGTCAAGGAGGAGAGGATCCCCTGTCGTCGCATCGGGAAGTCGTTGCGCTTCCCAAAGGCCGTGATCGACCAGTGGTTGTTGCAAGGGGATGACAAACGCTCGCCTCCCTTCCCTCCGGAGGTACAAACCGCCATCACTCAATTTGCCGCACAAGTCAGGAAACGTCTGGAAAACGTCTTGGAGATTCGGCTCTTTGGATCTTGGGCCAGGGGGGAGGGGCGCCTTGACTCCGACATCGACATGGCCGTCTTCGTGGCGCACAAGGACCTCAATACGGTGCGCGTTGTCAGCGACATTGCCTCGGAGGTGTCATTGGAAAC
Source organism: Deltaproteobacteria bacterium (assembly GCA_023265625.1). GTDB lineage: Bacteria > UBA10199 > UBA10199 > JACPAL01 > JAHFST01 > JAHFST01. Next base: position 98,216 of record JAHFST010000006.1, on the reverse strand, counting down.
GGACAAATTTGTCAGCGCCATGGTCCTCGAGATGGACACCCACAGGTCTGGCAAAAAACAGGGCTACCCCTTCCATCGCGCCATCGATCAGGAAGGGATTCCCCTTTGACCTCGGCGCCCACGGAACGTATCCACCATTATCAAACACGTTCCGCAGAATCCGCACGTGAAATGGAGGTATTGTTCGAATCAGAATATTTCCAGGGGGCCGCCGACCGAGCCTACTATGCCGTGTTTCACCTCACACAGGCCTTATTGGCGTCCGAAGGGTTGGAGTACAACTCGCATGAGGCGGTGATCGCCGCCTTTGGCCGGGAGTTCGCCAAGACCAAACGAATTGACCCAAAATACCACAAGATCCTCCGCCAGGCCTTCGACCTCCGCTTGACCGCGGATTATGATGTCGAGGTTTCCATCGATCAAGAGACCGCGCAGGATCTCATTAGCTCTTGCCGCGATTTTTTGCAGACAATCGGGGCTTATTTAGGCAGGACCAACCCGTAACTACAAGCTCATCTCCATCACCACAAGTCCATCCAACGAGCACCAAAATTAATTAGGTGTAAAAATTAATTGACAAATTACACCTAACCCCTCATGCTGGCATCATATGGGCGTCGCCAACATCAAAATTCCGTCGGAGATGATCCAGGCACTGGAATGCTATACCGGTGAGAAAACGGGGCAAAAAGCGGTTCAGAAGGCCCTGATCTATTTTCTTAAAGAGGCCAAACAGCGTCAGATCACCCAGGTCTTGCGATCCATATCCTTTCGAAAAGGATTTGATCCCCTCAAGCTGAGAGACCATGAAAGATAAGTACGTCTTGGATTCCTGTCTTTGGATCGAGATCGAAAGAGGAAATCCGAAAGTCCTCAGCGTCGTCCAACCGCTCATTGACAAAAACGAGGTCTGCCTGGTGGATGTGATCGTCGCCGAGGTACTGCGCGGCACCAAAACCCGCAAAGACTACCTCAAACTCAAGGAGGCCTTTTCCCATTTTTCCCAACTTTCCACATCCTGGGGCGCAGTCGCCGAGCTCGCCTTCGAGGCCTGCCGTAAGGGTTTTCAACCACCCCTGATCGACCTCTACATCGCCCAGTGCGTCTTGGAAAATGACAAGACGCTACTCACCCAAGACAAACATTTTCCCCAAATTGCCAAGATACGAGCCTTTGCTGTGCAGATGATCTAAGAGGGTTAACGATCGAAACTGCTAACCTGTTCTGGCTTCCAGAAACCAATCCGCCAGCGCCCCATCAGTTTCCGGAAAATACCCCATACTGTGGGCCGCCTGCTCCACCCTCTCCACATTGGGGCGGCTGGGATCCGCATCTATCTGAGCCATGAGACGTTCCGTATGGGCATTGCTGACCTCTTCATCGTTGGGGTGAATACCTATCCGTAGCCTCTTCGGCAGATTGCGATGACCATCAGGCGCGAGTAGGGCTTTGGCCAAAACCTTTTGGGCGCGCCAAACGGAAAAAACCAGGGGCCCGTTGTAACTTCGCAGGGTCAACCCCGCCTCATGCAGCTTTTTTTGCCAGTCAAGCCGGGGATCCCCTTCCGGCAGGAACGGTTTCGGCTTGGGGCGGGACACCGGGAAATTAAACCTGCCGAATAAAAAGGGGGCCTTGGGATTTAACCAGGCCAGGAGTTTGGTGAGACGGTATTTGAACGCGTCGTATTTTCGCCCGGCGTGGATGCGCGGCCCCTCCATGGCCAGACCCGCACCGAACGGCAGGGTATGGCCCAGGACGACCGCAGACTCCATCCCCATAAAGGTGGAATGACTCGCCAATAAACCTCCCATCAGCAGACCTCGTGTTGTCGGTTCCGCATCCATCCACAAACGGGCCTCATCCGCCGCCGCGGCCAGGGTATGGGAGGCCACATACGAACTCATAAATCGTTTCTCAAGGGGGATCGGATTATGCAAGTTCGTATGAATCCCGGGCATCTCCAAAACAAAAACGTCAAACCCCCTTCGTGCCAATCGTTCCCAACGATCAATAAACTTGGCGGGACTTTCAATGATGCCCGGCACCACGAAGAGACCCATGAGTACAGAAGTCTCTACCGGGGGCCTGAAGCGAACCAGTCGCGCCACAACGCCGTCAAAAGGTTGGTCATTTTTATCGCGAATGGGCAGGAAGCGAGACTCCACTGCAAGACCCGTTTTGGCCTCTTCCCACAAAGCTTGCACGGCTCTTAGTTCTTCTCTTGGAGTAAGTTCCAAAATTTTGATTACCGCTTCTATCGAAGAGGCATTTTTAGAGATACGGACTACTTCCCGAAAAACAGGGCCTATCGGCAGTTGACTTGCTGCGCTCAATGCAGACAAATCACGGAGCAAAAACATCGCGGCTTTTCCGATCGCCGCATCCAACGTCAGTTCTCGTGTCACACGAGATGTCATCCTGGCAACCCCCTCCAAAGGGGAAACACCTCTAGGAATCGATGGCCCTACGCTAGTCATAACTCCTCCACCTTTTGGCACGATAGTCGAATCCAAACATGGCCTGATATCGCATCATTCTAAAATAAGTTGCGAACTTTTATGCCAGTTGTTCCCAAGCCCGCCAAATCCGCTTGAAATGCTCCCCATCATTGACTAGGGTGCGGACGCTATTCATTTTAAGGATGCGTTTATGAAAGAAATCTACGAAATCGGCGAGAGCTGCGCGCTCACACCATGTAACGACAAAGAGGGAATCTTCTTCCATGCGCTTGACTTATGAATTAAGTGCCATAAATCATAGGCCTGTTGCAGGTTCAGCCACAACTCGGCAGAGGTTTTAAACGCCCGAGAAAGCCGTAAAGCCAAATCAGGAGTGACAGAGGCTCGACCATTAACGATGGCCGATAAGGTCTTACGCGATACCCTCAGGACTTCCGCCACTTCCGTAATGGAAAGATCCAACGGTTCCAGATAGTGATATTTTAAGATCTTACCAGGATGAGTTGGCTGCCTTTTTCTATCTCTCATGACACCCCCAAAAAATTAATGATAGTCAACATAATCCGATCTAAAATGAAACCCAACTTTTCAGCATGCTTCGGTTGTATCCCCTTCTTATTTCCGTTGCAGAAAAAATCCTTGAGCCCTTTATGCGTGAAGGTTTTGATCAATTCAAAATAGTGTAACCTATAAGGTTACATATGTAAAGAACGTTTTTGCTGAGCTCATCCAAATACGCTTGAAATGCTCCCGATCATTGACTAGGGTGCGGACCCTATTCATTTTAAGGAGGCGTTTATGAAGGAAATCTACGAAATCGGCGAAATCCCACCCTTGGGGGAAGTGCCGGCCAAGATGTATGCGCAGGTGATTCGACAGGAGCGGTTTGGCGAACCCACCAAGGCCTTTCAGATCGAGCAGATTGACACCCCGGACATCAAACCGGATGAGGTGTTGGTTTATGTGATGGCCGCCGGGGTCAACTACAACAACGTCTGGGCGGCCTTAGGTATCCCGGTCGACGTGATCGGGGCCCGGCTCAAGAAGGGGGAAAAAGAGGCCTTTCATATCGGCGGTTCGGATGCCTCGGGGATTGTCTGGCAGGTGGGCAACGAGGTCAGCCATTTAAAAGTCGGCGATGAAGTCGTGATCCACTGTGGCATCTGGGACCGCAACGACCCCTGGGTCAAGGCCGGCAAGGATCCGATGTTTGCCCCCTCCCAACTGATTTGGGGCTACGAAACCAACTGGGGCAGTTTTGCGCAATACACCAAGGTGCAGGCCCACCAATGCCTGCCAAAACCAAAGCACCTCTCGTGGGAGGAATCGGCCGCCTACATGTTGGTCGGGGCGACCGCCTACCGGATGCTTCATGGTTGGCCGGAACACAAGGTGCAAAAGGATGACATCGTCCTCGTCTGGGGCGGGGCCGGGGGACTGGGTTCCATGGCCATCCAGATCGTCAAGGCGGCCGGCGGCATCCCCGTGGCCGTTATTTCCGGGGATGATAAAGTGGACTATTGCAAAAAATTAGGGGCCAAGGGGACCATCAATCGAAAACTGTTCAATCATTGGGGCATGCTCCCTCACTGGAAGGACAATGAGTCCTACAATAAATGGCTGCAAGGAGCCCGCGCCTTCGGCAAGGCCATTTGGGAGGCCGTGGGAGAGAAGCGCAGCCCGCGAATTGTCTTTGAACACCCGGGTGAAGACACCGTTCCGACCTCCATCTTCGTCTGCGACACGGGCGGCATGGTCGTGATCTGCGCCGGGACCAGCGGTTACAACGCCACGATTGATCTGCGCTATCACTGGATGCGGCAAAAACGCTTTCAAGGCTCACATTTTGCCAACGATGACCAGGCCAAGGGTGTCAACGACCTGGTCTGCGAAGGCAAGGTCGATCCGTGCCTGGCCCAGACCTTTGAATTCAAGGAGACTGGGACCTGTCATCAGTTGATGCGGGAAAACAAGCACCCGAGTGGCAATATGGCGATTTTGGTGAATGCGAAGAAAAAAGGATTAAAAAATCTAGGGGAAAGTAAATAATTCATAACACCCCCCAACCCCCCTCTTACCTCAAGAGGGGGGGATAATGCTGTGGTCTCCCCCTCTTAGAGTAAGAGGGGGTCGGGGGGGCGTTATCCTAAGGAGACAACATTTTATGGAAATCAAAAAGATCGGCATCATCGGCACCGGCACCATGGGTCACGGCATCTCGCAAGTGGGCGCCTGCAGCGGCTTTGAGGTGTTTTTAAAGGACATCAGCGACGACATCACCAAAATGGGCCTGGAAAAGATTGAGAAGAGTTGGGGACGATTGTTGGAAAAGGGCAAGGTGCCCCCGGAGCAAGTGGCCAAGGCCAAGGAAAAACTCCACGTCTGTGGCCAACTCTCTGAGCTCAAGGACTGTGATCTCGTCATCGAGGCCATCACGGAAAATCTCGAACTCAAAGAGAAACTGTTCCGAGAATTGGGCAAGACCCTCAAGCCGGAGGCCATCATTGCCTCTAACACGTCTTCCATTTCGATCACCCGCCTCGCCACCGCCACCGGGCGACCGAGCCAGTTTATCGGCATGCATTTCTTCAACCCCGTCCCGATGATGGCCTTAGTCGAAGTGATCCGCGGCCTGCAAACCTCGGAAGAGACCGCCAAGGCCGTTTGGCAGGTCGTGCAAAAGATGGGCAAGACCCCCGCGGACATCAAGGATTCCCCGGGCTTTGCCGTCAATCGTCTCCTGCTCCCGCTCATCAACGAGGCCTTCTACGTGTTGCAAGAGGGCATCGCGGATGCCAAGACCATCGATGAGGTCATGAAACTGGGCGCCAACCACCCGATGGGCCCACTCACCTTGGGTGATTTCGTCGGCCTCGATGTCACCCTGATGGCCATGGAAGTCTTGCACCGAGACCTAGGCGAAGACAAATACCGCCCCTGCCCGCTGCTCCGCAAATATGTGGAGGCGGGCCTGTTCGGCCGTAAGAGCGGGCGCGGAGTTTATGACTACAGCCAACAAAAATAATCCCGACCATCGTTAATTTTTTAGCACCTTTTTGATCGCCTTGCCGAATAGGCAGATCATGCCGTCGGCAAGTAACTTATCGCTGATCGATCACCTCAGGATCCTGTGGCCCCAACGGGAGACCCTGGGACCAACCCAGGATCAGATTCGGACAACCAATGCACTCTATGATGCCTCATGGAGTTTTGCCAAATCTCGCGTTTTCGATCTTTACGTCCCAAATGGCAACGCCACCCAAAATTACGCCTTCTGGAACCTCACTCAATTGGTTCGGGATCAGGCTGATTCTCTCAAGAGAGGTCATCCGTTCGTCAGAAACCCAGAAACACATCCCTGGGGGGGGATTGAATCGAACGAACCAAGGTTTAATATTTCTTTCTATCGGGCAGCCTATCTACGCGCAAAGGCCATGGGAAACCGTTGCCCCAAGAGGTTAGAAGTACAGACTTGCAACCTCCATCTTCCGGGTGCGCCAACTGAAAGCCCCACAGCAATCGGCGGCTTCTCCTTTCTGATTGGAAAACCAAAACACAAGAGTCAACAATCAGCAAACCCGTTTATCCCCATTTTATCCCTACAACTCGAGTGGGGAATCCTCCTCCCGGCACATGACCGGACAAGGCTTGCCGCCTTGAGTGTCCTTGACGATTGTGCAGGGTTCTGGAGCTTAAGCTTTTCCGTGAAACAAGAAATGGGGACCCAAAAAAGACATTACACCGAAACATTTGCTGTTTCGGGAACAGTCCAATTCCACCCGGAGGGAGAAGAAAGCGGCCACCCCCCTATCCGAAGACATGATAAGCTGCAAATGAAACGCACCTTCTCTCCAATTTCTATAAAACTAGACGACCCGGCTCCTCCCTTTCTTTTGGACGAAACCCATTCCGAAAGCACAGATGGATCACATCTCGCAGGACAGGCTGACCTCACCCCTCTTGGGTCGGCCCTCTACGGACTTTGCGCCATCCAATGCGCGCTCTATCCTTTTTTTGATAAGACATAATTGACAAAAATGCTGACCCCAAGAAATGAGCGTTGATTTCGCGCAACCTTCCCCTCTTGCCGACGACAACCCGGCATGTCTCTCATCAATAACTTTGGCGGTGCCGTCTGCCCCGATGTAGTCACTTCGATCGAACGCCTTGGCCTGGAAACTCGCTTGGCGGGACACTGGGGCTTGACTTCGAGTGCCGGCAGGGCCTTGCCCCGGACCGATGAAGTTGCCGCCCGTTGCGACGCTTATCGGGATGGCTCTCAATTGGCCGAGACCCTGCGAACAGGCTTCCTCATTGAGGAAATTTTGCGATTTGGCACAAGACCATTCTCGCTCAAACTCCAAGGCCCCTTTACAGCGATCCTCGCGGGCAGCGAGAGCATTCCTACACCGCAAGGTATGGACCTACTAGACACCTTGGCTTGTATTCGTCTGGAACAGGTCTTTGCCCCTTATCTGGAAGACCGCTTTGCCCGTCCGGAATTTGTCGCCAAGTGGGGAGCCTGTTCCCTCCACGGGGGATTCCCGCCACGTTCCTTGGCCCACTCCGAGGGCCTCCTGGATTTGGTACGGACAACAGACGGAGACCTTTTGGACCCCTATTACTACCGGATGCTCCGGGCGCGTGATCTTGCCGGAGCGGAGACTGATCTTGATCTTCGAATGATTGGAATGCTCCCCAAGAAAAAGTTGGATACCCCTGTTCAAGGGACTGTCCTCTGCCTTCATGGCATGGGACACAGCTTCGAGTATGATGAACAACCGATCATGACCCAACTGGATCATGACCTCGCCGTCTTCACCATGGACCTCCTGGACAACGGTCTCTCCGCCGGTTGGGATCTCAGACGACCCTCATTGCAAAGTTCCCGGGTGCTCACTGTTCAGGCCCATCAGTGTTATGAGGAAATGCTCCGGGTCATCGGCTGGGATCCGCGGCTTGAGGGCAAACGTTTTCATGTCCCGGAAACAACCTTGCTTGGCATCCAATTCCCGCAACACCAACCCTTGCCGCTTCACCTGAAGGCCTCTAGTTACGGGGCCCTCCTCGCAGTGGATCTGATGAGTCGGGTAGGACCGGGCAATTTCTCCGCCGTCGCCTTGGATGGTTTAGTGCTTGCCTCGGGGCCTCTTTTGGCTCACTTCCGCGGCAGGGCGCAAGCCTTTATGAAGGCCATCAAGGATGATCCTGAGGCTACGACAATCGCCTGGATGGAAGCGGGTTTTAGCCGGGTCCGACCCTCGATGGACCCCAAAAAGGTCCCGCATATCCGACGCTACTTAGAGGCGAAAATGGGAACCCCCTACAAACCGCTGATGGCCGCCTACGGTCTCTTTGCCCACAGCAAGACACTCTGGCAACGCCTGCAACGCAACCTGGATAGACTCCGCACGGCCATGCCCCCCTTGATGATTGGCTTGTGTCCGAGGGACCCCATGGTGGATCCCCTTTACAATCTCGTGTTCGCTGCGCAGTTTGGCAAAGAGGGCTCCTGGATCCGCCTTACCGACGATCACAACGGTTTCATTACCGAAGACTCCACGCTGGCAGTCGATATCGCCCATTTTTTTCGCCACTGGGATTTGGCGGGCGGGCGACGACCGGACCTAATCTCCATTCCCGAGTCCGTGGAAAAACTCGACCGGCATGAGCGGCAAGAACTTTTTTCCGGCGTCACACAGAAGAGGCGAGTCCATCATTTAGGACGCCGCCTCGCACAAGTGATGGGAATAGAAATCGCCTAGTGAGCTTAAAAAATGACCTCTTGATCATTCCATATCATGTATTGTATCATACAACACAATGGAGTGGCATGAACAGATAGAAAAAGCCCAGGGCTTTCAATGGGATTCTGGAAATTCTCGGAAAAACGAGCACAAGCATCAGGTCAGTTGCGAGGAGGCGGAACAGGTGTTTTTCAACCAACCCTTGATGTTACTGGATGATCCAAAACACTCTAAAAATGAATTGAGAATTCGAGCCTTCGGAAAAAACAACGCCGGACGTCTTTTGACCATCAGTTTCACCCTGAGAGAAGACCTAATCAGGATCATCTCCGCCAGGTCAATGCATCGAAAGGAGAGAACAATTTATGAAGAACAAAATAAGAAATAAATACGTCCCCGCAGAGGCTGCGAACAGCACAAAACACCTAGATCTTACCAAGATGCGAAGGGCCCCCGACATGCCTCATCTGAAACCTTCGACAACGACCGTCAATCTCAGAATGCCGCTCTCCCTGTTAAATGAATTGAAATTGCAGGCGAATCAGCGGGATGTCCCCTACCAGAGTTACATGAAAATACTGCTGGCCCAATCTCTTAAAATGCAAAAGATGGCATGATTGACAACCCTCCCCGCCAGGCGCTAGTCCCCTATCATGCTCGCCATTCTTTACGCCCTGCGCGAAGAACTCAAACCGTTCTTACAGGAAGTAACAATCAATTCCGAGTTAAAGCTCGGCACCACCAACCTATTACGCGGATCATGGCAGCAGCATTCCCTAATTTTGGTCCGTACGGGTATCGGACCCACACGAGCGGCCGAGGCCACCCGGCGACTGCTCGAATTTCATCGCCCCTCGATGGTCCTGTCCATCGGTTATGCCGGCGGGCTTCACTTCGATCTCAAAAGGGGTGATTGGTTGGTCGCCCAACAAGTTTCGGATAACCAAGGAAACCCCATCGCCACGGATCCCACGACGCTCACAAAAATAGTACAACGACTCCGCACCGGCACCCAAGCTTTTCATAAGGGAAGCCTACTAACGGTTCCACGGGCACTGACCCAAGTAGAGGAAAAACATGAAGCAGGTAAAAAAGGTTTTCTCGCGGTCGACATGGAGACCTACGCGGCGGCACAAATTTTGAGTGCTCGCAAGATCCCACTCGCCTCACTACGGGTGATCTTCGACCCATTGGAAGAAACGCTTCCGTTTGAGAATAATGAGATCGGCAAGGCCTTTGTGAAAAACCCGAAACTGTTGCTCAAGATCCCGAGGTTATTTCAGGCGAATCGGCTTTGCCAGCAGCGAATCTATGATCTCTTGACTGGAATTATTCCTCTCCTTTCCCCCTTTGAAAAAGGGGGATGAAGGGGGATTTATCGAATCAACGCCACCCCCGCCACCACCAACAGTATCCCCACCAACCGTTTCCAAGTAAACGGTTCCCCCAAAACCGTCACCGCCAAAATCAAAGTGACGATCGGGGCCGCCGAAAGGATCGGAAATACCCGTGAGGCCAAATCTTGTTTCAGGATGGTGTAGTAGAGATATAAAAAAACCACCCCCATCACCCCAGCGATTACAACCAAGAGCTGAGTCTTGGGAGCCACCGCCACGAGCGACCGCCATCCACCAGTGAATGCGGCGATCAGCAAAAAACAGAGCGACATGAAACAGGACCGGATCGCCAGGATGGCGAAGGCGGAGTCCCCCTTCAGCGTCATCTTCTCAATAATCACCGAACTCCCCATCAGGACCACCATGAGGAGGGAGAGCAGGAAGGTTTTTAATTCCATGAATCACCTCTTATCAGACTAAGCGTCCGGACGCAACTCTATACATTAGATCATAGCAAATATTGACAGTTAATGTTTAAAACTGCTATAGTTTAAATATGCCCCATTCCAGAAAAAGACACGCCCTTGCCTTATTACTCAAAAAGATTTCCTTTTCCCCTGTCGTTTCCATTCAGGGGGCCAGACAGACGGGAAAAAGTTTTTTAGCCCGCGATATTCTTCCAGATTCATTGTCTAAGAAGCTTGACCCTAAATACGTAAGTTTTGACGCTCAGGGAAGCAAAGACTTTGCCCTCACCAATCCGGACACATTTTTGGAACAGTTTGGAGACTATGCGCCGGTGATTTTGGATGAGGCGCAAAAGGTTCCCGCCATTTTTGATGCGGTCAAGTTGCGGGTGGATCGGGAGAGACGTCCCGGGGCCTATGTGCTCCTTGGTTCGACCGAGTTTTCCCATCTGACCAGGGTTCGCGAGTCCCTGACGGGGAGGATGTCCCGGCTGCGTCTTTATCCCATGAACGCCGCGGAGACACTTGGGCTTGCGCCCAATCCCTCACAACACGGCGGGCTCATCCAAGAAAAGCCGCGCGTGAAGAGAAAGGAATTTTTGCAGTTCCTGGATCGGGGAGGTTTCCCGGGGATCTTTGCCGTTCGAGCCGACGGAGAGCGTCAGTCATTGATCCGAGATTGGTTGGATCTTATCGTACAGCGCGATATTCACCAGATTCCGGGGCTTAAGCTGGACTCGGAGCTTTGCGAAAGAATTCTATCCCTGGTTGCAACCCTCGAAACACCCTCCGCCGGAGAGATGGCTCGAATACTTCGCAAGGATCCACGAACCGTCCGTAAGCACCTGGAGGTCCTGGAAACCCTGTTTGTGGTCCAGTCGCTTTCGCCGCACCCGATGGGTTTCGGGAAAAAACTGTATTTTCTCTGTGATCCTCTGGCGGCGGGCGCTTTAGGGGCCAGCTTCTTAAGAAAACTTGAAACCGCTTTTTTACTGGAGCAGTGGAGCCAGCGTTCCTACCGGGATGACCGGCAGTTTCATCTCTTTTTTTATCAGACAAATCGCGGGAGCCGGATTCAACTCCTGGCGGAGTCGCCTCAACAGCTGGTTGCGGTCAAGATTCTTTCTGAGGAGAGGATTGACGAACGGGAACTGGAAGTGCTCAGGGCGCTGGGCAAAAAATGCTCCAAGCCGATCACCCTTGTGGCCATGACTTCCCTGGGCGAAACCCATCGGATCAAAGGGATCAAGTTATGTCCTTGGGAGGCGGCTTGTTGAATACCATCGAGCCCCGCCGAATCGGCCACTCGGCCCAACGAAGGATGCGTGATATCACCAAGATCTGTGGAACGCCAACCAACCGCCCGCGCCACCATCTCCTGGCTCGCCGCAAAAACCGATTGAAGTGATCGAAGGAGCATCGCACCCCTTTTCGCTCCTGAGAGGAATTAGTTGCTAGGTGAGGATGAGCAATTAGTGAGCGAGTATTGTCTGGATGGATTTACTCCAGCCAGACAAACGGAACGAACGATGAGACCGCGACTTACCAGATGAGGGGTGCGGGGAGAGCGCAGTATCTCTCCCTGCATACTATGGAGATGAGGGGGATCGAACCCCTGACCTCGTCGTTGCGAACGACGCGCTCTCCCAGCTGAGCTACATCCCCGAAAATTTGCGCCAGAAAATTTTTTCCTTTAAACAGTAAATGAACTCCCACACCCGCAAGACCCCTTGGCATTCGGATTCTGCACACTAAACCCGGACCCCTGCATACTCTCCGTATAATCCACCACCGCATGTTTCAGGTACGGGACACTGACCGGATCAACCAGCACATTGATATCTCCCACCGGCACAATCGTGTCCCCCTCCCGCGACTCATCAAAATTAAACCCGTAAGAAAACCCGGAGCAGCCACCCCCCTGGACGTAAACCCGAAACCCCTTCCCCTCGGATTCTTTATTCCCCTGGGCAAAGGCCTTCACCTTTTCAATCGCCTTGGGGGTCAAACTGATCTCAAATGGCTCTTCCATAGCGGTGGGAAGCGATAGGCTTTGCAATGTTTCTGTTTCCATAAAATTCTCCTTAAAGTGTAGATCTTTAAATGTAAACGCCTCATTCCCTAGTGTCAACGCCTGTTTAAAACAACTTCTTGCCAAAATTTTGAACTTGTGGACTTGATGGCCCATGAAAATCCTGGTCACCGGGGCCACCGGTTTTGTGGGGAGTCATTTAGTGAAAGAACTTTTGGCCCGCGGCCATTCAGTCCGGATCTTGCGTCGTACCACCTCCCCCCTGCGGATGATTGAAGGCTTGCCGGTCGAAACCATCATCGGAGATGTCACCGAGCGTGATTCCGTGCAACAGGCCGTCAAGGGATGTCAGGTCGTCTTTCATGTGGCGGGCCATATCTCCTTCTGGAGCGGGAACAACGCCCTGCAGACCAAGATTAATGTCCAGGGGACGCGTCACGTGGTGGAGGCCGCATTAGCCGCTGGCACGGTGGAACGCCTCATTCACACCAGTTCTATTGCGGCCATTGGGATCCCGGACGGCATCGGCGATGAAACCCTCGCCTACAATTGGTGGCCGCATCACATTAATTATTGCAACAGCAAATATTTAGCGGAGCAAGAGGTGCAACGCGGCGTCAAGCTTGGGCTCAACGCCGTCATCGTCAACCCGGCCACCATCTTTGGTCCGGGCGACCTCAACCTCAACGCGGGGGCCATCGTCCTGCAAATGAAAAAGGGACGCATCCCTTTCTTTATTCCGGGGGGATGTTGCACCTGTGACGTCGCGGATGTCGTGGCAGGGCATATCGGGGCATGGGAAAAAGGTCGCACCGGGGAACGCTATATTTTGGGCGGCGAAAACCTCACCTGGAAGGAAATCATGCTCCAAGTGGCCGAGGTCATAGGCGTCAAACCACCACAACGAAAAATCCCCACCCGTCTCTTCTCTCTGATGGGGCATGGATCCGATATCATCAGTCATTTTACCAAAAAAGAGCCCACCCTATCGCGTGAATCAACGCTGATGGCCCAATTTTTATATTATTTTTCCTCCGAGAAGGCCAAACGTGAGTTGGGGTATCGCTTCATCCCCTTTCGGGAGTCCGCCAAAAGGACTCATGACTGGTACTTTCCAAAACAATCCTAACCCGATCTGACGACATTTTGCTTGCTTCAAATGACAAGCTCCATTATTTCTCCCCTCCGCTATGCCACTCGAAACTTTGGAAACTCGGTTGGAAAAAATATTTTACCTGACCCCGTCAGTCCGCACGTTTCGGCTGCGCTTCGTCGGTGGCAAGGGGTTTCCATTCCAGGCAGGGCAATTTTCCATGGTCCACATTCAAGGCGAAGACAAGGTTCACAAAAAACCTTATTCGATCAACTCCTCTCCTTTTGAAGAGGGATACATCGACCTCTGCATCAAATTCATTGAAGGCGGGTTCGCCACCAACTGGTTTTGGAACCTGCAGGAGGGTGCCATCATCCCAGCGGCGGGACCTTATGGAAATTTCCTACTCAAAGAACCGATCGACTACGACCCCATCTTCATCGCCACCGGCACCGGCCTGGCCCCGCTCCGGAGCATGCTACGGCAAGGTTATCACAGTGGTCAATTCACCAACGCACGTCAAGTGACTTTGATCTTTGGGGTTCGTTATGATGACGAGCTGTTTTATGCCGATGAGTTTCGCGAGATGGAAAAGCAACATCCTAACTTCCGCTTCATTCCAACCATCTCACGCCCAAAGGCCTGGTCCGGAGAAGTGGGTTACGTGCAAGACAAGTTGAAAAAATATGTCTCCGATCCCCAAGGCAAACAGATCTACGTCTGCGGCCTCACCCCCATGATCAACGCCGTCGAGCAGACGGCCCTCGAGATGGGGTTTGATAAGAAACAGATCCACTACGAGAAATACGGTTAGAAACGGGTCTCTTAGAACCCCTGAACCTTCGCCGATTTCTTGTAGAGTTTTTCCACCCCATGCCAACCAATTACGGCAACCACCACGAGGATAGCCCAGTGGCTGGCGGCAAAGGTGGTGTGCTGGTTGAGCATGGCCCAAACGAGCGGTACCGAGAGATAGGTATTGTGTTTGGAACGAAGTCCGGCGAGGGCTACCACGGCGGCATCGGGGGCTTGACCATCGCGCACAGCAGTGATGATCTTCTGTTGCGCCGGCCAGATACGAAACCAGACGTTGAAGGCCATGATCGTACCAAAAATGGCCCCGATGTGAATGACGTAACCTCGGTAACTAAACCCGGCCCAATGGATCATCGCCAAAGACAACAACGCAATGGCCACCGCAGCCGCAATCGCCGAATTGGTTAAATTCTTACCAACCGGGGTCTTGAGTAAGGCCTCGTAAACAAATGGGGAGACAAAGGTAAATAGCACCATCACAATTGCACCCAGCGACCAATTTCCCGTCACATTTTCAAAGGCGGCGCCCCCGTGATAGAAAACCAACGCGAGCAACAAGATCCCAGACACCCAGGTCCAAGCGGCGCCCCAACGAAACCAAAACAGGGCCCGGGGCATGAGTTGAGGAACGACCTTCTTTTTGGATTCGGCATCCAGCGTGGGCGCAAACACCGCATTTACAAAATTAAAAAAGTAGAGCTGTCCAATCCACATGATACCCGCAATCACGTGGATCCATCGAAACAACGCCTGAATAATCTCGGTAGCAACCATAATCCCCCCTAGTTTGGCAAAACGTGCCGCATGGTGCGACAGAATAAAAAGAAAGTCAATTCTTACCCTGCAATCGCTCTGGATCATGACCCGAAATAATCACCACCTCGGGGTGCTCTTGGTGAAACTGATGAATCTTTTGAGTCGTCTCCCAGGCTTGTTCCTTGGACTCTTCAATGAATTGCGCCTTCCACCCCTTTGGGGCCGGGCGTTCGTAATTTTCCCGAACCCAAACCGCATCACCGGTCAGCAGAACGGGACAAGGTCTATCTGGACCGGCATCATGTGCCTTGTCAATCCGCGGACACGGAAACACACTAGGCAACAGCAACGATTGATGCCCCGGCGTATGCCCCGGCGTCGCCAACAACATCAGGCTCCCATCGCCAAACAAATCCAGACTCGCCTCAAACGGGTCATAATTAGACACGGGGGGATATTCGATCAACTGCACACGATCCTCCATCCCTTCATACATCTCCTTCATGTACCCATAAAACCGGGCCCGCAACCGTGACACATCCCCGTGCTGCCATTCGTCCTCCGACACTAAAATCTGCGCCTTCGGAAAATCGGCCAGCCCGCCGGCATGGTCATAATGAAGATGCGAAAGGATGATATACCGAACGTCCTTGGCCTGGATCCCCTGCGCAACCATTTGTTCGCTGGCCGTCTCCCCTGCCCCCAGGTGATAGGGCAAAAAGAGTTGAAAGAGGCGATGCAACCACCAACCCTGCAATTGTGACTTAAATTTCAACCCAAGACCTGAATCAAACAGAATCATCCCATTGCTGGGGTGACGGATCAAATACACGGGAATGGGCAAGGTCACCTGCCGTGACGCACCCCCCGCCACCAGATCGGAATAATTCGCCTCAAAGGTCCCAGTCGACAAAATCTCCAGCTTGACCGTACGCCCCTCGGCAAAAATAGCCCTGGTCAGGCCGCCAGGGCCTACGATAAGGAACAGGGCAATGACAGCGATGGATTTACAAGAAGTCACCTTCACCCCTGAAGGAATTGCGCCGGAAATGTATCAAAGTCCATATTTTTTTCTGCTGGAATCCTCGCTGGGGGGACCTCAGGGGCAATACACCATTGCCGCTTGGGATCCGGTCGAAATCTATCGGTTTAATGGAGGGCCCGGGGAGGCAGATCCGTTTGCATTTTTGGGGAATAACACCCCCTGCCCCCCTCTTACCCTAAGAGGGGGAATTCCGAGGTTGCCATTTAATGGCGGATGGATTGGGTATTTGGGGTATGAATTGTACAATCTCTTGGAATCCAAAATTCCATCACGCCAGTCCAGACTGATACCCGCGGCGGTTTTTGCGCGATATGAAAATTTTTATGTGTATGATCATTTTGAAAAAAAAGGGTGGACTGTAGGGGCAACTCCCCGTGGGTGCCCCCTGTTTGCGGCCACGGCAACACACGAGCCGGGCGGCCACGTAGGGCCGCCCCTACGGCAGGGGCCTAGGGATATCCAATCGAATTTCACCCGCCTCGAATACATCGCCGCGGTGCAAAAGATAAAACGATACATCGCCGCTGGAGACGTCTATCAGGTGAACCTTTCGCAGCGCTGGACTACCTCAACAACCCGATCGTCTTACGACCTTTACCAACAGCTCCGCCAAACCAGCCCGGCCCCCTACGCCGCCTATCTCAATCTGGGGGAGGCGCAGATTATTTCTGCTTCGCCGGAATGTTTCCTTCATGTAGGGGCGCCCCTTGGCGCGCCCCCCGACGACCGCCGGGATAGGGCGCAGCATCCGCCAGAGGCGGACCAGCCTCTGGTTGGAGCAGCGCCCCTACAGGTCACCACCCGCCCGATCAAAGGGACCCGGCCTCGTGGCAACACCCCGGAAGCCGATGCCCGTTTCAAAGAAGAATTGTATACCAGCGCCAAGGACCGGGCAGAACTGTTGATGATCGTCGATTTGGAACGCAACGACCTGGGCAAGGTGTGCCAAACCGGTTCCGTGCAAGTTGCCACACCGGTGGCACAGGTCGAATCCTATCCCCAGGTCCATCACCTAGTAGCCACCGTGCAAGGCACGCTTCGAGAGGATTGTTCTATCGAAGACGTCCTCCGCGCCACCTTTCCGGGTGGATCCATCACCGGCGCCCCAAAGGTTCGCGCCATGCAAATCATCCGCGAACTGGAGCCAACGGCACGGGAGGTCTATACCGGGGCGATTGGCTTCGTGGATCAAGCAGGCCAGGCTCATTTTAATGTGGCCATTCGCACCCTCGTGGTGAAAGATGGGTTCGTGCATTGGTGGGCCGGCGGAGGGATCGTAGCCGATTCCGATCCGGAGCAGGAATATGAAGAGACCTTGGTGAAAGCCAAGGGGATTGTGGAGTCACTCTAAATGAATTTCACCTGGATCAATGGCAAACTCATCCCAAAAAACCAGGCCGGGGTGTCGGTCGATGACTCCGCCTACCTCTACGGCCATGGCGTCTTCGAGACCCTGCGCGCCATGCGGGGAAAGATTTTATTTTTACCCGATCACCTCAAGCGCCTGGACCGCAATGCCCGCCTCCTCAGCTTGAAGCTCCCGGTGACCCACAAACAATTAACCCAAGCGCTCCACCAAACCTTACATAAAAATCATCTCCAAGAGGCAAGGATCCGCCTCACCTTATCCCAACTCCCATCCGGCCAACCTCAGTTGACCCTCATCACCGAGCCCTTCATCCCCTATCCGCGATCCTGCTATCAACGCGGCGGCAAACTCATCCTGATTCGCTCCACACGATCCGACAGCACGGCCTTGGCCGGCATCAAATCAACCAACTATCTCACCAAAGTATTCGCACGTCAGGAGATCGCCAAACGCCACGCCGTCGAGGGAATTTTTCTCAATGCCCAAGACGAAATTACCGAGGGCGCCAGTAGTAATATCTTCATGGTCAAACGAGGCATCCTCTACACCCCACCCATCAACGCAGGCCTGCTCCCCGGCGTCCGGAGGAAGGTGGTCATGCAATTGGCGAAAAAAATTCAGTTAAAGGTGAACGAGAGAAGTTTACGCCCCAAAGACCTATCTGGGGCCGATGAGATATTTGTCACGAGCACTTTGAAAGACATTTTGCCGATCCGTTCTCTCGAAGGAAAAAAAATCGGATCTTCTTGTCCAGGGCCAGTCAGTAGCAAGTTGATGGAAGCTTACTCGAACTGTTTGAGGAGTTGATGCCCTGAAAAAACCGTTAAAATGGCCACTATTTTTTTCGTTATTTTGTAAATGATGCGGTAATTGTCAACGATCAACTCCCGGACAATATCTTGGGAAAGCTCCGGAACAATTCGTCCACTTCGTGGGAAGTTGCGCAGTCGTTCCGCCGCTTTTTTAATCTTCTGGCACCACTGGACGGCGGCAACTGGTTTGTCGTAGGCGATGAAGGCCTTGATGCTTCTGAGATCAGAAGCTGCTCGGTGGGTCCAAACGAGATTCATGCCAACTCTTTGAAAAGTTCCTCATGGGAGATGGTACGACCTTCCGCCAAGTCTTTTTCCCCCTCGGCAATGGCACGAAACAGGTCGCGCTCATAGATGAGACGTTGATAATCTTGCGGACTCAAAACAACGGCGGCACTCTCGCCATTTTGGGTCAGGATAAGCGGCTCATGCGTCTTCCGAATCCTATTGAGAAAATCCTTGGACTCCTGTCGAAACTGCGAGAGGGGAATAATCCCTTTTTCAATATCTAATTTAGTATTCATAAGTATCTTAAAAATATCTTAAAAAGATGTATTTGTAAAGTACCAAATAAGGGGTTAGGGCGAAACTTAAAAAGAGTAGCAAGGCTAAAACCACGCCACCGCAACCCCGGTTGCGAAACCTATCCAGGCACCAAATTTAGGATCTAGCCGCTGATAAACTCCGAGGGCACGCACAATCCTTGCCTCAACGGCACCGCCCAAACCGGCACTGAACGGCAGGGTCAATAATGGGACTCCCAATGTTTTAAGCCAAGCTGCGCCGTAACTCACTCCCACACTAAGGGCAAAACCGACAACCCCATTTAAAATAGTATCTACAATAATGTCGGAAACTACGACCCCTGGGGAACGCTCAATCTTAACCCGCATCGGGAGGAATACCCCTTCTTCACGATACCTCGGTTGAAAACCACTGATAACACCAAAAAGCCCCCCTATTAGAGCCCCTCCCCACATACCAGAAGTTGCCGCTGCTTGAAGTTCTTGCGGTACGCTCGAAACAGTCTCTTGGGCCACAGACAAAGCAGGAGTCAGCAATACGGGAACGACAATAGACATCGGAGATGGAGCTGGCTCCCACTTCCCTGACACGGCCACAAATCCATCAGCACGAGACACCAAGACCGTTTCGCCCGCGGTACGCCTTGTTCCCAAATGATTTCCCACCCATGCCCCAAATGAGCCAATAAAACCCTCACAAATCCCTCTCATCATAACAAACCCCTTTCTTTGTCCCCATTTCGCATTAAGCCAATATAAGTTGCTTGTTTTCTAAAAAATTTTAAGAAAAATTTCACCGCTAAATCAATGTGTTATATGTGTACCCGGTACAAAAAAGCTCTCGGCGGTTTACAACGGGAAGAGGCAACCCTGATAACCTATGATGACCACTTCACACAGATCAAGGCCCACATCAATTTTGAATTAGTCCTGTTGCAAGAATAACTACGATTGATGTGACGCAATCCAGTCGGTCACATACTCCTTCGCCCGCGCGGCCGCCTCGGGTAACGGCATCCCTTCCGCCAAAAAAACAGTCAGTGCCGAGGAGAAAATACAGCCGGTGCCATGCACCTTTTTGGGGTAGCGAATCTTGGAGGCGTAGAGTTTCCAACTCGTGCCGTCAAACAGCACATCCGTCGGCTCATCGGTCTCCAAATGTCCCCCCTTGATGTAGACCCCCTTGATGCCACGGCCGATCCGAAAGATTTGTTCCGCCGCGGCCCGCATGTCGTCGATCGACTGGATCTGCATCCGAGACAAGGTCTCGGCCTCGTCGATATTAGGAGTCACCACCGTAACCTTGGGCAAAAAAACCTCGCGCAGACAGGCCACCCCGCGCGGGTCCGTGAGGAGAGATCCGGTGGAGGAACGAATCACAGGATCGAGGACCACAACAGGCGCCGGACTCGTCTCCAAAAAACGACCGATGGAAAGCACCGTCTGTTCCGTCCCGAGCAACCCAATCTTAATGGCCGCCAAGGGATAACGCTCCGTGATGGAACGGATCTGCTCCCGTATCAAAGTAGTCCCAATGGAATTAAGCGAAAAGAATCGATCCTCATTTTGCGCCGTCAGGGCCGTAATTGCGGAAAACCCCCGAGCCCCGAGGTATTGAAAGGTGGCCAGATCCGCCTGAACACCCGCCCCCCCTGAAGGATCAGAACCGGCAATTGTGAGGATATTTTTCATAAAATTAAATCCCCCTTAATCCCCCTTTTTCAAAGGGGAAAACAGTGGCATTACCCCCCTTTGAAAAAGGGGGGCAGGGGGGATTTTCATAGCAACTTTTATTATAATCAGCCGAAAATAAGGTTGTCATGCAAAACTATTTCGCCCCCATTGCGTTTACCGCCGAGTGCGCCTCTCCAGACAGGGACCCAAATCGAGTGTCACGGGGCAAAAAAGCGCCCATAGTACTCCGCCTCTTGCCTGGGATGGGGGGCACCGACCAGGGCCGAGATCAGGGCTATCGAGGCCACCCCGGTCGCCAAGACCGACTGCACATTGTCACGGGTAATACCCCCAATCGCCACGACGGGCACTGTTAACGCCTCGACCACTTCCCTCAACTTATCAACCCCTTGCACCGGATGCCCGGGCCCCTTGAGCGGGCTGGGAAAGATCGCCCCAAAGGCCACATAATCCGCCCCTTGCCGCTCGGCCTCCAGGGCCTCTTCCAAGGAATGGGCGGAATAACCAATCACTCGCTTCGCCCCCAAGCTTTTTCGAGAGAGCGCCAGGGCCGGATCCTCCTTGCCCCCATGGTAACCATCTGTCGCCAAAACCTGCGCCAGTTCGAGATCGTCATTCAGGATAAACGTAAACGCATAGCGCTCTTTCAAGGCCAAGAGGTGGCGCGCCACTTCCAACACCCGGGATGGATCGGCCCCCTTCATGCGCAATTGCAAAATACGCGTCCCACCGGCTAGGAGTTGTTCCGCCAACCATGGATGTGACCGTTCCGGCACCGGGGTATTATCGATAATGCCATACAAGCCTCTAATGGACATGCGAGGCACCGATGGGATGAAACCACACTTGCAACAGGTACATAAATAGGAGCCCGACCAGGAAACTGCCAAAAATACCGTACCGTTTTTCGGGATGCTGATGCACCTCCGGAAGCAGGTCGGAAACAGAAATGTGTAAAAAAGTCCCCGCCGAAAAAGCCAGGGCCCGACCAACGGTGGCGGGGTCTGAGCCACCAACCACCAAATGAATCAACAAACCGCCAATAGGCACCATGAGAATGAGCAACAAATTAAATAAAAAGATCCGGGCCTTGCCATGCTCGGCATGGAGCAAAATCGAGGTCAAGGCAAAGGCCTCCGGCAACTTATGAAAAAAGATCGTCATCAGGACCACAAACCCCAAGTCTTGCACCAAAAGACCGGACCCCAACGCCACCCCATCCCCCAAGGCATGGGCGGAGATACCAACCACCGCCGCAATCCCGATGGTATGAACCTCACACTCCAATACTTCGCAAATATGCACCGTCACAAATCGTTCGAAGACATACAAAAATAAAAATCCCCCCAACACCCAAAAAGAGGCCGTGGGGCCCAAGGCCTCAAAGGCCTCCGGCAAAAGATGGAGAAACGCCGCCCCCAACATCAATCCGGCGGAAAAAGAGAGGAGAAAATGGAGATACTGGCGCGTCCACTTCAAATAAACCGGGATAATCCCACCGGCAATCACGGCCGTGGAAAGCGCCCCGGAATAAATCATCAACTTACTTACAAAGTTTTCCATGTAATATGTAACTCCTTCAATTTCTTGCGCAGCGTGTTGCGGTTGATGCCCAACATCTGGGCCGCCTTGATTTGATTCCCCTTGGTCTTCTGCAACGTTAATTCCAGCAGAGGCTTCTCCACCCGTCTAATGATCGCATCATACAAATCCTCAACTTCATACCCATCCCACTTCGCCAAAAAGGATTCCAGTTTTTTTCGGATAATCTCCTCCAAGGCAATTTCATCCATATTGACCTGGGTCAATGGTTCCCCCAAAAATGGGTCAATAACCTCGGGACAGATGGTCATCCCCGGCGACAACACAATGGCCCGCTTGATGACGTTTTCCAATTCTCGAACATTGCCTGGCCACGCATATTTTTTGAGCCGCTTCAGGGCCTCGGCAGACAGTTGTTTGACGGGAGAGGCCAGCTCGACGCAAAACCGCTGGACAAAATAGCGGGAAAGCACGGGGATATCATCGCGACGGGCGCGGAGCGGAGGCACCTCAACCGAGAGAACATTGATCCGATAAAAGAGGTCTTCCCTAAATTTTTTCTCTTTGACGAGTTGACCCAAATCCTGATTCGTGGCCGCAATGATACGGACGTCAATCCGCACCGGATGAGCCCCTCCCACGCGCTGCACCTCACGCTCCTGGAGCACACGCAACAACTTCGATTGCAAGGTGAGCGGCATCTCGCCGATCTCATCCAAAAACAGGGTCCCACCCTGAGCCCTTTCAAAATAACCCGTCCGGTCCTCGGTAGCGCCGGTAAAGGATCCCTTCATCGAACCAAAAAGTTCACTCTCCAATAAATCACGCGGGATGGCGGCAATATTGACCGCCACAAAAGGGTGCGTGACACGACGACTTTCATGATGAATGGCACGGGCGATCAGTTCTTTTCCCGTCCCCGATTCCCCAAAGATTAAGACGGTCACATCGCGCACCGCCAACTTGCCGATCATCTTAAAAATTTCCCGGATCGGCCGGCTTTCTCCAATGAGCGTCCGAGGCCCTCCGCTATATATCTCCCGTACTTCTTCCTTGAGTGTTTCAACCTGCACCTCCAACTCATGAGTCTTGCAGGCCTTGTCAACAATGCGTTCAATTTCATCGATGTCAAAAGGTTTCGCCAAATAATCAAAGGCCCCCTTCTTCATGGAATCAATGGCGTTCTTCATGGTGTCCTGCGCGGTCATCATGATGACGGCGGGAGGGGCCGCCTCCTTGCGCAACTGATCCAACAACTCCAAACCGTCCATTCCGGGCATACGGATATCCAAGAGGGCGACGGCATAGCGATTTTTCTTCAACAGGATATTGGCCTCACGACCATCATGCGCCAAATCGACTTCGTAGCCCCGTTCGGTCAGGGCATTTTTTAAAATGATCCGTAGGCTCTCTTCGTCGTCGGCCACCAAGACCTTGGGTCTGACTGCCACCGTGGATTCAATGCCTTCCTCGTTTTTCATAGGGCCGTCCTTAAATGAATACTCACCGTTGTGCCTTTTTTGACCTCACTGGTAATGCGAAGGGTCCCTTGATGGGCATAAATAATGCCCTGGGCAATGGCCATCCCAAGTCCAGTTCCCGATTCTTTCGTGGTAAAAAATGGGATAAAAATCTTATTGAGATCTTCCCGAGGGATGCCGCAACCATTGTCGCTGATTTCGACCAAGATCATGCGATATCCTTTGTTACCCCTGAGCCCCCGAATGCGAAAATCGGTTTGAAACCGGGTGCGAACCTTCAAAACTCTCTTCCCTTCCTTTCCCTCAAGTGCGGCGATGGCATTCTTCATAAAATTGAGCAGGGCCTGTGTCAGGCGTTCCACATCACCTTGCAAGGGAGGCAAACTGGGGTCAAATTCTCTCACGAGGTTAATATCCCCTTCCCGGAGCACCCGTTCTTGCAACACCAAAATCTCATTGAGCAATTCGTTGATATTCAAAGACTGTGTCTGCAAACGACCGGGCCGACTCAGCGTGAGTAACTCCGTGAGCAGGTGATCTACCCGCGTCACCTCCTTGATAATGATATCTAAACATTCGCGCATATCGGGGGAGACATTCTTACGACTCACCAACTGAGCCGCCCCCTTAATCCCCCCAAGCGGATTTTTTATCTCATGGGCCAGACCGGAAATCACCGTATTGCAAGTCGCAAGACGATCGCTTTTGCGCATCTCATCTTCCAACTTTTTTAGGGGAGTGATGTCGCGCAACAACAAGACCCAGCCGCGCCCCGGCACCGATTCGGACAGGAGCGGAGACAAGAGGAGATCCACCACCAAACTCTCCCCATAAGCCCCCCGCCACTCAATCTCGCGCATCGTTTTAGAACGAGTTTCGCTGAGCAAATCGGATATTTTTTGCACCGTATCCTGATTCCTTGGAAAGGCCTCGGCCAGCGTTAGACCCGCCACCATATCCAGCGACACCCCGGTTAATTTCTCGGCACCAGGATTCATCCGCAACACACGAACCTCGGGCAATGTCCCCTGGGAAAGATCTTCGCTCAAAATAATCAGCCCATCCTCTAAAGATTGAAAAACCTCTTCCCAATCCATCGGGATCGCCGGGGCAACCGCACGCCGCTTCAGTAATGACTTGATTCGCTCTATCTTGGACGGATGTGTCATCGCCATAAAACCATCTGCCTATTTTTTAGGCAGCGAGCGGGAAGTAGCATTGAGACATGGCAAGGGCAAGGGAAATGTATTTTATGAAACTGGGGCCGGTGGGGTATTGACCTCGGGCTGTATCAATTCATGGACTGGAACCGTAAGCTGATCTTGTTTGAGCATCTTTTTTAAGGCCTCCACACGTTCCTTAGGTAACTGCGGTGCGCTCATGCCATGGTTCTGCAACGCCAATTGAATTTTTTCCAACCAGTCATGCACCCTGCCATAGACATCCGGATAGAGGTGCAACGTGTCCTCACGCACCACCGCCGGCTCATAGATCACCTTCACCGGCACCGTTTGCAGGAGAGTCACGTGGTAAGTTTGGCGCCGATTCTTGCTGTACTTCTCCAGCAAGGTTGGATCCGTCTGATCCGAAAAATGGCTTTGCAGATACCAGCCTAATTCCACGGCATCGTCATTCCTCATCCGAAAGCACCCGTGAGACGCGGCCCGGCCCACACTCTTCTCATTGTTGGTCCCATGGATACGGATCCCTTGGTCCAAGGGAAATTTGACCGGCCCCAACGGATTTTTGGGACCCGGGGGAGTAATCTTATCATTTTTAGCCCAAGGGCTCGGAGGCGGATACCACCAAGGGTTCCACTCAATAGTCCGAATCTCGCTCTCCATCGTGACACTGCGATGCGCCAGTTGGCCAATCGCCACCGGGTATTTGGCAATGACCTTATCTTGCGCCACCAGACTCAACTCCTTCGCCGGGATATTGATCTCTACCGTCAACCAGGGAGGAGGAACCGGGGCTGCCGCTGGCACGGCAACTGCCTGGCCTGATACCCCCTCGATGGCCGACAGATCTCGAACCATCCCCAGGGTGGCAAACACGATGCACAAACCTGCCAATTTGGAATATCGACCCATCAATGAATCTTGTAAAAGCAGAAATCATGCCAAATAAAATCTCCCCGGGACGGGTTGTTTAACTCCTTGAGAATTCGTTACTTTTTACGCTCAAGTGGATATGCAAAAATGCCCTCTGGGATGCACCAAATGGGTAAATCAGCACCCTATCGTCGTTTTTCTGACACTTGAGGAAAAAATGAGGGTTGTTGAAAAAAAAAGTTCCTGTTAGCAACGGGTCCATGCTGCAATTTCTGTTTCATCGTAACAGCCGTTTTCCCCGCTGCTTAGAAGGGGTGGGTACCCTCCTCGCCCTCATCACCCTTTATCAATCGTTTCATCCGCTCATGCTGCTCATCGTCCTACTGTGTCTGTTTATATGCGGCTGTGATTGGTACCCTTGGTACCCTCCCGCAGACCGAGGCCTCGGGATCCAGGTCCATTTCCGCAAGGCCCGTATCCCCGCGGCCTACATCTTGGTGATCACAACCTGGGCCTACTTATCTGGCCTCACCTATCCTGTCATGGTGCCGGCCCTGGTCGGGCTGCTCGTCGTCACCACCGTCAATGGCATCTTGATCTATTTTCATTGGCAAGATAAGGACCCCCTGCCGATTAACTATTTTAGTGCCAATAAATACTTAGGTCTTACCCAGAAATAAATGTTCTCATTTTTCATGAAAATCATTTAAGTAAAAGTAAGAAAGGACATGGTTCGACTTCGCTCACCATGTCCCTTTGATTGATGGGATTAGAAAACTTTATTTTCGGACAAACACTTATCATGAAATTTAAACACCTATTGATTGAACAACGCGGCCCCGTCCGTTGGATTGTGCTCAACCGACCCGAGGTGAAAAACGCCTTCAACCTGGAGCTGGGCCAAGAATTGGGCCACGCGGTTCGAGAGGCCTTGCAGGACCGGAAAACCGCGGTGGTCGTCCTAAGCGGCCAGGGAGAAGTTTTTTCCGCTGGAGGCGACATCAAGGGGATGGCCCAGTTAAAAACCTCGGCACAACGTAAACGTTTTTTCTTAACTATCTCAGGTTTGGTGCATGCCACCATTTTACAAATTCGCCAAACCCCCAAGCCGGTGCTAGCCGCCGCTCCCGGCTATGTGGGGGGCGTCGCGTTCGGGCTCTTTCTCGCCACGGATCTCAGGCTCGCAAGCCCCAACTGCCATTTGAGTGCCGCCACCATTCACTTGGGCCTCGTCGCCAATGGAGGAGCTACGTTTTTTCTGCCCCGATTGGTGGGATTGGGCAGGGCCACAGAACTGTTATTTACCGGCGAAAAACTGGCCGCACCAGCCGCCCTGCAAATGGGATTGCTCCAACGGGTTGTCCCCAGTGAACAATTACACGAAACCACCCAACAACTCGCGGAACAATTAGCCGCCTCGCCACGCCAGGCCCTGGGTCGGCTCAAGCAAACCCTCAACAAAAGCGGCCATCGCCAACTCGTCACCCAACTCAAAAAAGAGCGCAAGGCTATCGCCTGGTCGGCCACCACCGCCGATTTTACCGAGGGCGTGCAGGCCTTTCTAGAAAAACGGCGGCCTCGTTTCCAATGTTAGTCTTGGGCATCGAAACCTCTTGCGATGAAACCGCGGTGGCCCTGCTCGAGCTGCAACCTCGTCCGCTCAAATTCAAACTTTTGGAGAATTTAATCGCCTCGCAACACGACGTCCACACCCCCTACGGAGGTATCGTCCCGGAGCTGGCCAGTCGGCGACACATTGAAGTCCTCCCGGCCCTCGTGAAAGAAGCCACTAAAAAAGTCGGGCTCAAAAATATTTCGGGAATCGCGGTCACCTCATCCCCAGGCCTGGTTGGATCTTTGTTGGTCGGTGTTTCGTTCGCCAAGGCCTTGGCCTTCGCCCGCAAAATTCCCTTTATCGGTGTCAATCACTTGGAGGGACATCTGAACGCCCCCTGCCTGATCGAACCCAACAAGATTCGCTACCCCCAAATCGCCCTGATCGTCTCGGGCGGACATACGGCCCTGCTGCGAGTCAAAAAGTTTGGCGATTATAAATTTTTAGGGGGAACCCACGACGATGCCGCCGGAGAGGCCTTCGACAAGGCCGCCAAGATCTTGGGGCTGGGCTACCCGGGTGGTCCCGTCGTTGACAAACGCGCACAACTTGGAGACCCAAGCTCGATCGTCTTGCCCAAACCCAAGGTGGCTGAGTTTGGCTTTAGTTTTAGCGGACTCAAGACCGCCATCCGAGTCGAGGCAGAACGACGCAAACCTCTCAATGAACAAACGATCGCTAATTTCTGCGCGTCTTTTCAAGAGGTAGTCGTGGATAACTTGATCGAAAAAACACTGGCCGCCGCGGGCAAGTTCCGCTGCAAAACCATCGTCGTCACCGGCGGTGTCGCCTGCAATAGCCGATTGCGCAAGCAATTTGCCAAGGTGGCCAAGGCCAAAAAACTCCAGGTCTTCTTTCCCACCCCCATCATGAGCACGGATAATGCGGCCATGATCGCGTATGTGGGGGGGCGGTATCTTTTGGCAGGGAAGAGGTCGCCGTTGTCGTTGAATGCGACGGCGAATGTGGATTTAACCCGGATGGGGATTGCATTGGAACCCCGTAGGTAGGGGTTCAAAATTTTGAACCCCTACATGCGATTCTCCCCCAAAAAATCTCTCGGGCAACATTTCCTAACCAATCCTGCCACTATCAATAAAATCGTCTCCCTGGCCCAGTTGCAACCCACCGATCAGGTCTTAGAAATCGGCCCAGGCCCCGGATGGATGACCGCCCAGATCGCCGCAACGGCCGGACGGGTGGTGGCAATTGAAAAAGATGAGCGATTGATCGCCCCGCTGCGGGAAAAATTGCCGGATCACGTCACAGTGATTGCTGGGGATATTTTGGCAACCGATTTGACAACCATTTTGGAACCGGGACCTTGGAAGGTGATCGCCAATTTGCCTTACAATATCGCGACAGAGATAATTTTTAGGTTGTTAGGGGTGAATTTTAACACGGAAATCACGGGCAATTGTAGGGGCGACCCGGTGGGTCGCCCAGAACCCCGACATCACCCGGAGGGCGTCCCACCGGGACGCCCCTACATGACCCAATGCCACCTAATGGTCCAACGCGAGGTCGCCGAGCGCCT
The DNA here is from genome assembly GCA_023265625.1 of Deltaproteobacteria bacterium. Lineage (GTDB taxonomy): Bacteria > UBA10199 > UBA10199 > JACPAL01 > JAHFST01 > JAHFST01. Next base: position 69,835 of record JAHFST010000006.1, on the reverse strand, counting down.
AGTCGCCACCCCCACACGCCCCAAGGACTACGGGGTCCTCTCCATCATGGTCCAGGTTTGGGCCCAAACCCGGATCGTCATGCGCCTCCCCCCGGGGGCCTTCGCCCCGCCGCCGAAGGTCGATTCGGCCGTCGTGGAATTCCGACTCACCGACCAACCCCGTTACGCAATCCAAAACTTCCCCCTCTTCCAAAAAATCGTCCGCACCGCCTTCACCCAACGCCGCAAAATGTTGCGCAGCACCTTGGGCGAATTTTTGCCTTATTTTGAAAAAGCCGGGATCCTGCCCACTGACCGGCCGGAACGGATTGTGATTGAGAAATTTGTTCACCTGGCGAATGACGTCAGTAGCGCTTCACTTGTATAGCTCGCGCCTTTTTTCTACCGGAAAAACATCCCATGCGACTCTCCGAAAACGGGACAACACCTCGTCATGAAGTGAAGGATTTTCGAGAGGCGAGTTGCTAACCAACAGTCCGAAGAGTTCTCCCATCCACGGCGGTGTCCGAAAATCAAGCGGCCGACGACGTAGCGTGGTGACCGTCCCCCCCGCCTCCTGCACCAGAAGAACACCGGCGGCATGGTCATGGACATAAAATGGAGAGTTGATGCAGTCCAACCGAAAGTTTATAAAGAAGTCAGCCAAACCGGCTGCCACCCAGGCATAGCGGACCGGGCTCACCGCCCGTCTCACCCCACCCACTACCTTACCGAAAACCTCGAGGCACCCCCTGACCAAGTGATAATCCTGGTCGGTGAACCGCGGCGATTTGTCACGTAAGGGAAGGGCCCAAAGCGCCTGTGATAAAGAATGTCGATCCGAGACATGCAGCCGGTGAAATTGATCGTCTTCCGTAAGGCCGCAACTCCAAGCCCCATAACCTTGCACCGCCACGAGCAACTCTCCTCGGTTGGACGGCGGGGAATGGGGGAGCTTCATATTAGGGCAACCAATCACACCAATCTTGATGCCCCCATCTTCGCTCAACGCCAGATTGACGGAATATTGCCCCCCTTTGATGAACTCCGCCGTCACGTCGATCGGATCGCTAGTCCAATACCGTGAAGAAGGGAGAGGACTACGTCCCTTCTCGATCCAGGCCTCCAGATGTTTGGGATGAAATCGCTTATCATGACGACGAATCACATCAACGACCGCCTTCCGAGCCTTTGGGGGAAATTGTTGTTCGAGCGTCCTCCCATCCTCCTCCGACAAGATGACATCCCCCGGAAAAGAGACAGCCAGTTTTCGGGTACAAACATATTGGATGGCAAAATCAGCCACCGACACCTGGCTTCCATCCCATTTTCTTTCACACCACATCGGGGGATGGCTTCGAATCTCCTCCGCCATCCGACAGGCTTCAAGGACCATCTGCGGGGCAAATGCCACCTCTCGTTTCAATGGAAAGCGAGACGGAAAAATAAAGGGCAACGGAGGGAGGGAAGATCGAATAGAAGGTGAAATGAGCCCAGGCACTAGTCATCCTCCCAATCATCATCAAACGGGTCTAATCCGATGGAAGCCGCAAAAGTATCCACCAGCTCCTTATGCAAAAATCCGTTGCTCGCCACCACCCCAAAATTTCTGTCCAAGTAAAGACCCCCGCTGGGGTCGAGGCGATGGCCCAAAAAGTCGGTCACCCTTCCCCCCGCCTCCGCCACCAACAGGGCCCCGGCCGCATGATCATGGACGTAGAGATCCCCCACATGACAGGCCATCGAAAGATGATAGAGAAAATCCCCCGCGCCGGAGGCCACCAAGGGATAACGGATCGGGCTGCGCTCGCGGCGCACGGCCGCAGGGCTGATCAGCGTCAAAAAGCCTTTGACCATAGCGATGTCTTCGCCGAAAAAATTGGGGTAATAATCCCGGGGCGGCCGGATACCGGTTGCCCCGATGATCGATGGTTGACTGGAAACATGGAGTCGGTGAAACTGATCGTCCCCCCGCAAGGCGCAACACCAGGCCCCGTAACCTTTCACAGCCACCAGGAGGACTCCCTGGCTTGATTCGGGGGAGCAAGCCAATCGCAAATTGGGGCAACCAATCACGCCAATCTTGACTTCATCTCGATGAACAAAATGAAGATTGATCGCATATTGATCATTTTGAATGTATCCCTCAGTGGCATCTAGAGGGTCACAACCCCAGTGACCATCAGACAAGCCCACATATCCCCTCCCTCGCCTAATCCAACTCTCCACATGACCGCGATGTTTCATATCCGGATCAATTGCTTGCAACCAGCGAAACACCTCCCCGATCCCGTCACGAAAGTGGGAAAGACACTCGGCATCCTCCTCGGACAACAACTGATCGCTTGGGAAGGCGCGTGAAATCCGTTTGGCCAACACCACCTGACTGACAAAATCACCCGTAGTCACCTTACTACCGTCGGGCTTATTCCCCACCCAAAGCGCAGGGGCTGCACGAATAAGCTTAACCGCCTGACAGGCCTCACGCACCGCCTGGATCGCGACCTCCACCTTGCGCGTATACGGAAAGTATTGCGGGAAGCTGCAAGGAAACTCAGGAAATGGGCCCAATGAAAGCATGCGAGCCTTATCGAAGGCCCCTCTTATTTGTTGCCTCCAAAATGAATAAAATCTTAAACCGTGACCGCTACCCGCGGAATCCTAATATGCTGCCTGCGATTTTCACCCTTCACCAAATTTTGCTGGATCGAGGAGGCCTGATCCCGAATACCCCGGGCGCCAGCCTTGAGTAATAGGCCATCCCCCACATGAATAGTATGCTTGCCGTAGTGTTCGTTGATCCCATCAATCGCCACCGATAAAGGTAAAGGAAGGTAAAGGGGTCATAAAAGGCCGGATATATGGCAGCAACTTTTCGTCCAAACACGTCCAAAATAACGGGCAACATAATTGCCTCTCCGCCGAAGTAAGGGTAATGGAAACGCGCCGTCTCACTATTCAAGATGACACCCTCCGCCAACAGGTCCTGGCAGAGGACGAACTGTGCAACCCAGGCGAGCTCATCGAAATAGAGGATTGGGATACCTCATCCACGGTCATTGTGCGCTGCGAAGATGTGAAGGAATTCGCGCGGCAGCAGGAACTAAGCCAATGGGGTGGTGAATCGCCCACAGCTATTCCCTATCTGTTTCGTACCACACTCCCTGATGGCTCCGCGGCGGTGGCCCAATATGCCGAGCATCTGTCCCAATATCCTCTGACGGGAAACCTAATCCCCATCGCTGTCGTTGAGAAAGGAATCAGTACCATACCGATCCCCGATCCTCAGTGGCATGATCCCCTGACTCACTGGTTGCATGCCGGCATCCTACGCGCCTTTGATTATACAGGCTTCAGTTACGATAACTCCCAGAACAGCGCCTACTCCCTACCCCATGTCTTATTGGCTTATGAGGCGGCAACCGCTGCGGCGGCCGGGCTTGAGCTCTTGGAACTAAATGATATCGCGGCATGGCTGACTGTTTCTGAATCCCAGTTAGGCCGGTGCGACGACGGGACTTTGGACAATCTGTTACAGGCCCAGGCCCGCAACCTCGATGGCAATGCAACTAATTTGTCGCCCTTGGAAGAAGCGGCTTGGCGTGTATCCCAGTCGGCCCTCAAACTGGATCAGGCCACCCCTTTGACCCCATTGCCAAGCCGTGGATTTTTCTTTCAAGAAATGGGCAACGATACCAACCTAGCCAAGGAGTCCTCGCTCGCCCTGTTGGGAATTTATCAGTACCTGAAACACCGTCCCGTCCAACATCAAAAAGTCTTCCTCGACCTCCAGGCAGGGGCCATGGAATTGAAACGATTCATCCCAGTGGGGCAAACCATGACCGACGTGGCCCAGAGCCGTGCAGCTCAGTTACTCAGTGAAACAATTTTTTTGGGGGTTTTGAAAACTTATCACGACTTCGCAGGTATTGAATTGATGCTTGAGCGGCCATCGCAAGGGACCTACACCACCTTGACACTTGGAGTCACCCTGGATCAATGCATCCGTTTTTGGCAAGAACAGGCCAATTTTCTCAAAACTCCCCTAGGACAAGCGGTCTGTCATTGGTTTTATGCCGGGCTCATAGTTTTTGCCAAAAACGCTGTCTTGCGCGACTACCTGAATCAAAAATTTGATCCCGAGGTTTGCAAAAAAGACGCGCTCTCCATCATGACCCATCCTTTGGCGGTCCTCGCTAGTTTTGATGCCTCGGCTGGCAGAAGCATCTCCATCGATTATGGCAACCGCCATTCAGGAGATACGGCCCTCGTCTACCAACTGGCCAAAAATATCCCCCAAAATGTGTTTCTTCCTTCGGATTTTCAGGATTATTGCGGGCAACACGTGAATAGGGAAAATCCACCCGACTCGATATTGTTTCCACCCTTTCTCCATTCAGAGGCATTTCAGCTATCAGGAGCAGAAGATTATGACAGGATCAAGGCCATCGGAGCCGGGCTTGCAGAAACAACCGCCCACGAACTGGGACACCTCCTCGGCCTGGATCACGCCCCACCCTACCGACGCGACTCCCTAGGGCTTAGCCTAATGAGCGGTCATGAGCGGCAATTACCAACCCTGACAGAGCGCCCCAAAGAGGGGCGGCAGTTCAGTCCTAATGACGCAACTATCTTGACACTACGCTATCGAGATTTTTCCAAAGAAAGATAAAATCGAGGGGAAAAGGGGTCAAGGCGTTACTTTATTCAGGTTAGAAACCTAGGTCCGATCAAATAGCCCGGAGGGCTGTCAGTTGCTTCGAAGAAAAAACCTGCCGGGCAACTTGACTGAACAACTCAAGTCCCTCGTCATGAAGCGGAGTTCCATTGCTCACAAAGAGCCCATAATTGCCTCGCATCGTCGGCGGGGCCCTGAAATTGGCAGGCCTGTTCCAAAGATCAGTCCCTTTGCCACCCGCCTCCGTCACTAAGAGCATACCCGGCGCATGGTCATGCACATAAAAACCTGACGCAAGGTGGGAGAGACGGAAATTCATCAGAAAATCGGCCTCCCCAGCAGCCACTCGCGCGTATCGGACCGGATTCGATTCCCGAATAAAATCGTCCGTCCTACTCCCAAAAGTCTTCTGGCAACTTGTTACCAATTCATGATCTCCCACCGTATACGAAGACCGTTGGCGTGCGGAGACATCGCGCAAGGGGCGGGCCCAAACCGCATCCTGCAATCGATCTCGCTCCGAAACGTGCAGGCGATGAAATTGATCATCCTCCTTCAGTCCGCAACACCAAGCCCCATAACCGGCAACCGCGACCAGCAGTTCACCCCGATTTTTCTCCGGAGAACAGTGCAGTTTCAGGTTAGGACACCCCATCACCCCGATGGTCACCACGCCGTCCTCCACCAAAAAAAGGCTGGTGGAATATTGGCCGCCACGCACAAATTGAGACGTTACATCGATCGGATCGCTCCCCCAATAGCGGGAGGTGGGAGGATGCCGTCCTGCATGGATCCAATCTAGAAAAAATCGCGGATCCACCTTTGGAGTAAAACGACGTACGGCATCGGCAACATTCCTGGAGGCACTGTGTGACAAACTGCGCAAGGTCTGACCGTCCTCTTCGGACACCAAGACGTCCCCTGGAAAAACCTGGGCCAAACGGCGGGTCAAAAAAAGCTGGATGACAAAGTCAGCCGCCGTCACCAAACTCCCGTCGGCCTTCGTCTCACGCCAAAAGCGACGATCTGACCGAATCGCCTCGGCAATCGCACAAGCCTTATAAACCGAATTGATGGCAAACACCGTTTCCCGAACCTGGCGCGGGGGGAGATCGATGGGCAAAAAAGGCAGATGCCGAAAGGTGAGCATAGACACATCATCGGCTCGTCTTGCCAAGAGTTGCGCCAAAAAAATGGCTTGGAATACTTTAATGAAACAGGATGAAAAGAGTTACCCGCACTTCTGATAGCGGCGAATATCCGGTGGTGCCACGATAAAATCCCCAACCCTCGGCAGGGCGGCTTGGATGTGAGGCGTCTGCATGTGCTGGTCGATGGATTGGTGATTATCCCATTCCTCGATAAAGACAAAATCAGTCGGGTCGGCGGTGTTTTGATGCAACTCGTAGCGGAGACACCCCTTTTCCTGGCGAGTTGGTTCAATCAACTGCGTGAGAAATTCCTTGAGGGCCTGGACCCTCTCCGGCCGGGCCTTGAAGAGGGCAACAATACGGATGGTTTGATTGGACATAGTGGATTAACTGGAACAAATTGGCTTCGACTTCAAGGAAAATTTTGCTGTCCGGTTTCAACCGGCCGGCAAAGGGAAATAATGTCCATTAGATTTTTTTGAGAGTGGCATTTTGGTATGTTGCGCAATATTTGCCGTACGCATTTCATCGCTAGTCAAAAGCCTTGCCCCCTAAACCTAAACTAAATCCCATTGCTTCAGCTCAAAGGAAACCCCGAAGAGGGAAATGGCAACCGTGGTAAGGGACGTAGGCCGAACATAACCCCCTATCGGAATACCCAAATTTTCGGTTGCTTAGTAATAAAAACCCACGCCAAGGTTGAATTGATCCGTCCCAGCGTTGGCCTTATTCCAGTTAAACATGTAGTCCGCCTTGATCGCCACTTGCGGAATCGGCAGGTACGAAATACCCGCCGTCACGGTATTGCGGTCATTAACCGCACTCGCCGCAAACCCGGCCGGCATTTTATGCTGGGTATTGAAATCCTCAAAGCGCCCAAAAACAACCAGGTCATGCCTCGTGTTCGGCAACAAATGATGGAAAAGATGATAGGCCCCTTCCAGGTACCAACCGAGCATTTGACTCGCCACAAAGTTGGTAAAGGTTGGGGTTGCGGCCAGGCGAGCCGTGTTCACATTTCCCGCATCCGAAAGATTGGTGAAGGCAAAAGCCCCGTCAAGATCGATTCCTTGAAAACTGTACTTGGCGTCCGCCTCGATGATTGACAGGAGCCCGCCACTGATCGTCGCATCGCCCTGCCCGGTATTGCCCATCAACAATGAAGTTCCAATTCTTAAACCGGGAGTTCCCTTGTACTGTAAGCGTCCAGCCACTCCAAAATCACGGGCCGACTGTTCGCCAACATGGCCGCGCCCGCCCCGAAACCCGGTGCTCCCGGTAAAGCCGCTCGCATCCAGCATCGAGACCCCATAAACTTGATAGTCAAACCCGGCGGGAAGATCCCCGTAAATACCCACACCGCCCTCCTGCCAAGAAGTAGGAATGATAACGCGATAAAACTCGGGCCGTTCGACACTGTAGAACAAGGGTGGCTCGTGATGCTGATTGATCACCCCCATCGGCATGAGGAGGCTCCCTACCCGGACGTTAAACCAAGGCCGAATCAGGAAATCAAGCTGGGCAAATTCCAACTCCGGCTCTTTAAAAGCATGCTCAAAATCAACTTCCGACTCAAATTTAAGCCAATCATTGAAATCATATCCAACCCCCAGCACCATCCGGTGAAAATCAATCAGATCCGCAGAACTTCCAATGGGATTATTATAATGCAATTCCCCATAACCAAAGAGATGAAGTTTTCCAAAATTACCAAGACGTTCAAGCCCTTCTTTATGGGTGGTCGCCGCCAATTCCGATTCATCCACCTTGAGCTCAGGACCCGACGAACCCTCTTTGGCCACGAGCGGACAAGCAAAAAACACTAAAAAGACCCACAACACAACTCGCCTCATAATTCCCCCTTTGGGTTAAATGGATATAAAATAGAAAATGATTATCAATTTCATTTTCAAAACAGACAATTTGCTACGCGATGAGGATCAAACTGTCAATATTAATTTTTCTTGATTAATTTTTCTTGATATTTTTTTTACTGCACCCAAATCGCAACGCACAGCCCGCTAGACAAAAAAAGTCGTTTGTCATAGGGCTTAAGGCATGGAGAAGCCTCGTTATATTGCCATTGAAGGCCCCATTGGGGCGGGAAAAACTACCCTGTGTCGGAAGTTGGCCGAGGACCTTGGGGGAAAACCTGTATTGGAGGAAGCGGAGGAAAATCCGTTTTTGGTAAGTTTTTACAAAGACCGCGCCAAATACGGTCTCAAAACACAAATACTCTTTCTGATCACCCGTTACCTCCAACAAAAAGAACTGGCCCAACATGAACTGTTCCAACAAACGGTCGTCTGCGACTACCTCTTCTCCAAAGACCGCATCTTTGCCGCCATGAACCTCTCCAAGGAAGAGTTTTTTCTCTATGAAAAGATTTACACCCTCTTTGACACCCAACTCCCCAAACCCGATCTCGTCGTCTATCTCCAAGCCTCGCTCGATGTGCTCAAAAAACACATCAAAAAAAGGGGAATCGCCTTTGAAAAATACATCACGGACGACTACCTCTCGGAGTTGACCGAGGGTTACAATCGCTATTTTTTCAGCTATAATGAAACCCCGTTGCTGGTGGTAAATGTCAGCGACCTCGACTTTGTGAAAAATCGCCAGGATTATGACAACCTGGTCAAGGAGATCCTGACCTTGCGCTCCAAACGCGGGAATAAACACTATTTTTCAATAGGAAAATAGAAATGAGCAAAATAAATATCCCCAAACTGCAAAAATTAAAACAGTCTGGCGAAAAGCTCGCCATGGTCACCTGCTACGATGCCACCTTTGCCCGGCTGATTGACAGCACGGACATTGAGGTGGTTTTGGTCGGGGATTCCCTGGGCATGGTCATTCAAGGACAAAAGACCACCCTACCCGTCACCTTGGAAGAGATGATTTATCACACCCGGGCAGTCGCACGCGGACTCACCAAACCACTCCTAGTAGCCGACATGCCCTTTTTGAGCTACCAGGCCTCGCTCTCCGAGGCGATCAAAAATGCCGGCCAACTCCTCAAGAAAGGCCACGCGGAGTCGGTGAAAATCGAAGGGGGAGAAGAAGTGGGCGAGCTGGTCGCTAAGCTCACAAAGATCGGTGTCCCGGTGATGGGGCACATTGGACTGCAACCTCAATCCATCCACAAATATGGCGGCTATAAGATCCAAGGCAGAAGCCTCTCCGATGAGAAACGCCTCATCAAAGAAGCCAAGGTCTTAGCCGAGGCGGGTTGCTGGTCCTTGGTGCTGGAGGGCATTCCCATCGAGGTCGCGCAAAAAATCACCCGTTCCGTTGCCATTCCAACCATCGGGATCGCCTCCGGCCCGCATTGTGACGGCCAGGTCTTGGTCATTTATGATTTATTGGGGATGGACCCCAAATTTCGGCCCCGCTTTGTCAAACCGTATGCCGATCTTGGCAAGATCATCCCCGAGGCCCTGCAACGCTACCAAGGCGAGATCAAATCCGGCCACTTCCCCACCGAAGAACACAGCTTTCACCGCGACCTAACCTTGCTGAAACGGCCCAAAAGTTCCGCCTCATGAAAGTTGTCAAAGACATCGTCCAAATGCAGCGGCTGTCGCAGCAACTCCGACTCCGGCGAAAAAAAATTATCTTCGTCCCCACTATGGGGGCCCTTCATCAGGGGCATCTCGCCTTAATCAAGCACGGACACCAACTTTGCTCCGGCACACCCCATGCCCTCATTGTCAGCATCTTTGTCAACCCGACCCAGTTCAACTCTCCCAAGGATTTTAAATTCTACCCGCGCACCTTGCCAAAAGATCTGTCCTTATTGCGGCATTGCAAAGTTGATTACGTTTTTACCCCCAGCGCCGCCATGATGTACCCCGAAGGGGCCGAGACCTGCGTCGAGCCTGGGGCCTTGGCCCAATACCTTTGCGGGGCCACCCGCCCGGGTCATTTTCGTGGGGTCATCACGATCGTCGCGAAACTTTTTCATATTGTGCAACCGGACTTTGCCATTTTTGGCGAAAAAGACTTTCAGCAATTGGCCATTATCCGGCAAATGGCCAAAGACCTCAATTTTCCCGTGCAAATCATCGGACACCCCACCGTACGAGAGTCAGATGGCCTGGCCATGAGCTCACGCAATGCCCGACTCTCTCCCGAAGGCCGCCGTCGTGCCTTGGCCGTCGTGCAGGGCCTTCGAGAGGCGAAGCGATTGACATCCTCTGGAGTGCGCAATGTCACTCGGTTAAAAAAAGCCGTACGTCACATCCTGCAAGAAAAAGGCAAGATCGACTACCTGGAACTAGTCGATGTTCAGACGCTCCGACCAGTCAAGACCATCAAACAGAAAACCCTGCTGGCGATAGCCATTTTTATTGATGAAGTCCGACTGATTGATAATTGTCTTCTACCCTAAGCTCTGTTAATGTCCCTCCTATGAAAATTTTGACCGCACCCTACGTTCTCACCATGCAAGGCCCCATCCGGGAAAAGCAGGGCGTCGTCATCGATGAGGGATTAATCTTGGAGATTGGTCCGGTTGACACCCTCCTGCAAAAATACCCAAAGGCAACACGAGAGGATTATGCTCAATCGGTCCTCATGCCGGGCCTAGTCAACGCCCATAGCCAGTTGGAATTTCTCTCGCTCGCCCAGACCGGCAAAAGTCTCTCCCTCACCGAATGGCTGATCTTGACCCGAGAGCATCGCAAAAAAATAACACCGGTGGAGCGCCGCACCCATCTCCTCGAAGGTATGGATCGACTCTTGAGCGCTGGCACCACCTGCACGGCCGATGTGGGGGACTATGTGGGGGTGATTCCCTCCCTCGCCAAACAACCGCTGCGCATGATCCTATTTCCGGAAATCTTCACCTCGGCGGAAAAAACCGTGCAAACCGATTACGAAGCCGTTTTCACGATGGTCGATGAGATTGCCGCCTTGGATTCACCGCACATTCGTCCAGGCCTCTCTCCCTATGCGGCCTACACCGTTTCCGGTTCCCTCTTAAAAATCTTGTCGCGCGCGGCGGAACAACAAAAACTCCCGATCAAGATCCATGCGGCGGAATCCTTTGCCGAGATGCAGTTCTTCTTCGAATCCGCCGGGGAGATCGCCGAACAGCTTTTTCCCGCACTCGGCTGGGACACGCTGCCGCTACCGCACCGCAAGACCCCCATCCAATTTCTCGATTCCCTTCAATTCCTTGGTCCCAGGACGATCCTGGTAGGCGGTATCCACCTAGCCGATGGCGACCTGCAAATTTTGAAGAAACGGGAGTCCAAGATTGCCTTCACGCCCAGGCATCAGGCCGCCTGTCAGTTTGGTATTTTGCCCCTGAAAAAATTAAAACAAGCCGGTATCCCCATCGGCCTGGGAACGGATGGCCTGGGACTGCAATCAGTCTCGCTCTGGGATGAGATGCGTTATGTCTTGGATCGTCCCAAGGAATACGGCCTCTCCGCATTGGATCTCTTGCAGATGGCCACTCTGGAGGCCGCCCGCGTGTTGGGTATGGAACGAGAGATTGGCTCGCTCGAACCCAAGAAACGAGCCGATTTGATCGCCGTGAAACTTCCCCCCAAAACAACTTCGGAGCAACTGCTGACCACCCTGATTCAAGAGACCAGTGAGGGCCAGATCAAGGCGGTATACATCGATGGGCAAAAAATCCGGTAAGGGCGACCACCCGGTCGCCGCAAAATCCCAAGGAACCAAACTCATCACCGCCAACCGCAAGGCGGCCTTCCTCTATTCCCTATTGGAAAAGTTTGAGGCCGGAATGGTCCTGGTGGGGAGCGAGGTCAAATCGCTCCGCGACGGCAAGGTCAATCTGGGCGATAGCTACGTCGATGATCGCCGGGGCGAGCTCTATCTGCTCAACGCCCACATCTCCCCCTACCCCGCCGCCAACCGCTTCAACCACGAACCCCTCCGCCCCCGTAAACTCCTCCTGACCGCCCACGAAATTGACAAGATCGCCGCCAAGATGAAGGAGCGCGGCCTCACCCTTATCCCCACGAAAATGTATTTCAAAAATGGTTTGGCCAAGTGCGAGATCGCATTGGCGAAGGGGAAAAAATTGCACGACAAGCGGGAGTCGATCAAGCGGAAGGAACAGAATCGGGTGATTTCGAGGGTATTAAAGAGTAGGTAATGTTTTCCTACATTAAACCCCGCCCCCGCTGCCGTCGATACAACAGAAAAATCATGTACGGTCCCCCAATCAACGAAGTCATGGCCCCGACCGGAAGTTCCAGGGGAAAGATCAAAACACGGCAGACCACATCACACCAGATGACCAACAGGGCCCCAATCATCATCGTCGCCCAGTAGCCGCGGCGATGGTCCCAGCCCATCAGAAATTTTGCCAGATGAGGCGACATCAGGCCGACAAAACCGATCGGCCCCACTACCGAGATAATCGAACCGGTCAGGAGTGACGCCCCCAAAAAAACCCGGGTCTTGATGGATTTCACATTCACCCCACGGGAATGGGCATATTCTTCCCCGACTAGAAGGAGGTTGAGATCGTCCCTTAGGGGAAAAAGCAAACAGAGCCCTATCAGGTAAAAGGGGGCGATCTGGGCGAAGACCTCGTAGCCGTCGATGTCGATGCCACCGATCAACCAATGCAAGATCTGCTGCGACTGAAAGAGCGAGGCCAAGTAGTGAAGGATCAGGACAACCGAGGAAAAAAAGAACTGTAGGGTAATCCCGGTCAAGATGATCCGCGCCGACTCTAACCCCGAGAGCCCGCGCGATAATCCCAAGACGATCATCATGGAGAGCAGCGCCCCCAAGAAGGCCATCAGACTGACAGTCGATAAAAAATAAAAATGCGACCCCACCCCCAAGGCGATCGCCAACACCGCCCCCAGGGCCGAACCACTACCAATCCCCAAGGTGTAGGGATCGGCCAGGTGATTTCGCAATAACGCCTGCAACACCAGGCCGGAGAGGGCCAGACCCATCCCAGTCAACCCCCCCATCAGGACCCGCGGCAACCGGAGTGACCAAAAGATGTAGGAAACATCGTTGACCTGACCATGGAGCGATTGCCAAATATCCTTCACCCCAACCGGCGTCGACCCCAACCAAGGGGCCACCAACAAGGTTGCCAGAAAAAATCCGATCAAGAGAAAAAATCTAGTGCACGAAGAATTGTTTTTGCCCGTCACGACTCTCCACCCTTTCAAAAGGGACGCCATAAACCAACGACAAGTTTTCAACCGTTAACACCTCGCGCGCCGGACCAAAATGGCAGCCGCCTCCCGGGTGCAGGAGGAGGATCCATTCGCAGAGGTTCCAGGCAAGATTCAGGTCATGCAGGGTCATCACCAAGGTCATGCCCTGTTCTTGCTGATACGTCCTGAGCCGCGCAAAGATGGCGGCGTGATATTTCCAATCAAGCCCGTTATTGGGCTCATCCAAGAGATAAATTTTTGGCCGGTGCATCAATCCAGAGGCGATAAAGACCCGCCGCTCTTCACCGGAGCTCAGATCCCCCACCCGAGAGTGCCTGATTTTTTTTAGATCAAATTGTGAAATGATCGTCTCCAGTTGTTGGTAATGTTCAGCAAGCAGGGTACGCTTCTGCAACGTCGGGTAGAGTCCCAGCAGGAGAAAATCCTCGACCGGCATGGGCAAACCTTCCGGTAGGTTTTGGGGCAAATACGCCATCAGACGGGAGAGTTCCTGCAAAGAATAATCATCCCTTCCCGCCAACAACACGCGACCGTGCTCCGCTTGCCAATAACGGCAGAGGAGCCGAAGCAAGGTGGTCTTGCCGGAACCATTCGGGCCCAACACTCCCACCATGGAACCTGTCGGGATGGCAAAAGTAAGATCCTTCAGGATTCTTTTGTCCCCGAGAGAGAAGGAAAGTCCTTCGACCTGTAAAATATCAGTGCCCATAAACGGTCTCAAAGAGGGTCTTGGCCACTTGGCCGATCCGCGGCCCGGGAATGGTGATTTCCGCCAAGGCGAGCGGGTAAATCTTTTTTTTCTGAACAGCCTGAAGCGGCGTCAAACGATCCCAAAGCGCTAGACTCGTCCGCATGTCTTCGGCGGTATGGGACGGCAGGGCGTCAATGATCACCTCCGGGTTGCGCGCAATCAACGCCTCCTTGGCGATCCGGGGAAAAGGGGTTGTCAGATCACCAAAAATATTCTGGACGCCAATCGCCTGCAACAATTCGTTGTGGAATCCCGTGCCACCGGCCACGTAGAGATCCTGCAAGGTTCCCTGCGTGCGCCACAGGATCAAGGCCACCTTCGGCCTCGCGGCCATTTTCATTTTTTGCAATCGCTCCCGCAACCCCAAAAAATCCCGCTCCATGCCCGCCACAATCGCCTCGGCCTGGCCAGTCACTTCCAGGCGCGCCCCAACCGAACGAATCGCGGCTTTGATGTCCGCCACACTCTCCGAAGGCACCGACACCACCTCCAACCCCCTCTTTTGTAATTTTTCCGCCACCGGCGTCTGCCGCTCATTCGCCTGGAGCGCCAACACCAGATCCGGTTTCAGGGTGAGGACCCGCTCTAGATTCAAGTTCTGATAATATCCCCCGATCTGCGGCAATTTTTTCGCCTCCGGTGGGTAGTCGGATCCTTCTGAGACGCCGACTAGACAATCTCCCTTGCCCAGGGCAAAGACGATCTCGGTCAAATTGGGGGCAAGGGCCACGGTGCGGGGGCAGGTGGCGGATGCGTGGTGACACCACAACAGAACGATGATGATTAATAATCGTTTCAATAGGAAACCCCGGTTTCTGTAGGGGCGCCCCTTGGCGCGCCCCCTGGGTGTTGACACGATACCTGTGGGGAAACACATACCCCGCAGGAGGGCGCAGCAAGCAGCGCCCCTACAATCCCAAATGTCACCGATTAAAAAACACCACCTTATAAGGCGGCAACCCCGTATCAATCGGATCGCTATTGACCGGCAGGTCCGTCGTCCCATCAAAAATACGAATGCCCGGCTTGGTAAAGGTGGTGTCGCACAAATAGGCCTGCCCAAGCGAGTTGAAACGAACATCCACGAGCGTAAACGGACCGCCCACAAACACGGTCGCGAGCTTCGCCCCCGTAGTCGGATTAAAACTCATCAACTGCGTCACATTGGTCTGGCAGGTCCCGGCATTGTTGTCACACACCGTCCCCCCCGCCACCACGGCATAACCTTTGGTTTTAGATAAAATATCAAAGGCGATAATATCCCCGCCCATGGTCGCCTCGGTCACGATCAATCCCTCGCTCGCGCCCGTCGTCGGGTTAATCGACTCAATGCCCCCGTCGTTCACCCCAAAAAAACCGACTTCAGAAATCAAGATACGATCCATCGTCGCATGGTACACAAAATCGGTGTAGGGATTGGGCACAGTAGTTATCAAGGTCTTCTCGACTGTATTGGTAACCGTATCTATGATCACAATCTCGCTATGATCCGTCGGAAAAAGAAAAGCATCTTGATCAAGTCGCCCCAAAGCCGCATAAAGCTTATCGTTATGCAGCAACAAACCAGTGGCCTCCGGCTTCCCATCGGCATCGGCGTGAGAGGTAAGGTCAATGGTCCCTAACGTATCACCCGTTCCAGGATTCATGACGAGTAACGAGACCTCGTTTAACCGAGACACATAGGCCTTGGCGGCACTAACCATAGCAATATCTTGCGGGTTGCTCCCATTGCCCGTGGAAAACTGAGTCTCCGTTACCAAGTCACTGGCCTTGATGGTCTGGATATTGTCCTGACCGAGGCGATTCACCACGTAGAGGCTATCACCAAAAAAAGTGGCCGTGGCATCAGCCAAGATCGACCCCACGTTGGACTGCACTGACTGATCGGCGAGATGAACCACCGCAAAGGATCCGGTGGTAAAATCGGTGGTCACCACAAAGGCATCCGTATCGTCGGTGGCTGTAGAGCCGGAGGCTGCAGCACTTTGGGCATTATTTTCTTGGTTGCTCCCATTGCTACCGGGACAACTACCACCGGTGAGCGCCAGGATGATAAATCCTGCCAACAGCATATTAATTTCTTTTTTCATGAGTTTTCTCCTTGTTGAAGCTAAAATTGACGCTCCCAAAATAAGACCTCCCCGGGAGCGGAAATCCGATCGCATCAACGACTTGATTGTTAGACAAATTTTTGGCCTCAAAAACCACTGTGGTGGCCTGAGAAGGTTTGATTGAAAAGCCGGCATTATGAATGACACGGACACCGACCGGGGTGAGATTGGCCCGATCCAAAAAATTTCTCCCGGTAAAATTGCCCTCGTAAAAAACCTTCAGCGGAATATCTCGCGGCAGCGTCCAGGAAAATTCCGGGCGGAGATAGACCTCATGTAACGGACGCCCTGGAAGAAGGTTGCCGTTCAGAAAGGGGATATCCGAAGTATCGATCGCCCGTTGGTACGTGTAGTTGGCGTTGAACCGGATATGGCGTAACAACCTGAGGTCAAAAACCAACTCCATGCCGCGAATCCTGGCCGAACTGGCATTACGAGCCACGACGGTGCGCTGGGAATTTTGTTCAAAGATAATGAGCTGATCCGCAAAGATTTGAAAGGGGGCCACCTCCAACATCAATTCATCCAAAATACCCTGTTCTCGAATCACCAAACCCGCCGCCCCATCGAACCCCCAACTGGTCTCGGGCAATAGATTTGGATTGCCAGCGGTGCTCCCCCGATCCCCAAACAATTCAAAAAAAGTGGGGATCCGAAAACCCCGTGCCACACCCAGTTTAAAATAAAGAAAATCAAACGGGGCAAACCGAACCCGCAACCCGGGGGCGTAGTTAAATTTCCCCGGAGAAAAATCTTCCTCCAACCGAACCGAAGGCACCACCGTGAGCCTATCCTCCCAAAAACCGATCTCGTCCTGCAAACCCCACTGCAGGGATGTGCGATGATGGTTGGGAAGATCCATTCCACTCAATTGGTCGGTGGGGGCAAAGAGGTCCCACTCCAGCCGGAAATCGGCCTCAAACAAGTTTTTTCCCCATCGATAGGTCACGCGCTCCATCGCACCGAGATTGAGGGAACGATTCTTGTTGTGTTGCCGGGCCAACCCAATCTCCCCATTCAAATCCTTGAAGGTATCTTGTTCCAAACCGTAGAAGAGGGTCGACTCCGTGCTCCCCCGCTCACCACCCAAGGGATGACGGTAACGGGCATGCAACAGGTGTTGCCAACTGTCGAACCGAGCGGAGGCGGACTGAAAGCTTCCCAGCCCCGGCACCCCGGAATGTTTGGACAAAAAATCGGAGCCAAGGTCGACCTGTCCCCAATCTTGCGCCGTTTCGTAGGCCCCATGCAGCGAGATGTCTTCCGAGTCATTGTTGCGTCGCGTGACGACGGCATCATCATTCAAATTGAACGGTGTTCCGTTGTCGTCCAAAAAAGGAAAATCCCCGTCCGTGCGGCGATAACCAACCCCCAAGCGAAACCCGGAGCGGGTAAAAAACTGGCCGTAATCAGCCTGGGCATGAACCGTTTGATAAGAGCCGTAGCCCACTTCGCCTCCCAGGCTTAAGCTGCGCGGCACCTTTTTGGACACGAGATTCACCGCACCGCCGATGGGCGCATCCAGAAAACGAATCGGGGGCGCCCCCTTGTAGACCTCCATCCGTTCGATCTGGGACAGCGGCAGGGCCGCCAGATTGACAAAACCGTTGGCACTCTGGGGGAGTGGAATCCCATCCAGATAAAACCGGGTATGGGTCGGCGAGGTCCCGCGGATCGAGACCAGGCTAAAATCCTCCAGACCTCCATAATGTTTCACCTGCACGCCCGCCACCTTGGACAAAAGATCGGGAATCCCCTCGCCGCCTTGCCGGGCTTGCACCACAGGGACAACCGTCATTTGTGACGAGGAAAGGCGCCCAAGGCCTCGGGTATCCGATGCCCCCACCACATGAACCTCTCCCAAAGAAACCGGTTCACCCGTCGCCGTGCCTGCCTGTGCTAACATCAGACCCATGACTAAGATTTTAAAAACCCCTTTTTGCCAATCTCCCACAACACCTCTTCCCTTCCCAACCGCTGGTTCACATAACGAGACAGGACAAACAGATAATCCGACAACCGATTCAAGAATATCAGCACCGCCGCCGGGACGTCCTCCTGCCGCTGCAAGGCCACCACAATCCTCTCGCCGCGACGGCACACCGTCCTTGCTAGGTGCAACGCAGCCGCCGCTTGCGAACCACCGGGCAAGACAAAACTCTTGAGGGCCGGCAATGATTCATTCATCCGGTCAATCTCCTGCTCCAAGGCCGTCGCATCGTCTGGGCCAATCAACACTCGCATCTTCTCTTCCATCTTCTTCGGATCGCTCGCCAACACGCTCCCCGTGTCAAAAAGCTTGTTTTGGATCTGTTTGAGATGGCTCACGACCTGCCGCAATTCCACCTGCGACGCCTCACGCAGCGCCTCCACCGCCAAGCCGATCACGCTCATCAATTCATCAACCGTGCCATAGGCCTCAATCCGCAATGAATCTTTGGGCACCTGAGTCCCGCCCACCAACTGGGTCTGTCCTTTGTCCCCTTGCCGGGTATAGATCTTGTTCAGCATCACCATAAAAGCCTCCTTAACACCCCCAACCCCCTCTTACTTTAAGAGGGGGAAAGAAGTCAGTTGTCCCACGCAAAAAGACCCACTCTCGGGATGAGAAGTGGGTCACGTTAAAAAAACCAACCATTTTTAAACGACCCGCCCCGCCCTTGTCCCGAGGGCATTCAGACAGTTATTGCGTCTTGGCAGGTCTCCTGACTCCCCTTCTCTCCTAGTAGCCTTCCCGTCTATCACAGCAGACAGTGGCACAAAAACCAGGAGAACTTTCTTCCCATTGTCGGGAAGAGAAGGGTCACAGTGGCGGGAACCGCACCGGATTTACACCGGCTTCCCTTTTAAGCCTAACGGCGCCAAGACAACCCTGACCCCATACGGCCAACTGGATTGAGTCGTCAAGTTTTTTCCAGGAGATCAGAAGATCAATGAGGTCATGCTAAGGCCTGTAGAGCGAAGGATCTCACAACCTTCAAAAAAACAGCTTGATTAATAACATAACATGTGATGTTATTAATGCATGAACTTCAGCATCCATATCGACAACCAAATAGTCGAGGCGTTGAATCACCTAGTGGTCCAGAGTGGCCAGACGCGCAACGCCTTGATCAACAAGGCCATCCGTCGCCTCTTGGAACAAGAGCAACGCTCGAAGTGGCCCGAGGAGGTTAGGCGTTTGGCTGGCTCCCTCAAGGGATTGAGGCCTTTTGAGGACTACCGTGATGAGCTCAAGCCTCCGACCGAAGAACCTCTCAAATGAAGTATCTCCTCGATACCTGCATCGTCAGCCATTTCATTCGCGGCCATCCCAACGTCGTCAAAACCCTGCTATCCCACCCCCCGGAAGAGATCGCCCTCTCGACCATCTCCCGAATGGAGATCGAATATGGTCTAGACCTGCAGCCCAGCTATGAAAAGAAATTGCGCGCGCCATTGGAGGCCTTCTTCGCAACGATCTACATCCTCCCCTTCGAGCTCGCAGACTCCATCGCAGCCGCCAAGATCAGGGCCTCATTGAAGAAAAAGGGCCAACCGATCGGCGCCTACGATATCCTGCTAGCCGGTACAAGCCTGAGTCGTAACCTGACCTTCGTGACGGCGAATATTTCCGAATTTCAGAAAATCCCGGGGCTTGTCATCGAGGATTGGACTCAGAACAATTTTCGTTGACCATATTCAATATTAGTCGTACATTTATTTAGTATGATCAATAGAATTATAACCCATCAAAAAAACAACAGTTTTTTTCTATTTGGGCCCAGAGGAACGGGTAAATCGACCTGGTTACAACAGGAATTTTCCAAAATTCCTCATCTGTACATCGACCTACTCAACCCGGATGAAGAAGAGCGGCTTGCCAAAAATCCGGGTGCCCTATTGGCCCAAATCGAGTCCCTGCCCAAGACGTGTCAGTGGATCGTCATCGACGAGGTGCAAAAATTACCCAAGTTGCTCGACGTGGCTCATCTCTGCATCGAAAAACATCACAAGCTCTTTGCCCTCACCGGCTCTTCGGCCAGAAAGCTCAAGCGGGGCCATGCCAATCTCCTGGCAGGCAGGGCCTTTATGTATCACTTTTTCCCCCTGACCCATCTTGAATTAGGGACCCAGCTTGACTTACACCAGGCACTGCAATGGGGCAGCCTCCCTAAGCTGCTCCAACTGCAAGACCCGCAAGACAAGATCCGTTACCTACGCACCTACACGCAAACTTACTTGAAGGAAGAAATCGTCGCGGAACAAGTGATCCGCAAATTGGATCCATTCCGGATGTTTTTGGAAATCGCCGCCCAACAAAATAGCGAGATTTTAAATTTCTCCAACATCGCCCGTGACGTGGGAGTGGACACGGTCACCATCCAATCCTACTTTCAAATCTTGCAAGATACCCTGATGGGATTTCTGTTGCCCCCCTTTCATGAATCCATCCGCAAAAGGCAAAGGACCAATCCCAAATTCTACTTCTTTGATTTGGGGGTGAAACGGGCGCTGGAGGGGAATATCGGTCTCGACTTGCCGGAAGGTAATTACGGCTACGGAAAAACATTTGAGCATTTTGTCATCTTGGAAGCCCTCAGGCTCAATGCCTATTTCGAAAAGGACTACCGCTTCAGCTATCTGCGCACCAAGGAAAGCGCGGAAATTGATCTCATCGTCGAACGACCCGGAGCCCCGTTGGCCTTACTGGAGATCAAATCCGCCAAGCAAGTGGATGAGCGGGACATCCGTACCCTTCGCGCCTTCAAGGGAGACATGAAACAAAAAACCGAGGCCTATTGCCTGTCACGCGATCCTATTCCAAAAATGATCGAGGGCATTCACTTGCTGCCATGGGAGATGGGGCTGAAGAAAATCGGCTTACATCCTAAATAACAACATTCCAGAGGGTCCCGGGGCTTGTCATCGAGGACTGGACGAAAAAAGATAACAATCATTGTTGTAAGAAACGATGCGAAGCCTTGATGGCCATGCGAAAAAATCTCACCGCTTTTTTATTGATATCCTGAACACTTTTGGGATCAAAGGAAGGTTCCTTTTTGAATTGTGCCCAATTTCCAGCTTCCTGCATCCGGGCGATTTGAAGTTCCTTGAGAAGGGGATGGTTTTTTTTGAGATTTTCTCCACCTTTTTTGAATTGGTGATACTCAGGCCAAAAATCGTGATCCTTTATTTCTTGGACATAGGCCTCCTCTCCGTAACGAAGCGCCTCGAAGAGTATGGAGGCAATGCCAGATAAACTTTCCAAAGGGACGATCTCAAGATCCCCTATCACATCACGTACCAGTCCCTTGAATTCGGCGGCTTCTTTTGCCGGTAATGCCTCCATAAAGATCTCCAAAAGTTTTTTGATGATGGTCCTTGTCCCTGCTGGATCCATCGGGGCGCATGATAACAGTGGTGCCAAGTCAGGAAACTTGGTTGCCAAGGACTCATTGTCCGCGATGTGTCCGGCTTCGTGTCTCAACCCCCGCTCAAAATTTCTTTGAGTTTCATAAATACGTATGGCGGCAAGACCCATGTTGATGGCGTGGCCACAACTGGATAGGGGCTGCCCACCTTGCCCATTTTCATTGAGGGCCGGAATAATATGTAATTCAAAACCGCGGTCTTTCACAAAATTGGCCGCAGTGGTCATCATCGCCGGGGACCAAATCTGGGGTTCTTGATGAGGCCACTTTTCCTGCTGCGACTGGGCTGACCGGACCAATTCATCGTGACAGTAGTCGAGATAATCCGGATCCGTACCCTTGATTGGACCGTTGTCAAACTCTTGCGATCGATCGATCGTCAGCCCTAGATCCCGCATCGTTTGACAGGTCTCTTGAATTCTTGCCTTGGTTACCGGTGACAGGTCATCGCCCATATTTTTTATTATCGGTCAGGAGTTCAATGGAGTTGCGAGAGAACCTAATTGTACCTATAATTATAGGTAGTTATAATTCCTCCGTCTTCAAAAAATTTCAAAAAATTGGAATTAACGATCTTTCTCATGCCGGAGCAACCACCGCTTGCGCGCTAGACCACTGGAATAGCCCCCCAACTTCCCGTCGGAGGCAATCACCCGATGGCAGGGGATAATGATTGGGATGCGATTTTTACCATTGGCGTTACCAACGGCCCGAACCGCCTTGGGGTGGCCGATGGCGCGGGCCACGTCGGCGTACGAGACGGTTTGGCCATGGGGAATTTTTCTCAATTGGCGCCAGACCTTTTTTTGGAAATCAGTCCCTGCCAAAGAGAGCGGCAACTCCAAGGAACGTTTCTTGCCGGAAAAATAATCGCGTAACTGGCGCAAACAGGTGGTCAAAAATGGCGACACATCGGAACGCCCCGCCTTGGTAACAAAACGAAGCGCGCAAACCCGGTTGACCTCCATCTCGATCTGGATCATTCCAACGGGGGAATCATAATATCCTATTTTAGCCATGCCGCAATCTCATCCCCCTTCACCCGCCGCATCCCCGCCAGCAAGGCCGTCGGTTTTTGCGACCCAATAAAATCAAGGCGGTGTTCCGCCCGGGTCACGGCCACATAGAGGAGATTCCGTTCTTCCTCGCTCGTGCCATGATAGTTTTCCTCGGAAGGCTCAACTACCAAGACATTGCGAAATTCCAAACCTTTTACCTGATGCACATTGGTCACCGTAATGCCGGGCGAGAATTCAAACTGATCGCGGTGCCCCAGGCGCACCGAGGGGTAGCCGATCTTCCGCAACTCTTCCACCAATTGCTGGGCCTGCTTGGGCCAACGGCAGATCAGGGCGCAGAGGGTCCGGCGACTCTCCGTCTGGCGGGCGGTGATCCACTGGCCGACGGTATGCGCCAAAGACGAGGCATTGTCCGTCTGGATAAAAATGGGCGTCGGCCCATGCCGTTGGGCGCTGGACGGGAGGGCCGCCTCGGTGGCCGGGTCCCGCAGTTTATTGGCCAACTCCAAGATCTCGATCGTGGAACGAAACGATACTGTCAAAAAGAGCGGGGCCGATTTTTCAAAACCGGCCTCCGCCAACAACACCTCCCAACTGTCGAAGTCGCGATTGGTCACGATCTTCTGCGCGGTATCCCCGACAATCGTCACCGTGCGCTCGCGATCCACCGCGTTGAGCAAGGCCCGAATCTCCACCACCCCAAAATCCTGGGCCTCGTCAATCACGATATGATCACACACGCCCAAACTGGCCGCCGACTTCGCAGGATAGTAACCGTGCTCGGCATAGATCAGGTGCAAGATCAGGGCATCATCCTGTAAATCACACAAGCGCTTCGCGATCTGTTCTTGCAACTGCCCCACCGCCACGTCCCAGCGCGGCCAGTCGATCCGTTGCGTCGCCAAGTAAGCAAAAAATTGCAGCAGATCATCGACAAAATTCTTGCCGCGTTTCGGGCTCTCCTCGATATAACGCTGCATCCATTTCAAGCATTGCGAAGAAGACTTGAACCGTTCCAGCTCGCTGCTCTTGGGAAAAACCCCGCGCGGCCTGGGACCGATCATGTCCCCCACCAGTTGATTCACCCATTGCCCAAAAGTCATGATCGGAAGCTTGGGGATCTTCAACTCCGGGAGGGTGGTCTCCACGTAGGCCTTGAGCGACCGATTGAACATCACCACCAAACATCGCTCCGGCCGGGCCGAGCTGTTATCCTCATGGAGCAACCAGGCGAGGCGATGCAGGGCGACGGTCGTCTTGCCGCTACCGGCAATCCCTTGGATGAAGATCGGCTTTTGCGGATCACGCGTGATCAAGGCAAACTGATCGGAGGTAATGAGAGACAGGATCGGGGGGAGATGGCCGTCATGCTGCGGCGCCCGGGAAAATTTCTCCCCCTTCTGTTCCAGTTTCCAACCTTGTTCCGTGCGACTCACCCGCCCCTGAGGCAATTCAATGACATTCAACCTGGCCTCAACCCCCTGGAAGGCGCGCCGTGTCTTGATAACCCCCTCGCGCTCACTCCCTTGAATCACCTCGCTAAACGCGTCCCCCTCTTTGTAGTCATAGTAGAGTTTGCTGATGGGGGCCTTGCGCCAATCAATGATGCGTTCATCAGGATAGCTGGCCGTTCCAAGGCGAAACTCCACCTCCCGCCCCGCTTCCTGGGTCACCACTCGGGCAAAGTAAGGCTGTTCCACCAAGGAGCTCAACCCATCCGACTTATTTTTCCGTAACTTGGTCAGGCCATGGGCCACGGCCTCATCGCTGGCCAAGGCCGCCTTGTCTTCATCGCGGGTACTCGCCACCAACTCCGAGGTCAGCTCGCGCGCCAATTTTCGATCTTGTTGATAATCTGATTGCGTGCGCAGGACCTCCCGGACAACCGAGGCATGAACCCGGCACCACCGGACATCCTCTTCTTGGGCAATCTGCTGAATTTGCTCTTCCGTTAAGTTCATAAGAAACCCAACCCCATATCAAACTCATTTATGAAGCGGTATAGAAAAATCTTCTCGGCTAAGCAACTCCTACCCATCTCAGTGTCGATAATGGGAAGACATCAATAGTTTTGACTATTGAAAAACAATAACCATTTACATCACAGGGGGATGAGAATGAATAAATCTACAGTTGGTAAGATATTGATTTTATGTCAGTTTGTTATGATAACAACCGTATGGGCTACAGATAATAAGCAAAATATTTGTCAGGCCAGTGGCATTGCAGCAGGGAACTCTTTTACATGCACGATAGTGGATACGGATACCACAAAAGGGACAGTTTGGTGTTGGGGAAGCAACCAATATGGACAATTGGGACAAGATATTAGCGTAGTAAAGTCTGAGAAACCTCTCCAAATATCTGGTTTGTCTGACGTTGTGGATATCCAAGCCGGACATTTACATGCTTGTGCCCTTTCTGCTCAAGGTGAAGTTACTTGCTGGGGAGACAACAACTTCGGACAACTAGGTGATGGAAATATTATTGCTTATGGCATTCCAAAACCAGAATCTGCGTTGTTGATATCAGACTTGATCCACGTAGACGGCTTGATGGCTGCTGGAAATCAGTCGTGTGCCTACTCATTCGATGGAAACAATGCCGCTAATGGAAATTTATTGTGTGCGGGAACATCATCGAACGGATTGTATAATTGGGTCAAACCTGCTACAAGCAATCCTGTCGCTATCTCTAACGAGCAAAAATTTGCAAAAGATGGGATTGCCACAGCGACTGGCGGTACGAATCATACATGTATTGTAAATCAGTCTGGCCATGTGATGTGCTGGGGGTATAATAATTTTGGCCAATTAGGAGTACCGAATAAAAACATCGCTTCCAATAATGGAGTAACACTCCCGTTGAATAGCATTGTTAAAGTGTCGTCTTACCATCAAACAACCTGCGCATTGAGAGAGGATGGGAAGGACATCTGTTGGGGAAGGAATGATTTAGGACAGGTTGGTAACAACTCTTTTAAGCCGGTGGAAGCTTCGCCCAAGCTTGTTGAAGAAAAAAAGCTGAAGTTTAAGGACATTTCGGTTGGGCAAGATACGAGTTGCGGGTTAATATCCAATGGAGATGTTTTCTGTTGGGGCAGTTCTCAATATGGTCAATTGGGGTTTGGAAAATTGAGCTATAATTCTGGCTTTGTGCCTCGTCCATCCAGACCCGTTGCTCTGGAAGATACCGCTATCTCTATCGCCTCTGGGCAGACACACTCATGTGCTATCACGAAAAATGGAGACGTGTTCTGCTGGGGTTCAGGATCTAATGGAGAATTGGCAAAGGATATTTCAGCATCCAGCGTTCCCGTAAAGATTAACATTCCATGTGATTAATCTGCACAACTGATCTGTATTTTGCAAATGCCGCTCTCAGAAATGAGAGCGGCATTTTTTTACTAAGAAGACGCGCAAAAAGAAATAAAAGGCTTAAAGGTTGCCAACAAAGGTGATCTTATGAATAAATCTTTATTGTTCATATTTTGAGTTAGATCTAAAGGACTCAATTTTCCCAATGAACTTTTAGAATCGCCTTCAATCTTAGCGATTTGAATCAATCTAGTCATTCCCCCTCCTTGGCGAAGAAAAAAATGAGCACTTATGATTCGACCTTTACGAAACTCTTCCAATGAGAAGCTATTGCTATCTTGAAGATCTCGCCTAAGAGCTGATAACTGACTCTCATCGATATCAAATTCAACGATTTGACAAAAGTATTTTGCTCTCCGTTTTTTTTCCATAGCTAACCCTAATTCCACAACTCCCAGAAGCTCGTGTTTTTGTTTTGAATCCCAAGATTGCTTAAATTGACGGTGAAATTTATCAACACCCAAATTTGATTGTGCTGCAATTCTAGCGGATTGCTGTAAATCATCAGCTTCCATGAAAATAAGGATAGAATCTGGCTTACCATCTTCTTCCAAGATAAAATAATGTTCCCCTTCAACCCCTTCTTGATTCAAGCTTTGGGCAACTTCACCTCTTTTAGCTTCCATGAATAATTTCCAATCCTTGGCATTGATATTGGCATTTTTTTTAAGCTGAATCTCAGCCAAAACAACTCTATTAGAATATTGAGCTGGGTCACTTATTATAATTGATCTCTTCATACCAACTCCTCTACCAGTATCCAGATCCTGTTTAAATTGTGTTCCATGAAAATTGTCCATTAAAGGAGGCTTTTCTTCGTGATGAGCAGTAGAAGGAATCGGCAGATTGGGCTTACACACGCCAGTACCCAGTAAGTCAGACATACCAACAGGAGGAATTAATTTAAAAGAAGACATATTATTTATCCAAACGGGTGAGGTTTTTTATTTAAGCCCAAACCTTTTTTTGTTAAACGTAGCAATCGCACCCCACCCAAGAAAGGCTTTTGATGACGCCATTCTTTACGATAAGCGTTGGGGATAAGAGTACGACAAACAAAATACCCATCTTTTTTTAATTGAGGCTCTGTCACGTCAATAAAGAGCGGTTCATAACCAAATACTTGATGACACCCCAATAATAGCTTACTCAAACTCTTTCTCTTCCTAGATATTGTTCTACTAAGTAATGCTTGTTTCCGATACCAATTAACAATTTGAGAACCATGTTCGAATCCATAAGCAATATGACCGTAGCTATCAGCTATGAGCTTTGGCTTATCACCTACCCCTCTTCTAGACCAATATCTACCAGCATCCCTTAGCATCAGAGCCTCAGTGACTGCCTTATCAGAAGCCTGATGTAGATCAAACGATGCGCTGGATCCTATTGTTACTTCACTCTCATCCTTCTTCCCAAGAACAGAAATTATAACCGGAATGAGATGAGGGTCACCCACGTCATACAATTCAACTTTCAGGTGTTTTAGCTGAATATAATCCTTAATTTTTTGATCGATCAATGATTCAGAAACAATGTGACACGGCCAACCTCTAAGTCTCCAGGAAAGCATGAGAGCATCCCTCTCTAGCACCTCGCTTATACCGTGCGCCAAAGCATAGGTTCTATTTTTTGATAGGCTTGCAGCTATTCCGCTCCCGTCATATTCATCTATATGCCTTTCACACGCTATTTGGCTGTTCCACCTTGGAAACACACACTCTGCAGGAACAGTGTATTTTTTGCCTGAAATCATTCCCTCACAAAGAACATGATAACAGGGGTAATGGGCTTTATCTTGCTTCATTTGCTTGACCACTAATGATTGATAGGGAGCAAATAAGCTCCAATCCAAATGTGGATGGGACATACTTCGGCGTACGAGATGTCGCTTTATCGTATCCGTAGAAGTAATTGAGAATTTTTCTAGCATTTCCATTAAACATTTAAATTGAGCCTCCTCAATGCTTTGTCCCATTCCAAAAGCTTCGAATCTTTGAGTCAGGGCATGGCCTAAAATATTTTCTTGCTGGTGGACAATCGACATTAACCCCATGTAAAGGGAGAATTCTTTAGAAATAATCTTACTTGGGATACGCTGAAAATGTGAAATCTTTGAATCTAAGAAAGCACTGGGAAAATTCTTTCTTGTGTAATCTATGGCGTTAGTTTGAGTAATCACGTAGATAACGATTATAAGCTTTCGGATCTGGCCGTGGTATTCTTTTTTTGAATCTTGCTGTTTCAAATTTCATCGCCTGAAATAATTCTTTGCCTTTAGGCGTAAATTTAGCCGCCTTTTCTAAAACATCCATACCCGTGTACAAACCCTGTAAATGACGATGAAAGCGAAATTCAGCTTCCCTAGATTTAGTTTTACGGACTAATTGATCAAAAAATAAGACCAGCCGTAAAAAAACAAACGTCGCATGAAAGGAGCCATAGAGAGGGCGTGGGTCATCCCGAATGGGTGAAGGATAGCCCATCTCGTTGCAATTGACTAAAAGCGGGCTTAATTCATGCCAAGCATAAAGTATCTGGTGAGCTGCTTCATGGACGATATGATCGGCGAATGTAATCACATTCCAATCGGAACGTGGGTTTAAAAAACAAACTCCATAATATGAAATAACCGTAGCCCCAATCAGGCATGTATTTTTAAGAAGGGAAAATGCATGAGTCACTGAAACAACTTCCTCATAAAATGTCGGAGAAATATTTTTTATCAATCTCATCGCCCGATCAATTTTTCTCCTCGAGTTTATATACAGCTTATCATTAAAAAATTCATGCCATGAAACATTGCAAAGTTCAGACGCTTCTTCCTTAGCCATGCTAGTTTCACTGGCAATGGTTTTTATGACTTGCCCCAGCTCATCCCCACTTTGTTTATAATAAATACTAGTTCCGGCAATCCTAGGGCGCTGTGACCATTGGCTATCTTCTAAATTCTCAAGTAGCCGCTTAATATTAATCTTAACGCGATGTTGGTTATTTTCTAGCAGCATTGTCTTATTTTCAAGTCTTGATTTGACAAGCTTTCCATTCACCTTTGGGAAACAATATATTTTTCTCACTTGCGGAAAATGTATTTTGTATTCTGAATCGAGCAATATGGGGATTTCATTTATTTGAAAACCCAGGCTTAATAATCGAGGGAGGATCTGCTGAGAAAGATCTGAGATACATTCTTTAAATAGATTCCATTCTTTTGCTTTTAAAATTCCCAACGCCTTGAAATACCATTGATAAAGTTCCGGGCTTACAATTTGCCATCTTTGGTCATGAGAGGCCTCTTTTAGCTTTGCAGAGAAATAGGAGAGGGTTTTTAGCAGGCCAGCAATCGTTTGCACTTCTTCACTTGATAAAGATCTATTGTGTTCATTTTTGTAAAACACCAAAAGCGTTTTAATGTCACTAATCACCTGCCGTGACAGTTGCTGACTCCGCACCAACGAGGTTGAAGCAGAAGGCCGTATTTTAATCATAGAGATCCACTTAAATCCAGATAGCAGAAGAACCGCGACCTTTATTTATTTTTTGGATTCGCAGCAGGACTATGTTGCTGACAGGCTGCCTTGATGGTGTCCGTCTTGCCTGTCTGGATGGCAGGACTACGTACCTGACAGGCTGCCTTGATGGTGTCCGTCTTGCCTGTCTGGATGGCAAGACTACGTACCTGACAGGCCGCCTTAATACTGTCGGTCTTACCTAGCTTAATTTTCTTCTCAATCTGACGCGGCATATTTTCTCCTTTTTTATAACCACTTATCTATTTTATGGACATAGTACACAAAATTGAAAAAATGATCAAGAAATACTTTCTTATAAATAATTAAAAATAAACGGTATTTAATTTTATATATTTTTTATTACCTAAATGATAAAATATATAATGTTATTTATGGCAATATTATAACTATTAGAGAAATTATTGGTTTGCTAAAATATGAGGGGTCACACCTATAAAACTTCAGGAATATCCCTAAATAAACATCCCCGATAGCTGCCCATGAACAGGAAATCGATTCTATGTCGAAAGTAACCAATTTTTTTCACTATTTAAAACCTTATCGACTCATCATCATTGCGGAAATTATTACTGACCTTTTTTCAAATTTTTTAGGACTTTTGGCACCCCTGTTTGCGATTATAATTTTTGATTATGCCTATCCCAATCGTAACTTTCCATTATTTATCAAGATTCTACTTGCGGGTTTTGGTATTTATATCTTACAAACTCTCCTAAGCTCTCTGACGGATTATCTGCACGAGTATACTAAAGTCTCGACAACTCGCATTATCAGCAAGATTTTTATTGAAAAGATAGGCGCATTGTCAGCCAAAAAATTTGATCACTTAAATCGTAGCGATCTTATCATTAGAGCTACAGATGATACGGAAATTATTTCTAGTATAATTGTAAGCACTCCTCAGGTTTTGGTCATCAATTTTGTAACATTATTTTTCCTATTATCAATAGCATTTCATATCAATCCTCTTGTCACTTTTCTTGCCATCCTTTCCGTTCCTTTAAATTGGCTGGAAGCTCATTTTTTTTCGAATACTTCTCAGAAATTATTGCAGCATGAACAACAAACCCAGGCAAACTTATATAGTTCCCTTTACGAAAGGCTAGCAAACTTCCATCTAATTAAATGTTTCGGTCGTGAAAAACAGGAAGAACAAAAAGTATTAAGATGTTTTAAGACTAGAAATTCTATTAATCTTCAGAAAAAAATCATCGAGCTTGTTAATGTTCTCAGTCACAGTTTTACGGTAAAAATATGGAGCACGCTTGTCACGGGCTTTATTGGCTGGGAAGTTATCACAGGAAAAATGACAGTGGGCCATATGATGGCCTTAACCGCCTATTTAGCCCAATTTTGGAATCCTATTCGAGAATTTACACGTCTTTACTCTTCACTGCGAATTGCACAAGTGTCTGCAGACCGACTTAATGAAATTATTCTTTCCCCGTCCACTGACCATTCCGCTCAAAATCAGCCCGAAAAAAACACCCCCCCCTTAAACACGGAAGCTAATTTTGTTTTCAGCAATATTTCATTTAGCTATAGTAACCAATGTATCTTAAAAGATATCAGTCTGAAGATTGAAGATAAAACTCTTGTAGCTATCGTGGGAGCTAGTGGCTCTGGAAAATCTACTTTAATCAAAATCTTGGCAGGCCTTTATCAACCCGATAACGGCGGCATTTTCTTGAATGGCAATAAACGCGATCCTACCCATGGCTTTGAAAGAAATTTTATGGCCTATGTCCCTCAAGAGATCGCCCTATTTAAAAGAACACTTAGGGAGAATATATGTTTTGGAAGTGGCCAATCAGAGGATAGTGAAATCACCCAAGCATGCCAATTGGCGGATGCTTATGACTTCATGAATCAATTGCCTCAACAATATGATTTTCAAGTAGATGAATTAGGGACGAATCTTTCAGGTGGTCAAAGACAACGAATTGCGCTCGCGCGCGCTTTGATTCTTAAACCGAAAATTCTTCTCCTTGATGAAGTATCAAGCGCCCTAGACCCTGAAAGTGAATATCTTATTTTTAATGCACTTCAGAAATGCAAAAAAAATATGACCATAGTGACAGCAACTCACCGCTTAAACAATCTTAAAGGATTTGATAACATTGTTGTTCTGAAGGAAGGCATGATACAAGAGCAAGGGAATTTTTTTGATCTAATGGCCAGAAAGGGAGCCTTCTTTAATCTCTATCAATTGCAGACAACGGGCTTTGGGGAGTTCCAACAACGCCTTGAAACTGAATTTTCTAGGTTCAAACGTTACCACACAGCCCTTTCTCTTATTGGATTTAGGGTTGAAAATGAAGAATCATCTTCAAATAATTTCGTTAGATCCTTGCATCAGCACATCAACCATTATTTAAGAGCAATGGACTTTTCAACCATATATAGGGATCGGATGGTTCTTTTGTGCTTACCGGATACGAGTCTATCCGGTTCTATTCAAGTAGAGAAAAGAATTAATCTAATTATTAATAAATATATTCAAACACACGGGATTCATCACGTGAACAAATTTAATAGTTGTGCCGCGACAGCTCATCAATCAATGAAAATGGCTGAACAATTGATTCAAGCGATTGAAAGTGATCTAGATAAAACCTCCAATGACCCATCAAATCTTTACCTTTATGCATAATCTTCAGAAAAAATTCGAATCTTGGATTTACACAATAAGCCATATTCAGCTGGAAAGAATAATAACTTTGATTTCAGCATCCATGATCACAGCTGTCCTATTGTTGTTTCTTGTGGGATTTCAACTTTTGAAACTTCCCATAAAAATCACGGACAAGGAAGGACAGTCAATTTCGATACCGATTAAGGATATCTTATTTGAACAAACTTCATCGAGCAACTGATGTATGAAAAAAAATAAATTATTATTTATCCTTATTCTGCTACTAATAGCCAATTTGGTTGTAATGCTCACCCGCCAAACAAAAGAAAATACCCCTGTCAATAACGCACTTGAAAAAAAAGGCCCTCCGCGCTCCTTATCAAATCACGCGAAAAGAAAAGAGCAAAAGGACACCATTTTGAAAAAAATCTCCCCTACGGATGATGAGGATGATAATTTAGACGATGATAAGAACAGGCCTCAGGATATGGGAGACGTAGAAACTTCCAATTTTCCTGGGACTAAAGACGTTGGAATGAGTTCAATAGAATCTGGGGATTTAGCTTCCGCTGAGGCCTATTACACAGACTTGCTTCAAAATCAGCCTAATAGCGAAGCGGCCAAATTAGGTTTGGGCATTATTGATCGCCTAAAAGGAAAATCTAACGACGCTCTTTTGAAGTTTAACGAAATTCTACTGCAAGACCCCAATAATGCGGATGCAAAGTTTAATGTTGCAGAAATGTTAACCTTTGAAAGAGGAACAGAGGGGACTACGGCAGAAAAGTTATTTGCCGAGCAATACTATAATGAAATTATCTCAAATGATCATACTAATATCGATGCTCAAAACGGCCTAGCTACAGTCTATCTCAAAACAAATAGAGTCGATAAAGCTATCGAAACATGGGAAGAAATGGCCAAGAAAAATCCTGATAAAAGCGTAATTCAAAGTAATTTGGCGGAAGCTTACATTGAAAGCAAACATTTTGATAAAGCCCTACAGATATCTCAGGATGTTATCGAGAAAGATCCGGAAAATAGTGACGCGTATTTCAATATTAGTAAAATTGCGCTTAGCAACGGGGAACAAGATAAAGCCTATGGATGGCTTCAGAAAGCCTTATCTATTGAGCCTGATAATACAGAATATAAGAATTATTTGAACAACTTTAAAAAGCCTTAAACTTGAAATACCTCCGTACTCCCTTGCCCAAAGTGAAAAATAATAAACTTGGTTATGCTGTTTAACTTCGATAGCATCCCTCCATACTTGGAGCTTTTAATTAATGAAAAGAAAATGCTTCTATATCTTGATCCTGTGCATGGGCGTCATGCTTCTGGCGAGTTGCAATTTTTTCAAAAAACTCATCCCATTCACTGGCAGCAGCGCCCAGCCTGCAGCGACCCAGCAAGAAAAATCAGTGACAAACACACTCGCCTTGGCCTTGGGTGGGACTAGAAGCGATACAGACCTGGTCACCGCCAATGTTGATCTCAAATTATTAGACTTCGTCAGTGAGGACACCGACCTATTTTCCATCATGGTTCCGCAGGGTCAAACAACCTTCACCGATGCCAAACAGGCCCAGATCGTTCCCAAACAAGAGGGCATCGGTTACGTCACCGCTCAGGTGGACGGCAAAGAATTCACCACCACGGAGATAACCATCCCCCCCCAACGTCTGATCCAGATCTTGTTCGCCGAGGCCCAAGGAGAACTCAACGCCGAGGCCAGCCTCGATGCGGAGGGACAGGTCAAATTAACGAGCGTCAGTGTCACCGGCGATGCCCTGGGTTCCGTGATCCGCAATCGCATTGATCTGATTAATGAGCAGGAAAATCCCGGCCTATTTTTGGCCAACCCGGATCTTTACGCCCTGAATCCATCCGTTTCCTATTACAACGAGGTGATCGAGGCTAACAATGGAATGATCTACCAATTTTCCCCCTTAACACCCGATGACCCGACCCATGATGAGTATGAGGGCGCCGCACAACGCACCAACGTAAAAAAATCCAGCCTGATCGCCTACGACCAAGCCGTCCTGACCGCCGCCGATATTTTTAATGGCAGCACCAAAGACCCAACCGACGGGGCCTTTGGTTTCTATTCCCCCACGCCAGATCAGTACACCCTATTGCAAGACGCCCGCGACACCGAGGCCAATGAATTACCCGCCGGCTGCGGCACCTCAGACCTCAACTTCCCCGCCTTCGCCCCGGTGCAAGTCCTCCTGCTCCCAGGCATTGCCCCCTCGACGGTGCACGAGGGCATCCCATCGTTTGTGTTTGTCAGGATGCGGCCTGAGCAAGCACCGGTGGTGGTGGATATTCCGTAAAACAGGAACGCAAAAAATTATAGGCAACCTTTTGCCCGAATCATTCGAGAAGTGTCGGGTGTATTTATCATCATTACCTAACATCGCCAGACCTTATACTGAAGCCGCCCTGGCAACGGGTCAGTTTCCCTACCTAAAAAATTTACCCGATCCGACGGCGAACTTTGTCGTGACCAACAAAAACTCGGCGGCCCTCTCCCCGCTCGATATTCTCACCATGGCCACCACTGGCGGCATGCACGGGCTGGGCATGGAAAAAGAATTGGGTCAGATTGCGGTGGGACAACGGGCCGATCTGGTCTTTTGGAACCAGCTTGATTGGTCAGCGATGATTGATCTTGAGTCCAACCGAGATATCATCGGCCGGATCGTACGGACGCGACAGACGGCCACCGATGTCTACGTCGATGGCCAACAGGTAGTGGCCAATGGCGAACCCCTCTTCATCACCAGTCGTGACCTCTTCCGCCGCTATCTCAATGAACGAGTTTCAGAATTGAACCGACGCTCCAAAGAATTGCGGGTGGATATCCCCTGGCTAGAGACCTAATTAACTTTCATCCCCTTCGATCACAAAAATTTCGCCTGACTCGGCCACCGCCTTCAACGCCTGTCGCACCCAACCGGTCTGTCCTCCGCTAAGGGCAGCCGGAAGGTCAAGAGTGCCGGAACATCGATCCGTCATGACGACAGCCTCTTCATGAGTCGGGGCCAAATGAAACGCCACCCGCTGCCGATATGAAATCGTGGCAAGGGGATTTTCCCGCTTCCCTAAATCCGACCAACCCTCCTCTCCCGTATGGACGTGCCCCGTGCTATGGAAAAAATGGATCCTGCTCCCGCTGGCCAAGGCAAGCTCGGCAATATACTGTTGCTTTTGAAAATCGGGCAAGAGCCGGCCCAATTCGTCAAAATGCATCCATCCAACGATGACATTTTGAGTTTGTCTTGACAACCGGGTCCGAACCGCCACTGGACCATCACTATGCAAAAGTCTGCGCAATTCTCCCATCGTGAAAAAACCCCACTCCTCAAAACACCTCTCCTTTTTCATCAACCGAGTCAGGTTGGCGAGCGTAACCCCCTCGGGCAACGAGACCTTCACCAGCGTATGTCCATACCGGTAGGGCCAAAGGCGCTGATCATCCAACAATAGGAGCGATTTTTCCGTAGGACTCAGGAGACTCCACTCGCTCTCCGGCCGTCGCTGCCGCGTGGACATATGCCCTTCACCAAAAGAGGGAAGGAGATAAAAAAGGTAATCGAGCGCCGCACTGACCATGACAATCTTTATCACATCTTGGGAAGACAAGTTGTCGCCATGCTCCGCCGCCAGGGCGTTGATCACAGCGGCATTCGTCTGGATGGCCATCATCGCTCCCTGCCTCATGGCGGTGGCCAGTAAGGGATGATTCCCCCATTTTCGACTCACCGTGCTCAGAGGCAACCCCTGGGTGGCCCCCATCCAGGCGCCGGTCTGAAGGGTTTTCCATGGATTCCAACCATACACCAACCCCAGCCCCTCCAAGAGCCCGATAGAGGCCAAGGCCTCCAAGCCAATCGTCGCCAGCTTGCCCAACAAACGAGGCCAGAATTTTTCACTCCGCTGCAACCGCCAGCCGGCCGGGAGGAGACCGTACACCACCGCAAAACTGAACAAAACCATGGCTCCAACGGTCACTCCTATTTGAGCCCCGCCGGGCCACCGCGCCAAACCGGTCATCCAATCCACCACCGCCGGTGTCAAAACCGTATAAGCCGACACCGCAGAGCTCACAATCAAGGCCTGCTGTTGTAGCTTAGTCCTGATCCCTACGCTGAGACGAAACAGGCTTTCCCCAAGAGAACCGGCATCCATGCAATCCAACCCTTCCGACTCAATAACAGCGTGTTCTAACGCAATGGAACGGGCCACCAATCCCGACAAACTTCCCCCATCAACACCCTCTCCGGCGGCCAGCCGGCGCAAGAGGGCCGCATCAGACTGAAGGGAGGTCCAAACGGGAACTTTCAACCCCTCCAATGCGGAGCGATAGGGGGCCAAACCCGCTTGAATTTTTGCCTGAACCTGCGGACCTTCTTCCCCTGATACCAGGGCTTCACGGACCACGCCCCCACTTTGCACCAACAATCTTAAGGGTTCTGCCAGCAAGAGTCTCATGCCTATCATTCGGCACTATAAAAAAAGAGTTGCGCATTTTCGAAATCGACTTAGCTGTAAAATAGGGGACGTTGTTGATTGAGTGAACTTTGTTAGTTCATCTGGTCAACAACGTCCCCCATTTTCCGGTGCAAGTCCTCTTGCTCCCAAGCATCACCCCCTCAACGGTACACGAGGGCATCCCATCGTTTGTGTTTGTGAGAACGCGGCCTGAGAAAGCACCTGTGGTAGTAAGCATTCCGTAGAGAAGAATCTTGTATTCGTCCCCTACTTCTTTGGCGTGAAATCAAAACTATCCAGATCCACCATCTCCGTCTTTTCAAAATCCTGACGATGATGGGGTGCTACGGTGGGAGGGGGTTGGGGGGACTGGCGGCTGATGTCCTCTATCTCACGGAGATAATCTTCGTCATCGCTAAATTCCTGGAGCAGACGGCTCTTGATCATGGCGACCAACTCCGTCTTTTTAGCCTCCACAGCGTTGGAAAAAACCACCCGGAATTTTTTCCGGGCCATGTCAATCTGCCGGTCCTCCAACAAGGCCTCGGCCCACAACAGGGCTATCTCCAAATCATCCTTGAGGGCCACGGGGGAGGACTCAATCTTCTTCAACACCTTTTTAAAATCCCGTTTGGCAAAATAGATCTTGCACAACTCGTCCAACATTTTTTTGTTCTCGGGCCGGTAATGCAGCATTTTTTCATAAACCTCGGCCAGGCCGTCGCGATCTTTTTTGTTCTTCATAAACTCGGCCACTCGCTCATATTCCCGATAAGAATCATCGGTCTTTCCCTCAGCCTGCATCAGCTCGGCCAAGCGGATACGACCGGTGGTATTGGACGGATCCAATTCCACGATCTTTTGGCGAATCTCCATCGACTCACGGGTCAGGCCCTTATTGTCGTAAGAACCGGCCACAATGTAGTACTGGTTGATCGCATCCGCCGTCAGCCCGATCTGCCGGTACAGATCTCCCAACTTTTCGTTAATATCGATCAAGGTCGGGCTCATCTTTAAAATCGTCTTATAGACGGCAATCGCCTTGAGGCTAAAATTGTCCTGCATATATTGCTCGCCCACCTCGCGATAGACGGCAACCGCCTTTGGAGTCTGCTTTTGCCGGGAAAAAAGGTCGGCCAACTTGAGTTTGGTCCGGGTGTCGTGGGAATCACCCGCCACCACCTTTTCATATTCCTTAATGGCCTTGTCGAGTTTTCCCTCCTGGACAAACTTCTCAGCTTGGGAAATTAACTTATCCTTATCCATTTGAATGGTTACCTTCCTTCAAAATTTTAATGAGCCCCAACAAACCCAACTGATAACTCCTGGGGCCGAACCCAAAAACCACCCCTCGGGCGACCGGAGAAACATACGACTCCTTGCGAAAATCTTCACGGGCATGGATATTAGAAAGATGCACCTCCACCACGGGAATAGTGATCGCCGCGATCGCATCGCGTATCGCCACACTGGTGTGGGTGTAGGCGGCCGGATTAATGACAATCCCGTCGCAACCCCGTTGCGCCTGCTGAATTTTACTGACAATCTCCCCTTCATGGTTGGATTGATAGAACTCCAAAGTGACCTGTTCCTTCTTGGCCAGCTTCGCAAGGTCCCGCTCAATCTCCTGAAGAGACACCTTGCCGTAAATACCCTGCTCGCGCGCGCCCAATAAATTTAAGTTTGGGCCGTGGATGATGAGGATTTGCATTTGAGAACTTCCTCTTTTAAGTGACGCGCACGATCATTGCCAGCATCGGCCGCGATAATCTTGTCCAAAATAACGAGGGCCCGGCGATACTCCCCCTGCCCCGCATAAATCTCCGCCATGGTGCACGTATCCCAGGTAGACAAGGAGATCGGGGCCTCTTCAGACGGCTGTACCGCTTCTTGTCCACCAAGACGTTTCACAAGATGGATCTTTTTGAGGAGATCAACCGCCTCTCCCTGCCCCGGAACTTCTTGCAAAACCCCCTCTAATAAACTTGTCGCCTCATCTTTTCGATCCAGATCGAGGTAAATCCGAGTCAAGGCCAGGCGGCCGGTCACGGACTGCGGGTAAAAGGCGAGCCCCTTTTTACAAATCGCCAAGGCCTCGACCAACAATCCCTTGGCCCGAAAAAATTCCGCCAAAGGGATAAACACCAACGACCGTTCATTCTCCTGCCAGGTGTGGTAGTAGCGCGCAAAATGGGGGTTTTTTAAAAATTCCCGAATATTCTCCGGGGGTTGAAAATCATTCACACATGCCTCACCAAGTTTGCGGCCAACTCTTCCGCGATCGTCACCTTGCCAATTTTTTCCACAAAAACAAATCGAATCTTCCCCCCACGACGTTTTTTGTCAACCCCAATCGCCCGCTGCCAGGCCGCACTGGAAATGTCAGGGTACTGAGTCGGAAGTCCCATCAGGCGAATCCCCCCGACGATTTCATCGACCACCTCTGACCGACAGTACCCCAAGGCATGGGACAGACGCGCCGCAATGACCATACCAAGCGCCACCGCCTCGCCATGGGTATATTTTTTATAGCCGGTAATCTTCTCCAAGGCATGGCCAAAGGTATGGCCAAAATTCAGCACCATCCGCAGCCCGGATTCCCGTTCGTCTTGCGAGACAACATCCGCCTTGATCTGCGCGGAAACACGCACGATGCGACTGAGGGTGTCACTATGGCGAGAAAAAATAGCCTCCCGCTGCGCCATCATCCAATGAAAGAACTTGGCATCCGCAATCACCCCATACTTGATCACCTC
This sequence comes from Deltaproteobacteria bacterium, assembly GCA_023265625.1. GTDB lineage: Bacteria > UBA10199 > UBA10199 > JACPAL01 > JAHFST01 > JAHFST01. The sequence goes on along the minus strand of JAHFST010000006.1, from coordinate 30,744 downwards.
TCCCATTCCACCCAACAAGTCCCGATGCGAGAGTGTCTTGAGCAGGCTCACATTGGAAAAAACCAATAGGGGATGGGCAAAGGCCCCGACTAGATTTTTACCTTCCGGGAGGTCCACCCCCACCTTGCCACCAATACTGGAATCAACCTGGGCCACCAACGTGGTGGGGATCTGCACGAAACGAAGCCCGCGCAAAAAAGTCGCCGCGACAAAACCGCCCAAATCGCCCATGACCCCGCCACCCAACAACAAAAGCACCGTATCCCGATCCGCTTTTTTGCGAATCAGCTCATGGTAGGCGCGTTCCACGGTTTTGAGATGTTTGGCCCGTTCGCCATCGGGAATGACAATCACTGGGACTTGAGGGATCACCTTTTGCAAAGCTGGGTAACAAACCCGATAGACCGTAGGACTAGTGAGCAGACAAGCCTTTGCGGCCATGGAACTCAGTTGCTTCCGTAGTGGGGCAAAACTCGCCTCAATAAAAACGGGGTAGCTGGAAGCGCCTAGCTTAACCTTTATATTTTTCATGCAGAAGTTTGGTCAATTCTTGCACCGTCTGTTCCACCGTCTTGCCCGTGGTATCGATAATATGATCCGCCTGTCGGTAATAGGGGGAACGGCGCGACAAGAGATTCCGAATAGTCTCCATCTGATCCTTGCTCTTGAGCAAGGGACGATTGCCCAAACGACTCACCCGCTCCAAGATCACCTCGGCAGAGGCCGAGAGGGCAATGAGCACTCCCCGTTCTTTCATGGCCTTTAAATTATCGGGATCAATGACGGCCCCACCCCCGGTGGCCATCACAATGCCCTTCTCACCCAAGATTTTCTGCACCACCTTGCGTTCATATTCCCGAAAAATCACCTCGCCCTTTTTCTCAAAAATCTCCGTAATCGTCTGACCATGCTCCTCTTCAATCAGTTGATCGGTATCCACAAAACGCAACGAGAGTTTCTTGGCCAACGACTGGCCCACGGCGGTTTTGCCCGTCCCCATAAACCCGGTTAAGATAATTCTATCTTGCTTCATCAGTAATCCTTCACTTGTTTTTGATAACCGGCGTGATTTCTCAAAATCTCATCCATCGAATCTCCGCCAAATTTCTCTAAAAAAGCATCGGCTAAAGTGTACGCCACCACGTTTTCCGCAATCACCGCCGCCGCCGGTACCGCGGTGATATCCGTGCGTTCGACCGTCGCCTCATAGGCCTCTTTCGTCATAATATTCACGGAACGGAGCGGTCGATACAGGGTGGAAAGTGGCTTCATGGCCGCTCGCAACACCAAAGGCTCGCCGTTGGTCATCCCGCCCTCCAAGCCACCGGCGTGGTTATGACTGCGGTAAAAGCCTTTTTTTGCGGTAAAGAAGATCTCATCGTGCACTTCAGAACCCAAGCGGTTCGCCGACTCGAAACCCAATCCCACCTCAACCCCTTTGATGGCCTGAATGCTCATGAGCGCCTGGGCCAAACGGCCATCCAGCTTACGATCCCATTGAACATGCGAGCCCAGTCCAACCGGGAGCCCGGTCACAATCACCTCAATCACGCCCCCCAAGGAATCACCCACCTTTTTAGCCTGATCAATCCGTGCAATCATCTTTTGCTCCGCGCCCTGATCCAGGCACCGTAATTCACTGGCCTCGGTCCGTTTGGCAATCTCCGCCACGCCAGGGCGATCCTCGGTCACGCCAATCCCGCCCAGATTCACCAGATGACCGACGAGTTCGACACCAAAAGACTCCAAAAATTTCCGGGCAATGGCACAAGCCGCCACGCGCGCGGCCGTCTCTCGGGCGCTGGCGCGCTCCAAAATATTCCGCAGATCGTGATGCTGGTATTTAATCCCACCGGGGAGATCGGCATGACCGGGTCGGGGATGATGCACGACCTTGGCTTGTCCCAAGTCATCCTGGGCCACATCTCCGCCGGAGGCGGATCCGCCTTCGGCGGACATGATCTTCCTCCAATTTACCCAATCCTTGTTCTTAATCTTCATCGCAATCGGGCCACCCAGGGTCTTACCCGCCCGAATGCCAGAGAGGATATCCACTTGATCTTGCTCAATCTTCATCCGCCCACCGCGGCCATACCCCTTCTGCCGCCTGGCCAATTGTTCATTGATCTCTTCAGCCCGAACCTTCAAGCCAGCAGGGATTCCTTCCAGGATAGTGACCAGGGCCTGTCCATGTGACTCACCGGCTGTGAGATAACGTAGCATAGGGATGGTAAACTACTTTCAGAGGCACTTGATTTGCAAGAGAAAGGATTAAGCTATTTCAGGAAAAACTTTATCTTTGTCGGTCAGTTTCAAACCCAGGGCTAAAATAATCTTTCTTTTGGTGTCCACCCGGCAATCAAAGCCATTTTCGATGCGGTCGATGGTCAAAGGAGAAACACCGGCCTTGCGGGCCAATTCCGCCTTGCTCACCAGGAGCTCCTCGCGGAACTTACGCACACAATTTTTCTTGTTATCTACCATCTAAGGTATCTGTAACATAACTTGAATAGAGATTAAACAAAAAAAATATAAATACAGTATAATTATATATAATTAATATTAAATATTATCAATTATGAACGTGCGTCGCGTAGCCCAAATACCAGGATAAGAGGGCATTGCCATAGAAGAGATAAATCAAGGCACCACCGGCCAGGAAGGGACCAAACGGGACGGCGTACTTGAGGCCCTTTTTCAAGACAACCATCAGAAAGATCCCCACCAGGGAACCAAGTAGGGAACTGAGCATCAGGATGACAAAGACCCCCTTCCAACCAAAGAAGGCCCCAAACATCGCCGCCAATTTAACATCCCCCATCCCAATCCCCTCTTGGCCACGCAATTTTTCATACAACCAACTGACCAAAAAAAGTGCCCCCCCTCCGGTGGCAATACCAATCAAGGAAAAGAGGAGACGATCGACCGGATGAAGTCCGGGTCCCAATAAGGACGTCGTCAGGATCCCCGCCCCAATCCCGGGGATGGAAATGACATTGGGGATAATCCGATGTTCAAGATCGATAAAGGCAATCACAATCAAGGGGGCCACCAACAGGAGGAAATATAAGAGATACGACGTGGAATAACCAAATTTGTAAAGTGTCCCAGCCGACAACACGCCCGTCACCGCCTCAACCAAGGGGTACTGCAAGGGGATGGATTCATGACAATAGCGACAGGCCCCCTTCAGCCAAAGGTAACTAAAGAGCGGGATATTATCGTACCAGGAGATCTGGGCCCCACAGCCCCGGCAATGGGAGCGAGGCTTGACAATCGATTCTTCATAAGGGAGCCGGAAGATACAAACATTCAAAAAACTCCCCAAAATAAGCCCAAAGGCGAATGCCGCTAACAGGAGGGTGTCACCCATCGCCCTTTTTTACCACAGATTGGCCAAACCCTATAAAGAAAATTTGATTCTTTCATCAACTTGATTTAGCCTGTTCAGTCAATTATCCAGTAGGGGATTTTAGATGGGGGTAGTCAGGGGGAGAAGATCTCCCCCTGACCTTAGTGAGGATCTGGCTTTGCCAGTCCGAGCGAATCGCCTCCGGAAATTCCCTACGGGAATTTCCGGAGAGGTGGCCGAGTGGCTGAAGGCGGCGGTTTGCTAAACCGTTATACGGTCAAAAGCCGTATCGGGGGTTCGAATCCCCCCCTCTCCGCATTTGTTCGATTGTTGGGGATTTTGTAAAAATTTCGGCGGCGGGAGCCGCCGCCGGTGTGGAGAAAACTGCAGAGCGCCCCCCATCCGAGGAAGTTAAGCCCCCGCAATTGAAGGCATTTGTATCGCCCCCCAAAAGAAGCCCCCACGGGTTTTCATAGTCGAATTGAAGACGACGTGACCCTAAATGAAAGTTCCAACCGATCTTTTTCAAGAATTCCTTTTTCGCCGCTAAATCCTCGCTGACTGCCAGCTGGCCCGCTCTGTGAGCCTCTTTGAGGAAGGTCTCACACGGTTCCAACCGAGCACTAGCCCCCTCGCTCGATAACTTGGTCAAAGCTTCCTCAAAATCGACCTTTTGCTTGAGCAGGTCCCCCTTTTTGCCAAGGTACTTGTTCTTTCCTTGGCTAACTCGCCCATCATGAATTCATGCCCTTGGGCACGAGGCAAGACCGCTGGAGATTTTGTCCACGTGATTTAGAACTACTAGACTCTTTAAACCCTTTTGTTTTAAGAGGGTTAATCTATTTTATGAAAAAATCTGAAAAGACACTCATGAAAGCTGAGCCCTCTTTAGATAACCTGTTCGAGCGGGTTGTCGCCATTTTAGAGCGGGCCAGGGCCAATGTCGTCCAGTCGGTCAACACCAACATGGTGGTTGCCTATTGGCTCATCGGGCAGGAAATTGTTCAGGAGCATCAAAGGGGCCAGGAACGTGCGGAATATGGCAAGCACATTCTCGAAAATCTGTCTGAAAGGCTCATGAAACGTTACGGCGAGGGCTATTCCGTTACCAGCCTCAAATATTTCCGCACTTTTTACCTCACCTATGCGGCTCGGACCCCGGAAATAAGTCGCCCCGCGGGCGACCTATTGGGTGACGGTCAAAAAGGTCGCCCAATGGGCGACCAATTGGAAATGTCCGAAGGTCCCTTCCACCCCAATCTGAGCTGGTCCCACTATCGTGCCCTCATGCGCGTTGAAAACAAGAACGCCCGAGATTTCTACGAAATAGAAGCCGTGCGCTGTGGCTGGGATAAAAGAGCCTTGGAACGACAGATCTCCACTCTCTTCTATGAACGACTGCTTAAAAGCGGTGACAAGTCCGCCATGCTTCAGCAAGCGGCATCAAAAAGTAAGGGACTTCAACCCATTGATGTCCTCAAGAATCCCTACATTCTGGAATTTCTTAACCTGCCTAACACGCCGGGATTGCGCGAATCAAAATTGGAGGGAGCTCTGATTGCCAACCTGCAATACTTCCTCCTGGAATTGGGCAAAGGTTTTTCATTCGTCGCACGTCAGAAACATATCCGCATGGGTAGCAAAGATTTTTTTGTGGACTTGGTTTTCTACAACTACCTCCTCAAATGTTTTTTACTGATCGATTTAAAAGTTGGCGACCTCACCCATCAGGATATCGGCCAGATGGATGGCTATGTCCGGCTCTTCGAAGAGCAATGCAAAGCCCCTGACGATAATCCTACGATCGGCCTCATTCTTTGTTCTGACAAGGATGACGCGATTGTTCATTATTCAGTGCTCAAGGAAAGTCAGAAATTATTTGCCTCACGGTATAAGTTGGTCCTGCCGGATGAGGAGGAGTTGCGTCAGGAAATCGGGCGGGAGCGGCGATTGATTGAAAATGCAAGAACACCCGTTCCTAAAAAAGTTTTGGCAAAGAAAAAAACGAGGCGAAGCAGGAAGGCAAAATAGAAAGGCCCTGAATGTGTGGAGCCGTTTCCATTCAATATGATCCCGCCCTTAGAGAGGAACTGACCAAGTTCCTTTCTGAAGACAAGATCAAGAAATTTGAACGGAACGGTGAGATCGTGTTTGCCTGCTTGCTTGGGCAACCGGGATGATAAGGTCCCGTTTCCTAAGAAAGTTGCTGGCTAAGAAATGAGAGAAGCTAAAGCCCAAGGTGATGCTGATCCTAGCCAAGCGCAGTTGCGAAAAGGAAATATGGTTTGACTTGGATAAGGATATCAAGGCAGTGCTCATTCAAAAGGACGGTATCAAGCCGTGTACATGATCATCGAAGCAGCAACGCCGGAATACAAGAGACTGACGGAGCATGAGCGAGTGCCGAGGACGTTTAATAGCGGTACCACATTTTGTCATGACAATGAAAACTCCTGAAGAATCAATTAAAATCATGGCAAAATTTCAGGCAACCGTCAAAACAGGGGACTGTTCTGAAATTGATAAGATTCCATTATCAGCAATCATGTTGGCAAAAGCTCATCTGGCAGTAGATAAAGACCGTGAATATTATGTTTACATGCTTGACTACGTAAAAGAGAGGGAAGAAAGAGAAAAAAAGGAATCCAGAGATATTAATAAAGTTTTAATCGTTAAAGAAAAAACTATCTTCATCAGTCACATTTCTGAGGAGGCTCCTGTTGCCTTGGCCCTCCAAGGCTTGCTAAAAGAAACGTTCAGAGATGTTCCGGTATTCGTTTCATCTGATTACGAAAGCATCCTCTCCGGGAAAAAATGGTACGATGCCATCGCTAAAGCGGCACAGTCCGCAAAAGTAGTCCTTGTTATCCTTTCAAAACAATCAATATTTAAGCCTTGGATCAACTTTGAAGCAGGAATTGGCTCTGGTAGTTTTGGAGAGGTGATACCGATCGTTGCACGAAATATAGACGCAGATGGAGTGCCAGAACCTCTCAAATTTCTCCAAGTGAGAGATCTCCGAGATCCAAAAGGAGTCGAAGCTCTCATACACCATATCGCGAAATATTTGGGACAGAAAGAACCTTCTGGAGACTGGTCAATTTTTACAAAGGATATTCTTGGAATTGTACGGGCCCTCCCTTATCAGGGGCTTTATCTTCAGCCTTACTGTGTACCAAGTGGAGGTGGGCGTTCCTTTATTATTCAATTCAATCTCATTAACAATGGAACGACGGATGCGTATCCGTTAGCAGTGGAAGCAGCCATTCCGGAGAATCTTCTTCTTCCAAATTGGGCTAGACCACCGAGTATTCCAAATTTTTCAGTCACCAATGTCGAACAAAAGAATGGCGTGCGATATTTTCGTTATCGATGCACTGTTTATCAAGGGTGTATTCCACCGGGACATGGTCATCCCCATAAATTGCCAGACTGCCTGCCACCAAGCATGTCGCCGTATCACTTTGAAACGTTACGCCTCGTTCTCCGTTCTGATTTGACTGACGAAGAAAAGAAACAGACGATAGAATACAAAATATTTGCCAAGGAATTTGACACCGAAACTCATGCAACCACAATTGAAGAGATTTTGAGAAGAATTGGAGAAACCTCATCATAGTATTTCCTGAAATGGGAGTTGAATTCAGAGGAGTTGCACTCCTATCTTTCCCCCGGGACTACCAATGATCTCCTTACAGATTGCAAGTCCTAACCCCGTCCCTTTGTAAGTGGCTTTGCGACTTCCCCGGTCCAGTCGAACAAATTTTTCAAACAACTCACCCAATTTTTCGCGGAAAACATGGTCAGAAGCGGGCAGGGATTATCCTATTCCCTCTACAACTGACGTCAAAGGGAGTTGGGGTACGTCAGAAGCCCTTCCGAGGTTGTTGACGCCCGCGTGTCGGGTTTCACTAAAGTTAGTTTCGATCCGACAAAATGCTGGCACACCCCTGGTCTGGATCCGGCGACCTTGTCAACAATCCCTCCTATTACTACGGCGATAGGATTAATCCTCCGCGGAGTGAAAGAGCGGCCCAAACCTATTGCTGCCTGATTTGAATGACTTCATTAGAGACGGATCAATTCCGTTTTTTTAAAAACGGCCCGTTCCAATCTCTCAATCCTCGTCAAAACCCCTTCTTTTTCTCCAAACAACTGATTCCGTAACACTTGAGGTTTGTCTGGCACTTCCCCCGGAGGCTAGGGCGCCTCCTCGAAGGGGAGGTAATCCATCTGGCCAGTCTCCTTCTTCTTCCTCTGTGAATCCCGAATCAGTAACCTGCCACTGCCTGGAAGGACATTGAGCAGGACACTCCAGGACCCATCTTGATTGACAATGGCGACCCCGACCCGGATGGATTCGACCTAGGTTTTGATCACAACGAAGGGAATCCCGTTGAGCTTATCCTCGACAAAAGATTGACATAACTCTTATATCTGAATATCTCCATATACGAATGTACAAACACTCCATTCAACATCAACCGGATTCCGCTGATTTAATGACAGTGACACGCACGCTCAAGGCGCTTGCCGACCCCATCCGTGCCCGTATTGTTCTCGCGCTGACAGACCGGGAACTCAATGTCAGCGGTCTTATGCGGATAATTGACGCCCCGCAGAGCAGCATATCACGGCATCTGGCCATTTTACGAGCCGCCGGCCTGGTGACAACCCGGCGTGAGGCCAACCATATTTTTTATGACTTGCCGAGCGACCATGTCGCGGACCTGATGCTTCAGGCCTTTTCCCACGCCGAGCATGAGCGGATGAAATTAGCCAGTCATCACCGAAGGAGAAAAGGATTCTCAATGAAACTTCCTAAAGTTTTAATTTTAGGACTCATTTTTTTACAGTGGGCGCTTCCCGTTCATGCCGGAACCGTTGATTGTGATCGTCTCCGAAGTGTCCAAGACGTCCTCTCCTGCGCTCTCGAAAACCATCCCGAAGTCCGGCAAGCCCAAATCGGTTTGGAACAGGGAAAATCGCTTTATGGCATCGCTTCCCAAAGACCCAACCCGGAGCTGGGTTCCAAAACCGTCTTCGGAAGTTCACCGGGCAACGCAAGTTATCTCTATACGGAACTCAATCTCGCCCACACGATGGAATTGGGAGGCAAAAGAGGGGCTCGGCTTGAAAAAGCCCGCTCCGAATCCACGGAACGCGGCGCCAAGTTTTTGGCCGCCAAGGAACAAGTTTTCATCCAAACGCTCCTATCCCTCTACCGGATCCGCCAGTTGCAAACGGAACTTGGGATCATCAACGACGCCCTGAAATCATTCGCCCGGATTGGGAAGCAATACCGCGCAAGATCCGCGCTAAATCCCGAGCAGCAGGCCTCGCTGAGTATTTTTGAGGTGGCCGGGGGTGATTACCAGCTTCAGAAAGTCCGTCTCGAAACCGAACTGGACCGCGAAAAACGCGCTTTGGAGTTCTCCTTGGGCATTCCCTTCAACCCAAGACCTGACATTCTGCCAAAACCAAAAACAAGCTGGCCCCAACTTGACGCAAAAAGCCTGCTTTCTCCGGTGTACGGCTCCCAAGTTGAATTTGCAAGGGCGCGGCTTGATATCGCCAAGTCGGAGCAGAAGCTGGCTAAAAGTGATTCATGGCCGGATTTGAAAATCGGACCGAGTATTGAAAAACAATCCCAAACAAACGCCGGGTACAACGCCTATGGATTTCATGCCTCCTTTCCTCTGCCGCTTTTTCATCAAAACGGCGCGGGGCGGACCTATGCCAAACAGGAAGTGGCCAAGACCCTGATATCCCACGACGCAACCGAGAAGGAAGCTCGTGATCAAAGAGAATATTTTTTCAAGCGTTATCAAAATTCCGTCAAGGTCCTCCAATCTCAAATAGGAACGGGCGGGCTCGTGCAGAGGCACAATGAGATTGAAAGTCTTTTCGATAGAGGTCTTCTCCCGGGCACCTTGGTGATCGAAATCCACCGACAGATGCTCGATTACAGCAAGAGTCGAAACGAGCAGGAATTGGCCGCCGTGGAGTCGCTGGCTTATTTCTATGCGTTCCAAGGCCGGCTTTTTGAGGAGTCCTTATGAAGCAAATGTTTTTCTATTTCTTGCTGTTTGTATTGGCCGGCGTGGGTGCCTGTAAAGGGCGGGAATCTCAACCCACGCCCGTCAAGGCGATTTTGGAAACGTCTGCAACCGGCGAGTTTCGGCTTTCAGACAAAGCCATTCGGACCATCGGACTTGTTATGCAACCCATTCAATCAGCGTCGGAGACCATTCCAGAATCCGCCTTGGTCCATTCCCTGGATAAGATGGGTGTTTACCGATTCCGAAAGGGATGGTTCAAATTTATTCCTCTGGAAACCCGTTCTGCGGAGCTCGCTTCAGGGGATCAAATCGTGGTTCAAGGGGTCGCTCTCTTGCGGGTTGCCGAGATGGATGCCTTCGGGGGTGAGGAGTGATTAATCGAATCATCCATTTCTCCGTTTATCACCGTACCACCGTTCTTATCCTGACCTTTGTTATCGCCGTCGCGGGTTGGATCAGTTTTAAAAATCTCCCCATTGATGCGGTTCCCGATGTGACCAACAATCAGGTTCAAATCAACACCGAAGTTGAGGGCCTTTCGACAGAAGAAGTCGAAAAAAACGTCACCTTTCCCATTGAAACCGCCATGCGCGGGATCGCAGGCGTCATGCAGGTGCGCTCGCTCACACGCTTCAACCTTTCCCAGGTCACGGTTATTTTCGAAGATGAGGTCGACATCTATCGGGCCAGGCAATTGGTCTCTGAGAGATTGCAGATGGTCGGACCCAACCTCCCCAAAGGAGTGACTCCCAAACCGGGTCCAGTGAGCTCAGGGCTTGGCGAGATTTTCCATTATTCGATTGAAGCGGAGGTCCCTGCCACCGGAGAAGCACGCTTGGAGCAGCTCATGGAATTGCGCACGCTCCAGGAATGGTTTGTAAAACCCCGACTATTAACCGTCAAAGGGGTGGCGGATGTCAACACCATCGGCGGTTTTGAAAAACAGTTTCATATCCAACCCGACATCCAAAAAATGGCCCTCTATGGCCTTCACTTTGATGACATCGAGACCGCCTTGGAGCGCAGCAATCAGAACGTGGGTGGTGGTTACGTTCAGCAAACCGGAGAGCAATTTCTCGTGCAAGGCCTGGGAGTTTTGAAAAATATCAATGGAATCAAAGCGGTCCCCGTCAAAACCCTGGAAACTTTCAAGACGATCACGATTGGAGATGTCGCCGATGTGGTTTTTGCAACCGAACTCCGCTCGGGAGCAGCGTTGGTGCACGGAAAAGAGGCGGTTATCGGCACGACGATGATGTTGATGGGCGAAAACAGTCGGACGGTGGCCCTTCGCGTGGCCGAGCGTCTCAAGGAGATCAAAGCAGGCCTACCAAAGGGTTATAAGCTGGAGCCCCTTTATAACCGGTCCGATCTGGTCAATTTCACGCTGGGAACAGTAGAGCACAACCTCCTCACCGGGGCCTTTCTGGTGATCGTTGTCCTCTTTCTTTTGATCGGCAATTTAAGGGCGGCGCTGATTACGGCGATCACCATTCCTCTTTCACTCCTCTTTTCGTTTATCTTCATGAAGCATTTTAACATCTCCGGAAATCTGATGAGTTTGGGCGCCCTCGATTTCGGCATCATCGTCGACGGAGCGGTCATTCTGCTGGACCATTGCGTGCGGGTCATCCACGAACGCACGTTGCAAGCCAAAAGAGCCCTCACCCCGGAAGAGCTAAAACACACCATTTATGAGGCGGCCGTCCAGATACGGACAGCGGCGGGATTTGGGCAACTTATTATTGTCGTGGTTTTTCTCCCCGTTTTTTCGCTGGTCGGCGTTGAAGGAAAAATGTTTCAGCCGATGGCCGCGACTTTTATCGTCGCCATCCTGACGGCCTTAATCCTCTCCTTCACGACGGTCCCCGCCTTGGCGAGCATCCTGTTGAAAGGGAATGTCGCCGACAAAGAGCCTTGGATCATGCGGAAAACCGAAAAGGTCTACTCGCGTTTCCTGGATGCGGTTTTAAAAAAGCGAAGGTCCACGCTCTTCATCGGTCTGACCGCAACCGCATTAGGCGGACTTCTCTTTGCCATGCTTGGGGGGGAATTTTTGCCCCAGCTCGACGAAGGGACGCTTCTCATCCAGTGCACACGTCCGGTCAATATCAGCATTGATCAGTCCGTGGTTCTTCAGGCCAAGACCGAAGAGCTTGTTTCTCAATTTCCCGAAGTCGCTTTTACTTTCTCAAAAATTGGAACGTCGGAGATTGCCAATGACCCGATGGGGGTCAACCAGGCCGATACTTATGTTATTTTTAAAAATGAAAAAGACTTCCCGCTTGTCGATGGAAAACGAAGAACCAGGGCAGAGCTCGCCCAGTTGATGATTGAAAAACTGGACGCCGAACTTCCGGGACAATCGGTGCTTTTAAGCCAACCCATTCAGATGCGTTTTAACGATCTGCTCGAAGGATCCAAATCGGACGTCTCGGTGAAACTCTTCGGCGATGACATGGATCAACTGGCGAGTTTGACCCGACAGATGGCCGAGGTGATCGGCAAGGTGCCGGGGGCGGCGGAATTGGAAACCGAACTTCGCGGCACCTCACCGCTTTTGCGAATCACTCCCAAAGAAGAGGTGCTTCATGGTCTAGGGCTTTCAACCTTGGACGTGTTGGAGGCGGTGGGGATCGCCCTGGGAGGACAGGAGGCGGGGTTTCTCTATGAAGGGGTCAAGCGGTTTCCCATCATCATTCGATTGAGCGAAAAAGACCGTTCCGATCTTGCGGCGATTAAGAAACTGCCGGTGGGAATTTCGGCAAATATGACGCTTGCTTTGGAAAAAGTGGCGACCATTGAGTTTACGGAGGCTTATGGGGCCGTCACGCGCGAGGATGGCAAGCGGCGGGCGGCCGTCATGATCAACCCCAGAGGACGCGATACGGAAAGCTTTGTCTTAGAGGCGCAGCAAGCCGTTGCCGATCAGGTGAAACTCCCGCCGGGATATTACACCGAATGGGGCGGGACTTTTAAGAATCTTCAAACCGCCCGCTCCCGGCTCTTAGTGCTCGCCCCTCTGGCCTTGCTCCTGGTTTTGATGATGATTTATACGGCCTTTAAAAACGGGTACCAGACGGCCCTCATCTTTGTTTGTGTGCCTTTGTCCCTGGTGGGTGGAGTCCTGGGCCTCATCTTCAACCGCCTTCCCTTCAGTATCTCGGCTGGAATCGGATTCATCGCCCTTTCCGGCATCGCCGTCTTAAACGGCGTCGTGCTCGTGAATTATTTCAATGATCTCTACCAACAAGGTCTTGAAGGCGATCCCCTCATTCGCAAAGGAACACTTTTAAGATTGCGGCCAGTTCTCATGACGGCGCTGGTGGATATCTTTGGTTTTCTTCCCATGATGCTCTCTCATGGGGTGGGTTCCGAAGTGCAAAAACCACTCGCGTCGGTTGTGATCGGAGGCATTCTGTCTTCCACGCTTCTGACACTGATTATTTTACCAGCTCTCTATAGTCTTTTTGAAAAGTATTTAAAACCTGAGGAAGAAGAAGCTTAATGACAAAACAACTCTGTCCTTCGTGCCACCGGCCCAAGGCTTCCACCCACTGCGACCTTTGCCACGAGTGGCTTTGCAAAGACTGCGCTCAATTTCTCGCAGCGAGCACTTTTTCGTTCTTAAGAGAGATCCCTGAGATCCTCTCTCATTTCACCTATTGCGGCTTGTGTTACGACAAAAAAGTCGCTCCGGAGCTGGAGACTTATACCGAAATCATGAATCGTGCCCGAGAGGTTCATCTCTTCTACAAGAACGAACGAGACGTGCCGTTGATCCATCGCTCCAGAAAAATAGTCAGCGTGCAAAACTGTCCCGACCGCAAAGAAACGCTCTTACGCCTGGCCTTTTTTGCGGCCCAGCAATCTTACAACGGGCTGGTGAATATCGAAGTGACTTCGGAAAAAGTCAAAACCTCCGGCTACCAAACAACAATCTGGGCTGGAACCGGATATCCGGCCAAGGTGCACAGCCTTGCCCAATAATTTCGTCCTCAAAGAGTGGGCCATCATTGGGCATGCCCTGGAAACCGGGCAGCAAAATTTTATCGCCCGCAAAGGAGGACTGCGCGACGAGGAGGATGTTTTTAACAACCTTCCGCAAGAGTTTTATCTGCAGGCAACCTACTTCCATGAACATAAAAATAACATCAAGCCTCAGTACCATAAACTCTTCGACGCATTGAATCCTCCATCACTCAGCGTTGACCAACTCGAGTTAAGTTATACCGGAGTGATCATTGAAAAAAACAAGATAACAACCCTCGCAGAATTGACCGCCATCCATCGCGACTGTCTCTTCACCTGGGATTATCTGAAAAGTCGTTTCGACTACGGCTCTGAGCCAGGGCTTTGGATTATCGAATTGAACATCAAAAAACTCACACCCCCGCTGACCTTTCCGATGAGGGATGAGTATCGAGGCTGCCAATCGTGGTTTTGTTTATCAGAAGGAATTCCTTGAATTGACGATACGGATGGGGGGGGATTCGAACCCCCGATACCCTTGCGGGTATACTAGTTTTCGAGACTAGCGCCTTCAACCACTCGGCCACCCATCCCAACTCCGTCACTTCCTGCCTGCTGAAAAACTCCTAAATCAATTTATTGCCCGTGAAAAGTTCTTTTATGAGGCGTCATTGTACGTTTTTGCTTGAAAAATTATCGGGGCTGATCTTTGATCCAACCATGGAAGTCAAGGTCCTTCGTTGGGATAAGCCGGTGGCACCCGAAGAAGACAAAATACGTTTGGCTTTAATCAAGGAAGGCTACTCCGTTTTTAAATGGGCCGATTCCGCTGGGACCGTTTATCATCCGCATCATCACTCCCATCATGAAAGCATCTGGATCCTCGAAGGAGAAATTGAATTCGCCATCGATCAAAACCGCATCCGTCTCAAACCCGGAGACCGCCTCTTCCTCCCCCGCGGCCAACGCCACGCCGCGATAGTACCAAGCGCTGAGAATTGTTTTTATTTGATTGGGGAAAAAGACTAAAAAATTCGTTGAAAACCCATTCAAAAGGAAGGACAACTCCTTCATGAAAACTCAAGTGGCCATCGTAACCGGCGGGATCAAAGGGACCGGGAAGGAGATCGTCAAACAACTCGTCGACCGCGGGGTCGATGTGGTGACCAATTTTCGCAAGGATCAGGCGACCGCCGATCAGTTCCTGAAGGAATTCGCCTCGGCCAAGAGTAAGGTCCACGCCTTCCAAGCCGATCTCGGCGAAGAGGCCCAGGTCCATCGATTATTTGATTACGTCAAAGAGAAGTATGGCTATTTAAACTACTACATCGCCAATGCCGCCGCCACGGCCTTTAAGCCGCTGGCGGAGATTAAGCCGCATCACATTCAACGAACCTTTGCCATTACCGTCACTGGGTTTGTGATTGGCTGCCAACGGGCCACCGAGCTGATGACAGGACAAAATGGCAAGATTGTCGCCATCTCGGGCTACGACACCCACACCTACCTGCCGCGACACGGTGTCTTGGGGGCGGCCAAGGCGGCGCTGGAAACCCTGGTCAAATATTTCGCGGTGGAACTGGCCCCGTACAAGATCAACGTCAATGCCGTCAATCCAGGCTTCTTGGCCACCACCTCCACCAAGATTTATATGGGAGAGTTTTACGAATCCATCAAGAAACTCAACGAGGAGATCACTCCCCGTGGCCACGTCACCGATGGCAAGGAAATCGCCGATGTGGTGATGTTCCTCTGCTCCGATCAGGCCAACTGGATATGTGGTCAAACCATCCGCGCGGACGGCGGTTTATCCCACATTCAGCCCATGGCCTTGCCAAATCATTAAAAAAACCCAATAAATTCAATAAAAGAAAAAAATCCTTAAGGTTTTAGGAAAGGATGCCGTTCTATCGTATGAAGTCAGAGTTTAGGCAGGTGAAGGGGGGAGACATGCAGAAACTACAATTATTGGAAGTAACAGAGGCGGTAAGAGAGATACCCAATCCAACCGCGTCGGACCTTTCAGAGACTTACCCCGAGCGACGAGCCCTGGCCCTGGAACAAATCCAAGAAGCCCTCAAATTTGTCAGCCAAGTACGACAAAGTCGAGGTATCGAAGGCGATATTTTTTGTGATTCCTGTTGCCAGAAGAAAAGCAGTCTCACCGCCATTGTAGACGAGGCCACCGATTATATGATTTGCGGCCACTGTTTCCTAGAATGGGCCAATATGTTTTTGGACGGTTACGTTGCCAGGCTGTCTGACATCGTCCCACGAGGTGAGCTTTATAACTAGTCCTCGCCAACCTCATCGGATCATTAATAAATTCAAGGTATTGTTGACTTTTGTTGTCAAAAAGGCTACGGATGTTTTGTACAACTTTGTCCGCTAGAGTCCTGCAGCATGGTGCTCATGTCCTCTTAAGCGGCGCGTAAAACCTTAAGGAGGTTTCGTGGGTGCAAAATTATATGTCGGCAATCTGCCGTATTCAATAACAGACGACGCGCTCCAGCAGCTCTTCTCGCAATGCGGTTCGGTTGTGTCGGCTCAAGTGGTGATGGATCGTTATTCCGGACGCAGTAAAGGGTTCGGTTTCGTTGAGATGTCCAATGAGCAAGAGGCCACGGATGCAGTCACTCGCCTCAATGGTCAAGACTATGAAGGTCGTCCTTTGACTGTTTCCGAAGCACGTCCCCAAGCCCCGCGCGGTTCTGGTGGTGGCGGCGGCGGTGGTGGGTATGGCGGCGGTGGCGGTCGTGGTGGTTACGGTGGAGGAGGCGGCGGCGGTGGTGGCCGTGGACGTGGCGGCGGTGGTGGTGGCCGTGGCGGTGATTATGGTGGTGGAGGCGGCGGCGGTGGCGGTGGCAATCGTCGCAGCTGGTAATTTTTAAAATATCATTACATCTTTAAAAAAACGCGGTGCCTTAGGGTGCCGCGTTTTTTTTGGTTCTTGTCACAGATCGCAAGGTTGAGATAAAGTATTACTAGTGAATGTGAACAAAACCTCCAAACCGGAATGTGCCCACTGCGAATCGCGCCTACTCGGGGTATTTTGCGACCTGGAAAAATCGGGATTAATAGAATGTAATGACCACAAAACTTCCAACACTTATAAAAAGGGGCAAGTTATTTTTTATGAAGGAAACGTCGCCCATGGGCTTTACTGCATATTTTCCGGCAGGGTCAAACTTTACAAATCAGGAATAAGTGGACGACAGCAAATCGTCCGCATCGCCGGAGCGGGGGACCTGCTGGGCTATCGATCCGTGTTTGCCGATGAGCCTTATCATGCCACGGCCGAGGTCTTGGAAGATGCCACCATTTGCTGCATTGACAAAAAATCCTTTTACCAGGTCCTCGCCAAAAATCCTGCTTTGGCCCTCAATATCATCCAAAAACTATCCAAGGAACTTCGTTCCGCAGAAGACTTGGCCACGAGCATTGCCCAACGTTCTGTTCGAGAGCGTATGGCCGAACTGCTATGCCTACTCAAAGAGGCCTACGGCAGACAGGGAAAAAAAGGTGTCATCATTGGGCTCCAACTCTCCCGAGAAGAGGTGGGGGAGATGATCGGCATCACCCAAGAAACGGCCATTCGTCTCCTCTCTGAATTTAAAAAAGATGGCATCATCGACGTAAAAGAGCGGGAAATTACGATCCTAGACGCCAAAGCCTTAATTGATATTGCCAATCTTGATGTCATCAATGCCTTTTCATAAGGGTAGAGAACTTTTTCCGTTGCTACGACCTGATAACAATCATGCCATGAGATGATTCCCGTCATTTCACTTCCAACTTTCTTATCTATCTTAACACCCACTTCATGATGCTCCATTGGCTCCCCATTAACATCTCGACTTATGGCCACAAGATCGACCACGTCATTCTTGTCATTTATCTCATCGTAGGCATCTGGTTTTTACTGGCAGAAGGTATTCTCGGCTACTTCATCATTAGATACCATAGGAGCAAGGGGCAACCTGCCATTTTTCAGCCCGGTACCTCCCTGCGCTCATTGATGTGGGTCCTGATCCCCGCCGCACTCGTCTTGGCCTTTGATATCGGCATTGAGGTCGTGCAAGGTCCCATTTGGGAAGAAATAAAAATGAACCTGCCGGAAAAACCAGACCAGACCATCCGAATTCGTGGCAGACAGTTTGTCTGGGAGATCACCCATCCGGGCCCCGATGGGCGGCTCGATACCGCGGATGACATCAAAACCTTCAATCAACTGACAATCCCAGTCCATCAAAAGATCGTCTTTGAGCTCCAAGCTGAAGACGTCATCCATAGCTTATGGATTCCGAATCTTCGTCTCAAACAAGATGCGGTCCCAGGCCGTACCATTCGAGGCTGGTTTGAAACGATGCAAACCGGGACCTATCCGATCGCCTGCGCAGAGCTGTGTGGCAGCGGCCACGGAACGATGCAGGGCCAACTTCATGTAATGGATTTCGCCGATTACCAAAAATGGCTGGCGGAACAAACACCCAGTGGGGAGGGGGCAACTAGTGGCACTCCGTAAATATATTTTTTCCGTCGATCACAAAATAGTCGGCATGCAATACTTATGCACCGGCTTGGTCATGGCCTTTGTGGGTGGTTATCTAGCTTATGTATTTCGTCATCAATTGGCCTGGCCCAATGAACCCGTACCCTTGTTTGGGATGGTCGGCCCCGATCAGTACAATGCTTCTGTGACCATGCATGGTACCATCATGGTCTTCTGGGTGGCCATGCCCATCCTCCTCTCCGGGTTTGGCAATTATCTGCTCCCGCTGATGATCGGGGCCCCAGACATGGCCTTTCCTCGTCTCAACATGATGTCTTTCTGGACTTTTTTCCTCAGCACCCTGCTCCTCATGAGTTCCTTCCTCGTACCCGGAGGGGCTGCTTCAGGAGGTTGGACCTCTTACCCACCCCTGGCCGCTTCCCCTGGGCTTTCCGGTGTGGAATGGGGTGGACACTTATGGATTTTAGCAGTCGCCTTGGAATTCGCCTCTATGTTGATGGGGGGAATCAATTTTTTAACCACCACCCTGACCATGCGCGCCCCAGGAATGACGTTGTTTCGCATGCCCATTTTGGTCTGGATGCTGAATATCGCCTCCTTGGTCTTTATGTTTTCGGTAGGCCCCTTGATTGCCGGGGCCTTCATGCTGCTCGCCGATCGTCTCTTTCAAACCGGTTTTTTTCTCCCGCAATCCGGCGGAGACCCGCTCCTCTTTCAACACCTCTTCTGGTTTTTCGGTCATCCGGAAGTCTATGTCCTGCTCTTTCCAGCCTTGGGAATCATTGCCGAGGTCATGACCGTGTTTGCACGTAAGCCATTTTTTGGATACCGCCCCCTCATCTATGCCTCACTGATCGCCAGCGTCTTAAGCTTTCTTGTCTGGGCCCATCATCAGTTTATCAGTGGCATGGATCCTCGCCTGGCCGCGCCTTTTAGTATCACCACCATCATCATCTCCGTACCATTTGCTGTCGCTATCTTTTCTTATATTGCGACCCTGTGGGGCGGATCCATCGAGCTCAAGACCCCGATGATCTTCGCCTTGGGGATGTTAGCCGAGTTCCTGGTAGGAGGTGTCACGGGAATTTTTAACGGTTCCGCCGCAGCCGATATCTATCTGCACGACACGTATTTTGTGGTGGCCCACTTTCATTACACCCTGTTTCCCGTCACATTTTTAGCGGGCTTTGCAGGCATCTATTTCTGGTACCCTAAATGGTTTGGACGCCTGATGAACGAGACTTGGGGGAAAATTCATGCCGTTCTCACCATCATTTCCTTCAATGTCACCTTCTTACCGCTCTTTGCCATCGGGTTGGTGGGCCACCAAAGACGTATCTTTGACCCTTCACTCTTTGATTACCTGCAACCCTTTCAACATCTTCATGTCATCTCAACATGGGGTTTCATTATCCTGTTTTTGTCGCAAATCATTTTTGTCGTCAATTTCATCGCCAGCCTATGTTACGGTCCAATCGCCACCCGCAACCCCTGGTCCGCCGCCACCCTTGAATGGCTGGCCCCGTCTCCTCCAGGGCATGGCAATTTTGAGGAACCTCCTGTGGTCCACCGAGGCCCCTATGATTACAGTCTCCCGGGTTTGACCGGCAAGGATTGGAAGAATCAGACGGAGGCCGTATGAAATCGTCGGTTCCCATCTGGCGTCTTGGGATTTGGTGGTTTCTCGGGTCTGAGATTGTCGTCTTTGGTGGTTTGATTGTCTGTTACCTGCTGTACCGCTTTCATCACCCCGAATGGGCCAGCGAGGCCGCCCATACCCTCACTTGGGTGGGGGCCGTCAACACCGTGGTCCTCTTAACCAGCAGTTTAACCATGATCTTGGCCCATCACGAAGTCGAACATGGCAACGCACGCTCGGGGGCCACTTATCTAGGGCTCACCATTCTGGCAGGGATTATCTTTCTCTTATTAAAAAGTTACGAATACCACCACGAGATCACCGAAGGATTTTTGCCTTCACGTTCTCTGTTCTGGTCTTTTTATTTTCTCATGACCGCACTGCATGGACTTCATATCGTAGGTGGTTTGGTGGCCAACGTCGTCGTGTGGTCCGGGTTAAAGCGGAGATTTGCCACTCACCGCATTGAGTCGGTCGGGCTTTATTGGCATTTCGTCGATGTGGTTTGGATCTTTTTGTTCCCCCTGTTGTACTTGAGTGCCTCGGGAGGGATGCGATGACCAAACAATCGTTGATCAACATCTGGCTTGGCCTGCTGCTGCTACTGGGCTTGAGTTTGTTGCTGGGATCTTGGGGGCATGTGGTCTTGGCCACGAGTCTCATCTTCACGATTGCCCTGCTCAAGGCGGGGCTGGTCGTCTATTATTATATGGGATTGAAGTGGGAACCCAAGTATATTGCCCTCATCATCTTATCGGGCATCCTCTGCCTCATACTGCTTTATTTTGCCCTGGTCCCTGATATTGTCTACAGATACGGAGGGTAGATGTCGGAACGATCACGTGCCGTGGCTGGTCAAATTGGCCTGCTATTATTTTTGGCCACTGAGCTGATGTTTTTTGCCGGCCTGCTCAGCGCCTATTGGGTCTTACGAAATAAAATGGGTCTCTGGCCCCCTCCCGGACAACCTCGACTGCCTGCGGGGATCACCGGGTTAAACACCACTCTATTCCTGCTTAGCGGACTTACCATTTATGGGGCCGAACGCGCCGTAAAGCGTGGTTGTCACCTGTGCCTGATGGGTTGGTTGGGTTTAACCCTGTTGTTGGGTCTTTTTTTCCTAGGATTGCAGGGCTACGAATGGCTGAGATTGATCTCCTTCGGGCTCACCACCACCCATAATATTTATGGCGGACTCTTTTACATCGTGATCGGGAGCCACGCCCTGCATGTCGTCGCGGCCCTAGCCGTCCTCTTAGTGGTGGCCTTGCAGGCCGTGCGGGGACGCTACACAGTTGGCCACTCAGGGGGACTTACTTTGTGCCGGATGTATTGGACCTTTGTGGTCCTCATCTGGCCGCTACTTTATGGGGTTCTTTATTTTTAAAATCGCCCCTATCCTAATCATGATCTTCACAACGGGCAGAGAGGTTTATGCCTGTCCACTCTGTTCGGGAAATTTAGGAAATGGGACCAGTTATCGGGCCGCTACCTTCTTCATTCTCACTAGTCTGATTGTGGTCGGAACGAGTCTAGCGTTGGCGATTCGTCACCTCTTGCCTAAAGACCCTTAAAAAGCACCGGCCCCGGAGGAGGTCGGGGCCAGCGTTACTCGGTCATTCTCCTGTCATGACGACAGGTCTTGTCCTTCAACGCAATGTCGCACTCGAGTAGTCGGTCTGGTAGGTGAAGCTTGATGTCGCCGCCGTGCCATTTTTCGTCAAAGCGGCCTTTCTCCCCACCGCCTTGTAGGTCTCCTGCAAAGTCTGGACAACGTAAGCGGCGTTGTGAATTCCCAAACTACCATCCTGAATGACCGACTTGAGATTCCAGATCGCCGCACGAAGATAGGCGGGGGCCTCCATGAAGTTGCATTGCTGATAATCATCCTTGGTCTTATTCTGGGCGACATTGGTACACTTGCCGGTGCCGGTGATACTCTTGCCGCAAGCGGCCCCGGTGGTTCCACTGAAGCTTGCGCAATCGCCCTTCCAGTTGATCGTGTTAACCGTGATAGTGCCACCAGGAGTGTCATCCGATGAGGCCGGTCCCACCGTCGTGTTGTAGGTCGTGGCCGTCTGATTCAGGTTGCCCCCATTCGCGGTATCCACCACCTTGATCAACTTCCACAGGGCAAAGACAAGTCCACTGACCTCGTCCTGAATCCCCTCGCGCACCCCGTCTCCATCGTAATCGGCCCGGGCCAGGCGGTTAATCTCAGTAACAGAGGCGTGACAAGTCTGGCATGCACTCACCAATTCAATGTCACCCGCCTCGCCGGCTTGTTCATCTCCCTCATCGGTACCTAGCAGGTGACCGATGCCATGTCCGCTCACGACCTTGAAGGTATGCCCGCCGAGATGTCCATATCCCGCCTCCTCTGCGGAAGGCCCTGCCGCCATGTGACAGGTGACGCACTTATTGTTTTCCGAAGGGAGGCTAGTGTTTCCCGTCACACCAGCCAGGGTAAAGGCATCGCTGGAATGAAAGGAATTCTCATCGAGTGTCAGATCGTCGGTGGCATCGTTATCCAGGTCTTTAATCATTAGGTTCCCTTCCAACATGGGGGCCGCCTCGGCGTAGTGCATCCCCCCTCTCCAGTATCCGACGGCCGTCCCATAAAGAGATCCGCAAACCCCGCTGGTGATCCCCAAGGTGGTGCTGCTATCGCTGGAATTGGCCAAACCATCACCATTCACGTCGCAGTTGGTTTCTCCTTTGGCGTAATTCCCATCATGACAGGTGTAACAAACCGCCGCCTTCCCGGCATCGACGGTGGATCCATCAATCGCCATCGTGACATTCCCTTTTTGGCGCAGTTGGCTTTCGTTGGTCACATCGTGTGGATCATGACAAGCGGCACAGGTAACCCCTGGAAAGTCCGCGGAGGCGTCTGAAACCAGACTGGTTTCGGCGCTTCTGCCACTCTCAAGATAAGTCGTGAAACCCTTGGAGTTGTGGCAACGCAAACAACCTGGCGAACTCACCCAGCTGGATTGATAATTGCCGCTCCCATGTTCCACACCGACAAAGTTGTGCCCCGAGTTTTCCCACTCCGTCTCTTGAATATGGCACTGTCCGCAGGTCCCAGCCTGCGCAAAAGAAACACCAATGCGGAGCGGATCCCCATCATGCTGGCTCCCGGGACCATGGCAGTTCTCGCATTGCACGTTGGCCAGTTTGGCCACGGCAGGATCCTGGGAGGTAAAGGCCGCATAGGTCAAGCCAGCGCTTGGAAATGTAAAATTGTTATCACTGGCCAAATCATCAAAACCATTATTGATCACGTCTTTATTGTAACCTACCGTATGAAATTCCCAGAGGTAAGGTTCCGGCGCAAGTCCCTGGTAGGTCGACATGTTATTCTCAAAAATCTTCGCATGAACGGTGGCAGACCAGGGGGTCACGGTGTCTCCCAGACCACTGATGTCCGAGACACCATGACAGGTGGCACATTGCGGGGCCGTCGGAGTGGTACCGCCAACCGTTCCAACCCCAACCCAATCCGCCACATTAATGGTCAATGTCCCGGGGCACTTGGTCGTGGCGGCCGTGTAGGTATTGGTCCCTGTGGTGCTGCTATACGCTACGGCATAGATCCCCTCCACATCGGCCACGAATTTTGGAAATTGGACGGCAGACGTCGTCGTGCCCGTGTCTTCAAAGGTTGCCGAGGAACCTGACGGGGGAGTCAATGTCCAAGACCAGTCAGTCACCGCGCTGCCGTTCGTCTTAGTGGCATCCGTCGCGCTGGCCCCCGAGGCCAGCAAATCGGGGCCCGATAAAACAACCAGCGCCCCGATCGCCACATTGGGGAGCCCGCTACTGGTATGGATCTCACTCCCGTCGGAGTCTTGTAGATAAAGGGTAAAGGTCGAGACATCCGTTGCCGCGTTACTCCCGGTCGTGGTCAAGCGAAAAACCATCTTCGTATCATCTCGAGAGATCGGCAGGATCTGCCATTTGTAATTATCCGCCGGATTAAGATTCTGAATCCCGGCGTAACCGGGGGCGACAAATTGCAAGGTCTCACTCGTGGTATTACCCACGACCGTGGCCCCGGGACCGGAGATTTGTTCCCAGGAATATCCGGAAACCGCCGCCGCCTTGGTCTTGAGGGCCGCAGCGCTCGAGGCCCCGGAGAGCGTAGCCGTCTCTCCGGCACTCACGACATATTCCGTGGTGTTAAATCGTTCCCGGGTGGCGACACCCGATCCAACCGAAATGGCCGAAACCGTGGCTTGGGCCGTGACGGTGACTGTATCGGTGCTGGCACTGTCATTAATGGCAAGTTGCACAACGTAACTACCCGCCACATCGGCCGTAAAGCTAGGGGTCAGTGTCGAGGAATTCGCGAGACTCGCGGAAGAACCGGATGGTTTTGAACTGAAGGTCCAGGCGGCGCTCGTCACTCCCGTGCTTGACTGACCATCCAAAGTGGCCGTCGTGCCCGTGACAACTTGCTGATCGGAACCGGCATTGGCGCTGACCGTTGTCGAGGAGGTTGTGCTTGAGCTGCACCCCGCCAAAAGCCACAAAAATATGAGGATGCCTCCGCTTTTTCGATTCATAAATCCTCTCGTTTTTTGCATCTTCATTTCAATTGATACTCAAAAAACGCTTTTTCCCCAATGACACGCGACAGGCTTTCACATGACCTTCGTCATGGGCAATCCCTTAGTGGTCACCGACGGGGGTGACAAATTGCACAGGCCATCCCATTATCCGGATGCCTCAGTGGAGTATGACAGGTCTGACAATTAGCGTTCGAAATATGCAGGGCATTGGCAGGTTGCGGAGGAGCAGAGGCGTGAGATGGAGTCCCCGTGTGACAAACCGCGCAACGTTCCGCCCCCGCCGAAGTCAAAGGGAAATGGCAACCCAAACAATGCCGATTACTGGGCGCCCCCCAAGCGGCGCTATGATCCAACGGGGCCGTCGTCGCATGGCAACGTTGACAAGAATCCACGCCATGATGACAAGTGAAGCAGCTTGCCCGATCGAGACCCGCCGCGATGCCATGTCCCTTGAGCCGCCAGAACTCCGTATGATTGCGCGGGGCCTCCTGCTGGTGGCAGCGACTGCATTGCGACTGGTTATGGCAAACAGTGCAATACGTCTCCGTCTTAAAGCCATTCTGATGAATAAATTCCCCATGACCGCGGATCCACTGGGAATTATGGCCGGGAGGACGGGTCTCGCGGGTCCGACCATCATCGTGGCAGGCGGCACAACCCATCCCTTGCTCCAAAGGGGGATGTTCCACCCGAACCGGTTTTTCACAACCCCGATTGGCGCACAATAATCCCGCCGCTATCAGGAAAAACCCGCATAAACTTCTCTGTTTTTTTAAAAACTCCATATCAGCCTTGTGTCTAAAGAATGAAAATTGTTAATCGGATTTTCTTCAAATTCATAGCCCAAACGACCCTCCAACTGGCGAAATATCTTTCCGCGAATTTGCGCAAAATAAGTGCGCACATGGTTGGACTCATGACCCGCGTAAAGATTGTAGCGATAGAGATAATATTGCGTACCCCCGCTCAACCGGAGGCGATTGCCCAATAATTTTTGCGTCGCGGTAAAGGACACGGCAAAATTGTCATTCTGTAAGGAGTTGTCTCGTCCATGATAGTAGTCCGTCGTCACGGTCATGGAAAGCCCATGGCATGGAAGGTCAAAGCTGGACAGGGCCAGGAAAAACCGCTCATAGCCATGATTGAAGGCACTGGCCACTTGGGGCTGGTCTAGGAAACGAAAACCCACGCCACCATCCACCGCCCAATGCGTGCCAAACCCCTTGGTGCTGCTCATGGAAAATTCCGTATAGGGCAAAAGACTTCCAGCAACTCCAAAGGCATCCCAATCCAGCACCCGAATCGCATACCCCTTGAGCAACCTGTACCCCTGAAGACGAAAAGAAAAATCGTGTTCCGGGTAATAAACCTTGGTGGTAAAAGAAAAGTCCCGAACCTGATCAGAGAAGGCCGTAAAGCGAGAATTGAGCGAAACGTGGCGATCAACATCCCACCAGAACGAGCCCCCGAAAAGATCATCTTGCTGATCCCCAAAACTGCTGCGAAACCCGGTGGTCTTGTCCTTCAAGTGAACATGATCAAACCGGAAGCGCAGCACCGTGAGGGGATCCCATTGCAAGACACTTCCCACCATCCAGTCCCCCGGATCTAACCCACTCTGATTTTCAAACAAATGAACCGGCACTCCCCCCAAGACACTCAAGGTAAAGTTTTTGACCGGCTTGAACTCCAATGAAGCCCCATCAAAGTAGAGGGACTCAAACTCAAAACGGTTTTGTCGCCCCGCCCTCAGGGCATGAATGGGCCCCAGATCCTTGGCGTCAAAATAGGCATAGTAGATTCGCCCCACGGCCCGCTGATGGAGGGCGTCATTGAGGCTGGAAAACGTCGTCCCGCCTTTGCGGCCATCCATGTCGAACAGACCCCCGAGCAAAAGAGAGCCGGAAAAACGATCCACTTGCGGCCATCCCACGTCGAGTGAAAAGAGGCTTTCCCAATCAAGATCCTTGGCGGTGCCGGTCGTACGGTATTTAAGTCGATTCGACAAACTGCCCTGAAGGCTGACCTCGTCCGAATAGGCGGGGAACGCCCCTAAGAGGCTTAAAAAAAGCGCTGCGAGGTGCCATAACTTCACGAATTTAACATTAATGCATTGACATCGATTAACTATGATCAGAATCATAGGGGTGGATGATCTCAGTCATGGCAGGCATCTCTTACTCCGCCTTAAGCTCTATCTGTTTGAGAGTCATAGTCAACGTTTTCAAAAAAGGGAGGCATAATGCTTAAGATCACAACCGTCGTCTTCTCAGTCTTATTCGGACTGCTGGTCCTGTCAGATCTGGTCCATGCGGATGGGGCTGCCACTTTTAATACCAAGTGTAAGGCCTGTCATGGACCAGACGGAAAAGGGAACCCCGCGCTCAAAATGATGAAGCCGATGGATACCTCAAAGTCAGACGCTGATTTGCAAAAGGTTGTCGCGGATGGAAAAGGCAAGATGATCCCCTACAAGGGAAAATTGAGTGACGCGGAAATCAGCGAGGTCGTGAAATATCTCAAGAGTTTGAAATAGCCATGGATCCAGAGAATTCACGACGGGATTTTTTAAAAAAATCGATCTTTCTCCTCGGGGGATTGATGGCGGTGGGCGTCGCCGTTCCCGGCGGGACCTATTTCCTCTCCCCCCTATGGCGCAAAGGCGAAGAGGGTTGGCTGGAATTGGGGGAAATCTCCAAAATCCTTCCAGGAGAGCCTGTCAAGGTCGATTATGCGCAACGTCGTCGAGACGGCTGGGCCACGATTGAAGAGAAATCCAGCGCCTGGGTGGTCACTGACGATGGAAAAAAATTCACCGTCTTTGATCCCCACTGCACTCATCTTGGCTGTCCCTATCATTGGGACACGGCCAAAAAGAAATTCCTGTGTCCGTGTCACAACGCCACCTTTGGCATGGATGGGCAGGTCATTTCCGGGCCGCCGCCGCGCCCGCTGGATCAATTCACCACCAAAGTAGTCGGCGGAAAATTACTGATCAAACCCCGCTCCGGAGGTGCCTAATGCGAACTCTCGTCGATTGGCTTGATGAAAGATTGCAGATTCGCGAGATCAAGGTCGCCCTGTTCGATCGCAAGATCCCCAAAGGGGTCGGCTGGATCTATACCTTGGGGAGTCTCAGCTTAGGCATCTTCCTGCTGCAGAGCGTGACAGGTATTCTACTGGCCATGAATTATTCCCCCTCCCCGCAATTCGCCTATGAATCGGTCAGCTACATCACTCACCAAGTCACCTTGGGCAACATCGTGCGCGGTCTCCATAAATGGGGCGCCTCCGCGATGGTCTTAATCGTGACCCTCCACATGATCCGGGTCTACTTCATGGGAAGCTATAAATATCCCCGTGAGCTCAGCTGGGTGGTCGGGGTCTTCATTTGGTTGATCGTCATGGGGTTTGGATTTACCGGTTACCTCCTGCCCTGGGACCAAAAGGGTTATTGGGCCACGATGGTGGGAACCACCATTGCCGAACAAGCACCGCTCGTGGGACCAGCCCTGGCAAAACTCCTGAGGGGTGGAGACACCTTGGGCACCGTCACTTTGACGCGCTTCTACGCCATTCATGTGCTCGTCTTACCCGCCCTGGTGCTCACTTTAATCGCCCTGCATTTATTTTTTGTCGTGCGTCAGGGGATTTCCGCACCCCCCGAACGAGACAAGCCGGATGGTCCCCATGCTTGAACCTTGGAAACAAAAGGTGCGTCAGCGATATGATGAGCTCAAGAAGTTGGGAAAACCATTTTTCCCTTATATTATTTTTAAAGATACGCTTGTCATCTTCCTGGCCTTTCTCGTCATTTTTTATTTGGCCGCCGCCGTAGGGGCCAACCTGGAAGAAGTGGCCAACCCAACGGATACCACCTATAATCCGCGCCCGGAGTGGTATTTCCTATTTTTATTTCAGGCCTTGAAATTTTTTCCGGGTTCGCTGGAGGCGGTGGCCGCGATCATCTTACCCGCGATGGCGATTTTATTTTTGGTCATCTTACCTTTCATTGATCGAGGACCAAAACGTCACCCGCTGGATCGTCCTTTCTTCACTGTCTTAGGGGTTGTGGCGCTCGTGGGTCTCGTATCCTTGACCATCATGGGGATGGAAGCTCCCATGCTCAATCCGGTCATCCATCGCGATCCTCAAGTGATGGCGGGATATCAGCTTTACGGACAACTTCATTGCAATTACTGCCACAGCATTCAAGGCCGCGGTGGTAACGCAGCTCCTGACTTGGGTACCGTGGGAGCTCGACATGATCGGGATTGGTTGACGCGCCATTTTCGCGATCCAAATCAAGTCACCCCCGGCTCGGTCATGCCTCAACTGAACCTCCTCCCGGAGGAGATCGATCAGCTAGTGACCTATCTGGAGACTTTGGGAAAGAGCGAGCCTTTCACCGCCGCAGCCCCCAAACTATTTTCTGAAAATTGCGGCGCCTGCCATGTCATCGAC
Source organism: Deltaproteobacteria bacterium (assembly GCA_023265625.1). Classification (GTDB taxonomy): domain Bacteria; phylum UBA10199; class UBA10199; order JACPAL01; family JAHFST01; genus JAHFST01. The sequence continues at coordinate 2,165 of JAHFST010000006.1, read as the reverse complement.
GGAAACGGGGGTGAGGCTGGGCCTGATTTGACCGCCATCAGGACTTACCGAGACAAGGCCTACCTGGCCGACTACATTCAAAGCCCGCAACAGCATAATCCAGAGACGGCCATGCCAGGATTTAAAGGGGTGCTGACGGACCGTCAAGTGGAAGACCTATCGCGCTATATCTTATCGACTCAACGCCATCATCATTGATTTACCGCGGCGAAATCTTAAACTGCCCAAAGGCAATTCCAAAATCAATACCCTTACCGGTGCCAGAAAGGGCGAGTGAAACCGGTCCTTTAGTCATCGCTTGCACAGCGGCCGAACCAATCGCACCAGCATGGGCCTCGGCGGCGGCATAAGCGCCATACAACTCAGAAATATCCTTCACCTTAGAAAAGGTCCCGCTGCCGTCATCAATCCGGCTTTTGCCAAAGGTCACCCCGCCCCCATGGACCCGAATCTTAACATCGGATCGTTGGCCATTGTCGCAGGTAATATCCCCTACTCCCTTCCCCGACTTATAGAGGACCGACCAACTGCTGAAGGTAAACTTCATGCGGCACTTGGTCTCTGATTTATTATCTTTTGCGTCGAAGGACCGATCCGAATCAATCGGGCTACTCTTATGTTTACGAAGATCGACTTCCTTATTTTTAGGCGCCGCCTCCGGGGCATCAATCGCCTGATCAATCTGGTCCGACGCCTCCTTCTTCTCCGTAGCCCCAAGAGACAAGGATACAAAAGTTCCAACCAAGACAACCGCTAATGTTTGGTAAATATTTTTTCGCATGGGACAGGACTAATCGATTTTCAAGCCAAATTCAACCGGAATCAAAATAGTTGCCAAAGATTCACAAAGGGAGATAAAAGTTCGATCGATCATCCCTATGGTGAAAGACTTCCCATTAAAAAACTACCAACTCCCCGATAAATATGGCCGCTGGTTGGGCTATCGGGCCATCAAATTGGATCGTAAAAAAGGCGGGGCCAAACTCGAATTGCAGCTTCGGGAGGACCACCTGTCACCGGCTGGGCGTATCCATGGCGGGGTTATTTCCGGATTCTTCGATTTTGCCTGCGGCGCCGCAGTCTTTTCCACCATGGCCCCCAGTGATTTCTGTTCCACGGTCGAACTCAAGGTAAACTATTTCACGCCATTGGACTCCGGAGACAAACTCATCTGTGACTCCCAAGTCGTCTTCCGAGGCAAACGCCTCTGCGTGGTCCACGCCCTACTCTACCGCAACCGCCAAAAACAGCCCGTAGCCATGGCGACGGCAACGTTTAATATTATCAGTAGAAAATAGCTCCTAGATGGTAGCGCGTAATGCCATGAAGCCTATTCGGCAACCTGACTTATTGGATTAGTACGTAGTTTTCCAGTAAGACTGTCCATCTGGTATCTGACCAGGATTGATTCCAAACTTATTTTTTAAATACTTTAGCACATCCCCTGAAAAAGAGAGATCTTTATGACTAAGAATCATTGCCACATAATTATCAAATTTCGGATGCTTTTTCCAAAAACTACCAGCAATAGATGCTTCCAGTGAACGGTCAAACCATGCCCTTAAAACCATCATCGCACCTTGAATACGCTTCTCTAAAGAACCATTGGACTGAAGAATAACATGGCCTTCGCGCTTTATACTTTCTCTTTCTTGATGATGTGTCGGGGAATATTTTAAGAAATTTGTTGCAGAGACCCATCTGTTATGAACATCTAAATGTTCACGGCTTTCGCCTAGATCTCCTGGCAAAAATAATAAACCACAAACTTCGCATGCAGCAGGTATATGTTTTTCCAATTCTTCGATCGTCGGCAAACTTGTCTTGAGATTGGCTGGAATGGATTTCATGATTTTATATTCCGAAACACCAATAGGTTTAGAAACATCCTTTAGAGCATATTCGGCGACCAACTTGTTTTTATTTTTGCAAAGCAAAAGTCCAATAGTAGGGTTGTCTGATGAGTGGCAAAGTTTATCGTCTATTGCTGACAAGTAAAAATTTAGTTGCCCCGCAAATTCGGGCTTGAATTTTCCAGTTTTGAGCTCTTCTGTGGTGTTCATCGTTATGTGGCCCAGACCTGAATCCTCCTCGAAAACAGTAACCTTTTTTAATTCCTGCGCCACATAATTCTTTCAGTAAAGTCGATCCCCTAACTAAAAAGG
>JAHFST010000036.1 GCA_023265625.1 Deltaproteobacteria bacterium | reverse complement strand
TTTTTTTATGTGTGCCCAGCATGAAACCAAACTCGGAGGTGAAAGTCCTCTGAGGATACAGGTTGCAGGAAACTCAAGGGAAGCGCAAGGTGGTGAGCCGTGAGGCAACCGCTGAAAGAAGCGTGGAACGAACGTTCGAGCCGACGCACAGAAATCGAATGAGAGGCGGCGTCAAGCGGGACGAGCGGGCATATGACCGCAAAGTCTCTGCGACCAAAGCTTGACGACGTAGATTCGGCGGTTGTGAACGGAAGGTTTGGTTTCTTACCTGGGGAGATCTCGCCTTAATCTTGAAAGAGATACCGAGGAATCGGGAGCGAGGAGTCAGCAAAGGCCGTATTATTTTGTCGTCAGACAGAAGAAGGGCCGAACAGAAAGAGAGTGAAACGAGCATGAGTCTTGAAGACGCTATGCGGCAGAAGTCCGAGCAATTGGAACTCCCGTTGGGATATAGGGGTGAAGCCCTGAATGGCCAGCGGAGTGTCGAAGCGTTGACAGCGGCAAATGCAAACGATCGCTCAAGTGACGAACACCTGATGGAAAGGGTGGTCGAAGAAGGGAATGTAGTGGCCGCGCAAAAACGCGTGAGGCAAAACAAAGGAAGTGCAGGCATTGACGGGATGAGCGTAGAAGAATTACCGGGATATCTGGCTGGGAACTGGGGACGAATCCGCGGAAGTCTGTTAGCGGGGACATACCAGCCACAGCCGGTAAAACGGGTTGAGATACCGAAGCCAAACGGAGGGACTCGGCAGTTGGGAATCCCAACGGTGGTAGATCGGATGATCCAACAAATGATTCTGAATGTGCTCCAACCGAAGATTGATCCGACATTTTCCGAGCACAGTTACGGGTTTCGACCCGGTCGTAGTGCTCATCAAGCCGTGAACGCCGCAAAGCGCTACATTCAAGAAGGGCGGCGCTGGGTCGTGGATGTTGACTTGGAGAAATTTTTCGATCGAGTCAATCACGATATTCTGATGAGCCGACTGGCGAAGAGGATGGAGGACAAGCGACTGCTTGCACTGATTCGCCGCTACCTTGAAGCTGGCGTCATGGCAAATGGGGTGGTGGTAGAGCGGTGGGAAGGCACGCCGCAAGGCGGGCCGCTGTCGCCGCTCTTGGCGAACGTGCTGTTGGATGAAGTTGACAAAGAGCTGGAGAAACGCGGTCACGCATTCGTGCGATACGCTGATGACGGGAATGTTTACGTCCGTTCAGAACGCGCGGCGCAAGACGTGATGGCGACATTGAAACGCCTGTATGCGAGGCTCCGCTTAAGAATCAATGAAACCAAGAGCCGAATTACGCGAGTGTGGAACAGTCAATACCTTGGTTACGGATTTTGGGTGGCCAAGGGAAAGACGGTTAAATATCGCGTGAGCGCCAAAGCCTTGAAAGCGATGAAAGAACAAGTGCGACAAATAACGTCGCGCAGTGGTGGTCGAAGCCTGAAACAGGTGGCGGAAAGACTGAAGGAATATCTAAACGGTTGGAAAGAATATTTTCAACTGGCAGAGACGCCCGGTATATTCGCCGGACTGGATGAATGGATAGGCCATCGGCTGAGGATGGTACGTCTGAAACAGTGGAAGAAGGGGACAACGATATTCAGGGAATTGCGAGCATTGGGAGTAAGTATCAAGGCCGCAGCCTCGGTATCGGCAAGCCCCCGAAGCTGGTGGAAGATGGCCGGAACCTCAGCTGTAAACGTCGCGTTGCCGAACGCATATTTTGCAAAGCTGGGCGTTCCCCGGCTCGCTATTTAATAAAGCAACTTTCTGAACCGCCGGATGCGGACCCGCATGTCCGGTGGTGTGGGAGGGGAAGGCAGGATTATCCTGCCTCCCCTATCCCGATTATAGAAGAACGAGGCCCATTGCTTTGAATCATCCCATCGGTTGGATCATCTTTAATGCTTTTGTTTTTCTGATGCTGTTCCTGGACCTCAAGGTCTTTCACTCCAAGGCCCATGAAATACGTATCAAGGAAGCCCTTCTTTGGAGCGTTTTTTGGACGGTCCTCGCCCTTCTTTTTAATTGGGGAATTTATTACTTCATGGGCCGGGACGCGGGCATGAAGTTCTTTGCCGGCTATCTCCTCGAGCGGGCGCTTTCCTTCGACAACCTTTTCGTTTTCCTCCTGATTTTTACCTATTTCAAAGTTCCGGCGCATTTTCAGCACCAGGCCCTGTTCTGGGGAATCCTCGGGGCGCTTGTCATGCGGGCCCTTTTTATCATGGGCGGGATCGCCCTCATTCATGCTTTCCATCAAATCATGTATCTCTTTGGGGCTTTCCTGATTTTCACGGGTTTCAAACTGCTCTTTCAAAAAGACAAGGAAATGGACCCGGGGAAAAATCCGGTCATCCGCCTTTTTCACAAGTTCATGCCGGTGACGGAGGAGTATCACCATGAAAAGTTTTTTGTCCGTTTGAAAGGCCGTTTGCATGCCACGCCGCTTTTTGTGGTCCTTCTGCTCATTGAAACG
>JAHFST010000032.1 GCA_023265625.1 Deltaproteobacteria bacterium | reverse complement strand
AGCAGGAAGACCCACAGGTGTTGGCGACGTTTCTTCGCGAGCTCGAACCATTGCCTGAGCCGGATCGGGAGTATCGTTGGCGGGTGCGTTGCATGGGGGAGGAGTGTCGGGTGGCGGCGGACGATGTCCCCTATGTTGTGCAGCGGATTGAACCGGCTGAGGGGCCTAGTCCCAAACAGGTGACCTTGATTTTTCCGGGGAATTACCGGGAAACCCTCGACCCGGAGACCCTTTTTGTGGGAAAAGAAAATGTGCCCTACTGCCGCGTGCGGGGCGGCCATTTTACGGCGCGCTTCAATCGGCAACCTTATCTTGATTTATCCAAATGGGTGGCGTTTGATAAGAAAAAGCGTCAATACTATTTGGTGCTCAGAAAGAAACGGTATCTTATTCAGGGGGTCTAAATGAACATGCCCAACCGTATGCAGAGCCACTGGCCCGAAGTGGCTCGATTTGTCAAGATTCAGTGGCCACGCCTGACTGATGTGGACCTAGAGCAAATCAACGGCGAGTACGACCGCCTCGTCAGTAAGATCACCGAACTCTACCGCAGTGGCTCAGAAATCACCCAAGAGGCCCAGATTAAGGGAAAAATTCAAAGATTTTTAAATAATATTAATTGATATAAGTAATTAATATTATTTATTTTTTAATAATTATAATCATAAAAATATCATAACGATCAAAATAGTAAGCAACTTGACCTAGACCCCTGCCGATAATGAGGGTATAAGAGGTTCCTCATGTCAAGTGATCCGCTGCAGGGGGCAGGCGTCTGTTCCGAGACAAATTACACTGATTACGCGCCCGAGGTTTGTGTCGAGCCTGAGTATTTTACCCCCGTTCCCCAAGCGCAGGTTCCAACTACGGTTGTCCCTCCCGAAAAGACGGGTCACAAGCATCCGGACCACAAGCACAAGGTTCAAGAAGCGGTTTCCCCGCAAGATCACTATTCAGAAGTAAATCAGATGTGTTTGGTGGAGGTATCCAAATTAGCCTCCAATCCGTTATTTAGCGCGCCGACTTGTGGTACGGAAAACCTGAACCAGAGTTTCATGGCCGTCCCGGAAAACTACGACCTCATCTTGTGCCAACTTGATTCTAAAGAGAAAGATCCGGAACTGAAGCAGTTGCAAGAGCAGCAGGGGAAGCTGGTTTTTGTCTACTGTGTGGCCAAGAAAAAAGACCCGGAGATATTAAAAAAGGCGCTGGCAACAGGCCAAAGCAAGCAGGTCCAGCATGCGGCACTCAAGGCCTTGAAGGACGCCAAGGTGGATCTGAAAGATCCTGCCATGGAAGCGGTGGTGGTGGAATATATCCAGTCGACCAATGATCCAACCACGAAAGATCCGGAAGGAAAAAAGTTGGCCGTTGCGGCCCTGTTGCAGGTGGACACCCCGCCGAAGTCTGATGGGAGTAAGCCGGTCAACGATGCCGCCGTGAGTGAGGGAACGGGTCATTCAGCTCCAGCGACGGTGGTTGCGGAGGCATCTTACACAGGTGAACCGGACCCCCTTGGGTATACCCCCTCGGGTGTGATGCTCAGTGGGGCTTCTGCCGAAGGGCCGGAAAAAGAAAAACCATTATCATCCGTGGCGGGAGCGAAGCCTGATGAAGTTCCGGTGATCGTCCAGGGATCGAAGGTTTTGCCTCCATCGCCAGTGGTTCCCCAAGGGGTGGTACAACCCGTGACCCATGGAAACCCAGGAGTGATGCTCTCGGCTGTTTCCGGATCAGCGGTAACGGTGCCGGATGCCCTTGACCCGCCAAGGGCTGTTGCTAATCCCACTGAATTACCTAAGAGCGCTGCAGGTGTTGCGGCGCCTGTGACATTAGTGCTTTCCTCGTCGGATCCGTCTTGTTCCCAAGTGTTGCTCCGATTTATGAGCGGTGCGGGACAATCGGGGCAGCCTACCAGTGTGTCGACCGCGTCCCTCAGTCCGTCCGCGTTACAGCTTCAGAAGGTGTTGCAAGGACTGAAATCGGATCCGATCGCCCAGGGACGTTTGGCCCAGGAGATATTCTTTCTCCTCTCGGCTCGGGAAATCATGACGCCGGTGTTAAGAGTATCTCAGGGAGGAGTCTCATCGGTTGGCCTCGGGACAAGTTCCTTGGCAAAGCCGACTGTATCCATGGGGATCATCGTTCAGTTGTCGTTAGTGCCCGCTGGTACCAGCGGTGGTCCTGATGGCATTCAAGTGACCCTTCAGGGCGCAGGTTTGGCACCGTCATTGGCGGGCAAGAACGAGCCACCCGTCTTGGTCTTGCATGCCACGGTCAGTTCCGAACAAGGGGTGGCCCATTTAATCCATGGAGACGAGAATGCCCCGACGAATTCCGACCGACAATCTTCCATGGGTGGCATGATGGTCTTTCATGCGCGCAACAAGCATGCGGAAGATTCACAAGAAGTGGCCTTTGTCCCCGTTAATCCCGCCCTGTTTGTTAAATTGTCTAAGGAGTCCGGTTGGGGAACTTTGCAGGCAATGACCCAATCGGCGGCCCGTGACCGCGGGGCCTCCGTGGTGTCAGAACAAGAGCGCAATCTCTCCGATCATCAAGGAGGGCAGGGGGATTCTGCCGGTGATGAGAGGGACCAGGCTGGCGGTGGTCAGCAAGGTGCTGATTCGGATGAACCTGAAGATTTTGATTATGCCTTTGCCGATGAGGAAGAAGAGCTGGACAACGAATCGGCCGCCGTCTAAATTCCCGCCGTGGCCACGGAATCCAAATTTGACTGCCAGTTAAAAATCGGTGCGGTGGCTCCTGACTTTGATCTCCCGGGGGTTGATGGCAAGCGCTACAACTTGGGTTGCTTCGCTGACCAAAAGATTTTGGTCGTCCTGTTCACCTGCAACCATTGCCCCTATGCGCAGGCCTATGAAGAGCGGCTGGTTCAAATTCAAAAAGACTATGGAAAGCGCGGGGTGCAATTGGTGGCCATCAACTCCAACGATGAAAAAAATTATCCGGATGACCGACTCGATCAGATGGTGATCCGTGCCAAGGAAAAGGGTTTCAACTTCCCTTACCTACGCGACACCGACCAGTCAGTGGCGCGTGCCTACGACGCCGCCTGCACTCCGGAGGTCTACGCCTTCGACCAGGGCGGCGCGCTTCGCTATCACGGCCGGATCGACGACAACTGGCAAAACCCCAAGTTGGTGAAATCCCACGACCTACGCAACGCCCTAGACGACTTGTTGGAACTCCGCCCGGTTCGCACTCCTCTAACCCATGCAATTGGGTGTTCGATCAAGTGGGCTTGACTTTTTCTTATTCTCCGCAACCTTTTTTTGGAACTGCCGAAAATAAAGAATAATGTTTATTCGGAATCTCCCAGTTCCCCAATCTGTGCAACCCGGTCGCGATGGCCAGGCGGTATTTTGTGATTTAGCGGCAACTCTTGGTCGGCAACCGGCGAACTCTTTTGCGGTCGGAAATCGTCCCTATCAAGGATTGTTGGACCGACATCAAGCTGGCTTACACTGGTACAAGAATGGCCTAGCCTGGAGTTTGCCGATTCAGCCCCATGCCGCGCTGGCTCAGCAGGGAAAGATCTCTGTTTGGGATTACACCGACCTCTATGTTTTTGCCATGGCGATCCATCTGGGTTGGAGACTTGAGGACTGCAATGTTGCCTTGGTTGGGGCGGAGGAGGTTTTTCCAAACTTCGCAACGAATCCGCTAGGTCAGGCCGTGGCAAATAGCTTGGGGCAGTGTCCCGCTTCTCCGCTTTCCTCGTATGCGATTCGTCTTGAATTCCCCTTGAGCGAGGTTTTTTTTGACAAGGCGGCTTGGCAGCTTTTTGAATTACCGCAGTTCCTACTCAAGGATAAGGTGCGACTTTGGAAATTGTCCGACGGGCGTTTGAAGGTTTGGATTGTGACTCGGACACTGTGGGAAAAAGTCTTGGAGGAGAATCAAACATTTCTTGGTATGAAGGTCGAGGACAAGGTTTCATTACGACCGGTTTGGCAGTCCGCCGATGAGGAATTGACAAGCATGCGCTTGGACCAGACCCATCCGACTGGTTTCCCAGTCCGAAAATCCTATTTGGCTGACACGCGCAGTAATGTGCATCCACTCACGTACTACCTCCACGACGCATATATTCACGCCACTTCCATGTCTATGATCCCTTGGCAGGAGCGACCATGGCATATTCATTTGGGTCGCTATATTTTGCAACATCCCATGGCGATATATTTGCCGCGCATCCAGAAGTTTGCCAAACATATGCCTGATTTTGGGCTGCTTTTTGACAAGCTTGACGGACAAACGGTGCAATTCCATCCAACTACATTTCCCGATGTCATGACCTGCCTGGCTTTTGCGGCCCATCATACATTTTACGAAGCGGCGCTTAGAAATCCGGCTGGATCCGCCTTGGCCAAGTTAAAGGATGGCATCCGATCCCTGTTTCAGGGGATGGTGCCTTATTTGGAAAAAAATTGTCCCGCTTTTCCGGAGCAATCGTTACGGTACGGACAGATCAACTGGCATGCGGAACATTGGTATTCGGTTCGGGATTGTCATGAAATCTTACGCCGCTTGGGTGGTCCAGCTTTACTCACCAATCGGGTTTCGGCACTCGGTTAAAACTCTCATCTAAAAAATCCGCTGAAAAAGAGATTTGTTAGAGAGTCCAATCAGTACTGGGTGCCTTCAGATCCGGCCCCAGATCCGGCAAAGGGGTTACCTTTGTGAGGCTGCTGGCGCAACGATCCCGCACCATCTGGACGTCCCCGAAACGCATGGCCGTTCCTTTGTTGGTGAATCGGTCGAAGTTTTTGAGCAACTGGGCGGCGGAACCGATCCGGGCCCGGATCTCGGCCTTCGTCTCAGGATCTTTCGCCCGGGCCAGTTCTTTCTGGGATTGGGCAATGACTTGTTGCAGTTCCGCCTTGGTGAGGGTGGCGTCCCCGTTTCCAATCAGATTGGTTTTTGCCGTGGCGCCGGTCCCTTCGGTGACGGGGCGTGAGGCGTAATCGAACACATCTTTGACGCGATCGGTTCCGATTGACATGAGCCCGCTCTTCGGGTCAATGGCGGAATCATCGTCCGTCCCGGCGGCTTTACAGATGTTTGGCTCCTGGCGAACGACGCCGCTTGACCTTTGAGATCCTACTGTCGGTGGTATGGCCATGATGCGCTCCTTTCAAGATTAACGGAAACTTCTGTCCCTAGGGGTGTTATCGGCGCCGGGGGTCTCTTGAGTTGCTAAATCATGATAAAAACTTTTCTTGCGCTGGCCGGAAAAATCGTCGAAAAGAGGGACAAGGAGAACCTCAAAATGAGTCAACAACCGGTCAGCAAAAATATTCATTGGCATCATGGCAAGCTCACTGCCGAGGCGCGTGAGGATAAATTGAAACAGAAGGGGGCCGTCATTTGGTTTACGGGGCTTTCGGCCTCCGGCAAATCTACCGTGGCACGCGAATTGGAATTGGCCCTGGTGGAAAATGGCAAGAACGCCGCCGTATTGGACGGCGACAATATCCGTCACGGGCTCAACAAAAATTTGGGGTTTTCCCCGGAGGATCGCACCGAGAATATCCGGCGCATTGGAGAGGTTGCGAAGCTCTTTTGCGAGACCAATGTCATCGCCGTCACCGCCTTTATCTCGCCCTATCGTGCCGATCGGGACCTCGTGCGTCAGTTGTTGCCCGCCGGGCGTTTCTTCGAGGTCCTCTGCGACACGCCCATCGAGGTCTGCGAGCAGCGCGATCCGAAGGGCTTGTACAAGAAGGCGCGCGCCGGGGAGATCAAGGATTTTACCGGCATCTCCGCCCCCTACGAGGCACCGCTCAATCCGGAATTGGTGTTGAAATGCGGCACGGAAACCTTGGAAGAGAGCACGCGCCGGGTGTTACAGTTGCTGAGTGAACACGGTATTATCTAGTCTTGACAATACAATTGTACAGTTGTACATTTGTATGATGCGATACGTTACCACCAACATTCGGCTTCCCGAAGACCTTTGGAAGAGTCTCAAAATGGAGGCGACCGAACGCGGTCAGCGTTTTAGCGAAGTGGTTCGAGAGAGGCTGGCGCAGCCTTTGTTTCGTCTGGGAGGTTCGCGTCGTCGCAAGGAGAAGTCACTTTATGGCTGTTGGGCCGGCGCCAAGATCCCTGATACGGCCGTTGACGAGGCGGCGGCCAGTTTATTTCCTGAGCCGGGAAGATTTTTCAAATGAGGTTTGTCACAGATACCCATTGTCTGCTTTGGTATCTGCAAGGTGATAAGCGTCTTTCCACCGCCTCGCGCCGCTTGTTTGATGGCCATGATAAAGCGAAACAGGTGGTGATCCCGACGATTGTTTTGGCGGAGCTGTTGCATTTGTCCCGAAAATATCAAGTACCGTTCTCTTTCGAAAAATTGTTGGCGTCCTTGGCAGGGGATGAGCGATATGACATGATGTCACTTACGGTGGAGGTGATTCGTGAGGCCATGGCGCTTGGTCCGTTGGAGATGCATGATGCCCTCATTGTGGCGACGGCCTTGCATCTTGATATTCCACTGATGACGCGGGATCAAGAAATTGTGGACTCCGGTGTTATCAAGACGATTGAACCGTAAATTATGACGCCTATTAACCAACAATTGATTGCAGAACTAGAAAAGATCGAAGACGCGGGCCCGTTGATCCACGAAATTTTTTCCCGATTTGGTCCTCGTGCCGCCATCGGGACCAGCGGGCAACTGACGGGTGTGGCGATGATCGACCTGGCGGTGAGTTCTGGCACCTTGCCTCGGGTCTTCACCATTGACACCTTGCGCCTCTTTCCCGAGACCTATCAGCTCTTCGACAAGATCGAGAAAAAATATCGTCTCAAGGTGGAACGCATCAAACCGGATCCAAAAAAATTGGCTGCGATGGTGAAAGAACATGGCGAACACCTTTTTTTTGACAGCAAACAGAAGCAGGAAATGTGTTGTAACTTACGTAAGGTCGAACCAAATGAGCGTGTGTTAGATACGGTGGATGTCTGGTTGACCGGGTTGCGGGCGGATCAGTCGAAAGGGAGGGCCAAGACCTCCCGTTTTGAGATTATTGCCCACGGACCGGACAAACGGCCGATCCTTAAAGTCTCCCCTTTGGTGGCCTGGACGGAAAAACAGTTGCGGGAGTACGCCGCGCAACATCAGGTCCCGGTTCACCCGCTGCTCGATTGGAATCAGGATGGTTGGTATTATGAATCGCTTGGGTGCGTGATTTGTACGACGCCCATTGGTCCCGATGAACCGCGCCGCGCTGGGCGGTGGCGATGGTTCAATAATTTGGAAGATAACGACAAGGAGTGCGGGATTCATAAGGTGCATAAGGATGAGGTGTAGGGGCAGACCCATGTGTCTGCCCCCGTTGTGGCCACCGAGATGAGGGCGCACACATGGGTGCGCCCCTACAAAAAATCATGATGTCACAATATCTGCATACCGCCATTCAATTAGCCACCGAGGCGGCCCAGGTCGTCATGGAGATCCGCCAGCGCGGCAACATCTCGCAAAACCGCAAAGAGGACCGGTCGCTAGTGACCGAGGCCGATCTGCGTGCGGATCAGATTATCCGTGAAGGTTTGGCAGCCTTTCCGGAGCATGGTATTCTCACGGAAGAGCATGGCCTATCCGGTCACACCGGTTCTGACTGGGTGTGGTTGGTGGATCCCCTCGATGGTACCAAGGCCTATGCCAAGGGGATTGCGGGTTTTTCGGTGATGGTGGGTTTGTTGCACCAAGGCCAACCCTGTCTGGGAGTGGTGGTCGATCCCCTGGAAGGCAGAATTTATGAGGCGGTCAAGGGGGAGGGGGCTTTTTTGACGGAAGGTGGCAAGCGGGTCCGATTGCAGGTCTCTCCCCGCAAGGAATTTTCCAAAATGCCGTTGGTCCTGTCCAC
>JAHFST010000037.1 GCA_023265625.1 Deltaproteobacteria bacterium | reverse complement strand
TTCGGAATTTGCCTTCATTATCGGAAACCGTGATCCAATCCGGACGGATCGAGAGGAATGATCCAGGCGATACGACCTGCCGCTCAGAATTCGGCGGTTCCCACGAGAGTTGGAGTTCAATATTGCCAACGCTCTCATAAAATGTCACTTCGATCGGGACGAAACCGTGAGACAACTCGAGAGATCCGATACCTTCCTGACCGAAGTTTGGTGTCCAGGATTTTCGAATCAAGAAAATGCCGCGAAGGCACTGAATTGAGTCTCCCGATTCGGGTCACCCCAAGCGAAGTGGGGTGACCAAAATGTTCCAACTCGCATGCAAATGATCCGGTCGTGAAACCTCCTTCGGGGGATTGACTTCGTTTTTGCGCGGGATCAGAATTTTGGGCCAGCACGGAAATAGCGAACTTGAAAGTCCGGCCATCCGGAAATAATCCAGCCGATATCCCGAAATAAGTAACCCATAATCAGTCACTTACAAATAGAAGTGGACAAATCGCGGGCGTTTCGCTACGGTAAGCGGGGAAACAGGGCCACCGCCGTTTCGGATTGGAGCAACGGTTTTTGCCGCAGCGAAAACTCACCGATGCCGACATTGCCGGGCGCGCTTCGAGGCGCGGTGGGGCACTGCATGTATGCCAGAGAAATGATGCGGCGGTGGTTCGGGCGATTTATGAAACCAAGACCGTCGACGATGTGGAAGCGCTGGACAAGGTCACCTTTTTCGACCAGTTCTTTGCCTTTCTCAGGAATCTGAACGTGCTGCCGTTGTTGGAGCAGTTGGATCCCGGCAATCGGGTGCGGGCCTCGATTTCCTGGATGGCATTAATGGGAACCTACGTCATGCGGATCGTGCTCGGTATTCCGTCGATACCGCAGATGGAAGGTTTGATTCTGACCGATCCGGCGCTGATGACCTTGTTCGGACTGGCGGGATTTGTCGAGCGCGGTGTGACCCGGCGTGGAGTATCGCGGGCGCATCAATTGCCGGAGGTGCGCGGGGCCTTCTCTGGCGAGGTGATCGCCGACACGCTGGTGAAGGCGCCGCTCATGGCGTTGGCACGGATATTCAATACTGTGATCCGCATCTTGGCCGAAGCGGGTTTCTTTCCCAAGCGAGTCCACGCCATCGTGGATTGCACGGACCGGGAAGCAACACCTAAGTATCGAACTTTGGATGGTGGACCGGTGGCCAGCGTCACGCGCCACAAGCGGCCACAGCATAGCCATAACCGGCATGCGCCGAAAGTGGCCACCACCGTTTGGGGATGGAAAATTTGGTTGATGTTTTGTCCCGCCAGCGGGATGCCGATCGCCCTCTATGTGGACCGCATCAACGTCGATGACCGCGTGTGGATGCTGGCGCTGGTCCTGCAGGGAAAGGCGAATTTAAGAGAGGGACAGTTGGCCAGCGTCAGCTTTGACCGGGGCTTTTGGGACGGACAAGAACTGTACATGGTGGCCCCGCATGCGCCATTTTTCATTCCAGGCCGTTCGGATCTGGACATCACTCAGGAAGCCCGGCGGATGGCGTTGGCGGCATACACGCGCCACCAGCAAGGGTTGCCCGTCTCCGATGCGGTCATCGCCAAGCGGCCTGTACGCATCGTGACCGGCAGAGGAAAGAACCGGCGCGAGTACGAGAAGGAATTGATCGTCGTTGGCATCGCGGATCTGGATTGTGACACCTACGCCCAACAGGCGCCCGGCTCGCGGGCGAACTCCAAATCGTTCATGGCCGGCAAGCTGAACGCGGCCGTCGTCCTGCAGGATCCCGAATACGGTAAAGCTCCCGCCGAAGACCGGTATCTGACCATTCTGACCTGTGCCGCGATGAAAACTCCCGCCGATGTGTTGTTTGCCTACGACCGCTTCGACAGCCGCGGCATCATCGAAAACAGCGGCAACAAGCAGGCCAAGCAGGCATGGAAGCTGGGCGCGGCGCTGGAAAAAAGCGAAGCCGCCGTTTATTTACACACCTTCATGGTCTTCATGCTGATGGCCCTGATGGCGGCATTCCGGGCGCGTCAGCTGGCCGATGATCAAGCCGCAGCCCAAGGCAAAGAGACCGGCATGGAACGCTACCGCCGGGACGTCGAGCGGGCCAACCGGGATAAGGTTCTGGTGCGCGACGGAAACCATTACGCCGTCCTGTGGGCGTGGGAATTTGCTGTATTAGGAGGGCTCCGCTTGCGCGACCACGCCTCCGAAGATGTCGCCGCGATCCTCAAACGTTATGGGGTTCTGGCCGATGACCAAAATGCTTCTGTATCAGGGAACCCATCTCCTTGATCTCCATCGGCCGCTCATTCCTGAATACTCCCCGGCCCGCATCCTGATCTCTACCGGAAATAGACCCCCGCCCTGAGCGCTTTCGCGCCCATCTGCGCGAGCCGCCGCGATGATCTGTAGCGCGTTTCACCGCTCCCCTTTCAATTTCCTTCAACCACACTGCTGCCCTCCTCCGTGTTGTCTCGCATTCCTTGATCTTTCCTGTCCAACAGAGTCTGGCTTACTCGACTGAAACAACATCATCCCACCCCTTATGCCTGTCTCCCAATCCTGGACACCAAACTTCGGTATACGAGGTATACGAGGCGGGCGGATAGTAATTTTAAGCGGCGTGGCCGTCTATCCAATGTCAGAGAAAGTGGATCGCGTACGAGTCGAATCTCTCGGACCGTTCTGAGATTTA